>JBBRYS010000002.1:0-577711 GCA_038237475.1 Pyrinomonadales bacterium | reverse complement strand
TTGCGTCACAAAGTACCGCGCCTCGTCCAGTTGGTTGGTGGTCGCCAGGGTCGTGTCATTGTCGCTGATAGTCAGTACGGCACGGCCCGGGTTGCTCAAGCCTGAGCCGAACGGATTGCTTAAGAGAAGGTTCACTGTCTGATCGCCTTCGGCAATCTGGTTGTCAACCAGCAGCACGCGGAAAGTACGGCTCGCGATGCCGGCCGCAAAGGTGAGCGTGCCCGCGGCACTGGTGTACTTGGTCTTCTGCCGTGCCGTGCCATCCGCGGTGGCGAAATCGACCGCAGCGGCGTCCGCCAAGCTACCGGCGCGAGTGACGGTTATGAGCAGGGAACCATCACCTTCGTTAACGGCGTAGCTGCCGGTGCTGAACTGAAAGGTGCTCAAGATCAGGTTGACGTTGTCAAATATCGCTGCGCCCGCATTCATCGGCCCAGCCGTGCCCGCGCTCAATTCGAGGGTCATCGGATTAACGACTCTCGTCTGCAACAACGTCCGATTCAACACCGTGTAGTTGATATCGTCCGGGCTGGCCTCGAACAGAATCGCACCAAACGGCGGGGAAACCATCGGCGACTCATGACGGAAACGCATGAAATGATGCGCTACCAGATCGTAAGGAAGCGGCAGCGTCGTCAACTGGCCTGCGATGACTACCTGCAACAACAACTGAGAGGTCGTTGAGTCCAGCGGACGCTCCAGGCCGTCGCGGCCACGGTAAATAAGCGGCGCGCTGGTTGGACCACCGGCTGTATGGACCATGAAGCGATAGAAGTTGTTTGCGTCAGAGCCGATCGCAAAGATCGTATCCGCGCCACCGCTGGCCGCGCGCACGATTTCGACACTGGCTTTACCGTTGGTCAGGTCAAAAGAACTGGTTGAGACGTAGCCGTTGTAGTGCAAGCCGGTGACCTGGCTGCGCGGTGTGATCACCAACTGGCCATTGATCTGTGCGGTGGTCACTTGCGGATCGATGGCGGCGGCGGGCTGCGTCTGCGTGCCCAGATTCCACTTAGTCGCATCGCGCGTCGAGCTGGCGAAGTCATCACTCAGTGGCGGCGTCGGCATTGGCACAGCCAAGGGCGCCGCGATAAAGTTCGCCACCTGGCTACTGCTGAGATTGAAGAAATCCGCCCGCGACGGCGCGAAGACAAAGTACGGGCTTTGTAGTGTGACGGAATAGTTCCCACCGGGAACCAAATTCGCGAACAAGTAATTGCCGCTGCTGTCGCTTTGCGTCACGCGCGTAATGGGCCCGGAAAGTGTGACGACCACGTCAGCCAGAGCCTGATTAGCGGTGTTCGAAACCCGTCCCGAGATCGTTAATGAAGTTTGAGTATTGCAAGTCGCGGCGGTGTTCAATAACACGGATACATTATTTGTTCCCTGGTTGGGCACCGCGAGGTCGAGCTTACCATCGCCATTAAAATCTGCCGCTGCTGACGCGCGCGGACCGCTTCCCACGGTGGTGTTCGTGGCTGCGCCAAAGCTACCATTCCCAGTTCCCAGCAGAACCGAAACGGTGCCATCCGTATTATTCGTGGTTGCCAGATCGCTCTTGCCGTCCCCATTGAAGTCACCAATCACAACGGAAGTTGGACCAGCACCCACCGCGAAATTGGTGGCGGCAGAGAAGGAGCCGTTGCCCGCACCCAGGAAAACCGAGACGTTATTTGAGGTTACGTTGGGAACCGCAAGATCGAGTTTTCCATCGCCATTGAAATCCCCGGCGCGCACAAAGAATGGGCCGGTGCCGGCCACGAGGTTAATAGGCGCGCTAAAGCTGCCGGCGCCGTTTCCAATTAGTATGCTTACATTCCCTGAGCCAAAGTTAGCTGTGGCCAAATCCAGTTTCCCATCACCGTTGAAATCTCCGGCAGTAACTGAAGTAGCACTCGTGCCCGCAGCGAAGGTAGTGGCAGCACCCATGCCTCCTAACCCGTCTCCGAGAAATATGGAAATGTTGTTGCCGGGGAAATTGGCCACCGCCAAATCAGGTTTGCCATCGGAGTTGAAGTCCCGAACCACCACTGATCGAGGTGAGTTCACCCCGGTAAAACTTGTGGGCGCGCCAAAAGTGCCGGTCCCTGTACCCAACAAGATGGAAACATTATTTGCGCTGTTGCTGACGGTCACCAGATCGAGCTTCCCGTCATTATTCAAGTCCGCCACGGCGAGCGAATAGGCTCCTCCGCCCGCTGGAAAATTAGTAGCCGCGCCGAAGGTGCCATCGCCATTGCCCAGCGAGATCGAGACGTCCGCAGAAGTGAGATTGCCGGAGGCTAAATCTATCTTTCCGTCGCCATTAAAATCACCGGGAACCGTGGCGAAGGGCTGTGTTCCAACGGGATAATCTGTTCTGCCAAAGCTGGACGTGCTGCATTGTGGCGCAATACTCGCCGTTTGCTTGAAGTTACTGGTCGCGTTGGTGGTCAGACTATTCAGAGTCTGACTTGATGGAGTGAAGCTTCCTGCCGGCGTAACTACGTAGTTTGCACCTGCCTCAAGATTACTGAAGCTATAATTGCCCAGCACATCCGTTTGCATAGAACCGGCTGAGATACCATTTTTAGTGAGTGACACAGTCACGTTGTTCAGCGGGATATCACTGCCGTCGACGACGGTCCCGCTGATACCGACCACGCTTTGACTCGCGACAAAATTTCCAATTCGATTTGCGGTCAGGTTGTTAAAAGTGTAATTGCCGGGACTGAAGGAGTAGTCAGTACTGCTTGGAGTAACGACGTAATTTCCATTTGCAGTTAGATTTGTGAACGAATACAAACCGCTCTCGTCTGTGATCGTTCCGAATGTTCCACCGCCACTGAGGCCCACAAAGATATTAGCGACGGGGTTTCCCAAAACGTTCAAGACGCGGCCGGTAATGCTGAAACTGGCAGGCACAGCAGACTGTGTTTGCCAGGTCGGCTGAGTCTCACTGAAAAGTGGAAAGTTCGAGATGTTAGTTTGTGAGGTGCCATTCGCATACATCACGTAAATCTCGCTATCACCTTGTGGCGATCGAGTGGAGTTGAAAGTGATCTGGCTGCCATCAGGTGAGAAAGATGGAAAGGAATCTCCTGCCGGATCATTGGTAAGGCGAGTCGGATTGGCCCCCGATGAACTGATCGAATAGATCTCAAAATTCCCATCACGATTTGTATGAAACGCGATTTTGCTGCCGTCAGGTGACCATGCTGGTCCGTCATCAATTGCCGGATTATTGGTCACTCGAGACTGGCCCGAGCCATCGGCGTTCATCACATAAATCTCGATATTGCCATCTCTGGTGGATGAAAAAGCTATTTTGGTTCCGTCAGGCGACCAGGCTGGGGCTTCATCGGTTCCCGGATCGTTCGTGAACCGAGCCTGATTTGATCCGTCTGCGTTCATTACATAAATTTCCGCGTTGCCGTCTCGTTCGCTGGCAAAAGCGATCTTCGTCCCGTCTGGAGACCACGAGGCGCTATCGTCAAGCGCATTGTTGTTCGTAAGGTTTGTTGCGCCACTCCCATCTGCATTCATCGAAAAGATTTCAAGGTTACCCGTGCGATCACTTTCCCAGGCGATCTTTGAACCGTTTGGAGACCAGGTGGGGTCCCGATCAAATGCCGTATCATTTGTCAGCCTGGTCTGGCCGCTGCCGTCGGCATTCATCGTATAAATTTCGCCGGAGCCCGTATTTCGAAGACTCACGAAAACAATTTTGCCCGCTTGACCGGGCATGGTAGTCGCCGTGAAATTAGCGGTGCTGCTTGTATTGAGGGTCGTGCTCTGCGGGGAAAAGATCAGATTGATCTTTGAAGGCGCCACTGAATAAGTGCCTGGTGTTACGCGAAATGAATAAGCGCCATTTGCATCGGTAGTAATGAACCCGGTTTGAGCTCCGGAGAGAGTCATCGTGACGCCGGGTATGGCGACATTGCTGCTGTTCTTTACGGTGCCTGAGATTAAGACTGTGCCGTTAACCTGCAGGCAGCGAGAGAAGCGCGAAGTGTTGTTTTGTGGATCGGTGGCTGTCAGAGTTATGAACTGCCCGGTCGGCACAGTCACTCCGAAAGATTGATTGATGTTCGCAGTGCCACCTGCCGTAGTTGTTAGATTGGCTGATCCAATCAGCGTTTGACCCTCGCCAAAGCCACTTTGATCACATGCTGTATTTGAAAAATATTGGACGTTATAGGTAGTGCTAGCTGCTGCAGAGAATACGCCTTGTATGTTGGTGGTTCCGCCGCTGCTGCTTGCCAGGGCAGAACTAAGTCCCATCTCGAAATTATTATTGCCGCCTCCCTGAAGATTGATTCCCAGAAGACCGTTATTAGAGATCGTGTTCCCGAGCACGGCGTTGCGGATGGCGCTATCCTGAATTCTCACACCCGCGTTTGCATTAAACTGGATCAGATTGCCGCTGCCGGCAGCTAATCCGCCGACGGTGTTACTGAAGGCGGAGGTGCGAATGTACACACCGGCCGTACCGAGATTCGGTACTGCGTTCGTTCCGTTAACGTCCGTGCCGATGTAGTTTCCCTGGACCAGATTACCGGTGGCACTGCTTTGAATCTGCACTCCGGATGATGCGTTTCCGGAGATTATGTTTCGCGCCGCTACTGTTGTTCCACCAATGGTGTTGTTGACAGCGGCGCTTAGGTAGACGCCGCCGCCGGTGCTGCCCGTATTCAGGAGAGCGCCCGTTCCGCTTGCGTTTACGCCAATGAAATTCCCCTGGACTGTATTATTGGTCGCGGACGCAACCTGGATCAGGATTCCAAAACCAATGTTGCCCGATATGACATTGCGAGATCCCGCGATGGTGCCACCGATAGTGTTGGCGATGCTGGGGCCGATGATGTTTACCCCCCCGAAGCGGTTGGGAACAGATTGCGTGCCGGTTACATCCGTGCCGATATAATTTCCGCGGATAATGTTGCTGTTAGCATTGCCGGCGTTGATGAGGACGCCATTCGTGCCGTTTCCGGAAATGATGTTGCGATCAGCGAGAGTAGTCCCGCCGATCGTGTTGCTACTCGATCCGGGGTTGATTCTGACACCGCTGGACGTGTTGCCCAGATCGGCGGCCCCAGTTGGGTCAGTGCCGATGTAATTGCCCTGGATAGTATTGCTGCCTGCCGTGGCCAGACTGATGCCGTCCTGACTGAAACGATTAATCACCAGCCCACGCACAGTGCTACTACCGCCCGTGATAGAAAGCCCTGAAGCGCTTCCCGATGAAGTGCCGTTTAATTCAATCAGCGGCGTGCCCGCAAATCCGGGTTGAGTTGTTCCGTCGATGATGGTTGGACCGGTTAAAGCCGGTAACGCAGATAACGGAGTGATGGTCTGAACTCCGGAGCCAGGAATATTGAAAGAGATCGTGTCCGTGCCGACATTTGCATTCGCATTCAGAATCGCCTGTCTAAGTGAGCCTGCTCCACTGTCACTGGTATTTGTGACTACAAAGTTCAACGGGCCCGCACGATCAAGCGCTGCTACCTGGGCTCCAGTCATTGGAGCATCGTAAAGGCGAATGCGGGCCACGCTGCCTGCTGAAGCTTCGTTACCCGCAGCGAGATCATCCTGAAAGAAATTCAGAATGTTACTGCCGTCGATTACCAGATCGTTGCCTGCGTCGGGACCCTGTCCCTGTTGTACCCCATTGAGATATCCCGTGAACGTTCCCCCGCTGGTGCGGGTGTAAACAACCTGCACGTAAGTATTGGCGCTGAAGTTCGTGCATGAAGTGCAGTTCTCCAAGTGTCCATTGTCGATGTAGAGGCCGTTATCACTCGTGCGGTTCTTGAAATCAACAAGGCGCACAAAGCCGGCGACGCTGTCGACCTTGAACAACATCACAATCGTGTAGCTGTTGGCGGGTATTTGTCCTGTAGCCGACGATAGCCTTAGACCATTATTGAAAGGGAAGCGCAGTGTAGTACGCGATGCGCCGTCAACGATGTCGCTCTGAAAAGTATTTACGCCCGTGTCCGTCAGGCTTGACGATCCAACTGAACTCGCTCGGGTGTTTTGAAACTGATAATCGGCCTTCAGAGTCTGTGCTGAAGAGTTGCCCGCCGCGAACAACAGGAGCAGAGTGACGGCTGGAAGCAGGCGGGTTAGGGATAGGACAGACGTAGTGTACCAGGCGAAGCGACGAGCGAGAGTGGGCATGGGAGGCCTCCTGTGAGCACTTGATATGGAACCGTAGAAGCGATTGAGTTCAGTTCCCCCGTTGGACATGGCAAGAAGAAGGGAAACGCACAATTTGAATTTCAACCATAATGCTTAGATGGCAGGAAGTATTTCAGTCCAGCTGCTTCAGATCTCTATCGCAGCCCAATGCTGCGGCGGGGGACAGTGCAGAGAAGGGTTGCTGATACCTCAAACGGACTAAACTCGCTGTCGTTCGGACCGTGAACCAGGAGGACACGGCCGGCTCAGAATGAATATTTCAGAGCGAACTGAATGCGGCGACCGGGCGTCACCGTGTCTGTAGCCCGTCCAAAGCCGGGAGATTCCAGCAAGCGCACCGGGATACCATAGTTCGTGCGGTTGATAAAGTTGAAGAGGTCCGCACGCACGGCAAACTTTCGCCCGGCGTTAAGCAATATTGATTTGCTGATTGAAAGATCGAGCTCTAGAAGATTTCCCGCGCGAAATGTATTGCGGCCGATGCGACCGTCCTGCCCCACCGGAGCCAGCATGCTGAAAGTGTTGGTGCTTGTCAGCCTCAGCGGTTGAGCCCGATTTCCTGTCACCTCCAGACCGCTGGTGTTGTTGAGGCGATCAGTGAGGTTCCCATCCAGGTTAACGTCAAAGATGCTGTTGACGGTAAAGGGCTGGCCCGTTTGAAACTGACCAGTCCCGCTCACCTGTAAACCATGAAACAAGGTATGTGAAAAGCTGTTGCGCTTGGACAACTCGCGGAAGTCATACATGAAACTGTAGGCCAGACGGTGACGGGCGTCGAAGCTGGCCGGTCCACGTTCGCCGGAAAGGGTGAGACTGTTCTGTGGCAGGGCCGACGCGCCTGCCAAATCAAACACGTCAGAGACGTCATCGGTTGTCTTTGAGAAGGTGTAACTGATCTGATACTGCAGGCCCTGACTCAAACGACCCCGAGCCTGTACCTGCAGGGCGTCGTAGCGGGAACTCGCGCTGGTTTCAAATTGAGTCACAGCCCCGACGGTGTTTTGCGGACGGCCGCCGGTGATGTTTCCGGAAGCACTGATGCGCGCGCCCGGTGGCAAAGCTAATCCAAAGAAGTTGGGTTCAGCACTAAGCAACGTGCTAAAGGCCAGCGGAGTGAGCAAAGCATTGCGGCCGAGGTTGGGGGTAGTAAAGCGCAGCAGCTTTCGTCCCTGCGTGCCCACGTAACCGATCGAAAGCACAAAGTTCCGGCCCAGTTGCTGGTCCCAGGTGGCGCTGTATTGATGCGCCATTGGCATATCAAGATTTCGAGCAGGCAGCGTCACACCAAAGCCACTCAAGGCGGGCACGGGACCGCCGCCCACCAGATTCACGATGCTCGCAATTTGTGCAAAGCTGATTGCCGGATTCAGCGTGTTAAGTGTTCCCGGTAGAACGAGCCTCGTTCCAAAGAGCGTGGCAACCTGGGGGTTGATTAGATCATAGGGACAGCGATTCGCGAGCTGGCAAGAATCTCCGAAGCGGCTATTTCCCGGAACAAAACGCAGGTTGGCAAATCCGCCCGCAAGGTCGATGGTGAGAAAAGTTGGATAGACGTTGCGCGATTGGCTTACTACCGCGCCGAGGATTTGATCGTAGAAAATTCCATAGCCGGCGCGAATTACCGTAGTCCTGTCGCGACCGAACCAGTTAGGTGAGTAAGCAAGCCCAAGCCGCGGAGCAAAGTTATTTCGATCAGGATCATAGATCCCGCTGCGGCCTGCGATGAACTGGAGCAGGCCGGGCGCCAGGCTCAGCGCCGGATCGGCGAACGTCCGTTCTATGCGATTATTTACTTCCCTGGGAGGCGTGTTGTATTCGTAACGCAGCCCCAGCGACAGCGACAGCTTGTCACTCACGCGCCAATCGTCACTGCCGAAGAAATCAAGTTGATAGAAACGCAAACCAATAGCTGACTCTCCGCCGGTAGCTAATGTCTGGGAAAAACCGCTGGCGGCAGAAGCTGCCGCAAAAGTCTCAGGCCGGATAAACCGATTCGTGTAGGAAAAGGTTCCCGTCGACGACAAAGCTATCTCAGGCGCACCGTTGAAAGTAATTAACGGACCGGCGTTGCGCGGTAGCTCACTGTTCAATTCACTGCGCCGCGTATCAACGCCGAAGGTAAAGCTGTGACTGCGCCGGCGGTAAGTCAGAGTATCGGCGGCCTGGTAAGTATTGTTGACTCGCTTTTGTGGGAAGTTAAAAACATCGACACCGATGGGGCTGAAGCCGGCGACATTGATTTGACCAACCACTCCCAGGGCCGCTTCGGTGCGCGGTGCTGTCGGATCCGTCGTGTAAAAAACCGGTCCGAGGTTTGGGCCAAAATCAATATTTGTAATTGCGCGCGGCAGGGTTGAGTTCAAAAATAGCGGAGCATTCAGGAGAAATGGTGTATTCGGCAAACCGTCACTGGGGCGCATGAAAGAACGATCGCGGAGCTCTTCAAAATTCAGGCGCGTGCGGCCGTACGACAAGCGCACTTGATTAAAGACGTAATTGGCGGAGGCCGGACCGCTGACTTTGCTGTTAAGGAAAAAAGAAAAGTTCTGCGTCCTGACATTCGAGCGGATCGAAGAAAAGATTGCGCCGCCGACAGAGGGAATGTCGCGCCAGTCATCAGTAAAGTTATAACGCGCGGTGACACTCTGAGGTCTTTGGCGAACTTTGAAGTTGCCGTCGACCTTGCCGGAAAATCCCTGACCCTGAGCGCTGGCCGGCAGACTCTGTGTCAGCGTGTTAGCGCCGAAGACTCCGTTCGGATTGTTTGGAAACGGGAAAAAGCTAAAGACGGCATCGCCGCGAGCGGTGGTTGGGTACGCGAACACCTGATCGATCAGGTTGCCTGCAGCGTCCCGGTGGCCCAGCGGATCGCGGAAGATAGCCGAAGCTCCAGTGCCGAAGGCGCCGCGTTGTTCTATCGTCGGGACGGCAAAGCTCTGTTCTTTGTTGGCATTAATTACCTGGCCTTCGCCAGAGAAGAAATAAAACATGCGATCGGGCGCGAGTGGTCCGCCCAGCACAAACCCACCCTGACCAAGGGTGAATGAGTCTTTGCCATTGCTTTGATTGGTAACGGAAAGTGGGCGTCCATCCAGCATCACCGACTGTCCACTGGCGCTACGCAGTGGCAGAACTGCATTGCCGTTGGCAGTATCAAAGAAGTTACGCGCGTTAAGTTGACTCGCATTAATAAAACCATAGCCGGCGCCGTGGGTTTGGTTTCCACCTGAGCGCGAGACAGCATTTACCTGGGCGCCGATGTTGCGGCCAAACTGTGCCGGCGCCAGGGCGGTGATGACCTGGTACTCCTGAATTGATTCGATTGGCTGGGGTACGAGCGCGACGAATCCCTGCCGGCGGACGCCTATGTCTTCATCATTATTGTCAGAGCCGTCGACAGTGAAGTTATTAGCTCTTGAACGCAAACCATTAACGCTGAATTGCCCGGCAGAGCCAACCCCGGCGCCAACGCCAGGGCCGGCCACACTGCCCAATGTTTGCGGCGGCGGCGCCACGCCCGGCAGGAGCAACGCCAGTTCGTCAAAGGTGCGTGTCAGAGTCGAGGCGCCAAGTGGCAGACCCTGTATCTCGTCGTCGCTGAAAGATCCGCCGCGTCGTCCGTCGGTGCGAATCATGCTGCTGCGAATATCTGTGTCTTCGGTGGTGAGCGTGGGCAACGGAGTGGGCGTCGCTCCAGGGGTGACCGCAGCCGGCAAAGGATCGAGCGACACGGGGACAGGAACTACTTCACCGGTGTAGGTAATTTTCAGGCGCTGCAGAACCTCGCGCGTTTGGTAACCTGGCAGGGCCACGCGTACGCGATAGGTCCCCGGTTGCAGCAATCCCTGAAAAAAGCGGCCGCGATAGTCTGTTGACAAGTTGGCAGTGATGCCTGACTGCTCATTAATGATTTGTACTGTCGCGCCTTTGAGCGGCGCCCCTGTCTGGCTATCACTGACAATCCCTTCAAAAGCGCCGGTCACCGTGTCTTGCGCCGCAGCCGTGAGAGCAGCTAGCAAGAAGAGTGCGAGCATAAGAGTCAGCTGCAGTTTCCCTGACTTATGAAGATGGCAACTCATGAGCGACCTCGTTTTTCAATCGATACAATTAAGTGAAGAACTTCGAGGGCGCCTGCTGCGCCTCGCGATTGCTGAACCGTCAAAGTCCGCCAGCAGGTCTGGTCCAGAGAGTTCAGCTACAAACGACCTCCGAGCGTCAGTGCGGACACTCACCATTATTGTGGGTTACTGTGAGACTGAATCGATTTTGGTACTCGGTGGACGTCACAAACGAACAGACCATTGCATGCTGCTTCTCAACATCACGGAGCGCGCCGCCGTTTACTTGTCCCAACCAGAAGAGAAAACCCCCGAGATCCGGATTGCGGCGCAGGTAGCCAAAGTATTGTGTAGTTACAAACGCGCGGTTGTATTCCGCGTCGATGAATGGCCGGTTATTGATAGGGTTGGCAGCATTATCGTCCGCGAGTCGATAGATAACCGCGCCCCGGCCGCCTGAATTGAAGAGCGCGATGAGTCCGGCGCGCTGCGAAGTCAAATCGACCCCAATGTCCGTTCTAATCCTGCTGAGTACCGCATCGACAAAGCCCGGCCCATCCAGACTGAGCGGATAGGTAGCGAGAAACTCACGCCGATTGATAAAAGAATTGGCCAGGGCCAGTTGCGACTGTGCCAGGTCCGGTCCGCCAACCACGCGCGCCCGGTCATTGACGAAGCTGTTGTAACTCAACAGCTTTTTGTTTTCATTGGGGAAGTTGGTATCTGGATTCGGGAATGGCTGATTGTTCCCATACACAGCGCGGTAGAGCCGATAGACGTAGCTTCCGGTCTGTTGAAACTCCAACTCGAAATAAAAGGCATTGGAAACGTCCAGGCGCTTGTTGTTAATACAGATCTGATCAGAACCGCACGGGGTAAACTGGCTGGTCCAATAATCTAGCCCGCCTGGATCCGGGTTACGGCTCAGGAAATCATAATAGTTTTGCCGCACAAAGAACTGGACATTGTCGAGTGGATTGGTTGTGATCGGCAGACTGTCATTATCCTCGACCGTGAGAATGGCCCGGCCGGGGCTGTTGAGACCGGCTCCTGATGAATCGAGGAGGCGCAACTCAATTGTCTGCGTACCTTCGACCAGTAAATTATCTTCGACCAGCACGCTGAAGGTACGAGTGCTTTGTCCGGCTGCGAATGAGAGAGTACCTACAGCGGGTATATAGCGGTTACGTTGCCGGGCAGTCTCGTCAAACGTCGAGTAGTCCACGCTGGCGGTCCCGGAAAGATCCCCGCTTCTGGCAACGGTGATTACGGCCCGGCCCTCGCTTTCGTTCACGGTATACCCGCTCACGGAAAACTGGACAGTGTTGGTAACCAGGCCAAAGTTATCAAAGATCGCCTGCGCTGAATCGGTGGGACTGGTCGTGCCTGCGCTAAGCTCGGCAGTCAGCGCTGAAACCGACTTCTGCAGGACGACCCGGTGGCGCACGGTGAAGTCGATATTATTGGAACTGGTTTCAAAAAGAATTGAATTTGTCGGAGGCTCGTGGCGAAAGCGCATGAAACGGTGTAAGTCCGAATCGTAAGGAATGCTCAACGACGTCAGTTGTCCGCTAATGCGGACCTGAAATATTAATTGTTGTCCGCCAACATCTACCGGCCGGCGCCCCTTTTGCGGACTCGCGCCCGTAGCCCCGGCGCGCACCACGAAGCGTGAGAAGTTGTCCAAATCGCTACCGATGGCAAAAATGGTTTCCGCGCCATTGGCTGCTGGCTGAACCACTTCAACCGTGGCTTTTGAGTTATTGAAATCAAATGAATTCAGTGACACATAGCCGTTGTAATGTAACCCGTTCGTCTGGGAGCGCGGCGTCACGACCAACCGGCCATTTTGCTGCACCACTGGAATCTGCGGATCAAATGCGCCGAGTGGCTGAGTCTGCGTTCCCAGATTCCATTTGGTGGGGTCGCGTTGAGCTCCGGCAAAGTCGTCAGTCAATGGCGGTGTAGGCGCCGGAATCACAGCGGGGAGCACCACAAAGTTCGCTACCTGGTTTCCGATTAGGTTATTTACGTCAGCCTTGCCTGGATTGAAGCCGAAGGCATTGCTGATCGGCGTCACCGAATAATTCCCACCTGGGGTCAAGTTACCAAAAACATAATTACCGGCGGAGTCCGTCTGGGTGACCCGGGTTAATGTTCCCGCCAGTGTCATGGTGATCGGAACGCCGGTAGTGTTTCCGGTCACGCGACCACTGATACTGTAGTGTTGCCAGGATGGAACGGTTCTGCGAATGGATGCGTCGCTGGTAATTTGGACCAGGCCCGTACCGTCGGCATTTACGGCATAGATTTGCGTCGGACTGTTGGCTCCGATCAGGAATCCATCAAAGGCCAGTTTGGTACCGTCGGGCGACCAGGTTGGCCGGCCGGCATCAATTATATCGGAAGTGATTTGCGTCTGACCTGTGCCGTCCGCATTCATCACGAAGATGGTCCGGCTGAAGGTGTTGTTAGCTAAGTTCTGAAACGAACGCGTGTATGCGATCTTCGAGCCATCAGGTGAATAGGCAGGAAGCTCCTCTACTTCAGGCGTGGTTGTCAATCGTCTTTCATTTCCACCGATTGCGTCGACGACATAAAGATCGGTATCAGTGTCGGAGCTGCTGCAACTCGCGTTTGGGCCCCGGGCAAAAACGATGGTTGATGCATTGGGGGACCAGTCTGAAAGGCCGTCCACCACATTGTTGTTAGTCAGATTAGTTCTCAGCGAGCCATTCGCATTGATGGCAAATACTTCGGGCACCAGTACATCGGTGCCGCTGCAATCACCAGCTGTATAGGTGAGTCTGGTCCCGTCCGGAGACCAGCTGGGGAAACCTTCGCTGTCCGGTTGATTCGAGAGTACGGTGAGACCTGTGCCGTCGGCATTGACTACGAAGAGATCTTCAGTGCCTGTGTTGCCACATTGTGAAAATGCGATTTTGGCGCCGTTGGGAGACCATGAGGGTCCACCATCGCCGCAATTCAGGATGGTCAGGAGTGACGTCTCGTTACTGCCGTCTGCATTCAGCGTAGCAAGATCGGTTTGAGCTCCCACATCCTTGAGAAGCGAGAGTTTGCCGATCAGCCCGGTAGGTGCAGTGCCTGTAAAATTCAGAGTCTGATTGCCAGCCAGATTGTTGAAGGTTTGAGTCAGCGGCACAAAACTTACGAGTGGCTTCGCGGCCAGCAGTGTGTAGTTACCGCCAGCCTGCAGATTTGCAAACGAATAGTTTCCGCTTGCATCTGTCTGCGCTGACAGCGGTCGTGATCCGATTTGCGGCCTTACCTGCAACGCCACCGTGGCGTTACTGATTGCTGCATTGTTCCCGTCGGCGGCACGGCCACTAATGGTAAAGAAAGATCCCGACGCAGTCGTGAAAGTAGCAAACTGGTCGGCACTCAGGGCCGCATAAGACCTGTTGACAGGGTTGAAGGTAAAACCAGACTTGCTGGGCGTAACCGTGTAACTTCCCGCCACCAGATCGCGAAATACAAAACCACCTCCAGCGTTCGAAATGGCTGTAGCGCTTGACGTCCCGCTGAGTGTCACCGTGACGTCAAAGATCGGCACGTT
The DNA here is from genome assembly GCA_038237475.1 of Pyrinomonadales bacterium. Lineage (GTDB taxonomy): Bacteria > Acidobacteriota > Blastocatellia > Pyrinomonadales > Pyrinomonadaceae > JAOAPY01. The sequence continues at coordinate 563,890 of JBBRYS010000002.1, read as the reverse complement.
CGCCAGAGTAGAGTGGGTTATCTGGCCCTGGATGTCATAGACTTGAGTGGCAGTGAAATCTGCACTCTGATCGGAATTCAAGACTGAGAAAGTCCGCGATGGCGGGGCAAAAATATAGTGGGCGCTATTGAAATCATATCTCTGCGGCGTCACGGTGTAGCTGTTGGCCGGTAGGCTGATGAGCGCATAGTAACCCTGCGCATCCGTAAGGCCACCCCGGATAAAGTTGCCCCGACTATCAAGAGCCTGGACGAAGACTCCCGCAACAGCAATATTTCCAGCTTTGGTGACACGGCCCGTGATGCTATAGGAGGGAAGGGCGCTGCTGATCTTGGCGACGAAAGTGTGCGTACTGGAATTCCCACAGCAGTTAGCCCAATCAAAATACGGGAAATTGGTGCTGGCGGTCACACCGACTATAAAAACGTTTCCAGCGGCGTCCAGCGCCAGGCGCTGTCCCAGAAAATTATTGGCGTAATCGTTTCCGCCACCGCCGAGATAGCTGGAGAAATCCAGAGAGCTGCCGCTCGCGTTCACTTTCGTAATAAATATATCCGCAGCACGAGTGCCTGGGTTGCCGATTGTTCGTTGGAAAGCTCCGGGGGTTGTGGGAAAGTCGGGAGCAAAAGTCGAGCCCGTCACAAAGACATTGTTGGAAGAATCAACTGCAATGCCGCCGCCGGTATTGTCCGCTTCAACCCCGCCGATCAGCGTGGAGAAAGATAGAACGCCGCCCGCGCTAAACCTGGCCACGAACAAATCAGTATTACCTTTGAGAACAGTCTGAAACGCTCCGCCGGTGGTTGGGAAATCTACGCTGGCTGCATTGCCGGCTATGTAGATATTTTGCGTTGCATCTGCCGCTATGCTGGTTCCGGAGTCACCCCGGTTCCCACCAAAGTAGGTCCCAAACAGTTCTGTCGTACCCGCCGGATTTAGTTTCAGAATAAATGAATCATTGTCGCCCAAAGAACCGGCATATACCGTTGCGGGATTGGCTGGATCAATCGCAATCGTTGCTATGCTGGCAGGGACAACGAAGCCGTTGCTTTGCGCCGTCCAGGTCCCTCCGGAATCTAAACTCTTGAACACTGTGGCTGTGGAAAAGGCGCCATTGTTTTGGAGAATCAAGGAAGCGCCCGCGTAAACTGTAGTCGGCGTAACCGGATCAACTGTAACGAAGTGCATGCCCGCGTTTGCAACCACGGATGAATCACTGAGAGTCAGATTGAGTCCGGTGTTCGCAGCGGTCCACGATGTTCCGCCATTGACTGTTTTGGAAATGCCCGCTGCCTGAGCCGCGTAGAGAGTGTTGGGGGATTGTGGGTTTATCGCTAGGGCCCGCACCATAGAACTCAGCATCCCGGTGCCGGCGGCCGACCAACTGGTCCCGCCATTGGTAGTCTTATAAACCCGTTGCGCTGACGGGAGCGCAACATACAAAGTGTTTGCCGCCGTCGGGTCGATAACGATTGCGTTGGTCAACGCATTAATAAAGTCCGTGGCCAGTCCGGTATTTATTGCTACCCAACTGCCACCACCGTCAGTAGATTTAAAGACGCCCGTGGTTCCGGCAATGTATATCGTGTTCGGCGCTGATTGATGAATAGCTATTCCTCTGACGTCCGCCGTAAGTCCAGGGCTAATCAATCCCGTGTTGCGAGCTAGCCAGGTCGCACCGCCGTCGGTTGAGCGGTAGACACCGGCTTCAGTTCCCGCATAGATGATGTTCGGCGCGCCAGGCACAAGCGTGAGTTGGTGCACTCTTGGCACCTGCAACTGTCCCGTTGGACTCCACGAGCCACCGCTGTTAGTAGACTTGAAGACTCCACCATCAGTGCCTAAGTAAATAGTGCTCGGGGTCGTTGGGTTTATTGCAGAACAATAGACGTAGGTGACCGGGAGACCGTTGTTACTCAGAGCGTAGGAAGCGCCGCCAGTGTTACTCTTGAACGGTCCTCTTGCACGGCCGCCGAGTGCAGCTTGCGCTGGATTAACTGTGGGGAAATCAAGCGACGTCGTTTGACCTACAAGATAGACATTGCCAGCTGGATCTGCAGTCATCGATATGGGGTACTCGAACCCGCTCCCGCCGGCATACGTGAGGTACAGGGTGTTGGAACCGGTCGCATTGAGCTTGCCAACGAAAGCGTCGAAGCCTCCTGTGTTAGCCGAGCGGAATGCGCCGGGTGTGGTATTGAAATCTGCCGAGGCTGTGAGTCCGGAGATGAAAATATTTCCAGTACCTGCTTCGGGCACCACTGTGTCGACCTCCTCGGTTCCGTTACCGCCGAAGTAGGTCGAATAAATCAAGGCGCTTCCCGTTGGGTTGAGCTTAGTTACGAAACCATCACTAATGCCGGCAAAAATAGTTTGGTAGGCGCCGGCGGTTGTGGGGAAGCCCGATTCGGTATATCCGCCCACGTAAACATTATTGCCGGCATCAACCGCGATACTATTTCCGTAATCAGAAGCGGTGCCACCCAAATAAGTAGTGAAAACAACCTCAGTCCCAGTCGGATTCAACTTCGTGACAAAGCAATCGTCCAAGCCGCCGTTTGTTGCCTGAACCACACCCGGCGTTACTCCTAAACTTGAATCAGAAACAAATCCGGTGATGTAGGTGTTGCCCGACGCATCTGCGGCGAGTGCAAATCCCTGCCCGCTGCCGTTTACAAACGACAAGTAACTCAAGGTGGGATCAATGACGAGTGGCCTCGCGCGGTCGTATTTCGAAACCTTGAATCCGATCTTGTTACCCGGCTTGATAACATAGCTTCCGTTAATTGTTTTTCGTTGCCCGTCAATATCCTGATAGATGACAGGCTTCGCTTGCGTCAGTTCGCCAGCAGGCGTAGCCAGGGTCAGGCCGCCCTGGCGATCCGATTTGATTCCCTGAACCCCATCGAAGACGAGCTGGATCGCTGAAGGATCGGCGTTGGGCGCTACGACCAGGTCATATTCCAACTGCTGGCGGCTTCCATAAAACACGAGGTCGACTCCCTGATAGATCTCGCGGTAGGCAACTCGTTCATAAGTACGAATGTCAGTGAGCCATTTTGCAGAGTCATTGCCGAGAAAATAATTTGCCTTGCCGGGGAGTTCATCAACTCCCTCAAGACCTTTCGCGCCGGCATTCGCGCCCGCAAAGCGCATCGTTACCAAAGCCTGGTTCCCGGCGCCGTTGGCCGGCTCTGCGGTTTGACCGCGCAATGCGAGCAAACGCTGAGCACCTATCGGTGTATCAGAGTCGGGCGAGGCAGGGTCATCAGTACTCGATGTTTTGCCGCTTCGTCTCAGGGCGAGCACTGCCTGCTCAGCATTTAGAAGGATGTTGAATCCCGGGCCGCGAGCAACGAATTTCGCGGACGAATCAAACTGGCCCTTGTTTGCTTCAAAGCTTAGCGGGAGTCGACCATATCCTTTGTCGAGATGCAGCGACGAAGAATTCTCCTTCCGGTTGGCCGGTGAAGCCGTTGTAGGTTGAGGGGTTGCTTTAGATTGGTTCGCAGTATACCCGGTCCACGTTGCCCAGCTCGTGAGCAAACCAATGGTCAGGTATAAAACCGCCGGAAACGCAAAGCGACACTTGAACAGTTTTCGCAGCGAGGAAATAATCATGGTCTTGTCTTCGGGCCCTATCTGGAATGAGCGATATCCTTAAATGGGAGTAAGCGATAACCGAGTGGTCACAGATAAGACGTCTCAAACCGGCTCGGGGCTCATGGATTGTAGGGACGCAGTCTACCTTCGAGCTCGAATGTACGTCAACAAATTTTGCGGTGCCGTACCTTTTTCTTGACAACTGCTTTCCCTGTCCTGTATGTGGCAGAGGAGCATTCCATTTCACACTTCGGGCCGCGCCTATCATTTTGAAGAGCAGACTAATTTTGTTGGCAGCCCTGATTTTCGTGACGGGCTTGTCTGTCCGGCTCTACAAACTCGACTCCCAAACGCTGGAGTGCGAAAAGTTCTACACGCTTCCGGCCGCGACGGGGCATCAGTATGTTTATCTCAGCCGTGAAGCGAAGGCTGCTCCGATTACTATGCCGAGTTCCACTGACGAATACAGGAGAGTGCTTGTGTCTGAGTCAGGTTTGGGGCTCAGGCCGGTCACCGCTGTGCTGAAGAGAAATGTGCACCTGCCGGCCTATTTTTATTTTATGCATTACTGGATTGCATCGTTTGGCAATACCGAGTTCGCACTGCGGCTACCCTCAGCCTTCTTTGGTGCACTGGCTGTCATGATGTTGTGCTTTCTGGGAAGGGAACTATCTGGAATCTCTGTGGGAGTACTGAGCGCGCTGCTGCTGGCGTTTTCACCCGAACAGATTTATTTTTCGCAACAGGCACGGATGTATCCGCTGTTGGTGCTGCTCGCAATCTCATCCAGTTATCTTCTGCTCATCGCGGCCCGGCGAGCTGATACGGCCTGGATATATCTTCTTTATGCGTGCCTCTCGATCATAGGGTTCATGTTCTCTGCCGGCTTGCTGACTGCTCGAGGGCAGTTGCGGGGAAAACCAGACCGGCACAGAGAGATGGCGCTTTACGTTGATAGCCAAACATCCGGTCCACAAAAACCGCTGGCAATCGCTGAAGGATTAAATTCGATTCCGCTTGCCATGGCCTATTATGGGAAGAACAATATGGATGTGCTGCGCTTTAAATGGATCACTGACCAGCTGGAGCAACGCAGTTTTCTCGATGTCCTGGGCCAGCGACGAGAGGTTCTGCTGCTGGTTTCCGGACAGAGTCAGGCTGCGAAACTGCTATCCGAAAATGGATTTCGCATGGAAGCAAAGTCTTATTTGGTCATGTGAATATTGTGAAATATGTTCAGTCAGGCAGGCCGACTGCAGCCATCGGAGGGTCGCAGTAACAGTGCCTTTTCTGAATTCACGGCGATGTCATGGACGTAGTCGGCGGGTTACCTGAAACTGCCGAAGTTTTTTACTGATCGCATGGATGCTTGTACCCTCTGTGTGCAACCTGTATTTTTCCGTACATCAGTTACTCTACCGGCTCGAATCCGAAAGCGAATAAACTATGCGAATACTTGCGCTGCTGTTTCTGACACTAACGCTCTTGCTTGCGCCAAACACGAGCTTGCTTTCGGCAAGTCGCGGCAGTGATGAAGAGCCGGCCAGTGAAGGGCACCGCATCACGCCGGCAGGCAAGCTTTTGATTGATGCCGCCACCCGGCAAGTTGCGGTGGGCTCGCTACCGGTCGGTTTTGTCAGGAGTCCCGATCATACGGGACCAGATGGACGAGGCCGTTATCTCATTGCCGTAAACAGTGGGTTTGGACTTCAGTTCAACGCAGCCGGCAACCGAGGCCAGCAATCGCTGGCGGTGATCGATCTCAATATCACGTCCGCGCCAGTGGTTATCCAGAACGTTTTTTTCCCCTCGCCGCAGAGTGTGAATGTAGGGCTCGTGTTTTCCCCGACTGCCGATGACGACGGTTCCTACGCTCTTTATGCCTCAGGCGGATTTGAGAACAAGATTTGGCTGCTCCGCTTCCAGCCGGGAATTAAGAATCCAATTACTCCCGTTTCACCCGGCCCCAACACGATGATGGAGGCGCCCTCGATCGACATCGGCGGCTTTGCCACTCTGGCGCCCTCACCCCGGTACAACGACGATCATGCACCGGTGTATCCGACCGGTCTCGCGATCAGCGCCGACGGTAACACTCTTTTCGTTGCCAATAATCTCAGCGATAGTCTCGGAGTCATCAGCGATCTTCGCGGTACGCGAAAATTAGAGCGCATTGATTTGCGCCGGCCGTCGAATCAAGCACACTTCCTATATCCTTACGGAGTAGTGGCATTACCGGAAGCGGAACCCTCCGGGATCAGGCACGGAGGTACTGCGAAGGTTTACGTCTCCTGTTGGAACGATGAGTCTATCGCTGTAATGGATCCAGCTCGAACGACAAATCCCGTTTCGTATATCCAGGTCGGGCGTCATCCGACCGCGATGCTGCTCAACGAACTGCGAACGCGTTTGCTGGTTGTCAATTCTGATGACGACAGCGTCTCAGTTATCGATACGGCGACGGACAGAGAGATTGAGCGCATCAACGTTCGCCTGGCTGAAAAGGCGCTGCTGGGCAGCAGTCCTGAAGGCCTCGCGCTCGATGGCAAAACGCTCTATGTTGCCAACGCGCACAGCGATTCAGTCGCCGTCGTGCAACTATCGAAGCGCACTGCAGGTGGAGTTGATGCGCCGGCTACAAGCGCAGCAGATCCCGAGAGGAGTGGAGCTGAAGGTGAGCGCAGCACAGTGCGTGGATTTATTCCCACTGGCCAATACCCTTCAGCAGTTGCCGTTGTGGGCGGCTCGATCTTTGTCGGTAACGGCAAGGGTACTGGCGTCGAAAACTCTTCGGTTGTAGTTAACAACTCAGGACGCACTCCTAATGCTCCGAACGATCGCTTTCCCGTCGGCACTGGCCGCGACTTGAAGGAAGGCGGACAGTACAGTGTCTCACTGGTAGTTGGGAACATCAGTGTGGTAGCGCAACCGGATGAGCGCGCTCTGGTGGAGTACACCCAGTCTGTAATGCGGAACAACGGTTTATTGGGCGCTCCGGTTACAAAGCTGTTCGCCGGCAAGTCGCCGATTAATCACATCATTTATGTCATCAAAGAAAACCGCTCCTACGATCAGGTGTTAGGAGATGTAGAAAAATCAGGCGATGGAAGACGTGCCGATGGCGATCCGAGACTGGCAATCTTTGGTTCCGGAGAAGCGGCGAAACTGACGGGAGGAGCCGCCCAGGAAATCACTCCGAACTTCCGCGCCCTGGCGCTTCGCTTTGGTCTTTTTGATCGTTTCTTCGTCAATTCAGAGGCCAGCCCGGACGGTCACAACTGGAGCACGGCCGCCTTTTCAAGCGACTATGTTGATAAAGCCTACCGTTGGCAGTACAGCAGGCGCGGGCGGGGTTACGACTATGAAGGTTTCAACCGGCTGCCCGCCTATGAGCCGATGCGCAACACTCCTTCGATGTTTGGTCCAGGGGTCTCAGCCACAGACGTGGCAAATTTCATGCGGCGTTTCATACCGTACCTCAACGGCTCGCGCGATGTGGCTGAGCCGCAGACGCTCTACCTCTGGGACGCAGCGGCCCGTGCCGGATTGACCTATCGCAACTACGGTGAATTTATCGCTACGCTTTCGGAAGCGGATGTGGCAGCGATCAAGCGCAATCGTGCCAAATCTTATCCCGATATCTCGCCGACTGTCTCCGCCTTTCCCACGAAGAAAGCTCTGGAAGGCCACCACAGCGTCAGCTTTCGAACTTTCGATACGAATACTCCCGACGCGATGACTGCCGAATCATATCGGGCCAGCAGGGAATCTGCGGGGCAGATCAATCCCTTGATAAGTGCCGGCAATGGCGAGGCGAAATTTCGCGGGACTTCAAGATTCGGGGAGTGGCTCGAGGATTTCAATAGGTTTGTTGGTGAACGCCTGGAAGGGAAGCCTGAGAACATGCCTAACTTGTCCATCCTGCGTTTGCCGAATGATCATACCAACGGCATCAAGCTACGCAATCCGACCCCGCAGTTTTTGGTGGCAGACAGCGACTACGCGCTGGGAAAATTGGTGGAGGCGGTTTCAAATAGCCCCTATTGGAAAGATACAGCGATCTTCGTGATCGAGGACGATGCTCAGGATGGGCCCGATCACGTCGACGCTCACCGGTCACCGGCGCTCGTGATTTCTGCCTACAATAAACCTGGTTTGCTGATTCACGAATTTCACAACACAGTAAGTTTGATTCGCACGATGGAACTTCTGATTGGTATTGAACCCATGAATCAGCTGGATGCCAATGCCACTCCAATCAATATCTTTCGCGCTGAAGCAGACTTGCAGCCTTATCAGGCGCGCGTTCCGAATGTTTCTCTCGACAATTTGATGACTCAACCAGCTCGCGATGCGGCGAGCGCCTTCTGGATGCGGCGCACCGATCAGCAGGATATGTCACACGCGGACATGGCGGATCCCGAAGTACTAAACAGGATCATCTGGTTTTCGGTTCAGGGTCGGAAGCCGATGCCTGAGAGCGTGCGGCTGCCGCTGTTTGAAGCGATGCGCCTTGGTTTGAAAGAAGAGAGTGAGCAGTGGGCACGTAACAAGAACGCTTCAGATCCTGATTGAGACCAGCTGTACTCAGCGACTCGAAAAGTCTTGCCCTGGCTGGCTGTCAGAGTACATGATTGCGGCATTTTCAATCACACCCCAGGAGTCATGAGCATGAAAACAATTGTCCTCGTTCTGGTTTTGTTGACGTCTGTTTCTACGGCGCTGGCGCAAAAGCCGAATTTGTCGACATCGCAAGGGTCCAAAGAAATCCTGGCCGACTTCAGGGTCGATCCGCCAACCGCGGCTCTGAAAATCCCGGTGTCGACTCAGCGAGCTGTGTTGGCCAAGTTGTTTCGTCGGTATCTGACTGACGAAAGCCAATGTAATCCGAACTTCGCCGGTGGCAATGGCGATGATAATTTGAAGGCAGCACGAAGCGCCGGGCAAATTGTTCCTGCCATCGTTGATATGGCAACAGGTAGCTTTACAGCTGCCGGGCAAGTGCAAACCGCGTACGTGATCTCAGTCAGCGAGTGCAACGCTTCGCACGCCGAAAACTTCGGCAGCAAGCGAGTGGCAATTTTTTCCGGCCCGCGCTTGCTGCTGGATGTGGACGCGGACTTCAGAAGCAACATCGTACGCAAGATTGACCTGAACGGCGACGGGATAGACGAATTGGTTATGTCCACCAGCGACATGCATCAGGGCATTGTGAACGAGACTGCAGGCCTGATTGAATTTAAAACCGGACGCCTCAGAGTGGTTGAAGACTTTGGCATGGTCGTAGAAGACTCTTGCGCTTCTGAGATGCGAGGTAGTTCAGCCAGGGCATCCGTAGTTTCATATTCGTCCGTGCTGCCGGGCATGATGCCGAAATTGAAAATTGAGAACTACATCGCGAATTGCCGCAACACCAAGCGCTGGCGCTTTCTCTCAAGCGGAAAGATGCAGGAGTAATTTCACCCGATGAGTGAACTCTGATGTAGCGGCGGGAATGTGACGTCCTGATTTTTCACCGAGTCCCACCCAACTTTATATTTTCGCCGGCTATCGTCTAAAATCGCGCCGCGTTTATTCCAGGTGCAGGAACTGATGCTGATGCTAAAAACTTATCGCCCAAACATGCTGCGAGTGGCTCTTTGTCTCATCACCTTAGTCATCGCTTCATCGCTTTATCGTGTAGACGCTTCCCCAAAATCTGCGAAAAAAACCAGCGCTGTAGACTGGTCGCAGTTTCGTGGTCCAAACGGCAGCGGAGTCTCGGCAACCACGGGACTGCCCACTGAGTTTGGACCGAACAAGAACGTTGTTTGGAAGACAGCTCTTCCTCCAGGACATTCGTCACCGGTGCTGACGAGCGATCGCGTCTTTGTTACCGCGCACACAACTGAGAAAGAGAAGTACAAGCTGCTCGTGATCTGTCTGGATCGCGAGACTGGGAAGCAGCTTTGGGAAAGGGAAGTTCCGCGTTTGTTCGTCGGGCGCTTGCAGCTGGTCAACGGGCCGGCGTCACCGAGTCCGGTTACCGATGGCTCAAATGTTTACGTGTTTTTTCAGGACTTTGGGCTTGTCTCCTATGACCGCGCGGGCAAAAAGCGTTGGCAACTGGCTATTGGTCCATTCAATATGTTCTATGGTTTTGGAGCATCTCCCATCCTGGTCGACGACAAGATAATCCTTCCAGTTGATCAAGACAGCCCGAGTTCATACTTGCTTGCCATAGACAAGAATAGCGGCAAAGTGCGATGGAAAGTCGATCGCCCTATCGTCATCTCGGGTTATTCGACGCCGATCATTTACCAGCCGCCGCAGGGCCCGAAACAGATTATCGTTCCTGAATCGTTCCAACTCTCGGCTTACTCAGTCGCAGACGGCAAGCGAGTCTGGTGGGTGCGCGGCCTGGCGTGCGAAATGAAATCCATCGCCAGTCATGACGACGATTACCTGTACATTAATGGTTGGGGTTTTCCCACGAACCAGCCCGGGAAGCAGGTGCCGACGATCGGATTCGCAGAAGGGCTGGCCAGGTTCGATAAGAACAAGGATAACCAGATCGCCAAATCCGAAATCTCTGGCACCGACCCAATGGATCGAATGCTGGTTGACGCTTTTGAAGCCTTTGATACCGACCGCGACAACAGGCTAAGCGCCAGGGATTGGGAAGTGTTCCGCTCCATGATGGCTTCAGAGAATGGACTGTTGGCGATCAAGCTCGGCGGCAAGGGTGACCAGACGGCGACCGCTGTCCGTTGGCATTATCAAAAGCCCGTGCCTCAGGTTCCATCGACGCTGCTCTACAAGGGCGTGCTGTTCATGATCAATGACAGTGGCATCCTGCTCTCTTTCGATCCGGCCAGCGGCAAGGTGATCAAGCAGGGACGTCTGCACGGTGCCATCGACAAGTATTTTTCTTCGCCCGTCGGGGCTGATGACAAAGTCTTCCTCGTCGGTGAGGGCGGCGCAGTGTCAGTAGTGAAGGCCACCGGCGAATGGGAGATACTCGCCGTGAACGAGTTGGATGATGAGTGTTTCGCCACTCCCGCAATCGCAGACGGGCGCATCTACATTCGAACCAGAAGCGCCTTGTATTGCTTTGGAAAAATTTGATTGGTTGCTGCAGGTAGTTAAGAGGTTACTGCGCTTTGCACCCCCAGTTCATGACCTATCATCCCCAAATCTGATTTTATTTACAGCTCCCAAGGAAATTGTTGCGTGTCTTCAGTGGACGCTGAAGAGCGCGGTCACAAAATAGTTATGAAGCCTACTTACGTTATTAAGCGCAGCAAGACCGGCCTGGGACTGTTTGCACTAACTCCCATTCCCAAAGGCAAGCGCATTATTGAATACACCGGCCCCCTGATTTCAAATGAAGAAGTTGAGAAGAGAGCGGGGAAGTATTTCTTTGGGGTGAATTCCAAGTGGTCAATCGACGGCAGCCCGCGCAGTAATGTCGCACGTTATGCTAACCACTCGTGCCGGCCAAATGCCGAAGCGCTGGTTTCGGGGCGCAGAGTCTGGGTTTGGTCCAAAAGAAAAATTCGCGCCGGTGAAGAGATTACTTACAATTATGGCGAGGAATACTTTGATCAGATTATTAGCCCAATGGGTTGTCGCTGCGAAAAATGCAGCACGAAGCGCAAGAAACGGCGTCCGCGGAAAGCTAGCGCCAGGTGACGATTGAAGTTTTCGGATAAAAGAAGAGGGATCGCGAATGATCAATGGCCTCAACATTCTTTCCAGCGGCGCTCTGGACTTTGTTTCGCTCGGCGCGTTGGTCCATCGGTTGGATCCGGGTGTCGTCCCGTTCCGCCGGGCCGAACGGTGCGAGATTCACGTTAGCGGCGGAGAGTTCAATGTAGCTGCGAATCTGGCCAGTTGCTTTCGCCTGCAGACCGCGATTGCCACGGCGATGGTTGACTACCCAATCGGCGAGTTGGTCGCTGCACGCGTGCAGGCCATGGGCGTCCGGCCGTTTTATAAATGGTTCCAGCACAACGGGGTCAGTGGTCCAAATATCGCAGCCGTGTACAGTGATCACGGCTACGGGGTTCGCGCGCCCGTTGTTTTTTATAACCGCGCTCACGAAGCTGCGGCGCAACTCAAACCGGATGACTTCAACTGGGCCGAGATATGCCAAGGAGGCGTGCGTTGGTTTCACAGCGGCGGCATCTTTGCAGCACTGTCTGAGACCACCTCTGAAGTGATAATTGCCGCCATGAAGACGGCCAAGGAAGCCGGGGCGATCATTTCCTTCGATCTCAACTTTCGTGAAAAGCTCTGGCGCAGTAGGGGCGGCGAAGGTCGCGCACGGGATGTCTTTGCGCGCATCATTGAGAACGTCGACGTCCTGGTTGGCAATGAGGAGGATCTGCAGAAAGGTCTGGGAATTCCGGGGCCCGATATTGGCGCCACTTCCAAAATGGATCCGAGCGCCTTCTTCGCGATGATGGATCAAGTATCAACAAAGTATCCCCACCTTAGGGTTGTTGCCACAACCCTGCGTGAGGTCCACTCGACGAATCGACATAGTTGGGGGGCGCTTGCCTGGGTCAACGGTGAAAGGCATGCTTCGCCCACCATGGAGTTGGATGTGCTCGATCGGGTGGGGGGAGGTGACGGTTTCGCTAGTGGGCTCTTTTATGGTCTGCTTACGGGTGAACCGCCGGCAGAATCACTGAAGCTGGGTTGGGCCCATGGAGCGTTGTTGACTACCTATCCGGGAGATACAACGATGGCTTCGCTGGACGAGGTGCGCGCGCTGGCCAGGGGTGGTTCAGCACGAATTCAAAGATAAGAGAAACAGGGATGTAAGCAGCGCGTGAAAACCGATGGCGGATCGGTTCGCTATCAATGAAAAAGGCCACGCATATCGCGTGACCTTTTTCTGAAATAAGCGCCTCTTTGCTTACCGGGCTTCGCTTTCGATGAAGTTCTTCAGCACTCGGGCTCGCGAGGGATGGCGAAGTTTTCGCAGCGCCTTTGCTTCGATTTGGCGGATGCGTTCGCGGGTCACATTGAAGTTCTGGCCTACTTCTTCCAGGGTACGTTCGTGCCCTTCATTGTCCAGACCGAAGCGCAAGCGAATCACTCGCTCCTCGCGCGGGCTGAGCGTTTGCAGGACGTCACCGGTAATCTCACGCAGGTTCGAAGTAATCACTCGAGCCGCGGGACTCTCGGTCGATTTATCCTCGATTAGATCTCCCAGTTGCGAATCACCGCTTTCGCCGATGGGTGTCTCGAGCGAGATCGGATCCTGCATCAACTTGAAGGCCTTGCGTACCTTTTCTACCGAGGTGTCCATCCGCTTGGCGATTTCCTCAGTGGTTGGTTCGCGACCCAGATCCCGCACCAACTCACGCGAAGTGTTCTTGAGTTTGTTAATCACCTCGATCATATGGACGGGAATGCGAATCGTTCTGGCCTGGTCGGCAATCGCGCGGGTGATTGCCTGACGAATCCACCATGTAGCATAAGTTGAAAACTTATAACCACGGCGCCAGTCGAACTTGTCGACACCCTTCATCAGACCCAGGTTACCTTCCTGAATCAAATCCAGGAACTGCAAGCCGCGATTCTGATACTTCTTCGCGATTGAAACCACCAGCCTCAGGTTAGCTTCGGTCAATTCGTGTTTGGCCTGGGCCGCCTGCGCTTCACCCATCACAATCATCTGGTATGAACGCTTGATCTCCAGCGGCGAAACGAAGTGTTCGGCTTCGATTTCTTTCAGCCGGCGCTTGGCCACCGTAATGTGACGTTTGAAATCCTTTTTCTCGTCAGCTTTCAACCGTTTCTTCGTCAGCTTTTCAGTAAAGCCTTCGATCTCTCGCTCGAGCGTGCGAACTTCCTTGTGCCGGGCGTTGATCGCTTCGATCAGCCGTTGACGGGTCGCTTCTTTAAGGTGCAGACCGGCCATTTCCGTCACGATCTCGATGCGAGTTCGTGATAGCTTGCGCTTGCAACGCAGCAGCTTTTTGGAAGTCTTTTTAGCGCCGCGGCCGTGCGCTACTTTTTGTTCTTCACGCATCGCGGCAAGTTCCTTGAGGCCGCGTTTGTAGAGTTTACGAATGTTCTGGATACCTTCGATGGTCCACTGCAAATACTCTTCACTGCGATCCTCGTGCTCGTCAGCTTCCATCTGGTCCGAGAAGGTGACGATGTCGCGAATGTTCAGATTACCCGCCTCGAGTTCGGCGCCAATCTGGAGCAGTTCCACTACGGCAATAGGCGAACGAGCGATAGCTTTGTGGGCCCGTTTCTGTCCCCACTCAATTCGCTTGGCAATAGCCACTTCCTGTTCGCGCTTGAGCAGCGGCACTATTCCCATTTCGCGCATGTAGACGCGTACGGGATCCGATGTCTTATCGAGCGCTCCGGCTGAAAGATCGAGTTCCACATCTTCCGCCGTGGGCTCATCCCCGTCATCAGATGACGCGTTCGCAGCCGAGTCCTGCTCAGTTAAAGGTTCATCAGATTCGGATCCAGCCAAGCCTGCCGTCTGCAACTTCAGCAGCACGTCATCGATATCTTCTATTGAGATTGCGTCCTCCAATTCTTCATTGGGATTCGCAAACTCATCCTTGCCCGAATTCATCAAGCCGACATCCTGATCTTTCTTAAGCCTACTCAATTCACTCCGCCTTTCGTGCGAGATTACCAAAGTGCAGAGAACCTCTCGCTCGTGAGCTCTCTGTCAGCCATTGTATAGATGCGTTATTGCTCTTTCGCGATAGTTCCAGATCTGCTTCTTTTATTAAGGCCCCGGGTCGCTTCGAGAATAATGTGACGGGGCAATTTTTCCGCTCGCGCGTGATGTCTGGCGCCAGCCCCGCCGGACTTGAGCCGCATCATCACGTCGCTAATACTGATTTTCGCCAGAACTTGTTCAACTGCGTCGTTCGCTTCTTCGAATACTGCTCCCAGAACCGGTTCGATACCCATCCCAACCGGGCAAGTTCTGCTTGCAGGTTGCCGATGTAAAGAAAAGACTCCCGGGCATTCGACGGCGTGATAAACGTCACGTAACGTGATATCCGCAGGTTTTCGACTTAGTCGTGAACCGCCCGTCGAGCCGGTCTGAGACACGACCAGATTCGCATCGGCTAGTTCGCAGAGCATTCTTCTAATTACAACGGGATTGGTGTTGACACTTTCAGCGACCTGCTCTGACTTCAGGGGTTCGTCGTCAGACCAGGCCATCAAGGTCAGGATGTGGATCGCCACGGCGAATCGGCTACTCGTTGACATAAAACGACTTCAGTGTACGCAATTCTGTAACAATTATAGTTACAATTGGCTTTTTGTCAAGGTTAGACGCAATGTTGTCACTGGTTTAGCAAGGTTCCGCGGGATGAGCAGCGGATAACTGCATTCAAGGGGTGAACCTCGGTCGCGCACGTGAAGCCATGATCTCATTCTCGACCGGTATTGGTGACTAAGTAGCACAAAAAAGGGCCCCGAAAACCTTCGGGGCCGCTTTGGGTTGCGTAAATTTTTCCAGCGCCGGCTGTTACTGGCCGAGAGGCGGATCCGTCGGCGAAGCTGGTTGGTCGCTGTTGACATGAATGGTGCTCGAATTTGAATCCGCGTAAAAGTGGTTCTTGCCAGTAGCCCCAACCCCCTCGCTTTGTTGGGGATCGGCACTGATCGTATAACTCGCGGGTTGCGTAGTGGACTTTGCTATTACCTTCATATTGAAGACATAGCCCTCAACCACAGGCGTGCTGCCATTGAAGCGAGCGTCGAGCATCCCGTCTTTCAACATCTGATCGAAAGTGCCAAAGGTGCTGCGATTGTGGCCGTTGTAATAGAGCATCTGGTTTTCAGAAATAGTCCGAATGGTCTTTACCGCCGCGGCCTCATTGGCTTGCTTGACCGCCGCTTTCCACCCTGTCACACCCACTGCAATCAGAATTCCGATGATCGCGATTACGATCATCAACTCAATGAGCGAGAAACCCGCCTCATCTGAATGTCTGGTGTGGTCGTTTTTCATAACTCTCCTCAGAACTATAGTACACGTGCGGACCCGGAAATGGTTCCCCCAATCCAGGGAGCGGTTTCGAGCGCTGCGAGTTTACTACATTAGGCAAGGCTTCGTCATGCCACGATGTCTTTCTACTTTTCAGGTGCGGCTGCGACATCGAACATGTAGAATGACCCATCCTGGGTACACATTTAATGAGAAACATCGAGACAATTAATGGTCCACCGGCAGCCATTTCAGAGCGAGCGGTGGAGACTGTTAACCGCCTGCAGAACGCAATTGAAACGGTCATCAAGGGGAAGCCCGAATCGGTGCGCCTCGCAATCGTGACGCTGATTGCCGGCGGTCACTTGCTGGTCGAGGATGTCCCGGGTGTCGGCAAGACCACCCTTGCTCACGCGCTCGCGCGAGCCCTCGACTGCACCTTTCAACGGGTGCAATTCACTTCGGACCTGCTTCCTTCGGATGTCATTGGACTCTCGATTTACAATCAGCACAGTGCGGTATTTGAGTGGAAACCGGGGCCGGTGTTTGCCAATGTAGTGCTGGCTGACGAGATCAACCGCACCACGCCGAAGACCCAGTCGGCATTACTTGAGGCAATGGCGGAGAGGCAAGTGACCGTCGAAGGAATCACGCACCCGCTGCCGTCACTTTTCATGGTGTTGGCGACTCAGAACCCGATTGAACATCATGGCACCTATCCGCTCCCGGAATCACAGCTTGATCGCTTCATGCTGCGCCTGCGAATCGGTTACCCGGAAGCGGGTGCGGAAATGCAGATGTTGCGAGACCGTGAACACCAGGATCCGCTGGAGTCGCTCAGACCAGTAATGACGGATGTGGAGGTCCTGCAGTTGCAACAAAGTGTCGCGGCAGTCTCGGTCGACGACGCTCTGGTTGATTATTTAATGAGAATTGTGACAGCGACAAGAGATTCAGAGATGCTCGATCTGGGCGTTAGTCCGCGCGGCACGCTCGCACTTTTCCGCGCAGCTCAGGCACTGGCGCTAACCGAAGATCGATCCTATTGTATTCCTGACGATATTAAGCGATTGGTGCTTCCAGTTTTCGCTCACCGTATACTCGTCAGCTCGAGATTTTCTTCCTCACTGCGGCGCAGCGAAGAGGCTGAAGCCGTACTCACTGAGATTATCAAGACCGTCAGTGTGCCTCTCTAAAAGGTAGAAGATGAAGGCTGAAGAGGGAACTGATCGATACGGCTTTCGACCTTCGCCATTTCGACTGCGCTCTTCCGTATCCTGGCGCAACGCTATCCTGGGCACGTTACTGGTTGCCGGCGGATTGGTGACGGCTCTGGTTTCGGTACTCGCACGCCGCACCGACAACGCCGGACTGGCTGCGACTGCAGCCATCCTCTCCCTGGTCATTGCCGGCCTCATTGTGATTTTCATTGTGCCACCGCTGGCGCGCTCAGCCCGTTTGGAACTGGGCCGGCTGGAGTTGCCGGTCGAGCTGACGACGGGTGGCGGAATCTATTTGATTCTGGTCGCGGTCGTCGCCTTTGCCGCCTGGAACACAGGCAACAATCTACTCTTCCTGGTTTTTTCAGTTCTCGTCTCTACGCTATTCGTTAGTTGGATGTCGGCTCGGGCTTCGCTGCGAGAACTCACTGTGTCAGCGCGTTTTCCCGACCATATCTTTGCGGGGGAAGCTGCTCCGGTAATCGTGACGTTGAGAAATACGAAAAGCATTTTGCCTTCTTTTTCAACACTCGTTGAAGCCCGTGGCCCAATCGAATCCCATGATCAGCCTGATGAGAAGAAAAAACGCACCCGATATCAAAAGCGAGCGCTGGCATATTTCCCCTACGTGCCTCACGCGGCTGCGACCGAACAAAGAGTAGAGCAATTATTCGCTGAGCGCGGGCACGTTCTGATCACCGGATTCGAATTGTCGACGCGATTTCCGTTCGGCTTTCTGCGACGCCGACGCCGCTTGAGCGCCCGTAATGTTGATTTGATCGTCTATCCCAAACCGGAAGCCATCGGTGATGAGCTTCATCTGTTGCCGATGTATGCCGGCCGCAGTGCATCGCTGCGTCGCGGAGTGGGACAGGATCTGTTTTCGTTGCGTGACTATCAGCCGCAGGATGATCTGCGACATATTGACTGGAAGGCCACAGCCAGGTCGAGACGCCTGACCGTTCGCGAATTTACTGCTGAGGATGAACGACGCGTAACGATCATTCTGGATCCGCGCCTGATCACGGAAGCTGATGAGTCGAGAGCCGCGTTCGAAAGAGGTGTCACTCTTGCGGCATCATTGACGCGGCATTTCATCGATGAGCGGGCGGAGGTAAAGCTGGTTATTGGGAACGATGCAGGTCGCTTCGGTTCCGGCCTCGAACATCTCTACGAGTGTCTGCGCAGGCTGGCGTTGGCCCAGCCAGAGAGCGGACCAACTGACTTCTTTTCTCAAGTCGCCGAACTTGAAGATGCAGCGCCGCAGGGTGAAGAGATAGCTGGTGATTTTGGGATTCTGCTAACGCCGTCTCCCCCGGGATCGATTCCGGCGCGCGTCTGGCGAAACTCACATGTCATCTATCTGGCGGGAACCAGGTTGCCACTGTCGGATCTGCCGCCGATCCCGGCTGCCGCTGGTTAGAGTCAGATGGAAGAACCCGCGGTCGTCACCTGCCGAAGCTGACAATCAAATGCAATTGAACGCGCAGTTGCAACAATCAAAGTCGATGACACACCTTGAAACAGTTCAGCGGTCTCCAGCCAGCGTCGTTTATGACGCGCGGACGACGACGGCCATCGCCATCTGCTTTGTACTGTCAGGTACGACCGGCTTGATCTATGAAGTGGTGTGGGCGCGCATGTTGGGATTGGTATTTGGGGCGACTACGCTTGCAGTCAGTACGGTGCTGGCATCTTTCATGGGTGGGCTCGCGCTGGGCAGCGCGTTGGCTGGCCGTGCAGCGGCTCGCCTTAAGAGGCCTTTGCGAGCTTACGGACTGATTGAGCTCGGGATCGCGATCTATGCTCTTCTGGTCCCGCTGCTCTTCCGTCTGGTGGACCACGTTTATGCCCTCGTTTGGCAACATCTACATCCGAACTTCTATGTTTTTAGTCTTTGGCGCTTCGTGCTATCCGGCGCCACCTTGCTGGTTCCCACCACGCTGATGGGGGCAACCTTACCCGTCCTGGCAGCGGTGTTGATAAGAACAAGAGAGTTCAGATCCAATTCGATAGCCCGGCTCTATACTTTCAATTTGTTGGGCGCAATTCTGGGTACGGTCGGAGCTGGGTTTTTCCTGCTGCCTGGTTTGGGACTGATCAAAACAATTTATGTGGCTGCGGTTATTAATGTCCTGATCGGATCCGCAGCGATGCTGCTCGATCGTGGCCATGAGGCTAGCGCGGAGCTCGATTCTCATGGTCGCGGCGTGATTGAAGACAACACATTAGCGTCCACCGAGGCATCCGCACTTTTCGACCAGGGGAAAGTGTTCTGGCTTTCGTGTGCGGCGATTTCGGGATTTGTAACCATCAGCACTCAAGTCGCCTGGACGCGAGTGCTCACCATGGTGATAGGCTCGAGCACTTACGCCTTCACTATTGTAGTGGCGCTCTTTCTAATCGGGCTTTCGCTGGGGGCTTATGAAATTGGCCGCAAGGCACGCACCACAAACTTGCGTCGCACGATTTTCAAGGTCGAGTTGGCAACCGGCGTGTCGCTCCTGCTGAGCCTCGGCGTGATTAATCTAATACCGGAATTGCTGACACGTGTTGGGCGGCGAGCGAACGTAGGCAGTTGGGGCGGGTTTCTACTGCTGCAGATTTTCGCAGCGGCCCTGTTGATATTGTTGCCGGCGATTCTGATGGGAACCGTGATGCCGTTAGTGCTGGTGTGGGCCAGCGGAGCAGCAGCGTCCGTCAAACTAGTAGGCCGTAGCTATGCCATCAACACAGTGGGTGCAATTCTGGGAGCATTCGGCGCCGGATTTATTCTGATCCCGCATTTGGGAACGCGCTTTACCATTCTGCTGGCGGCAGCGTTTTCTTTTGTGGTTGCGGGCTCTGCCTTTCCTGCAATGTTTCCGAAAAGAGATCGCGATGTAGTCCAGGCATTTGCAGTTGGAGGCTCACTAATTCTCGTCCTGGCTTCGTTCCTGGTGGCGCCGAAGCTGAATCTCAATGAACTGTCTAGTGGGGCTTACGACAGTCTGGTGCGCGTGCTCGCTAAGTCTCGCGAGTTAGGCTCGGAGACCGGCGCAGACAGGCCGCGCGAGGGCCGGCATGAACTCCTGATGTATGAAGAGGGGCCAACCTCCACCGTGTCCGTGCGGCGAGACTGGGACATCACAGCGCTTGCGATTAACGGGCGCACCAATGCTTCGGACGGCGAAGACATGTCGACACAGGTGATGCTGGCGCAGCTACCAATTCTGCTGGCGCCATCAATCAGGAACGGATTGATAATCGGATTTGCTTCGGGAGTTAGCGCCGGCGCGATACTGCAGTCGCCGATTGAATCAGTGGTGTGCGTGGAACTTGAGCCGGCGACTATCCCAGCCTCGCGTTATTTTGAGCATGTCAACCATAGTCCACTGAATGATGCGCGCCTGCATCTCGTGATTGACGATGCGCGAACTTATCTCAACGGCAGCCCCGATCTCTATGACCTGATCATGAGCGAGCCGAGTCACCCGTGGGTGCCGGGAGTGGCGAATCTCTTCACCAAAGAGTTCTTTCAGTTAGGACGGCAACGGCTGAATGATGGCGGAGTGTTTGTGCAGTGGTTGCAGATGTACCAACTCTCCAACCAAAGCCTGCAGTCAGTCCTCGCGACATTTCAAACAGTCTTTCCGCACGTGATGATCTTTAGGGTTGGCGGCAATCCTACGGGAAAGGATTTGGTGCTGGTAGGAAGCCGGCAACCGCTCATGCTGGACCGCATTGCCGAACGGATGCGCGATCCTCGAACAGCAGCGGAACTGGCAAGGGTCGGCATGAAAACCGAGTCGGACGTGCGCGCATGGTATGTGTGTGACGAGACACGTCTGGGGCCTGCTACTGCGGGTGCGGTGATCAATACCGACGACAACATGCAGGTGGAGACAACGGCGCCGCGCGAAGCCTTTCTTCCGTTCAGACAAACCAATGAAGCCTGGATAGAGAAACTGGCGCAGCAAAAGTAGCCGCACGCCGGCTGAGGTTATTTGATCGGACAAGCCTGCACTGCCACCAGCTGCCATTGTTCGTCGCGCTGAGCATAGACATGAACGATCTTATATTGTCCCGAGAAGTCCCGGCCCTGGTAGAACCATCGTGCCGAATCCATTGCGGTGAGGACCGCCGTGTGCCCCCAGATACGGACGGTTACGTTAGCCCGGGCCAACTCCTGCACGTTGAGATCTCCTGACACGACATCGTCAATGAACTGCACCTTGTCGTCACCTTCCATCGGGTAGGCAAAGACAAAATCATCGGCCATGATCCGATCGAGCGTGGCCGCGTCTTTCCTCACCAGCGCCTTCACCCACTCGTCGTTCATCTGGCGAAGTTGCTGCTCGATTTCGATGTGGGTATCTGCGGACGTCATCTTTTACCTCCCGGCAGTCAGCTGAGCTTTTATGTCAGTTTGCGAGTGTACGTCAACCTAATTTCGCATCACGACGAAGCGCTAACGGAATGAGTATCGTTGCCTGCTTTAACTTACCGGAGAGGGAACCATTCTTTTCCAGATCTCGACGGCTGCGCTTTCGCCGCTGCGAATACAGTCCGGCACCCCGGCGCCGCCATACGAATTGCCGGCGAGCAGAAGACCGGGAAGCTCCTGACTGCCGGCCATGATCGTGGATACAAGTGCGAGGTGTCCCAAGTGATATTGCGGCATCGAACGACGCCACTTCTCGATGTCGGCAAAGAGTGGCGGATTAGTGATACCGAGTAACTCCCGCAAGTCCACCTTGACCCGGCGCAACAGTTCGTCCTCATCCAGGGCAAACAGGTCAGGCTGTAATGCGCCGCCGGCGAAAACACGCAGCAGGACGTGGTCAGCAGGTGTTCGGCCGGCAAATTTGACGCTGCTAAAACTACAGGCGAGCAGTGATCGGCCTTCGATGAAGGGGACTACAAAGCCGAACCCATCGAGCGGATGAGGAACGTCCGCCCGTCTGTAGGCAATATTAATAATGGCGGTCGACGCGTACTCAATCCGGTTCAACCTATGCGCGAGTTCCGCGTCAGTCTCCTGCAACAGAGACGCGGCCCCATAGGCCGGAATCGCGAGGCAAAGATAGTCCGCGTCAACGCTGCTGTGATCGCTGAGTCGAATTGTCCAACCTGTTTTGGATTCATTCAGCGCCAAAGCCTCTACTTTGGTATTCAGCTGCATGCGACTTTCGAGACGCGCAGCCAATTCATCGGCCAGCACCTGCATGCCTTTGTCAAACGAGAGAAACAAACTGTAGCGTGCGCCGCTGACACCCTTATTTGCTTTGTCGCTCGTTCGTTTTTTTTGCTTCCAAAGTGCGCGAATAATGCTGCGCTCAGCTTGTTCCATGTCGAGAAATCGCGGCAGAGTCGCGCGCAAACTGAGCTTTTCCGGATCGGCTGTGTAGATGCCCCCAATCATCGGCTGGGCCATTCTTTCAAAAGCTTCCCGGCCCAGGCGACGGCGCACAAAGTCGGCCAGACTCTCATCAGTGTCGCCATTGACTTGCCCACGTCGCGGAATAATCAAGTCCAGCGCCATGCGCGCCTTACCGGTCCAACTAAAAATGTTCGTTGTAACAAAAGGCCAGAAACTAGCAGGCGCCAGCAATTGAAAGCCTTCCGGCACCGGCTGCAGCTTTCCTTTGCGCACAATGAAGCTGCGTCGATGACGATCGTTGGTCTCGATGAGTCGCGTGGCAAGGCCGAGGCGAGTTGCCAGTGCAAGCGCTTCGGGTTTTTCAGAAATGAAGGAGTCCGCGCCTCCCTCGATCAGAAAGCCATCGCGCTCAGTGGTTTTCAGTACGCCCCCCGGGCGATGACTGGCTTCAAGAACATTGATCTCGATTGGATCCGGACTGCCGCGGCTGAGTTCCAGCAAACGATGTGCGGCTGCCAGGCCGGTGATTCCACCTCCGATGATCACAATTCGTTTTACTTTTCGTTGATCTGGCATGGTTCGGGCGCTGATACCTTCAAGACTTCCGATCTTTGAACCGCTATGAATTCGAAACTTCCACCGAATCGGACTGTGGGTGAGAAGGCCTCGGCATTCCGGCCGCGCCTTTCGAGCAGCACCCCTCAACACAAACGTCGGGTCGAGGCATTTGTGTACCCAGCCAACGTCGCGGCAGTTCTACATCCATCTTTTCCATAATCAGCTCACGGACCATTCTAATAAACGCCGGATGGGTTCCGGCGGTGCGAGCTCGCACCATGTTCAATCCCAGTTCTTCCGACAATTGGCGCGCTTCGGTGTCGAGGTCATAGACGACTTCCATGTGATCGGACACAAATCCGACCGGAGCGATCACCACCTCCTCTGCACCACTTGCTTTCAGCTCTTTCAGGTAGTCGCAAATGTCAGGCTCGAGCCAGGGCTGTGATGGTGGACCACTGCGGCTCTGAAAAACCAATCGCCAGGAATTATTGCCTGCAGCTTCGGCTACAAGCCGGCAGGTTTCCAGCAGTTGCTCTTCGTAGCGGCAATTGTCAGCCATGGAGCGCGGAATGCTATGGGCTGTGAACGCTATGGGCGTCGCCGCCCTGCGCGATTCGGGCATTTTAGCCAGCTCAGCGCGCAAGTTCTCTGAATTGGCCTCGATAAATCCGGGATGATTGTGGAAAGCTCGAATTTTGTCGACGCCCGGCGCGCCGGCGCCGGCGACTTCCCGTGCCCTCTCGATGTCTTCAAGATACTGGCGACAACTGGAGTAGGAACTGTAGGCCGAAGTCACAAAGGCGATTGCATTTTTGATCCCATCATCGCTCATTTGCCGCAGCGTGTCTGCCAACATCGGATGCCAGTTGCGATTGCCCCAGTAGATCGGCAGGTGAGGGCCGTGACTATCGAGCTCGGCCTGCAAGGCTGCGATCAAGCTCCGGTTTTGGCCGTTGATGGGACTGACGCCGCCAAACAAGTCGTAATGCTTCGCGACCTGCAGCATGCGCTCGCGCGGTACATTGCGGCCACGCAAAACGTTTTCGAGAAACGGAAGCACATCATCCGGTCCCTCAGGACCGCCAAAAGAAATAATTAAAATAGCGTCGTAGTTCATGGGTGAGAAGATTTCCTGTTTAGTTCCGTCCGAAGTTAAATGCCTTCATGCACTGCCTCGACCAGGGCGATTACATTCTCGACCGGTGTCTCGGGAAGAATGCCGTGACCAAGATTAAATATGTGACCCGAGCGTCCAGCGGCTTGCCGCAGGATTTTCTTTGCTTCAGCTCGCACGTGGGCGACACTCGCAAACAACGAGACCGGATCAAGGTTACCCATCACTGCGATGTCATGCCCGACCCGTGCCCAGGCCTCATCCAAACGCACACGCCAATCAAAGCCGATCACATCGCCACCAGCCTCGCGCATCAGTTCCAAAAGTGCCGCCGTCCCGGTTCCGAAATGTAATACCGGCACCCCCGGCGTTACACTCCTGATAACGCTTTGCGTATAAGGCAGGACAAATTCGCGATAGTCATCTGGTCCCAGGCAACCGACCCACGAGTCGAACAACTGTACTGCCTGAGCGCCGGCGGCCACTTGTGCATTCAGATATTTGCCAAGCGCACGTGAGATCAGTGACATCATCGCATGCCAGGCGCCGCGATCGTTGTACATCAATCGCTTTGTGTGAATGTAATTCTTCGAGCCGCCACCTTCGACGATATAGGAAGCGAGCGTAAACGGGGCGCCGCAAAAACCAATCAGCGGAATATTCGAAGCGAGCGCCTGACGAGTCTTATTTATGGCGTCGAAAACGAAATCGAGCGAGCTGATGTCTGCGACTTCTCGCAAACGGTCTACGTCTGCTGCTTCGCGCACGGGATTATGAATTACCGGGCCATCTCCTTTTGCAAACTCCAGTTCGATTCCCATCGGTTCAATTATCAAAAGGATATCGGCGAAGATAATGGCCGCATCGACGCCCAGACGCTGCGCGGCGTGGACAGTAACTTCGGCTGCGAGCTCGGGCGTCTTGCACAACTCGAGAAAGCTCATGCGCGAGCGAACCTCGCGATATTCCGGCATATAACGTCCCGCCTGGCGCATCAGCCATACGGGTGTGTAAGCGACGGGTTCACGCCGGCAGGCCCGCATGAAAGGGCTATCATGGAGTTCCGCAGATTGTTTGGTGGTGTTGTCGGGCACTCTTGTCCTCGTGTTCTCGCTGAGATTTTCGCTTTCGAACTTTCGGCCAGCCCATTCGTGCAACGCGGTTCTGAGCTGATTGGCTTGTTACGCACTTCAGCCTACAATACACCGCTTGGAAAACGGTAGTTGAGCGTGACAGAAAGTTGCCACAAATGGCGTTTTAGTGGGGTTTACCCTTCTGAGAGAGCGGTGAATGAATGAACGGACAAGCTAGAGCCTTGATAGACTCCATGCCTGACCAAATCGCGACTGTGGCGTCCTCGCTCAGTTTTGACGAAGCGTTCACGCTTCATCACCGTGCTGTTTTCAGGACGGCTCGCGCGGTTGTGCGCGATGCCGGTTTAGCTGAAGACATAACGCAGGAAGTCTTCCTAAGACTTTTTCGAAACCAGGATGCAACGCCGGGAGAAGAGTTGCTGCGGCCGTGGCTGCTGCGAGTGACCCTCAATGTGGCACGCAACACGATTCGGGGTCAAAGCCGATCGCTGGTGCGCGATACTGTTTACTCGCAGGATAACTGCGAGACGAGCTGGAAAGCCCCGGAAGAAGAGTACGAAAGGCGCCTCGATATTGAAGCGGCGCGGCGCGCGTTGGAAAAAATTAAGGAACCAATGCGCAGTTGTTTGCTTCTCAAGCAGCAGGGACTTTCGTATCGTGAAATTGCCCTCACGCTCACGCTGAAAGAGACTAATGTAGGAAGCCTGGTAGCACGCGGCAGAAAACAGTTCGCAAGGGTGTACGGCAAAATTGGAGGGGTTCGATGAAAGGGTGTTTGAATGAAGGAATTCTCCAAAGCTATCTGGATGGCGAGCTCTCGCTGGAAAAAATGGAGAGCACCGGCGCGCATCTAGCGTCATGTTTGAACTGCAGACTTGCGGCGCGAGAATTGGAAAACGACGGCCTGTTATTGGCCGAAGCCCTGCAGCCTCAGTTTTCTCTGAGCGTACCGACAGATCGGTTGCGTCATCGGATTGATGCCGCAATCTCCCAGCAGCGACTGCTAAATCCACCGCGTCCGGAGTTAGTCGCCGGCTCGTCAAGATCCACCGTTTACCGTTTATTTCGACGGCTCGCAGAGGTTTTGTGTCTTTCGCCCCAGCGTACCTTTGGATATGCAAGCCTGGCCGCGATTGTCCTGTTCGCGATTAGCTTTATGCTATTGCGATTGGGCGCGGCACCGGCGGCTCTAGACGGAATAGCGGCTGTCGTAGTTGCGCCAGTTTCAGTTTCAATTGCAGGTCCGGATGCGACGGGGCCAGTGAATGCGAGTGTCAATCCCACGCCGACTATAGACAATTCGAAGTCGGGGGCGATTGGCAGGCGCGTCGCATACAGAGCGAAGCCCACTAACGTGGCACCAGCTAACGACCAGGTCGAGTCGGCGCACGCCAAGCTGCTTCCGGGTGAACGAAGCTATATTAAGACCATCGCAGAACTCGACACTTCGCTTAGGTCGGACGGCAACCTGGCCATGAGACCGGCCTTGCAGTCCGAATACGAACGCAATCTGGCAATGCTCGACAGAGCCATAGCCGCAACGCGCAACGCTGCAAAAAGTAATCCCAATAATCCGGACGCGGCGGAATTTATGTATGCGGCCTACCAGACCAAGGTCGACTTCCTGAATCAAATTGCCGACTCGCGGTTGGTCAACCCGCGACGTTAAAATCCTTTGGTGTGATGAACTCTCGCAGACTTCAAATTCTTTTTCTCTTGCTGCTATTGGCTGCGCCGGTCCTGGCGCATGCTGACAAGAAGCATGAAAAGGATCGTAGTTCACAGATTGAGCGAACCATCGCGGTAGATTCGCAAGTGGTTGTCTCAGCCTGTTCAGTGTCCGGCCGCATCACCGTCCATGGTTGGGATCGAAATAGTGTTCGGGTGCGCTCGGGCGAGGCTGCTGAGATTAAGTTCCAGCGCAGAGACTCCGGCGCAGACAATACTCCGGCAAAAAAAATCGAGCTGTTGATCTTTGATAAGGCCCGGGGCCCTCTGCAGCCGGGTTTTTGTGAGTCGTCCAGCGAGATTGAACTGGATGTTCCACATGGTGCAGCCGTCCAACTGCGAACGCGCGACAGCGACATTAGGGTTTTCGGGGTGGCTGCAGCCTATGTCAATACTCAGAATGGCGATATTGAAATAGAGCGCGCTGTCACCGCGGTCGAAGCCGGTACCATCAGCGGAGAGATAATGCTGCGAGATTCGAGCGGACGAATCAATCTTCACACAGCCGGCGGCAACATCGAGGTGCAGGGGCTGAGTCCTGCAGTAACGGGAGACATTTTCGAGGCCCAGACACTCAGTGGCGACATCTCGCTTGATCACGTAATGCATTCTCAACTCAGTGCTCAAACATTGAATGGCAGTCTTAATATTAGCGGGCCATTAGCGCGCGGCGGCCGTTATGCTTTTCGAACCATGTCAGGTGACATGACCCTCTCACTGCCGGAGGATTCTTCATTTCGATTGAATGCCCGGTTCTCGCAAAAGGCTGATGTGATTACTGACTTTCCGCTTACTCTGGTTAGCCAGTCGAGTGCCAGGGCCAGCGCAGCACCGACCGTGGTAGCCTCATTGGCGCCACCTGCCGCTCCCGCAGTCCAGCCTCGTCCACCAGGCAAGGATGAACGACCGGTTGACGCTCCTAAAGTCAAGACGAAGGTTATCGTTGATGTTCCCCGCGTCGGCCTACGCCGGCTGGAAGCTGTCTACGGCAGCGGGGATGCAAAACTCGAACTGGCCTCATTCTCCGGAACCATCCACCTTCGGAAACTATAACCACCCCAACCCTAAATCTGCCTGCGCCGACTTGTGGACCGAAGCAGATTCACTTCACTGAATTTAGCGCAGCTCCAGAGAGGCACCGCTCAGCAATAAATTCCGATTACCCACCTTCATTTATTTGCCACAAAGTGATCCGGGATGGTGTTTTGGTAGTAGAGCAACGCAGACGGGCCGAGGCCGGCAGCGACCTATTCATTGGGAGGCCGGCTTCGGCCCGGGAAACAAGGAAGGAAATGCAATCATGACGAATGCAGGAACACCTCAAAAATCACGGACGGCTCAGAACCGAATCTTTGTTCTGCTTCTTATTCTGGGTTCGCTGTCTGGAGTGGTTAACCGCCTCGAACGCGTAGAGACAGTGGCGCATACCCTGCATAGTGTGGCCGCCTCGTTCGCGTCGGCCGGTCAGAAGCTCTATGTCACCAGGATCGCGCCTAACGAAGCATCGCCTGCAGAAATTAATGCAGGTGTAAGCCGTACTTGCCCACTCGAGGAAATGGCCTCCGCGGAAGCAGTCGCCGACGCTTCGATCATCGGTGGCATAACGCTTGAACCTACGGTTCTCCATCAGCCGAGGTCGGCTGTGTTGGTTCCCGCAAAGAGGGCGTTGAGATTGAAAATCATGAGGCTTCCGGAGCTACAGGCCAAGGCTGCGATTGACGAACCAAAGCCGGACCTGCCTCCAGTTTATGTGTCGCTGCCGAATGTGAGGTTGGCCCAGGCGCCGGACATCAAACTGCCCGATGACTTAGTTCAGGTAGGTGCTCGCATATTTATCAGGGAGGCATATCGTTTCCATGAAAGGGAGATGCAGAAGGCGCTCAAGCAGAAGCTACAGCTCCGGCATCTCGGGTCGACACAGGGCGTTGACTTCCTAAATTTTGTCGGGTCATTGGCTTCAGCAAGTGGCTCCCTCGAGTTTACTGAGTAGCGCCGGTGCTTATCGGATGCAACTCTAACCGCACAATTCAAAACGATAAGGAAAGTTAGATGAAGAGAATAATTTTTACAGCAGTGATTATCGGGCTCGCACTCTTCACTCAGTCAGCCAGTCCCGGATATGCAGCTGGGATTAGCTGGTGGAGTCTTGAAGTGCCTGACCCGCAGAAAGTGAAAGCTGACGAGGTTCGTGAGGAGTTCCATCAGTCCTATCCGCTTTCTGACAATGGCAGGATTACTGTTGAGAACCTCAACGGTGGAGTGCGGATCTCAGTCTGGGATAAGAACGAAGTAAAGGTAGACGCCGTCAAGAAAGCCTACCGCCGTGAGCGATTTGATGAAGCTAAGATTGAAGTGAATGCGACTGCCGACAGCGTCAGAATCAGGACCAGGTATCCTGATCGTGGTCAAACATTCAACGATGAAGAAAGCAGGCGCTATGGTAATCCGGCCACGGTGGAGTATTCGCTGACAATTCCCAGGCGTGCGCGTATTGAGTCCGTCGATGTGATCAATGGTTCGCTGGATATCGACGGCGCTGAAGGCGACGTCAAGGCCTCTTCGATTAATGGCCATGTCAAAGCGCGCGCGCTGGTTGGCGAAGTGCGCTTGTCTACCGTGAACGGTAATTTGGAGACAACCTTTACACGACTCGACTCGGCGAAGTCAGTCACGCTCAATTCAGTCAACGGGAATATTGTCCTGGTGATTCCCTCGGACGCTAACGCGCAAGTGCGCGCCGGCACGGTTCATGGCGGAGTGCATAACGACTTTGGCTTACCGGTGAACGATGGTGAGTACGTCGGTCACGAACTCTTCGGGCAAATCGGCAACGGGGGGCCGCGCATTAAGCTGGGCAATGTCAATGGCGGAATTTCGATCAAGCGTGCCGGTGACGGCCGGACGCTGAGCTTGTCAACCAATTTGCTCTCCGACAAGGACAAGTCCAGGGCTGACAAGTCAGCTGTCGAAATGCGCCGTATTAGTGAGGAAGTGAGCAAAGCCACGCGCGAAGCGACGCGGGCTCAAGTCGAATTATCCAGAATAGACCAGGCTCAAATTCAGCGTGAAGTTGAACGTTCCATTCGAGAGTCGCAACGCGAAGTTGAAAAAGCCCAGCGACAAATGCAGCGCGATGTCCAGCGGCAAATGCGCGAGCAGTTCCGCTATCGCGAGGGAGCCAAAGGAACAGGCACCGGCTGGGGACGGTTTATCGATCGCGAATCGAAAAGCTTTCCCGTCAACGGGGTCCCCTCAGTCAAGGTCTCGACGTTTGACGGTACCGTCACGATCCGCGCCTGGGAAAAGGCCGAGGTCAGTTATGCAGCAGTGAAGCGGGCCGACTCTGAAGAGTCACTAAAAAAGATCACCATCGAAGCAACGCAGCAGGGCTCTGCGATAGTCATCGTCGCGAAATCAAATAAGGAGCCCGCAGAAAACAACGGCTCGACGACACTGGAAATTTTCGTTCCCCGCAATGCAAATGTGAATGTTTCTTCTGAGGACGGAAGACTTAGTCTCCAGGGGATTTCCGGCGAGTTAGTAGCTCGCAGTGGTGACGGCTCAGTCGAAGTTGAGGGCGGTCAAGGTAGCCTGAAGGTCACGACGGAGGATGGCCGCATACTTGTGACCGGATTTCAGGGCGCGGTTGATGCTCGCACCGGCGACGGCTCAATCACGCTGGAAGGAACCTTCACGGATCTGCAGGCGCGCACCGGCGATGGTTCAATTGTGCTGGGAGTCCCCTCGGGTGCAAATTTCGTCATTGAGACAAATGCGGAGACAGTCAGTAATGGCGGGCTGAATATCTCCGAAGAGACTGCGTCTTCAGCCGGAGTGAAACGTTGGAAAGTCGGGCAGGGTGGCACAGTCTTCAAGCTCAACACCGGTGACGGCCATGTGATTCTGCGGCAACACTGATTGATGTCACACTCATTAGTGAATAGACTTTCAATTTTTTGGAAACTCGAGTGTGACTCCAATGATAAAAGTAAAATCTTTGAGCCCAGCCCAGTTCGAAGGGAACTAAATGGAAACTTCAATCAGGAAGCGGTCGTAACGGTTTAAGCGACCGATCAGATCAGTCAGTTCAATTAATCAATAATCCGGGAGCGCTCGTTTCTTGTTGAAAAATATTTTGATGATCTGCGTGGTGACGTGTAGCCTGTTGGTTTACGTTCGGGGTCAAACCACAGTCGACACCGGTGCCGCTCCCACTACTGTCAAACCTGCCTCGATCACTTTGCCAGACAGTGGCGCCAAAGCGAATGGGCGTGTGACCGTACCTCCCGAGAAGGCCAGGCCAATCCATATTCCGCGTCTTGATAAGCCCCCCGTGATAGATGGTCGGTTGAACGATGAGGAATGGAAGCAGGCTGTCGTCCTACGCGATTTTTACCAGACCACTCCCGGTGACAATATTGCCCCTTCGAAACCCAGTGAAGCGTTTCTTGGTTACGACTCGAAATTTCTTTACTTTGCGTTCCACGCCTATGACGAACCCGACAAGGTGCGCGCGAGCGTGGCTGCTCGCGACCAGGTGTTCGGTGAAGATAACGTTCGCATCTACCTCGATACTTTCAACGATCAGCGGAAAGCCTACATCCTCGGTTGGAATCCCCTGGGCGTACAACAGGACGGCATCGTTACCGAAGGCTCCAATAATGATTTCAGCGTCGACATCGTGATGGAGTCGAAAGGAATCCTGACCAGCGATGGCTGGACGCTTGAAGTGGCGATTCCGTTCAAGTCGCTGCGTTACGAAGCCGGGAAGGGGAAACTTTGGGGATTTCACATCTGGCGCAACATCGATCGTTTCAACGATGAAATCGACTCGTGGGTCCCTATCAGTCGCGACATTTCAGGCCTCTTAACTCAGGCTGCTCACCTTACTGGGTTGGAAGGCATTTCGACCGAAAGAACCTTGGAGGTCATTCCCAGTCTGACGCTTTCAGAATCCGGAAAGAGGGTCAGCTCGCTTTCGGTAGCGGCGCTCGCTGCAAACCCGGCCGCGACGGATCCCGGCCGCATGGTGAACAGTCCAATAAAGTTTGATCCTGGTCTAAGTCTGAAGTACGGATTGACTCCGACTGTCACACTGGATCTGGCGATTAATCCGGACTTTGCTCAAGTCGAAGCGGACGAGACTGTAATCACTGCGAATCAGCGCTTTCCGATTTTTTTCCAGGAGAAGCGGCCCTTTTTCCTGGAAGGCATCGATATTTTTCAAACGCCTTCTCAGGTAGTACACACCCGAGCCATCGTCGATCCGGATGTTGCCGTAAAGCTCACGGGCAAGCGCGGACGCAACACGTTTGGACTTTTGCTGGCCAGTGACAATGCGCCGGGAAACTTTAGCGCAGAGGAACGCGCCGATCCCTTGATCCTGCCTGGAATTCGACGGTTCCTGGACAAAAACGCATATGTCGCAGTCCTGCGTTTAAAACGTGATGTCGGCAGAGAGTCGAGTCTCGGTATTTTGGCGACGAGTTACAACTTTATAGAGAAGCACAATCAACTGTTGGCCTTTGATGGCCGGCTCAAGTTTAGCCCGCAGCGAACTCTGACTTTTCAAGTTATCGGCACCAACTCGCGTCGTTGTTTCACGAATCCAGGAGCAGATCTTTATCGGCCTTCCTCCTCTGCTCCCTGCTATATTGGGTCGGATCAGTCAGGAACTTCCTTTGCCACGAGAAGCAGCTATCGCACCGGGAATGGGTTTGGCTATAACTATAGTCTCAACCAGAGTGGCCGCCACTTCAGTTATCGCTTAAGCGGCCAGGGCCGCACGCGAGATTATCGAGCTGACGTGGGATTTACCCGGCGACGTAATACGAACTTTCACGATCTGTTTGTTAGTTACAACTCCGAGCCAAAACCCAAAGCCAAAGTAATTTCCTGGCGCGTCTACAACTCCAGTCGCATGAACTTTGACTGGCAGGGACGCAGTCAAAATATCGCAGACGAAGCGCAAGTCCAGTTTAATCTGCAGCGCAGCAGTCAGGTGGGGATTGGTGTAGTTAAAGCCTACGAGCGGTTATTTGAGGAAGAGTTTGGCGCAGCTCGCACAGTGACTCACAGCGGTTCATTTTTTGGAGCCGACCCCGAACGATCAATTTCTCCTACCAGCCCTTACATCTTTCTCAGTAGTCGTCCCAGCAAGAAGTACAATTTCAACTTTTTTGGGATGCATACCGCGAAGGCATTCGACCTGGATTTTGGCGCAGGCCCAAACTTTCCGCGAGTCAGTCCTGCAGCGCGGCGGAATCCGTCAGCCGCGCTCGATCCCGGAGCAGGCAGTCAGTGGGACATGGAATTATCCGTTGGCTTACAGCCGATCAACGAACTTAATTTTTCGCTTTCCTATAACAAGAGTCGCCTCAAGCGCTATGACACTGGCCTGGTTGCCTTTGACGACAATATCTACGTGGTGCGCTCGACCTATCAATTCACACGCTTTTTGTTCGCACGCGCTCGGGCCGATTACGATTCGCTCTCGGCCAGAATCAGAGGTCAGTTTCTGGTCGGGTGGACGCCTAACCCGGGGACAGCATTCTACGTTGGGTACAACGACGATCTGTCCCGCAATGGCTATAGTCCTTTCAATGGCCAGCTTGAGCCAGGCTTTCGCCGCAATGGCCGCACGTTCTTCGTGAAGATGTCGTACTTATTCCGGAGAAGCTTTGGTAGTTAAGCTTCTGCTGACTTCCGGAAGCGATCAGCTTGGTTTTTGTCAGACGGCTTCCAATATCGCTTTGCGCGTTAACGGTGAGAGCCGGCGAAGATTGGTTACGGCTCCTTCCAGCACATCCAGAACGTAGTCGACTTCCGCCTCCGTATTATTCCTGCCAAAGCTGAACCGGATCGAGCCGCGAGCCAGTTCATCGTCGCGACCGAGTGCACGGATCACAGGTGAGGGCTCCAGCGTTCCCGATGAACAGGCTGAGCCGGTCGAGACAGCGACACCCTGCAAGTCCAAATTGATCAGCAAACCCTCGCCTTCGATAAAACGAAAAGAGATGTTGGAAAGGTGAGGCAGGCGCTCACTGTGATCTCCATTGAAGACGATGTCTTCGATGCGCGACCTCACTGCGGCTTCGAACTTGTCGCGCAGCTTTTGTACCTGCGAGACATGTTCATGCAACTCGCTGCGAGCGATGTCCGCGGCGGCGCCAAAAGCAACTATGTTAGGGACGGACTCGGTTCCGGCGCGGCGCTCGCGCTCCTGATGGCCCCCCACATTCTGGCCGATGAGCCTGACAGTGCGTCGTACGTAAAGCGCCCCTACTCCCTGTGGTGCAAAGAGCTTATGAGCCGACAACGATAGTAAATCGCAGTGCAGCGAATCGACATCAATGTGGAGTCGACCGGCGGCCTGCACGGCGTCGGTGTGAAACCACAGATGGCGATTACCAGCGGCACGTGCTTCGCGAACTACTTGTCCGATTTCCGCGATCGGTTGAATAGTGCCGATCTCATTGTTGGCAAACATCACACTGACGAGGACCGTGTCCGGCCTGAGGGCTGCCCGCAGATCCTTTACTCTGACAATTCCGTTTTCGTAGACGGGTAAACGAGTGACTTCCCAACCCTTCTTTTCCAGGGCGTCGCAAACTCCGCGTACTGATGGGTGCTCGATCTCGGAAGTAATAATGTGCTTGCCATGAGCCGCAGCTGCTTCGCAGAGGCCACGAATTGCCAGATTATTGGCTTCAGTTCCTCCCGAAACAAAAACAATTTCGTTGGCGCGAGCTCCCAGCAGGGCAGCGAGGCTGCGGCGGGATCGGTCAATTGCTGCGCGTGCTTCCTGACCATAGGAATGCACGCTCGAAGCATTGCCAAACTTATCAGTCAGGTATGGCATCATGGCCTGAACGACACGCGGGTCCACCGGCGTCGTTGCACTATGGTCCAGATAGATTCTGCGCGAAGAAAATATTGTGTCCTGACTTTTCATACCAACCACACGACCAAATTTAGCATCTGAGGCTGCGAACGCTTACCGTTCTGTCCAGTTAAGCTCTCCCGCAAAGCGTCGCCTGCTGAATGGCAATGAAAGATTTTGCTCGCATCGCATACGGCGTAACGCAAGTGCTTCAATGCCTCGAACAGGTCCGCCGCATCTCAAAACATACGCAGCGAGTCTAGGGCGCACGATGGGACCAGTCAAGGATACAAAATTTGTGCCTGGCCAGATTAATTGTGGTAGCATCCACGCGCACAAGGTTGGTCCCCGGACGCCACGGTCAGACCGTGATTGCTCAATTCCGGAGAGAAAAATTATGAGAATGATGAAGTTTGTTTTTGTGCTTCTGTTATCTGTTTCCCTGGCTGCCTTGATGTCCGTGGCGCCCACCAGCGCTCGAGTCAGCAACGCCTCGACTCAGGGTTCGACTGCTCTTGAAAGAGGTTACCGAACCGGTTATTCGGACGGCTATCAGTCAGGCTACAGCGACCAGGCGGCGGGAGCTGCGCGAGACTATGCCAACAAGGACGATTACAAACGGGCAGATCGCGCTTACGCCGATGCGTGGGGACCGATCGAAGACTATCGTGATGGCTACCAGCAGGGATTTGAAATTGGCTACCAGTCGGGATTCGAACGCCAGTCATTCAACTCCGCGTTGCCTTCAGGATTTAAGCGCCGCGGTGCTGCAAGCGGGCAGCCGGTCGACACGGCACCGGACTCTTCGACAGCAGCCAATGATCCTGTTGCCGGCAGTAACACACCCAACGTCGATCCGCGAGATACAACACCAGCAATGGGCGGCAGTCTTTCCATACCCCGCGATACTATCTTTCTGATCGAATTACAGAATTCGATGTCGACCGATGTTAGCCAACGAGGTGATCGCTTTCAGGCGCGCGTCGTCGAGCCGCGTGAGTATGCGGGCGCCATCATTGAAGGACGAATCACACACGTCGAACGTGCCGGCAAGGTGAAGGGTACAGCGCAGCTGCAACTGTCTTTCGAACAGCTGAGGATGCCGGACAATCGTTCTACTAACCTTCATGCCGAAGTCATCGAAGTGCTGCCGGATGCCGGCAGCAGCGGCGTGGGAAACGTCGATCGGGAAGGTGGAGTCAGAGGCAGGGATTCTACCAAAGATGATATTTCCAAAGTTGGAGCCACTACAGGCATTGGCGCCATCATCGGGGCCATTGCAGGTGGAGGTAAGGGCGCCGCGATCGGAGCCGCCATTGGCGGTTCAGTAGGCACGGCTGGCGTGTTGAGTTCTCGTGGGAAGGATCTGCGACTTGTGCGCGGGCAACAGCTCAGGATTCGCACGTCGACTGACACGCAGCTCCAGTAACTATGGCAGTGGAACACAGACAGTCGAAACGCGCGGAATCCCCGATGAGCAACGAGTCAGCGCGTTTCGACTGGCGAGTATTCTGGGCCACTTAACCATTGACTCGTCTTCCAGACCCAGCGTGCACGAGTCATCCTCGCTGAGGACTCGCCGCCAGGGCACATCAACCTTCGCCGGGCTAGGCACTGCATCTCAAGCTCGCGGAGCAAGCTGTTGTTTACAATCCAGGCCGAGAATCAATAATCCGCCAGACTTAATTTTCAAGTCCTTAACTTGTCACGTTTAGGGCGCTCTGTTATCTTCGGACAAAATCGTTCTAAAGGACTTCGCAACGCATGGATAACGCAAAGCAAGCTGCCGCCCCAACCAGCACCGGACTGAGAGGTGTGGCAGCAGCAAGCTCCTCAATCTCAGATGTCAACGGCGAGAAGGGCGAGCTGATTTATCAGGGTTACAACATTCATGACCTCGCCACCAGGTCTACGTTTGAAGAGGTTGTCTTCTTACTTTGGCATCAGCGCTTGCCCAGCGCCGCTGAGTTGGCTGAGTTAAAGAGCGAGCTGGCGAAGAACTACAAAGTACCGGCAGAGATTCTTGACCTCATGAGCCGCTTTCCGCGTAAGGCGGATCCAATCGACGTGCTGCGCACGGCGGTTTCAGCGCTCGAATTTTATGACGGGTCGGCGCGCGATTTGTCGCGAGCCAACTCGCTCAAAACGGCGACCCGCCTGACCGCTCAGTTTCCCGCTCTTGTCGCTGCCGGCGACCGACTGCGGCGTGGTTTAGCGCCGGTAGCGCCGAATCGCGATCACAATATCGCAACCAATTTTCTCTATCAGTTGAAAGGCGAACTTCCTTCTGACCACGACGCTAATGTTTTCGATAAGTGCCTCATACTCCATGCGGACCACGAACTAAACGCATCGACATTTGCGGCGCGTGTGATCGCGGGCACGCTTGCCAGTCTTTACGCTGGAGTTACCGGGGCGATCTCAGCACTCTCTGGACCACTTCACGGCGGGGCCAACACGGCCGTGATGAAGATGCTGCTGGAGATCGGTTCTGTTGAGAACGTCGAAAGCTTCATCAAACAAGCCCTGGCAGAAAAGCGAAAAATTATGGGCTTCGGTCACGCGGTCTATCGCACTGAGGATCCACGCGCTACGCATCTGCGTCGCTTTTCGAAAGAAATGGGTGAGCGCGCGGGCGACCCCAAGTGGTACGAAATGTCGGTTCGCGTCGAAGAAGTCATGATGAAAGAAAAGGGTCTGTACGCGAATGTTGATTTCTTTTCCGCCTCGGCTTACTACTCGATGGGGATAGCGCTGGATCTGTTCACGCCGATTTTTGCCGTCAGCCGGATTAGTGGTTGGACGGGACACATTCTGGAGCAATACGCGGACAACAAGCTGATTCGGCCACGAGCGGAATACATCGGCGCGCGAGGTCTTTCATACGTGCCAATCGAGAATCGATAGATGCTCTGACAAAAAGGAGCGAACATGGAAGTAGCAAAGCTGGTGCTCGGCTACATTAAGGCCTTAATTTGGCCGGTCGTCATTTTGGTAGCTCTGGGCGCTTTCTCGGGTGAGATAAGAAACTTTCTTAAGAAAACTGAATCAATCAGCGCCGGCCCTGGCGGAATTACCGTTACGAGCGGGACCGGTAAAGCTCAAACTGATAGTACGCCGCAAAAGTCACCACCACCCGATGTGTGGTTTTCCAGTCTCGAAAGCTCGTTTCAGGGAGTCGCTTGCCAGCAGCGCGCAATAGCTGCGCTCGACGCCGCCGGTTTTCAAAATAGGACTTCCGGCGACGTTAGTTATGGGTACCATGATCAGGCGGTGGGCGCCGTCTGGTGCAGCGCTCCTAACAAGTCTGTTTTGATCACAGTTGCCGGACCTTACGAGTTTAGCAGATCCACCATCGGGGTCCTGGAAAACTATTTCGTTAACTCGTCGCTGCCTGCGCCTTCATCCGGGGCTTCGCGCTAGTTAAGAATCTCCTGCAGAAATTGGTATGAAACGCGCAGTAGACCGTTATTGGTTGGGTTGTCGTGGTGTGACCTGGATCACGCGATTCTTATGGAGCTGGGCCAAAAGAGATTTGGCCAGCTCAGGATCCAGTTGTTGCAGCACGTTGTATTGTTCGAGGGCGCAATCGCGTTGATTCAGATTCAGGCAGGCAATCGCCAGGTTCATGTGGGCCACTGTAGCTGCAGGATCATGGGCGAGTGCCTGATTAAAAGCATCCTTAGCCTCGCGGTACCGTTTTTGTTTAAGGTAAACGGATCCAAGTCCGGTGTAGGCGTCGGCGAAGGTTGGTTCCATCCGGGCCGCTCTCTTGAAGCTCTCGATCGCTTCGTCGTATCGTTCCAGCCCGTACTGTGCGAGGCCAATGCTGTTATAGACAATGCCATCACGGGGCGACAATTCCGCTGCATGCAGCAATGGACCAAGCGCTTCCTCATAACGACGCAAATTCAGAAGAGTCTCGCCGAGCAGGTAATGAACCACTTCAGCGTCTGGCATTGCCTGCGCAGCCGCTGTGCAACGCAGCAGGGCCGGCTCATCCTGTCGTGTGGTCGTGGCAACCAGACATAGTCCGGCCAGCGCTTCCTCAGCTGCAGGATCAATCTGCAGGGCCTTTGCAAAGCTGAACTCAGCTTCCGAATATTTCCCGAGACGCGCCTGGGCTGCGCCAAGACCGCTGTGGGCTATCGCCGACTCCGGTTCCACCAGCAGCCATCGAGAATAATATCCTGCGGCAGCTTCAAACTCGCCGAGCTTTTGATGGAGCTGCCCAAGGTATCGCAGTACAGCGGAAGAGCGAGGAGCAAGTTCGAGGGCTTTCGCGAAAGCATGGGTCGCCTGGCGAAAGTCTCGTGTGTCGACGTAAGCGACACCCAAATTGTAGTGCGCTTGAAAAAAGTTGGGAGTCAGGCTAATAGCATGCTGGTATGAATCAATGGCTTCGGAGTAGTTAGTGTTTCTAAAAAACTGGTTGCCACGTTCCAGCTCAAGGTGGGCCGAAGCAGCCGAGTCCTTGCCTTCGCCGGCTGTAGTTTCGCGGAATGGTAACCGGGCAGTCTCTGAAGAACCTGTCCTAACTGATCCGCGCGGCGTGTCCTGGCCGCTTGCAGCACACATCAGTGCCAACAGCAGCCCGACTGTCGTGAATAGACGGCGCATCTCCTGCCCTCCAGTTATTGATTCGAGGTGCGCATATTACTAGATAGCAGCGACCGCGCATACGAAAATCCGTATCCTAAACGAATTATCGGAGAGAGTGGCGCTTCGACAGATGACCGAATTAATGCTGGACGGGATTTTCGACCGAAGTAAGCTGCAGCAATTCAGGCGTTGGGGACAAAAGCCGGGTACGCCAGATGAACAATAAGGAAATTATCAACGCGACGGTGCAGGCGATTCCGCCTTCTATGCCATAACTGCCGCCAGTCAGCCATGCCGGCCCATGATCGACCGCCTGCAACAGCGGGTACGGCGAGAGTTTCATGCCGCTCACCGGCAAACCAAACACTGAACCGAGGGCCCAGTTCCAGGCCCAGTGAACACCGAGAGGGAACCATAGGCTGCGCGTCTTTAGATAAGAGGCTGCCAGCCAGACGCCTGCCAAGGCGGTGTTAATAAAGGTAAAGCCTGCTACCACGTTGGGGTTTTGCAAATGAACCAGAGCAAAGGGCAGCGAAGTAATAACCACCGCCAGCCAGGCGAGAGCAGCACGGGTCAACGTCTGCAGCGGGTATCCTCGAAACAATGCCTCTTCCGCCAGTGCCGCCACGACAAATAAAACCAGAGTAGTCGCTAGAGACTGAATCACGGACCGCAGTAATTCAGTTTCGGAAAATGAGAAACGCAATCCTCCACCCGCGAACGCTACCAACGCTGCCAGCGCGAGTGAAAGGCTTCCGATTATTGAGCCCAGCAAAAGGTCCTTATACCAACCCTGATGGAGACCGAGTCCCAGCGCGCGCCAGGGCAGTCCCTCAAGCCATCGATTACAAATCCAGCCCGCCAGCAAAGCTGAAATCAGGAACACCAGTCTGAAGATAAGGTTCTCCAGGGAGCTGCCGAAGGTGAAATGAAAGCGAATGCCAATCACCGTTAAGACGCGTACCAGCGACCCGAAAATCATCATTGATGCAGCAAAGGCCAACACGAAAAGTCCGAGGCGCCAGCCACTGCGCAAGCGACCGGCTGAGTTGAGAAAAGGAACGTAAGGATTCATTCGGGAAATTAAGAACTGCAGGTCAGAATCGAGCAGGCATTCTAAACGACGGGACATCCCTTGGCGAGCATATCGGCGATCCGCGCCAGGGAAAGTAAAGGCACCTTCCCTTATTCGGGTTCAGGTTCCGCTCGTTCGTCTCGCTGACTATTGGAGGGGCAAAGCAACAGGTCAATCGTTGCGGATCAAGGTTCGGGTTCCTCAGCTTGCTCACTGACCCATTCATCCAGCGGGATCCATTGCGACGTTTTTTTTGCGTCGCACAATTTCAAAGTCTTATCCTTACAGACTTCAAATTCGTAGATGGGATGGATCTCCCAAACTGAGACTCTTTTCGGATTGGGTCGAACTCCGTCGTGACACGGATGATGGCTATCGTCGAAAAAGAGGGGGCCGGTAATGCGCACTGGTCGCTTGAGGTCCATGCCTACCAGGCTGTTCCAGGTTTCGGGGCGGAAGTGGGGTGACATCTCTGCAGTGACGCCGTTGCAGGGGTCGTCATCCGCCAGGTCCATGGTCAACTCGATGTGAATGTCATTGCCTTCCTTATCAGGTAGTTTGCAGTTCACATTTTCGCCTTTGCCTTTACCCACGTTTGAATTGCGAGCGTCCAAAACAAAAGCTACGAACTGCACCAGCGAGCCCTCGCCGAGTTTCGGATGGGCGGCTGTCTTTAAGATATCTACCAGCCCGTCGCGGCTTTCTTTCAATCCCTGCCTGAGTCCATCAATGCCATCTGCAGTTTCCTCCAGCGTTTTAAAATCATCGTAAGTAATTACTTTTGGAGTGCCATCGGCGCAGAAGTTATTCTTGGCATTATTTTCCAACCTCTTCGCTGAATTGTCGGCGGCGTTACCGTCCAAAGTACATTTGGCATCGATCTCCAGGCTTTTCGTTTTAATCGTGTCAAAAGGTAGTTTGCATCCGGCTTTGAAGATGGGGGCGACGGCATGTGCTGCGGCGGCCACGGTCGCAGGCTGCGGCTGCGATTTTTTAGAAGTCAGTGCCGGGATCAGCGAGATCGCAAGAGGCAATCCAGCCGCGACAGTAGCGGCGACGTTCAGTTGGCGTCGCCCAGTGGGTTTGGCTACGCGTTTTGTCATGGTGGGCTCCCTAAAGCAGTGAAATGGTTTCCGTGTCGGAAACGCTAACGTCTTCCTTGCTGATTGCCTTGACGACAACCTTGGCGGGCGCAGCTGCACCAGCTGCAGGCGGCGGTGTGTACAGGCCATTTGCATCAATCGAGCCTGCGCCGGCAGGCGGGTCAATTGCCCAAGTCACGCTTTCGTCCGTGAGACCGACAACTGCGGCCTGGAATTGAATAGTTGCGCCACCGGGGGTGGTATTGGAGCTGGAACCCTTGACCGTTACTTGAGGACCCGCAGCGGCACCGAGTCCTTGTTTGGAACCGGCCTGAATGCCTTTGCTGACGAGGTAGGAACTGGAGCTGATTCCCAGCAGAATCAAAATTC
Source organism: Pyrinomonadales bacterium (assembly GCA_038237475.1). GTDB lineage: Bacteria > Acidobacteriota > Blastocatellia > Pyrinomonadales > Pyrinomonadaceae > JAOAPY01. The sequence continues at coordinate 522,206 of JBBRYS010000002.1, read as the reverse complement.
CCTGGGGAATGATGGTCGGAAAGGCCGGCTGCGGTTTGGCGGAAGCGACGATGAGAAACAAGCAGGCAGCAATTACGAAGGTGAAGATGAGCAATTGGAACCGAGACATACTGGCGTCACCACCGGGTTCGCTGATTAGACCGCTGAGATCAATCTTCCCAATGAGCACGTAGTAGAGAATTAAGACTCCAAAGAGTCCCAGAAAGCCCAGGGATACCCATCCCGCGGTCCAGGTTAGCCAGGTCTGGCTAACGATATCCGGTGGAGCATTTTGTGCGGCCTGTAATAGTAAGAGCATTGTTATTCTCCTTTCGCGATTGTTTTGAACATCATTAGGTAGGCCTTGCTGCCAAGGTAGATCGCATGGCTACCTCCCAACATAGCCAGAGTTTTCAGAGGTATGTCAGGGAGGACTACACCTTCCGGCGGCGTCGCTCCCTGGATAGAATCGACTACTTGCATCAGGTAAGACATCGCGGTCCAGAGCGTAAAGAGGAACATCTGGACTCGGGCTGGACTGAGCTCATGACGGCCATCTTTTTCCTTGGTGCAGAGCAGAAAACTGGTATTGATCTGACCAGTCACCAGGCGGTAGGCAATGATTGCCGCGAGGCCCCCCAGAAATACGATTACTTCCAGGCGCGCAAACCAAATTAGGTCAGTGAAGGCCATCACTAAATTCTGAGGACTTTAGATTATGTCGCTGCTGGACCTGCGTGTGATTAAGTCGAGCCTGAGATCTCTCGGTGATGCGACCGGGAATTTACTCTTGTTTGCAGATGCTGTCAATAGAGTTAAGCACGGCAGGAAAAGGAGATACTTGAATTGCAAAATACAGTGCGGGCGCTGTGTTTCTGCTAACGCTGTGCTCGATGGTTGTAAGCTGAGGTCGGCTTGAGTCAGAGTCCGATGTGGTAAACTCCCACAGCATTTCATGGATAAGATCTCGAACAGCAAACCAGAAAACAGAAGACTCAGGCGGCGATGGGTACCTTGGGTTTTTGGAGCCGTGGCGGTTCTGCTTCTCTCGGTTATCGCCTCACAGCAGCTTTGGCTCTGGACTGTGATCCGCCCCGATACAGCCTCGGACACGCTGGTTCTTTATGCGCTCTCAACTCTGAACTTTGTCGCCTTCATCGTTTTCTCGTTCATCTTCATTCGTAGTCTCTTAAAACTGCGACGCGAACGCCGCGAGCGCGAGTTGGGTTCGAAGATCAAGACGCGTTTGCTCGTGTACTTCATCGCGATCAGCTTTCTGCCCATTACTGCGATGGCAGTATTCTCATATCTGTTCCTGAACCGTACGCTGGAAAAATGGTTCAATCCCTTTCCACAGGCGGTGGTACGCGAAGCTCGAGAAGTGCAGCGCGAAGCGGTTTCGGCTGAGATTCGAAACTTACGTGAGACCGGAGCTTTGGTTGCGATTATGGTTAGCAAGCAACCGGAGTCCGCGCGCCAACAAACGCTGGATCAGATTGTCAGTGCCGCTCACTTTTCGGCGATTGAGATCGTAACGGCTGGTGGGGAAGTGAAGTTGAAGAGCGAAGCGAATTTGTCAGAGAGTGATCGCGCAGCCCTCGAACCCCTCCTGGAAAAAGCTCGTCAGAACGTGGCCGCATTGGGTGATAGTCTCGCCGATGGCAAAGCGTTTGACGTCATCTCCGTGGCACTTTCGGATAAAGAGAGTTTGCTCATCGCACCGGCGCGACGCAGTGACAAAGATTTGAATGACAAAATAACAGGGTCGCAGAGCGAATATCAGAATCTGGTGCGGCGCCAGAAAAAGGTCCGTTGGCTGGGAATCTCAACCCTTGGTTTGCTCACCTTGATTCTTCTGTTTGTTTCCAGTTGGGTCGCGATTTACCTGGCGCGTGGCATCGCTACACCGATTAAAGCGTTGGCCGAGGCCTCGAACGAAATTGCGCGGGGAAATCTCTCTTATCGAGTGACTACATTTGCCGAAGACGAGTTAGCGCTGCTGGCCCATTCGTTCAACGAGATGACGGCACAACTGGAAGAGAACCGCCGCCGGATCGATGTGGGCGCAGCTGAGCTGCGCGACAAAAATTTGGCATTGGAAGAGCGCCGCAACTACATTGAGACCGTGCTTGAGTCGTTATCGACCGGCGTTATTTCGCTGGACGAGAATAATCGCGTTACCACCATCAACGCGGCGGCCGCGCGAATGCTTTCACTGGGAGCAATTGCCACTGGCGAGGCCCAGTTTGAAGACTTGATCTCGGAGGATGATGGATTGGTGCTCGGGCAGTTGCTGAAACGTGCGCGCCGTACCGGACAAACAACCGAGCAGGGACAACTGGGAAAAGTTTCGGCTGAGAAGGGAACTGCAATACCAGTGGCGCTCACCGCGACAGCTTTGAACGGCGCTGCCGGTAGCGGCTCCGGGGTCGTCCTGGTAATCGAGGACCTCTCGGAACTTCTGGCGGCGCAAAGAGCGGCGGCCTGGTCAGAAGTTGCCCGTCGCATGGCCCATGAGATCAAGAATCCCCTGACACCAATTCAATTGTCAGCAGAACGGATCGCGAGGAGTTATCACCGGCTGGACAGAAATGGAAATGGCTCGTTGGACCATCCGGACCGATCCGGCCAGGCACAGTCGGCCGATCAAAAACACGTTGGGTCCGTAATCGACGAATGCACGGAGACTATCACGCGCGAAGTGGCCGGGTTAAAAGCTATGGTCGATGAGTTCTCGCGCTTTGCCCGACTGCCGCTGGCCAGACTGGAACCAGGAGATCTAAATGAAGTAGTGCGACAAGCAGTAGGCTTGTACGAGGAGCGGCTCGCCGGAGTCGGCATTCGGCTGGATCTCGATCGCGAATTGCCGGCCGCCCTGCTGGACCGCGAGCAATTTAGACGTGTCTTTGTTAATTTGATCGATAATGCGCTGGACGCGATCTCCGAGCAGGAAAACGAACGCTTAATCATAATTTCCACGTCATATCAACGCGAGAGCAATTTGCTTCGTGCCGTCGTTGCCGACACTGGACATGGTATCCAACCTGCAGCCTTGCGAAGATTATTTCAGCCATATTTTTCCACGCGCGGCACCGGTACAGGCCTGGGGCTGGCGATCGTCCAGAGAATAGTGTTAGAGCATCGGGGACGCATTCAGGCTGAGGCGAATTTTCCGCGGGGCGCAAAGTTTGTGATTGAGCTGCCGGCGATTGGTTCGTAGCACCACGAAGCGGGAATCGTTTAAAGAGATAATTTCGCGATTGGAAACAACTGTGGAGGCGATGCGACCGCCTTTCGCTTCCTTCTGACGACTGGCTAGACATGTCTGATTCCATTCTTATCGTTGACGATGAACGCGGCATACGCGAAACCCTGCGCGGCGTTATGCAGGATGAAGGCTTCAGCGCCGACGCGGTTGCGTCGGGCGAAGATTGCTTGCAAGCAGTCGAGCGTAAATCCTACGGCTGCGTGCTGCTCGATGTCTGGTTGCCCGGCCTCGATGGACTTGAAACCCTGCGCCAGCTGCGCGCCGGTGGGTGTGATGCCGCCGTCGTAATTATCTCTGGTCACGGTAACGTTGAGACTGCCGTGCGGGCCACGAAGCTCGGCGCTTTTGATTTTATTGAAAAGCCGCTTTCGATTGAGAAAACAATTCTCGTCGTGCGCAACGCTCTGCGGCAGCGGCAGCTGGAACTCATCAATAAGGAGCTGACGGCAGAGCTGGCAGAGGAATACGCAATGGTCGGCGAGTCGGTGGCCATGCGAGCCCTGCGACAGCAGATCGCCGTGGCCGCGCCGACCGACGGACGGATTCTGATTTCAGGGGAATCGGGCACTGGCAAGGAATTGGTTGCGCGTGCTATTCACTCTCAGTCGCGTCGCTCGAGTGCGCCGTTCGTCGAGGTTAACTCCGCTGCTATACCCGAAGAGCTAATCGAGTCGGAATTGTTCGGTCACGTTAAGGGAGCATTCACGGGCGCCACGGCTGCGCGGAAGGGTAAGTTTGAAATGGCCGACGGCGCTACTCTGTTTCTCGATGAAGTGGGAGACATGAGCAGCAGTCTGCAGGCGAAGGTCCTGAGAGTGTTGGAAGAGCAGCGCTTCGAACCAGTAGGCAGTACGGCTGCAATCGATGTAGATGTGCGAATAATCGCAGCGACGAACAAACGCCTCGACATTGAAATCGAGCAGGGGAAGTTTCGTGCTGATCTTTATTATCGTTTGAATGTGATTCCATTCGAATTACCACCATTGCGCGAACGCTTCGAAGATATTCCTTTGCTGGTTGAGCATTTCAATCTGAAATTTTCGCTCGCCTATGGCAAGGTCCCGAAACAATTTGCGGCTGAATCACTGGCGGACCTGCAGGACTATTCCTGGCCTGGAAACGTGCGCGAGCTGCGCAATACCATCGAACGCGTGGTCATCATGCATCCTGGCAAGATTGTAAATGCCGGCGATTTACCGCCCCACGGGAAAGAAGAGCCGCCGGCCGCTTCCTTCAGATTTCCTTCCTTTAAAGAGGCGACCGACGCCTATCACCGCGAGTTTATTCAGAAAAAAATCACCGAAGCAGAAGGCAACGTCTCCCGTGCAGCCGAGCTGATGGGCGTCGATCGCAGCCACCTCTATCGCCGCATGCGCGCGCTCGGCATTCCAAATCGCGGCGAGCGTTCCGGCTCCTCTTAACATCCAACTGCGGCGACGTAGTGCGCTGTGATAAGATTCGGTCGGCGGAATGGAGATGAGTACAAACGTAAAAGCCACCATCGAAGACCTGTACCGGGTGTCGGGTAAAGCCGAACTAGTCGATGGAGGAATCGTTCAGATGTCTCCGCGAGGATCCGCGCCAGGCTACGCTGCTGCTGAGATTTTTGTCAGCCTCCGTGAATACAGCTGGAGAAAGAGAATGGGAAGGGCAGTAACCGATAATGCGGCTTTTCGCGTGAGTCTTCCCAACCGCGGGTCTTTCAGTCCGGACGCGGCCTTTTACACCGGGCCGAAGACAGGGATGAAGTTCTTTGACGGTGCGCCGTTCTTTGCGGTCGAAGTCAGGAGCGAGAGCGATTACGGTGCGATAGCTGAGCGACGGCTGGCTAAAAAGCGCGCGGATTATTTCGCTGCCGGCACTCTCATAGTTTGGGACGTCGACTTATTGAGCGACGAAGTCGTCAGATGTTATGCATCGGAGCAGCCGGATGAGCCGCATGTTTTACGCAGAGGCGAGCGCGCCGGCGCCGAACCAACTCTACCAGGCTGGTCGATGTTGGTTGATGATCTTTTTGAGGTAGATTAAGAAGTCACTGCCGGAGTGAAGCTAATCATTTAATAACTGGCACAGAGGTCTTTCTGAGGTTGATATGGACTTTACTACTAAAGAGTTATTGAAGCGCTATGCGCATCTGGCGGTAGGGAAACCGTTCTCGCCGATTCTGCTTAATATTCTGGTTACATCAGTTTGCGACATGCGTTGCACACACTGCTTTTTTACCGATGAATTGGACGACCGTCCGCGCAAAAAACTGCAGATGAAGACGCACGAGATCGAAAAGATCTCGGAGACGCTCGGCGGCAATCTTGGTGTTTTGATCCTTGCCGGCGGCGAGCCATTCACGCGCAAGGACCTGCCCGAGATCGCGCGTGCCTTTTACGAGAACAACAAGCTGGAATCGATTTACATCATGTCGAATGGTCAGATTCAAAAACGAATCTTTCCCGACGTGACGCGCATCCTCGAAGAGTGCCCCGGACTCAACGTGACTGTTGCTTTGGGCGTCGACGGACTCAAAGATCAGCACGACAAGATTCGCCAGAAACCAGGCTCATGGGAAATCGCCATTGACACCGCCCGACAGTTGCAGGGAATTAAGAAGGAATACAAGCGACTCGATGTCCAGACCTGCACCTGCTTCATGAATACCAACCAGGATACGATTTTCGACTGGTACGATTTCCTTAAGTATGACCTGAAGCCGGACAAGGTGAACTTCAACTACATCCGTCCGCCCTCAGCCGATCCGAAAGAGTTGGAGATCGATCATTCGCGTTATACAAAACTGGCCGAAATGATCGACGACGATTCCCGTCACGCAGCCATCAAGAATAATTACGGTGGCGATGCCGGGTTCTTCAAAGCGGCGATCGATATTTACATGCATGGACTGATCGCGAAAACTCAGGAAACGCAACAGGCGCAAATGACCTGCTATGCCGGAACGGCCGGCGGTGTCATTTACGACGAAGGCACAGTGTCGTCCTGCGAGAACCTGGCGCCGATTGCGAACCTGCGTGAATACGACTGGAATTTTCAGAAACTGTGGACCTCTCCGGCTATGGCTGAAAGACGCAAGAAGGCAGCAGATGGCTGTTTCTGCACGCACGAATCAAACAGCTATTACCCGTCGTTGCCTTTTAATCCGACTCACTTGATCAAGATCAAGCGACTCGAGCGTGAAATGAAAAAGGCGCGTCGCGACATGGACCTGAGCCAGGAACAACTTGATGGAGCGGCAGTGAACGCCTGAGCAGGCCGGGAATAAATCTGGTGATGACTGAATCCAAGGTTCCCAAGATTCTTATCATTTCATCCGACACGGGCGGTGGTCACCGCTCGGCGGCGGCGGCCATTGTGGCCGGCGTGCAGAAATTTTGTGAAGGCGAGTCATACGCAGTGCGAGTCGTGCGCGCGGTCGAAGAGTCTTCCCACCTCTCAGCTAAGCTGGTGGCTTTTTACAACTGGATGTTGCGCAATAAGCAACACTGGATGAAATATTTCTATTGGGCCATGAACCGTGTGCGCCCGGAAACACGCGAGTTTTTTCATTCGCGTTGTATCGGCTATGTGCGCGAACTGTTTGAGCGCTGGTGTCCCCATATTGTCGTAAGTGTTCACCCGCTCACGCAGCACATTTTTGCGCGCGTGTTGAAAGAGTTGAAGCTGGCGGATCGAATTCCCCTCGTGTCGGTGGTGACCGATCCCTGTTACGGTTTTTGGAAAGGCTGGGCCTGTGATGACGTCACGCTCTACCTTGTAGCCAGCGAAGATGCTCGCCGCCAGTTGCTCGACTATGGAGTACCGGCCGGTCGCATCAAGATCTCAGGCATGCCGGTCCACCCCAAATTCACCTTTCCCGATGAAGCTGCGGCGCAGGCCGCGCGGCGGGCGTTGGGCCTGGATCCGGAAAAGTTCACCGTCTTTGTGAATGCCGGCTGGGAAGGCGGCGGAAACATACCGGAGATTTTCCGCGAATTAATCCGCGGCCAGTTGGATGTGCAAGCTATTTTTCTCGCGGGTCGCAATGAAGAGTTGCGAGCCACCGCGGAGTCGATGGCGGCCCAGGCCAGTTTTCCCATCAAGGTAATTGGCTATTCAGAGAATGTCGAAGACTTGATGAGCGCCGCCAACGTCATGATCTCCAAGCTGGGTGGCCTGACGACATTTGAAGCCCTTGCCTGTCGGGTTCCGATTATTGCCGACGCCATTACCACACCCATGCCGCAGGAGCAGGGCACGGCTAATTTAATTATCAAGGGCGGGGCCGGCATCCTTTTGAAACATGCCAAAGACATTGTTCCGGTCGTGCGACGCATGGTCGAAGACACAGCCCACTATTCCGCCATGCGCGCCGCCACCCTTACGGTTGGATTTCCCAATGCTACCCGAAGAATCGTTGAAGAGATTGCCGCTCTCTTGCCTGCCAGCGGACAAATCGAGGAAGAGACAACTTTTGCTGAAGTCATCTCAGCCTGATTGAGCCCAGCTGCCTTAAGGGTTGGCCAGGGCATCAGGTCGCACCGACCAATTTCCCTCGTGCCTGTTTGACGGACAGCGGGTTTCGGGCTTTAATTCGTTCGCGAATCCTGTTCGATTTAACGACAGCGGACAATTGCAGGACCAGGAGCCTCTGGCACTCAGTTTCTCGGCCAGGCGCTCGAGACAAATTTGCTTTACCTTGCCCGCTTACGTCGGTCGAAGCGGGCTTTTTTAGGAGAATATAGCCGGTGAGTTTATTGCTTGAGGGTAAGCGGGCCTTTATTACGGGCGGCACTCGCGGTATTGGCGCCGCAATTTGTGAGGTGTTCGCGCGTGAAGGCGCCGACGTGGCCTTCAATTACAATTCGCGCGACGATCTGGCTACCGAGATTCGCGCCAAAATTGAGGCCCTGGGACGGCGCGCGCTTTCTTTCAAGGTTTCCGTCACCGATCGCCTGGGGATGAAAAAGGTGACGCGCGAGATCGTAGAGCTTTGGGGCGGCATCGACGTACTGGTCAATAACGCTGCCATCAATCGCGGCGACAACTTTGCCACGACGACGGACCGCGCGTGGGATGAAGTCATTCATACCAACATCGATAGCTTGTTTGCGGTCACTAAACCGATCTACAAAAAAATGATTCGCCAGCGCAGTGGAAGTATCTTGAATATCACCTCAATCGGCGCGATGCGAGCGCTGCCGACTGCGGTTCACTATGCAACTTCGAAAGCGGCGATGATTGGCTTCACCAAATGCCTATCGCGCGAAGCCGGGACATTTGGCGTCAAGGTAAATGCGATCGCGGCGGGAATCTTCGATACGGAACTCGCGGCCGCTTTGCCGGAACGGCTGCTGCAGATGCACGCATTCTGGGCTTCAGCCGGGCGACTGGGCCGACCCGAAGAGTTGGCTGAATATGCGGCCTTTATGGTGAGTGATCGCAATAGCTTTATGAACGGCGAAGTCGTAATCGTTGACGGCGGCGCCATAACCTAATCGATTTCGTTTCTAGCAGTCTCGCCGCTCTTCTCACCAATAACTACGAACCTTCAACCGCCGCGAGCCGCTTCTCCAGTTCGCGGATCTTTCGTTGCATTTCACCCAGTCGTCTGAAGGCTGCGGTCGAGCGAAGCCAGTCGTGGTTATCAAAGGCTGGAATCCCCGAAATCATCTTGCCCGCTGGCACGTCGTGACTGGTGGCGCTCTTGGCAGTTAAAACCACGTCGTCGCCAATCGTCAGATGCCCGGCTACACCCGCTTGTCCGGCCAGGATGACGCGATTTCCAATATGCGAACTGCCTGCCAGGCCGACTTGCGCGCAGAGAAGTGTGTCTTCACCAATCGTGCATGAGTGGCCTATCTGAACCAGATTGTCGATCTTGGTTCCGCGGCCAATGCGAGACTCGCCCACTGAGGCGCGATCGATCGTGGTGCCGGCGCCGATTTCAACGTCGTCTTCGATCACTACACGGCCGCTTTGGGGAATCTTCAGCCAATGGCGTTCCTCGTCCTTCGCATAACCAAAGCCATCGCAGCCGATAACCGAGTTGTTGTGGATGACTACCCGGGCTCCAATCCGGGTCCGTTCGCGCAGGGCCACACCGGAGTGAATGACAGAGTCTTTGCCAATCACCACCTCTTCGTAAATGACGGCGTTTGGATAAATCATCACGCCTGAGGCGATTTGCACATCTCGACCAATGACCGCTGAAGCTCCAATCCACACATTATCAGCGACCTTAGCCGTCGGGTGAATGACTGCAGCGGGGTGAACAAATGCTTCGAAAGGAGGTTCAGGGTGAAAGATCCGGAGAGCGCGCGTGTAGGCAAGATAGGGATCCTTAGCGCGCAGTACGGCGAGCTCATCGCGATCTACGTCGACTCCTTCAGCGGCATAAACCGCGGAAGCCCGGGTTGATTTCAGACGCGGTGTATAGCGTGGGTTGGCGAGAAAAGTTACCTGTCCACCCCCGGCTTCATCAAGACCGGCTGCTCCTGTAATTTCGCTGTCCGATCCTTCAAGCTGAGCGCCGGTTTGGGCCGCCAGTTCAGAGAGTTTCATGCCGCGAGTTTACCACGCCCCCCTGGGAGCGCACGCATCCTGCCTGCTGAAGCTGGGAGAGAGGCACCTTCCAGTAGCGAAACTACTTCCGTGAGATCGGCACGCTGGAAGCGTGCGGTCCCAGGAGCGCATTACATGATCGAGATTGGATCGATCTCGATGTTGACTGACCGCGCGGCAGAACCACGGTTTCCAATTGCTGCGATTCCGGCATCAATCACCTGGCGCAAGCGACGCCGGCTGCGCGATTTGAGCAGGAGCTGTATGCGGTGTTCCCCCTTGAGACGCGCTAGTGGAGCTGGGGCGGGTCCGAGTACGCGGCAGGCCCGATCTTCGTTGGCGACGTCCAATTCCTTACGTAGTTCCAATGCTGTGGCTCGCGTCTTCTCAAAATCCGAACCATGGACCAGTAACGAGGCGAGCGCGACAAAGGGCGGATATGAATGATTCTGCCGGTAGCGTATTTCCTCCTCGTAAAAGCCTTCGTAATCCTGGGCGCACGAATGAAGCAGCGCGTAATGATCCGGATGGTAAGTCTGAATCAGGACCTGACCCGGACGATCGCCGCGGCCGGCCCGTCCGGCCACCTGTGTAATCAACTGAAACGTCCGCTCCGCTGAGCGAAAGTCTGGCAACCCGAGGCCAGCGTCGACCGAGACAACTCCTACCAGCGTCACGTTGGGAAAGTCGTGGCCCTTGGCCAGCATTTGGGTGCCGACCAGCATATCAAGCGCACCCTCGCTGAAATCAAACAGCGATTTTTCAAAAACGCTGCGGCGCGCTGTCGTGTCGCGATCGATCCGGGCTATTCGCAGAGCAGGGAACTGCTGCCCCAGCATCTCCTCAAGTTGTTCCGTGCCCTCCCCGACAAAGTAAATATATTTTCCCGCACAGTTGGGGCACTCATTGGGGGCCGCCCGGCGGTGGTTGCAGTAATGGCAGACGATGACGCGCTCGCTTTGATGGTAAGTCAGCGTCACGTCGCAGTTGGGGCACTGAATAGACTCGCCGCAGGATCGGCAGAGCACAAAGCTCGAATAACCACGGCGATTGAGCAGGATGATCGATTGCTCTCCGCGTTCATATGTGGCGGTGATTGCCTCCAGTAGTTCGTCGGAAAAAACCTTTGGCTTGTTGCCTTTCGCAAAGGCTTCCCGCATGTCGATGATCCTTGCGCTGGCCATGGGTCGTCTGCCAATCCGCTCAGGCATACTTAGATAGCGATATTTATCGCCGCGAGCGTTGTGGAAGGATTCGAGTGATGGCGTAGCTGAACCGAGCACGACTACGGCGTTGGCTCTTTTCGCCCTCACGATTGCTGTGTCGCGAGCGTTGTAATGGGGCGAGTCCTGCTGCCGGTAGGTCGATTCATGTTCCTCGTCAACGATAACCAGCCCCAGGTTTCTCACCGGCGCAAATACGGCCGAGCGAGTTCCAATCACAATTCGAGCCTGACCATTCTTGACCCTGGTCCATTCGTCAAAACGTTCTCCGGTCGACAGCGATGAATGGAAAATCGCAACCTGATCGCCGAATTGCGAGCGCAGCCGGCGTGAGAAGACAGGCGTCAGCGCGATCTCGGGGACCAGCATCATCGCCGCCCGATCCAGTCCCAACGCAGTCTGCATGGCGCGGATGTAGACTTCAGTCTTGCCGCTGCCGGTTACTCCGTGAAGCAGAAAAGTTCCGTAAGCTGCTTGCTGCAATTGACCCTGGATTGCGCCCAGCACCTGTGTCTGTGTGTCTGTGAGTCGATGAACCTCCCTCGCAGGCAAGGTTGCATTGGCGAGTGGGTCTCTGCGCACGGGCTCGCTGAAAATCTCGATAACCTGCTTCTTCTCAAGGGTCTTTACGGTCGACTCGCTGGCCCGCGCTGCGGTGAGCAAATCTTTTAAAGAGAACGACTCTGCCGCATTTGCCAGTGTCTCCACAACACGCCGTTGGGCTTCTGTTAGGACGAGTTCGCTCCCGGCCGGCGGCGCGAGCAGACGCACTGCTCGTTGAACTTTCTGCTTTGCGAGCGCGGCGCGCGTTGCCTGCGTGATTATCAGCGCTCCTTCTCGCTCCAGTACCCGGACAGCATTTACCGCCTGCGTTTGCCCCAGGGCGGCGGCAGCCGCGCGAAGACTCAATTGTCCCTTGTCGGCAATCAACTTCAGCAGCTGGGCCTTCAGAGTGACTACACCATCTTCGTTGAGTCGTCTGGCGGCAGCTTCGCCGTTTGTAGTGAGCGAGAGCAGTTGTTCGATGCTTTCAGTAATCCCGGGAGGCAAGGCGGCTTTGAGAACTTCTCCCCAGGGAGCTGCATAGTAGTCAGACACCCAGCGCGTAAGAGCCAGCACATCAGAAGTAATCAGCGGAACCGCATCGATCAGCTCTTCGGCTTCCTTGATCTCAGACTCCTGCAGCCCTGAGTCTTCGCGTAAGGCGGTGCGCAAACTCACGATGTAGCCGGTGAGCAGTTTGCGCCCGAAGGGCACAGTTAGACGCGCGCCCGGTTGCGCCACTTCACGCATCTCGGAAGTCAGCCGGTACGTAAATGTCTGATTGACGTGAACTGGAAGGGCGACGTCGGCATATTCGGGAAGCGCAGCATGAGAGCGTTTTGAAGCGGTTGCCAAAGCGGAAGTTGAAAGTGGTTCGTGCACTGGAGAAAAGTTACCGCGTCTTGTCGTATTGGGAAAGGAGGTATCGCGGCGGAGCGCGCTCAAAGAGATTGATCGTTATGACTCGATAGTCCGCGATACTTTGTTCGCGTCGAGATAAGCTCGCACCTTTTTTAAATCTTCCCAAGTCTCGCGTTTCTTCGATGGATCACGCAACAGGTACGCAGGATGGAAAGTGGGCATGACCTTGATACCCTTGTAATCCTGGAAGTTACCGCGCACGCGAGTGATCCCTTCTTTGATTTCCAAAAGGTTCTTCATCGCAGTATTTCCCAGCACGACAATTACGTCGGGCCGTGCGGAAGCAATTTCCCGGAGAAGAAAAGGTTTGCAGGCCGCTACTTCATCGGGGACTGGAGCGCGATTCCCGGGTGGCCGGCAGCGATTAATATTGGCGATCATGACATCTTCGCGTTTGAACCCGATAGCCTCGATTATTTTTGTCAGGAGCTGGCCGGCTCGCCCTACAAACGGACGCGACTGCTCGTCTTCATCTGCCCCAGGAGCTTCGCCGACGAACATCAGGCGGGCCTTGCGATTGCCTTCGGTGTGAACAATGTTCTTGCGACCTTCGCACAATGCACAACGTGTGCAATCGCCGACATCGGCGTGGATTTGCGCAAAGCTTTCGAGCGATTGCGGTAGCTTCTCTGCCGGGACCGGGAACATGTTGCCGAGCAGCGTGCTGGCTTTTGGTTGTGGGGCTGGTGTCCGGCGGTATGATGGCGCCCTGTCGGGTGACTCTGACAAGGAAACCCTGGGCGCCGGGTTCGTCTGTTTTACCAACACTCTCTCAGGTGGAATCGCGTCCGGCTTAACAAGCTGCGGTACACCCTGAAAACTTTCTAATCCCAACTCCTGCAGATACAAGGTGTGCTGCCTGACTTCCTCAGCTACGCTTGCGAGCTCTTTCGAAAAGGGATCCGGAGACATAACTATTTTGAACCCCCGCCGTTAGCCAGAAGTGGCGTCGCTCCCTTCCTAAGCGTGACAACTTGATCAAGTATTCGATCGGCAGCTTCGTATTTAGACATCCTGGCCAGTTCAAGTGGAGCGGCTTCATCCCTGCCAAGAATTGTTATGACATTAGTTTCACTGTCGAAGCCCGCACCTTCCTGGGTTATGTCGTTAGCGACCAGGAGATCGAGATTCTTTTTCCGGAGCTTCTCCTGTCCATTACGGAGCAGATCATTCGTCTCAGCCGCGAAGCCAATTACGATCTGATTGTCCAGTCGATTAGCCGCGACCTCCGCGAGGATATCCGCGGTGCGCTCAAGCGTAAGAATCAATTGCTTATCTGACTTTTTCAACTTTTGGGAGTTGCGGGCCACTGGACGATAGTCAGCTACCGCCGCTGCGCCGATGAAGATTGAGACCTTCGAAATCTCTTTCATCACAGCTGCGCGCATCTCAGCTGCTGACTCGGTGCGGATTACATTAACGTTGGCCGGCGACTGTACAGTCGTCACTCCGGCTACGACAGTCACCGCGGCGCCGCGTTGCCTGGCAGCCTGGGCCAGAGCAAATCCCATTCGTCCTGAAGACCGATTGGAAATGAAGCGGACCGGATCAATCTCTTCTCGGGTGGCGCCTAGCGTGATGAGGATATGTTCCCCGCTAAGATCGCTGGTGAAAGATGCGTTGCCCAGGATATCGAGTGCTGCCTGAACGATCCTATCGGGCTCGCTTAGCCGTCCGGGACCGATCGTGCCACACGCCATTTCGCCGGCATCAGGTTCCAGGATGTGGACACCATCACGACGCAATCTCTCAAGGTTTCGTTGCGTCGCCGGATGCTCCCACATGGTTGCATTCATTGCGGGGGCGATCAGGACCGGTGCGGTTGACGCGAGGTAAGTGGACGTGAGGAAGTCATCCGCCACACCATTGGCAAACTTGGCTATTATATTAGCGGTCGCCGGCGCGATCAGGAGTAAATTGACACTTTGTGAATAGGTTATGTGAGCAATCGGATCAGGATTGTCAGGCGCATAGTCATCCACGATGACATGTGATCCGGAAAGAGCGCGAAAAGTAAGTGGCTGGACAAATTCACAGGCACGTTTTGTCATCGCTACTCGAACCACGCATCCAGCTCGCTGTAGTCCACGCAGGACCTCGGCTGCCTTATAAGAAGCAATGCCGCCAGTAATTCCCAGCGCGACTTTCTGACCGGAAAAATTTGGAGGGGACTCTTGATTTGCCATAGCCACGTTGTAGTTGCGCTTAACTCGATTGGAAAATCAATGTAACATCGGGAACACAGTGGCGCAATATAACGGGTATCACTCGGTGGCTCGGAAAGGTTATCATCGTGGCGTCAGCTATGATCTGTAATGGTTGAGAACCGATGTCTACAAATGAAGTTGAGATCTAAAATTTTTACTGCGGTTTTGTTGTACGCCTTACTACTGACGCCTGCGATGGCGGTCTTGGCTCAAGATCCCCCAGCCGAAACCGATCATTTTGGTCCGGTGGTCACGGCTTACCTTGGTTATCTTCGCAATGAACAGGAAGTCGTGGACGATCGAGTTAGCCGCCGCGAGATCAGCCGTAACTATTATCGTCGGAACTCTAATCGAATCAGGGCTCTGCGTGAAATCGCCATCCGCATTGCACGAGAAAGTGGCAATGATTACCTGCCGGAATTAGAGGCGGTCACAGGAGATGAGCTAAGAACTTTGTTTGAGCGACCTCCGACTATGACTAACCTGACGGAAGGCAAGGTCGTCAATAATACACTTCGCTTTCTCGGCTCGGTCCGTTCCGTGGAGCTTTTCTATGTGTTCGCTCGACTCGATCCCTATGAGCAAGCTGAGCTTAAAGATAAAAGCACGACAAATGGCGAAGGAGCCCACTCGCTCGAGAACAAGCCTCAGGATTCTAAGCATGGCGAGGCTGCCACCAGACCGCGAAAGGTTGGTACCTTATAGCACTGAATAATCTCGATGGGGACCTGTTAGGGGGCCAATGAGTAAATCTAAATACGGCCTCGACTTAACCTTTATAGGTTGAAATTTTCTGGACTACCCCTACCATGCGTGCTATCCTCTGGGCCCTGACCCGAAAAAAGCACAGTTTTGTGTAATTCTTCGGCTAAATGGTTGTTGACATGAGGCTAGTAATCGTGTAAAAAAGCCAAGTGTTTTAAGCCTCTGTGGCTCGCCATTTTACAATTTTGGGCGTTTCGCACTGGTTTTGCTCAGGCGGGAAAAGCAGGGGACTGCGGTCCCAGGTAGCACCTGACCGGGAGCGAAGCGCAATTGGATTTTGTTTTAACTATTACGGGAGGAAGGTTAATGATTAACAAAACTTGGAGCCGCAAGTTCTTAGCGATGTCTGTCGCTGCGGCAGTTCTAAGTGTTTCATCCATGCTCACATTGGCGTCGCCTGGAGCGCGTTCGGGTGAGTTGTCTGTAAGTGGTGATGTCACTGTCAACGGTCAGAAAGCAATTTCTGGCGGAACGATTTTTTCTGATAGCGTCATTGTTACTGCGAAAGATAGCAGCGCGCTGGTGAGTTTGGGCAAGCTCGGTCGTATCGAGTTGACGGCCAATACCAGTGTCAAGCTCACGTTCACGGACTCGAGCATTGCGGGTTTGTTGGACTCAGGTCGTGCACGCGTCTCGACGCCTGCTGGAGTTTCAGTTAATCTCACCACCAAAGACGGATCCGTGATGGTTGATGGCAGCCAGGCGACTTCGTTTACCGCGAACTTGGAAAACGGTAATACCATGGTGAACACTGAGACTGGCTTGGCGGAGTTACGTGCTGGTTCGACAGTAACGAAGATTGCTGCTGGTGAGAACGGCGTTGCCGGAACACCGACAGCCAAGAAAGATGACGATGATGACGATCACAAGCTCAGCGGCGGTGCGTTAGCAGCCTTATTGCTGGCTGCCGGCGGTGCAATTGCTGCGATCATCATAGTAAGCCGAAACAAGAATGACTTGAACTTTGGCGGTTCGGTAATCGTAGTCAGCCCGACGAAGTAACAGGTCAATTTGGATTGGCTCGTTGGTCGGGAAATACTGTTGCGCAATTACCTCGCGCACAGTGATGAATAGCTGGTATTGCGGGTCACGCGAGAATTGCTCGCGCGTGACCCGCAAAATTTTGTAAACAGCCTTCCAGAATCCCTGGAATTATTCCCAAAGGTTTCTCGATGCAAATTGCAGTAATTGGCACCGGCTACGTCGGTTTGGTAACAGGTGCCTGCTTCGCCGAATTCGGTGTGGATGTCACGTGTGTGGACGTCGATGCCGAAAAAATTGACCGGCTTGGC
Organism: Pyrinomonadales bacterium; assembly: GCA_038237475.1. GTDB lineage: Bacteria > Acidobacteriota > Blastocatellia > Pyrinomonadales > Pyrinomonadaceae > JAOAPY01. The sequence goes on along the minus strand of JBBRYS010000002.1, from coordinate 505,459 downwards.
GCCGGCATTATGCCCATCTACGAGCCCGGCCTCGAGCAGTTGGTAGCGAAAAACACCCACGCCGGCCGCTTGCGTTTCACCACAGATGCAAAGCAGGCGATTGAACAGTCGCTTGTGATCTTTCTCGCGGTGGGCACGCCTCCCAAAGACGATGGCTCGCCGGACATGAGCTTTGTAGAATCAGCCGGACGAACGATCGCACAGTACATGAACGGCTATAAAGTCATAGTCACCAAATCTACTGTGCCCATTGGCACCGGCGAACGACTGCGTGAATTAATTCGCGAACATCAAAGTTCAAAGGTCAACTTTGGCATCGTTTCGAATCCGGAGTTCCTGCGCGAAGGGGCAGCGATCAACGACTTCATGCGACCTGACCGAGTCGTCCTCGGCAGTCGTGACGACGAGGCAATCGCGATCATGCGCGATCTCTACCGCCCACTTTATTTGATCGAAGCTCCATTTGTGATCACATCGCTCGAAGCTGCGGAGTTGACCAAGTATGCAGCGAATGCATTTTTGGCCACCAAGATTTCCTTCATTAATGAGGTCGCCAACCTCTGCGAAAAGATTGGCTGCGATGTACATGATGTGGCTCGCGCAATGGGAATGGACCGCCGCATCGGCGGAAAGTTCCTGCATCCGGGACCGGGCTTTGGCGGCTCCTGCTTTCCCAAGGACACGCGAGCCCTGGCTTCAGTGGCACGTCAGTTTGGCAGCGACTGTTTGATCGTTGACTCTGTCATCGAGGTGAACAGCCGGCAACAACAGTCGATGCTGGCGAAGATTCAAAAGCTGGTTGGCGAGCTGAAGGGAAAAAAAATCGCGGTACTGGGACTGGCGTTCAAGCCGGAAACGGACGACATGCGTGAAGCACCGTCGGTAGAAATTATCCGCGGACTGAGAGAGCAGGGTGTGAGGGTTTGTGCTTATGACCCGGTGGCCATGGCGGAAGCGCAAAAGGTTCTGCCGGGAATCGAGTACGCGGAAGACGAGTATGCTGCGGTCAGGGATGCGGATGCCCTGGTGTTTGTTACAGAGTGGAATCAATTTCGCGCGCTTGATATGTCGCGTATCCGCGATCTGATGAAGAGTCCGCGAATTGCCGATTTGCGGAATATTTACGACCCTGCTGACATGAGAGAACTGGGTTTTGCTTACGTCGGCGTGGGCCGGTAAAGGGATCTCAGATTGCGGATTACGGATTCGGAGTCAATCCTTGTAGAATCTGAACCTCGGACAAGTTTTATTTGATTTGCACAGCGGAATATCCGGAGTCTGAAAAAGAGTTTTCGTTCTAAAATCAGCAACCTGAAATTAATAATCTGAAATCATTATGAGTCTCTCAGGCATAGTACTGGTCACGGGGGGAGCGGGATTCATCGGCTCGCATATCGCCACGACGTTGGCGGCAAGCGGCGCCCGCGTGCGCGTCATCGATGACTTATCGACCGGGCATCAGGAAAACCTGGAAGAAATTAGGGGTGACCTGGATTTCGTCCAGGCCAGTGTGTCCGACGAAACTGCCTTGGCGCGCGCGATGGAAGATGTCGAACTGGTCTTTCACGAAGCCGCGATACCATCGGTACCGCGCTCGGTTGAAAAGCCGCGCGAAACACACGTCGCGTGCATCGATGCTACCTTTTCGCTCCTGCTGGCAGCGCGTGACAATAAAGTGAGAAGGCTCGTCTACGCTGCCTCGAGTTCCGCCTATGGAGACCAGCCTACGCTGCCAAAGACGGAAAGCATGTCGCCTGACCCTCTGTCTCCCTATGCCGTGGCCAAGCTCGTGGGGGAATATTACTGCCAGGTGTTCACGAGGGTTTACGGACTGGAAACAGTATCCCTGCGCTATTTCAATGTGTTTGGTCCGCGGCAGGATCCGGGCTCGCAGTACTCAGGTGTTATTTCTCGTTTCATTGATTCGCTCACCCGTAATCAACAGCCTGTTATTTTTGGGGACGGCGAACAGTCGCGCGACTTCACTTATATTGAGAATGTCGTACAGGCGAACTTGCTGGCCGCGGCAACGACAAAGGGAGTGGGTCAGGTAATCAATATTGGAAACGGGAAGCAGACGACTTTGAATGAACTGTTGAGCGAACTCAAAACACTCACGGGTAAGACCGAGATTGAAGTTGAGTATCGACCGACTCGCAGCGGTGATGTGCGTCATAGCCTGGCGGACACGACTCGAGCTCGCGAGTTACTCGGTTTTGAACCGCGGGTTGATCTCCGCGAAGGACTACAACTCACCATTGATTGGTGGAAGCAAAGCCGGTTCATGCGTTAAGGAACCCAGAACCTCACCAGCACAAGCTCGCTGCATCTCAACGAACTTTCATGCACTCCGGCCGGCGACAGTTCCAGCTTGAGGAGTTCCTTCCTCAGTAAGCTTGCGCAAACTTTCCAGGTAGGGCGATCGCGCAACTCCCTTATCAGTGATGATGGCCGTGATCAAGTCGTTCGGTGTTACATCGAAGGCGGGATTGTGGACCATTACATCGTCAGGACCCAATTGCTGTTCACCCATGTGAGTTATCTCTCTTGCATCACGTTCCTCAATTGGGATTTCCACGCCTGACTGAAGCGACAAGTCCAGTGTTGTGATGGGCGCGGCTACGTAGAAGGGAATGTTGTGGCGCTGGGCCAGCACGGCGACCATGTATGTTCCTATCTTGTTTGCGGCGTCGCCGTTCGCCGCGATACGATCTGCACCTACTACTACCGCGTCGACTTTTCCTCCTTTCATCACATGACCAGCCATGTTATCGGTGATGACAGTCACGGGTATGTTGTCGTGGGCCAGTTCCCATGCGGTCAAGCGCAGGCCCTGCAGGAACGGCCGCGTTTCGTCGGCGATCACCGCTATTCGTTTGCCTGCATCACGTGCGCCGCGGATAACACCAAGTGCGGTTCCATAATCTCCGGCTGTGGCGAGAGCGCCGGCATTGCAATGTGTGAGCACTGTAGATCCGTCAGGAATCAACTCGGCGCCAAAGCGCCCCAGGGCCCGGTTAGCTTCGATGTCTTCGCGAAAAATTTGCTGAGCCTTATCGACCAGAGCTTGTTTGATCTCGTCGGTTTGTTGAGTCTGAGACTTTGCGCGGTTAAATTCCTGGCGCATTTTCTCGATTGCCCAGAACAGATTCACTGCGGTGGGACGCGTCCTGCTCATCATTTCGCACAGCCGATCAAATTCGACTTCGAGATCCGGGGAACTGGCTGGGCCCTGTTGCGCGCCCAGCGCCAGGCCCATCGCGGCAGACACTCCGATGGCGGGTGCGCCGCGCACCATCATTGATTTGATGGCTTCCGCGACTTCTTCACAGGTTCGCAGGGTGACGTACTTTTCTTCAGTAGGCAACAGGCGTTGATCGATCATGCGCACGCCTTCATTTGTCCACTCAACTGTCTTGATCATTGGTTATGAAGCTCCTGAAAAGGTTGCAGGCATCTTATTAAGGAAGCCGCGAAAAGGCAAAGAGGTAATGGGGAAGGGGAAAGAGGAAAGAGGAAAGGGGTAAGGGGAAAGAGGGAAGAGGTGGCTGGAGTCCGAGAGCCAAAGCCAAAGTCAAGACCAAAATCCAAAGCTCGAAGCACAAAGCTCGAAGCACAAAGCTCGAAGCTCAAAGCTCAAAGCACAAAGCTCAAAGCTCAAAGCTCAACAAGTCAGAAATTGACACCCCAATCCTTCGCGTGATAACGTCCGCGCTGTTCGATGCTGATTGTTCTTTTTAATCTGAAGTGTCTGGGTGCCTCGCGGTTTGCGGGGAGAATAGGGAAGCGGGTGTGATTCCCGCGCGGTCGCGCCACTGTGATGAGCTGGTCCGGTTTACTAGAGCTCTAAGTCAGGAGACCTGCCCGGACGCTTTTGCAGCTTTCTGTTGAATGCCTCGCGCAAAGGTGTTCAGGCGCACGGGTCTCTCCAAAACATCAGCTCCAGAGTCCCGCCGGCAGCCTGCACCACCCGAAGGTGTTGCGAGGCCCGGCGGGATTTTTGTGTTTATAACACTAACTAAAAATATCAATTTGCGAGCGGCGATTATCTCGCTGCTGCTCGCCCTCGCGCTGCTGGATTCTGCCTGCTCCAGGTCTTCCCAACCAGGAGAAACAGCAGCCCGTGACGATCGGCCCGAAAGAGAATTTACCGACGAGGCGGGTCGCCGCGTTTTGGTACTGGCGCGCGTCAATCGAGTAGTTTCCCTGGCGCCAAATCTGACTGAGATCGTTTTTGCCGTGGGCGGCGGCAGTCGCCTGGTGGGTGACACTGAGTACTGCGACTATCCCGCCGAGGCAAAGCGCATCACCAAGGTTGGCGATACCATGCACCCGAGCATCGAACGGATTATCGGGTTGCGACCTGATCTGGTGCTTGTCTCAACCGCGTCTCAACTTGAGGCCTTCACGAGACAACTCGACAGTCAGCACATCGCAGTCTATGTAACCAACACTCGCAGCCTGGAAGAGATCTTCACTTCAATTGAAGCTATTGGTGAACTGATTGGAAACAAGGATCAGGCAATCTCGGTCGTTGCTGGGCTGCGGAAACGGGCCAATGAAGTGGAAGCCGCTCTCAAACCAGTCAAGCCAGTGAGGGTGTTTTATCAGGTCGCCGGTGAACCGCTTTACACGATTGGACGCGATGCCTATCTGACTGATTTGGTCAGGCGCGCTGGTGGTATCTCAGTCACCGCGGACGTGCCCGGCGCATTCCCACGCTTCAGTGATGAAGCTGCGCTGGCCGCGCGGCCCGAGGCAATCATTTTGCCCACCGGCGGATCCATGGGAACCGCAAACTCAACCGTGACCCTGGCACTCAAAAATTCACCCGCAGTAATGAACAAGCGAGTCCACAGGATTAACGACGATCACCTCTCCCGTCCCGGCCCGCGCCTCGTTGAGGGGTTGGAAGAGATGGCGCGGGCCCTCCATCCGGAGGCGTTCCAGTAAATTCGATGAGTGACAATTTCACCGGACAAGGCTCGCATAGAGCGACGCTGAGGCAAACACTTTTTGTATGCGGCTTGTTGCTGGTGTTGTTGTTCCTCGGGCTGCTTGTTGCCGCCGTTATCGGTAGTCAGCGTTTGCCGCTCGGCAACTCTCTCTGTGCCGTGGTATTGAGATCGGATTGCGGCTTATCGGCAGAGCAGCAGGCGATACTATTTGATATTCGCCTGCCGCGGATCCTGCTGGCCGCCGCCGTGGGCATGTGCCTGGCCTCGGCGGGCGCGGCCTACCAGGCGCTGTTGCGAAATCCGCTCGCGGAACCATATCTGCTTGGAGTTTCCAATGGGGCTGCCGTGGGTACGATGGTAGCGCTGGTTTTTTTTGGCGCGCACGAATGGAGCAGGCCCTTAATGGCGTTTGCGGGCGCTCTGGTGGCTTCGTTTGCAGTTTACCAACTGGCGCGCAGTCGCGCCGGAGCAACCCCTGAGCGGCTGATTCTCGCCGGTGTGATCGTTACGACCTTTCTCTCGTCGGCGATCGTGTTCATCACGACGCTGATGGATGCAACGCGTATTCGATCTTTTACTTTCTGGCTGCTGGGTGACTTGTCCGGAGGGACCAGCCGACTTCTCTTGATCGCGGTCGTGGTTTCGATTCTTGGCACTGCGGTGCTCACGGCTTATGCGCGGCCGCTGAATTTGCTGATGCTGGGCGAACGAGACGCGTTTGATTTAGGCGTCGAGGTCGGGCGCGTGCGCCTGATAGTTTTTCTCGCAGCCGGCTTGTTGGTCGGCACCTCCGTCGCATCGAGCGGCTCGGTTGGTTACGTGGGGCTGGTAGTACCGCATCTGGTGCGCTTGTCATTTGGCAGTGACAACCGGCTGGTGATTCCGGCCTCAGCAATAACCGGAGCTGCTTTCGTAGTACTTGCCGACACGTTGGCCCGCACCCTGATTGCCCCGCGAGAACTTCCCGTCGGCGCCATCACAGCGTTGATCGGCGCTCCGTTGTTTATCTATTTGTTGAAGCGAGGATAAGCGAGCTGCCAATGCTGGAAGCGAGAAACATAACCATCAAGTATGGAGCCCGCGAGGTGATTGCCGGGGTTTCTCTGCAATTAAGGAGCAGAGAAGTAACGGCCATTCTCGGTCCAAACGGCGCGGGCAAGTCATCGTTGCTACGGGCCTGCAACGGATCGCTGAAGGTGGTGGCGGGTGAAATTCTGCTGGATGAACTTCCCTTGCGGTCACATTCGCGTCGCACCGTGAGCCGCCGCGTTGCCACAGTGGCCCAGGAGTCAGATCTGCGTTTCCCGGTGACTGTACTCGAATTCGTTTTGGGAGGTCGCTATGCGTGGTCCAGTACCGGCGCCTGGGGTTGGGAAAGTGATCAGGATCTGGCGATTGCGCAGGACGTTTTGAGAGAGACGGGACTTGAGTCCTTTAGCGGACGCATCATGAATGAGCTCTCAGGCGGCGAGCGCCAGCGCGCGGTGTTGGCACGAGCGCTCGCCACTGAAGCAGGAATTCTGTTGCTGGATGAACCAACGGCAAATCTTGATCTGGGACATCAGGCGACGATCCTGGCGCTCGTGCGGTCTCGTTGCGATCACCGTGGCGCAAGCGCTGCGGTCATAACTCATGACATAAATCTTGCAGCAGAGTTTGCCGATCGGGTCCTGCTGCTGAAGGATGGCCGGCCTGTCGCGACAGGCGCTCCGCGAGACGTGCTGTCCGCGGAACTGATCGGCGAAGTATTTGCAGTCAAAGTTTTGGTTGATGCGCATCCGGTAACGGGTGTGCCACGCGTAACGCCGGTGCATGAATTGCGCCGGTGATCTTTGAACAGCGAGCGGAGCGCAAGGGAAGGCGGTTCAAAGCCGCCACTGCCCGCGCAACTGTAAGCGGTGACAAAGCTCCCAACATCTTAGCCACTGGAATGGTCCGGGAAGGCGGGAGCGAGGCGATTCAAGCGAGTGCGTACTGGACTTCGCACTGCTTGAATCACAACCGCGAGTCAGGAAACCTGTGCCCCGCTCTTTTCAGCTCGCAACTGCGACGGGCAGGAGAAGCTACCATGAACAAATACTACGAACTCGTTTCGTTAGATCCAGCATTAACTGAAAGAGAAAACCGCCCTCTGTGCGGCACACCAGCAGGTGGTAAGAGGTGGGCATACATCTCCACCCATCAATTAGAGGCCCATTGCCGGCGCCTGATTAACCTCTTATTACTCACCCTCCTGGTTTGTGTACCCCTCGCGCTGGCGCAGACTGGCGGCGCAATATCGGGTCAGGTGAAAGATGAACGGGGCGCAGATGTTGCCGGCGCCACAGTGCAAGTCCGATCGCGCGGTGGCCTGCAGAAGATCACCAGTACAGACATAAAAGGCTTATTCAAGATCGATAAACTTGCGTCAGGCGACTACCTGATTGAGGTTGAGGCCCGGGGGTTTTCCTCGTTAACTCTTGAATTGGCCCTGCCGGAGGCGCAATCTCAGCACCTTGCACTAACACTCAAAGTCGCCGGAATTAATGAACGAGTCGTAGTGACCGCCGCCGGCACACCGCAAAGAGTGGACGAAATCTCGAAGGCGGTTTCTGTCCTTGATAGCCGGCAAATTGAAGCCAAACATGAATTAACTCTAGCGGAAGCCTTGCGTGGAATTCCCGGGCTGCGGGTGCAGCAGCAGGGCTCCTTAGGCGAGCTCACTTCGTTGCGATTGCGCGGCCAGCGCAACTATGACACCGGTATTCTCATAGATGGCTTGCGGCTGCGAGACGCGTCGGATCCTAACGGTTCAGCTTTTGTTTTGATGGCCGATCTCGTCCCGCTTGGCCTGGATCGAGTGGAAGTCCTGCGCGGCTCGGGCTCATCAATCTACGGCAGCAATGCCATTGGTGGCGTGATTAATATGGTCACCGCCTCAGGCAGTGGCCGGCCTCATTTCGAAGTTGGCTGGGAAGGCGGCAGCTTCGCGACATTTCGCGAACACATCGCCGGTTCGGGCGGTCTGGGCGAGCGCGCGGGATTTAACTTTGGACTCAATCGCATTGATGTGCGGCGCGGAGTTGATGGTCAGGATCAGTATGGAAACACAGCAGCCAGTGGCCGAGTCCAGTTCAACGCGACTCCGACGCTAATGATCTCCGGAAACTTTTACGCGACCATCTCGAATGCTCGCCTCAACGATAGTCCCTTTGCTTTGCCGGGCGCGTTTGGGACAGGACAACAGAATCCCGAAGCAATTGCCGGCGTGACTTTTCATGAGGATCTGAACAATCCTGATGAAGGCAGGCGCAATCGACTGCTGTCGGGCTTCGTCAAATTATCCCAACGGCTCAACGATAAGTTTTCCTACACCCTCGCTTTCCAGCGTGTGTCGTCCAAACGGCGGAATTATAATGGGCCGCGTTTCGATCCTCGATTCGCTTCCTTCTATCCATTCGGAGACTTTGCCTATAGTGCTTTCAACGAAGGTCTGACGGACACGCTCGATGGCCGGATGAACGGCACCTTTGGCAGAAAAAATCTGGCTACCGCCGGCTTCGAATACGAGCGCGAGAGTCTCTTCCAGAATTCACTCCCCTCATTCAGCGCGTTCAATGCCACGACTGACAGCCAGCGCACGTTCGCTGTTTTCGGACAGGACCAGATGTTTTTGCTCGATGGCCGTCTACAGTTGTCAGGCGGAGTGCGTGCGCAGTTCTACCGTCTCAGGGCCGCGGATCGACCGGGTGCGCTGGCCGGCATTCCAGTCAAGCCGTCCGTTACAGGCGACGGTTCAGTCGCCTACTTTCTGCGTTCCAGCAATACCAAACTGCGGGCCCATGCTGGCAATGGCTTTCGCGCCCCCGCATTATTTGAACGTTTCGGAGCCGGGACGTTTTCAGGTGTAGGCCTGGTTCAATTTGGAGATCCAACCTTGCGCGCGGAACAATCGATTAGTGTCGATGGGGGAGTGGACCAGCGACTGGCGTCTGACCGATTGTTAGTGAGCGTGACTTACTTTTACACAAGACTGCAAAGGTCGATCGCATTCACGGGATTCACAACGGACCCGCTGGGCGCCGGCCGTTTCAGCGGTTACGTCAACCGTCGCGGAGGGATCGCTCGCGGGCTCGAGACTTCAATTGAAGCCACCCCGTTCCGCGCCACCAGCCTCCGGGCCTCTTATAGTTTCACCAACAGCGATCGTTTTGTTCCCGGCCGCGGCTTACAACAGGAATTTGTTATTCCGAAGCATATGGTTGGCTTGAGCTTCACGCAGCGCTATCGAGCCTGGAGTTTTAATTTTGATCTGCATCGCACCGGGTCATATCTCAGCCTGGTCTTCGAAAACGATTTTCCTTACCGGCAGGCGGAATTGAAGTTTCAGGGCTACACGAAGGCAGACCTTTATGGCACCTACGAGCGCCATTTGAATGAGAGAGTTACAGCCGTGTTTTTCGCCGGCGCGGATAACCTGCTGAATCGTACTTACTTTGAAAATGGTTTTCGCGCGGCAGGTGTGGCAGTTCGAGGCGGGTTGAACTTCAGGTTTTGATCCACACAGATACAGAGAACATTCACCGGCCAGGCTCGCCAGTCGCGATTCATTGGCCTGGCCGGTCAACGTTCTTCGAGGTACTTTGACTCGAAAGATTCTTGCGGGAAACTCTTACTGTTACTTTTTTGTCATCAGCGCGCCGGCCAGAAAGCCCACGCCCAGACCACATGAATCAAGTGATCGACGTGCCCGAGCATTAGTTTCAGTGCCGGAATGTTAATCGGTCCCTGGATTAGACCCACCACTCCTAATAGCAGGTAGACCACGCCAAACACCAGGCAAAAGGACTTAGCACTTGATAGTGATCCAGCGAAGCCAAAATACAGTGCCAAAATCCCCGAAACGATGTGAATAAGATTATGTGAAGCATGCGCGGGACCGATATGCGCACCCAAAGGGTCGAGTAGATGCGTGAAGCCCAATAAGCCGACAATGAGCAGTACCACTCCGAGCACCTTACAAATTGTCTTCGCCATAGAAACTTTCTCCTTTTGTGAAAGGGTTGGAAAAACGGTCGGGACGCTTCCGCAGAGCGTGCACAGTTACTAAGTCCTGCAAGTTGAACAATGGATGATGCGTGTATATCAAGGAATGGCACTTTGTGCAAAGGGTTTTCTGCAGACGATTGGGACTGATTTGAGCCAGTGTTATACTTTCGGCGCACTTCTTCACTTTTGAGCTAATTATGAAAAACGGTTGGGAAACAGTAATCGGTCTTGAGATTCACGCGCAACTGAGCACTGAATCGAAGATTTTCTGCGGCTGTTCGACGCGTTTCGGCGATGAGCCGAACTCAAACACCTGCCCGGTATGTCTCGGTTTGCCAGGGGCTTTGCCGGTCTTGAACGAGGGTGTGATTGAGTTGGGAGCACGGGCGGCGTTGGCCTTGGGCCTGCAGATCAATGAGCGATCGATATTCGCCCGCAAGAACTACTTCTATCCCGACTTGCCCAAGGGTTACCAGATATCGCAATTCGACAAACCCTTCTCAGCCAACGGCGAGCTCGAAATCATGACGGCCCTTCGCGACGAAGGCGGTCACCCGATTGAATGGGTGTCGAAGAAGATTGGTATCACCAGGCTGCACCTCGAAGAAGATGCCGGCAAGAATGTGCATGAGGGGCTGCCGGACGTAGACCGCTTTTCCTACATCGATCTGAATCGCGCCGGCACACCGCTGGCTGAGATCGTGACCGAACCTGAATTCCGATCGTCCTGGGAAGCGCATGACTATGTAAATCACGTACGCCGCGCACTGCGCTGGGTCGGGGCTTCGGAAGCCGATATGGAGAAAGGGAATTTGCGCTGCGAAGCCAACGTCTCTGTTCGTCTCATCGGTGATGAAACTTTTGGCACGAAGGTCGAACTTAAGAATCTAAATTCGGTCCGCTTCATGCAACGGGCAATTGAGTTTGAGATCGATCGTCAAATTGCTTTGCTGGAATCCGGAGGGAAGGTAAGTCAGGAGACGCGACTGTGGGACGAGCGTGCGCAGGAAACGCGCGTGATGCGTTCCAAGGAAGAAGCACACGACTATCGTTATTTTCCGGAACCCGATCTCGCCCCGATCGAGGTGACGGCTGAATTTATTGAGAGCGTAAAGGCCTCGATGCCCGAACTGCCTGAGGCCCGGCGTCAACGCTTCATGCAGCAATACGACTTGTCATTTAGCGATGCTTCACAGCTGACCTCAGAACGCACGCTGGCCGACTATTACGAAAGCGCTGCGGCAGCGTCGGGCAATGCTCGAGCGGCAGCAAACTGGATCAGATCTGAATTGCTGCGTGAGTTGGAAACCGCAGGGTTGCAGGCTGGGGAGTCGCCGGTTTCTCCAGCTGAGTTGGCTAATCTGCTGCGCTTGATCGATGAGGAAAAGATCAGCGGCAAGCAGGCCAAGGATGTACTTGTCGAGATGTTCAAAAGCGGTAAGTCTGCATCGGCGATTGTTGAGGAGCAGGGCTTGGTCCAGGTAAGTGACAGCGGTGAAATCGATCGCATCATCGATGAAGTCCTGGATGCAAATCAGGGCCAACTGGCGAGCTATCGATCCGGCAAAGAAACGCTGTTTGGGTTTTTTGTGGGCCAGGTTATGAAAGCCTCAAAAGGCAAAGCGAATCCGAAAGTCGTCAATGAGCGACTTAACGCGAAGTTAAAAAATTAAAGATGAACCTCGAAGGAAAGATCGTAATCGTAACCGGCGGCACTAAGGGCATCGGACGCGCGATTGCTGAAACCCTGGTGCGGAAAGGCGTTGCTGTTTGCATCAGCTCGCGTCACCAGCCCGACCTTGATGAGACGCTCACTGAGCTGAAGGCCCTTGGGAAAGGCCGTGTGCTGGGCAGTAAATGTGACGTTCGCGATCATGAACAGGTGAAACAACTCTTCAAGCAAACCGTATCGGAGCTCGGCGGAATTGACATACTCATCAACAACGCCGGCATTGGAGGTTTCGAAACCGTCGCCGCCATGGATCCTGCAGATTTTCGCGCCGTGCTGGAAACAAACCTGTTCGGTGTCTTCTACTGTTGTCACGAGGCTATCCCTTTGATGAAGCAGCGTGGCGGGGGATACATCATCAATATTTCCTCCCTGGCCGGTACCAATGCTCATCCACGGATGGCCGCCTACAATGCTTCCAAGTTTGGTTTGAATGGATTCAGCGAAGCGCTGATGCAGGAGGTCAGGCACGACGGCATTAAGGTCAGCTACATCATGCCCGGTTCAGTGAATACTGAATTCGGCGGCGACACGCCCAGTGTCGAAAAGAGTTGGCAACTACAACCCGCAGACATCGCGCGTGTGGTGATCGATCTGCTTGGTCAGGATGATCGGGCGCTGGTCAGCCGCGTTGAGATCAGGCCCAGCCAACCGCCAAAGAAATAGAGAAGCGGAATGAAATCTATCCTGCTGATTCTTCTCATCACGGTGTACGCCCAGGTCGCGATCTGCCAAACAAGTTCGGCATCTTCACGGGCGACTGACACTGACGAACGCCTGGCCAAGGTAGCTGAAGCTGCTCGGTTGGCTCAATCTGTGATCGCCCTCTATAACGCTGGGAAGTACGACGAGGCCTTCCCCATCGCTAAGCGCGTCGTTCTGATGCGAGAACAGCTATTCCAAAAGGATGACGATACGGTAATCGCTGTTGCGCTTTATCATTCGTCTTACATCGGTCATGGCGAGTTCGCGCCCCGCTAGATGGTATCGTGGTCAGTTTTTGATTCTTCTTCCAGCTCGAAACGATCGCGATCCCGCTTTTCAATCTGCTCTTCAAACTCAAGCTCTTCGTTATCCTCGAAACTGACTCCCATCGCCAGCGCGTTCTCTTCAACATTAGATTGATCGGGCGTGGGGTTATCGCCGGAAAGCGTTTCGCTCCCACTGTCATTCACGTCTTCCCAGTTCGCATCAATGTCGCCGCCCGCATCCTTAGGTGAAGACGCCGTGTTGTTTCGGAGCCGTTGGGCCAGGTGTTCGCTATCTTTGGGTGCCCGTAATATCTCCTCCTCCATGACCGCTTCGATTTCAGGGTCTGGCACATAGTCAGGATTATTACTGATATATTCGAATTCTTCAGGTTTTTGCGTAGGCATGCTTGATTCCCCCATTGAAATTTTGTGGCCAATCCGCGACCCGTATACATAATACTTCGCGCCGGGATGGTCCGTGTTAGTAACGTGCGCACGTTGACGCAAATAAAAAGTTGCGTTAACAGCTTCGCGTTTCTACCTGCACGGCCGGCCCATGAGTCTCGGAATTTGAAAGGAACTATAACAAATAAAGACAGGCTCGAATAGCGATGAACCAAGGCTCGAGGCCTGCATTTTTATCGGCGCTGACGCCTGCTTGACGATTCAGGAGGTCGACCCTAAACTTAGATTTGCAAAAAGAAAACTCCACCTTTCCACGTTTCACTGCAAGCAGATCTGAAACGTTTCCTGCGAGAGATCTCTGAATTCCTATGGCGCATAATTTATTTAATTCACAGCAAAGTTTCGCGATTGACTCAGATTCAACGGCCAAGTTCTATTCGCTGCCGCAGTTGGAGAAGGAGGGCGTGGGACCGGTCTCACGACTTCCGATCTGCATTCGTATCGTTTTGGAATCCCTTCTGCGGAATTATGATGGCGCCAGAATCACTGAAGCAGATGTGCGCGGGTTGGCGAACTGGCAGGCAAAGGCTGCCCGCACCGAAGAAATTCCATTCGTGGTAGCGAGAGTTTTGCTGCAGGACTTTACCGGTGTGCCACTGTTGGTTGACCTGGCGGCCATGCGATCCGCAGTCGCTCGCATGCAGAAGAACACAGGGATAATTGAGCCCCTGGTGCCCGTTGATCTGGTGATCGATCACTCTGTACAGGTTGATTTCTCCAGCGTCAAAGATGCGTATGAAAAAAATATCGGAATGGAATTCAAGCGCAACAACTCGCGCTATCAGTTTCTGAAGTGGGGGATGCAGGCGTTTGATGGATTTGGAGTGATACCGCCGGGAATCGGCATTTGCCACCAGGTCAATCTTGAATATCTGGCCAAGAGTGTTTGGGAAAAGAATGGCATCTGCTATCCCGACACGTTGGTGGGTACCGATTCGCATACGACCATGATCAATGGGTTGGGAATTGTTGGCTGGGGCGTCGGTGGCATCGAAGCAGAGGCTGCCATGCTGGGTCAGCCGGTTTATTTCCTGACTCCGGATGTCGTGGGTGTTTCGATGCACGGAAAGCTGCGTGAGGGGGTCACTGCCACCGATCTGGTGCTGCGTGTCACCGAGATGTTGCGCGAGGCGAAAGTAGTCGGAAAGTTTGTCGAGTTTCACGGCGAGGGCGCCTCGAGTCTCTCGCTCACCGATCGCGCAACGATTGCGAACATGGCTCCGGAATATGGAGCCACCATGGGGTTCTTTCCAGTCGATGAAGAAAGCTGTCGCTATCTGACCGCGACGGGCCGCAGCGAAAAACAAGTGGCAACCGTGCGCAGCTACTATCAGGCGCAGGGAATGTTTGGGATCCCAAAACAGGGCGAGTGCGATTACAGCCAGGTCATCGATTTGGATTTGGCCACCATCACCCCCAGCGTGGCCGGCCCCAAGCGGCCACAGGATCGAATTGAGCTGTCGAGTCTTAAGCGGCAGTTCTCCGATCTGTTGCGCCGTCCGATTTCGGATGGCGGCTATGGGAAAGCAGATGACGACATAGCAGCGCGTCATTTTACTCATATCGGACTTCCGGTTGCGGCCCAAACTTCCGTCACGGGAGGTGGCGAGCAGCGGTCCACTTCATTGCCGGTCGTGACGGTCGGGAATAATGGCGTAACCCCGCAGAACACCAGCGTCTGGACCGAGACTGAGATGATGAACAATCGTCCAACGCCGGATCGTGTCGAAGATATCGATCAGGAGGAGTTTCCCAGAGGCGATGTTGATCTGGGGCATGGAGACGTGCTGATCGCCGCCATCACTTCGTGTACTAACACTTCAAACCCGAGTGTCATGCTGGCGGCGGGACTAGTGGCCAAGAAAGCAGTGGAACGGGGCTTGACGATCCGCCCCGCGGTTAAGCGATCTCTGGCCCCTGGGTCGCGCGTAGTAACGGATTACCTGCTCAAGACCGGCCTGCAAACCTACCTGGATAGACTGGGTTTCAATCTGGTTGGTTATGGCTGCACCACCTGCATTGGAAACTCTGGACCGCTGGATCCAGCCATCGAGCACATGGTTATCGAGCATGATTTGATTGGCGCCAGCGTTTTGTCGGGCAATCGCAATTTTGAAGCTCGGGTGCATCAGAGCATCAAAGCTAACTTTCTGATGAGTCCCCCTCTGGTTGTCGCCTTCGCCCTCGCGGGCCGGGTGGATATCGATCTTTCACAGGATGCACTGGGCCAGGGAAGTGACGGTAATGATGTTTATCTGCGAGATATCTGGCCGAGCATGGACGAGGTCAGAGCCCTGATGAGTGCGGCCCTGGATCCGGAAACGTATCGCAGGTTGTATCATGATTTTGCCGATCAGAATCCACTGTGGAATGAGATCCCAACCAGCACGGGCCAGGTTTATGAGTGGGACTCTGAGTCCACCTACATTCGTGAGCCGCCGTATTTCGATGGCTTCAGTAACGCGGTGGGAGAGTGGCACGACGTTCACAATGCCCGGCCGCTCGCTATCTTTGCCGACTCAGTTACGACAGATCACATCAGCCCTGCTGGAGCGATCAAAGCCAATTCGCCGGCTGGTCTTTACCTGCAGGAAAAAGGGGTGAAGATCGAGGACTTTAATAGCTACGGCTCGCGGCGCGGCAATCACGAAGTGATGGTGCGCGGGACCTTCGCCAATGTTCGTATCAAGAACCAGATGGTTCCCGGCATCGAAGGTGGAGTTACGGTGCATCAACCGAGTGGCGAGCGCTTGAGCATTTATGACGCAGCGATCAGATATCAAAGCGAAGCGGTGCCGCTGGTGGTGCTGGCGGGGCAGGAGTACGGCACCGGCAGTTCGCGTGACTGGGCCGCCAAAGGAACGCGTCTACTGGGGGTGAAGGCAGTGATAGCGCAGAGCTTTGAACGGATTCACCGCAGCAATCTGGTGGGCATGGGAGTGCTACCTTGCCAGTTCAAAGAAGGTGTGAGTGCGGCATCACTGGGTCTCGATGGCAGTGAGACATTTGATTTGCTTGGCTTGGAGGAGGGCGTGAAGCCTCAGCAGGATTTGACCCTCGTGGTCCATCGGGCCAATGGCGAATCTGAGAACGTGCCGGTGAAATTGCGCATCGACACTCCGGTCGAGATTGACTATTACCAGCATGGCGGCATCCTGCCCTACGTTCTCAGGCAGTTGCTTGCCGGTACGACGGATTTTTAGCTGCACAGATGTGAGGCTGCGAGCAGGGGCCGTGGGCTAAACCTGGTGCAACACAGCGACGGCAAACTAAAGTCTGTCGCCCCAACAGTTTTCCAAAGGAGAGTCATCATGTCATCAGTTCAACCAGTGGAAACCAACACGCGCAAGTATCAGTTACTAATCGATGGTAAATGGGTCGACGCAGAATCAGGGAAGACATTTACCACGCCCAACCCGTCAACCGGCGCAGACCTTGCCGAAGTTGCTGAAGCCGATAAAGCAGACATCGATAAGGCCGTGGCCGCAGCGCGCAGAGCACTTGAAGGAAAGTGGTCCAAAGTCAGCGCTCGCGACCGGGGACGTATGATGTACAAGTTGTCACAGTTGATTGAATCGCATGCTCAGGAGTTGGCCGAACTAGAGACGCAGGACAACGGCAAACCAATCCGCGAGTCGCTGTACGTCGATTTGCCGCAGGTGGCAGAGAACTTCGAATACTTTGCGGGTTGGGCCACCAAAATTGAAGGTGAGACGATTCCTGTCCCCGGCAATATGTTCAACTACACTCTGCGTGAGCCGGTGGGCGTTTGCGGTCAGATCATTCCCTGGAACTTTCCTCTCTTAATGGCCGCGTGGAAACTTGCACCGGCCCTGGCCGCGGGCAACACCATTGTGCTCAAGCCGGCTGAGCAGACTCCGACAACGGCAATGGAGTTGGGCAAGCTGATCCAGGAAGCGGGCTTTCCTGACGGCGTCGTTAATATCCTGCCGGGTTACGGCGAGACAGCCGGCGCCGCGCTGGCTGCCCATCCGGGCATTGATAAAGTCGCTTTCACCGGTTCCACCGAGGTCGGAAAGCTGATTGCCAGAGCCGCCTCAGATAACCTGACCAAAGTGTCGTTGGAGTTGGGCGGCAAAGCCCCGAATATTGTTTTTGCCGACGCCGACATTGAGCAGGCAGTCAGCGGAGCGATGATGGGAATCTTCTTCAATCAGGGCCAGGTTTGCTGCGCCGGCTCGCGTTTGTTCGTGGAAGAGCGAGTGAAGGACGAGTTCCTCTCCAGCCTGAAAGAAAAAGCCGAGAAGATTAAGGTCGGTAATCCCCTCGACAAGACGACTCAGATGGGGCCGCAGGTTTCCTGCGAACAGCTTGAACGCATCAAGAGTTACGTTGGCTTCGCGCGGGATGAAGGCGCCACGGTGTTGAGCGGCGGTGAACCACCCCAGCTCGATGAAGGGTTTAAAGATGGCTATTTCTTTCAACCGACGATCTTCAGTGAAGTCGACAATCGCATGCGGGTTGCCCAGGAAGAAATCTTTGGACCAGTGGTTTCCGTAATCTCCTTCAAGGACGAAGACGATTTGCTCAAGCAGGCCAACGACACCATCTACGGTTTGTCAGCCGGCATCTGGACCAGGGATATCGTTCGCGCCCATCGCTTTGCGAAAGAGATTCATGCCGGCGTCGTCTGGATCAATACCTACAACATGTTCAATGCCGCTTCGCCGTTTGGTGGTTACAAGCAATCGGGCTACGGCCGCGAGATGGGCAAGCACGCACTGGAAATGTATACGCAGGTCAAGAGTGTCTGGGTGGATTTGTCAGGCAAGCCAATTGGCTGGTTTGGAAAGTAACTGCGTTAACCATTCAACACGATGTAAGCGGAAACCTGGATCGAGAACTCGTTCGCGATCCAGGTTACCTCACTGCAAAATGCAGCAGTTCACTGCAAATTAATTTCCGCTGACAGCCTGCTGCAGTAACATGATCGCCATGCGATCCCTACTGCTACTTCTGCTTCTGACCATAGCGGGCGCGATTTATGGTTGTCTTAAATTGGAACCACGATCTGTCTCCGGTTCCGAACTTAAACCTCAACTCGTCGCTGCGGCTAATGAAGCGGCAACTAAGATTGACTTTGCGACTCAGGTAAGGCCGATCTTCGAAGCCCGCTGCCAGCCTTGCCACTTTAACGGCGGCAAGATGTTTGCGAAGCTGCCGTTCGATCAACCTGCCACCATCAAAGCCCTCGGCGAGAAGTTGTTCACGCGGATAAAGGATGAAAGAGAGAAGCGCTTGATTCGAGAGTTCCTGGCCCAGGACTAAAGCGCCTACGCTCCAGCCCACAGTCTAATCACCCCTACATTGTTGGTTGCTCCGTCAGACTTTCAGGACGGTTGGGCGCGCATGGTATCATGCTTGCGCTCTCCCGTTATTCAGCAGATTCAACTTCAAAGGAGACGCAATGCTTTCAATTCGCAAGATGGTCTGGATTTTTAGCCTGGTCACGGGAACGCTTTTGCTTACCGCGTGCCCGAGTCAAACGACGATATCTAAAATCAATGGTGACCCGGGGCGGTATCGGGACAAAGAAGTGGCCATAGTCGGTAGAGTGACCGATAGTTATGGAGTGTTGGGAAGGGGTGCTTATGAAGTTGACGATGGCACCGGCCGGATCTGGGTAGCTGCAACCCGCGGCGTGCCGGCCAGAGGATCACGAGTCGGCGTCAAGGGAAGAGTGCACGGCGGCTTGACGATTGGTGGCCGAGGCTTTGGAACCATCATCGAAGAGAGCGACCGGCGCGTGAAAAATAATTGATCTTCACGAGCCGATAAGGAATGACAGGGTGGGGGCGCAAATAATTTCGGGCAGGGAAGTGATCATTGCTTTCGAACGTCAGTTTGCGCTCCTGCACTTCCGTTCCTGCTCGATCGTTCGTGAAACTCCAGTGAGCGTGCTGTACCTGAGTCGCCGCTCGAAAACTCAACCACTGGCGGCGTCGGCCGGCGAACATCTCCTGCGTTGCGCCGGCGCAATCGAACAGACCTTCGGCGGCATCACGGCTAATCTCTGGGACGATCCATTCGAGTGGACATTGCCTGAGAACCTGAACACCACCGAACGCGTTATTGAATACCTCGAAGAGGTCGAGGCAACGCGCCAGCGAGGTTTCGCAAGGTTCACCGAGGACAGGGAACTCCTCCAGGAAGTGCTGGTTCCCAGCGGCAAAACGCGACCGATCATAGACCTGTTAACTGAGACACTTGCTAAAGCCGCGGAGTATCAAGGTCGGGCCACGGCTACGCTGGCAAATATCAGCTTTACCGGTGACAGGTAGAGTGAGTCTGATTGAGAACAAGTGAGGTCTCCCCCATGTATTGCCCCCAATGTGGCCAGCAGCAAGTTTCTGAAATAACCAGGTACTGTTCACGCTGCGGCTTCCCACTCGATGGCGTGACTCAGTTATTGGCGTCGGGCGGAATGTTATCGCCATATACGTCAACCGATGGCAGCGCGGAAAAATCGGCCCGGTGGAAAGGCGTGCGTCAGGGCATGGTGCTGATGTTGATCGGCGGGCTGCTGGTTCCCATCATGGGGGTATTCAGCGCTTTTACCGGGGGATTTATGAGCAACGCATTTCAGATGCTGGCTGCTCTTTTTGCCCTGCTCTGTTTTGTCGGTGGTCCGTTGCGGATGATTTATGCCGCTCTCTTTGAGGAAGGAGCCGGACCTGCCGGACTTCGCCAGGCGCCGAACTATGTAGGGCCCAATGCCCTGCCGTCCCCGGGTCGAGTGAACGTGCTGCCACCGGTGGCTTCGCCGGTCGGCGGCTGGCGTCGACCCAATACTGCGGAGTTGGTGAGCCGCCCCAGCGTTACGGAAAATACAACTCGCCTTCTCGACAGGAATTCGGATCAGGATCTCGATCAATAGATCACGTTTGCTTTTATAAATCTTCTCACCGGATCCATGAGAGTTTCAGAACCGGTTACTACCCAATCAGATCGCCTTGACGATCGGCTGCGTCGCCAAATCAGGGATCGCGGTCCTATGATATTTCGCGATTGGATGGAGGCGGCCCTTTATGATCCGCAGGCGGGATATTATTGTCGCCCGTCCGAGCGCTGGGGCAGGCGAGGCGACTATCGCACCAGCCCCGAGCGCAGCCCCCTCTTTGCTGCGACGATGGCGCGCTATCTGAATGGCTTATATGAGACATTGGGACGGCCACTCCGTTGGACCATCCTTGAGGCTGGAGCCGGCGCAGGTCAGTTTGCAGCAGGTTTGCTTAACTCTCTGGAGCAACGATTTCCGGACACCTTTGCTGCTACTCATTATGTCGTTGACGAACAGAGTCCGGCGGCGTCTGCATCCGCCAGAGTCAGACTGGCGAAGTTCGGCAAGCGCGTCGACTATGGCAGGCTCGGGGCACAAAGCTTTAACGAACCAACCGTGATTTTTTCCAATGAGTTGCTGGATTCCTTTCCAATACACAGGGTCATGCTGGTTGAGGGAGAATTGCGAGAGCTGTATGTGACCCTCGCCGACACTCCGGAATACATCTTTGTGCCAGGGCCACTTTCCACGCCTGAACTCGCTGAGTACTTCGAGCTCGTAGGTATTCATCTCACCCACGACGATCAAATCGCCGACGTCAACCTCGCAGCCGCGGCATGGCTCGCCAAAATGACCGCAAATCTTTCGCAAGGCTATTTGATCACCGTGGACTACGGAGCGGAAGCCACCGAGCTCTACGGCCACCCCAATCGAAAGCGGGGAACGCTGCGAGCTATTCGCCGGCATGAGTTTCGAGATCCGCTTACGGATCCAGGAGAAAATGATTTGACGACTACAGTGGACTGGACTTATGTGAAGCGAATTGGTGCAGGGCTGGGATTGAAGACAGTCGACTTTCAGCGTCTCGATCAATTCCTGCTCCACGCAGGCTTACTGACAGAGTTGGAAGTGATGACTGAGCGCGCCTCTAATGAGGCAGAGAAAGCGAGCCTGCGCGCGAGTGCTCGCGAAATGATCCTGCCCGGTGGCATGGCCGACAGCTTTCAGGTGCTGGTGCAAAAGAAGGAAGGGGACTGATTTTTGGGTTCGGAGCGCGGAGGCGGAAACGTGAGTTGTGCACACGTCACTCGCAGGTGGTTGGAATTCCCATCGCATGAACAAATATAGCCCGGCGGTGAAACCGCCGGGCTATCTTCAATTTCAATTATCTGAACCCCACTCGAGAGAAAGTTGCCCAGGTTGTTCAATCTATCTCGCTGCTGGATCATCAACTCGCGATCTAGAACAGCTGGAACTTGACGGTCAGGTATTTCTTGGGGTTCTGGCGAAAGTCGTAAAGTAGTTTGACGCTTTCCGAAGACAGTTGATTGACGTTGGAGTAAAGCGTTTCGTCAGTCAGCAGTTTTCCAACGGTGCCCTCGCCTCGTTGCGCCGCCGCTACGACATTGTCGATCCGCTCAGCGGCAGTATTGAACTTGGCGATGGCTGAGCGCGCGTCGTTGTAAAGCTGTTCGTCCTTGAGCAGCTTACCGGCGGTGCCTCGTCCCGAATTAATGTCAGCCACTATATCGTTGATCATGTCGACTGACTTGTCGACGCGATCAGCAATATGGTTTATCCGGTTGTAGAGTTCATCGTCATGCAGGAGCTTACCTGCCGTACCTTTACCACCGCGCAGGTCATCCGACAGCAATTTCAAGTTTTTCGCGATCTCGTTGGCGTTGTTGTAAAGCGCCGGGTCATTTACAAATTTGCCGGCCGAGCCCTGGCCGGATCTGATCTGGGCCATCAGATCTTCCGTCTCGCGGACGGTCGCATTGAGATTGTTATAAAGTGAGTCGTCATTGAAGAGATGACCGACAGTGCCCTTACCCTCTTTGACGTTGCGCACGATGATACTGATTTCGTCTGAGAGCTTGCTCAATCGCTGGGCCAAATCAGTGCCGGACGTGGCAAAGTCATTAACTGTATTTGAAGAGGAAGAAGCCAGGATCGCGCCATCCTTGACCGGCTGTCCCAAAGCGGTGCCTGGTGTAATGTTGAGCAACATTTCGTTTCCCAACAAACTGGGAGAGCCCTGCTGCGCCGTTGAGTCAGTGCGGATTCGTTCGGAAGCGGGTCTGCCATCAATGGTGTTGTCGATTACCATGGACGCCTCAACTCGGGGTGCGTTAGGGACATCAGAGGGCGGCAATAAGGTAATCTTGTCGACCTTGCCCACGCGGACGCCCGCCAGTCGCACTTCGGAACCTTCCCGCAAGCCATTCGCATCGGCAAACCGAGCCTTCAGGTGAAGTTTCTTGGCAAACGGATTGATATCGCCCGAAGCGTTGAGAATAAGCAGGACGAGGACCACGATTGAGACCAGAACCAGCAGTCCCACGCGTATTTCGCTCAAGGTTATAGATTTTCTTGTTTTTGGCATAGTGCTCAACAAAGGATGAAGGCGAATGAATGAAAGCGTGAAGTCTGAGCGATCAGACTAGCCTGGCCATTCATACTTTCTCCTTAATCCTTCATCCTTTCTTCTCAGTGTCCCCGCAGAAACTTTTGTATATAACGATCCTCATCCCGGCGCAATCTCTCGTCAGTACCACTGAAGATGATATTGCCTTCGCGCATCATTAGCACCTTGCTGTTGATCAAACAAAGCCGTTCGCCTTCTTTTTCAAATACCACTTCGCCTTTCTCATTCACCACCGCGTATTCAGAACAGAGATAGTCGAGATTATTCATTTCGTGGGTGACGAAAATAGAAGACACGTCCTCGAGGTCGCGTAGCTTCATGGCGAGTTCGCAAATCGTTCGCGCAGTCGGCGGATCCAGGCCGGCTGTGGGCTCGTCAAAAAGTACAATCTTAGGGTCACCGATCAAGGCGCGAGCAATGCCCACTCGCCGTCGCATGCCGCCTGAGAGTTCTGCAGGCATTTTATCGATCGCATCTTCCATGTTGACGAAACGGAGCATGCGCCGAACCTCCTTTTCGACCTCATCCTCAGGAACGTTTTGTTCGTGCAGGCGGTAGGCGACGTTGTCGTAAACGGAGAGGGAGTCAAAGAGTGCACCTTCCTGAAAGACCATGCCGATCTTCTTTCGCACGCGCATCATCTCGAGCTCGTTGTAATGTGTTATGTCTTCACCGTCTACCAGTACCTGGCCCTCATCAGGTTTCAGAAGGCCCAGCACGATCTTAATAATGGTCGATTTTCCTCCGCCCGAGCCGCCGAGAATAATCTTGGTTTCGCCTTTCATGACCTTGAAACTAAGGCCATTTAGAATGGTGCGTTCATCGAAGGCCAGGCGAACATTGCGAAACTCAATTGCCGGAATGGCGCGTTCTCGATCATCGATCTCGTGAAAAGTCGACTCGGCCGCCGCGGCGCTGACAGAGCTTTGATGGTGTTCACCCGATTCTATTTGGGAAGACATAAGGTCACCTTAGGGCCTGACGGTCTACGTGGTTCCTAGAATAACCTGAAGCGCCTTAGCGAGGAAATAGTCGGCAATAATGACAATGATCGAAGCGGTGACCACCGCCCTCGTAGTTGACCGGCCGACCCCCACTGTCCCGCCTTCAGTTCCTAAACCCTGGCGGCAGGCCACGGCGCCTATAATAAAAGCAAACACCAGCGGCTTCACCATACCCCCAATCAGGTCATCGGTTGTTATGCCGTCGCGTACTGCATTAATAAAGACGCTCGAGGGAATATCATAAAGTGCTGTTGCCGTCACCCAGCCCCCACCGATGCCCAGCATGTCGGCAATCACAGTCAGCAGCGGCAGAGAAATGATCAGCGCAAATAACCTGGGCGCCACCAGTTTGCGGATGGGATCGGTTCCGAGCGCCCGCATGGCATCGATCTGTTGAGACACAACCATCGAGCCCAGTTCCGCGGAGATAGCTGAGCCCACTCGTCCCGTTACCATCAAAGCACACAATACCGGTCCCAACTCTCGGATGAGCGAAATTGCTACCAGGTACCCTGTTTGATTCTGAGCACCGTATGTCTTGAGGGTGGGAAAAGTCTGGACCGTCAGCACGCCTCCGGTAAAAAATCCAGTCAGTATGATGATGGTCAGCGAGCCCACCCCAATCGCATCCATTTGGGCGATCAATTCCGGGATATATCGAGGACGCTTGAAGACACCGGCAAAGGCGCGCGCCGCCAAAATGGTGGTTTCCTGCAGCTCCAAAAGACTGCGCGCAACAATGTTCATGCTTGAATTGGGCGAGACTCGTCGTCAGCTTGCCGGCAATAAGTCGAATAACCAGCGCGTGGATGTACCGCTTGCTCGCTGAAGATGTCTAATCGGGCTACGTTTGAAAGAGCGGCTTATCATGCGCAAAACCGCCTTGCTGCGTCAAGCGCAATCTGATCAGCCGCAGGACTTGGGCTGGTTAAATTGGTAGGTTTTTATTGACTGTAGCTGAGACTCTGTGGCCTGCTGCTCAAGTGACTCCGGGCTCTTGCTAATGCTAATACCGCTAAGGCCGGGGCCGTTTTAAAATTGTTTCG
Source organism: Pyrinomonadales bacterium (assembly GCA_038237475.1). GTDB lineage: Bacteria > Acidobacteriota > Blastocatellia > Pyrinomonadales > Pyrinomonadaceae > JAOAPY01. Next base: position 480,809 of record JBBRYS010000002.1, on the reverse strand, counting down.
CGCCGGTTGCCAGGGAATACTCCATTGCGCTGACCAGGCAGTCGCTGCCGGCCGTTCATATTTCGGCCGGGAACATTGTCGGCTCGATTCTCAATCCGTTGCTCTCGTCGTTGCATTTGGACCTGAAGCCGAAGTTCGCGCAACGTCTTAACTTGCTCGGGAGTCAGCACTCGGCGAATTCTCGTTTCTGTCAAAGCCCGCAGACGGATCGAGGCGGCCTGTGCTGCACCTGCGTCGCGCGCGCGCTGTTCAATTAAGGCTTCGTCGGGGCTGTCGGAATCCAGCGCCTGATCCAATGCCAGTTGTGTTTCGCGGAGACGGCGGTTTATCTGCGCCCGCTCCTCTTTATTTTCCTCACGGATTGCGCGTATCTGCTGCCGTTGTTCCGGACTGAGATTCAGTTGTGCGATGGGATCCTGGGGAGCGTTCACGGGTTGAGTATTGGCTTCCTGAGGTTGCTGGAGATTGCCCGGCGCCGCTGCCAAAAGCGACTGCGCCGAGGTCAGGAACAGAGACACTGCCAGCGCAGACCAAATACTTCCATTAATAATCTTTTTCATAATTACACCTCCAGACCATATCCCTGGCGAACTCCCTGCGAACACACCGCGTTGATTTATGGCGCCTGAGTAATCTTGTCAGTGACTAAGTACAAGTCCTCGTCATCGAACGAACCTGATAGCCCCAGATCCGCGGCTAGCTCCTGTCGTTCCTGCAAAGTTAGTGGTTTGCGGGAGTCGCGGGCGACCGTTGCGTTGGCAGGCCGTGTGCGCACGCGATCACCTGACCTTGCCGACTTGGGGTCCACAATAGCGACGCTCTCCGGCGCATTTGCCGTTTCAGTCATGCGAGCCTGGCGAGCTTCCACCTCTTTGATATTGATCGAGACAGCCTTTGCAATTTCTGCGTCCAGTTGCTGCTGCGAATAGACTTTTGTGGCGGGCGCTCGCACCACCACCAGCCTGTCGTCTCTGAGGTATGCAATTGCCAGCACCGCGCAGACGCAGAACAAGATTGAAGTAAACGCAGCCGCGCCCTTCAGCCACGCGGGCGAGAGAAAGAGAAATTCACGAATCGCCGCCAGAGCTGAAGAGCGGTTACTCGGCGCTCTCCTGGCGTCGTGGTCCTCCAGGCGATCGCCTGCAATCGGTGCAAGGGATCCCAGCGAGGCATCCCGCCAGGAAATAATTGACTGGCGAATCTCTCCAAAGGATAAGACTTCAGCTGAGCATCGAGTGCATTCCCGCAGGTGTCCCTGAAAGTTGCGAGCAGCCTGTTCGTCCAACTCATGATAGATAAATGCTATCAGGTCATCGCTGCGACCGCAGTTTGATATCGTTTCGTTCATCTTAAGACTCCATGCCTATGTTCAGGCGCCCTCAGTTCCGAATTTCTGCAAGCGCATCTGCAGCTGGCGCAGCCCTGTATACAACCGGCTCTTGACTGTGCTTAAAGGCAATCCGAGAGTATCGGCTATCTCTCGAAAAGTCAGTTCTTCAAACTCCTTCATCACGATCACCTGGCGCAGTTCGACGGGCAAACTGTTGACTGCAATTCTGACCGCAACACTTCGCTCGCGCCCTTCGACTACGCGTGCGGGTGACCTTTCAGTGGGAGTGGCAAAGCAGGCGGCATCCTTTTCTGTTTCGTCATCGAGCGACGCTTCACCCCTGACTTTCGCTCGCCGCTGCCGCGAGATGCATTGATTGATCGCGATTCGATGCAACCATGAAGAGACTTTCGCCTCACCCCGAAAGCCGCGCAGGTTGCGAAAGGCAGACATGAATGTCTCCTGGGTCGCGTCGCGCGCGTCTTCTTCGCGTCCCAGCATCCCGAAGGCAAGCGCAAAGATGCGTCGCTCCCAACGACAAACAATCTCGCCGAAAGCGTCTGCATCACCGGTCAATGCCAGTTCTACGATTTGTTCGTCACTTGTGGCCGTTTCCATTCCTCGCCAAACGGTCTAAGCTTTCCTGTTTGATAATCCCGACGCAAATCCAAATCTCCCGCGCTCGTCAGGTTAGACGCACGAATGCGCTCACAAGTCTATTAAGATCAACGCCCAGCGCCCCCTCGAAGTCCGCTGAAGACGGGGAGCAAATATACTCCCGATCCAAGCCAACAGATCCTTAGACCTTGTTTTACTTCGCTAAAACTGTTTGACACCCTTGTTTTACGCCTATAAGATGGGTTCGCGGGTTGAAGCCAGCTGATTTGCCCGTTCAAGGCCAGACTGCTAACGTTTTCTGTCCCCTACTACAATCCTGTCCGACCGTCGAAAAATTCATGTTCGAGCGCTTTAGGCGAATCCGCCTCCTCTACATCGTATTAGGCGTTTTGCTCCTGGTGGGCTTATTGCCGCTGGCCCTGGCGGGTAGCTTACTGTCGGGTAGAAGTGCGGACCAATTGCGCTCAGTGGAAGGACGCTATCAGGCGCAGTTGGTGCAGGACAAGGCCAGGCAGATCGAACTCTATGGTCAGCGCTATAGAGACGTCGTCTCAGGTTTGGCGCGCGCGTTTGAGATTGCCGGCGGCATCAAGACCTTAAATGAACAAGGGTATGAAGTGAGGCTCCAAAGAGTCTTACAGGACGATCCTAATCTGATTGCCCTGGCGATTTGGCCAGTTGATGGTGAAATGCGCCGGGCGTTCCAACCGGACATCATCAAACGTGATGAAGTCGACGAACGGGTCGCTTACGTATTGGCGCGTATGAGCGGGCGGGGGCTGGTGGTCAGCCGGCCGCAGATTATCCGTTCCGGCCAGGAGATGGGTCTGACCCTGGCAGCGCCGATAATGGGTGGCTTGAATAATAACGATGTGGTAGGAGCGGTAGTCGCGATTGTCTCGTTTCAGGAAGTGTTCAAAGCGGTTCACCAGACAACACCTCGGAGCGAGCGGGAAATGCTGGACGCCGGATTGCCGGTGGTTTTTGTCGTCGATCAAAACGGCCGCGCCGTTGCCCATCCCGATCCCAGCATCGCTTTTTCAGAAAAGCCCATGACCGATCTCAAAGTGGTTCAGGACTGGCAGGAAGCAGGCGCGCAGGTGCAGTCCGGACTGGCCCCGTTTGTCGCCGTCCGAAATGGCCATTCCATTGAAATGCTGGGCTCATACGCGACGGCCGAATTGGATAAGAACGCACGCCTGGGGGTAATTGCGATTCAGGATGAGTCAGCCGCATTGGCTTCAGTTGCGGACATGCGACGGCAGACGTTTTGGATAAGTCTGGTGGTTTCCGTACTGACCATACTGCTTGGCTTCTTCTTTGCCCGAAAGTTGACGCAGCCGGTCCAGCAGCTCGCCGCCGGTGCTCATCGCATCGCCTCCGGCGATTTCTCACAGCGCATCGATGTTCGCAGCCGCACAGAGTTGGGTGATCTGGGCCAGTCATTCAACGTCATGACCGACCAGATCGAAACCTACGTCAAAGACCTGCAGGCTTCAGTCGCCGAAAATCGCGCCCTCTTCCTGGGCACAGTTAAAAGCCTCGCGGCGGCGATCGATGGTAAGGATCCTTATACGCGAGGTCATTCCGAACGCGTCTCGCGTTTCTCGATCGCCATTGCCCAACGTTTAGGTTTGCCTGATGACGAGGTCGAAAAGATCAGGATCAGCGCCGTGCTTCACGACGTGGGTAAGATCGGCATTGACGACGCGATCCTCAAAAAGCCTTCTGCCTTGAGCAATGAAGAGTTCGAGATCATGAAAAAGCACCCGCAGAAGGGTTTCAAGATCATGTCGCAAATTCCGGCCATGAAGGAATTTCTGCCCGGGATGTACATGCATCACGAAATGATTAATGGCCAGGGTTATCCGCAGGGACTTAAAGGAGACGAGATTCCACTCATGGCCCGAATTGTCTCGGTGGCAGACACGTTCGACGCTATGACCACAGACCGCCCCTATCAGCAGGCACTGAAGTTCGAAGACGCAGTAGAACGAATCAAAAGCTTTGTCGGAACTCGTTATGATGAGCATGTGGTCGCTGCATTTGTGGCCGCCTGTGAAGAAGGACAAATTCGGCCAGGTTCGGTGCGCTTAAAAAGGGTTGCCGATAACAATGATAACAATGGTGATTCCAAAGCCTCGACCGCGCCGATGAAAGTATCCTCAGGGGTAGAGCCGGTGCTGGTTTCCTAATCGACGCCAGCTGCTGAGAGCCTCCGTGCAGTTAAGCTTAACAACCGCGCCCTTTTTGTGGGGACGCGGTTGTTCTGCTTATAATCAACGCTTTCATACATACCGAAATTCGCAACCTTAGGGCTTGATGGTCGATTTATGGGACTTTTTTGGAAACGCAAACACAAGGATCAATTCGTTTCGCTGGGTTTGAATGAGCCGCGAACGAGCGAGACACCGGCCGATACAGCTCAAGTTGTCCCTTCGCCTTCCTCCCCAACTCAGCCGGCTGAGACCGTTGTGGCGGCAAAGGACGAAACACCGGCTTCAGCAGTTCCCAAAGTTGAAGTAGCCCAAGCGGAGACTCCTGCACCCTCGTCGCCGACTCCGGCTACACGTTCTCCATTCCAGACTTCGGTGTTGGGACTCAACCTCTCAATGGAGGAGTTGCAGGCGCAGGAAGCGGCTTTGGAGCGGGAATTGTCTGCTCGCTTTCGCCGGGCCGTAGCGGCCACGCGGGAATCGCTTTCAGAGAAGCTGGACACGGTGTTCCAGGGAAGAAAGCAGATCGACGAAGACCTGCTGGATGAACTTGAAGAGGCTTTGATCGCCACAGACATCGGCGTTACGACTACTCTTGAAATTCTCGATAATGTGAGACGCGGGATAGCGAGGAAATCGATCAACGATCTGGCTGCGCTTAAACAGGCCATCAAAGACGAACTCCTGAAGATACTACGAGCTTCGGAAGCTCAGGGGATTGCTTCCGAGACTACAGTTCCGGAAAACGTGACGCCATACGTCATGATGATCGTTGGCGTCAACGGCGTCGGCAAGACAACGACTATCGGTAAGCTGGCCCAGCGTATCAAGGCTGACGGCAACGATGTGCTGATTTGCGCGGCCGACACATTTCGCGCCGCCGCTTCCGATCAACTGGCAATTTGGGCCGAGCGCACGGGCGTGCCTTTGATACAACAGAAGCAGGGCACCGATCCGGCCGCGGTTTTATTCGACTCCCTTAAGGCCGCCAAAGCGCGCGGCTCCGATGTTTTGATTGTTGATACCGCAGGGCGATTGCACACCAAATCCAATTTGATGTCGGAATTGGAAAAGATGAAGCGTGTCGCTGCTCGCGAAGTAGAAAGCGCGCCGCACGAGACTCTTTTGGTTGTCGATGCCGTTACCGGTCAGAACGGTTTGGAACAGGCGCGGCAATTTTTGAAAGTAGCCGGAGTCACAGGTATCGTGCTGACAAAACTCGATGGCACTGCCAAGGGTGGAATCGCTGTAGCGATTGCTCGCGAGCTGAACTTGCCGATTAGGTACGTGGGCATCGGCGAGCAGGTTGATGATCTGCTGGTGTTTGACCCCGAGCAATACGTGAACGGACTGTTCGGGTAACGTCAAGGTTTTGCTTGAGTCAGCGAACGCCCGGAGAGGACTTCGGGAAATGATTCAGCACCAGCACGATTGCCGTGCCGGGAATCTCAGGTAAATTGAACTTACCACTATCCTCCATGCATAAGACAGCCACCACCCCTATCGACCAGGTCACTGAAAACACTGTCAGTGATCTGAAGATGATGAGCCGTGCGCTTGAACTGGCTGCTGGCGGCGTGGGCTTAGTAAGTCCCGGGCCCCTGGTCGGCTGCGTCATCGTCGATGGTGACCAGGAGATTGTTGGTGAAGGCTTCTATGTTTTCGATGGGGTTCGACATGCGGAAACCCTCGCGCTTGAGCAGGCCGGCGAGAAGGCAAGGGGTGCGACGGCTTACGTCTCGCTGGAGCCCCACGCTCATTTCGGGCGCACGCCACCTTGCACCAACGCCTTGATTGCGGCGGGAGTAGCGAGGGTGGTGGCGCCAATCGAGGATCCCAATCCGGAAGTGTCCGGCAAGGGGTTTGCCCATCTTCGTGCGGCGGGCATCAGGGTTTCAGTCGGATTAATGGAACGCGAAGGCGCGAGACTAAACGAAAAGTATCTCCATTTCATGCGCACCAAACGACCGTTTGTGCATTTGAAGATGGCAATTTCTCTGGACGGAAAGATTGCCACCAGAACCGGCGACTCGCGCTGGATTGGCGGTGAAGAGTCCCGGCTCCGGGCGCAGCAGTTACGTCACGAGTGCGACGCTATCATGGTAGGAGCCGGCACAGTTGCGGTCGACGATCCTTTGCTGACTGATCGCTCGGGTAGACCAAGGCGGCGCGCTCTCGTTCGGGTCGTCGTCGATGAGCGCCTGCAGACCGGCGTGACCTCGCAACTTGCTCGTACAACTGCAGAAGCTCCGGTCTTGATCTTTGCGGGAGCCAGTGCAGATGAGTCGCAGGCCGGCTCACTTGAGCAGCAGGGTATTGAAGTGGTTCGCACTGGCGCCGACGGACGTGATCCTTCGCGAGTGCTCGAAGAACTCGGCAGGCGCGGGATTCAAAGTGTCTTACTCGAGGGCGGCGCGGCAGTGGCAGGCAGTTTCATCGCTGCCGGGCTGGTCGACAAGCTGACTTTCTTCATTGCTCCGTTGATTATCGGCGGAAGGGACGCGCCCGGCGCAATCGGCGGCTTGGGCGTTGAACGCATGGCAGATGCCTGCCGCTTACGCGACGTTGAGGTTGTGCAACGTGGCAGTGATATTGAAATCAGCGGTTACCCGGCGGGGGCGGAAGAATGAAAAATGTCCCCAACGACTCAAGCTTTCCACTGTCATCGGCGGGCCTCCATCCTTTAAAGCGACTGGGACAAAACTTTCTCGTCAGCAACAGCGTTATTGATCGAATCATAAATGCTTTTGGACCACGTGGCGATGAAACGATTATTGAAATTGGACCAGGCCGTGGCGCCCTGACGACACGCCTGGTTAACGAATCAGGGCGTGTCATCGCCGTCGAGTTCGATCGAAACCTGGGTCCGGCGCTGGTTGAGAAGTTCAGCTCGGCTGGGAACTTCATCCTGGTCCAGGCCGATGCCCTGGCGACGGATTTTTGTACAGAGATTCAGCCGGCCACGCAGGCCCGCGTCGTCGCCAATCTCCCCTACAACATTTCGACCGCGATCCTGCAGCGACTGATCGAACAGCGATCCTGTATTCCGGAAATGGTGCTCATGCTGCAACGCGAAGTTGTCGATCGCATCACGGCTCAGCCCGGCTCGCCCGAGCGCGGCTATCTCAGCGTTTTAGTAGAAGCCTACTGTGAGTCAGAGAAGCTGTTTGACGTCGCTCCCGGTTCCTTCAAGCCGGCGCCAAAAGTCTGGAGCAGCGTAGTTCGCCTGCGCGTTCGTGAGCGGGCGGAGGTGGAGATTGACGAACAATGGTTTTCAAAAATCGTAAGCGCCGGCTTTGCTCAACGAAGAAAGACGATGCTCAATAACCTTCGCCACGCACCAGAACCCCTGCAAACCAAAATCAAGCAGCATGGCGGAGCGAGTATCGTGCTGTGCACTGCTGAAGTTGATCTTCAGCGTCGCGCGGAGACCCTAACGCTGGCTGAGTGGGTCCGCATCACTAAAGCGGCTGGATAAGCGACAAGCGAACGTAAGACATCGACCGTCGGGAGTTCGGCGCTCGAGGCATGAACTGGAAGGATCACCTCTCCTGCACTACCACCTCAATACCGTGCCTGGGCCGCAGTGACATCGCCGGCAAGATTTCGACATTCTCATCCGCAACCAGACTAAAGCGATACTTCTGACCGATGGTGGCCAGGCACAGGACGATCTCCATCATCGCGAATGTGTTGCCGATGCATGCCCGCGGGCCGCCGCCAAAAGGGAAGTAGGCGTACTTTGGGAGCTGCGCCGCAAACTCTTCCGTCCAGCGATCCGGCAGGAATTCTTTTGGTTCGTCAAAGAAACGAGGATCGCGTTGCGTCACCCATTGAAAGGCAAACACCTGAGCTTTGGCTGGAATGCGAAACCCGCTAATCTCACAGTCGTTGATTGCCTGGCGTCCCACGCCAAAAGCGGGTGGATACAAGCGCATCGATTCCTTCACAATCTTTTCGGTGTACTTCAGGTTCGGCAGGTCAGCCAGGCTCGGCTCGCGACCGGCCAGCACTTGATCCAGTTCGTGGTGAAATTTGTGTTCCGCCTCAGGGTTGAGCGCAAGCAAATACCAGGACCACGAGAGAGTTAAGGCAGTAGTTTCGTGACCGGCGAGAAACAAAGTCATGACCTCGTCTCGCAATTGAGCATCAGTCATCTGGCTGCCGTCTTCATCCTGGACCTGCAGCATCATTGAGAGCAGGTCTCCTTCGTCTCGCTGGCTGGCCCGCCGTTCGGCGATTATGCGATAGACAATGTCATCGATTTGTCTGGCTGAGCGATGGAAACGGAGGTGCGCCGGCGTGGGCAGTCGATTGTCGAGGATCCATTTCAACGTAGCTTGCGAAGCAAAGGGCTTGACGATTTCGGCCAGGATTGTTCCGACGCGGTCGGCATCACCCGAGACATCGGCATTGAAGAGAGTTCTGGCGACGATCTCGAGCGTCAAACGCATCATGTCGCGATGGATGTCTCTCTTTTCCCCTGTTTGCCAGCCCGCCATCATTCGCTGTGTGTATTGGACCATCACTGCGCCGTATGCGCTGATGCGCTGGCGATGAAATGCCGGCTGGGCGAGACGTCGTTGTCGCCGCCAAAAATCACCCTCGCTCGTTAGGAGGCCTTTTCCCAACAGACGCGCAAAAAAATTAGAGCGCAAGGACATCGCCTTGACGAAGTTCTTCGCGTTTGTCGCCAGGATGTAATCGATATCGTCGGGGTTATAGAGGAAGTAGGCGTCTACATAAAAGAAACGAGCGCGCACCACGTCACCAAAGGCCTGGAGTCGCTCGATGAAGCCGAGCATATCGCGATTGAACTCCGGCATGACGCCGAGGATGGGATGACCTTTTGGTCCGGGCGGGACTTTGGCCTGAACTGCGCGGGTCCTTGCGCCTCCGAGGTCTTCAGATTTGTTCATGATCGCCGATGAATATCGATTGCAGTTAACGCGCGGCGCGATTTACGGATGGTCGGGCCACTGATGGATTGTGGGACATCACTTCAGCAGATCGGTATAGATTCCCGGCGTGCTGTCATCGATCAGACTGGCGCCAACTGCGTTTTTATAGAACTCCACCGGACCAACACCGCCGATGATGCCATAGACGTAGCCGAGTTCTCGCATTGCCTGAAGGCACGCGACCAGTAGGGCCTTGCCGATGCCGTGGCCGCGCATTGACGGTGCTACACCGGTCGGTCCAAAAAAATTCCGCCGAGTGCACTCGTAGGCGGCAAAGCCGATCACTTTTCCATCGTGAGTTGCGATAAACACGGTAGTCGGTTTTGCGTTAAATCCCATCGTTACTTCATCGGCCCAGCTCACAGAAAAATTTTGCTCGATGAAAGCGCGAACAGGAGTTATTTCAAAGGCCTGGCCGCGCCGAACGGTAATCCTCCTTTGCCCCAGCGCTTCAAGCACCGGGTCAAGTGGAGGCAGCCGCAACAGATTTACCAGCATGTCAGCCATTGGGTTTCAGCAGAGAGAGTTTATGGCAGAGCGGCCCCTGGAGTCGATAAGATTGGGGTGATCTCAAAAATGTTCAGCCCTCCTCTTTGACGAGGAGGGCTTGAGGGTGCCCTCAAATCGCCGACTGTGTTCACTTCGTGCAGTAAGACCCGCCCAGTGCATCAGTCGAATGAGGGGAGTTGGCTGAAACCACCAGGCACGGTTCTTTACCTGTGGCGCCGATTGTGTTTGCTGCGATAGATACTCCGGCTGGCGCGTCGCTCCTGTCGTTGCAGGCGATGTCGCTCACGCGCCGTGACCACGCCATCTGACTTGGCACGTCGTTCGTGCCTTCGGATCCGTGCCTGTTGTGCTGACAGACGTCTTGCTTCGCTACGCGTAAGGGAGCCAGTGCGCCGTCCTCGCCGGATACGCCGAGCTTCGCGATTTTCGCGACGGTCAATTCCAGGTGTTTGTTGTCCTGAGACGGTTCCAGCTTGCGTAACCACAGCTGCTGAAAAGATTAGGGTTGTTAACACGAGTATCATCGGCAACTTGCCTCTTCAGATCTCCTTCTTTCGTTTCAAATGAGTTTGGGAGAGAGATAAGTCCGATCAGAATTCAGACGCCCGGCTCGTTGAGATGGTCGAACTTCTTTGGCTCAAAGCTGGTCTGCAGATGGGCAACCGGGCGTTGCGTGATGAATCCCGGTTGCCGCACTTCCGCAGGGTCTTCCAAGTTACTTATTCTTATACAACTCTGGAAGTTGCTTTCGCAGATTCTCGACCTTGGGCAGATCGTTGATCATTATATAGGGCTGGTCGGGATGCTGCTCAAGATAGTTCTGGTGATAAGTCTCGGCCTCATAAAACGCCTCCAGAGCAACGACCTGGGTAACTATCGGGCGTGGAAATACCTTCGCCTGGTTTAGCTGTTCAATGTAGGCCTGAGCCACGCGCCGCTGCTCTTCGTTAGCATAGAAAATCGCGGAACGGTATTGCGTACCCGAATCCGGTCCTTGCCGGTTTAATTCAGTCGGGTCGTGGGCCACCGAAAAGAAGACCTTCAGCAGTTGGCCGTAGCTCACCTGTGACGGATCAAAGATGATTTGTACGGCTTCAGCATGGCCAGTGCGCCCGCTGCTCACTCTTTCGTACTGGGCCGTACCCGCGGCGCCGCCCGAATATCCCGATCTTGCGCTGGTGACGCCTTTGACGTGATCGAAGACGGCTTCGATACCCCAAAAGCACCCTCCGGCCAGGACGGCGGTTTCTTCGCCTTTGGTGGTGGCTAGTGGCGCCTGGATTGTTGGATCCGGAATGGCTGTGACCGATGCATTGGCTAGGCTGCATGAAAATGTAGTAGTCATAAGAAGTAAACCGAGAGTCAGGATTAGATATTTGTACATTGTTTGGTTTTCCACCTCAACCCAATATACGAAGCCAGCACGCAAGTGGATTGCCCCCCGGCCCTATCGGGCCACCGTACTGACTTCGGTCGGGCGGTCGTAAGCTTAGCGAGTCCCGGCTGAGATCGTCCATCAGAGGGCATAGGCTTTGATGATACGTTCAATCGCCCGACGGCAAACGGCGCAAAAGTGGTCGCTGCGCGAAAACATGATGCAGTCAATTTCCGGCCGGTAGTAACCCTTGGCCTCGTATATTGAGCCTTCAAAGGCGCCCACTTTGCCGGCGTACTTTTCCTTTGCGAACATCGCCTGCTCGTGTTCCAGTTCCTCGCGAAAGAGTGCTTCCATCTCGCTTTCCGGACGATTGTCTTTCCGTATTTGCCCACGCCGCTTCTGTATTGCCAGCGAATAGGTTTCAAGGGCTTGCTTGTTCCATGGCGTGGGAATTGGCGTATCAGCCGAGACGAGGTCACCCCATTTCAATGCCGCCCGTCCACTGGATGTGGAGCCCTTTCGACTCAGCAGCGCGGTGGCATTCGGCTCCCATGGTTCGACACGCTCGGTACTAGGTGCGTAGGCAACTGATGATGTGTAGTACTCGTCAGCGAGACCGGCGAAGTGATGGCCGAACTCGTGAACAAAGACATAGTTGGCGAACGCATTGTCGGCAGCGACCGTGCTGTAGAGATTGAAAATGCCGCCGCCGCCATAGGTGCGATTGTTGGCGAGGATCTCGATGAATTCGTAGGGCGCGAATTGCGCTACTTTGCGCAGAGCCCGGTTATCAAACGACAGCACGTAGCGTTCGGAACCAAATGCGTCATAAGTCGCGCCCAGGGGCGAGTCATGATAGACACCCGTCGAAGGCCGAGAGATACCTGACTCAGGCGCAGGCGGACAGAGCGCCCAGACATTGAAATCCTTTCGGTGTTCCTTGAAGGGCGAAGTTGCAAAAAGAACTTCAGTAAGCCGGCGCGCATCTGCCTCAAACTTTTTCGTCTCACCGGGCGTGTAGCCATCACCCATGATCAGGAAGTCAACTTTTGCAGCCGGGTCGCCACTCTTTTGAATTTCGATGAGGGGAGCCGGGCTCGGACTCTGCGCCCGATCGATAAACATGTCCTTCGGATCGATGACGGTGGACCAAACATCTATCCATGAATTCTTCGGGTCGCGTTTTCGCACCACGATTTCTACCGGCGCTTTGGGCGCAGGGAAGCGCAGCGATTCGCTAAAGGTGCGGCGCAAAGTCTTCGCCTCGCCGGTAGTTTCCCACTCGCCATAAATGGATGAAAACCCGCGCGAGTAAAGCACATGTTTCGTCTTTTGATCCCTTACTTCGAAGATGTACTTGCCGAGGTTCGTGGTATCGATCGACTTGCTCAGGTTGCCGGGCCAGGGCAATGGTTCGAGCACGACGCGATCGACGCTGAAGACTTCCTGTTTTTCATTGCCAGTGTGGTAGTAGTCCAGACGCATCGTCGCCGGGGCTGCGTGGACGGCGCTTGTAAACAGGAAAAGCAGACTGATGGAAATAAATAGATTTCGGTACATATGGCAAACTCCGGAAAATTAATTGTCTGTCACTGCGTCACCTCGTTCTGAGGAGCAGGAGAATCGTTCACGTATATGCTCCTCGCAGGACCGGAATGAAAGTGACGCGATTATTCTACCCTAACTGCGAACTGGAGTTTCAATTTCACCGAGATTGCACGGTCTGGTTTGGGAGGTGAGGAATCATCTGCCAAGCAGCATGGAGTTTCAATTAAGGTGCTGGAGGCGTTGTGGCCAGGTTGCAGTGAAGACCCCCTTGGTCCGCGTTTAGCGGTCGATTGAAAATAGCCCAGCGATTCATCGCTGGGATCAGTTCGCAAATAAGACGCAGTCCCCGAAGCGGACGGCTGAAGAGGTTAAAGGATCTGGTGATTACATCAGCCGCCCGCTTTGCGGACTACCAGTCGTCGCGCTCTTATCCCAGCACTAAACTGCTGGGCTACTATCATTCGTCCGCTTTGCGGACTGATGACTCTACTTCCTGGGCAAAGCCGCTTGAAGCCGATAATCTCCCACGCTCACACGGGCGGGACGCCTGTGCCACGTGCTATACTGCGACACTCTCTCGAGTTTTCAAATCAATGACTGCGGAGTCTGACAAGGGTATTAACAATAAGTGAGTAATGTCTTAGAGATCATCCCGCTGGGCGGCATCGGCGAGTTTGGGATGAATTGCATGGCGGTACGCTACGAGGATGAAATGCTTATCCTCGATGCGGGTATGGGCTTTCCTGAGGAGAGCGCTTATGGCGTCGACATCTCGATACCCAATTTCGAGTTTTTGGAAGAGTATCGCGAGCACATCACCGCGATCATTCTTACGCATGGACACGAAGATCACATTGGCGCGCTGCCGTATCTGCTGAAAAAATTTAATGTTCCGGTTTACTGCTCGCACTTCACTGCGGGGCTGGCAGAAAGCAAGCTGGAAGAGCACGATCTGGTTCAAGACACTCTATTGCATCGAGTCGAACCTCGCGACGTTGTCGATGTCGGCGTCTTCTCAATCGAGTTCATACGCGTTTCGCATTCACTGATTGACTGCTTCTCGCTCGCCATCAAGACTCCCGTAGGCACCATCATCCACACCGGCGATTACAAAGTTGATGAGACTCCCGTCATCGGTGAACCGATCGATTTGCGTTCGTTTCGCCGCTATGGTCAGGAAGGCGTGCTGGCGCTGCTTTCAGATTCAACCAATGCCACAGTTCCGGGACGCACGCCGTCCGAGCGCGCGGTGATTCCAGCTTTTGAAGAAATATTTGCCGAGGCGCCCGGACGAATCATCGTGGCCGCTTTCGCGTCTTCAATTCATCGACTGCAAATCGTGCTCGATACTTCGCAGCAATTCAATCGCAAAGTCTGTGTGCTGGGCCGCTCGATGATCAAGAACGTGGAGATAGCCGATCGTCTGGGCTATCTCGACATTCCGGATGGTTTGATGGTCTCGTTCAATCAGGCCAAACAGCTCCGGGATAGCGAGGTCGTGTTTCTGGTGACCGGTTCGCAGGGCGAGATGCGCGCGGCCTTGTCACAGATGGCGACCCAGAGCTACAAAGGCATGTCGATCGAGGAAGGCGACACCGTCGTCCTTTCGGCCCGTATCATTCCCGGTAACGAGCGCACCATCTCACGAATGATTGGGTTCATCTACAAACGCGGCGCCAATATCATTGAGGAGAAACGCCGCCTTGTGCACGTGAGTGGTCACGCCTCGCAGGAAGATATTCGCATCATGACCGAAGCCGTGCGGCCGAAGTTTGTGGTTCCAATCCACGGTGAGTACCGCATGCTGTTCCGGCATAAAGAGTTTGTGAAGAACCATCTCGGCTATGCAGAAGAGAACATCATCCTGATCGAGAATGGGGACGTACTTGAACTCGACGGTGAGCGTGCCGCAGTCGTCAACAAGCGCGAAATCGGGCGCACCTTCATTGGCGATTCCGGCTTTGAAGAAATTCGGCGCGACACCGTGCGCGAACGGCGTCAGATGGCAACTGAGGGCATGATCACTCTCGTAATCACCATCGACGCGGAGACTGGGGAACTACAGACACCTCCGGAGATCATTGCGCGCGGTGTCCAGGGTCTCGATATGAGTAACGGGTTTTCCGACGACGCGCGTCGCGTGGTTACGGCCTCAGTCACAGGCGCCTCGCGGGATACTCTCAAAGAAGAGGGCTTATTGAAGGAACACATTCGCGTCGAGCTGAAGCGTTTCATTCAGAAGCGCACCGGCGGCCGGCCGGTGATCATGCCCGTAATCGTGCAGGTCTGATTCAGGAAGATTCAACCATGTCGGAAGCTGCCGCGGTGCCGAGCGTCGCTGAATTACTGCGCGAAACCAAGGTCGAAGTCGCAGCCGCAACCTATGTCGTGGTTGGCATTGGCTTGCAGGACTGGCAGCGATTGCTGGAAAATCCGGAGCTGAGTCCACGGACTGACGCGCCCTTTATGATTTTGCGTGACGCGCGCGAAGTTACCCTGATGATTGAGGAAGATGACTGGCGGCGCCTTCGTCACGCGGTCCGCGATGCTCGCTGCGAAGCCGGTTATCGGCTGCTGACTTTGGACATTGAATTGCCCTGGGCCACGGTTGGCTATCTGGCCCGGGTGACAGCCCTGCTGGCGGCTGAGAATATTTCGGTTGGTGTAATGTCTTCATTCTCCCGCGATCACTTATTGATCAAGCAACAGGATCTGGGAAAGGCGTTGCGCGTGCTGGGCGAGCATGTCGGGGAATTGTGTTAGCGCCGAAGTGCGGAGCAAGGTCCCCCGCTTCAGAGCCACACGAAGATTGAGATGTGAGATCTGAGAGATGGGAATTTGGAATCTGAGAGCTTGAGATCTGCTGGTCTGAAAATCTTAATCTGAAATCTGAGATCTCAATCAATGCGCTGGTCCAATAAAACCGTCATGCTTACCGGCGCTTCGTCCGGTATTGGACGCGGTCTCGCGCTTGAACTCGCGAAGCGTGGCGCGAGCATCGGGCTGCTTGCCCGGCGCGCGGATTTGCTGGCAGAGATTGTCACGGAAATCGAAGCTCAGGGCGGGCAGGCCCTGGCACTTCCTGTCGACGTGGGAGATGAAGCCGCCGTACGTGCAGCTGCCGATCGTCTGCGCGCGCAGTTTGGTCCGGTAGACGTGCTTATCGCCAACGCCGGTATCGCTTCGACAGTTGATCCCGTTTCGCTGAAGGGTGACGACATTGCGAGAGTGATGGAGGTTAACGTAATCGGAGTCGCTCACTGTGTCGCCGCCGTGGTTCCGGAAATGACTGCGCGAGCGAGTGGCCAGCTGGTTGTGATTTCAAGTCTGGCCGCCTATCGCGGGCTGCCCAAATCTGCCGCGTATTGCGCCAGCAAAGCCGCGGTCTCAAGTATGTTTGAAAGCTTTCGCTTGGATTTGAAACCAAGAGGGATTGATGTGACCATCATCCACCCTGGCTTTATTAAGACAGCGCTGACGGCGGGGCGGCACGCGCAAATGCCTTTTCTGATGGAGCTCGATGATGCCGTGAAAAAAATTGTTGCGGCTATTGAGAAGCGTCGCAAAAGCTACGCATTCCCGTGGCAGTTGGCTACTATCGTCCGGCTCGGCATGATCATGCCGAATTTCATGTACGACCAGATTTCGAGAAGAAATTCCTTTCGCGAATGAGGGAATTTAGGTCCCTGGACTCTGTTCCGAAATCCCTTAAGACTCTCTGATCAAAAATCAGAAATTAAAGCCCGGAACCCAAATTAAAATCTATCTTCCAACCTATCGACGAAAACCATGACTCTTCTTCAAGCGATCATTTTGGGCATTGTCCAGGGCCTGACAGAATTTATTCCTGTTAGTTCAACCGCACACCTGATTTTTGCCAGCCGCGCCGTGGGCCTGTTCTCCGGTGCTGACAGCATGCTGCACGCAGAGCAAACCACGGCCACAATTGCAGTCCTGCAGTTGGGAACATTACTGGCGGTGTTAATCTATTTTGCCGGTGACATCTGGAGAATCGCACGGGCGTTTTTAGTCGATCATCTGGCGCTGCTGCGCGGCCGGCGCCGGGTTGCCAGCGCTGATGGATCGGACCAGAGGTTATCACCTGAAGCCTGGCTTGGCTGGCTGGTGATCCTGGGATCCATTCCCGTTGCCGTCGTCGGACTCTTGCTTAAGAAGCAGATCGAAGGAACCTTTACGAAAAACCTTTGGGTGATTGCGACCATGATGATCGTGATCGCAATTCTGTTGGCGTTTGCCGAGCTGGCTGGAAAACAGAAGCGCTCGATGGAGCAACTCGGCGTGCTTGACGCAATCGTGGTGGGTTTTGCGCAGTGCCTGGCGTTGATACCGGGCTCATCACGTTCAGGCTCTACCATCATGGCTGGGCTTTTCGCGGGTGAAGTGCGCGAGACCGCAGCCCGCTTCTCCTTCCTCCTCTCCATTCCCGCAGTTTTTGCCAGCGGTCTGCTGGAACTGCGCGAGGCTATGAATAAGCTGCCGCCGGGCAGCACGCTGGCGCTCGTGGTGGGCACGATTGTGTCGGCTGTGGTTGGATACGCTTCGATTTGGTTCCTGCTGCGGTTTCTGCGAACTCACTCGACCGGGATCTTCATCGGTTATCGTCTAATTGTAGGCAGCTTGATCCTGCTCGGCCTCTGGGGTGGATACATCTCAGCGTCAGTGAAGTAGCCTTGGATTTCGGGGGCAAACCGGTCGAATAATTGTCGGTATCATTTGCACGGCGCCCGGGTAGGTGAGATGGACGGTCGCCGGCGGATCGGTGTTAAGCTCCTCGACCATGATGGATGGTCCGCTTAATAGAGCATTAACCTTATGAGTGCCAGGCGCTGGATTCTGCGAGCTGATGACTCGCAACGCGCGACCTCCTTCGCGCAGGCACTGGGCGTCTCTCCCGTAATCTCCTCGCTGTTAATTGCGCGTGGCTATGGGGAAGAGCACTCAGCGCGCGCTTTTCTGCGGCCCTCATACGATCAGCTGCATGATCCCTACTTGATGCTAGGCATGCGTGCGGCCGTTACACGGCTGTTGCACGCCATCGACGAAACGGAGCCAATCCTGATTTATGGTGACTACGACGTCGACGGCACTACCGGCACGGCTGTGTTATTGCGGGCGCTCGCCATGTTGGGAGCGCGCACTGGTTATCACGTCCCGCATCGATTCACCGAGGGGTACGGAATTCAACAGCCGGCCCTGGAGAAAGCCACGGCTGAAGGCTACAGGCTGGTTGTCAGTGTGGATTGTGGTATCCGCGCGCATGAACCGCTCTACTGGGCCAGAGACAACGGCCTCGACGTCATCATCACCGATCATCACCTGCCGGATGAAGGCGAGGGTGTACCACCGGCGTTTGCAGTATTAAACCCAAATCAGATCGGTTGCACTTACCCCGACAAAAACCTCGCCGGAGTTGGCGTTGCGTTCAAACTCATACATGCTCTTTTTCGTGAACGCGGACGCGAAGCGCAGGTCGCGGGCTTCCTCAAAATCGTAGCGATCGGAACCGTGGCCGACGTGGCAAAGCTCGTCGGTGAAAATCGCACCATCGTCGCGCTCGGCTTGAAAGATTTGGCGAACGCGCGAAACCTCGGATTGCGGGCCTTGATGGAAGTATCCGGATGTGGCGACGGGCGCGGCATGCGGTCCTATGACCTCGGGTTTCGACTTGGTCCGCGAATCAACGCGGCTGGTCGCATGGATGCAGCACGCGCGGTGGTCGAGTTGTTCGCTACGAGGGATCCGGAAGAAGCGCGAGCTTTAGCCGAACATCTCGAGCGCAGAAACCAGGAGCGGAAACAGGTTCAGGCTGAAATTGTCGCGCGTGCCGTTGCCGAACTGGAAGACGCCGGGGGTGCATCAACTCATGTGGCCGTGATCGCCGGCGAGGGCTGGCATCGAGGCGTGATTGGTATTGCCGCATCCAAGATAGCCGAGAGAATTCATCGACCGTGTGTCGTCATCTCTCTTGACGGCGATATCGGTCATGGCTCGGCTCGAAGTATTGAGGCGTACCACCTGCTCGACGGCTTAACTGCGTGCTCGGACCTGTTCGAAAAGTTCGGGGGCCATTCTCATGCGGCGGGCCTGACGATCCGGTCGGGCCAGATCCCTGAGCTGCGCCGGCGGCTCAACAATCATGCGCAGGAACATTTGACTGCTGACGATCTACTACCGAAAATCTTGATAGATGCCGAGTTATCCGCGAACGTGATTAACTTTGAGCTCGCCAGGGAATTGAGCGCACTTGAGCCATTTGGCGCAGGTAATCCTCGACCTGTATTCTTGAGCCGAAACCTGCGCGTGATTTCAGAACCGCTGGTGATGAAGGAGCTGCATCTAAAGATGCGATTGGCTGGTCCGGGTGGGCGTCCGCTGGAAACGGTCTGGTGGCACTGTATGGAAGGGCTCGAGCGCAAGCCGGCGGTGAATGACAGCATCGACCTGGCATATACGATCGAGACAAATGAGTGGAACAACGAAGTGCGGCTGCAATTGTGCGTGGAAGAGCTCTCGATTGCTGAGTGCTGATTGCGGGTTGCTGATTTGAGATGTTGCTTGTCGCACGGGCGGTGACAACAGGAGAATGATGTCAGCCAGTAAACGCGAAAGGGAAAATGGTGGCAGCCAGTAACGCAATGTGAACACGTCCGGCTCTAACGGCAGGGTAAACATGGCAGTAGTAACAGCCTGGTGAACATGGCAACCTTTATCGAGAATGCAGGAAATTAAACGAAGAAGAGCGCTGGCGATCGGTCTCCGGGCCAGAGTGCCAATGGTTACCCGTGTCCTCGCGCTCCTTGTCTTGGTGGCAGGTTTGGTCTTCGTCGGCATCTCCTACTACAAATTGCGCAACACGACCAGGTTCGCAATGCGACCCGGAGCTGCCGAACTCTCGAAGGAAGAGAGGGGTAGGATTGAAGGTTACGAACAACGTATAACCAAGGCCGGCCATCTCTATCTTTGGGTGCGAGCGGCGCGCGAAATCACATTTGCCGACGGGCACCACGAATTGGAAGATGTAAATCTGGAGATCTATCCAGCTGCCGGGGACAAACCCGATCGAATAACCTCAACCCGCGCCATCTACGATCAGCAGAACAGTCTTATTTCCTTTCTGGGGAATGTCAAAATAGAGACCAAAGACGCGCTCAAAGTGAGTACTGAGTCAATCGTTTACAACCAGACCACGGAAGTTGCACAGACGGCGGTGCTCATTAACTTTAGTCGTGAAAACGTATCTGGAAAAGCCGTTGGAGCAACTGTTAACGCGAAAGCAAAAACACTCGAATTACAAAAGGACGTCGAGATCGTCGTCCAACCGGGAG
This sequence comes from Pyrinomonadales bacterium, assembly GCA_038237475.1. Lineage (GTDB taxonomy): Bacteria > Acidobacteriota > Blastocatellia > Pyrinomonadales > Pyrinomonadaceae > JAOAPY01. Next base: position 460,902 of record JBBRYS010000002.1, on the reverse strand, counting down.
TTGGCGACCAGGGTGCCGCGTCCACTGCGAAACAATCCTCCGTGCGCTCACGCCCGGTAACAATACGCGCAGCGCATGGCGTATTCGATCAGCACTCGATGCGGCTCCAATTCTCGGGGGGAGCAACAGCGGAACAGGAGCACGACATCATGAGTGGGGACGATCTGACGGCCGTGCTTAATCAGCAGAAGCGCTTGCAGCAGATTGAGGTACGCGGGCACTCGTATCTGCGTTCCATGGCGCCGGGACATGCGGCTGAGATGCATGCTCGCGATATGGATTTCTTTCTTGATGACGATCAGCGACTGAAAAAAGCGCAGGCCCGCGAGTATACAAGCGCGCGTACACTGGACGCCGATTCTGAAATGCAGAGTAACGGCGCGAATATTCTCGAGGCGAACTTTCAGGCCCAGGGAAATGACAGCCTGCTGCAGGAGATGCACACCGAAGGGCGCTCGACCGTGAATCTGTCCGCGCCCAAGTCGCACGCTCAGGATCCGCGAGCCTCGAATAAGCGTCTGACCGCCGATGCGATCAAACTTGAATGGCGCGCCACCGGTAAGGATCTGCAACGCGCTGAAGCCGTTGGCAACGCAGAACTCTATGTCGAGCCGCTTGCCAATAGCGCGCAGGCGGAACGGCAGACATTGACCGGGCCTCGCTTTGATTGTGATTTTTTTGAGGCAGGGAATCTGACGCGCAGTTGTATTGCCAGCGGCGGCGCCAAGGCTGTCATCGATCCCGTGCAGAAAAATGAGAAGCGCGGCATCAGGACTATAACTTCGGACAAGATTTCCAGCTTGTTCACGCGCGAAACGCAGAACCCTGAGCGGATTGAAGCCCAGGGCAATGCGAAGTTTAACGAACTCGATCGCAACGGCACCGCCGGCAGTATTGTGTACACGGCTGCGGATGAGACCGTGCGCCTGCGCGGCGGCGACCCGACGGTTTGGGATTCGCGTGCACGCAGCAAGGGTCTGGAGATGGATTCCGATCTCAAGAATAATATTTCCTACAGTCGCGGTAAGACTGCCACTACCTATTACAGCCAGGAGCAGACGAACGGCGCGACGCCTTTCACCAAAACGAAGAGTCCGGTTTACATCGTTAGTGATCGAGGCGAGTTTCGTCACAACGAAGGGGTTGCCACTTATACTGGCGACGCGCGCGCCTGGCAGGATGACAACTTTATCAGGGCCGATAAGTTGACCATCCAGGTAAATGAAAAAAGAATGACCGGTATCGGACATGTGCAGAGCGCGCTGTATAACGCCAAGCGCCGAGAAAAAGGAGCCAGTAGCACAGTACCCGTCTTCGCCACTGCTGACTCGATGCGATATTCAGACCAGGATCGAATCCTGCATTACGAAGGAAACGTTGATATACGGCAGGGGCCCGATCGGGTCACCAGCGGCATTGCCGATGTCTATCTCACGAAAGAGGGAAATGAGCTGGAGCGGAGCGTAGCTGAACAGTCCGTGGTGATGACCCAGCCCAATCGGAAAGGAACCGGCGATTGGATGCAATATACGGCGGCCGACGAGGTGGCAGTGCTCAAGGGAAACCCGGCGCGGGTTGAGGATACGGAGCAGGGAACTGTTTCAGGTGGACGTTTGACCGTCTATTTGCGAGAAGGTAGAGTCGTCGCAGACGATGCACGCGGACCGCAATCGGGCGGACGAGTGCGGTCAACGCATCGGATAAAGAAACCCTAGTCGCCCGGCTACGCGAAACCGTTGATGCCAATTATTAGCGCACAGACTGAAGCTCAAAGCATTGCCGGTGAACCTGAATCGACGACCGAAGCTCGATCGTTAAACTCCCCGTTAGCGGACCAGAACCCCTCCCCCCAGGCTCTGTCGGCGGCAAAACTTTATAAGTCTTATGGAAGGCGCTGCGTCGTTGACGACGTTGGTTTGCACGTCGAACGTGGCGAGGTTGTGGGTCTGTTGGGCGCAAACGGCGCCGGCAAGACGACCACCTTCTATATGATCGTAGGTCTGGAGCAGCCGGACTCGGGCCTGGTGCGGCTTGGTGACCGCGACATAACCAGGTTGCCGATGTACCTGCGAGCGCGTTTGGGTCTTGGTTACCTGCCACAGGAGCCGTCGATCTTTCGCAAGATGACGGCGGCCCAAAACATTCTCGCGGTGCTGGAAACGATGGGACTGCGGCGCCGCGAACGTCTGAGCCGACTGGAACAATTACTGGAAGAGTTTGGTATTGCCCAGGTGCGCAACACGCGTGGTGATGCCCTTTCTGGAGGCGAGCGGCGGCGGACTGAGATTGCTCGCGCCCTGGCCACTGAGCCGCAGTATATTCTGCTCGACGAACCTTTTGCCGGTATCGATCCCAAAGCAGTCGACGATATTCAAAACGTGATCATTTACTTGCGTAATCGCGGTATTGGCATCCTCATCACTGATCACAATGTGCGCGAAACTTTGGGGGTCACTGATAGGGCCTACATCATGGCTGAGGGACGCATCTTTCGCTCAGGCGCGCCACGCGACTTGACAGAGGATGCCGAGGTGCGAAGGCTTTATCTCGGTGAGAAATTTCGGATGTGAAAGTCCTGCGCGCAAAGTTAGGATCGGTTATAATCTCCCCGCGTGATGAATCACGCGAAATCCCGTAAGTAAACAAGTAATGTCATTAAAGCTTACAACCAGCTTGTCTCAACGTCTCGTCCTGACGCCACAGTTGCGCCAGCGCATAGAAATGTTGCAGATGACCACACTTGAACTGGGCGAGTTGATCCAGCAACAGTTGCTGGAGAATCCGGTTCTGGAAGAGGTCGCGACTCAGGAAGAAGCTCGCGAGCTGGCGGCAAAAATTCTCGATCACTTAAACAGCGCTGACGACGGCAGCAGCTTTGACAAACCTGCTGGCACAGTCGAGGCAGACCCCGGTGCGGTTTCGGCTAACGGCACTGGAGAGCTCGATGCCACGGTTGCTTCTTTTGCCGACGGCGAGTTTGAGGCTCATGCTGATTTGCTTGATGGAGGCGGGGCAGCGGAAAGCGGCGGGGAAGCCGGCGGCGATGATGCGACCGGGGACGATGCTTCTCGAGATGCTTTTGAAGAGATCGATTTTGGCCGCGAATTTCAGGACTATCTCGATCCTGGTTACAAGACCCAGGAGTACGAATACAAGGAAGATGCTCCGACATTCGAGCAATTTTTAACCAAGGCGCAATCGCTGTCAGAACATCTCGATTGGCAGCTGCACATGGATCCGATTCCCACGGAAGTGCAGGAAGCAGCCGTCTGCGTGATCGGTAATCTGGATGCAGATGGCAGACTGACCGCAACCAATGAAGAGATTGGACGGATGGGACCATGGCCGGAAGAGATTGTGGAGCAGGCCCGTCAGGCTGTCATGAGACTTGATCCGCTTGGCTGCGGCGCGCGCGATGTGCGCGAATGTCTGCTGGTGCAACTCGAGGTAGCCGGCGATACCAACCGCTTGGCCTGCCGGCTGATCAGCGATCACCTCGCCGATCTACAGCAGCACAAACTACCACATCTTTCCAAGCAGATCGGGGTTGACGTCGACACGTTAATGAACGAACTCCAGTTCATTCGCACGCTCGATCCATATCCAGGCAGGCGCTACTCATCAGAAGAACCGGTCCTGATTGCTCCCGAAATTTATATCGAAAAGCTCGATGAAGATGACGATGAATACGTGATCTATTTTGCCGACGACGGCAGCCCGCGCTTGCGGCTGAGCCCGCAGTATCAGGGTATGCTGGCCCAGCAGGGCGTCAGCAATGAAACCAAGAGCTTTATCAGAGAGAAGATGCGCTCTGCGGTGGACTTGCTGCGCAACATCGAACACCGGCGGCAAACGATCTACAAGGTCGTCGAGTCGATCGTCCACCGGCAGCAGGATTTTTTGGACCACGGTGTGCAGCACATCAAGCCGATGATGCTGAAAGACATCGCCGAGGACATTGGCATGCATTTGTCCACCGTGTCGCGAGTGGTCAATCGCAAGTACGCCCATACACCGCAGGGTGTAATTGAGCTCCGTCGCTTCTTTACTGAAGGGATGATGAATGAAGATGGCGAAGAAATTTCCACTCGCATCATCAAGCTCAAAATCAAAAAGCTTATCGAAGACGAAGATTCGCACAGCCCCATCACCGATGATCAGGTGGTCAAGATTCTGGCCAAGGACGGAATCAAGTTGTCGCGTCGCACGGTTGCCAAGTACCGTGATCAAATGCAGATCCCTGGTTCGCGGGAAAGACGCGCAGTGATATAGGTCAACAACAGTGGTGTGGGGTTAGAGACGGGATTTGAGAACTTGAAGTAGCCTTTGGATCAGCCCCAGATGACTCGGCGCCAGTCCGAAACCCCCATTCTCAGGTGCGCAATCGCAGGTTGCGCCGACTAGACGAGGAGGGTAAAGAATAATGAAATTTGAGTACACCGGTCGACACGTGGAAGTTACGCCGGCCATACGCAAGCACGTGGAAGATCATTTCAAGAAGCTCAACCACATCTTTGATAAATCCGCTACTATCCACGTTATTATCGAGGTTGAGAAAAATCGGCATACCGGCGAAGTAATGGTTCACTGGCGTGACCATACGCTCAACGCCAAAGATACCAACCTGGACATGTACATGGCCCTGACTCGCGCCATTACCAAGTTGGAAAAACAGGCTCTCAAACTGAAGGGGAAAAGTATCGACCGTAAGCAGGCAGCGCGGCGCGTCTCAGCGGTTGCGCCGGTGCCTGATGGGCAGCTTGAAGCAACGCCGCGTCCGCCGCGAATTATCGCGGCTCGCCGTTACGCCGTGAAACCGATGACTGCAGAAGAGGCGGCCATGCATCTCTCAGGCGCCCAGGATCAGTTTCTCGTTTTTCGTGACGCCGATACCGCACGCCTCGGAGTACTTTACAAACGAGTTGATGGAAACTACGGCTTGATCGAGCCGTAGGAGCTCTTGATTCTAACTTTCAGGATGTCCGGCAAACTGCAGTTTGTCGATTCGTGTAACGAGCAATCGGGGACGCTAATCGACTTGTTGTTTGTCGGACATTTGCTTTAAAGCGGTTAGGTGGCTTCAGTCGCTTAAACCACCGATCACCTATGGCGGGCAAAAACAAAAACGTAGCACCACCCAGTCTCGAGACCGTACCTGATATTGTGATCATCACCGGCGTCAGCGGCTCAGGCATGTCGTCCGCCACCAATGCATTTGAGGACCTGGGATACTTCTGCGTTGATAACCTTCCCATCGCCCTTCTGCCGACGTTCGCGCGGCTGATCGAGGCGAGCCAGGAGGATGGCGGCATCACCCGGGCCGCGCTCGTGATCGATATTCGCGAAGGATCGTTCCTGGCAGACTTTCCCAAGCAGCTCGAAGCATTGCGCGCACGTGGCCTGAATGTTTACGTTCTGTTTCTCGAAGCTTCAAACGACGTGATCCATCACCGGTTTAGCGAGACACGTCGCCCGCACCCGGCGGACAAGGGTCCGCGCCTGGCACAGGCCATCAAGCGTGAGCGGTCTGCCATGCGTCGCATTCGCGCGCTTGCCGATCAGATCATCGATACTTCCGAGCACACGGTCCATACGCTTCGCAGTCAACTGGTAGAGCGCTTCAGCCTCGACAGACATGGCGCGCCAATGCGCGTTCAGGTGCTTAGCTTTGGACACAAATACGGCAGTCCCGCCAACCTCGAGCTGCTGTTTGACGTGCGCCATTTGCCCAATCCGTACTTTGACCCGGAACTGAGAAGGTTGTCGGGCCATGACCCTCGGGTGATAAGGTTTCTGCGCAACCAACCTGAAGTTCTCGAGACGATAAAGCGTTTCAGTGATTTGTTGGATTACCTTTTGCCGCTGTATAAGCGAGAAGGCAAAGCGTATGTCACAGTCGGCCTTGGCTGCACCGGGGGACGGCACCGCTCGGTTATGGTTGCGAATGCGTTGGCTAAGCGTCTGCTGCGAACCGGTTATGACGCCAAGGCAGTTCATCGGGATGTGCGCAAGGATCGAAAACGATGACCCCACCGGCTATCTTTTGCCGTCCTGCAGCGAATTGCTGCTGCGAACCTAAATAAGTATTACTTGAGCGGGTCAGGAGGAATATGAAGAACAATCAGCAGCCGGAAATCGCCGAATCCACCAGTGCCGGCAAGGTGGCCGGCGTGATTGTGACGCATGGCCATCTGGCTGGTGAACTGCTGGCGGCTGCCGAGATGATTGTGGGCCCAATTTCACACATCGCCGCAGTCTCAATTGGCTGGCACGATGATGTGGACACGGCCCGCGGCGAAGTCGAGCGGGCGATCAAAGGCGTCAACCAGGCCGCCGGAGTCCTGTTGATGACGGACATGTTTGGCGGCACTCCAACCAATATCGCTTCGATGTTTTTGGATGAAGGGTCGGTGGAAGTGATCACTGGTGTGAACCTGCCGATGATTATCAAACTTGCTGCCCCAGAGGAACCGGGCTCGCTCGCGGATATGGCGAAGCAACTATGCGAGGTCGGACGCCAGGGAATCTATGTTGCCAGCGAATTGCTAACACCGCCGTCTCGCATTGGAAAGGCTTAAATGGTCGAAGTCACCGTCGCCGTCAGAAACGAGCTTGGCTTGCACGCGCGCGCTGCTGCCAGACTGGTCCGCACCGCGAATCGGTTCCAGAGTAGCGTTAGATTGGAGCGTATCGACGGAAGTTTGAGTGCGGATGCTAAATCTATTTTGCATGTGCTGATGCTGGCGGCCAGTGGCGGTACCCAACTGCGTGCCGTCGCCGAAGGGAACGATGAAGCGGAGGCGATAGCCGCCTTGTCCGGACTCTTCGAAACCGGCTTTGGAGAACTCGAGTTGTGATTTCCGAAAGCACAGCGAAGCCTGCCGAGCAGCGGTGGCATGGACTTAGTGTCTCAGAGGGTCTGGTGGTGGGTCGTGTGCTGCGCGTTCATCGGGGAACAAGACATGTCTATCCAGCACGCATCGAAGTGGGTGATGTGGCCGGGGAGATCGAACGCTTTCGCGCAGCAAGAGATCAGGCCAGGACCCAATTGCTCGCAATTAAGGATCGTGCGGCAATCGTGATGGGCTCAGACCACGCTTATATCTTCGACGCCCACTTGCTGATGCTCGAAGATCGGAAGCTCAGCGAAGAGATCGAAAACTACATTACCCTCAAGCGAGCGAATGCCGAATGGGCAGTCAAAGTCCTTGGCGATCGACTTCTGTCAGTTTATGCCGAAATAAAAGATGAGTATCTGCGCGAACGAGGCTCAGACATCGAAGACGTCATACACCGGGTGCTCGAAGCTCTGAGCGGGGAAACCCCCACCTATCTCAACTTGAATGAAGACGCCGTAATTGTGTCCGAAGATCTGCTGCCTTCGGCAGTGGCCGAACTTGATCTGGCCCATGCGCGCGCAATCGTCACTGATGCTGGAGGCTGGACTTCGCATACGGCGATCATTGCGCGAGGTCTTGGCATCCCGGCGATGGTTGGCCTGGAAGACCTCTGCCAGCATGCGCGCACCGGGGACGAGATCGTAGTTGACTCTTATCAGGGTGAAGTAGTGCTCCATCCATCGCGCGAGACCATCCAGCGGTGCCATGCTGAAATCGAAAAACGAAGCAGCGCGCATCATCCGGCTCAACCCAGGGGGAGTGGCATCGCGGTGACCAGCGACGGGGTGCAGGTGAGGATGCGGGCCAACGTTGAGCTGCCCGCTGAATTTGCCGGAGTCGCCCGTTTTGGCGCGCTCGGCATTGGCCTGTACCGGTCTGAGTTCCTGCTGTCGCGTCCCGGAGTGATGCTCTCTGAAGCTAAACAGTACCAGGCATACTCTGAAGTTGCCGCACTGGCCGGAGATGCCGGCGCCGTCATTCGCTTGTTCGATCTGGGCGGTGATAAGGGCGGCGATTCAGTGATCGATTCTGAGCGCAATCCCGCTCTGGGTTTGCGGGCGATCCGTTTTTCCCTGCGCAATGAGGCGGTCCTGCGAACCCAGGTGCGCGCGATCATGAGAGCGGCGTCGAAGGGACGTCTGGATATAGTCTTGCCGATGGTATCGGACGTCTCCGACGTCATGCGGGCAAAAGAGATGATCGCGCAGGAGCGGGCCACCCTGGAAAGTGCACGCGAAGAATTGGGACCAGTACGGATTGGCGCCATGATCGAAGTTCCTTCGGCGGTACTTACCGCGGCCAGAATTGCGAAGGTGGTGGATTTCTTTGAACTGGGGACCAACGACCTGGTGCAATACATCCTCGCCGTTGATCGCAGCAATGACAAAGTAGCCGATTGGTTTCGCTCCCTGCATCCGGCTGTGCTCGATAGTATCTCCCGTACTTTGCAGGCCGCCCGTGCAGCGAACATCCCGGCCATAGTCTGTGGTGAGATGGCTTCGACACCTGCATATGCAGTCATCCTGGTTGGTCTGGGCGCGACTGACCTGAGCATGACTCCTTCAACTATTCCGCGTGTGACGCGGGTGCTTGAGGGTATCGATTCGCGCGACGCTGTCAGCATCGCTGCCGAGTGTCTCCAGTGTGCGACTGCTGACGAGGTTGAAAGCATCGTCCGAGAACAGTTCCAGACTCGTTGGCCGCAGTTATTCCCGCCAAAGACTCTACCGGCTAAGAGAGTGGGCTGCTGAAGCGCGAATTAAAACCTTCTGGTGACGCCAGTCTTCCGCTTCAATAACGAACGCGTTACTTCTTTGTCCGTATCTTGCATTACTGTTTCGCTCGCGCTCATCCGTTCACACCCAGGAGTTGGACTTGATTCTGAGAAAACCGCTGCTTTAGTGGTTTATTAAGGCAGAGAGTTCTCGCTCCAGCTTTGCTGAAGCTGCGAAATTTTCGCTTTTCAGGCCAAATACAGGGGGAAAACGATGAGTAAGTTGATTTTGACAATTGTGGTTGGGTTAGCCAGTTTGGTCTCAGCCGCAGCGCAGGCAAGTTCCGGAGTGGTTGGCGGTCAGCCCAAAGCCCTCGTAAGGTCAGATGAAATAGCGAACCCGAGTCGCGTACGCGCGCTCTCCGGATCGGGAGCAGCTGACAAGGCTTCTGATGCAACCGCGATCCGGCCTTCGTCGTTATTGAATCATGCAACCGCAAAGAACGCAGTCCCGCAACCCGGCCTAAGTAGCGCAAACGTGCCGGCCACTCGGCCCAGAACCAGTATTACCATTGCGGCTACGACAGCTGCCTTGCCTCTTTCCCCAAATCAAATTTACCGCGTCGGCGTCGGCGACGTGCTGGACGTGAAGGTTCTGGATGTGCCGACCGCCAAGTCAACGCTCTATACAGTCCTCGAAGGCGGACTGTTGGACTATCCGCTCTCAAATGCCCCACTGGCTGTTGCCGGGATGACGGCAGACGAGATAGCAGCACAACTCACGGTCCGCATCAAGGTCCTGGATAATCCCAGAGTCGCAGTCAGAGTGCGCGACTACTCAAGTCACAGTGTGATTGTTAGCGGTTTCGTTTTGGACCCCGGCGCTCGCTTTCTCAGGCGTGAGACGACTCCGCTTTATGTTGTTCTGGCTGAAGCGCGGCCGCGATCCGAAGCCATCAGGGCAACCATTACACGGGCCGGTGGTCCAGCTATCAATATCGATCTTAAAAACCAGAATTCACTTGCCACACCGGTGCTGCCGGGCGACATCATCAAGGTCCTGACTCCTGCAGCCGAACCCTCCAGCTTCTATTACACCGGAGGAGCCCTTAACACTCCCGGACAAAAGCCTTTTCATTCCGGACTCACGCTGACACAGGCAATACTTGCCAGCGGCGGAGTTACTCGCGCGGCAGGATCAAAGATTAAAGTTTCGCGACAGGGCACTGACGGGCGCCTCCTCCTTAGCGAATACAGCCTGCGCCAGATCGAAGAAGGGAAGCTGGCTGATCCGTTGTTGCAGGCCGGTGACCGCATAGCAGTGACGGAAGGACGCTAGTCCAGGCAAGTCAAAGGGGCCCACAACGTGAAATTCTCAAAACGGTTACTTCCGCTCCTACTGTTAGCTATCTGTTGGCTCACCCCCGCTGTGGTGACTGCACAAGCCGCTCAACAGTCTGACCTCGCTGAGCTGATGACTCAAGCTGAGCAGGCGATGTTTATCAGAGGGCAAGGCCTATATAATCAGGGGCTGTACAGCGAAGCCATCAACGTACTTAATCAGTTTCTGGAACGCTATCCCCACAGTCTGATCAACGACCTGGGCCTTTTATGGCTGGGGCGCAGTTATCTGGCACAGAATGATCTAGGCGCTGCTGAGAAAGTCGGCCAGCGCCTGCGGTCATTACCGGATTCAAGTATGGTCGCGATTTATGAAGAGGAATTGCGGCTTGGCCGGCAAAATTATGTTCGTGCCGCACTCGGGCCCGCTCGAGTGGCTAATAGTCTGAGTACGCCTTTAAGTATCACGGCGGCTGATCCTCAAGTCATAGAGCCTGCCGCGATTGAACAGAGAGTGGTGGCGAGTGGGCCCGAAGTACAAAAGCCTGCGCCGGTCGTAACGTCCGCGGTAACTCTCCACACGGAAATGAAAGGCGTGGCTAAACCTGCAAACGGGCCAGAAAAAAAGATCCCCGGCTCCGGATTGTTTCTGTCGTCAGCAGTTGAGGCTCCAGTTGAAAGCGCCAAAGGACCAGGGCCTCGCGATGATGAGCGGCGACTGAATGTAGTGGCGCCCGCGAGGAACACCCCGGCTTCAGCTCCATCAGGCCAGGCGCTAAAGGCTACGCAAACCGTCAACAGTCTCTCAAGCCCAACTCTTGCAGTCGCAAAAAATTCAAGCCCCTCGTCTCCTGCGCCGGCATTTCAATCGGCATCCGGTGCCCCGTTGCTACGCGCCTCAACTAACCAACTGCCCTTAGCCGATGGCCAGACTTCCTATCGGCTCACGATTGTGAACGAAGGCAACGGAGCAGCGAAGGATTTGACAGTCCGAATAGAACTGGATGGTGCGCTGGTCTTTGTCGCTTCTGATCCGGTCTTGTATCGCCAGGAGTTAATTGCGCGAAAGCAAATTCTTACTTTCCGTTTGCCGCTCATCGAATCAGCTCAATCGAGAGTTCTGCAGATCACAGTGCGATCGCTAAACGCAAACACGGTTGACCTCAACACCCAAATTAAGCACGCAGTCTTCTACCGCGACAGCAACGGTAAACTTCTCCACACACCCTAGCAGGCGTTCAGAGTACCGACTCTAGTCGGGTATTTTTCTTCAATCTATAAGAGCCACAAAAGCGAAAAGGGCCCCGCCTGATGGCGGTAGTCTAAGCGCTTGTAAACAGGCGTTCAAAGTACCGACTTTAGTCGGGTATTTTTTCTTCAATCCATAAAAGTCCACAAAGCGAAAAGAGCCCGCCTGAAGGCGGTACGCTGAGCACTTGTTATTACGATCCGCTATAATGCGCCGCTTATGAAGCTGGCCCAGGCACTGATTGCCAAGTCAATTGCTGAGACCGTGTTGGTTGCCTCGCTCGCGGTAGTCTTATACCTGAATGCTTTCCCTCCCTCTCTTCACGGCTGGGGAGAAGTCCAACCGCATGGTATTTCAGGCTGGGCCGTTAACCACTCAGATCCCTGGCAGCGACTCGAAGTACAACTTTTTATCGACGGAAAATTCGTGAGTAACGCGACAGCCAATCAGTCCAGACCAGACGTAATGGCCGCGGGTTGGGCTAGAGATGAATGGCACGGCTATAACTTTAAAGACTTGTCGTTAGATCCCGGGATCCATCTGGCCCGCATCTATGCTTTGCACTCCAGCAGACGCGAAGCTCATCAGACTTTGCAGATCCTGGGCGATCCGATTTGGTTCACGGTTGATGAGGCTGGCGTGCTGCACTCCTGGTCAGAAATTACTCTCAGGAAAATCCGATGAAACCTGAGGCCATACGTGTAGACGAAGATGGCGGCAGGGCTCTGGCCGCCTGGGAAATTGTTTCAGTTCTCATCTCGTGCTTGATCGCGGAATGGGTAGTACTTGCCTTTGTCGGCAACAGCAAACTGGTCGGTTCGATCCCGGTAGCTCTGGCCTTGGCTCTGATGAGCTTCTCTCACCTTGAAAGAGGCGAGAGCTTCCGTGATCTTGGCTTTCGTTTTGACAACTTTCTGGCGGCGGCGCGTCTGCTGATTTTGCCGACAGTTATTGCCGGGGCTTTAATACTTTTGCTCACCTGGCTGATGAGAGGGCAGCAGTTTCATTTTGCTGATTTTCGACTCCGCCTGCTGACGGTTCCATTATGGGCGCTTTTTCAGCAATACGCTTTGCAGGGCTTCATCAATCGACGGGCGCAGCTCGCGGTTGGCCGCGGCTTAAAGAGTGTTCTGCTGGTCGCCCTCGTTTTCAGCATCGTGCATTTGCCGAATCCATTATTGGCGGGGCTGACCTTAATTGGCGGCGTGATTTGGGCTGCAGTCTATCAGCGCTCGCCGAATTTGTTTGCGTTAGCCCTCTCGCACGCTGCCGTGTCTTTGCTGCTTGCGCTGTCGTTGCCCGCAGACCTTGTTTACAACCTGCGGGTCGGTCTCAAGTACTTTGGCTGAGCAGCCGCGTCTCTGGCGTTCATGTTTTAAAGGAGACTGAGCGTTGCTGTACCTGTTGAACATTGGTTTGCTATAATGCGCTGCCTTGCAAAAAGAGCAGGTCGGGCGGTCGCTGCTGGAGCAATCCAGGAGAGGAAAGTCCGAACACCGAAGGGCAGCGAGCCCGCTAACGGCGGGGCATCTGTGCGCAAGCACGGATGACGACAAGTGCAACAGAGAAGATTCCAGCCAACCGGTTGGTTGGGGATTTCAGAGAAATCTCAGGACCATATAACCGGGGTGATGGGTGAAATGGTGCGGCCCCAAAGGGGCTTAATGTAAGAGCGCACCGGCGCGCGTGGTGACAGGCGCGGCCAGGTAAACTCCTCGCGGTGCAAGACCAAATAGGGAGGCGTCAACCAGGGCTGCCCGCCCAAAGCAGTTCTGATCTCGGGTTTCGATCCGGGATCCAGTCTGCTACGACCTCCGGGTAGGTCGCTCGAACCATTTGGCAACGAATGGTCTAGATGAATGATCGCCACTCTGGCTTTTGCCAGGGTACAGAATTCGGCTTACAGACCTGCTCTTTTTTGCATGGCATTTTTTGATAGACTCTCAGATCGCTATTAATAGATTGTCCCAGGCCCTGGAATATCGAACTGAGAAAACATTCCCACCTATATCATCGAGATATTTAAGGAGAAGCGAAAACGATGGCAAACCGTAAGGGAGTTTTCATCGGCGCTTACGTGCCCAATCACCTCAAGGAATCTCTGCGGCGCCGCGCCGCGGCAGAGCACCGGACTCTCTCCCAGGAAATAACCCGCATTTTGGAAGAGGCGGTGCACGGTCGTGGACTACCTGCCGGCAGTATTGATCGACGCAACAAAGAATCAGTTCCACGCCGGCGTGCTACTGATCCGGCCCCTCGCCGGCGCGCGGTCGACGTCTCGTATGTTGCTCCTGACGGAGCTGAACCGGACCGACGTGGGGAACGATAACCTCTTCCCGTGATAAAGCTATTGATCGTATTGGCGCTGCTAGCGCTGCTTGGCTGGTTTCTTTATCGACGGCTGCGACCCTACATCCAGTTGTTGAAGGGAGTGCTCAACGCTTTCAAAGGCACGATGAATGCCGCGGTAGGTGGGGCTGCGCCAGGTGAATTTGGCAGCGACCCACAACAGGCCAAAAGCAAGCTGGTCCGTTGCGCTGAATGCGACATCTGGATTCCACTGAGCCGCGCCTTCAGTGCAAATTCAAACTCATACTGCTCCCGCGAATGCCTGAAAAAAGCGCCGGCTGAGCGCAGCCGAAAGACCGCAAGTTAAGGCTGCATCAGTGGGACTCACTCACTACCGAGGCACGCTTTCCCGCTCCCCAGAGAAAAAACAGCGACGAGACCAAAAGGGCAAATGGCACCACCAGCAAAGCGGCTGTCAGATGAGACTGAACCGGATTGATTCCCAGACCCTGCGCCAGCATTTGCAGCACCTTTATCTTACCCCCGGCGAGTGAATCAGACAGGACACCGACGCCAAAGCGAGAGATGACGTCGCCCATGATGTGGATGGCGACAATATTCAACGCTACTGCGGTCGCGCGGACGGCTGCGGAGACGCTGTTGACCAGGATGGCGTGAAAGGGAGCGTTGTTGGTAAAGAGAAAAAGGACTGTCAAAAATATCGCCGGGATGAAGACATATGGAGTCGTTGCCGAGAGCGAGATGAACGCCGGAATGATCCCCAGAAAGCTGCTGGCCGCGCAAACCAGAAAGTAAGCGTTGCGCCTCTTGCGCGCTACCCGATCTGCCAACCAGCCGCCGCCAAAAGTACCCGCGGCCCCGCCAATCAAGATCACCACGCCGAGCGTGACGCCGGCTCCCTGAACAGACATGCCCTTGTCGCGTACGAGGAGGAGGTTGGCCCAGGTCGCAAAGGCGCCCAACACGAATGTCAACGCGGTGTAACCGGCAGTCGCGAGGAACCAGTCACGCGTGCGGATCACGCGCCACGAAGTCCTCAACCATGTCTCATTGCCAACTTCAGAAGGCGCCTGCTCTGGTTGAGCCGTGGTCAGTTGAGCGTCATTGATTCCACGAATTGGCTCTTTTAATTTCCAGACGAAAGCGGCGGTCATCAGCCCGGGCACCCCAACAATCATGAAGGCCATGCGCCAGCCGAAGTAGCGCGCCAGAATAACTCCGATTACATAGCCGAGCGCAAAGCCCATCGGAATCGCAGCCTGAAAAATCCCGAGCGCGGTCGCGCGTCTTTGCGGTGGAAAATAGTCCGCTATCAGACTCGGAGTGATCGTCGAATATGAGGACTCGCCCACGCCTACCACGGCTCGCACCAGGCAAAGCATGATGGCCACGCCGGAGAGCGAAAAAGTAAATTGAATCATTGGGACGTTGAGATGCACGCCGCCAGGCAAGACCGGGGCATGGTCCATAAAACCAGTCAGGGCAGTAGCGATGCTCCAGATGACGGCTGCTGCTGCCATCAGCTTGGTCCGCGAATAGCGATCTCCAAGGCGTCCAAATAATGGAGCCAGAATGGTGAATGACAGCAGCAACGCGGCTTCCATGGCGCCGATTTCCGTGTCGCTGAGATGAAGATCCTCAGCCATCAGCGGCGCCACGGCAGGCAGTATTTGCCGATCGATGTAATTGAGGAAGTTGACCAGAGTCAGGACGCCAAGAGCATAGTACGAGAACCGCGGAATTGAGAGGCTGGCGCCGAAAGTGTCAGCTGGAGGCTGGCTCGGGATTGATGTATCCATGCGGTTCTTTATCTCTCCCTGGTCGCCCAGTCAATACTTCAAGAATGGCTGGAGTGATGTCGGCAAGGCTTTTTATTTTTTGCGCGATGCGTTGACGTTCGGCGCCCCAGACGATAGTTGGTACGGCATTCAAAGTGTGGTTGCGCGTGGATAGATCTTCGATGTTACCGTGATCGCTGGTGAGTATAACCGTTGTCCGATCATGATCAAGCTTTTCCAGCAAGCTGCGGATCATTGCTGCGAGATTACGAATAACCAAACGCGCCGCGTCAGGATCCTGCGCATGGCCCATCTTATCGGTAATGAAATACTCATACAGGGTAAAACGGTTTTCGCGGGCGACGCCTGATAAGACTTCGGCAGCCTCGGCCGGCGTCTGGCGCGCAACATCTTCTCCCCTGGCGATCAGGAACTCGTTGGTAAAATCCATGAAGACTGCTTTGCCATTTTTCAAATCAGTGACCGTGCGGAAAGACATTTGGGCGGCTTCTACTGCAGCAGTCGTCGCTGATATCCAACGCGGCCGCTCATCAAAGAACCGTTGAGTGTACGCGTTGGCAAAGACGATCGGATCTACACCCTGAGTCTTGAGCTGACGAAATATCGAATGCTCGGCGATGATCTCGCGCAGGGCTGCGTTGGGAAATCCCTGCTTGTGATAGCCGAGGCGTGCCGGGGCGTTTATCCCAGTCAGAATTGTTGTCTGGCCTGATGCACTTTGGGGCCGACCTTCGATGCCGAGACAGGCGTCAGTGGGAACTACAATGCCGTCGTAACCGACCGTGGCGCTTTCGTTCTGAAAGACAGCGAGAGGTTGTGCATCCTCCAGGCCGTCGAACGGATTGTGTGGCCCACGCGTGCCGATACCAAGCCCATCAATAAAAAACAGAAGCACAGACATGAGTTAATCAGTAGCACCTCCGTTGCCTGGTAAGCAAATTGGGAAAACTCTCGACCGGCCGGTTCGTTGAATATGAACAAGCGGCTGGTAGTTGTCGAACAAATCTCCTTCTCATGCGGCATATTGGAATTCCCCCTGTGTCAGCTTAGAAGGTCCACATCCAACCTAAAAATTGTTGTAGGTCGGATCTACTCGCCGCCCAGGTTCTTTCCTAGATTGCGTGGCTTGTTGTAGTATGGCAAGCCTGCATCGCCAGCTAATCAAAGAAGGTAAAAACTGAGAATGAATCGCCGCCCGTGTCTGTCGCTCTGCCTCTACGCCTGTGTTCTCCTGCTGTCACTGTCAGCCGAAAGTTCCGGCCAGAACCTGCCGCCTGCGACGGCATATTTTACCGAGCCGGCCATCTCGCCGGACCGATCGGAAATCGCCTTCGTCTCCGGAGGTGACATCTGGACGGTCCCAGTGGCCGGCGGTGAGGCGCGGTTGTTAGTGTCGCATCCGGCGAATGAGTCGCGTCCGCTCTATTCACCGGACGGCAACCGCCTCGCATTCATCTCAACTCGGACCGGCAACGGCGACATCTATCTGCTCACGCTTGCTACCGGAGACTTGAAACGCCTTACTTTTGACGACGGCAACGATCAGCTTGATGCCTGGTCGGCTGATGGCAAGTGGCTCTATTTCTCGTCATCCAGCCGCGACATCTCAGGAATGAATGACATCTATCGAGTCCGACCCGACGGCGGCACGCCGATGCAGGTGAGCGCCGATCGCTACACAACCGAATACTTTGCCGCGCCGGCGAAAGATGGAAGCGCACTCGCATTTACCGGGCATGGACTCGGCTCGGCACAATGGTGGCGCCATGGTCACAGCCACATCGATGAAAGCGAGATCTGGTTGTTGCACCCCGGAACGACGCCGGTCTATGAACAAATCAGCGAAGGCGGCGCCAAAGAGATGTGGCCCATGTGGCACCAGGACGGCCGCAGTCTCTACTTCGTTTCTGATCGCAGCGGCTCAGAAAATATTTGGCTCGCCGGCGCGGATAAGAAGACTCAACAGGTAACTCACTTTACCAGCGGGCGTTTGATTTGGCCCAGCATCTCATACGATGGCCGCACGATCGTTTTCAATCGCGACTCGCAAATCTGGAAACTCGATACTGAAAGCGGAAGTGCGAGTGTCGTAATCATCACTCGACGCGGCGCGTCAGCTGGACCAGCCGTCGAGCATCTGCGACTGAGCGATCAGATTGCCGAATTGGCCGTCTCGCCTGACGGCAAGAAAACGGCCTTTATTGTTCGTGGAGAGATCTTCGCCGCCTCGGTAACGGATGGTGGCGATGCCGCTCGCATCACCAACACGCCTGCTGAAGAGTCGCAGGTCGCCTGGTCGCCCGACAGCCGCAGGCTGGTCTATGTATCTGATCGCGAGGGGCCAACGCATCTATTCCTTTACGACTTTAGCAGCGGAGCCGAGACCCAATTGACGAGCGGGAAAGCGGCCGACGACACGCCGCGTTACTCGCCCGACGGAAAGTGGATTGCCTTCGAGCGCGGCGGCGAAGAGATTCGCCTTGTCGATATCGAGACTAAGCAGGAGCGCAGTCTTGCCCGCGCACACCTCGAACGCCCGCCTCTCAGCTCGGATCGTCCTTTTGTTTGGTCGCCCGACAGCAAGTGGATCGCCTTCATGCCTGTCGGCGACAAGCTGTTCAAAAATATTTTTGTGGTTCCAGTGGCAGGAGGCGAGAGCCGGCCAGTCAGCTTCCTCGCCAACGTCGGCAGCAATACCGTCTCCTGGAGTGCGGATGGAACCTACCTGCTATTTGATACTGGACAACGCACCGAGACAGGTCAGTTGGCGCGGGTTGACCTGATCCCGCGCACACCAAAATTTCGCGAAGATCAGTTTCGCGATCTCTTCAAGGAAGAGATGCCACGAAACGTTCCGCCGGGACTTAATCCGCAGCAGTCTGAACCGCAGGAGACTCCCACTCCTGCAGCGTCGCCCGCTCCGTCACCGGGCGCGGAAAAAATAAAAACGCCGCCCAAGCCGGTTGAGGTTAATTTCGAGCAAATCCGCCGGCGTTTGAGCCTGCTGCCGGTGGGCATCGACGTTGGCTATCAAGTAATTAGCCCCGACGGGAAGTGGGTGCTGATGATTGCCGGTGTAGCCAACCAGTCCAATCTCTACATCTATCCACTCGATGAGTTGTCGAAAGACCCGTTCGTAGCCAAACAAATAACCTCGACTGCCGGCAACAAGCGCGCGGCGCAATTCTCGCCGGATAGTAAAGAGGTGTTTTATCTCGAACAGGGACGCATCAATATCGTGAATCTGGAAAATCGCCAGGTCCGTCCGCTGGCCGTCACCGCAGAGATGGATATCGACTTTGCGAAGGAGAAACTAACGGTCTTTCGCCAGGCATGGACCTATCAGCGCGACAATTTTTTTGATTCAAAATTCAATGGAGTTGATTGGGAGAAGGTGCGAGCAGAATATGAGCCGTTGGCAGCGGGCGCACGGACACCGGAGGAGCTTCGCCGCATAATTTTATTGATGCTGGGCGAGTTGAACGCCTCCCATTCCGGTATCTCCGCCCCGGCGTCTGCCGCTGCGCCGCCCGCAACGGGACGATTGGGGTTGCGCTTTGACCGCGTCGAAAATGAGTCCAGCGGTGTGTTGCGCGTGACCGAGGTCATACCACTCAGTCCGGCTGCGCTGGTGAATATTAAGCCTGGAGATTATCTGCTCGCCGTGGATGGCATGCAGATCAGTGCGCGCACGAATCTTGATGAATTGCTCGCGTACAAGATCAACCGGCGCACGGTGCTGACCGTCGGCTCAACCGCGGCGGGAGCAGCGAAACGTGAAGTCGTTGTCAGGCCCGTCAACCAGGTAACCGAGAAGGGTTTGCTCTATCGCAACTGGGTGGAAGAGAACCGCGCATATGTTGCTCGAATCAGCAATGGCCGCCTTGGCTACGTTCATATGCCGGATATGTCGTCAAACGCGCTGGCCCAACTCTATGTAGATCTGGACGCAGAGAATCAGAAGCACGAGGGTGTAGTAATCGACATACGCAACAACAATGGTGGCTTTGTAAATGTCTACGCCATCGACGTCTTCGCGCGCCGCAGTTACTTTACGATGAGCCCGCGCGGTTCCGGCACGACCGCCCCGTCGCGGACGGTCCTGGGCCAGCGCGCGCTTGAGTCGCCAACAATCCTCGTCATCAACCGACACACGCTTTCGGACGGCGAAGACTTTACGGAAGGTTATCGTTTTCTGCGTCTGGGCAAGGTAGTGGGCGAGCCAACCGCAGGTTGGATTATTTACACTTCGGGCGTGCAATTGATCGATGGATCTACCCTGCGCCTGCCGTATGACCGAATTACAGCGACCGATGGCACAGTAATGGAAATGCACCCGCGTCCCGTCGATATTGCTGTCGACAAGCCTGTGGGCCAAAGTTATGCGGGCAAAGACAGCCAGCTCGAGGCTGCAGTAAGTGAGTTACTTAAAAAATTGCCTCGCGAAAGCCTTAGGTAATGGACTCAGGATGGGGAACTGTGCTTCGCGAGGCGGAGCTAGGTTGCGTCATTGGGATCGGTGAATGATCCTCGCTCACGATAGAGGTTGATCTTATTGTGCAGGGTCTTCAGGCTAATCCCCAGTAATTCAGCCGCCCGAGTCTTGTTGCCTTTCGTTTTAACGAGGGTGCGCTGGATCATCAGCCGCTCAACCTCTTCCAGTGGCATGCCGACCGGAAATGTAATGGTATCTTCGTCGCGAAGTCGTTCCCGTTGTTCAATGGGATAAGGTGCAAAGTGGTGCCGCTCGATCTGCTCGCCCGAGCAGATGACGACGGCGCGTTCGATCACGTTTCGCAACTCACGCACGTTACCGGGCCAGGCATGAAACTGCAGGACTGCGAGTGCCGCAGCACTAAGGAAGCGCGCCGGCCGATCATGTTTCGCAGCCAACTGCGTCACCAGGTGCTGAGCGAGCAGAGGAAGATCTTCTTTGCGGTCCAGCAGAGGCGGCAGCTGAATTCTGATCACGTTAAGACGGTAGAGCAGATCTCCACGCAACTTGCCCGTTCGCACAGCCTCTTCCGGATCAAGATTGGTAGCCGCCAGCAAGCGCACATCGACCGCCAATTCCTTATTGCTTCCCAGCCGGCGCAACGAGCGCTCTTCGATTACGCGTAACAATTTCGCCTGCAGCAGCGCGGGCATCTCGGCAATCTCATCCAGCAGGAGAGTGCCGCCATTGGCCAACTCAAAACAGCCCTGACGGCGCGAGGCGGCGCCGGTAAAGGATCCTTTCTCATGACCGAAAAGCTCGGACTCCATCAGCGTTTCCGGAATCGCCGAACAATTGATGGCCACGAAAGGGGCGCCTTTGCGGGGACTCAGAGAGTGAATTGAGCGGGCGACTAACTCTTTGCCGGTCCCGGATTCACCCGTGATGAGGACCGAAGCTGTAGAGGGCGCTACCTGTTCGATCAGCACGTAGATTTCGCGCATCTTTTCCGATTTGCCAATCAACTCACCGAAGGTGCCATGCTCCTGAAGCTGGCGTCGTAGCAGCTCGTTTTCGCGTCTGGCTTCTGATAATTCAACCATCAATTCTGGCTTGGCTGGGGCGGCGTCGGTTGTGGCAGGGAGCGGGGAATTCATCGAGAGTCAGTTTACCATACCGCATGGGGAGCTTCTTATAAGGAAGCTCGCGGACAATCATCGCTTTGTTTCAAAGAAGTCGGCAATCGCTCTGGCGAGCGCGGTGGTGGTGAACTCCCGGGGTTGGATGCCGGTCTTCAGGCCATACTCAGCAGCGGTAGCGGACGTAATATCGCCGATGCAAGCGACGACGATGTTGCCGAGCACGTCGCTCAGGTCGTGTGAATCAAACAGCAGGGCGAGATTTCGCACTGTCGAGGAACTTGTGAAGGCAATACAATCCGCGCCACCACCGGTGAGCAGCGCGCTGATGCGGCCTCGATCAAGACCCTCAGGCTGGATTGTGCGATAGGCAGTAACGACGTCCACGCGGGCGCCGGCCGCTTCCAGGGCGAGCGGCAGATGGTCACGAGCTACGGCTGCACGCGGAATCAGGAAATTAAGCTGGGCCAGATCTGCGCGGCCACCTGTAAACGTCTCCAGCGCCTCAAACACGCCCTCAGCCTTGAATTTTGTGGGGACGACGTCGACATGGATGTGAGCACTCACCAGGCGTTCGGCGGTTGCATCACCAACAGCGCAAACTCGCAGCGCATCCAGCTCATTCACCTGCTGTTGGCGCGCAGCCATGCGCCGCAGAAAATAGTCTACGCTGTTAGCGCTGGTAAAAATAATCCAGTCGTAGCCGTAGAGATGGTCCAGCGCCTCGTCGAGCCGCTCATAACTCTCCGGTTCAGTAATCTCAATTGTCGGACACAGCAGGACACGAGCGCCGTAACTCTCGAGTGCGGCGACGAAGTCCGCTGACTGGGCCAGCGCCCGTGTTATGACCACCGTGTATCCGGCCAGTGATTGAGTAATGTTCGTCGTTCCTTGTGTTCCAATCGTCAGCGGGAGCGCTTTTTTTTGTTGGTGGGCATGGCTTCTGAAAGTAAACGATGTCGGCACGGCGGCTATTCAGCCAGGATATCGTGAGCACCGCCCGCCAGTAGACGATCGGCCAGTTGGAGACCAAGGGCTTCTGCGTTTGCGATCGAGCCGTTTACCGCCTCGCGTACAATTTGCTTGCCGTCGCGACTGGCCACCAGTCCCGCTATTCTCATCTCCTTGCCCATGACTTCGGCGTGCGCGGCAATTGGTAACAAGCAACCGCCACCAAGTGAGCGGAGCAGCGCACGTTCCGCCAGGCAGGCGAGTTGTGTCTCTTTATGATTTAGCTTAGCCACCACGTTCATGACGTCGGGTTCAGCACGTGTTTCGATGCCAATAGCGCCCTGGCCTACTGCAGGCAACATCTGGGCGGTGGGAATGGCGAGATTGATGCGCGCGTTAAGACCGAGTCTGATCAGTCCGGCCGTAGCGAGAATAATTGCGTCGTATTGACCTTCATCCAGCTTGCGCAGCCGCGTGTCAACGTTACCGCGCAGATCCCTGACCGTGAAGTCAGGGCGAAGATGCCGCAACTGAGCGAGCCGCCGCGGACTTGATGTACCAATCAAAGTATTTTCAGGCAAGTCATCGAGTGAGAGGTGGTTCCAATTTGATCGTCGCGGCATAACGAGGGCATCGCGTGGATCTTCTCGTTCGCAAACAGCTGCCAGCGCCAGACCTTCAGGAATAACCGACGGCAGATCCTTCAGGGAGTGCACTGCGATATCAATGCGACGATCCAGGAGGGCTTCTTCGAGTTCTTTCGTAAAGACCCCTTTTCCCCCGATAACTGAAAGAGGATCGGCATTTACATCGCCGGTTGTCTTAATTACCTCGATCTGGATCTCAATGCCCGGGTTGAGAGCTGAGAGGCGCGTGCGGGCAAGTTCTGCCTGGATCAACGCCAGCTTTGAGCCACGCGACCCAATGAAAAAACGTTTATTCATCTATGTCTTCCGCCGTTGCGCCGTCGGGAGTTTCGAGGCCGAATATCTCGCGCCATGCCTGAATACTTTCTCCGTTACCAGCGCTGCGGCGCAGGTGATTCAATACCGGGTGTGAGATCTTATTGACGGTGCCTACCAGCAACGCATCAATCGCGTTTTCCTGCTCGGCGGAAAGCTGGCCCAGCCGGCTACGCTGACGCTCGAGTTCATGGCGAGCAATGTCCTGCAGCTTTTGCCGCAAGGCTGCGAGAGTCGGACCAATATCGAGTGCCCGGAGCGCCTGTTCAAATTGCATCACTTCCGAATCGACAATTAGTTCGGCGCGCTGTGCTTCGTGTTCCCGCTCGCGGATATTTGAAGTGATGACCGATTCCAGGTCGTCTATGTCAAAGAGAAAAAGATTAGGCAGCTTGCCAATTGCCGGATCGACGTTCCGCGGCACACTGATGTCGATGTAGAAAGCCGGCCGGTTGCGCCGTCGATTGAGCGCTGCGGCAGCCATTTCGGGCGTCACCACATAACCATCCGCGGCGGTTGAACAGATAATGATGTCAGCCTCAGCCAGGTGGTCTGCCAGCGCATCAAAACTCGCCGCCTCACCGCCAAAGTCCCTGGCCAGACGATGTGCGGCTGCGGCGGTGCGATTGGTTACCATGACGCGGGCGACACCTGCATTCATCAGGTGTCGTGCCGATAACTCGGCCATCTCGCCGGCGCCGATGAGTAAGACTGAGCAGCCCTCGAGCGAGCGGAAGATCTTCTTCCCCAGTTCGACTGCCATGTAACTGATTGAGACTGCCGAAGCAGCGATTCCGGTTTCAGAGCGCACCCGCTTGGCTACATGAAATGCATGATGTACCAGGCGATTCAGGACCCGGCCGGCGGTTCCGGCCTCGATTGCCTGTGAGTAGGCGCGGCGCACCTGGCCCAGCACCTGTGGTTCTCCGACTACCATTGAATCGAGCGAGGAGGCCACTCGAAATATATGACGGACAGCCTGATCGTCAACGTGTTGATAAAAGTGAGCGGAAAATGAATTTCCAGCAATATTGTGCGAGCGCGAGAGAAAATCTCTGATCCGTTCAGTGCCTTGCTGGAGTTGATCCTTGCCAGTAGTGGAGAGCACCTCCACTCTATTGCACGTCGAGACGATCAGGCCTTCCCGCAGGATCTCGCCATCGACCAACTGGTGGAGTCCCGCAGCGAGGGCTCCTTCGGAGAACGCCAAAAGCTCGCGCACTTCAACCGGCGCGGTCTTGTGATTTACTCCTATCAAAACTATTGCCATAAGAACACGAACGGTTCCGTTAAGGGACCATCATTTGTGTTGTGATGATTGACCAACTCAAATCGCCCGAGAGGTTCCGGTTACTGGATCTCTTTATCCAAAAACGTGGTAGCTATCCATTAATCTCGGTCCCAGAAAGGTAAAAATCACGAGTAAAAATCCGAGGACACCTAACCATGCTGCCCGGCGGCCGCGCCAGCGAGCCGTGGAACGATAAACCAGCAGGCCCAGATACAGCAGCCAGGTCAGTAACGCAAATACTTCCTTGGGATCGTTGTGCCAGAGTCGCCCATCACGCGATGCCGACCACAACATTCCTGTCGCTATGCCGAGGGTCAGCAGAGTCAGACCCATCGTCGCCGCCGTGGTTGAGATGTCATTAACGGTAGTCAGGGAAGGCAGGCGATGGAAAAAGGCGCTAAAGGTCTTCAATTTAAGTTCGCGCTCCTGCAGCAGGTACATCACACTCGATACGAAGACCACGAAGAACGCTGCATAGGCAAACGTGAGCAGGGTTGTATGTAATGGAAAGAGCCACCGCCCGGAAGACCCGCTGAGCTGCTCGACCGCAATGGTTGGTCCGGTGCGCAGAAAGATTGACACGAAGGTAAGCAGTGATACCAACGGCAATGCAATCACTCCCAGCGCGTAGGCTCCATAGCGATAAAGCACGACGGCGTAGGCGGCGACGACCGTCCAGGCGAGAAAGCTCAACGTCTCGCGCAATGACAGAAGGGGATAGCGTCTATCTATGACCCAGTCGGCGATCAGCGCCGTGGTATGCAGCGTGAAACCCACTATCAGAGAGAGGTCGCAAACACGCTGCAAAGCCCGGCGCTTATTCACAAACGCCAGGATCGAGTGGATTGCAGCAACGAAATAGGCTGCGAGAACTGCAAGTAGAAGAGGCTTCATAGGTGGTGTTAGAACGGGCTTTATTCTAGTTTATAGCTGTGGGGGCGGCAAGGCGCTCACGGATTCGGGGCCTATTCCATCAGCCCATTACCTTGTCACAACAAATTATTGGCGGAAGCCTGGGCGAACGCGAGGCTGGCTGGGCGCATCGAAAGCTCATCTTTTCCGGTCTTGAGCTAATTAAAGCTCTTCCTGCCATACAGCGCCAAAGGTGCGAAGGAAGTTCATAATGCAACGGCAAATAACCTGCATTGGGATCATTGTCACCATCCTGCTGGCAAGCGCTGTTTTGTTAACGGCACAGACTGAGCGGCGGCCTCGGACGTTTCCTCTCGGCAGCAAAGCACAGCCGTCACCAACACCTCCTGACGAGGAACAGGTCGAGACACTTAAGATCGACACCAACCTGGTGACCATTCCGGTGATTGCCACCGACTCTGGTGGGCTCTACGTGGCTGATTTGCGTCAGGAAGAGTTCACCGTTTACGAAAACGACGTCAAGCAAAGCATCGCTTTCTTCGCTGCAGTGAGCGCGCCATTTCAGGTCGTCCTGATGCTCGATACCAGTGCCAGCACCGGAGAGAATCTGAGACAGATGCAGCAGGCGGCACTGGCCTTCGTGGCGCAACTGCAACCCGCCGATCGTGTGAAGGTAATCTCATTTGATAGTGAAGTGCGCGATCTCAACGAATTCACGAACGAACGAGAACAGCTCAGGACGGCGATCTTAAAGACGCGCTCCGGAGAAGGAACGAAACTCTACGATGCTTTCGCGCTGGCGCTGAACTCAATCAGAACCCTCAAGGGCCGGAAAGCTATCGTCCTCTTTACTGATGGCGTCGACTATCACAGCGATGCGGCCACGTTCGATGGCACGCTGCGCGGTTTGGACGAAGAAGGCGTGATCGTTTATCCGGTGCGCTACGACACGAGGGCCCAGACAGAGCGCATTGCTCGCAACCAGGCTGAGGATCCTGGAATGTCGCTCCCGACCATCGGCATAATTCGCAAGCCGGCCCCAGGTACGACCGCGCCGACTTTTCCGAGTGATGACGATTCGACCGTTCCCACAAGTGGCAGCCGCAGCCGGGGCATCCTCGGACTGCCGTCGCCGGTCGAGATCATGCGCGGTAGTCGCAGAACAAACGATCCGGGCACCATTGATCCGCGGACCGGTGAACCGAGCGACCGAGATACCGCCCCCACTATTCGCCGTCCGTCCTCGCCGGATTCGCGCGGTCGCACTGATCCATCGACCTTACCCGACCACAGAGACATTGGCGGTCAGCCAGCCACTAAACAGCCTCGCCGTGGTGACGATTCCATCGGCATGATGCTCGATGGACTTTACTCGACCGCGGACTCTTATTTGTCAGACCTGGCCGCTAAATCCGGCGGCCGCTTGCTGAGGGCGGACACACTTGGATCTCTGCCCGACGCTTTCGCGAAGATAGCCGCTGAGCTGCGCACTCAATATTCTCTTGGATACTATCCCCGCAATGCGGACCACGACGGGCTCTACCGCAAAATCAAACTTGTGGTAAACCGTAAAAGCGTAGCTCTGCGAACTCGACCCGGCTACCGCGCGCCTTCCAATTGATCCGCCCAGAGACCCCGATGACTAAGCATACTTCCTAAGGGCTGGCCATCTCAGCGAGCAAGCTCACGACCCACTTCCGCAGCCGGCCAGTCGAAGTATGTCGGACCAGTGCGCTTGTTCGGTGTCTTCACTCGTGTTAGTTTTTCCACGCAAGCCTAATCACAATACTTAATGTAAAAATGCCTACTCGAAACGAAGCCTGGGAACTACTCTGCGAGTACACAAAAGGTGACAGCCTGCGCAAGCATGCCATTGCGGTGGAAACTGCCATGCGTGCCTGCGCTGGACATTATGGAGCGCCGGATGCAGATCAAGAAGAATGGGGCATCGTAGGTCTCCTGCACGACTTTGATTACGAGATGTTTCCTGGGCCTGATCAGCATCCTTTTACAGGCGCCAATATCCTTTGTGGCCGGGGGTATTCAGAACGCGTCATTCGCGCCATCATGGGCCACGCAACCTATACGGGAGTCCCCCGCGATACCTTGCTTGCGCGCGCTCTTTTTGCGACTGATGAACTCTGTGGGTTCCTGGTAGCTTGCGCGCTGGTTCGTCCGAGCCGCAGCCTCGACGATCTCGAAGTCTCTTCGGTAAAGAAGAAGTTAAAGGACAAGGCGTTTGCTCGCTCGGTCAACCGGCACGATATTAGGCAGGGCGTAGAGGAATTGGGGGTGGATGAGAACGAACACATCCGTTTTGTGATCGAGGCTCTGCGGCCGGCCCAGGGCCGAATCGGCCTGACGCAGCTCAGTACCGAACAGGGGAGTCAACGCTTACCCTGAATTTCGCGGCTGCGGAATTACCTGAGGTGGAACTAGAGTCCGTCTCGAGGTGAGAAGCACGGTGGTGACGAATGTCGTTAAAGCGAGCGCCAGCGCCAGCAGCGCCGTCAGGATCGCTTGAAGTTTTCGTCGCCTCGCGGTGTGGCGGTAAACGAACACAGTTGCCCATACTATTGCGCCGATCGGGAGTAAGAAGGTTGACAGGACCAGAAAGCCTGGGGTCTTGAGCGTTTGTAGTGAGGAGAAGGCCCCGAGCACAATCGCAATCGAGATTCCGGAGCCGACCAGAGCCGCCAGACATGAGACAATCAGAATTAGTTTGAAACGCATTGATTATTTGACAGCCCCGTTCGAGGCAGAGTCTCTCGGCGAGAGAGCAACACCCGAGCGCGGTTGCCAAGGATACCATACGGCTTCGACAGTTAGGGTCAGCTACTACTAGTTTGCAGGTCGATATGAATAAATGATTACCAGAAGCGCGCTAATTTACCTCTCACGGCATGAAGGGTTGAAAAACTTTGCCACCCGGTTTAGCCCTTTCAAAAAGCTAACGACCCGCTTCGTGGCGGGGGAAAACATCGACGAGGCCGTGGCGGCGATCCGCATCATTAATGAAACCGGCTGCAGTGCTTCCTTTGATCACCTCAATGAGTCGGTCGCGAGCGCCGGCGAAACTGAGGCCGAGGTTTCCGAGTATCTGCATATTCTGGAGCAAATCGATGCGAAGAAAATCGACTCGAACGTCTCCATCAAACTGTCACAGTTCGGTCTGGAGATAGATGCTGAACTTGCTTACCGAAACGCCAGAGTTGTAGTCGCAGAGGCGACGCGCCGAGGGAATTTTGTGCGTGTCGATATGGAAGGCTCGCAATACACGCAAGCGACTCTCGACATCTTTAACCGTCTCCGCGCCGAGTTTGGCCTGAACAACGTTGGCATAGTCTTGCAGTCTTACCTGCGCCGGACGTTTGCTGATGCCGAGAAGGTACTCAAAATTCCCGCTCGCATCCGGATCTGCAAGGGCGCCTATAATGAGCTACCCGAAGTGGCCTTTCCGGATAAGAAAGACGTGGATGAAAATTATGTGAGAGTTATGCAGTTGCTGCTGTCCAGCGGCACCTATCACGGCATCGCGACACACGATCCGAAGATGATCGAGGCCACGACGCATTACGCAAAGCAGCAGGGCATTGGCAAGGAGGCCTTTGAGTTTCAGATGCTTTATGGCATTCGGCGTGATCTGCAATTGCAACTGGCGCGTGCTGGTTATAATGTGCGCGTGTACGTGCCGTATGGCAAACACTGGTATCCTTACTTCATGCGGCGTCTGGCTGAACGCCCGGCGAACATCTGGTTCGTGCTGAAGAATATGCTGAAGGGCTAGCTGGCCGTCGACTCGTTAACCGCTTATCCACTTACGGACTAAATATGAACTGGCTATGGATCGCATGGGTCATCCTCGGATTGATCCTCGTTGTTGCCGAAGTATTTACCAGCGGCTTTGTGCTGCTGTGGTTCGGTATCGGCGCCCTGGCCGCTGCTTTCATCGCCATCATTGGAATTGACAGCCTGGCTTTGCAGTTTCTTGTTTTTGCAGTGGTCTCGGTAGCCCTCACCGCTGCTTCGCGAACCATCTTTGTCAATTACTTCTCGCGTGAAAAGACCGGCGATTCGCTGCGGACCGGTATGGATTCGCTGCCGGGAAAGATTGGCACGGTCGTGTCATCGAGCCGCGGTGCGCTAAACGAAGGAGCGGTCAAGGTGTTCGGCTCAACCTGGACGGCCTATCCGGCGGCAGGGGAAGAACCGCTTGAAGCCGGCGAGCGTGTGTGCGTAGAAAAAATGGAAGGCGCGTCGCTGTATGTGCGGCGAGTTGACCAGCCGGCTGAGTGGCGCTCAAAATCTCTGCCGGAATAGCTGCGATCCGGAAGCCCGCCGGCAACTGATGCAGAAATAAATTGGGCCGAGGCTACTCGCTTAGAAGGCTTCAGTATCAGCCTCGAAATTATCTTCGAGAGTTTTGTCTTCTTCCAGGGCGGGTAGTTCAATCGTGATGCGATCGCTGGCGGGTTCCGGAAGGTCATCGCCTTCAAAGCGGGCCAGCACGACGGTAATGTTATCTTCCCCGCCGCGATTATTGGCCTCCGCAATTAACTCATCGCAAGCAACAGAGAGATTGTCCGCATTGCTCATGACAATATTCTGAATGTCCTCCGCCCGCAGCTTTCCTGATAAGCCATCGCTGCAGAGAAGGATGATGTCGCCGCGCTTCAAGTGGACGCGACCGGTGGCCGGAATCACATCGCTTTGGGCGCCGAGCGCCTGCAGGATCACGTTGCGGAACATGTGAGTTTCAGCTTCCGCTTCGCTGATCTGCCCCACATCAACCAATTGCTGGACCAGCGATTGATCCTTTGTAGCCAGGCGGATGTGTGCCTTGCGGATGATGTAAGCGCGGCTGTCTCCCACTTGTACCAGGTCGAGACCACCTGCTCTGATGGCAGCTCCGGTAAACGTAGCCCCCATGCCGGCGCACCGGGCGTCTTCCTGGCTGCGCATGTGAATGGCGAGATTGGCGTAGATGGTGGCATTCTTAAGGCAGTCCACCAGGGGCGCATCATCGTCGCACCCACCATCGCCGTCGGTACCCATCACCATCTCGCGGACGGAATCGACGGCCATGCGGCTGGCTACGTCTCCAGCCAGGGCGCCTCCCATGCCGTCAGACACGACCAGTACACAACCTTTTTTTCCGAGTTCGAAGCGCGAGAATTCCTTGGGCGCTTCAATGTTATCGGAACCGGTCCAGGTCTTCTGACTGGACAAATCGAGAACCAGAAAATTGTCCTCGTTACCGCGGCGGACTCGACCCACGTCCGACTTTGCATGCAGCTCTACAATCATATTTGGAAGAGTGATCGACGATGCTTACTAATTTGAATTCGGATTTTAACCCGTCTGTTGTTTCTCTGTCACCCGCCGGCCGACTTAAAGTTAAGGCTAAATCTGCTTCAGCGCCTGGTCGAGATCCGCAACGATATCGTCCGTATCTTCAATCCCGACTGAAATTCTCACTAGTCCGTCCGTTATTCCCAGTCGTTGGCGCTTGTCCGGGTCAACTGATGCGTGAGTCATGGTGGCCGGATGGCAGATTAACGTTTCCACTCCACCCAGGCTCTCAGCAAGGGTGCACAGCTTAACAGATTCCAGCACGATTCGGGCAGCCTCAAGCGAGCCTACTTCAAACGACACCATGCCACCGAAACCTCGCTGCTGTTGTTTCGCGAGCGCATGCTGTGGATGGGAAGCCGAGCCGGGGTAATAAACTTTCTGTACTTTGGGGTGTTCTTCGAGAAATGCTGCGACGATGCGGCCTGACTTGTCGTGCTGTTCCATGCGCAGAGCCAGGGTTTTCGTGCCGCGAATCACCAGCCAGGAATCAAAGGGCGAGAGAATCGCGCCGGCGCTGTTTTGTACGAACCCGATCCAGTTGGCATCAGTTTCGTCGTTCAGGACCACCATGCCGCCGATTCCATCAGAGTGACCATTCAAATACTTGGTCGTCGAATGCACGACTATGTCCACGCCAAACTCCAGCGGCCGCTGCAGGTAGGGCGACATAAAGGTGTTGTCGCAAACCACTCTGGCGCCGGCCCGGTGGGCCACCTCGGAGACCGCTTTCAAATCAGTCACCGTCATGATCGGGTTGGTTGGAGTCTCAACGAATACCATTTTTGTGTTCGGCTTGATCGCAGCTTCCACATTCAGGGCATCCGAGGTATCTACAAAATCGAATTCGATGTTGTAGTTGGCCAGGATCTTTGTGAACAGGCGCGCAGTTCCACCGTAAGTGTTGTCCGAGACAATGACATGTTCGCCGGCCTTGATGAGACGGAGCGTAGCATCAATCGCAGCCATGCCAGAGGCGAAGGCAAATCCAAAGCGGGCGCCTTCGAGTGCCGCTATGTTTTTCTCAACTGCCGTGCGCGTAGGGTTCTGAGTGCGAGCGTATTCAAAACCTTTATGCCGGCCCAGACCTTCCTGTGCATAGGTTGAAGTTTGATAGATCGGCACCGTCACCGCGCCCGTGGTCGGATCGGGTTCCTGGCCGGAATGAATTGCGATAGTTGCGAAGCCCATAATTATTTTGTTTGGTGTTGGTTTTGGAGCCTTGGCCGACGTGATTCAACATTGCGTGCCAAGGTCAAAACCAAAGTTCAAAGCTCAAAGTACCAAATCCTTCTTATTTGAAAATTCCCTGACTCAAATATCTTTCCGACCCGTCCGGAAAAAGGGTGACGATACGCTTTCCCTCTCCCAATCGTTGGGCGATGCGATAAGCGCCAGCCGCAGCGGCGCCGGAGGACCAACCTCCGAGGACTCCCTCGGTGCGGGCCAACTTGCTAACGGCGGCGCAGGTTTCCTCGTCTGGCACCATCATAACCTCATCAGCCAGAGTACCATCGTATATCTCAGGAATGAATTGTGTCTGTCCAATGCCTTCGATTTGTTTCTTTCCCGGCGCCCCGCCTCCATAAATGGAACCTTCCGGCTCGACCAGCACGCACAGCGTATTTGGATTCAAACTCTTAACCGCCCGCGCCACGCCGACAAATGTGCCTGAGGTGCCGGCCCCAATCACTACTGCATCAATGCGTCCGTCCATTTGCTCGATGATTTCCTGTCCGGTAGTGGCCTCGTGATAGGAAGGATTGGCAGGGTTCTCGAACTGTTGGGGGATGAAGCTATTGCGAATTTGTGCCGCCAGTTCGCGAGCCCTGTTCACTGCGCCGGTCATCCCCTGTGCTTTCGGAACGTATTCAATCTCGCCGCCGAGCGCTTCCATCAATCTCATCTTTTCCTCTGCAAATCCTTCCGGAACGCAAAGGATAACACGATAACCGCGCGCTGCTCCGATCAGCGCGAGACCGATTCCGGTATTGCCGGCGGTTGGCTCGATAATCGTCGAGCCTGGCGACAAGAGTCCTTTATTTTCGGCGTCCAGAATCATCCCGAGTGCAGCACGATCTTTTACCGAGCCACCGGGAGCAAAGTATTCAAGCTTGGCGTAAATGTCGGCCAGTGGTGGGGGCGCGAAGCGGGACAGGTGGAGCAACGGGGTATTGCCTACGAGATCGATAATGCTTTCAGCGGCACCCGCGTTCATCAATTAATAATCAACAGAGAGAAGATGAAAAATAGAAAGGCATGGTAGCCCCCGAGAGGGACAGTGTCAATTTTGATGAAGGATACGCAGCCTCAGTAGAACAACCGGAGAATTGATCCTGCTCGCCTGCGCTAACGGCGGCGCTGGCGTGGATCGAGATATTCACGCAGGCCGTCGCCGATGAAGTTAAAGGCCAGCACTGTGAGCACGATGGCGATGCCGGGAAAGATCAAAGCATGTGGCGCCGCTTGCAGGGTGGACAAGTCCCGCGCTTCTTCGATCATTACTCCCCATGATGGCGCTGGCGGCGGCACTCCCAAACCCAAAAACGACAGAGCAGCTTCGGATAAAACAGCGCCGGCCATGCCCAGGCTGGCCTGCACGATCAAGGGTTGAATCGCGTTTGGGAGAATATGCACGAGCAGTATGCGCATATCGCCCGCCCCGAGCGCGCGGGCGGCCTGCACGAAATCATATTCGCGTACCTTTAAGACCTGGCCGCGAATTAACCGTGCATATCCAACCCAGCCAATAATACAGAGCGCCAATATGAGTTTGTTCAGTCCAGCACCCAAAAAGGCGACCATGGCAATCGCCAACAGGAGTCCGGGGAAAGCGAGAAAGACATTAAAGACATATCCCGATACGATGCGATCAATCCAACCGCCGTAGTAGCCGGCGAGCGCGCCCAGCAGGGTTCCAATCACGGCTGAGACGCTGACTACAATTATTCCGACCTTTAGTGAAATGCGCGCGCCAAACACGACTCTTGAGAAGATATCGCGGCCGGTAGAATCTGTGCCGAACCAAAATTCTTTTGAGGGGGGCAGGTAACGCATAGCGAGGTTGGTCGATCCCACGTCATGCGTGGCGATCCACGGCGCGAAGACAGCGACAATCAATAGGATTGCGACAATTACCAGTCCGATGATGGTTAGGCGGTTCATAAGTAGCCGAGGCCGCAGGTCTTTGACGACTAGAAATCTAAAATTAAGACAGCCGAATCCGTGGATCGAGCCAGCGATAGACCATGTCTGTTACTGAGTTCGCGAAGATGTAAGTAATGCTGATTACCAGCACGCAGCCCTGAACAATGCGATAGTCGCGCTTGGCTATGCCGTCTTCAACGAGCAACAATCCCAAACCAGGCCAGCCGAAAATCTTTTCGGTGATGATTGCTCCAGCCAGCAAAACACCAAGCTGAAGTCCCAGAATCGTCACGACCGGTATCAGGCCGTTTTTCAGGACATGCTTGTAAACGACTTTTCTTTCGCTTAGTCCTTTGGCTCGCGCGGTCCGTACATAATCCTCGCCCATCTCTTCAATTACCGATGAGCGCACCATGCGCGTCAGAATGGCAGAGAGTGCCGCACCCAGGGTGAAGGCCGGCAGAATTATGTCGCTCCAATCGAAGCGGCCCGACGGCGCGAACCAGCCAAGCTTGACGGCGAACAGGTAGACGAGCATCGGGCCGATAACAAAACTTGGCAGACTGATGCCGAGCAAGGCGATAACCGACGCCGTGTTGTCTATTAATGTTCCTCGATGAGTGCCGGCAATCACTCCCAAAGGAATAGCGATGGCTACCGCAAAGAGAAGTGCTGCCAGGGCGAGCTCAATGGTCGCCGGATACCTTTCGAGCACGAGATCGACCACCGGGCGATCGGTGCGAAAGGACGAGCCAAGATCACCGTGTAACACGCCGATCCAGTAATCGGTGTAGCGATTGTCCGTGCCATGCCACACAAAATGTCTGGAGCCCTTGTCATCGCTGGGAAATGAAAAGAAAAACGGGGGGCGATCAAGCCCATGCCTGGCTCTGAACTGTGCAAACTGCTCCGGCGTGGCTTGTTCTCCCAGGACTGCAACCGCCGGGT
The DNA here is from genome assembly GCA_038237475.1 of Pyrinomonadales bacterium. GTDB lineage: Bacteria > Acidobacteriota > Blastocatellia > Pyrinomonadales > Pyrinomonadaceae > JAOAPY01. Next base: position 426,492 of record JBBRYS010000002.1, on the reverse strand, counting down.
CCCCGGGCACTAACTCAATCAGAATGGTAACCAAGGACACAACTGTCCACACGACGAGGAGCAGAATTGCCAAGCGTCGCAAGCCGTTGAGTAGTTTGTATTTTATTGATGACCGCACCGGTCGCGCATAATAGCACGGCAGCTAAGTCAAATGGGGGCTGGTTGTGTAGGGTCGCGAAGACGCCGAACGGTTAAACCGGAAGAGGCTCAAGTCAAAGCTGCGGAGAAATAAAAATTAATGTAGCCCGCGGAGTTCGGGCTTTTCAGACTTCGCACAGCCCCGACAACCGTACGCCGCCCTGAAACCGATCCGCGGGCTACATTTACTGGCTGCCAGCGATACTCTGCGGCAACCAATCTTTTTCCTATTAATCTGCTTTTCTTCCCGAGTGGAGGGCGGCAACTCCTGCAGTCAAATTCGTGTACACCACATCTTTAAATCCCAGACTTCGCATCAGCGAAGCAAGCTGTTCCTGGTCCGGAAACCTCGCAACGGAATCCGGCAGATACTCGTAAGCGCTTTTCGATCCACTCAAGGCCCCACCCACGAACGGCAGCACCCGGTGGAAGTAAAAATTAAACACCGATCGAAACCCAGGTACCCACGGTTTCGAAAACTCGAGCACGATTACCTGGCCGTTTGGTCTAACAACTCTTAATAACTCTTTCAAGCCATCCGAAAAACTCGAAAGGTTCCTGAGACCGAAAGCAATCGTAACCCCGTCAAAGGAAGCGTCGGGAAAAGGCAAGCTCAAAGCGTCGCCTTCAATAAACGGGATTGCTATCTGCGCCTTGATCGCTTTCGCCTGCGCGATCTCTAGCATCGGACGGCAGAAGTCTGTGCCCACCACTTTCGCGCCGCAGACAGCCGACAGGGTCAACGCCAGGTCGCCGGTGCCGCAGGCCACATCGAGCAATTGATCGCCTGGGCCTCGGCCGCTGCGCAACATGCGTGCAACTTTTCGCCGCCAGCGCTTATCAGTACCCAATGACAGAATATGATTTAAAAGATCGTAGCGCGCCGAAATGTTCGCAAACATTGCGCGAACCTGAGTCGCATGCGCCTGCTCAGCTGCGTTTCTACCCGTAGACACAGTTAAACCGAGAACCTTTGAAGTATGGTTGCAGTGGGATTGCGAAACATTTGTAATTAGTCAGGCTTGATCGCAGGCCTGCTTGGCTTAACAAGGGGACTGGTTGTTCTGAGAGGCTTGAAAGTTGGCAGACGATGCTTTACGGGTGGCTCAGCACTGGTTTTATCGACCGCGGGTTCAATCACTTTTGGAGCAGCTTCTCCCAAAACTTCGACCGCGAAGACCGGTGTCAGTTGGGCTTTCAATTCTTCTGCGTTGCCGATTACGACCGTTGCCAATGCTGCTTCTTTAAAAAGGCGACCGGCGACTCTCTGCAGATCAGTTGGTGACAGAGCGTTCCACATACGGATTTGTTCAGCCCAGCCGGGCAGGCTATAGGATTCAACATCGAGCCAGGCATTTGCCAGAGAGTCGTCGCCAGAGATCGCGATCAGTTCATTGTTCACCTTCCTCGCGTTTTCAACTTCAGCCGGCGAGATAGGACCGTCTACTAAAGATTTCAGAACCTGGCGTGCGCTTTCAATTGTACGATTAGCCGCCGTACTACCAACCGTGGCGCCCATAACGAACAAACCGGGCAGCAGCGGCGCTTCCAGCTTGACGAAAAGCTTTCCCGTAGCTTCTGTTAATTGTTTCTGCCAGCGCGCACGGGCGACAGTGGCGAGCAACGAGGTAGCGAGATAGTCGCGGTCGCCCCGCGCCACCGCTCGCACTGCCAACCTGACTTCAGTGGTTTGTGCGCCCGGAGCGTTTGCGATTAGGACACGCGCATCGGCTGGCGTTGGCTGACGGAATGTGGCTTGGATTGTCTGGTCGCCTTTGCGCCAGCCGCCCAGTAACTGTCGCAGGGCGCGCATGGCTCGTCTTTGGTCAACACCACCGATGATTACCAGCGTTGCGTTGTTGGGGTTCAGAAACTTCTCGCGTGCCAACATCAAATCGGACCGCTCAATGCGCCCGAGGCTTTCGAGTGTTCCACCCTCCGAATTTGCATATGGGAAAGTTCCGAACAGCCGTTCAGATATCATGCGATTGGCCAACAGCTGAGCCGAGGGTTTTGTGCCGGCAAGCGCTTGAATTCTCGTCTCCTTCACCTTCGCCACATTCTCAGGAGTGATTTGAGTTGTGACCAGGGCCGCTCGCAGTATGTCCACAATCCGATCGTAGTCGCTGGCGCGGCCTTGCAGCGTAATGTTAATGGCGTCGAAATCCGTCTCGACCTCCAGCCGGCCGCCTATTTCCTCTTTGAAATAATCATGAGTGCCGGGGTCTGGAAAGAGAATGTCGCCCAGCAGCGCCATCGTTCCAATCTTTCCATCCGGGTCGAAGGCAGCGCCGCTGTTAATCCGCAGCCTAAGCAGCACCGTAGCGTCGCCCGGTCGCGGGAGCAGCATTATGCGTAAGCCATTGAGTAGTTGCTCACGCTGAGGTTCAGGTTTTTGCGCCGACGAAACCAGCGCGGTCATCTGTATAAAAAGACAGACCAGGGCGAATGATAAGAGTCTATGGTGCCGATCACTGAGAGGGTAAAAAAATTTCATTAGAATTGTCCGAACCTAAGGATAACAATTATGGCTCCACTGCCATTGGGTTAAACCTGGCAACTCGAACCCCGACAACGAAGATTGAAAGTCGTGTTCAGATCGCTGCAGCGGGCGTGAAAACATCTTAGATGTCGATAATTAACCCGTCAACCGTTTGCGCCAAAACCGCATCAAAGCGTTCGTTACCTGGGTTAGGCTGCGGCGACGATCTGCCCGCCCTTCGAAGGAAACGGTAGTATAATCCCGGCCTGGTACGTTGTTGAAGTGAAACCACTGCGGCTGCGTCTGCAAGAAAGTTTGGTACAAGGCCGTATCTTTTAGCTGTTTGGCGGTAATACAAGGTAGGAGCGACTCCTACAGGATCGAGTGCTTGATTGCCAGATAGGACATCAGATGAGCTTTTGCTGGAAAGAGCAGCGAGTGGCGATCAGGCAGCTTTTCTGACTCTTTACGAAAGGTACCGGAAGCCGATCTTTGGTTTTAGCTACCGGCTGTTAGGCTCAGTTGAGGCCGCGGAAGACGTTACGCACGATTGTTTTTTGGGTGTGATTAGAAAGCCGGGCAACTACGATTCACGGCGAGCAGGTTTTCGCACCTACCTCTATTCGGCGGCGCGAAACCTCGCACTGAAGCATTTTCGCAGTCAGGGGCGAGAGACGGCTCTCGATGATCTTTCAGAGCATCCTGCGATACCCCGCCGTCAGGAACCATTGCGCCGGCTGCTCGACGAAGAGTTGGTGGCAAAGGTCAGAGAAGCGGTGGCGGACTTACCCCCGTTACAGCGCGAGGCGCTGGTGTTGTTTGAGTATGAAGGACTGGCCTTGAGTGAGATTGCTGACGTGGTCGGAACCGATGTCGGAGCGGTCAAGAGCCGGCTGCACCGGGCCCGAGGGAGGCTGCGCAACGCGTTGGCCCCTTATTTGAATACTAGTGCGGAAATTGTTACTTTGGAGCAGGCTTGAAATGAGCACTATCGAGCCAGATGACGGGTTCGTATCGGAAGAAGAGCTGCAGGGACTGCTCAGAAAATGGCAGGCCCCACGGCCTTCGCAGGCATTGGATGAGCGAATCACTTCCAGCTATCTCCGGGAGACTAGCAAGGCAAGCGTTTTGAATGGATCAATCCTTCCGACAACGGATAACGAGGTAGTAAAGATGAAGTTTTGTTCTATGTGCAAGGAAGAGTTCGCGGACAAATTTAGTTTCTGTCCCGTGGATGCCACGCCTCTTACCGCAGTTACGCTGTTTGAAGAACCGAGCGTGACGGCCATGCCCGCGAATGGCGGCGCAGTGTTGCTGGAGAGTGAACCGGAAGCGCCGTCAATAGCGGCGCCTGCTTACGCGGGCAATCCGTCATCAAGTTCACTGGTGCAGCGTGGTGAATTTCATCTCACCATCATGAGCGATGCAGGCCTGGCCAGCAGGTTGGGCAGTGAGCTTAAGGACGTGGCGCACGAATACGAATTGACATGGCCTGAATTCAAGCGCGACCCGATGGGGTTCATGAAACGCTCGATTGTCGGATACGGCCAGATCGTGAAGCGCTTTCTCGCTAATCGTAATGTGGTCATCGCCATGAGCGTGGCCGTATTCGCCCTGGTGGCTCTGGCGGTAATCGTTGGGCTGCTGGACAAAACCCAGTCAGCCGCCACCGGTCGCTATGGAGTGATTGCGTTTGCGATAGTTGCTTTCTGTGTGCTGGTGGCGATGTTCGCGACCTGGCTTGGCAAGGAACGCGGAGCAGCCGTGATGGGGGCGCAGCCTGCAGACTCGCGTACCGTAGCCTTTGGCATGGTCGCCGCATTCGTTTTCATCTTTATGGTTCTCGGCGGTCTACTTATCATTGATCGACGCCATCGAGAACAACTTGTCGCGGAGAAAACGTTGGATGATGTGGAAGTCCAGCAACTGATCGACATTCCGCAGGATCAACCGACTCCCGATCCGGGCACTGCCGGCTTCAATAAGGGCAGCGGCGGCGGCAGCAAACCAAAACAGGAAAAACCAGGTGGTGGTGGTGGTGGTGGTCGTCAGGAAGCCACTCCTGCATCAGCCGGCAAACTCCCACAGGCTTCTTTGGATGTGCCGCAGATTTTGCCGCCAGATCCTAAGCCTCCAGTTATTAAGAATCCTTCGCTGCCGGTAGCGGCTACCATAAATGCTGATCCGTTGCTGGTGCCACCCGATGCTCGAGCGTTGCCGTATGGCGATCCCAAATCCCGCAGTACCACACCTTCGTCCGGTACTGGAAGTGGCAACGGCATAGGCAGTGGCACTGGTACCGGCGTCGGCTCGGGCGATGGCAACGGAGCCGGACCTGGCCGTGGCGGGAACATTGGCGGCGGTGATTATAATCGCGGCGGCGGTGGCCCGGGCGGTGGTGGCGGCGGTACGGACTACAGCAAGATTTTCAGTGGCAAGGAAGTCACCTCGAAAGCGCGCGTGACCTACAAACCCGAACCGCAATATACCGAAGATGCGCGCAAGAACCAGATCACGGGAACTGTCGTACTGCAGGCTATCTTCAGCTCGTCGGGGCAGGTGACCTCAATCCGAGAAGTCAGAGGTTTACCATTTGGCTTGACCGAAAAGGCAATCGCCGCCGCGCGTCAGATAAGGTTCGAGCCGGCAATGAAAGATGGCCGCCCGGTTTCGATGTACATGCACCTGGAGTACAACTTTAATCTGTACTAACCGGTAAGACGAAGAAAATTTAGCCGCGGATGAACGCGGATATGAATTTAATCTTATCCGCGTTGCCCGCGTTCATCCGCGGCTAAAATGTTTTCCGTCCCTCCTCGGCTAGTTCTTTTTGAGCTGCTCGACAAATCGCCTGATCCGCTGCAGTCCCTCTTCAAGTTGAGCCATCGAAGTGGCATATGAGATGCGGACATAACCGTCCGCTCCAAAGCCTGCTCCGTCGGTCACCACAGTTTGTTCTTCTTCCAGCAGGCGCCGGGCGAATTCACCCGAAGTCTTGATTTCTCCACCCAAACAACCACGCACATCGGGAAACGCATAGAACGCGCCTTCCGGTTCATTGCAGCTGATACCAGGAATGTCGCGCAGGGCCTCGAGCAGCCAGGCGCGGCGACTGGTGTATTCGGCTAGCATCTCAGCTACCGACTCCTGCGGTCCTCGCAGAGCCTCAGTTGCGGCCCATTGAGCAATCGAGGTGGGGTTACTGGTGCTGTGACTCTGCACTTTCAACATCGCTTTGGTCCATTCAACCGGGGCGAGCGCATAACCGATGCGCCAACCCGTCATGGCATACGTCTTTGAAAATGAACCGGCAATGCAGAGACGCTTACGAAGGGCAGCGGGCAGGCTGGCGGCGCTGAATACTTCGGCGGGTGGATAGACAAAGCGCAGGTAACACTCGTCAGAGATCGCGTAGACAGCGCGCTCAGCCAGCAGTTCCATAATGGCCAAAAACTCCGCTGGTGGTATCACTCGCCCCGAAGGATTGCTTGGTGAATTCAGGATAACTGCTTTGGTGCGTGGCGTAATTGCGCGCTCGATCATTTCGGCAGTCAGGACAAATCCATTCTCCTCCGCATCGATGAATACAGGCGTACCGCCCGCGAAAACAACAATTTCCGGAAAAGTCACCCAGTACGGCTTGGCGATGATTACTTCGTCGCCGGGATCGATGAGCGTGACGATGGCGTTGAAGAGCGCCTGTTTGCCTCCGGACGTGGCCATCACCTCAGACTTTTCATAAGCGGTGCCAAACTGTTGTTGATAGAAGTCAATCACCGCCTGCTGTAGTTCGCCCACGCCTGCGGTTGGCGTGTACTTGGTCTTGCCCGTCCGCATGGCTGCGGCGGCGGCCTGTTTAATATTGTCGGGAGTGTCGAAGTCAGGTTCTCCGGCGCCAAAGTCGACGACATTTGCTCCAGTCGCACGTAAGGCTGCCGCGGCTTGCATTGCGGCCAGTGTTGACGATGGCTTCATGCGGGAAACATTGTCGGAAACTGGAAAGGGAGAGCCTGCGGGTTGCGTCATCATTGATAATCGATCCTCAATTTTTTGAGAGAGTATATAGCACTTTGGGAAGCGCAGGCATCCGCCCACGATCCGGGTAGCCGGCGAGGTCAGCTCGGTGAAGTTTCTGCGACCTTCTTTTTCATGCGTTCTTCAACCAGCGGCGGCACCAGGCCATCAAGAGCCCCGCCCAGCAGGAAAACTTCCTTCACCAATCGAGAGCTGACGTAAGAATAGGCCTCGGCCGGCATCATGAAGACCGTTTCAATTGAAGGTTCCAGCCGCCGGTTCATGAGGGCCATCTGCAACTCGTATTCGTAATCCGAGATCGCGCGAATACCACGCACAATGGCTTCGGCCTTTTGCGCCACCGCGTACTGGACCAGCAACCCTTCGAACGATTCGACGCGCAGGCCACAGTTGCCGCGATCTATGGTCCCTGTGACATCGGTGAGCATGACACAGCGCTCTTCTACGGTGAAGAAAGGTTTCTTTTCCGGATTCACCAGGATGGCGATGATGATCTCATCAAACAGCTTGCAGCCACGGGTGATGATGTCCAGATGACCATTGGTCACCGGATCGAATGAGCCGGGGTAAATTGCACGACGCATGGCCATGGATGGTAAAGGTTAAATGGTAAATGGTAAACAGAAATCGGCGATTATGGCTGCGGGAAACGGAGGGCTGATCGTCGGATCATGCCTAGATCCGAGAAATGGACCACTGATAATAGCCCAGCGATTTATCGCTGGGGATCAAAGGCGCCGCCGCCGCCGCCGTAGTCCGTGAAACGGACGACTGACCCAGTCCACCAGAATTCAGCCGTCCGTTTCACGGACTCACAATTAAAATCAACGATTGATCCCACCAATGAATCGGTAGGCTATTTGTCGGTCGTCCGTTTCACGGACTTTCGACTTGAACACATCGTTTTGATCTCACCGATGAATAGGTTGGCAAATTAGCGGTGGTTCTTGACACTTCCGGCCCGGCGGTGGTTCAATAACCTGCGACAAACGTGGTGAGTTAAGGCGACTTGCGGCCACGTAAAATAATCCGCTAAACAGCACGGCGATTCTCTCGAAGCGAGATTAATCGAATAGGGATTCTGCGAAAGGCCCCGCGTTGTTTAGACGGGGCCTTTTCGATTGCGGATTGGTGGTTGCTGAGTGCTGATTGCAAACTGGCACGAAGCTAGAAGCGTGAAGTGCAAAGTGCAAAGCTCAAAATACAAAATACCGGACTCTTTGATTTAAATGACTTCATTCCTCGACACATTGCGTGACCGCGTCATCGTCTTTGACGGGGCGATGGGTACCAACCTGCAAGTCCAGAACCTGTCGCTGGAAGACTTTGGCGGCCTGCTGTTTGAAGGCTGCAACGAAAACCTGCTCATCACTCGTCCCGACGCAGTCGAAAACGTTCATACCGCCTTTCTCGATGTCGGCTGCGATGTCATCGAAACCAATTCCTTCAATGGCACACCGATAGATTTCGCGGAATACGACATGGAGGACCAGGCCTATGACATGAATGTCAGGGCCGCCCGCCTGGCTAAACGCATTGCGTCGGATTACTCGACCAAAGAAAAACCACGTTGGGTTGCCGGCTCAATGGGGCCCGGGCGCAAACTACCTACCCTTGGCCACATCAGTTTCAAAGATCTAAAGGACGCCTATGGTGTCCAGGTTCGCGGCCTGCTCGACGGCGGCGCTGATCTGCTGATTGTCGAGACATGTCAGGATCTGCTGCAGACCAAAGCAGCTCTGGCGGCAATCTTTCATCACTTTCGCGAGCAACGCGTGCGCGTGCCGGTGATCGCCCAGGTCACGATCGAGATATTCGGCACCATGCTTAACGGCACTGAAATCGCAGCCGCTCTGACTGCGCTCGCGCCATTTCCAATCGACATCATCGGCATGAACTGCGGCACCGGCCCGCGTCATATGACCGAGAGCATCCGCTACCTGTGCGACAACTCGCCTCTACCGGTCTCTGTTCTTCCCAACGCCGGTCTCCCGTCCGTAGTGGAAGGCAAGATGCACTACGATGAGACGCCGGAAAGCTTCACCGCGCAGGTCGTCCATTTCGCGAGCGATTTCGGAGTGAACGTTGTTGGCGGCTGCTGCGGCACTACGCCTGCGCATCTGAAGCTGGTGGTCGAAGCTATGCAGCGCATTTCGCCGCGCCAGCCGCGCGGTAAGCTGATCCCGGCTGCTTCTTCAATTTATTTCCAGCAGCCCTATGTTCAGGATGCCTCCTTCCTCATCGTCGGCGAGCGTGTCAACGCCAGCGGCTCAAAGAAAATGCGAGACCTGCTGAACGTCGAAGACTGGGATGGGCTGGTCTCACTGGCCAAAGAGCAGGAGCGCGAAGGCGCACACATCCTCGATGTCAATGTGGATTTCGTAGGACGTAACGGCGAAGCTGATATGCACGAGCTGGCCTCGCGGCTTGTCACCAATATCAAGCTGCCGCTGATGTTCGACTCGACCGAATGGGAAAAAATGGAAGCAGGCCTGCAACATGCGGGCGGTAAGAGCATTCTTAATTCCACCAATTTTGAAGATGGTGTCCCGCGCTTTGTGAAAGTGATCGATTTGGCCCAGCGTTACGGCGCCAGCGTCGTCGTAGGCACGATTGACGAAGAGGGAATGGCGCGTACTTCAGACGGCAAGTTTGAAATCGCAAAACGAGCTTATGAACAGGCAACGGGCGAGCTTGGCCTGCCGGCCGCTGACATTTTCTTTGATCCCTTGGCGCTGCCTATTTCAACCGGTATTGAAGAGGACAGACGTAATGCGCTCGAGACTTTAAAGGCGATCAAGCGCATCAAGACCGAGCTGCCCGGCTGTTTTACGATCTTGGGTGTCTCCAATATCTCGTTTGGCCTCAATCCAGCGTCGCGTGTTGTGCTGAATTCCGTTTTCCTGCATGACGCCGTTGAGGCGGGTTTGGATGCGGCGATTGTGAACGCCAGCAAGATCGAACCGCTCAATCGCATAAGCGAACAACAACTGAAAGTCGCGCGCGAATTGATTTATGACCAGCGCCGCTTTGAAGGCGAGGTCTGCACCTACGATCCTCTGACGCAGTTCACCACCCTGTTTGAAGGAGTGAAGGCTAAAAGCTCCCGCAAAGAGAGCAAAGGCGCGACCGTCGAGGAACGGCTGAAGAACCACATTATCGACGGGGAGAAGATCGGCCTTGAAGCTGAGCTGACTACCGCCCTGGAAAGTTATCCGGCCCTCGACATCATCAACAACATTTTGCTGGAAGGTATGAAAGTGGTGGGCGAGTTATTTGGCAGCGGGCAGATGCAGTTGCCTTTCGTACTTCAGTCGGCTGAAGCGATGAAGGCCGCAGTGCGTTTTCTTGAGCCGTTTATGGAAAAGAAAGGCGGCGCCACTGCCAAGGGTACGATGGTGCTGGCCACTGTCAAGGGCGATGTTCACGATATCGGCAAGAATCTGGTGGACATCATCCTCACCAACAATGGATATAAGGTCATCAACCTGGGTATCAAGCAGACGATTGACAACATCCTGCAGGCGCAGCAGGAACATGCCGCGGATGCGATTGGCATGAGCGGCTTGCTCGTCAAGTCCACGCTCATCATGAAAGAGAACCTCGAGCTCATGAACGAACGCGGCATCAAGGTGCCTGTTGTGCTTGGTGGCGCGGCATTGACGCGCAAGTATGTCGATGAAGATTTGAAATCGCTGTACCTGGGCCGGCTCTTTTATGCCAAGGATGCCTTTGCGGGACTGCACACCATGGATGCCTTGATGAGCGGAGTCGCAATATCGTCTGCAGATGGTGACTCGTCCGCTGTCGCAACTGAGGAAGATGTCGAGGATCTCGTAGGTGAGGAAGCAAAGCTCGGCATTCGCAAGTCAACTAAGCCACGCGGCGCCGCACCAGTCTCAGTCGACACGACTCATACCACTCGCTCGCAGGTGTCCACTGAGGTCGCGATTCCGGCAGCGCCTTTTTACGGCTCGCGTGTTGTCGATGATATTCCACTTGACGAAGTCTTTGCTTTCGTAAATGAGACCGCGCTCTTCAAAGGGCAGTGGCAATTTAAACAAGGCCGCATGCCCCCGGATCAGTACCAGGCGCTGGTGCGCGACAAGGTGCGCCCGATCTATGAAGAGATAAAGGCGCGCTCCAAAGATCAGCAACTCTTAACCCCGCGTGTGGTCTACGGGTATTTCCCCTGCCAGTCAGCCGGTAACGATCTGGTCATTTACGAGGACGACGCGAAGACCGAGCGGATGCGCTTTACGTTTCCACGACAACCCGGCGGCAAACACTTTTGCCTCGCTGATTTCTTTGCCGCCAGCGATACCGGAAGAATGGACGTAGTGGCGTTTCACCTGGTGACGATGGGCCGGCGCGCGAGCGAGTACGCAGCCGAGCTTTTCAAGGCGGACAACTATGCCGATTATCTTTACTTTCATGGCTTGAGCGTCGAGAGCGCTGAGGCGCTCGCCGAAATGTGGCACAAACGGATTCGCATCGAGTTAGGTATTGCGGATCAGGATGCACCCGAGATCACGAAGCTGTTCCGGCAGTTCTATCAAGGCTCGCGTTTCAGTTTCGGCTACCCGGCATGTCCAAATCTGGAAGACCAGGCAAAACTTTTCGAGCTGCTCGATCCAGCGCGCATCGGCGTGGAATTGTCCGATGAGTTTCAACTCGAGCCTGAACAGTCGACTTCCGCCATTATCGTGCATCATCCTGAAGCGAAGTATTTTTCGATCGATTGATGTCTACGGCTTTGTTTTTCTCCGTCTTCGGTTGAAAATGGCGCTCAATGAATGCACGAGTCAAAGATCGAAAAGGTTTGTCCGATCAGCCGCCAGAGATTGTTGACCGTTCAGACCAGACGGAATCGGCGGCTTACGAGCAACATCCCGCCCCCGAAACCCCCGTTCAGGAAGAGTTAGCAGTTCTGTCGACCTTCGAGCGGTTTGCCTTTCGTCTCGTAACGCACATGAATCAAGGTAGCTGGAAGCGCTTCTGGACCTGGTGTCAGAGCGTGTTTGGCGCCGGCTGGATTCATTTTTCAACCTACAATCTCATGAACGTGTATGGTCTGGAACACGTTGCCGCCGTCTCGCATGAGCGGCCAATCCTGTTTGTCGCAAATCACCGATCATTCTTTGATATGTATGTGGTATCGACAACGTTGTTTCGACACACAAGCTGGCGCAAACAGCTTTTCTTTCCTGTACGCGGCCGGTTCTTTTATCAATCCCCACTGGGGTTGCTGGTCAATCTGGTGATGGGGTGGTGGTCCATGTACCCGCCGTTTTTTGCCACAGCCGACAAGCCGTTTCCGGAAAAACGCGCCTTCGATCAATTTTCAATTCGCCTGCTGAGCGATCTTTGTCGCCATGGCGCGGGCAATGTCATCGGTTTCCATCCGGAAGGCACGCGGAATAAGGATGCTGATCCCTATTCATTTTTGCCGGCGCAGCCGGGTGTCGGTAAGTTGATCAAAGATGCTGCACCACAGGTGATCCCGGTTTTCATAGCCGGGCTGGGGAACCAGCTGGCGAAACAGGTACTGGGGAACTGGACCGGCGGAGAGCAGATTCGCATTCACTTTGGCGCGCAGCTGGATCTAACCGAACAGTTGGCAAAGAAGGACCGCATTCGAACCTACAAAGAGATTGCGGATTTCGTGATGAGCAGGATTGCGGAGCTGGGCGAAGGGGATCGCCGCCTGTGGCCCGCTGATGGGAAGCAGAAATAGCTTCGCCGAGCAAGGGACATTTTTCAGCCGCAGAAATCGATTGGCACCATGGGACTACCCTTAGTCATCATTAACCCCGAATCAGCAGGGGGCTCGACGCGCAAGACCTGGCCCGGCATTGCCAGCGACCTGCGTTCTGTCTTTGGACCATTCGAAGTTATTTTCACCGGGCGATCAGGCCAGGCCGTTGAACTTGCTTCAGAAGCTGCGCGAAAGGGAACCAGGTTCATCATCGCGTGTGGCGGTGACGGGACGATCTCTGAGGTGGCGAATGGGATTCTCCAGTCCGCTACCGAGGCGGAGTTGGGTGTCTTACCGAGAGGCACCGGTGGAGATTTCCGACGAACGCTGGAAATACCGACCCGTATTCGCGCTGCTGCAGAAATTCTGCGCAGCGGACAGACGCGTTTGATTGATGTCGGACGCGTCACCTACAGCAATCCTGCTGGACTCGAGGAGACGAGATATTTTTTGGGGGTTGCTTCGTTCGGAATGAGCGCGGCGGTAATCGAGCGTGTCAAGGAATCAGGTCCCAACTGGTTGCCGGCAATATCGCCCGGGTGGTTGTCCGGCCGACTGTCGTTTGGTGCTTCGATGTTGCAGACCGCAATGAAGTCGCCAGCCAGAAAAGTGGTAGTCCAACTCGATGATGAACACGAACGCCAGCTTACGGTGGCGAATTTTTGTGTGGCCAACGCTCGTTACTTTGGCGGCGGCATGAAAATCGCCCCCAACGCGAACCTCACTGATGGACAGTTCGATATCGTTTGTATCGGCGACCTGGGGGCAAGAAAAATCGTTAGCAGCGCGCCTCGTGTTTATCTTGGTTCTCACCTCAGCCTCGATCAGGTCGATCATGCGCTGGCGAAAAAGGTGATAGCGCGACCGGCCGTCAATGATGAAATAATTTCACTCGAAGTTGACGGCGAGCTGCCGGGACGTCTGCCGGCTACTTTTCAAATTCTGCCTGCGGCCCTGCGCGTTCGCTGTCCTGCATAACTAAACGCCAGGACCAAACATCGTCACCACGACTCAATCAACCGCCCGCGTGAGATAATTTCGTCAGCCTGTGCGGCACTGTAAATGATAGCGGCTGCGCCCGTGCCTGCTCGCGAATTGTCGCGGAGAAGTAAACGATCGAGTCAGAAGCCGAAGCGTGAAAAACCAACGCGGCACCGGGCAAGTATGCTCACCCGGAACCGCATTGGAATCTATCCGTCATGGATCGGGCCTATTGATTATCCACGGTACCTTCAATCACCGCCTGGATACCTGTCGGAACGTTGGAAAAGAAATCGAACCCCGTGATTGCCTCAACTTGATCGACGCTAACCCGATAGGCGCGCCAGTCAGTTCCAATCGAGCCGGAATTTGGCATGACGACGGCAATTGTTCGCGTCGACGTAGTCACGCGGGAAACGTCGTTGGTCCCGTTCGGCAACACGATGATCACCTTCCAGGTTTGCGCCGGCACCGCGATGTGACCATTGGCTATGAAATACTGCAAGCCCTGACCTCCGGAGATTATGTAGAGCTCGTTGCCCTGCGAAACCAGTGTCCGAGCATAACTTTCAAGATTAGCCCACACTCCCTGATTGTTCGCAGGCATCTGCGGGATCATATTGGTCATCAAGAAGGTCGCTGAGTTGGCGGCTATCGTGATTGTGCGATCGGCTGAAGGACACATGTGGCCGCGATCGAAACTGGAGCCGGAATAGTCAGTGGCTTGCACCTGATACCAGCCGCCAGGCAGAGTAGTATCGGCCCTGAAATCGTTCTGACGCGGCGTGCTGCCCAGCCAGGTACTGTCGAGATGCCAGCTGACCCAGTTGGCCTCGCCGTAGTCGCGGTTGTAAGACATAGCGTATTGCGGCTTCTCCATCAAATAATTCAAGGGTTGGCCCACGCTTGTGGTTGCGTTGCTGGGGTTGCCCATCGTCAGGTGTTCGCCAGGAACCGGAGTCGGCGACGGGGTTGGGGTCGGAGTTGCAGTTGGAGTCGGAGTTGGAGTCGCCGTTGGAGTCGGAGTTGGAGTCGCCGTTGGAGTTGGGGTTGGAGTCGCCGTTGGAGTTGGGGTTGGAGTCGCCGTTGGAGTTGGGGTTGGAGTCGCCGTTGGAGTTGGGGTTGGAGTTGGTGGCGGCGCGTAGTCGCCAATGAAGACGTTGTCAAAGTTTATTCGATTGGCCCCACCCGAGATCTTCCTGATTTCGAAGCGGATGGCATTCGCATTGTTGACGGTAAAAGTGGCGGTCTGGAGCGTCGTGGAACTGGTGGTAACTGTTCCTCCTACCTGGCTCCAGGTGCTGCCGCTGTTCGTTGAATACCAAAGTTGCCAGGTGCTGGAACCGTCAGACCCGAACTCTGCATGTTGAATCGTGACGGTGCCTGCTCCGGTCTTGTTAAAGTTCATGTGCAGCAGGCCCAGTTGCTGGACGCGTGCGGCATAGGCTCCGGTCTTATGGTCGGAGGAGAGGTTGCCGGTCAAGGCATCGCTCATATACCACGAGCCCGTGCCGAGAGTTACATTGCCGGCAGCATAAGCCGTCTTCCCACCTGCTTCAAATCCCTCGCTGAGCGACTGCATTGAAGCAGTTGTCAGCGCAAACATCATAGCCAGTAACACACTGCCGAAAATGAGCAACCTCGCGGTCACACCGGCACGCTTCGATACTTTCATGCGATTTCCTCCCGCTGTGGTGGTTCGCGATCGCCCTGCCTGGTGGTCAGAGTTAGTCACGAACAGTGGTTGAGAACGTCAGCATGCAGATCAGATCGCTGCAGCCATTGCTCTGGGCTAGCCTGGGAGTGCTATGGGAAAATCAGCTTCCCGTGGGGAAGCTTCGGGACAGTGCAGAGTGAGTGATGACTTCAGTCCGGCCTTACGACAGGGGTGGTTGAATCAACAAATTCACTGCTGCCTGCGCCGCATAGTACGCATATTGTTGATTCTTAGCTACAAAAAAATTCAGCGCTGAGTAAACGGGTTACTTTAGAATGGAGCCCGTCCACGCAAAACACTATCCGCAGATTTCGGCGATTACTCAGACTTGAAAATGAAAGCTGAACGTACGCAGCTTTTCTGCATTTCGAATCTGTGAAAATGAGCGTAGTTTGCGGATGGTATTTAAGCTTTGTTTAATGTGATCGTTATTGAACGGGAGGTCCGTAGTGTTTCAGCGCGCCATCGTATGTGCACCAGGTGAGAATTTTGCAGAAGGTGAGACCAGCGCCAGCCTCGGGATCCCCATCTACCCAGTAGCGCTTGAGCAACACCGCGCCTATTGCCGCGCGCTGGAACAATGCGGTCTGAGACTTACTCATCTGCAGCCTGACACACGCTATCCCGACCTGACCTTTGTTGAAGACACCGCAGTGTTAACCGAACGGGGCGCCATACTTACGCGTCCCGGCGCCCGCAGCCGGATTGAAGAAGTAGAGTCCATGGCGGCGGAGCTCAACAAGTTCTATCCTGAGTTACGCCGCGTTACTCCGCCCGGCCTGCTTGATGGAGGCGATATATGTCAGGTCGGGAACCACTTTCTGATCGGTGTCTCCACCCGGACAAACGAGGCAGGCGCTCAGCAGTTAGGTCGCATACTCGCTTCTTTTGATTACACTTTTAGCCTCGTCGACATTAGGAACGTTGCCGGCCTGTTGCATTTGAAGAGCGGTCTCGCCTGGTTAGGAGATGATCATGTGGTGTTAGTTGAGGCGCTACGTGATCTTGAGCAGTTGCGCGGTTATGAACTTATTACAGTCGCGAGTGACGAAAACTATGCGGCTAATTGTGTTCGTGTGAATGATCATCTGCTATTGGCTGCGGGTTATCCAAAAATCGCCGAGTCGCTGCAACAAAAAGGCTACCAGACTATATCGCTGGAGCTAACAGAGTTTCAGAAAATGGATGGCGGCTTGAGCTGTTTGTCTCTACGTTTTTAAATAGAAGCCCTTCGGCGTGGGATGCTGCTGTTTAATCGGCGGGATTTGTGAGGATGTTAAGAGCGGAACCGGGAGAACGGCCTCGCCGGCTATTCGCTTAGGAGTGGTTGAGGTATATACTTCGCAAAACCTTTATTCGAATTCGCAAGGGAGTTACCAACATGAAGAAGCTATTGCTGCTGACAGTATTTCTGGTTATTGGAGCGCTGTCCGCCAGTTCCGTGGGTGCGTTTGCTGATGCCCCGGCCGTGGGCGCCGACGCTCCTGATTTCACACTCACCACTAACGAGGGGAACGAAGCAAGCCTCCGTGATTTTCGCGGCCAATGGGTCGTATTGTATTTCTATCCCAAGGATTTTACCGGTGGCTGCACGCTGGAAGCTCACAACTTTCAAAAGGACCTGGCTCAGTACAAGGCGATGAAGACGGTAATCCTCGGCGTCAGTGTCGATACCGCAGAGTCCCACAAAAGCTTCTGTGCCAAGGAAGGGCTGGCCTTCAAACTTTTGTCGGACCCGGGTGCCAAGATTTCTGATTTCTACGGTTCGGTGATGGAGTATAAGGAAGCGAAACTTTCTGCCCGAAACACGTTCATTATCGACCCCCAGGGCAAAGTTGCCCAGGTGTTCATGGACGTCAAACCTGCCGGCCATAGCGGCGAAGTCCTGGCGGCGCTCCAGACCTTGCAAAGAGAGGGCGCTTCAAACTAATGGAATGGGGCCGGGCTGTCCCAATCACGACGCGTTTAGCACGGCGCGGCAGGCGGCAAAACTGCCGCGCCTCTTTTGCGTCTCAAACCACGTTCTCCTGCGCATGACCGGAACTGAGCGAAGGTAGACTGGTCAAACGCGGCACACGCCGGCGCATAGGATCAGTGGAAACAACCTCGGACTGTTTAGCCAGCCGTCGGATGGGCCATTGGCCCAGCCTTCCAAAGTTCGAAATTAAAGTGCTTGAAAGTCGGCTGAAATAGCATGTACTCTTTAGCGGTGCATGGGGTGTTTCGGCTGGTTTCAACTTGTCCCTCCCACAGCGACTCCTTTTCATTGACTGGGAAGTCATAGGACCATAAATCATGGCCATTCAAGGCACTCTGACCACAATGAGTGTTCCCGATCTGCTGCAGTTTCTGGAGTCCGGCCGAAAGACCGGGGCCTTGAAGTTCTCCCGCGTCCAAATTTTAAAGGAGATCTATTTCGAAAACGGCTTGATTGTCGGCTCGTACTCCAACGATCCCCGGGAATATCTCGGGCAGGTACTGATCCACTACGGCAAGATAGACGAGGCGCGGCTGCAGATTGCCATGGAGACCCAACGACAATCAGGCGGACGCCTGGGCGAGATTCTCATCGCGAAGGGGTTCCTGGCTGAGAACGAAGTTATAGAAATACTTCAAATCCGGACTCTGGAGATCATCTACGATCTTTTTCTCTGGGAAGAGGCGCAATTCGAGTTTTTTGACAATCAGAAGTTCGCCAATGATTTGATTCGGATCAACGTGCGACCAACGTCAGTCATCATGGACGGCGCTTACCGGATCGATGAGTGGACGCGCTATCGCAGCCTGATACCGTCGGACCGTTGCATTCTTGAACTGGGTCCCGGTTGGACTGCTTCGCTGACTTTTGGCAAGGAAGTACGACAGATACTCTACCTAGTTGACAAAGGCATGTCCGTGGCCGAGGTCTGCCTGAATATGCATGCCTCGCCATTCCATGTTTACGGCCACCTGTATGAACTGGTGCGAGATGGCGTGGCAAAGGTAGTGGGTGAGGCCCCCGCCCCTGAAGAACCTGTCAATGAGGTACTGGATCATGTGCAGGCCGTTTCTGAACTCTTGTGGGCGGCACGCTCAGAGCTGGACAACGGAAATCCTGAGCGGGCGTTACCGCTGATCCAAAAACTTCTGGAGCAGGAGCCGAAAAACACAGAGGCGCAGGGTCTGCTGTTGCTCTCAGAGGGAGATTTCGTCCGCAAGACTTACGAGTCCACCTTTTCCCGCCAATCGGTTCCCAAACTACTCCTAACGCCTGAGAATTTGACGCTGGACGGGATTGGCTCGCAGGAAGGCTTTGTCTTATCCCGGATTAACGGCGAGTGGGACATCGAATCGATTCTTTCGATCTGTCCCTTTCGAGAAGTTGACAGCCTGCGCATGATCAAAACACTGCTCGACAAAGGCATCATCGGATTCTAAATAAGACCTGAAAATAGCCCTGAGATTTATTGGTGGGATCAACCTTGGAGTAGGATATTAAGTCCGTGAAACGGACGGCTGATCCGAAGGGCTGCGGTTCCAGCCGTCCGTTTCACGGACTGCGAATTTCCTCGTAGTGGAAGCCCACCGATAAATCGGTGGTCTATTTCCAAACCGCTTTGCGGACTGGTGCTTAAATCTCGAACTTATCTTTGCCTTGCCTCATGAAATGCTTGCCTGGGCTATACTGGTCGGCAGGAAAATCATAGTGAGTCCACGGGGGAAGTCTTCCCCAACACGCAAGCGTATATCAGGACGGGTGACGATAAAAATTATGTGGCACAAACTCCTAACAATTACTTTCGTGCTCTCCATTGGCGCGGGAGTAATAGCACAAACAGGACCAAGTATGAAAACCAGCAATGCGTTGCCGCCTGGCTATTGGCCGGCTGAAAAGAGCCAGACCGTCATCGATAAGATGCAAACGCTGCGGCTGGCCCCGGACTCGGGACAACTGAGTGAGGGGGAGCGCAAGGCAGTGGCAAAACTGCTTGAGGTGGGCCGGATATTTCAGCATCTCTTTGAACAGCAGCGACACCCGCAAGCCCTGGGTGCAGCACGCGCGTTGGCCGCCCTGGACAAGCGCAGGGGCGGGATTCCAGCGACGCAAAACCTGCTAACTCTCTATCGGCTGAATCAGGGTCCGATTGCAACGACGCTCGAAAACAAGCGCGAACCTTTTCTTCCTGTTGAAGCTTCCTCGCCCGGGAAAAATGTCTACCCCTGGGGTGTAAAGAAGGAAGAGATTGAAACTTTTCTGGCAGCTCATCCTGAACACCGTAAGCAGATCCTGGACTCGCGTTCAGTCGTCAGGAGAGAAAGCGCCGTTAATGCCCAGGCTGATTTGGCGGTACTGGCAAAGTACCCGGTGCTCGATACGCTGCATCCTCAACTGAAGCAGCAGCTGCAGAAAATCGCGCGCCGGAAGCTGGGCTCAGCGGCAGGATTCTATGCCGTTCCTTACTCCGTAGCCTATGCAGATGAGCTGCTGAGGTCGTACGGCCTGCTGAACGAAGCTGCTGCCGCCGTGGACAAAGATGACGATGAGTTTGCGCGTTACCTGCGCAATCGCGCGCGCGATCTCCTCTCCAATGATTACGAGTCGGGAGACGCAGCTTGGGTTACCGGACACTTCAAAAATCTCAATGCTCAGATTGGTTCCTATGAGACTTACGACGATGAGCTCTACGGCGTGAAATCGTTTTTCGGTTTCAGCCTGCTGCAAACGCGGCCTCTAGAAACCACTGCGCTGCGCCAGGCGATGAAAGGCATGCAAGCCCTGGAAGACTCGCTTCCTTATGAACACCACAAACGGATCCGCGAAGATATTCCGGTTGGGGTCTATGATGTTGTGGCTGACTTTGGCCAAACCCGCGGCGGCAATACCGCCACCATCCTTCCGAACGAGAGTTATCTGGCGCGTCGCTATGGACGCACGATCCTGCTGCGTGCGAATATCATGCGGGAACCCAATATTTTCACCAGCACTTCCGGCGTGCTCGCCGCGGCCATCGGCGCAGAAGCTGCAGCGGCGCTCACTCCAGACGGCAACTTCTATCGGACGTTATGGCATGAAGTCGGCCATTATCTCGGTGTCGATCGAACCAAAGACAATCGCGATCTCGACGACGCCCTGCTCGATGATGCCAGCGTCCTCGAAGAAATGAAAGCGGATCTGGTGTCGCTGTTTGTAGCCGACGCGCTGCATAAGCAGGGTTATTACACCGATGCGCAAGTGCGGTCGGTCTATGCCGGTGGGATTCTCCGCGTCCTGCAAAATAATAAGCCGCGCCGCGATCAGCCTTACAACACAATGCAGTTAATGCAATGGAACTTTTATCTTGAGAACGGACTGCTGAGTTTCAAAGACGGCAAATTACAGGTGCACTACGATAAGTACCCCAGCGTAGTGGCGAAAATGCTCGCTAAGATTCTGGAAGTGCAGTACGCAGGCGATAAGGCGAGTGCAGATCGTTTCATCGATCAGTATACGAAGTGGGATGACAGTCTGCATGGGGTCATCGCGAAGAATATTCGCGAACAGCAGCGGTATCGTTTCAGGTTGTTCAAATACGCTGCGCTCGGCGAGTAGAAGGTCGCACGACCCGGTTTTATGACAGACAATTATCGCGATCTGCAGGCGAGTTACGATCGCGTGGCAGCTACTTTTTGAATGCGTTGCCGCCCAGGAAATTCTCTTTTAGATAACTCACGGTGTCCTGAAGCGTCTCGCCCGGATCGCGCGGTTTGAAACCAACTTCGCGTGCGGCCTTGTTACAGTTCAGATACCAAAAATGCTGGGCCATCTCGATGGCGCCGGGTTCGACGGGTGACGCGAAATTCCATTGCTTGAAAAGGGCGTCTACCATTTTCGAGCCGGTTACCATGAATTTTCCGGGCAAGGCCAGTTTCGGCGCCGCGGTCTTCGTCAATCTTTCCAGGCGGCCAAAGAATTTTGTGAAGGTCCAGTTTGCCGCACCGAGTAAGTATCGTTCGGCGTGCCGTCCTTTCTTCATGGCTGTCTGAAACGCTTGCGCCGCATCCCGCGCATCGACAAAGCTGACTCCACCGGCGGGGACGGCGGCAATCTTGCGGGCCATGAAATCAAGAATGACTTTCGTCGAGCTGAGGCGATCATCACCCGGACCAAGCAGCAAACTCGGATTCATGATTACCAAACGCAGGCCCTTGCCATTAAATCTTTCCAAAGCCGCCATCTCCTGGTAGACCTTGCTGGCGTAGTAAGGCCAGCGGGTAATAATGTCCAGTGGCTGCGGAAAAGTTTCGTCGGGAATCACTTCACCCTTTTCAGTGACAGCGATCGTGCCGCTGGTCGAAGCGAGCACAATGGTCTTGCTGCCTGCTTCGCGCGCCGCATCACAAAGTAGTCGAGTACCTTCGACGTGTACCGCATACATCTCTCTCGAGTCGTCGCGCTCCCGCGAAACCTTGCCGGCCAGGTGATAGATTTCTTTGATACCTTCGACCGCGCGCTTGACGTCTTCAACCCTGGTAATCGAACCTTCAAACGGCTCAACTCCAAGATCTACCAGCCAGTCGGGAATTGAGGTCGCCATTACGCGAATATCTCTGGTGCCGTCCGCGACCAGTTGTCGGACCAGATGCGAGCCCAGGAATCCGGTGCCGCCGGTGATGAGGGTTATCGCGCGCGGCCGCTTTTCGATGGCGGCGCGCCGTTTTGCTCCGGGTTGAACCGGGGTCATGCGGGCTGTGCGTTTCCTGGTAGTTGCCATAAAAAAATCACAGACATACAGCCTGTGTAGTGGGCTGAGACAAACTCAGAAGTCTGACTACTAGCCGACGAGTTCCTGGATCGTCAGTTCTTTCTCCGCCAGATTGGCTCGACGCTCGCTCTTCCAGCGTTTGCGCAAACCGCGAGCGTCAAATTCCGTGTTAGTGCGATCGCGCAGATTTTCAACTCGATGTTTTACCAGGGCGGCTATCAGTCGATACGCCTCGGCCCGTGGCATTCCCTTCGTCAACTCTTCCAGTTCTTCAATGGGAAGATAGCGGCCAATACGCGCGCCCACTTCCCGGCTCTTGATAATGCTTGAGCCTTTGGGAAATGCTTCGTAAGTACCGTGCAGGTAGACAGGCAGAATTCCAATCCGCGAGTGCAGCGCCAGGTAGCCAATAACTGGCTTGAAATCGGCAATCCGGCCGCTCATTGAACGAGTGCCTTCAGGGAAGATCAGAGCATTGTAGCCGCGGTCGAGAAACGAGCTCGCGTGACGCAGTGACTGCCGCAGCGATCCGGTCCGCTCCATCGGCACCAGGTTTGTGAAGTTTTCCATGTAGGCGCGCTTGTACTTGTTGTCAAAGAAATAGTCTGCCGCTGCCAGCGCTACCATGTCATTGCCGGCTTCACCGAGCGCCGCCTTGGTCAGTCCCATATCAAGATGAGAGGAGTGATTGGCAGCAACGATAAAATTCGTGTGGGGCGGAATGTTGGTGCGCCCTTCGTAACGCGTCTTGAGAAACCTCTCATAGAAGAGCTTCTGTACCAGGTCGACGCCCTTGTTACCCACCGTTCGCACGATGGCAGGAATGTGTATCTCATCTTCGGCCTGGCGCTGTTCCGCTTCTGCTCTTGCCGAGCCGCTTTCCCGTTGCTGCTGTGCCGAGCTTTGTCGACTCACGACACCAATCAGTTCGCGCACGTCCTGGACTTCGTTGAAGCGTTCGGGCGCCGAGATCGAGCCTCCGGCATTCTCGATGGCGGTCGCGAGTTCAACGAACATCAAGCTGTCGAAGCCCAGATCGCTCAGGCGCGTGTTGAGCGAGATCTCCGCGGCCGGGCGATTGCTGACCGATGAAACCACCGTGCGCAGCCAAACGGAATCAGCTCCTTTGGCTTCTTCGGCAACGCCTTTGCGCCCTGACTTCTGACCCTCTTCGAGGGATTGCAGTAGCTCGACTACTTCGCTTCGTTTGACCTTCCGCGTCGCCGTGCGTGGTAGTTCGATATCGGTGAAGTGCAACAGCTTGACGCGTTTGTAGTAGGGCAGGCCGGCTGAGACTTCGCGGAAATGTTCTTCAACTTTCCGCTTCAGTTCGTCACGTGACAGCGCAATGTCGTACTCATCGTCGGGCACGACCAGGCCTGCAACCTTTTCACCGATGCCGTCGGGCAGACCAACAATGCTGAGCTCCTTAATAAAGGGAGAGTTCGCATACGTCTCTTCCAGTTCATCGGGATAGACGTTTTTGCCATTGGTGTCGACGATTATTTCCTTGGACCGGCCGACCAAAAACAGGTTGCCATCGTCGTCCAGCCGGCCCAGGTCACCGGTATATAACCAGCGATCGACCAGCGCACTGCGGGTAGCCGCTTCGTTTTCGAAGTAGCCCAGCATGACATTCGGTCCGCGGGCTATAACTTCGCCCACGCCACTGGCGTCGGGGTTGTCGATCCGAATTTCGACACCAGGCAGGGAACGACCAACGCTGCCTACGAGCAGCCGGTTATCGGGGCGGGTCACGGTGAGCACAGGCGCAGCTTCAGTCAGTCCATAGCCTTCAAGGATTGTAAATCCGAGCCCGCGAAAATCGTTTTGAATTTTCTCGCTCAGCGCCGAGCCGCCACTGATGAAGTAGCGAATGCGGCCGCCCAGTCCTTCATGAATCGGATAGAAGATAATCTGGCCCAGGTTCAGAGCAGTCCGATCTCGCAGCCAGGCGTTGCCCTTGATCAAGAGATCGGCCGACTTGCCAATCCAATCGCTTTGTTCGTAGAGCCTGTTCTTGATACGGCGATGCAGCAACTCCCAAAGCGCCGGCACGCCTACCATACCGGTCACGTAACCATTCTTGATTGCCTTGGCCAGAGCATCGCTGGTGAGATCCGGCAGGTAGGTTATCTGCGCTCCCCGGCTTAATGGAGTCAGAAAGCCGGTAGAAAACTCAAAGGTATGGTGGAGCGGCAGCACCGAGAGCACGCCGTCTTTGGTAGACATGTCGAACACCGACGAAAGCATTGAGACCATGCTCGTCAGATTGCGATGCGACAGCATGACCCCCTTGGGACTTCCGGTCGTGCCTGAAGTAAAAATAAGCGAGGCTACTGATTGTGCATGTACTCGCGGGGGCAGCAGGGCGCTACGCTGATCCTCGGTCGCTTCGTCCGGCATGGCGAAGACTTCGGTAAAGGTCCAGATACGAGGCGTCAGGCCTTCAGCAGCCAACCGAGCTTTTAGATCAGCATAATCCTCGGCGAGCTTGCTGCTGAGAACCATGGCGGCGGCATCGCCGGCGCGGGCAAAATTGATCAGCTCATCAATTGAGCTGTCGGGATCAACCGGTATACAAGTGGCGCCTGCCTTTAGCACACCGAAGTAAGTCATGCCCCACTCGGGCGCGTTCTGGCTGACCAGCATCACGCGATCGCCGGCCTTGATGTTTTCGCTGGCGAAAAATCCCGCCGCTCGCAGCGCCAGCTCACGCACATCCGCGTACGTGTACTGCTCCTTGCGGCCGTCCCGTTCGATGCGCATGGCGACGCGAGTGGCGTGGCGCTTAGTCGATGTTTCAAACAATTCGATCAGATCGCGATAAGTGTAGATGCGCTTGGGCTGGGCTCGCATCTCTTCCTCGAGCGTCGGGAAAACCCACTCTTTCAACCCGGGAAGATGAACATTGAGCCAGTAGTCGTACCAGTCAAATTGTTCCGGATTCCAGACCAGCAAGGACTCTTCATCCTTACGAATGCGGCCAAAGAGAGAACGCAGGTTATCCGAACGAAAGATGTAAGCATTTTCGTTGGTGAAGGGCTTGAAGATATCGAAAGCTTCCGTAGTCTCGTGCGTAATTTCTTCCAGCCGATCGACATTTCCTTTGACGAAGTCAATTACATCGACAACCCGGCCACCACCCCAACGCGGGCGCGCTCGATCCAGCAGTGACGAGACTTTTTTGGCGGCTGCATTCATCAACGGCGCTGAAGTGTTTTCAAATTTCTTCGTGGTCACCGTACGCGGTTCCATGCGTGCCGCCACGTTGTTGAGTAAACGAACGCCGGTATCCTTTTCCAGAAAGTGTTTGCGTTTGTAGAGACCGACCAAACCGACAATGCGTTCCATGTTGGCAGGGTTGGAATCGCCGGTAGCCGCCTGGTAAACCAGCCGTGGCTCTTCAATGCAGGCAGAGGCCGAGATAGCCAGCATCGCCGATGCGATCTGATCGACCGGGGTGATATCCAGAATCAGTTTTTCGTCGGCGGGGATTTGTGTCTGCCCCTTGAGCACCATGAAGATGATTGGCGCAGTGGTGGTAAAGCCCTCGTTCCAGCCGGGGAAGGGATAGGACATAGCCGATTCGACAATACTCGGGCGCAAGATGCTGCGGATCATCCCGGTCTCGGCAGCCACCAATTGCTCGCCCAGCGATTTCGTATAAGTGTAGATATTGGGCCAGCCCCACCAGGCGGCGCGTTCCACGCCGAGATCGGTCAGACGAGTGCGGATCCAAACTTTTCGTTCGCGAGCAACTGCCAAACCCAGCGCATCAGGGTCGTCTGCATCGCGGCCCTCTTCCGCCAGTCGCTTGCGAGCCAGGTCGCGGAAACGCGCCGTCATCATACCGTCGCGGGCTGCTTCGCGAACGCGCTCGGAGAGTTTGGCGCAGTCCGCGATCTCCTGCTCGACCGAAAACTCCACCCCTGGCATCTCTGTATGGCGCGGGAAGTAACCGATGACCGGGTCGCTTTCCCAAACCGGGCCCGATCGGTTGCCGGCGACAAAACAAGTGGAGACGTGGACCAGCGCGGGTCGTTTCAGGCGCCGCGTAAACGCGATGACGTTCTGAGTCCCGACTACGTTCGTCCGCAGGGCGCTCTCCAGCGTGGGATTAAAAGTCACATTGCCGGCTGTGTTGATTACAATATCGAGGTTGTCAGCGAGTTTCTGCGCCTCCTCTTCGGTGTATCCCAGATTGGTGTCGCCAATATCGCCGCCCAGCACCGTGACCTTGTCGCGGATGAACCCTTCGAAAGCATCGCCATAGCGTTCGCGAACCGGATTGAAAGGCGGGGCGGTGATGACACTATTCCAAAACCGCGTTTCGGATTCTTCCTGAGAGCGCGCGCGCACCGTGACGTAAACCTGGCCAACGTTAGGAAAGCGATGGAGCAGCATGCTCAGCGTCACCTTGCCGAGAAAGCCCGTGCTGCCGATCATGAAAATTTTTCGATCGTTAAATATTTCAGTTGGCGATAACTTCATAATCATTGTCCGACAAACTTAGTTTGTCTTACTGGTCGATAGTCTGGAGAAAAACCCGCGCTCCCACCTCATAAATTCGCACCGCGGGGCCAGGACTGTTCGATAAACAGTCCGGCCGGTTACTCCATGTCTGCGATGCCGATCATCGGCTGATGCAGCATCGTGATTTCTGCCGAATTGCCCATGTAACTGCGAGCCATGGCAATCGCTTCGGTGAGATTGTCAGCGCGTTCCCAGCCCAACATGGCCGGCACATGCGCGTTCTCGGCGCCGGCAACTATGACTTTGCCAACATGCTGGCGGCCGTTTTCGCCCCAGTACCACATGAAAAATGGATGAGCGCCGTGATAGGCATTACCGCGCCGGTACATTTCGACATAGCTTGGGTTGTTGGCAAATTCCTGCTCATATTTTTCACGCAGGACAAATGAATCGCGCGTCTCGGGCAGCAGGCGATTAAAGAATTCGATGTAACTGGGATGAAAATTATGATCGAATTCGTCGTAGCAGGGGTGCTGCACAATCAACACGCCGCCTTTTTTCAGCAACGGTTTGTTGCGGTAGAAATTGAAGTGATAGCCGAGCGCCATTACCTGGACCAGCAGCGGATTGAGAATTGAATACACGTTGTAAGGCGAAATGTCCGGGATCCCGGTAATTAAAATATCGCACTGGCCCCTGACTGGAATTGCGTACTGCTCGAATCCCTTGGCGATTATTTTTTCGTGCACCGGGTCGGTCTTGCCGGCATGACAGGCAGTCATCTCATACTGTGCCGGGCGCGAGTGCAGGAGCTTGCGGCGAGCCTGCCGCGGCAGCTTGCTCATGGCGTAGCGCATCGCTTCGAACTTCATGCGATCGAAGGCGGTGAAGTCGTCCTCGTTCTTGAGCAGGAAATCCATATCGCCTTTGTACATGCGATTATTGATTGCCGTCTCGATGTGAAAGACATTGACGTGTTCGTCCACCAGCTTACCCAGCCGCACACATTTGTTATTCAGCTCTGATCGCGCCGGATCCATATAGCTGTCTGAATCGCGAATTGTTTGCGGTTCGTGATGAGCTCGCAACGAGACGTAATCACAAAGGCCTACGGCTACCGACTTGTGACCGCCATCCATTGGCACCAGGTTTATGTTCGCATAGATGAGTAGATCGCTTTCAGCGGCGCGGCGATTCAGGTTCAGAGGCTCCTTGTGCCGCGTCTCGCCGATCTTAATCATCCCATCGCTCCACTCGGCATCGTGGTTGTAATAACGATCGGGATAAAACTCGTCATAGATGCGGGCGCCAACCATGCGCTTCATTTCCCAGGGCGTCATTTTGCGATGCAGTGAATTGGCAATGATGATGTGAACGTCATCAACGCCGTGCCCGGCGAGCATATCCAGCACGATTTCGAGGATTGTCTGCCGGATATCGGGAGTGGCCATGGGCGGAAGCGGCAGACTGATGTCATCGACCGCGATGGTTACTTTCATGCCCGGCTCCAGCTGGGCAAAAAGCGGATCGCAACCGTGCGGATGATTTAAAGCGTAGCGAATGGCCGCTTCGCGATTGGGTAAGCCCTTCAGCGGCGGATTTGGATATAAGACCCGCGTACCAATGGGAAGATCTTCGAGAATGAAGTCCTCGCCCGAAGGCATGATGCGCGGCGCACTATCGCGGTCAATATAGATAACTGATTCGTGTGTTTTGCGTCTGAGTTGTAAGGCCATAATTTAGTAACGCCGTCCCGGATGTCATGCGATCACAAACTGAGTAATCGAGGTTAATCTGTGCCGTCTCGTCTACTTCAAATTTAATATGGGCCAATCATGATGTAAGGCCGCCTGCCGCAAGCGCATATCCGGATTGACCGCGGCCGGATGACCCACCACAGACAGCATCGGCAGATCGCTCATGCTGTCTGAATAAGCATACGAGTCGCTCAGATTGATGCCCTCGCGCTCGGCGAATTGACGAATCCACGAAGCCTTGGTCGCGGCAGCCAGCACCGGCGGCAACAGGCGTCCCGTCGCGACGCCGTTGACGAACTCAAGGTGGTTGGCAACATAATCAGTGATCCCGAGGTGGTCCACGAGGGGTTTGACAGAAAGATCCAGAGCGCCAGTAACCACCACCTGGCGCAAGCCCAGGCTGCGCGCTTTTTCAATTAATTCATAAGCCCCAGGGAAAATTGCCGGCTTTAAGATCGTCTCGAACAGTTCCTTGGCAAAGAAGCGCATCCTATCTTCGGTTTGACCTTTGTAGCTCTTGAAAAACAGGTCATTAAAAACCTTGCGACTGTACTGGTCCGTCGCCGCAAAGACTGGCAGGCTCAACAAGGTCCGTGTGCTTTTGCGCAGACTACTCAACAGGCCCGGCTGGTTCTTGGCATAGAAGGCGAGCGTGTGAACAAGATTTGTACTGACCAGAGTACCTTCGAGATCGTAGAATGCCGCCGCTGCCACACTGCCTCCCAGGTCCGGAACCGAGTTTTTATACAGGTCTGTGTTAGCCAGAACCTGTCGAGCTAAGGGAACAGTCGTCAATATACCGTATTCGACCCACTTTGGGTAATGGAAAAAATCAGTGTATATAAGAGCCATACAATTTGCGAGTACTACAAGGCGTTGTTTAGGAAACAGGCCCAAAATCCACTACTTTAATGTCCGGGCTCTGTCTTTGAGTCTGGTGTTTCTGGCGGCTGCATGCGACAAGCCGCCTGTCGAAACTGCTCGGGGGGTCGATATTGGCGACGCCAAAGCAGCGGCGGCAAAAATTTCTGAGGCTGAGGTCCTGTATGTCCAGCGCGGAGATCTGGGGAAGTTGAGACAGTCGGTGGCGCTCCTGCGCCAGGCACGGATCGAAGACTATGGAAGTTTTGAGGCTGCCTGGAAACTGGCGCGGGCTGATTATTACCTGGCAGATCACACCAGCGACGCAGATGAGAGAGAGAAATCTTTTCGCGAGGGCGAAGAAGCAGGGAAGGCCGCCATTCAGTTGGAGGATGGAAAACCGGAGGGTCATTTTTGGCTGGGAGCTAACTACGGCGGTGCCGCCAAGTACAGCACGCTGGCCAGTCTTTCAAGTGTTGATGACATTCGTAAAGAGATGGAGGCAGTCATCAAGCTGGACGAAGGCTTTCAGTCAGGCAGTGCTTACATGGTGCTGGGCCAGTTGTATCTGGAAGCGCCACGCATGTTGGGCGGCGATCGTCAGAAAGCAATTTCTTATCTTGAGAAGGGTTTGAAATTTGGCGAGAACAATGCCTTGCTGCGCATGCATCTGGCCCGTGCCTACCACGCGGACAAACGCGACGGCGATGCGCTCAGAGAGATCGATACCCTATCGACGACAAAACTAGATCCGAATTTTGAGCCGGAATTCAGAGAAGCTCAGGCGCAGGGACAGAAACTGCGGGCCGAGATTCAAAAGCGTTAACGAATTCAGTTTGAAAAAAGTGATGGCAGGTAGGGAAAGGGCACGTACTCCGCGTTGCGTCCCGCTGCTTGTAAACACTGCCGCATCCGCTCTGAGCCGGGGTAGTTCAGCGAGTGAATAATGATTTGCGCGTTCGGTTGCCGTTCAGGATGCTCAGCGAGCCAGGCGGCAACGGCGTAACCAGTGAGCCCGTCGTCGGCCATTTCCTGGTCGTAATGTTCTTCTGCCAGATCGTGGTCGAGGAAGATAAGTTCGTAATCCCGTCCCAACAGTAATTGGACCGCGACCGAGACGTCATCGGTCATGTCCCGATCGCAGTCCGCGAACTGCTTGTCAAACCAGGACCGCCGCCGGGCATCGTCTTCAACAATTAGAATTCGTTTCATGTCTCACTGCGCCAGCCAATGATTACCAGATCGAAACAGTGGGCATGAATTACTTTGGCTTGTTGCCGACGCGTTTCAATTCCTCAAGCGTTCGCTTGTGTTGCTCCAGCTTCTGTCCTGCCTCACCCAGTTTGCCCGCTGCCGTCAGGCGTTGATAGTCATCAAACTCCTGCAGGGCCCGCAGGACCAACTGCTGTACATCCTGTGGCAGGGCAACAGGTGAGGGTCCGGGGTTCGCCGTGCCTTCTGCTGATTTGCCCTTGTCCTCTGCCGACTGGCTTTGGGGTTTGGGTGCTTCCCCAAAAAGATTTGTCATAGCTTCTTCAAAACTCTTGCCGTAACCAATGCGATCCTGAATAGCGAGCACCACCAGTCGCAGCTCGGGCATGGGACTACTCTCAGCTCGTAGATAAACCGGTTCGACGTACAAGAGTGAGCGCCCGATCGGTATTACCAGCAAGTGCCCTCGCAATACTCGAGAACCCTGCTGGTTCCAGAGCGTGAACTGTGACGACAGCTGGGCGTTTTGATCGATACGCGCTTCGATCTGCAGAGGGCCATCTATTAGCCGCGACTTGGGGAAGTTGTAGACGAGCAGTTTGCCATAGTTCTCGCCATCGCACCGCCCGGCCATCCAGCCAATCATGTTGTTACGGTTCGAGGGAGTGAACGGCAGAATGATCGCAAACTCATTGGCGAGGGTCTCCCCGGGCAATTGCATCAATACATAGTAAGGATCGATGTGTTGTGTTTGTTTCTTTCCCTGCTCGTCCAAACCAACCTGAGTGGCAATGCTCCAAAGATCTTCGCGTTGAAAAAACACCTTGGCGTTTTGCGTATGATAAAGACCAAAGACTTCGCCCTGGGTCCTGATTAAGCTTTCAGGATAGCGGACATGCGCGCGCAAGTCGGCCGGCATCTGTGCTGCATCCTGAAAAAGTACGGGGAACGTAGCCCGGTAAGTAGCTATCAGTGGATCCTGTGCATCGAAAACGTAAAACTTAACGGTGCCGTTGTAGGCATCGATGACTGCCTTCACACTATTCCGAAGGTAGTTGACGTTGTTGCCGTTGACGGCGTAGTGCCGCGAGTACGGGTAGCTCGAAGTTTCAGTGAAGGCATCCATCATCCAATAGAGACGCCCGTCGTTGGCGACCACGATGTAAGGGTCGGTGTCATAGGTAAGAAACGGCGCCACGCTGTTGACGATTTCTTTGATGTTCCGGTGAATTAAAACCCGGCTATCCGCCGTAATGTCATCCGAAAACGGTAACTTGGTGAGGTCGTCCATTGCATAGGCCAACAACATCCGGCGCAGGGTCCCGCCAATCACGATGCCTCCGGTACCCTCGTAATTCGTGTAGCTGTTGGTATCACCTTGCGGATAATCGAACTCTTTCTGTTTGGTGCGTACGTAAACGTCGGTGTCGGTTTTTTGCCCGTAATAAATTTCTGGCCGGGTGACCTTTAACTCCGCAGCTTTTGATTCGGTGGGCATGTTTGAAAGTACAAACTGCGGCATGCCTTCCGAGTCAAAGCCATTGGCGGTGTTCATCGTGACGCCATAGCCATGCGTGTAGATCAGCTTTTCATTGATCCAGTTGCGCGACGACTCCGGTAACTTTTCAACATCCATTTCCCGGGCGGCGACCATCATCTGCCTTTCCTGCGATCCGATCCTGTAACGGTCGACATCGACGTCGGGAAAATCATAGTAAGTGCGAATCTCCTGAATTTGCCTGAGCGTGTCCTGCAGTGCTTTCCAATCCCAGAGCCTGATGTTGTCCAGGGTCGGACGATTTGTTTCCAGGTGCAGGGCCTCGACAGAATTTTCCGCATCGAATTCGCGCTGCTCAATACCGTCGAGCCCAAAAGCTTTGCGGGTCCAGGTAATGTTGTGTTCGATATATGGTGCTTCGCGGCCGAGCTCGTTGGGTTTGACGATAAAGCTGTTGACATAGGCGGGCACTATCACCGCGCCGACCACATAGATCGCCAGCGGAATGGCAAGGGCCACCACCAGTAAACGCAATCGCTTCTGCGTGAGCGCATTAATCACGGCGATCACAGCGGCGATAACCAGCCCGACCGAGACTACCAGCAATGCGGGTAGAAGATAATTGGCTTCGGTGAAGGTGACGCCCGAAAACGTTTGATGGTCGTCCCACAAATAAGGGAATCTGGACAGGTACGTGTTACCGGCCAGCATCAGGAAGACAAAAGCCAGGGCCCAGGAGATCGCTGCAAAAGACAACCCCGATGAATTCCGCAAAGAGGTCTTTTTGAACTCCTGCTGCGGCACTGACAGTAATGTGGTGACGAGCGCAGCCAGAAAAATAATCACTGCGAGCGCGGTTAGCCACTCGCTTAGCAATTGATAAACAGGGAGCGAAAACAGGTAAAAGCCGAGTGGCTTACCAAATATCGGATCCGCGGTTTGAGTGGCGACTTGGTTCTGATAGAGCGCGAATTTCTGCCAGCCGCTCTTCATTGATAAACCAAAGATCAAGCCTGCGCCGATTGAGATTACCCACATCAGGGGACTAATGAATCTGGCCGGCGAGAATTCGAATGGTTGATTGTTTAGAGTGATGGTCCTGCGGCCCAACGCCTGCGGTGCAAAAGCACGGTACAGTAGTGAAAAAGCGCCGCGCAGTATTACTACCGAAAGCACGGCAAACAGAATGAAGAGGAAAGCCTTGGCCTTGAATATGTACCAATAGACGGAAGAGTAGCCAAGGGAGCCGAACCACAGCGCAGAGATGTAGATGGACAGGCTGCGCGAGACTGCCAATAAAAGGACTACCGCGGCTGCCAGCACCCACCGTTGCCAACGATGTTTTCTTGTTGGTCCAACGTCGATAATCTCGCCATTCGCCGGAGGAAGGGGTTTGCTCATGCCGGTTAGCATACGCTCGATTGGAAGGCCCCGCTACTTGGTAACCGTTGTCTCAATCTCATAAAGAGATCTCATAGCGGATCTCAGATTAAGTGCGTATCACTTCGTGTTACCTACAACGTCGGACCGAGTGCGCGCGAATGGCGCGAATCCTTTTGTTTTATCATCGAGCAACCCACATGTATAATGAGCCAAATGTTGGCGCCAGATACAATTTTGCAGGATCGCTATCGCATTCTCAGGCAACTGGGCCAGGGTGGCATGGGCGCAGTGTATGAAGCCATCGATCAACGTCTCGATACAACGGTCGCCCTTAAAGAAGCGCTTTTTGCCGATGAAACCTTACGAAAACAATTCGAGCGGGAAGCGCGCTTGCTGGCTCGATTACAGCACCCGGCGCTGCCGCGAGTAAGCGACCACTTTGCCGAGGGCGAAGGCGCGTTTTTGGTCATGCAGTATATCGCCGGAGACGACCTCGCTGAGATGATCACGCGGAGACGAGGGCCATTTCCAGTGGACCAGGTGCTCTTGTGGGCTGATCAACTACTGGACGCGCTCGATTATTTACATACTCAGGATCCGCAAATAATTCATCGTGACATCAAGCCGCAGAATCTCAAGTTGTCGTCGCGCGGGCAAATTATTTTGCTCGATTTTGGCCTCGCCAAAGGACAGTTAAGCGACGCCTCACGAGTTACGACTTCGGCTAGCATCTTTGGCTACACACCCAACTACGCACCCCTGGAACAGGTTCAGGGCCTCGGCACAGATCCGCGCAGTGACATTTATGCTTTGGGGGCCACGTTGTATCACCTGCTGACCGGCATTAAGCCACCCGACGCATTGACGCGTGCCGCCGCTCTGGTGAATGGTCAACCGGATCCACTGCAGCTGGCGCATGAGGTGAACCCCGCAGTTAGTCCACAAATTTCGGCGGTATTGCAACGGGCGATGGCCCAGAACCGTGAACAGCGATTTGCTACTGCTGCCGCAATGCGGACTGATTTACAGAGCGGCAGCGAAGCGACGGAGAGCAGCCGTGATGAAGCCGCGACAGTACTGTTTGCGGCAGCCGGTTCGACTTCAGCAAGTACGAATTTGGGCGCGGCTCAACCCACGGTGCCGCTTGCGGGCAGTCATACCGGCGACACAACGATCGTGCGCACACCCGCCAGGACACCAAAGCGCCGGGTCCCGCCCTGGGCAGTCGCGGTTGCCATTCTTGGAATAGGATTCGTCGGGGTCGGTGCTTTTTACGCGCTTCAGCAAAACCGCAACACGGCCAACTCAAATCCTGCGCCAACTCCGGTAAAGGTTTCCGAAGTCGAAGAACCTTCACATGGCACGACGCAAAGCTCATCTGCTGATGCGTCGTCAAAGGCTGAAAAGTCAAAGCCTGTTCCCGAAGCTGCCGACACAAGAAAGAAGTCCGAAACTGCGAAGCAAGAGGCAGCGCAAATTGAAGCCGATCGGAAACGGCAACGTGAAGAAGAAAAGCGAGCTGCAGCCGAGGCGGCAGCAAATGAGCGTGAAGCCCGCCAACGTGAAAAGGAAAAGGAAAAAGCCAAACATCCCAACGAACCGTCGGATGTTCCCGACGTTCCAGGCTTTATTGAAGTGCCCGGTCCCAATGGGCGTCGTCGTCGTGTCCAAACCGTGAGCGACCGGACACTGGCTGACGGCACCAGGATATTGGTCACTCCGAATGGAACCCGGGTCATCACGACGCCGGATGGAATTACCAAAGTGTTTCCGCCGCCGGAGAGGGAGCGAAGTCGACGGCGACCCTGAACTAACTACATCCCCAATCATCGACCCATCCGGTTAGAGCCTTATCGGCATTTTTCCGTCGGAAGATTTTCAGCAATGGGACCACCCGGTCTTAACTTCGTCTCTGACCAATTCTAGTGAGGAGAAACATGTCTTCATCCCTGCGAATAGTTTGCGCTTTCCTGATTACGATGTTGCTGGGCGGCGTGGCGATTTCCTTCGACGCTGCAGCAAAGGAACCGTCTGTTTCCGCCGCCATTCACATCACTCCTCCGGCGCCAATAATTGAAAACAAGGATCGGCTCGTCGAACTGGCTGCCCGGCGCGCTCGCGTAGCTGCTGCAATTGGCCCCAGGGCCCTGCTCGTACTTTTGAGTGGCGAGCCCAGAGTCTATGCCAATGACGTAAACTACCCGTTTCGATCGGAAAATAACTTTTTCTATCTCACTAATCTCAAGCAGGTAGGTTCGACGCTGGTCATGCTGCCGGGTAATGTGCCGATTCTGTTTTTGCCACGGCGCAACCCGGCTGCCGAAACATGGACCGGACACATGTACAGTCCTGAAGAAGCGGCGGATCTTTCGGGTGTCAGAGAAATTTGGGAGGCCAGCGAGCTCGCGCCGTTTTTCGCAGCGCTCAAGAAGCACGAGGCATACAAACCCGCCGCTGGAAAGATATTGCTCTCGGCTTCAGCCGATGATTCAAAAGGTCAAGATCTCAGTGGGTTGTTCGCGGCCGCGGAAAAAAACGGGGCCGAACTTTATCTGGTGGCTACTTCCAGCACCAGGAATTCCGAGTTCCTCCGCGAGCAGCGCTTTGCTGAAGAATGGGGCGCGAGCTCAAATGGCTTCTCAGTTCGCTCGGCAGCGCCAATCTTTGCGGAGATGCGCTTGAGTAAGTCTCCGCTCGAGTTGGCGCTGCTGCAACACGCGATCGATATTAGTATCGAGGCGCACGAACGGGCCTGGGCCAATGCGGCCAATCTCAAGTGGGAATATGAAGTTGATGCCGAGGTCGCTTATACATTCAAGTTGCGTAACGCCGACAACTGGGGTTACCCAGACATCGTTGGCTGTGGTCCCAACGCCACGACGCTTCATTATGAGGAGTCGCAGGGCCCAGTCACACAAGGCCAGTTGCTGCTGATGGATGTGGGCGCCGAGTACGAACATTACAGCGCCGACGTGACGCGGACCTTTCCCGTCAATGGGAAATTTTCGCCCGTACAGGCAGAGATTTATCAAGTCGTTTATGACGCCCAGGAGGCGGTGGCGAAGGCAACGCGCCCGGGCGCCAGCTTATCCGAGGTCAATCAAGCTGGGACCGAAGTCGTCAAGGACGGCCTGCTGAAGCTCGGGCTGATTACCGATCGGAACTCGATGCAGTATCGCCTCTGGTTCATGCATGGCACCTCGCACTGGCTGGGAATGAATGTGCACGACGTAGGTGGCAGCGCCAGATTTGTCCCGGGTGCTGTCTTCACGAATGAACCGGGCATCTATATCCGGGCAGACGCGCTCGATAACCTGTCAAAAACTCCTGAGAACGAAAAGTTTATCGCAGCCGTCCGGCCGGCTTTTGAAAAATACAAGAACATCGGAGTGCGGATTGAAGACGACCTGCTGGTGACGGCCGATGGCGTGCGCTGGATGACTGAAAAGCTGCCGCGAAAGATTTCAGACGTCGAGGCGTTCATCGGTCGTGCCAGACGCTAATCCGATTTTGGCTGCTTACCTGTTGACTGCATATGCTTACTCTGCTCAACATTTCAAACATTGCTTTGATTGATGAGTTGCGGATGGAATTCGACCGCGGATTAAACCTGCTCACCGGCGAGACCGGATCAGGCAAGTCAATTGTAGTGGACGCGCTCGGCGTTTTGATCGGCGGTAGGTTCAGCTCAGAGTTGTTAAAGACTGGAGCAGAGCGAGCGTTTATCGAAGGATTATTTTCGGTAACCGCGAACAGGGAACTGACGGCCCTGCTCGACTCAGCCGGTATCAGTCTCGGTCCCGGCGGGAACGACGAAAGCAACGACCACTGCGAAATTATTATCCGGCGGGAATTATCCACTTCAGGCCGCAATAAGATATTCATTAACAACCAACTTGCGACCCAGACTCTGTTGCGCGAGGTGCGGCCGTTTCTAGTGGATATTCATGGACAGGGAGATCAGCAGACGCTTTTCAGTGTCGACACCCATCTCGACTTGCTGGATTCCTTTGCCGGCGTCGGCGCTTCGAGACAGGAGGTTGGCGCCGCCTATCAAAGATGGAGCGCACTGGGACGCGAATTGGCAACGCTGCAGCAGGACGAAGCTGAGAAGTTTCAACTTGTCGATATTCTGAAGTTTCAGATCGAAGAGTTAGAGCGTGGCCAGCTCGCCATTGAAGAAGACGCTGCGCTCGCAGAAGAGCGACGCCGCTTGCAGAATGTTGAAACGTTAACGGTCCTTTGTTCTGAAAGCTACGGCCTGATCTATGAGGACAACGACGCAGCACTCGCGCGAGTGCGTCAGGCGGCAAAACAAGTTGAAGAGTTGAGCGAGTACGAAATTAGCTTTCGCGAGTATCTTGAAGGGCTGGAATCAGCCCGCGCGATTCTCGAAGAGTTAGCGTTCTCGTTAAGAGAGTTCTCAGAGAAACTGGAGTTTTCGCCGGCGCGGCTGGCAGAAATTGAAAACCGGCTGGCGGAGATCTCGCAACTCAAGCGCAAGTATGGAGGTTCGATCGAGAGTTCGTTGGAACACCTGGCGCGTTCGCAGGATCGCTTGCGACAAATCGAACACGCCGACGACCGGGCTCACGAGTTGAGCGCTGAGTTGGCGGCGGCCCGTGCCGACTATGTCCTTCGAGCGGAAAAACTACACCGTGAACGCGTGCGGGCTGCGAAAAAATTCGAGCAGATCGTAGAACGGGGACTGGCTGAAGTCGCCCTGGAAAATGCGAAGTTTGAAGTGCAAATCGATTCACCTGCGGCAGCGGATATGGGGACTGAGAGCGAGCCGCGTCTGCAGCTGGGAACTGCCGGCCACCCGGAGGCCCTCGTGCCTGCAAAACCGAATTGCTTTACCGCCCGCGGAATCGACCGCGTCGAATTTCATTTTTCAGCTAACGTTGGTGAAGCGGTAAAGCCTTTGGCCCGGGTTGCCTCTGGGGGCGAAGCGTCCCGCTTGATGCTGGTATTAAAAACCGCCGCCAACGCTTCAGAGTTTCCTCGCACCATTGTCTTCGACGAGATTGACACCGGCATTGGCGGCCGCGTCAGCGAAGCAGTTGGTGCAAAGCTCAAGCAGTTATCCGAGTCGAACCAGGTGCTTTGTGTGACACATCAGCCTCAGATCGCTCGTTTCGCCGACACACACCTGCTGGTGCAAAAGAAAGTTGTCAGCGGGCACACGGCCGTTAGTATTAATAGTCTTGGTCGCCGCGGTCGCGTCGAAGAGATCGCGCGCATGCTGACCGGGGCAGAGATTACCGACAGTGCCCGCCGTCATGCTCGTGAGCTGATCAAATCCTGAGCTGAGCTCAGGCGGCCTGCTCCACCGGCTCCGCAAAACACTCGCGAATCTCTTCGGCATCCAGAGTGTCACGTTCCATCAGGCCTGCAACCAGGCGCGTAATGTAATGCTCTGTGTCGCGGACCGTGTTGCACGCGCGTTCAAGCTGGGTATTGATGATCGAGTTAGTTGCTTCTTCAACCCGATCGAGCAGTGCCTGGCTGTGTGGATCCTCCGGCTTGCCCAGATGAATTGGACCAAGGGGACTCATGCCAAACTCGCTGACCATCCGCCGCGCAATCTCCACCGCCCGCTCAATATCGTTCGACGCTCCCGCGGTCATAGTTGAGAGCAGGACCTGTTCCGCAGCCCGGCCACCTAAGAGTGTCGCTATTTGGTCTTCCAAAAACTCGCGCTTCTTCATCAAACGATCGCGTTCAGGCAGTTGCTGGGTAACACCGAGTGCGCGACCACGAGGCAGGATCGAGACTTTGTGTATCGGGTCACCGTGTTTGACAGCTAAACCAACGGCTACGTGGCCTGCCTCGTGAACTGCGGTTGCGTAGCGCTCGTCCTCATCCATCAGGAAGCCCTGGCGTTCAGCGCCCATCAGGATTCGGTCCCGCGCATATTCGATGTGACTGCGATTGACGGCTTCGGAATTGTCACGCACGGCGGCGATGGCCGCTTCGTTCAGGAGGTTGGCCAGATCAGCGCCCGAGAAGCCGGGTGTGCCGCGCGCGATCCAGTGCAGATCAAGTTCGGGCTCAAGCTGCAGTTCGCGAGCATGCACGCCAAGGATGGCTTCCCGTCCGCGCGCATCGGCAAGGTTGACAGTTATCTCGCGATCGAACCTGCCCGCGCGAGTGAGAGCCTGGTCGAGGATGTCAGGTCGATTTGTAGAGCCTATCACCACGATGGTAGTTGTCTGATCAAAACCGTCGAGCTCAACCAACAATTGATTGAGCGTCTGGTCCTGATCGGCAGAAGCTGAGTCGCCCCCGCGTCCTCGTTGGCGTCCGAGGGCATCGATCTCGTCGATAAAGATCAGGCAGGGGGAGAGTTTGCGCGCCTGCGCGAACAGACGACGGACGCGCGCGGCGCCGACACCGGCAAACTTTTCCTGAAAGCTGGAGCCGGAGACGGAAAGGAAAGGAACTCCTGCTTCATTGGCGGCGGCGCGAGCCAGCAAAGTTTTGCCTGTGCCGGGAGGGCCGGACATCAGGATGCCACGTGGAATGCGTCCACCCAATCTACCGAACCTGGTCGGGTTGCGCAGAAATTCTATAGTCTCAGCCAGCTCGGCTTTGGCCTCATCCACTCCAGCCACATCGACGAAGCTAACTTTCTGTTTTCCGTTCGCGTCGACGGGTTTGAACGATCCATCGCGACCGTTGATGCTGGCATATACTCGCCAGCCGATAAATGCCAGCGCAGCCAGAATCAGAATCGGCAGCAGCCAATTAAAGGCAGCCGTTACAAAGCCGGGTTGCTGAGCGCGGAACTCGATCGGCACGTTTCTTTTGCGCAGCAACTCTACGATGCCTTCCTGCGCCACGCCGCCGGGCACGGTTGCCTGCAGAAGTGAACCAGTGGTTGTGACAACCGTCATGGTCTCACCTTCGATGACCAATGAGGCCGCCGTGGCGCCTTCCGCAATTTGGTAGAGTTGCGAGTAATTAATTAGCTGGGGGCTGATGCGATGGCGCTGATAGACCACCACTGAACTGACTGCGATGAGTATCACAGCCAACAAACCCGAGAACACAATCAACCGCATTCTCAGGGTGTTCGATAATAATTTTGCGATGGGGGATGGCATAAAAACTCCGATCGTCGCGCTTGACGGCCTACGTTTTAGCGCGACTCAGCATGCAGTCTATTTGAGAAATCGGGGGTCGGGGCCGACTTCGGGTAGGGAAACAACTTGTGTGGCAGGCCTCGGAAAGGCTCCAGCAGCACGGTACGGCGCCGCTAACCGAAAGGTGGGGCCGCGTCACTACTTTAGCAGGGATGCAAAAAGGATGTCTACAACGGATGTTCAGGTCCGGAGCATGGTCGTCTGAAGTTTGGATACGCCTCAGCCCGCGCCGCTTCACCTTAAACTGACCCGAGCTTCTCGCCTTCCGGCCGTGACTATGGCATCGAGTCCAAAATTCAGCAGGTCGCCAACCCGACTGATGGTTAGATCGGCGGGCGGGTACTCAGCCAGTATTTTTGGGTCAAGGGCGTAATGTCCCTGCCTCGGGAAAATCGTCGTCACGCGCTCCTTCCAGTAATCTTTTAAGGCCCGCAGGATACGCAGCTTGTCGTCAACCATCACGTAATGGTCAGCTGGATAGCGTTCTTCGACATCGTCCAGCTCGTACTCTTTGTGCACATAGATCAATACATTCCAATCTACCGCGTCGCCGATACCGGAGCGCTCGATCTTGAGCGGCTGAAAAACGGCATCTCCATCGGACAGAACAACCGTCGCTCCCCAGGTTTTGCAGAGCTCCAACACATCAAGAGAATTTGGCAGCAGCCGATTGGCGAATGGGTAATTAGCCAGAAAGCGCGACACCGTTAGTAAATGTGGATCTCGCGGATATTCAAGCCGGTATTGCTGTAGGGCCCCCAAATAATCGGCGTAGCCGAGTTTTGCCCGCAGGCGTTCGAAGAGTTCCCAGTAACACTTCTGCCGTTCGTGTCCGACCTCGCGCTCCAAATGTTGTTTGAGGTCAGCCGTTACTCGATCGTTATCGAGCAGCGTATTGTCCACGTCAAAAAGAAAAACGGTTTTTGGTTGTGCCATGATCAGAATTCAGGATCACTAAGCCTTAAAGGTGGTCAAGCGCGCAGCCGCCTCGCGATCAATCAGCCAGTTGAGTTTGCCATCGGCAGGTGTCACGTTCTGGGCGGGATATTTTGCGCGCGGCCCCTCCAGCACTTCGCTTACGATCTCAGCCTTCTCCTGGCCGCTGACAAGAAAAATTATGCGGGCAGAATTGTTAAAAACTGGAAACGTCAGCGTGAGTCGCCATGTGTCCATTTCTTCGATCCAGTTAGCGATGACCAGTCGTTCGTGTTCGCGCAGGCCGTTTGAGCCGGGAAACAGAGAAGCGGTATGCCCATCGCTTCCGAGTCCCAGCAACACCAAATCAAACCGGGGCAGCTGGTCCTGAAAGAAGGCCTTCAGATCATTCTCATATTCCTCTGCGGCGCGCGCCGGATCGCTCTCTTCGCCCTGGATGCGATGGATATTCGCGGGCGGGATTGCCACCCGTGAAAACAAAGCTGCTTCAACCATGCCGTAGTTGCTGTCGGGATGATCAGGCGGCACGTGCCGTTCATCGCTCCAGAAAAAATGCATCCGGCTCCAGGGCAAGCCTGAGCGCCAGGGTTCTTCACTCGCGAGCAGCGAATAAAGCTGTTTTGGTGTTGAGCCACCGGACAAGGCTACCGTGAAGAGGTTCTTTTCGTTGACAGCGCCGGTTGCAGTTTCGCTAAACAGGGAAGCAGCCGTTCGCGCGAGTTCCGTGTCATCACTCAGGATTTTGACTTCCGTCTCCATCTCTTTTTTTTGGATGCCTCTATCTGCAGGTTCTCTTTTCCAGGTTCCAGTATTTTCAGACTCCGGTATCCGAAATTCAGCACTCAGCAATCAGCAAACAGCATTTCATCAATCAGCCGCGGTTTCCTTTTTCTTCTCAACGTGGCCGCCGAATTGAAAGCGCAGCGCTGAAAGAATTTTGCGGGCAAAGTCATCTTCTCCCCGCGAGGCAAAGCGCTGATATAGCGCAGCGCTCAGAACCGGTGCGGGAGTACCCTGTTCGATCGCCGCATTGAGGGTCCAACGGCCTTCCCCCGAATCGCTCACGCGTCCTGAAAATCCTTCCAGGTCAGGTTGTTGTGCCAATGAGATGGCCGTCAGATCAAGGAGCCATGAGGCGACCACGCTCCCACGGCGCCACAATTCGGTAATGTCCGCCAGATTGAAGTCATATTGGAAATGCTCCGGGTTCCGCAAGGGTGTCGTCTCAGCGTCGGCTGCGCGATCAGTGCGGCCGATATTCGCATGATGCAGCACGTTCAAGCCCTCGGCATAAGCAGCCATCAGTCCGTACTCGATACCGTTATGGACCATCTTGACGAAGTGGCCCGCGCCGCTGGGACCACAGTGGAGATATCCCTCTTCGGCCGTGCCGGTGAGCTGCTCGCGTCCCGGGGTTCGCTCAATGCTGCCACTGCCGGGAGCCAGAGTTTTAAAGATTGAATCGAGGTGTTGCACTACTTCGGCTTCACCCCCTATCATCTGGCAATAACCTCGCTCCATACCCCAGACGCCGCCGCTGGTTCCGACATCGACATAGTGAAAACCTTTAGCCTTCAGTTCACCTGCACGCCGAATGTCGTCGATGTAGTAAGAGTTTCCACCATCGATGATGATATCGCCCGCGCTCAACAACTCCGTAAGTTCAACCAGGGAGTTGTCGACGACTGCTGCCGGCACCATGATCCAGACAGCTCGCGGCTGGTCCAGCCGGCTGACAAACTCAGCCAGCGATGCCGTCCCGACTGCACCCTCTCCACTCAAGGCTGCGACGGCTGCGGCACTGTGATCATAGACGACGCATTCATGTCCTCCGCGCATCAAACGCCGCACCATGTTGCCGCCCATGCGACCTAGTCCAATCATTCCGAGTTGCATTTTTGATTTCCCTTATTCAACCAATTCCCAGATTGCTTTTCCCAGTTCAAAACCCAGCGCTTCCATCACTGCTGCGGACAGAGTTTCCAGACCAGCCTTAACATCAGAGCCCAGGTGGACTCGCAGAGCTCGGCGTTCGCGATCGAGCAGGACCTTAAAGTCGCCGCGCGCCTGGGCTGCTTTAACGATGCCAAAAGTGAATTTTTGTTCAGGCACGACCAGGTCGATTGCATCGTCGCAGGTGATCTGAAGAAAGACACCGCTGGGCGGACCACCTTTATAAGCCTGACCGGTGGAATGCAGAAATCGTGGGCCGAAACCAAGACAGGTCGCGACTCGTTTCTGATCTCGAACCGCGTGACGGATCTCCTGCAGCAAAGCTTCGTGCTCAGCATTCATTTCAAGGTAAGCAAGTAAGGCAAAATAATCGTGCGGCCGAATGCGATCAAGGTGAGCCTTAAGCAGGGTGGCCAGTGAAGGTACCTCAGACGCTGCCAACGCAAGTTTGTCCTGATTTCTCTGGTCGGTAAAAAGTTTGATCCCGCCTTCCTTGAAGAAAGGCGTCTCTTCGCGCAGTGCGCCTGTTTCTTCGTATTCGGAAGTCAGCTCACGCGTAGCGATCTTGCTCGCCTCGACGTCAGGCTGGTCAAACGGATTTACTTCGATGATGGCGCTGGCCACCGCTGTAGCAATTTCCCAGCGGAAAAACTCCTGTCCCAGACTGTACTTGTCCGTGAGCTTGATGGTGACAACGGGGAATCCGGCGGCTGCGAGAGCTGCGACAGCTGCGTCCTGTTCGGCGTCGGGATCAGTCTCGAGCCTGAGATAGGTGAAAATGCGATCGTCGGCATACCTTGGAGCAGGAGCCAGACGTTCGCGATCGACGGGTATCAAGCCCTCGCCGTCTTTGCCGGTTGATTCCGCGATCAGTTGCTCAAGCCACGCTCCCAAATCGTGAATATCCGGTGACGTAATAATAGTCACTTTGTCGCAGCCAAAGGGCCGGCGCGCGGCCGTTCCCAGAATCGCTCCCAACACTAAGCCCGGATTTTCTGCTGCAGGATTGTCAGGGCCGCAAGCCGCAACCATCAGTTGGGTGCGTTCCAGAAAAGTCTTCACGTCAACTCCCATGATGGCTGCGGGCGCCAGGCCGAAATCGGAAAGCGCAGAATAACGGCCACCGATATTTGCCCGGCCAAACAGGACCCGACGAAAACCATCCTGCTCGGCCACCTGCTGCAACTTCGATCCCGGATCGGTGATGGCAATGAAGTGTTGCGCGGCCTCCTGTCCACCGAGTATTGCTTTCACTTTTTCGAAAAAATATTGCTTGAAGATGTTGGGTTCGAGAGTGCCGCCAGACTTGCTGGAAACGATAAATAACGTGCGAGCGAGATCTAGCTCGAGCTCTCGAGACTTCACTTGAGCAGGATCAGTCGAGTCCAGTACTCGCAGCCTTGGAAAACCCGGCTGTTTGCCGTACGTAAGACTCATGACCTCCGGGCAGAGGCTTGAGCCACCCATCCCCAGCAGCAGGACATCAGAAAGCCCCATGGCCTTGATGT
The DNA here is from genome assembly GCA_038237475.1 of Pyrinomonadales bacterium. Classification (GTDB taxonomy): domain Bacteria; phylum Acidobacteriota; class Blastocatellia; order Pyrinomonadales; family Pyrinomonadaceae; genus JAOAPY01. Next base: position 381,927 of record JBBRYS010000002.1, on the reverse strand, counting down.
CCATAGCGAGATCGGTAAGGTGGGCGATCGAATCCAACTGCTCTGCAGCAATGTTCAGCCAGCCCACCCACTTGTCTTCATCGGCGCTGGTCCAAAGGGAAGGATCGCCTTCCCACAACCGGCGCACCTTTGCGTTAGCACCGGCTTGCCAATCAGCGAGCGTGGCCTCTAACGCTTGACGAAGATTATCCGGCAGGCTGGCAGTCTGGAGGTTAATACCGACCCTCGCGGGTTCTGTGCTCATCACCTATGCTCCTGTGCGGGCAACTAATGGGAAATTGTTGGTTGAATCATACACCAGTGCTCGGAGAGCGGCGACATCACGGGATGCTGTCCATGCCGATGTTTAGAATGCCGCCTTCAGGCAAGCTTTGATGTTGGGAGAAAACTTGGTTTACACGGTCCGCGGTTGAATGGGGTATGACCTTGACAACCTTCCCTGCGCCCGCTAAGTTGAGCCGTCATTGACTGCCAGTTCTTTCTCAAGCAGTAGAGGCGCGGTTTCCATTAGTTAATAAGTCGCCGGGTGGTATGTTTTAGCTTAAGCCTCCGGTGTCGAAGGTAAGACTTATTGAAAGGGGTAGATCGCCGAAACTCAGTCCCCATCCTTCAGGGCCGAGTTGGTCACTGTGGCTAAATCCGCAGGACTGTCACCTTTGTGGGTGGAGAGCTACAACGAATAATTTGAACGACGGCTTCAGCTGCGTTCAGGTTATGATTTTGGCTGCGCGAGCGGACCGAAGTCGGTTGTGTTCAATTACGACCGGCTTTTTGTTTTTTATGGCTAACTTTAACTCGATTGTAATGAAATTTGGCGGCACTTCGGTCGGTCGCGCCTGGGGCCTCTCAATATATGCAGCGGTGATTGTGAAGTATCGCGATGAAAAGACCGAACGGTCGGTGGAGTTGGAAGACTACCTGCGCTAGCATGAATGAGTTGAAAGTTTCGAGGAGGAAGTCTGTTGCAGGAATTTCAGCCGCCCCGGTTTCTTCAAGGCATTGGCAAGAGCCCCATTCGTCAGATTACTGATCGCGCCAGACCCGGAGATATCAGTTTTGGTCTGGGTGAACCCGATCTGCCTACACCTGAGGTGATTCGCCAGGCCGCCATCCGGGTGATCAGCGAAGAGCGCAATGGCTACACGGTCCAGGCCGGCTTGCTCGCGCTGCGCGAATGTGTGGTTGGCGAATATCCACAACTAAAATTGACTCCCGAACAGGTCATCATAACTGCTGGTTCGCAGGAGGCGATGTATTTGGCCCTGATGACGCTGGTGGGTGCAGAGGATGAAGTGCTGTTGCCGGATCCAGGCTTTGTTGCCTATCCCACTATTGTGCAAATGGCAGGTGGCAAACCGATTTTTTATCAATTGCCGGCGGCGCAGGATTTCAGCTTTGATGCGGAAGCGTTTCGGGCACGTCTCTCGCCGCGCACAAAAGTAGTTGTCTGCACGAGTCCGTCAAATCCAACCGGCAGGGTGCTGTCACGGGCTGACCTAGCGGCGATGGCCGAAGCTTTACGCGATACCGGCATCTTCGTCCTTAGTGACGAGATCTATCGAGATCTCTATTACACGACTGAGCGTCCGGCTTCTATCTCAGAGTGGTATGGACGGACCATTGTCATCAGCGGTCTTTCAAAGGCGATGTGCATGACCGGCTGGAGATTGGGCTGGATGTGCGGGGACGAAGCGGTGATGGAAAGCGCGCTGCTGCTGCATGGGTATGTCACAACCTGTGCTGCGACAGTCTCGCAGAAGGCGGCGCTGGCGCACTGGACGGACGAAGCTAAAGTTGCGCGGGAGGAGATCCGCCTGACATTTCAAAAGCGGCGCGATCACTTACTGGATCTGATTGCGAGTGAATTGAACGTACGCGCGGTCGTACCTGAGGGAGCTTTCTACACCATGGTTGACATAAGCAGCTATGGCACCTCTTTGGAAGTTGCCTATCGACTGCTCACACATGGCGTCGTCACCGTTCCCGGCTCGCCATTTGGAGTCGAGAGCGAAGGGTTTCTCAGAGTGTCGTTCTGTGCGGATGAGGAGAAGCTTACCGAAGGAGTGCGACGAATGAAGCAAGGGCTGTCTGCAATGTCGTCACGAAGCGTGAACTGGTAAAGGACTACGAGTCAAAAAGAGGCTCGTTCCGAATGGGAGGCACGCTGGAAGCGTGTGGTCCCAGACGGGAGTGAATGTTGTCAGTGGAAAGTGAGGAGCTGATCGTTTCAAATGCAAAAACTTCGCGTAGGCATTCTTGGCGCCACCGGCATAGTGGGCCAACGATTCATTCAACTGCTGGAAACGCATCCTCAGTTGTCATCACGGCGCTGACTGCGTCAGACCGCTCCCAGGGAAATATGAGGACGCCTGCAAGTGGAAGCTCGCTGGTGAGATGCCCTCATTCGTGCGCGGGTTCGTGGTCCAGCCTCCGGCGCCGCCGCTTGATTGTGACCTGGTGTTTTCCAGCTTGCCCGGGGATATTGCTCGTGAAGCTGAAGAAGAATTTGCGCGGGCCGGCTATCCGGTGATTAGTAACTCGTCTGCGTTCCGCATGGATGGGGACGTGCCTTTGTTGATTCCGGAAGTCAACTATCAGCACCTGGAGTTGCTTGAGACGCAGCGTGAGCGGTTCCCCTCGGGTGGTTATCTTGTCTCTAATCCAAACTGCTCCACCATCATGGTGGCTCTGGCGCTGGCGCCCCTGCAAGTTGAGTTCGGGATTCGCGCCGTAATAGTGACCACAATGCAAGCGCTTTCCGGCGCCGGTTATCCCGGGGTTGCTTCACTCGACATTCTGGACAACGTCCTCCCTTTGATTGAAGGCGAAGAAGAAAAAATTGAAAGTGAAACCAAAAAGATTCTCGGTCGCGTTGCGGGCGCCTCAGTCGAAGACGCTGTGATGAAAGGCGCGCAGTGTAATCGGGTGAATGTGACGGATGGTCACATGGCATCAATTAGGTTTCAGCTTGAAAGGCGGGTTGAATTTGAGGAGGTCCAGCGTGCGCTGGCTGGTTTTAGTTCCTTACCGCAGGACTTGGGTCTGTACTCTGCGCCGGAGCACCCCATCATCGTTACCTCCGAACGTGATCGACCCAACCGCGACTTGATCGCGATGCCGGGAAGGGAATGAGTATTACGATCGGGCGGCTGAAACACGACAGCGTGCTCGACTACAGTCTCGTTGCGCCCAGTCACAACACTATTCGCGGTGCGGCCGGCGCGGCAATCCTGAATGCCGAACTGCTGCTTGCCACCGATGGCTTGGCTGGCCATAAGCGGCAGTAGCCTATCTGTCATCGAAAAGGGCCCCCAGTTGTGAGGTTGGCAACCGCTTGCGTTAGAATCAGCCGCACAAATAAGAACCTGTTCGCGTATTGAGGCAGCAAAGGCCACGAAGGGAATCACAAAATGCGAATTGCCATCGGAGCAGACCATGCGGGTTACGATCTCAAACAGGTGCTGGGACATTTCCTCGGCACACTTGGGCATGAAGTTATCGATCTCGGTACCGGGAATTCCACCACTGCCGTCGACTATCCCGACTATGCAGAAGCGGTCGGTCTGGCGGTGCTCGAGCAAACGGCTGATCGCGGTCTGGTGATTTGCGGCAGTGGCGTGGGCGCCTCGGTCGCAATCAACAAGCTTCGCGGCATCCGGGCTGGATTGTGTCACGATACCTACTCGGCCCATCAGGGCGTGGAGCATGATGACATGAATGTGTTGGTGCTGGGTGCGCGCATCATTGGCGTCGAAGTCGCGCGCGAACTGGTGCGCGCTTTTCTCGGGGCGGTGTTCAGCGGCGAACCGAGACACGTACGCCGCCTGGCCAAAGTAAAAGCCATCGAAGAGCGCTATTAGTCAGGGACCACCACTAACAAAAGGACGAATCTTTGTCAGCCACCATAGTCGAACCCACCTGCAGTAAAATCCAGGAACGAACGCTGCCGCATGCCGATCCCTGCGTCGTAGTCATCTTTGGCGCCTCGGGAGATCTCACCAAACGCAAGCTGATGCCGGCCCTGTTTCATCTCGTGCATGAAGGCGCTATGGATGACTTCCAGATTCTGGGTATCGGTCGCGATCAACTTGACGAGCAGGAGTTTCAGAGGCGCATATTCGAGGGGGCGCAGGCATCCGGAGAGATGGGACCGTTTAGCGATGACGAGTGGCAGCACTTTGCGAAGCGGATCAAGTATATTTGCGGCGAGTTGACCGGCGACGATCTATATGCCGATCTCAATAAACGGCTGCAGGAGATGGCAGCGGCCGGCGCCAGTTGTAACCATCTCTTTTATTGCGCTACGCCACCAGCACTGGCCCCGGATATCATCGCCGGTTTGGGCAAGGCCGGGTTAGCCGGACAGGAAAAGGGCTGGTCCAGAATCGTGATTGAAAAGCCATTTGGCCGCGATCTTGATTCTGCCCGGAAGCTGAATGATGAGGTGGCGCAGGTTTTCGATGAGAACCAGGTCTACCGGATCGATCACTATCTCGGCAAGGACACGGTGCAGAACATCCTTGTCTTTCGCTTTGGCAACACCATGTTCGAGCCGATCTGGAATCGAAACTATGTCGAGTTTGTCGAGATAACCGCAGCAGAACAGTTGGGGGTCGGCACGCGCGCGGGCTATTATGAAACAGCTGGAGCGCTGCGCGACATGGTCGCGAACCACCTTTTGCAGCTGTTGACGTTGACAGCGATGGAGCCTCCAGTAGCCTTCGACGCTAATTCCGTGCGTGAAGAAAAAGTGCAGGTGCTGCGTTCGATCCAGCCGATGACACCTGCGGAAGTCGCGCGCCGGACCGTCCGCGGACAATACGGCGCCGGAACGATTAAAGACGAGCAAGTACTGGCATATCGCGATGAGGCGGGTGTCACCGGGGATTCGCAAACGGAGACCTATGCTGCGGTGCAATTCCAGATTGAGAATTGGCGCTGGGCGGGTGTTCCTTTCTATGTGCGGGCAGGGAAGCGGCTCGCCAGGCCTTTCACTGAGATTGCAGTCCATCTGAAGCGTACGCCGCAAGCGCTGTTTGCTCGGACTCCTTCCGATCAAATCGAACCAAATGTAATCGCGTTGCGCATTCAGCCGGACGAAGGCATCAGCGTAACCTTCGGTGCCAAGCGACCTGGAGTCGAGATGCATACCGGCACGGTCCATATGGACTTTTGTTATCAGACAGGATTTGGCGTGCGCTCACCCGCCGCCTATGAGACCCTTCTGCTCGATGTGATGCAGGGTGATCCGACTCTGTTCACGAGGCGCGATGAAGTTGAGGCCCAGTGGCGTCTCATTAATCCGATCCTTGATTATTGGCGTGACCATCCCGACCCTGAACTGCCCAATTATGCCGCCGGTAGCGATGGACCGGACTGCTCGGACGAGATGCTGGCCCGCAAGAACCATGGCTGGCGACGTATCGATGAACCCGCAGCAGGGTGCGAGGACGAAGGAACCACTTCAGCATGAGAACGCGAACTCGGCTGTGGAAAGTTACTTAGGCTTTTTTGCAAGCTCCTTCGTCTAAGTTATTGACGGCGGTCGTGTCAAACATGTTATATTCACGTTGAACCTGGGTTGGTCAAATGGCCAGGTGGCCCCTCCAAAAGCGATAAAGCCTCATAGCGCGGTTAGATAGTCAGTCTTTGATGGAGCCGTATCCTATGAAACTCAGTCTCCTGCTCGGGACGAAATCAACTTTTGTCCGGATTGTTTCCTTTGTAAGTCTATGTGTGGCCTCGGCGTTTCTGGGAAGTGCCGCAATGGCGGGACCTTTGCCGGTCCTCATTAGCGACAACGTCTCCACGAGAGCTGTCGCTTTTGAGTCAGTCACACAGAAGCCTGGCCCTTTTAACCTGACTTCCACGCCATCGTTTGGTGTTGACCCGCGCACGCGGGTCGAAGTCTTTGCCATGAACCTCGATCTGTTGGCTGGAGAAAGCCTGACTGCGATTGAGGCTGAGGCCGAAGGCATCGCAGGCGCCAGGTATCCCCTGACAGTGGAATATGTTGGCCAGGTGCCGGGGTTTGAAGGGATCTACATGGTGGTCCTGCGCCTGAGCGATTCCATGACCAGTAACATGGGCGATGTGCTCGTGGGTCTCAAGCTTCATGGGGCGGCGACTAATCGGGTGCGCATTTCAATTGGGACCGTCGGCGGGGGACCTGCGGACGATGCAGGAGCAGTTCCGACACCAGCTCCGGCGACGCCGCCAGCGGCCGCTGCTCAATTGACGCTGGCTCAATACCAGGCGCAGTTCAGCAACCCTGCGTTTCCATCTGACCAGGACATTCGTAGGTTCATAAACCAGGCTACGTGGGGTCCGAAGGGAGACGACAGCGACTTACAGCACATCCGCAGTGTTGGTATTCAGAGCTACCTGAATGAGCAGTTCAATACGCCGCCGCTCTTCGTCGACGGGGCGACGAATTTATTCTCGAACTATCCCGCTACCCCGCTGTATCCGATTTCTCAACCTGTTCCGTGCGATGCTATCTGCGTCCGTGACAACTACACTCTTTACCCATTGCAGAAGCAGTTTTTCACCAATGCACTGACCCAGCAGGATCAGTTGCGTCAGCGTGTCTCATTCGCCATCCACCAGTTCATCGTCGTTGGCGGCCAGCCGCTGAACAACAACGAAACCAGTTGGTATGCGCCATACCTGCAGACAATCGACCGGAATGCCTTTGGTAATTTCCGCACCTTACTTTTCGAGATTACTCTCAATCCGGGTATGGGTGAGTATCTGAATATGAGAGGTAACTCGGCAGCCAATGGCACGCCGAACGAAAATTATCCGCGCGAGATCATGCAGCTATTCTCGATCGGTGTTGACACACTGAATCAGAACGGCACGTCCGTGCTGGATGCTCAGGGCAATCGCGTTCCCAGTTATGACCAGGCAACCATCTCAAATCTGGCGAAGATATTTACGGGTTGGGATCTTGGTCCCCCCAAGAGCACTGTTATCAATGGCGTCGCCACGGCGGTCACGAACTACCTGGATCCGATGCCCTTGAACAACAATGTGAACCGGTACGACCTGAGCCAGAAGACTTTATTTGGCGTGAACTTCCCGGCTTGTACGGTGGTGTCGCCGCCCTGCACCACGACGGCACAAAAGCAAACCTACAAAACGGCCGAACTGAACCAGGCTATCGATCTGTTGTTCAATCATGCGAACACAGGTCCTTTTGTTTGCAAGGAGCTGATTCACCAACTGGTGACCAGCAATCCGAGTCCATCGTACGTCGGGCGCTGCGCGGCAGCATTTGCAAACAACGGCAGCGGCGTTCGTGGAGATATGAAAGCCATGATCACCGCGATCCTGTTGGATCCCGAAGCTCGTGGTGACGTCAAGAATGATCCAAACTACGGCCACCTGCGCGAGCCCGTGCTGTTGATGACACATCTGCTGCGCTTATTCAATGCGACCAGCGATGGAGTGCTGGCGAGTACGCCCTTCAGTTATACAAATGACCTGGGGCAGAACCTGTTCAATCCACCGACGGTGTTCAGCTATTACCCGGCTGACTATGGTCTGCCCGGCACAAAACTCTTCGGTCCTGAATTCGGCATTCTGGATACGTCGACGACTTACAAGCGGGCCAACTTTATGAACACGCTGTTCATTTCAGGAATTGCACCTAACGGCGTGAACAGGCCAAGCGGCACGCAGGTGAATTTTTCTGCTTATCAGGCCATGGCGACCAATCCGCAGCAACTGGTAGACGCGCTCAATACCCGGATGATGCATGGAACGATGCCCGCGGCAATGAACGCGAATATTGTTGCCGCGGTCACCGCGGTCACAAATGGCAATGCGACGACTCAAGCCCTGCAGCGTACGCAAACTGCTATCTACTTAACCGCGACCTCATCGCAATATCAGGTGGAGAGATAAAACGATGAACGATTCACGCAGAGACTTTCTCAAAACTACAGCCTGTGGCTTGACCGGCGCTGCAATGGTCGCCAGCCTCGGTAAGTTCAGTCTGGTTGACGCCATGGTCCGGCAACAGCAACAGCCGGAGGTGGCTTCGGACTACAAGGCCCTCGTCTGCATCTTTCTAAATGGCGGATCAGATTGTAATAACATGGTCATCCCCTACGATGACTACACAGTTACAGGTGGTGGAACCACCAACGGATACGACAACGTAAGGACCGGATCGGCACTGGCGGTTCCGAAATCAGCTCTCGCCAACACTAAGATTACCCCTTCGAATACCGGCGGTGTGTCCTACGCGCTTCACCCTAACCTGTCACCCGAAGCAAACAACGCTGGCGCTGCCAAAGGCCTGCTGGATATCTGGACGGCGGGCAAACTGGCGGTGCTGTGCAATGTAGGGTCGTTAGTTCAGCCAATCACTCGGGCTAACTACGCCGCCGGCATCGGTCGGCCGTATCAACTCTTTTCGCACTCAGATCAAGTAGCCCAGCAGCAAACATCCGTCGCCAACACGGTGGGCCAGACCGGCTGGGGCGGTCGTGTGGCTGATAAGACGAACCCACTCAATGGCAACGTCGCTTTGCCGATGAATATTTCGTTGTCGGGCGCTAACCTTTTCTGCACTGGGATTAATTCCCGCCAACTGGCCATTGCCGCCGCGCCCACCACGCTGGCGAATTTGCTGGTGCTGAATTGGAGTGGACCCTCGATAGCGAATCCAAACAATGAAACCAGCAGCTACCGGACTTTGCTTGGGTACGATCAACGCACGGTTCTGGTGAAGGCAGCGACTGATACGACGAAGCAGGCATTGTCTGCAGATCAAGCGCTCAATCAGCCGGACCCCGCCATCCCCTCGCCGGGTAATCCGACCGTGTTCCCCAATACCTCGTTGGGAAATCAACTGAAGCAGGTTGCCAAGCTCATCAAGATTAGAGACGCGGCCGGCATCACCATGAAGCGACAGATTTTCTTCTGTTCACTTGGAGGGTTTGATACGCATACGAATGAAACTGGTAGTGATCCCACCAATCCGGTTGGCGGCGCCGCTCAGTCGGGGACTCAGGGTGGTTTGCTGACTCAGATCAGCCAGGCAATGCGCGCGTTCTATGATGAGATGGTGGCCCAGGGCCTCAATAACAACGTGACGACTTTCACGCTCTCCGATTTCGGCCGCACGCTGCAACCATCAGGTACCGGCGTGGGTACGGTCGGCACCGACCATGCCTGGGGCAGCCATGCGTTCATCATGGGTGGCGCCGTTGTGGGAGGCCAGTTCTACGGATCGAAACGTCCCGACAATACGGGATTGGCGTATGGCTACCCCGCCTTGCAGCTTGGTGGTCCGGATGACACCACCAGCAACCGCGGCCAGTGGATACCAACCACCGCCATCGATCAGTATGCAGCGACGTTGGCGAATTGGTATGGGCTGGATCCGCTCGACCGCGCGCCGGTGTTCCCCAATCTCTCGAGATTCGCCACCCCGAATCTGGGCTTCCTGAGCTAGACTCTGATGGTGCTTTCGTTCCCAAGGAGCGAGCGGTTTAAGAAACTATCGATCGGTTTGTAAAAAGCTCCGTTCGGAGGAGCGGAAATGAGTTAGAGTTTGACTACTCTTCGATCATTCCGCGGCTCCGGCGGAGCTTAAGAGCGTTTAGCGCACTAGTGGCAATCATATCCTCAGCGCGGGTTCATTTGAGGCTTTATTTCATGTTCAATTCGAAGTTCATCATTGGCGTCGCGCTGCTGGCTGCCTTAGTACTGGTTTCTTTTCATCCCCGCACCGCGAAGACTGAGGCGCCGCCTAAGCCTTTAAATAACCATCGACTGGATCCAAGTGCTGCCCGCAGACCAAATCCTGGTCAACTGACTGCACGTCTGCCGCTTAGTTTCGAACGAAACGTCGGTCAGCTCGATAGCAGGGCGAAATTCGCCGCTCGAGGATCAAATTATCAACTGTTCCTAACCGCAACTGGTGCAGTGTTAAATCTTCGCGGTGCAAGAGAAAGCCTTGCCGCCGGCAAAGCGCAAGCGTGCTCTTCCACGATCACGCTCAAACTGAAAGGCGCGAATCCCAACGCGGTCGTCAAGGGTGTAGATGAACTGCCAGGCCGGCGTAACTACTTCATCGGTAATGACCCCGGGAAATGGCGCACCTCCCTCCCGACATTCCGTGCTGTCCGTTACGAGCAGATCTATCGAGGCATTAATCTCACCTACTATGGCAATCAACAGCAGCTTGAATATGACTTTGAAATTGCTGCGGGAGCGGATCCCCGGCTCATTCAGCTTGCTTTCGACTGGGAGGTGCGGCCATCTCTGTCGAGCAGCGGTGAGTTGGTATTGAAGACTGCTGGCGGAGAGGTTAGGCAGGGTCGTCCACGCGTCTATCAGGAAGTCGAGGGACGCAGGGAAGAGGTTACGGCTAGTTATGTTTTGATCGGTAAGCACGCGGCTGGATTTGCCCTCGGCTCCTATGATCGCAGCAGACCACTGATCATCGATCCCACTCTCGTTTACTCAAGCTATCTCGGCGGCTCGAGCGATGACTCGGGCAGCAGCATCGCTGTCGACAGCAGCAATAATATCTACATAACAGGTACCAGCGGCTCGATGAATTTTCCAGTGCAGAATGCAGCGTTTGCTGCGAATGCAGGACTGTCGGACATCTTCGTCACTAAACTCAATGCCAGTGGGACGACTATTATTTATTCAACCTATGTAGGCGGCGGCGGTTTGGATAACGGGTCGTCGATTGCTGTAGACACGAACGGCAATGCCTATGTGGTAGGTCGCATCGATTCCTCTTCAATGGATTTCCCTGCGACGCCCGGCTCATTTGCACCCACTTATCAAGGCGGAGATTTTGATGCAGTGTTGTTCAAGCTGAATGGACAGGGTAACAGTCTGGTCTACTCCACGTTCCTGGGTGGCGAGGCAAATGATTCAGCCGAAGGCGTGGCTGTCGATTCACTGGGCCGAGCGTATGTTGTTGGCGGAACCAAATCGTTTGGCTTTCCTACCACTCTAACGGCTTATCAGGGAACGCGCGCTGGCGACACCGACGCTTACCTGGCGAAGTTTGACGCGGCCGGCGCGAGCTTACTTTACTCCTCTTTGCTGGGTGGCGGCGGAACCGATCGCAGCAGCGACGTGGCCATTGCAGCGAATGGCATTGCCTATATCGCCGGTCTTACCGCTTCCGCAGATTTTCCCACTGAGAGTGCGTTCCAAAATAATTTTGGTGGAAGCTTCGATGGCTTCGTAGCTAAGTTCGACACGGGTTTAAGTGGCGCCGGCTCACTGCTTTTCTGCAGCTACCTGGGTGGTATTGCCGACGACAGAGCTTACGGCATCGCGCTCGATATTTCTTCGAGCAACATCTATGTAGTGGGCCAGACTTCGTCGAATAATTTTCCGGTTCTGAATGCTTTTCAGGCATCCGCCGGAGGCTCCTATGACGCCTTCGTCGCTAAGATCAGCAGCGCCGGCATTAAGATTTATGCGACCTACCTTGGTGGTATCGGGGATGATCGCGGGACTGGCATTGCTGTCAACGCAGCCGGAGAACCCTACATCACGGGGTTTACTTCGTCCGCAAATTTTCCGGTGCTCAACGCCATCCAGAATTCCAGAGCAGGCGGTAGTGATGCATTTGTCGCGAAGTTCAACTCCACCGGCGCGGCATTAATCTATTCAACCTACCTGGGTGGCACCAGCAATGAAAACTCTACCAGCACAGTTACCGCAAGCAATCCACTGGCGCTCGACTCATCCGGAAATGCTTATGTTACCGGCTACACAGCCTCGACAAATTTTCCTACTGCCAATGCATTGCAGTCCACCAGTGGCGGTGGTGCTACGGATGCATTTATCGCGAAGATTTCTGATCTAACGCCGGCGGCGAACTTTGCCTTATCTGCTACTCCTGCATCACAAACAGTAAGCCCGGGAAATGCTACGACATTTAATCTGACCGTGACTCCCGCCGGCGGGTTTACCGGAGACGTGAGTTTCAGTCTCAGTGGACTGTCGTCCGACGCAACTGGTTCTTTCAATCCGCAACCTGTGAACATAATCGACGCTAGTGCTAAGAACTCGGTGCTAACCGTTACTACGACCGCGGCGACGCCGCCGGGTACTTACTCTTTGATCCTGACGGCGGTCAGCGGCAATCTTCAGCACTCGACCCCGTTGACGCTGGTGATAGCTGGCACCGCCAGCGCTAACCTTTCGTTGAGCAAGACCGCCTCGCCCAATCCCGCCATTGTCAACACGAGTCTGACGTACCGAATCGTCGTCGTTAACAACGGTCCTTCACCTGCTACAGGCGTGACTATGACGGACAACCTGCCGGCGGGTATTAACTTCATCTCTGCGACTGCAACCCAGGGAACATGTTCCGGGACGACAACCGTCGTCTGCAGTTTTGGCAGTCTTGCGAACGGGGGTTCAGCGATTGCTACTATTACCGTCGGGCCGCTTGCGACCGGACAGCTGAGTAATACCGCGTCAGTAACGGCAACAGAAGCTGATCCCAATCTGAACAATAATAGCGCGACAATTTCGACGACTGTCGCTCTGCCATCCAGTGGACCATCTTTGCTCGATACGAATCTAAGCGTGCAGACCGTGATCACCGGACTAAGTCAGCCCACGAGCCTGGCCTTCATCGGCACGAATGACTTCTTCGTGCTGGAGAAAGACACTGGAAGAGTACGGCGAGTGACCAACGGCGCATTGCAGGGCTCCGTGCTTGACCTCGCGGTCAACAGCGCATCCGAGCGAGGGTTGCTGGGGATTGCGTTGCATCCCTACTTCAAACTCAATCGCTTCGTCTATCTCTATTGGACGGAAAGCAGTACCCCGAATGATTCGACCAACCTTGCCGAAGTTCCATTATTGGGGAACAGGGTGGATCGTTATTTCTGGAATGGCACTACGCTCACTTTTGATCGCAATCTAATCAAGCTGCGGGCCTACCAGGCGGACGCGAATCAACCGCTGCGCGGCAATCATAACGGGGGCATCCTGCGTTTCGGTCCCGATGGGAAGCTATACATCCTGATGGGTGATAACGGGAGACGGGGTTTGCTACAGAACGTCACCAGTGGCGCACCAGTGCCTGACGATCAGTTTGGGGGGCCAGCGCCCGACGATGCGCATCTTACCGGCTTTATTCTCAGACTGAACGATGATGGTTCGATACCATCGGACAATCCCTTCTACAACGCCACCACGACTCTTTCTGGCGAGGCGGCAGTTAACATCAAAAAGCTTTACGCTTACGGTGTGCGCAACGGATTTGGTCTCGGATTCGATCCGCTTTCCGGCAATCTCTGGGACCAGGAGAATGGCGACGATGCTTTCGACGAGATGAATCGTGTAACGGCAGGCTCGAATAACGGCTGGGTGCAGATAATGGGCCCGTCGAGCCGGGTCTCTCAGTACAAACAAATTGAGACGACGTATGGCGCGGGTAACCTGCAGCAGTTGCGTTGGTCTCCCACTTCAATCGCCGACGCTCCAGCGACTGCGCTGGCAGCGCTCTACATGTTGCCCGGGGCACATTACAACCAGCCCGAGCTCAGTTGGAAATATGCGGTCGCACCCTCGACGCTGGGATTCGTATCGGGCAGGGGACTGGGCCCTCAATTCGAAGGCGACATGTTCGTCGGAGCCGCGCGAACTTTTCTAAGTGGCGGTTATCTCTTCCGTCTCAAATTGACACCGGACCGGCTGCATTTCGCCTTCACCGACTCTCGCCTAAACGATCTGGTCGCCGATAATCTCGATAAGTTCGACGTAACTGAGAGTGAGAGCCTTCTAATCGGCAAAGACTTTGGCATCACGACAGCAATCGAGACAGGAGGCGACGGAGATCTGTTTGTGGTTTCAAATACCAACGGTGCGGTTTATCAGATTTCAGGACGACAGCCGGCGCTATTTGTCGCCAGCTTGAACGGCGCGCAGGAAGTTCCGGCTTCAAATTCTACCTCGAGCGGAACCGCGACGGTTTTGTTGAGCCCCGACGAACAGACAGCGCGAGTCTCGCTCAACTTCAGCGGGCTCTCGAGTGCACAGACAGATGCACACATTCATGGTCCCGCCGCCATCGGTGTTAATGGTTCGGTGCTCTTTCCACTGACCAGTGGCAACCAGACGGATTTTCTGATATCGCTGACGCCCGCGAACGTGCAAAATCTGAAAGACGGCTTGCTTTATATCAACGTTCACAGCAACAACTTCCCCAACGGAGAGATCCGTGGTCAGTTTCAGTCTCAGGCAGCTGCAGCGAGTTTCCAGTTTGGTAGTGCGAGTTATCTGGCAGCAGAGAATGCCGGATCGATTACGATTACTGTTACGCGGCTTGGTAATGTCACAGCGCCCGCCTCGGTCGATGTTTTTACGTCTGGTGGCACGGCATCGGCCAAGACCGATTACACGCCAGTTAGTAGGACACTGCAGTTTGCCGCCGGCGACAAGTTCAAAACTTTCAGCCTGCCAATCGTGGACAACTCATTTGTTCAGCCCAGCCGCACCGTAAACCTCTCGCTGGCGAATGCGACTGGCGGTGCTTTCACTGGTAGTCCATCTACTGCAACCGTCACGATTGTTGATAACGATACCGGCTCGCCCAATACCAATCCGCTTGATGACGGAGCATTCTTTGTTAACCAGCAGTATCTGGATTTTCTCGGGCGCACACCCGACCCAGCCGGATTTGATTACTGGACCGGAAAAATCACGAGCTGCGGCGCCAACGTTAGCTGCGTTAATTCTGAACGCATCGGCGTATCGGCAGCATTTTTCATTGAACAGGAGTTTCAGCAGACGGGTAGCTTTGTCTATCGGCTTTACAAAGGGCCGCTGGGACGCCGGCCGACTTACCTTGAATTCGTAAGTGATCGGGGCAAGGTTATCGGCGGAGCGGATCTAACGGCGAACAAGCTCGCGTTACTTAACGAATTCGTGCAGCGAGCTGAATTTAAACTGGCCTATCCGGACTCGCTGACAGACGCTCAGTTTGTCAACAAGCTGTTCGATACCGCAGTCCTGATGCCGTTCACTACCGAGCGCCAGCAGCAAATTGATGCTATGAATCTCGGCAAGACGCGAGCCCAGGTAGTCGGCGATGTGATTGAGATCCAAGCCTTCATAGCCCGTGAGTACAATCCGGCTTTTGTGTTGATGCAGTACTTTGGTTATCTGAGACGTAATCCGGATCAGGGCGGCTACGATTTCTGGCTCGATGTAATTACAAATCGCGATCCCAACAACTTCCGCAGTATGGTTTGCGCTTTCATCACTTCAGCCGAATATCAGCAGCGGTTCAGCTCCGTGGTTACGCACTTCAATACTGAGTGCGCCGGGGTGTACTAAAGAGCTTTCACGCGCGCCTCTTTAAGAATAGTGTCGTGCGGGTCAAGCTGGATGGCGGAAGGCGCCTGACTGAGCTTGAATTCACGCGTCACTGCCTTCAGGCCTGCTTGTATGACGACGGTTGTTTTAGCCTGGCCTGCGGTAAGCTCGATCGGGACCTGATTTGTAAATGCGGCTTCCGGCTGCAACTGCCTGAGCGTGAGTCTTACGCGTTTGGTCTTAGCCAGCCACGTCCAGGACAACTCGTACTGAGGATGGCCCTTTCCGTAAACCCAACTTGCGAAGAACTGCTTGAGATCCCTGCCTGAAGCCTTTTCGAGTGCGGCGCGCAAGT
Source organism: Pyrinomonadales bacterium (assembly GCA_038237475.1). Taxonomy (GTDB): domain Bacteria; phylum Acidobacteriota; class Blastocatellia; order Pyrinomonadales; family Pyrinomonadaceae; genus JAOAPY01. Next base: position 366,248 of record JBBRYS010000002.1, on the reverse strand, counting down.
CACCGCTGTTCGCAGTGGATTGCTGGTGAGCTTGATAATAGATTCTCAAGCCGGCGAAAAACGCCTTATCCCCGAGTTCTGAACGCAGCATGTGCAGCACCCAGGCGCCTTTCTGATAGTTGTTTGCATTCAGGAGGGCCATGAGACTTTCGGTTTCAGTATCGTGCAGCGGGATTCTCGTTCTCTCTTCAAATCCAAAGTAAGTATCCGCGGCGCGTTTCATATAAGTCTGAAAAGATTCTTCGCCGTCATGCTTCTGCACGAACAACCCAGCGAAATAGGTAGCGAATCCCTCGCTTAGCCAGAGATCCGCCCAGGTCGATTCCGTCACCGAATCACCAAACCACTGATGGGCGATTTCATGTGCAATTACGTCCTCCAATGCTTCGCTGATCCTGAAAGCAGGACTTTGGCGAACATCGCCTCGCGGACTGAGCAGGTTGCGAGCAAAGACGATGGCGCTCGAGTTTTCCATGCCGCCATACCGAGTAGCCCCCACAATTAGATCCAACTTTTCGTAAGGGTACGGCGCTATTGTTTCGCTGAAGAATTTCAATGAGGGCACAGCGGGTGTAAATCCCAGCGCTGCAGCAGCCGCATCAGATTGGGGCACGTAAAAAGAAAGAGGAGTAACGGCGGCTGAGGCCGGCCCCACTTTCGCATATTCTCCGACGGCGATAACCATACAGTAGGGAGGAATGGGAACACCTTCGCTGTAATTCCAGGTCCTGGTGACTAATGAGTCGTTTGAAATATTATTCAGCTTGCCGTTAGCCAGAACCGTTTCTCTGGCGGGCGCAGTGACAGCAAAATTCACGGTGGCTTTGGCCGAAGGATGATCGAGACACGGAATCCAGTGATGAACGCGATTGGGCCAGTTGTCACCGGTGGCCGATGGCCTGCCATCCTTGTCGGCGGTCAGTATCAAGCCATCTTTCGGCAGCCCGTGATATTCGACAGCGATTTGCACGCGCTGACCAGGGCTGAGGGCGCGCGGCAGAAACACATTGAGGCGATCCGCAGCCCGTTCAAAGCGCGCGGTGTGTTCGTCGACAGTGACTGAATCCAGGATGAGATCGCCGAAATCCAGATCTACTACACCGAGGTTGTTCTTCAGTGCCTGGATGGAAACCACCGTGCGCGCCTTCGTTATCGTTGACAGTTTATCGTCGAGGGTGATGGCGATGTCGTAATGAAGCGGCTGCCAGTTTGTCATCAGGCGCTCCTGGCGCGTGGCCGACGCAGAAGCGGCAAAGCAAAGCACGCTCGCCGCAAGCAGCAGAGTCGATAGGGAAGTCTTAAACGCGGCAACGAGGGCGCGTGATGAAAGGGTTTTGGTCATCCGATAAACAGCGTAACAGTGTAGTGACCGGTTAATAAAATCTTGTGGTTGTAGTCCGAGTTCTAGCGCATGCCAAGCAAAAGGAGTAACGAGCGATCATGGACAGCATGATCGGGCCTTCCTTGCCAGGTCACATATGGTTCAAGATCTGCCACTGTCAAAGACGCGTTGCCGAGCTTAGCTGCTGGGGTGCGTTCTAATGCCCGGTCGGTAAGCGCGAAGTGTTGTTTACCAGCGTGCAGCGAACCTGATTCAATCAGTGCTGCCTCCGCCTGCTCGACATCGGGAAATAATTCTTCATAGACACTGACATGCCAGATCGTTGTGGGACCATCACCCTCGACAGCCAGGATCCGGATTAGACCATAGCCGCTCTCGAGTTGAAACATCAGGTAATCGCCGGGCGCGAAGGATTGCGTCATAAAGATGATCCAACTTCAAAAGTGTTCCTTGCCTAAGATTATCGAGAGGGTAACATAGCGCCTTCGCTGCCAAAAGTATCATCCGAACAAAATACCAAATTGGGATCCCACCCGCTTCGGCGCTTGGTTGCGTTCCGACTAAGTGAAGTTTGGCGGACAAAAAACTAGTAATATGTCACCGCCACTATGAGTCAATTGAAAAACGGAAAAGATTACTATCAGGTTCTTGGCGCTGACGAGACAACATCACTGCGCGATCTTGAACGCCTCTACAAGCGCCTGGCGTCACAGCATCATCCCGATCGGGGCGGCAGTGAAGAGAAGATGAAGACTTTGAATGAGGCCTATCGTGTCCTCAAGGATGAATCGCTGCGCCGCGACTATGACTCAAAGCGACGGCCAAACCTGGAGATTCCCTTTGTGCCGCAGGCGTCGCCGACAGCTCGGGACGTGGGTACATGGGGCCAGGGACTGAGCGCCCTAATGTGTCTCCTGGTTGGATTATTTCTCTTGTTCCTGGTGCGATTTCAATGGATCTTTTTTCTATGGCCGCTGGCAATTCTGGCTTCAATCGTTGTCGTGTTTGGTATCCTATTGTCGCACGCCGCCCTGATTTCTTTTTCGTTGTCGTTACCGTATTCGAATTTGCTGAGACGCTCCTGGTTATTAAGAGAGGCGCTGTTCTTACTCGCTGTCGGCGGCGGTCTCTTTGCCATCTATCTTCTCTTCACTGCGGTGTGATGAAAGGGGACTTGAATTCTTTATGTTCACAGGCATGGATCTTCTCTTTCTGGAAGTGAACAACCTGGAAGAGTCTGTAGAATTTTATGTTGAGCGTCTCGGCTTTGAGCTTGATCGCCAAAACACTGAAGCTGAACCTCCGACAGCGGCCCTGCGTGGAGGCAAGTTAAAAATCACCCTCGTGCAACAACTAGAAACGATGTTGCGACGTGGTCGAGGCGCTCACTTCTTCATGGGTGTAAGCGATGTTGACGCCTACTATCAAGAAGTTAGCAGCCGGGGCCTCGTGTTGAATGCGCCCGCCGACGAAGGCTGGGGTGGACGGTTTATCACCCTCGAAGATCCTGATAAGTATCGCTACTTCTTTGTCACCTGGCATGAGGAGCAGTGACGCCTGTCGTCGGTCAAACATCTCCCATATTTTTGAATGCCTTCTCTGGCAAATCCCTGACGAACCTGATAGTCTCTTGTTGCAGCGATAGCACAGAGTTGCAGATATGCGTTACATCGAAAATCCACCCAATCCCTGGCTGACCCATTCGGTTGAGTGGCTGGGAGAGCCGCCGGAATCGAAACTCGAGGTGTTTGAGGAAACGGCCACCCGCTCGATCATCACCAGCAATAACAGTCCCGACGTCTCGTTCGATTATTCCGTCAATTGTTATCGCGGCTGTATTCATGGCTGCACCTATTGTTTCAGTCGCCCGACGCACGAATACCTCGGCTATGGCGCGGGCACCGATTTCGACCGGAAAATTATCGCCAAGGTGAATGCGCCAACTCTCCTGCGTAAGGAATTCATGAAGCCATCATGGAAGGGATCTGAGATCGTTTTTTCCTTCACCTCCGATCCCTATATTCCACTCGAGGCCCATTACAAGCTCACCCGCGGCTGTTTGGAAGTATGTGCTGAATTCCGGCAGCCAGTCGGCATCATCACCAAGTCAGCACTAATCCGACGCGACCTCGACGTCCTGAAAGAACTCGCTCGAGTGGCGCGAGTCTCGGTTTTCTTTACGATACCGTTTACCGATCGCGAGGCCGCTCGCGCAGTCGAGCCTTTTGCTCCTCTCCCTGAAGCGCGCTTTCATGCGATGGCTGAGCTGGCCGCGGCTGGTATCAAGGTCGGTATTGGCATCGCTCCGATCATTCCCGGGTTGACGACAAATATTCCTGAGTTGCTGAAGCGCGCCAGAGACGCTGGCGCGGGGCAGGCTTTTATCAACATGCTGCGACTGCCCGGCAGTGTGGCCCCCTACTTCGAGCAGCGCCTGCGCGAATTACTGCCCACCAAAGCCGACAAGATTCTTAACCACATACGCGAGGCGCGCGACGGTAAGATGAACTCCAGCGTCTTTGGCGAACGGATGCGCGGCCAAGGTCAATATTGGGAAGCGATGGAGAAGTTGTTCCGTATTCATTGCGAGCGTCTTGGCTTCAACAAGGAACGTCCCCGCCACGATGGTCCTCGGGATACATTTCGTCGACCTACCGCTCAGGCTTCGCTCTTCAGCTAGAGACAGTTCCGGCCGGTTTTGTTTATAATGGCCGCAAGCCGCAGAACAAATCTATCGCAAGCTGGAGGGCGTAACGACGATGCTCATCAAAGATGTCATCCGTAGTCGTGAACCATATTCCGTTAGTCCGGCAGCAACCGTTCAGGAAGTAGCCGAATTCATGGCTGCCCGCAACATTGGCGCCGTCTGCGTGGTTGATGACGGCGGGAAGCTGCTGGGTGTCTTTTCAGAACGGGATGTGTTAAATCGAGTGGTCGTGCTGAAACGCGATCCCGCCCAGGTCAGGGTGGGGGAAGTTACCAGCGAATTGCGCGCTGTCATTCGTTGTGATGAGACCCCACATCAGGCGCTGGAACGGATGGAGCTGATCGGCACGCGGCACTTACCGGTAGTCGACGACGAGCGCTGGGTCGGTATGTTGTCCATGCGCGATCTGCTCCGGGTCGAGTTGAGCGAACAAGGGGATGAACTAAAATTGCTGCATGAATACATCTCTCAGTAGCATTGCGAACCACCAATTTAAGAACACGCTCGTTTGTCGAGAGCTCTTAAATGAGTCATGAGAAATGTCTGAAGGATATTGGAAATCAGCACGAGTCCCGCCCCTTAAACCAAAATGAATCTTAATTCTTATTTGCTTTGCCTGGTGCTGGCATTGTTTGCGCCTGCCTGCGGACAGGTCCCTCCGGGACGAGGCGCCGGCGAAGTCGTGAATTCTTCCTCATCCCAGGTCAACTTTCGCGTGGAGACTGTCGTCAGTAACCTGGAGGTTCCCTGGGGAATCGTCTGGACACCCGATGGTCGCATGCTGATCACGGAGCGGGCTGGACGCGTTCGGGTGTTTGAGAGTGGCAAACTGCGCCCACAATCCCTGTATGTCGTACCGGACGTCGAGTCGACCGGCGAAAGTGGACTGATGGATATAACGCTGCATCCTCAGTTCAGCTCCAATCACTTCCTCTATCTCACTTATGCGTACAAAGGCGCCTCACAATTGGTGCGAGTCGTGCGCTATCGGGAGACTGGCTCAACCCTGACTGAACCAAAAGTAATAATCGAGAATTTGCCTGCAGCTCAGTTCCATGCTGGTTGCCGCGCCCGCTTTGGACCGGATGGCAAGCTCTACATCACGACCGGTGATGCGACAAAACGAGAATTGGCCCAACAGTTGGATTCGCTGGCCGGCAAGACTTTGCGTTTGAATGAAGATGGCACAGTGCCGGCTGATAACCCGTTCGTTGGCCGCAGTGATGCGCGACCCGAAATATGGACCTATGGAAATCGCAACTCTCAGGGAATTGACTGGCAACCTGGTTCTGACCTGCTATTCGAAACTGAACACGGTCCGAGCGGCTTTGACGGCCCAGGCGGCGGCGATGAAGTGAATTTACTGGAGCGAGGCAAGAACTATGGCTGGCCGGTTATCCATCATCGTCAAACCAGAGAGGGGATGGAAGCACCCTTACTTGAATACACGCCTGCCTGTGCTCCGGCAAGCGCTCTCTTTTACAGGGGAACTGCTTTCGCCCAATGGCACGACAACTTCTTCTTTGGCTGCTTGCGGGGTGAGCGCATCATTCGCGTCGTGTTGGAGGGGAGAAAGGTCGTGTCGCAGGAGGACCTGCTGGAAAAGAAGTATGGCCGGATTCGAGCGATGGCTGAAGGTCCCGACGGCTTCATCTATTTTTCGACTTCGAATCGCGACGGTCGCGGTAATCCCACCTCCGATGATGATCGAATAATTCGCCTGGTGCCTGTAAAGCAGTGACAACTTCCCTGGGCTATCGCAAGACGAAAAACGAAAAACAATGAAAAGCAGAGCGGCAGTGTTATATGAAATGGGCTCGACCTCACCTTATGCGGAAAGCCGGCCCTTTGTAATTGATGAGATAACGCTCGAGGATCCCGGCCCAGGCGAAGTTCTGGTCGAGATCGTCGGAGCGGGACTCTGCCATTCAGATCTTTCCGTCGTAGACGGTTCGCGACCTCGCCCACTGCCGATGGTGCTCGGACACGAAGCGAGTGGCATCGTACGTGAACTTGGCGACGGGGTCAGCGAATTAAAGGAAGGAGACCATGTAGTCTTCAGTTGGGTGCCTGTGTGCGGACGCTGCCTCTATTGTGCGTCGGGTCGCGGCGCCTTGTGCGAACCCGGCGTGCAGGCGAACATCGATGGCACGTTGCTTAGCGGAGCCCGCCGTTTTAAAGATTCGCAGGCACGTGTCTGCAGCCATCATCTCGGGGTATCGGCATTTTCGCAGTTTACCGTCGCAGCTCAGGAGTCGCTGGTTAAGATCGACAACGAGGTTCCGCTTGACAAGGCAGCGCTTTTTGGATGCGCCGTGCTGACCGGTGTCGGCGCCGTCGTGAACACAGCGCGAGTCGAAGCGGGCAGTTCAGTCGCAGTCTTTGGCCTGGGGGGAGTTGGCCTGAGCGCGGTTATGGGAGCACGAGCGGTCGGTGCTTACCCGATCATTGCCGTCGACCTGGTAAATGCCAAGTTGGATCTGGCACGCGTGCTGGGCGCTACCCATACCGTCAGTGCCGCGGAGAACGATCCGATAGCGGCGATCAAAGAATTAAGCGGAGGCGGAGTTGCGTTTGCGTTCGAAAGCGTGGGCAGTGAGAAGGTGCTGGTGCAGGCTTACAACGCGACACAGCGCGCCGGTACGACCGTTACCATTGGGCTGCCGGCTCCCTCGAAAATGTTTTCTGTTCCGGCCCTCAGTATTGTCGCAGAGGAACGGACCATCAAAGGGTCTTACATGGGATCATCGATCCCGCGCCGCGATATACCAAGGTACATCGCCATGTATCAGGCAGGAATGCTGCCGGTGGATCGCCTCCACACGCATACTCTGCCGCTGGCTGAGATAAATGCCGGCTTTGATCGACTGGCCCGGGCTGAGGCCGTTCGCCAACTTATCAACTTCAACTAGTTCGACAGTAGCAGATGACTCACAAGCCACAGATTACTCGCGCTCAATACCCTTACCTATCGACCTCAGCTACGCGCTGGATGGATAACGATGTATACGGCCATGTTAACAACGCTCTCTATTACGGTTTTTTTGACACGGCGATAAATCAGTACCTGATTGCCGAGGGTGGATTGGATATTTTGAACGGCGAGGTGATGGCCTTCACTGCAGAAAGTCACTGCCAGTACCTGCGGGCTCTGGCATTTCCCGAAGTACTCGAAATCGGTTTGCGGGTAGGGAAGCTGGGAAATTCCAGCGTGCGTTATGAGCTGGCAATTTTCCAGGACGGCGAAGAGTATGCGGCTGCGAGCGGCTTCTTCGTGCACGTCTTCGTAAATGGTGAAACGCGCCGGCCGGTAGCGATGCCTGAAAAAATTCGAGCAGCGCTGCAGCGGCTCGTATGTGAGACAGATCTTGCCGCAATGCCCGTGAATGAAACTTCGTGATTGTGAAAGAAAACTCTTAAGCCGAAATCACCACACCATCTGAGCGCTTCCGGGCCAGGAGGGCAGTCTTGGACCAGCCGATAACCTGCAAAGGGGGAAACTCGTAGTGGTCCACTACTTTGAAGTCCCTGGCAGTTTTCTGCAACACGTCTTTAGGTGGATGGTGTTTGAAGCGGAACCCAATTTCAAGCATTGTGCTTGTCAGCGATGGGCGTATGGGCAGATGTAACAGGTGCCCCCGCGGGCTGATCACGCGCGCCAATTCATGTAGTCCGTCCTCAAGCGGCATGTACTCCAACGCACCCGAGGTCACTACAAAGTCGAATGAGTTATCCGCAAAGGGAAGCGAAAGCACGTTGCCCTGCATGTAACTCACATCGCGACGGCGGCCATCACTCTGCGCGACAGCTTTTTTGGTGGCGGTGACTGATGAAGCAGACAAATCGAGTGATGTGATACTGACAGGAAAGTTGATGGCTCGCAGCAGTGCCAGTGTCAACAATCCTGTGCCGCAACCGGCATCGAGTATCCGGGACCCGCGCGAAACCGGGGGCGGGTGTGAAGCGAAATACTGATCCAAAGACCGACCATAGCCATTAAGCTTAAAGGTGAGATCATATAGCCGCCAGATCTTGTCGTAATAAGATCCGGCGCGCGCTTCGGTCTTGGTCGCAGTCAGCACATACTCCATCTGTTTCTCCTAAATGGGTGCTCGGAAGCACACCCTTCTGCGAATGAGTGCGAAATCACGTTGGGGAAAACCTGGCGCGACATTGTAGCCTCTAGCGCTGTGTTTACTCAATCTCAAAAGTTCTGGCCATCCGGAGGTTGCCGGACTTGCAACAAACCCGTCAACTTGATCGAGCCGGCCGTGACCCGAAATTGCTGAGAAGATTCAGGATCAGGCTGCAATACACGAGGTTCCTATCCTGCCGGACCTGGCGCGGGACCGGATAATTAGTCCCGAAATAATATTTGCGGCCGCCTGTATCTGAATGCAAGATTGAGTCGAAACTGCGTTCTGGAAGCGGGTTGGAGAATTTTCATCGTTAGGAGATGCCGCAATGATAGTAAGAAAGCAGTGGATCTTGTTGGCTATAGCGGGCCTCAGCACCTTTTTTACAGGTGGATTTATACTCTCCTCGGCACGAACGAGCATGAGTACGGTGCCACGCGGTCCGGGTCTCACCACTCAGTATCAGTCGCCGGCCCGGCCGGACATTACCAGACAGGATTTTGCTGTTCAGGTGTTGGTGAACGGAAGGGCACTCGATGAATACACAGCCAGGGGCCGTACCTATATCGAAGCCAGCGAAGGACGTGAATACGCTCTGCGGGTGCGCAATCCTTTTCCGTTTCGCGTAGCGGTCGCATTATCGGTCGACGGTCTGAACACTATTGACGCCAAACACACAACAGCGTGGGATGCCAGCAAATGGGTGATGGGTCCGTATGAAACGATCAACATCACCGGCTGGCAGGTTAGCTCAGCGCGCGCGCGCCATTTCTATTTCACCAAAGAGAGTAGCTCTTACGGTGCCAGGTTGGGCCAGACAGCAAACCTGGGTGTAATCTCCGCCGTGTTCTTCCGCGAGCGTCAACCCCTGCCGATTCGGGTTCTTCCTCCGCCGTCACCGCGCTCCGGGACCACAAATTCTGAAGACAATACCTCAGAGAGCAAAGCCCGCTCAGAATCACCTGCCGCGGCTGAACGTGGAGACAGTAGATCGTCTTATCCGACCCCTAACGATGAATCTGCAGCCACGGGGATCGGCCGATCGGTCTCGAATGATGTGCGCTGGGTAAATATGCAGTTGGACTCTCAATCCATGTCGGAGGTGACCATCCGCTATGAGTTTTACCAGGGACTGGTGCGTCTCGGTATCCAGCCGCGCGGGTATCACAATCCCGACAACCTGCGACGCCGGGAAAATGCCAGAGGCTTTGAAGACAGAGGCTTCAGTCCGGAGCCCTGACCTGGAGTCATCAGAGGGAAAGTGACTGAGTCACCGGCGGATGAGATCGGCGGTGTAAAGCTGGCGGTAAGCTCGATAGTTCGCCATCACTTTCTGAGCATAGGCCTTCGTTTCGTCAAAACCAATCTCGGCAGTAAAGACGCCGGGATCCTTTTGCCTGGCGCGTTTGACCCAGCGTGCGACATTGTCTTCCCCGCCATTATAGGAAGCAGCCACAGCCTCGAGTAGATTGGGAAACATTCGCGCCAGCTCAGCGAGATAGACTCCACCAACCAGGATCGAAGTGTCCGGCCGATAGAGCTGATTTTCGCTCAGCGAAGTAAGTCCCGCGCTCGCTGCGTAACGCTGAGCGGCGTCCACTGTTAGTTGTAACAGACCTCGCGCGCCCGCTGGCGATTTCGCTTGCGGCTTGAATACGCTCTCCTGTTTCATGATAGATAGGATGAAACGCGGATCGAGATTTCTCGCTCGTGCGGTGCGGAGGATCGATTCCCGATAAGGCGCCGGGTAGGAACCTGCTGCCAGAGCTATCTGCGAACCGACACGCTCTTCACGCAGGTTGACCAGCGAGCGTCGCTTGTTATCGGCCAGATCGTGAAGTCTCTCGGTGGCCAGTCCACCGTAATATGACTCCACTCCGTCGGGAATACTCAGAAACGCCGTCGTTGCATCTTCTGTTTGTCCCGCCTGCTGCAGGCTATAGGCTTTCAGGTAGGCGACCTCTGAATAAGTAGTCAGCACACCCTTTGAAAAACGCTTGCTGCTGAGTTCATCTGCGGCAGCGACGGCGTGCTTCCAGTTTCCCTCAGCAACGTAGAGTCGTAGCAGTGCAAACTGGGCATTCAGTTCGGTGGGAGAGCCTGCGAACCTTGTTCGAGTCTTCGCAATCCACTGCAGTGCTTCTTTGGGGTGACCGGCTTCACGCAGCGTGTCAATCAAATTGAGATGCGCACTGTCGACGCGTTCACCTTGGGGGTATTGCTCAACATACAGTTGATAAAGCTGCGCAGCTTCCCCGGGCTGGCCCATGCGCAACTTAGCTGAAGCGCTGAGGTTTAGTCCCTCGCGGCCATCCTTTGTCTGTGGATAGGCTTTGCGAAGTTTATCGAGAACCAGGAAGGCTTGCTGATAGTGACGCTCCTGGAAATGTGATCGTCCGATACCGAACATTGCAGCTGGAACATTGCCATCTTCAGGATAGAAGGCCAACATCGCCTCCCAATGCTCACGCGCTTCAGCAAAGGCCCGGTTCGACATGTAGACGCTCGCCCGACGCAGGTGTTCATCGACCGGCAGGCGCATGAGTTTGCCGTCGTTGGTGCGCGCAGAACGATCACTTTGCCGCACCGCGGAAAGACTACTGTCGCTCGCCGATTGAAAACGAGGCGTAGCGATGATGCCGCGTTCAGATGCCAAAACAGTTGAAGGTATGGCTACGAGGGCGGAAAAACAAAGGGCCAGGCCAAGGGGACCGGCGACTAACCTTGGGACGCGATAACGGTCATCTGATTTATTAAAGCTCATGTTGCTGCTTCGATGATCTCAAAACTCGAAACGATTTCTACGGTTGGTCTTAAAGTAGCAGCGACGCTGCAATACTTGTTCTCAGAGAGCTCGATGGCCTGAGCCACGGCCCTCGGCGTGACGTTCTTGCCGGTAATAATATGCTTGACTTCCATCCGGTTGAAACTGCGCGGATGATCGGTTTGCCTTTCGCCACGGACTTCAACCTTATAGTCAGAAACCTGTTCTCGTTTTTTCTGCAGGATTCCAATCACGTCGACGGCCGTGCAACTACCCAGCGCTACCAGCAAAAGCTCAACCGGACTGGGAGATGAAGATCGATCATGATCTGTATCGAGAGTAATGGCATGTCCCGACGGTGTTATGCCGACAAACAAATCACTACCCGCGTAGTGAATTACTGCTTTTGGTTCCTTATTGCTTTCACTCATTTTCTGTGCGGCCTCCAAAGTGGAGGATAACATAGCCCTGATACCCTTAAGTGTGCGCGTAACCCTTTTGAGTTGAATTTGCTGTCGTAGGATTGCAATACACTTCGTCCCAAACACGTACTCCTATCGGGTGAGTTGTTAAGATTCCAGGCCAGGTTAGGCGAGATAGCATTAGTTAGTGGGGGATAACAGTGTTGGCAAAACTGCGTTTGCGCCCTTCCGATTGTACTCAATCAGTTCCTGGAAACGTTGGCACGCGACTTGTTATGCACCTAACGGTACTAAGGCTCTCCCGCTAAAACTCGTTAAAGAATACAAGTAACAAAAGTCGAATTAACGGCACGCTTGGTTCGGAGCCCGGGATAAATGGAGGAAAGACAATGAACATACTAGGAAAATCCTTAGGAGTGGTTCTGCTCTTAAGCATGGTAGCCGTGGCAGGCGAAGCGCAGATCCGCACTCAGCGCCAAAATAACACCCAGCAGGTCCGCCAAATTGTACGGCGGATTGAGGACCGGATTGACCTGCTGAGAAACAGTTTAGCTCGAGTCTCTGACTCTGGCTCGGTATATGACAGACGTGAAGCCAACAATCCAAACCAGTTGCTGACAAACTTGAGCAGCGCGGTGACCGGTCTCAAATTACGATTGAATCGACGCCAGAATACCAACACCGAAGCACAAGTAGTCCTGGATAGAGCTAACGCTCTGGATGAATTTATCAACCGCCGGAATGTTGATGCCAGCAGCCAGCGATACTGGACCAATCTGCGTAGTGACTTCAATGAACTCGCAGGCATTTACGGTCTTACCCGAATAGGGAACGACCGCGGATATCCTGGACGTGGGAACAATCCATCAGTAGGGGAGTTGCCCGGAACTTACCGCCTGGATTCGACTCGTACGGAAGATCCCAGCATCGCAATCGATCGTGCGCTCAGAAACTTGCCTTATGATCAGCGTGCCCAGCGACGCGAGCAGTTGTTGCGACGCCTGGAAGCCCCGGCAGAAATTGCCATCGACGTGCGTGGACGCACAGTGACTCTGGCTTCAACCAGAGCGAGTCAGGTGACCTTTGAAGCTGACGGCCGTGAGCAAGTGGAAACGGGCAACAATGGTCAGACAATCCGCGTGCGCTCGGAGCTCACTCGTAATCAGCTCACTGTCACCACTACTGGAGACAGGAACAACGAATTCAACGTAATCTTCGTCCCGGTTGACAATGGACGCTTACGCGTAACGCGACGCATCTACTCGGAAGGGTTGAATACTCCCATCGAGATTCAGAGTTTTTATGAGAAGACTTCTGACGTAGCGCGGTTTGATGTTTTCAACGGACCGTCTGACTATCCCTCCGGTGACAACTACGGCGATTTCATCCTTCGCAACGGTGAGACGGTCGTCGCCGAACTAAACACTTCGATATCGACTCGGAGCAGTCGTGATGGCGATCCCTTTACTGCCACGATACGCACGCCGCAGCAGTACCAGGGCGCTATTATCGAAGGACATGTGTCCAGCGTCCAACGCAGTGGGCGCGTTACCGGCCGATCTGAGTTGACCTTCAGCTTTGACCGTATTCGAATGCGAGATGGCCGCAGCTATCGCTTTGCCGGCATTCTCGACTCAGTGCGAACGCCAAATGGTGACACCCTAAAGATTGACAACGAGGGTGCCATTCAGGAGGACAGTCAAACCACCAAGACCGTGCAACGCGCGGCTATTGGCACTGCGGTGGGCGCCATTATTGGAGCCATTGCCGGAGGTGGTAAGGGTGCTGCAATTGGTGCAGTTCTCGGCGCCGGTGGTGGTGCTGGTTCCGTCTACGTTCAGGGCCGCGATGACTTGGATCTGCCGATGGGTACCGAAATAACCGTCCGCACAACCGGTCCGAACCGGTAGTAAGCTCTCGCTCGAGAGACTGTACTGAGCGGCAGGGTTGGCCCATACTAATGGACCAGCGCTGCCGCTCTTATTTTTAGTCGTATGATTGAAGCACTGCCGGAAGAAATTGAAGCTTACCGTGATCGGCATTGGCGACGTGAACCTGACCGGCGCCTAGAAGACGTGCACTCCGCCGAGCAGTTCATTGAAGCGATCGGATTCTGCTCGGCTCTAACTGATTCGCGGCGTCCTGGCCCTTCTCTCTACATAGCTGTTTGCGGTCGACGTGACGCGCATATGCCACGCAATGTACAGAAGGATCCGGAGAGCAGTCTCACCTGGGTATTGAAGGATGAAGTCATGGGCCGCGGCCGTATCTTCTACGGCAAGCTCGTTCGCGCTCGCGCCACTTTCATTGCGCGTAGGTTGATTCCTTACTTTCAAGCTCTGTGGGGCACGCCCCCTGGCAAGGAAGCATCATACTTCACTGCTGATGCGCGGGCGATCTTGAAAGTTATGCGACGCGAATGGGAAATGGGGAGTCGTGATCTGCAAGTGGCAAGTCGCATATCGGAACGCACACGTTTTGTGCGTGCGATGGACGAGCTGCAGCGCAGTCTCAAGATAATCCCGTCGGAAGTCATCTATAAGCCGAAGTTCACTTACATCTGGACCCTGGCTGAGGGACGCTTTCCCGAAGAACTCGCAGCCCGGGTCGACCGCGAAGCAGCCTTGCGGGAAATAGCTCGCGCATATTTGAGTGGGGCAGGGATGACGCTGCGAAGAGAGCTCGCGCGCGCTACTGGTTTGTCCATGCCGGATGCAGGCTTGGGGAACTGGGCCCTGGTGGACGAAGGTTTTGCCGTGCGACTGGCGCCCGGAGTCTACCGTCTTAAAAGTCTGGATTAGAATCTGCCTTTGCGTCTTCCAGCGAGCGTCGCTCCAATTGTGCCATTTCAATCGTAAGCGGCAAGTGTTGTTGCGCGGACGAGAGTCTCTGCAGCATCGCGTAAGTGTCGCCATGGCTAAGGTCACGACTGGCTGCGGCCTCGATCATCTGCATCCTGGCCTGGGTTTCGGCCAGGCGCGAACTAGCTTCATGTCGCGCGTTTGTCAGACGCGTCTGATCTTCCTTCAGTTCATTTCTAATCAATGTGGTGTCAGTCCCCTGGATTAACGCCAGGCGGTTTAGGCGGCGCTCAACCAGCATGAGATCCTTTCTCGTGCGACTCAGCACCCTGGTGGCCATCAACCTGGTGGCCAGGATTTCACTGTAGGCATCAGCCAAAAGTGGGTTGCGCGTCTCCATTTGCTTTAGAGTTTTTCGCTCGGCTGTGGTCAATTCCGCCGTGAACCATTGGACTTCCGAGGCTGTGATACCATCGAGAGCCAATCTGTCGCGGAGTTTCTTTTGCCACTGCTTCCGGTAGAAGAGTAGCGCGAGCAGCAAAATGACTGCCAGGCCGGCTCCGATAAGGGCGCTTAAAATCGTAAGAAAGAGATAAACGGCGGCAGCCTCAGTTGTACTGGAAGCAACGAAAAGGACCAGAAAGATAATCGGAGCAGGTAAGCTGGCGGTGAGGAAAGCAACCCAGGGAAGCCATGTCAGGGCACGCGCCATAGTCTTGTCACGCGCGGTAATCTTACCCTCTAAGTTAGCTGCAACCATATCCATGGCTTTGCGGACTTGCCCCCCGGAGTTGGTTTGGTAAACAATCTTAGCCCTTCAGATACGAGCTCGCTAGCGGCGAGAAAGCAGATGGACCAGTTTGCCGATGAAGTATACATGGCTAAAATCGAGGAGACCTATGAACAGTAGGAAACTACTTTTCCGTGCACTCATACTAACGTATTCGCTCTGCATGTGCGCTTATGCTTCTCCAACGCACGCGCTTGGGCAATCGCGGGATGCAGACGGAAAGAAATCGCCGGGCACCGCCAAGCCGGTGACCATACCTGTGGGCGTTAAGATTCACGGCAAAACCGAAGCTGAAGTGCAGATGCTGGATCTCAATCTGTTGGAAGACGGCGAACCCCAGACACTGTTATCCATTCGAGCCATCTCCACAAATTCGCCGATTACGCTGGCAGTACTGATTCAGGATGACCTTGTTTCGTCAATAGGCAATGAGATCAAATCTATCGGCGACTTCATCAGGCATTTGCCGGGCGGTTCTCGGGTCATGGTTGCATACATCAGGAGTGGCTCGCTCCAAGTGAGACAGCGCTTTACCAACGATCTGGAAAAAGCCGCAAGCTCTTTGCGGATACCACTGGGATCTGCTTCAGCAGCACCTTACAACCCTTATGTGGAAATCTTAGAAGGCCTGAACAGGTTTGAATCCCAGCCTTCGGGACGGCGTTCAATGTTAGTGGTTTCCGATGGCCTGGACATTTCTCGCGGGCTTGATTCGAGTTCAGCTGGACAGAGCGTCGATTTACAACGCGCGATAAATCAGGCCCAACGGAGATCGGTGGCAGTCTACTCGTTTTTCGCACCGAGCGTTGTCCTTAGCCAAAGCAGCAACCTACTCCTGCTGGGTAATGCTCAGAGTGCTTTGGAGCGGCTATCCGATGAGACCGGCGGCCGGGCTTTCTTCCAGGGCACAGGCGCGCCCGTGAGCTTCGATCCGTTTCTGCGGGATTTGGACGCGACGCTCGAAAAGCAACTTGCCGTTACATTTCTCTCCACTCACCCGCGCAAGGGGTTTCACCGCCTGCAGCTTCGTTCACTGACTCCCGGCATTTCGTTGAGCTATCCCAGTGGGTACATCAGAAATTGACAAAATTACTGCACAGTGGCCGGAAGCAGCGAACCGCGATGATCGGAGGCCGTAGCCCAGCCCTCCTGCATACTCCCGATCATGCCGTGAAAGCGAATGTCGGTTCCTGAAAGGACGAGCAGCATATCGCCAGCGTGGTAGCGCGGATCTTCCATCCGAAAACGAATCACCGTAGCCTGTCCATTATTCTGGTCGACGGTTTCGAAGGTGAACTCGTCGGCATCAACCAAATAGGTTTGCGAATTATTTGCTGTTCTTTGCTCGTCCGGCATGTTGAAACTCCTTGTTTGAATGCGTAGAAAATTTCCCGTCGTGATTAAAAGGAAACAAATTCTAGCTAATATGCGCCTCTTTAGCTAGAAGCGGGTTCATAAAGGGTTCTTAATAAGGCCCGACCTGCACAGGGAAGAGCCTTTCATGGCTCGTTGAATTAATGCCCCCCGCGAAGGTTCCGCCCCCTTCAGACTCAGTATCATTGGTATCGTGGAATGGGGTGATCCTGGCTAAACCTTGCTACAAGAGAATTTGACCTGATGGCACCATGGCTTTAAGCGAGTGACGGAGGCGGAAAACTTTTTTCTTTTATTTTTGGTAAGTGATCTGTATAATTCGAAGTTTTGCTGAGCATGATTATTGGCAACCTGAGGTGGGCAAGCCCGCTTGGGCGAGAGACTATTAAGAGTTTTGCAATGAAACTGCATCCCAGCTTGGGAGCGTTGCATCTAAAGTTTTGAAATCAACCACTCGGACTTATCCCGGGTTTTATGGAGGAGATATAGCAATCGTGACTTTCGGTAAAAACCTGCCGCTGGATGAGCGGCTTCTCAGAATCGATCACATTCAGGCTCGTCGGTATTCGAAGCTGACTGGCGTAGCACAGCAAATTGCGACAGAGGGGATTGTGCGGCACTTGCGTGCCTGCGACCGCATGGATGTTAATCCTGATACCTCAGCAGTTCGTGAAATAATTGATGACGCTATTAACGGCCGACGCGTTTTTGCGGAGTCAACGGAGCGCCCCCGCGCCGCTTAATCAATTCATTAGGGTTCAACTTTACCAAAGAGGCCGCCGGTTTAGACCTGCGGTCTCTTTATTTTGACACGGTAGAACCTGATTGAATCAGGCGCCCGTCTTAATATTCAATCGCGGTTGACCTGTCGGCCTGATCGCGTGCTAACATCACGGCCGAGCGAAAAATGGATGTGCTCCCGTAGCTCAGTGGATAGAGCATCTGCCTTGTAGGAGCCTTAATGGGGAAGTTTTATCAGGAACCCATTGAGTGGACGACCCCATATGCGGGAACGCCCTGAGAGCCTTCGGTACTTCTCAGATAGGAGTAACAATCCGCAAGGATTGGGTAATCCGCAGGAAACCGCTTGTCGATTTGAGAGTGGGATCCTCAGAGACTATACGGGTCGGGACTGAGATGTCCAAGATATAGTCCAGCCAGCAACCCCGCATTTTGGGCGGTCAGGGAAACTTGATGCTGGAAGCTAAGCAGAGGGCCGCAGGTTCGAGTCCTGCCGGGGGCAATACCATACGCCGATAAGTATTTTAGCGGTCTTGTGGCGGCTATAGTTCAGTTGGTTAGAACGCTTGACTGTGAATCAAGAGGTCGTGGGTTCAAGTCCCACTAGCCGCCCCACTCTTTTAAGGTCCTCACGTGCACTCATCTGTGTTATTTCTGCGCGAATAGTAGATCCAAGCGAAACCGGCCGCGCGTTGCCAGCAGAGGTTTCCAGAGATCACCGACCTCAGCCAGCCGCGCCGGCACGTTGTCAATCCTGAAATCCTCAATTGTTATTCCCTGCTCGACTTCATCCCAGGTGACTGGCGTGGAAACGCTTGCTTGTGGCTTGGGTCTAATCGAGTAGATTGACGCGAGCGTCCGTCCCC
Source organism: Pyrinomonadales bacterium (assembly GCA_038237475.1). Lineage (GTDB taxonomy): Bacteria > Acidobacteriota > Blastocatellia > Pyrinomonadales > Pyrinomonadaceae > JAOAPY01. The sequence continues at coordinate 348,305 of JBBRYS010000002.1, read as the reverse complement.
ACGCATTCTGGTTGTAATCCACCAGCACCCGGCCTTTTGGCCTCTTGGCAATCTTATACTCCGCCGTGATCAGCTTCGGATGGGCCGCTTCAAGTACCAGCGCCACTTCCTTGGCTACTGTCCAGACTTCCTTCTGTGTGGGTCCCCTCACTATTGGCACGTACACATGGATTCCCTTGGAACCGGTTGTCTTCGCGTAGCTCTTCATCTTGAGTGCGGCCAGCGTGTCACGGACCACGAGCGCCGTTTCCCTGACCCTGTCAAAGTTAGCACCGGGCACAGGATCGAGATCGAAATGCAAATAATCTGGTCGGTCAACATCGTCACAGCGGGCGTACCATTGATTCAAGTCAATGCACCCGAGGTTTATCACCCAGAGAAGGGAAGGGAGATCCTGAATGATCGGAAAATCGATCACATTCCCCGATGAGTGACCAATGGAACAGATTTCAATCCAATCTGGCCGGGGTTGCGGCGCGCGTTTCATGAAAAAGAAATCGCCGGAGGCGCCATTAGGGTAGCGCTTCATCACCATAGCGCGGTCGCGAAGATGTGGAAGCAGATACGGCGCCACATCAGCATAATATTGGATCAATTGCCGCTTGGTGATTTTGCGTTGCGCCCAGAAAATCTTGCCCAGGTTTGTCAGCTTCACTCGGCGGCTGCCGAAGGTAAGTTCAACCTCGTTGACGTCCAAAGGGATGCCCACACGAGTGGTTCGAGATGAACTCTGCGTCCTGGCAGAGCTGCGATGACGAGCAGGATGGGTAGTGTTGGACTTGGCCACCATAGCGTTCTTTCCTACGTCCCTACTTCACAGTCTGCAAACTGACAAATTCTAATCGCAATCCTGTGTTGGAAGTTTGGCGAGAATACTCGTACAGAGAGGTACTCCGCGGTATTTATTGGAAAAAACGGAAGCGCCGCCTCAGTGTCCACGGAAAGTGAACCTGTAAGCGGCGCTAAAAGAATTAGGCTAAGAAGCGAGGGACGCAGCCTACTTTTTGGGTAGAACTGTATCCTTCATTGCTTTGCCAACGCGAAACTTTAAAGTGGTTTTGGCCGGGATCTGAATTGTTTCCCCGGTTGCTGGGTTTCGTCCCTCACGAGCTTTCCGCTCGGACTTAACAAGCTTTCCGAAACCAGGAAGAACAAACTCACCGTTCGTCTTCACTTCCGAAGCGGCCAGCCCAGAGATCTCTTCAAAGAACTCTTTGACTTGTGCGCGCTTCATTCCGGTCTTCTCCGCGAAATGGTTGATAACTTCGGACTGGGTCATCCGCTTCTTGCCAGTTGCAGTCGCCATGGTCTAGTGTGATCCTCCACCAATACATTAAGTTAAAACTAACGGGAAGAGGTATATCACACACTTGCCTCAAAGTCTCCCCAAATCGCAATTTTAAGGCACTTTCCCTTAATAAATTTCAAAAGGTTGTCGCAAAGTAGATCTCGCGGGGTTGGCGATCAACTCACCTCGGAGGTTTGGGCTACTGAGCATTCACTTTGATGTATCAATTCTTGACGGCTAATGCCCACAGCAGGAAAGTTTGGTTATTTGGCCCGGTAGTTAAGTAGATTCATTAACGTGCGTGGCGCTGATGCCGAGTCGACTAATGGTGAAAACGAGAAAGAGCCCCCATGTCAGTATTGGGAAGTTAAAGGGGCCTGTCTACTTTAGTAGCGTGAGTCGACTTGAAGCGAGGTTGGTGGAGTTGTCGAGCAAGCTCCGCAAGCTCTCCGCTGGTACGGCGAAATTGAGATCTTTGTCTCCTTGAATGTGCATGGCGGCGACACCGATTACTTTCCCCTTCTCATTTATGACAGGCGCGCCGCTACTCCCAGGAAAGATGGCAGCGCTGATTTGAATACGCCCGCTGAACCCGCCGAAGGCCCAGAGCAGGCCGATTTGACCGTGCGTGATTGTCCAGGGCGAACCTCGAGGATTGCTCAAGACCGTAATCGACTCACCCTCCACTGGCGCTGTCTCTTCGAGCTCAAGAATCTCATTCGCGGCTGAGGCATCGACCTGCAGCAATGCCAGATCGTCTTTGTCGTTCCGGGCCAAAACGCTTTGTACGAGGGTTGTCTTGCCGGCAAAAGTGGTAATGCGCACCCTGGCGGCATCAGCAATGACATGCAGGTTGGTTACGACGCAGTCTGCCTTAACAAAGAATCCGCTGCCTTGCAGGAGAGGCTTGTCTTGTTCGTCGAAGGTGGTCACGATTACAACGGCACGTCTCAACGCGGAAAGATTTTCGGTAGGCGAGTTTGTCGGATCTGAGGCCTGCGCCGAGACAATTGAACTTGGGGTTGCCAGCAGAGCTAGAAAAAATAAGGTTCGTACGGAACCTTGGAGACAATGAAAAGGGCGAACTTTGGCCACACTACTCCTAACCCCGCCAATTTCCGCTGTTGTTGGCCGGGTGCTGCATCGATGTAACGGACTTCTGAACTTGAATTAGCTGAAAACGGCGATTGTGTCCGGGATTCCCATTTTGCGGTGCTGGATCTGAACTTCGTCAGAACTGGTGCCGTGCGACAAATAAAATAGGTCGCCCAACTCAGCTATTCAGCTCTCACTATTTGAGTCGTGGGCCGAAGAGAGATTTAAAATCTCCAGTCTCTGAAATTCCTCTACCAGTGTTCTGCGGTGTTGGAGGAACTTGATCAAGCTGCCATGATGATGAACGATACAACGAACCCGGCAGAGAGGGACGAAAAATAACCAGGCTGCGCGATAGTGCCGGCGGCAACGTGAGAAGTTGCGCCTCGTAGTCTTCATTCAGGAACGCAGCACCCGTCGTGTGCTGGGTGCCGGAGCTTCAAAGATGTAGTGCAGGTAATTGTTTTAAAGGAGGCGATCTGTGAGGGTAGATTAAATTTTGGTCGGGGCGAGAGGATTTGAACCTCCGACCTCTCGGTCCCAAACCGCAGTTGCGGCAAAAACGTAAGTCCTTGCCTTTTCAAAAGTTGCAGCCACCAAGGATTTACTAAGGTTTTTACATCCCGTCCCATTCGTTGCCATCGCGTATACGTGATGAGCTGAGAATTCTGACCACAAATTCGCCACACGTTTTTAGCGGCGTGATCGGCTTTGAGGGCGTCACCGTTCTCGCGGTCTATGACCTTGTTCCCGGTCATCACAGCGAATTTGGTTCACAAATTGGTGAGCCGCATTAGAGCCGCTTCTCCCGCCGATACGCCGCGATCTCCTGGTAAATTTCGCGCATCGTTATCTTTATCAGTGCCCAACTCCTTGCTTGCTGCCCTGATTGCGACCAACACTCCGGGCTCCGTAGTTTGCGAAGTTCTACCAGAGCGTAGCGGAGACCCTTGACGGCCTCCGCAGCGCAGGCTACTCCGTTCGCGACTAACTCCTTGCCCTGTTTCACTGACCATTGCGATAAACCTCTGCCGGCGTCTTGTGACTCAGCGCCCGGTGCCAGCGTTCATCATTATAGAACTTTAATTAGCCGTCAGCTCTCGCTCCGCCAATTCAGCTTCGAGTTCGTTCCAGTTCACAATCGGCACGCCCTGATATGGTTCTCCCACCAAACGTAGATTCCCCAAAGGGGCGGATCTGCTGTAGGCTATGCGGATTCGGCCTGAATTCGCAGGAGGAAAAGATGCCCGCTTACCGGTTCTCATGGGATCAGTTCGACGACCGCTCATTACTCAATTTCGCGCGGGACATTGGCTTCCAAGGCGAAACGAGTGCGGCCAAAAGCTACCTCGTTAACCAAGTCGCTCGACCCAACGACGAGTTTGTCCGTCTCACGAAGGATACGCTGGCGCGCGTTTGGCTGCCACAGAACGCCGGTATCGGCGCGGCGGTCGTCCGCGAATTATTCGACATGAACATCGGGCCGCGCGGAGCAATGCCCGACGACGCGAAGGGCTGCGCCAACTACGTGGATCGCTGCCGCAACAGCTCTCGACTGCGCGATCTCCTGTTCCGCCGTTTGATCAGTTTCGGCGACCGTGGCGGTGGAACCGACATCGCAGGCGACGACGATTTCGTTCCGAGCTTCGGTATTCTCATGCCCGCCAAACAGGCGGCTGACCAGCGGCGCGCCTATCCACATCAGATAGAGGCTTGGGCCAAGCTCGACGAACACCTGCGACAGTACGAGTCGATTGGCGTGTTCAACGGCGTCCTGGTCATGCCTACCGCTTCCGGGAAAACGTTTACTGCCGCGCATTGGCTAACTCGGCGTTGGCTGGATAAGGGCCCAGGTAACCGAGTCCTGTGGCTCGCCCACCGAGAAGAATTACTGCGGCAGGCGACGGGCGCGTTCGTAGCGTGCGCATCCCTTGCCACAAGCCGCGAACGCTTGCGCATCCGTCAGGTCTCAAGCCGCAACTGTCGATTCCACCAGATCGATCCGGCCGATGACATCATCTGCTGCTCTGTTCACAGCCTGGCCCGCGGCGGTGAAGATGCCCAACGCCTACTCCATGACCCGAGATTATTCGTTGTCATCGACGAGGCGCATCACGCACCTGCTAAGAGCTATCGCGATGCTATCGAGCTACTCAAGACAGCTAAAGCCCATCGACTGCTGGGTTTGACGGCGACCCCAACGCGAACCGCAGAAGCGGAGCGTCCAGCCCTACGCAAACTCTTTGGCGGACGCGTGATCTACCAAGTCTCGATGACAGAGTTGATTGCGAAGGAGTTGCTGGCGCGCCCGATTCCGGCAACGGTCAAGACGAATATCGACGCCGAGACGGGCATGACAACCGAAGATCGAACTCACCTCGCGATGTTCCACGAGCCGTCTGCCGAGATGCTGGCTCGCCTTGGTCAAGATGAGCGTCGCAATCAAGCCATCGTTCGCCATTACGTGGAGAATGCAGCCAAGTACGGCAAGACGTTAGTGTTCACGACCGATGTGGCCGCCGCTGCATTGCTGACAGATGCATTCCGACAAGCCAACGTCGAAGCCCAATACGTCGCGAGTTATCGGCCGGACCTCAAAGAGGGTGAACGGGTCGACCGCCGTGAAGTTCTTCGGGCGTACGCGGATCGGCGTAGTGGGCTCGACGTCCTCATCAACGTCGACATGTTGACCGAAGGCGTGGATCTCCCCGCAACGAGAACGGTTTTTCTCGCACGACCCACGAGCAGCGCTATCTTGTTCCGGCAGATGGTTGGCCGCGCCCTCCGAGGACCGCAAGCGGGAGGCAACGCCGAGGCACACATAGTGTCGTTCGAGGATCACTGGAGCACGTACTTCGACTTTCTGTCTCCGATCGAGTGGTTGGCTGCGAGTGAGGTTCCGACCGACGAGTTCCCGGTGGTGAAACCCGCAACGCTGCCCCAGCCTGATGAGGTCGTCTCGACAGTCTCGTGGGATCAAGTCATCTCGATCGCTCGCGGCATCCGCGCAACGATGAGCGATTCTGACGCGGATGTGTTCGAAGCGGTGCCGCACGGCATGTACGTGCTTGAATACGAAGCGGAGGGCGAGGACGTCCGGCGGGTTATTCACGTCTACGATCACCAGCGTTCGTGCTGGGACGCGCTGTTTGCCTCGCTTGGAGAAGTCCCCGAGCAGCGCGCCGCTATCGATGCACGCGCTCTCAGTGACGACTTCTTCTCGGACTGCGAGCCTCCGGTGCCGTCGTCGCTCGACATCGAGCTCGTGTACGGGCGGTTTCGCGCCGGCGATGCCTTGCCGGAATACATTGCATTGTCCGGTCGCGCGGACTGCGATCCTCGCGCTCTCGCCAGCCACGCACTAAAAAATGAACTGGGGCCAAGCGAGCAAAAGGTGCTTCTTGAGGGGCGGCATTCCTCGCTTGCGCGCATCATCTACCCGACCATCTTGGAGTTTCGACAGGCGTTCGACGACGCCATGCGCGAACTGGTATACGCCAATGGGATCCGAGCGCCCAAGGGTGTACCGATGTTTGAGCCACCGCCGTCGAACCCGCTGCGACCTGGACCCGGACCGCACCATAACGACCTCGAAGAGCAGATGGCGGAGGCCTTGCGGCAGGGCTCCGAGCTGATTGGCCAGCCCCTGCGTCACCAAGGATCCATCGAATGGTCGCGCCGGCCGATTAAGGGCTGGTACGGCAAGGCGTGGTATCAGAATCAACCGGGTGTTGGACCGATCAAAATTAATATGCTTCTCGACTCGGCCGATTTTTCTGAAGCGGCGCTGCTCTACCTCCTGTGGCACGAATACCTCCACCTTTATCTGATGGCGGGACACACCGAAGAGTTCAGGCGCCTTGAGCGTTTCTGGCCTGACCATACGACATGCAATCGTGAGCTGGACGCGTTGAATGAAAACTTTGGCGTTCAATACTGGTAATCCCTGGGAGGCGGCAGAACACGGCGTAAAGGAGAGAGTGATGCGCATATCAATAAACACTTTCTGCATTCTTATTGCCGCTTTCTTCGGCCTTCTGCTCGCGTCGGGCTAAGTGTTCCTCGACCTCGTTCGGATGGCGTAAAAAGTAGGCGAGAACGGCGTATACGTCTGGGAGTGCCAGCGTAGAGTATCGCTGCACGATCGTCCCCGGCGTTGCGCCGTCTTGGAAAGCGCGAACGACTAGTTCCAACAGAACACGCGAATTGCCGACGCGCAGCGCGCCAGTCGCATCTTCACGGAGTGGAGGCGCTTCAGTTTGAACGGTGAAAGCCACAGTGCGGTTCTCCTATTCGATTTGGTACCCGTTAGCCGGGGCTCCCTTCGAAGGTTCAAGTTGGACAACGAGCGCTACCGCTACCTGTTACCGGAAGAAGAGCCAGTTCTGATGAGTAAAATAACAGGGAGGGGGGGGCATTTGAAGCCAATGGTTATTGTCGCCCTGGGACTTGGCCTGTGGAAACGGGAGCAATTTAACCTGCGGCGAGATCAAGTGGATTTCGCTCGCAATGTCATTGTCGCGGCCAAGACGAAAGGACGAAAAAACCGCGAAATCCCGATTGATGTCTTAGACCCGAGAGTCCGAGCCATTCTGCTCAAGCTGTGTCGAGGTAAAAAGCCTGACGACTATGTGTTCACAAATCCGGATACAAAGACAGCGTTCACTGACGTCAAACGATCTTTCACACCGCCTGTCGGTTGGCGAAGATTCAAAACCTCTGGTGGCACGATCTACGTGCCACTTTCTGTACGCGCCTGGCCCTGGCTCGGTACGAGGCGCTCACAATAATGACGTTCATGGGCCACAAGGATTTGAAGACGACGGTGCGTTACATCAGGCCGTCCAACTCCAAAGGGAAGTGCGTCCTGAAAAAGTTGTCCACAAGTTGGCCACAAATGAAATACGGCCGCCAATGTTGGCAGCCGTAAATTGTTGATATTATTGGTCGGGGCGAGAGGATTTGAACCTCCGACCTCTCGGTCCCAAACCGAGCGCACTACCAGGCTGTGCTACGCCCCGAAATACTACTGATTGCCTTGCCGGGTGGCGAGTGATTCTATGAATTTAGATCGGCATGGGTCAAGTTGGCCGAGATCTGGGAAGAAATAACCCAGCGGTTCACTGCGGGGCTACTATTCGTCCGCTTGGCGGACTGATAACGAAATTTTGGGCCCATAGAACACTGAACAAAGCGCAAAGCCCCAACCTCAAACGACATCCCCCATCCGCGCCTATCCGCGTTAATCCGCGGCTAATTCATCCCTGCAAAGAACGTTTTAGAAACTCGCCCATAGCGCGCAAAGCCTGGCCGCGGTGGCTGATTCTGTCTTTGGTTGCTGCGGGCAGTTCGGCAAAAGTCTCGTTGCAGCCCGAAGGAACAAAGATTGGATCGTAGCCGAATCCATTCAGTCCCCGAGCCGCATCAATGATGGTTCCTTCACAAATGCCGCGTTCGACTCTAATGACTCTCCCCTTTGGTTCTGCGAGCGCCACCACACAAACGAATCGCGCACCACGACTCGCGACAGGTACACCGCTAAGGTCCTGTAGCAAAAGTTCGAGCCGGTCTGAACCTGACGCCGCCGCTCCAGCATAGCGGGCTGAGAAAATTCCCGGCGCCCCAGCCAACGCCTTAACCTCCAGGCCCGAGTCATCTGCGAGAGTGAAATGGTCGGTCGCCAAAGCATAACACTGCGCTTTTAGAATCGCATTCTCTTCATAAGTTGATCCAACTTCTTCCACCTCTGGTATGGGGGGGAAGTCAGCCAGGCTGAGTAAGTCGATCTTGAGATTTCGCAGGAATGTCTTAAGCTCAGCCGCTTTGCCTCGATTGCGCGTGCCAAGCACAAGCGTTGGGGTCGATTGATTTGCCATGCGGACTTATCGCGTGGCGCCGGCGGGTTCGGGCGCGAGGAACGAAATCAGTGAAGAAAATTGACCGAAGGGTGAACGAGTACGGCGTTCCAGTCCGTTACTGCCCATGGTTGTTTCCGTAACCATCAGCGGCAAGCTGGCAACTACGCTGTCGAGAGCATTGGCGGAGAGGGGTATCCGGTCGCCGCGCATTGACGCGATCGCATTGATGAAACCGCGCGCTCGCTCGCCATCTTTCGCATAGGTGATAACGCTCGCATTGCCGGAGCCATCGACATAACGAGTTAGAATTTCTTTTTCTGAAAGACCAAGTTGTCCATTGCGCACACTCAAACTGCGTCGCACATCAGCAGGCGTACCGAGTAAGAAATAGTCACCGGCAAAGGCAGCCGCAAACTCGCCATCGGCTGAGTAGAGAAATTCATCATAACCGACTTGTTCAGAAGCAGCCCGGCCGCCGAAGCGCCGGTCGACAAATCTGTGCAACGCGGCCGGATCACTGATTCGCGCTATGACCAGGGCTCGCTCAGCAGCCGGCTCGAGGCGAACCGTTAATATGTCCGATCCAACTGCCTCGAGAAAAGTCTTCGGGTCGTCGATGCCGTAGGGATTCAAAATATCTTTAAAGGACGCGGTAAAAACAATCGCGGACAAGACATCGAGATGTGAAGATACTACGGCATTAAAATCATCCCAGGCGCCGGCGGGCTCTCGCAGGCTGTACCTCGTCACCGAGTCCACCTCAGGCGGTACAAACTCCCAGACTGCGCGCGGTCGGTCTGTTGAGCCGGCAAAGGCGGCCTGCAAACGCGGCGCAATGTCGGGTTTTAAATCAACCAAATATTGATCCTCGATGCCGCCCTGGAATGGCCGAGCGCTCCAGCCGACGCTCCCCAGGAGATTGGCCGCGCCCGTCCCAAGAACCTTCTGGAGTTGAGGATCCAAAGTGCGCTTGAGTACAAAAATCGGAGCGCCAACGGCTATGAGCTGTGCCGCGTGGGTTGACGAAGCGAAACCGAACGCCAGAGCCTCATTGCCTTTCACGCGGCTGCGCATTTCTTCGAGACCGGCATTATGGAATAAGCTTGGGCGTTGCCCGTGGCGGGCTGCAAGGCAGGCAGACACGGCTCGCTCATCGTTTCCGATGACGACCAAAGAACCGTCTATGGCCGCAACGATTCGCCTTTGACCATCCGGAGCAATCCACCTGATGAATTCAGATCCGTCTACGGTTGCGCGCTCGATTCTTGGCTGGTGGTAAACCCGGCTCGCCAAAGCACCGAGCGCTTTTTCCATTGCCGGTTGGACGCGAGCTGAAGAAGTATGAGTTTCGACAAGCAAGGCGGCCTGTGACTTAACCTCCAATGCCTCGCCATTCCCCACCGCACCTACATCCAAAAGGACAAAAGCAAGTTGAGATCGGGTTGCCACTACCGCCTGCGTAGAACCAATGCCAGTAGTCCGCGCCAGCCATGCCAGCCATCGATCCCGCTTTTGATTTGAGCTGTAGCCAAGTTGCGCAGCAACGTTTTGCCAGCCCTGGGTGCTCGAGATAGCGTCGCTGATTGCGGTTAGATTGTTGGCCTCAAGGTAGATTAGGGAATCGGCAGGCACATTCTGGGTCATGTCCACCGGCGACGGTTGATTCCACCAAAACCATAGAATGGCAATCAGGAATAGGAAAACGATGATGGCGAACAACCGAAGGAATCGGCGCATTATGCAGGGCATCGTACCGTTAAGCGAGCACCTGAGCAAGACGGGTCTTTTTTTGCTGGTGGCCAAACGCGATTGATGAGCGTTCTTCGCTATGGTACTTTGGCCAATCGACTGAGATCGCAAAACAAGGCTAACCGACATAAAGGTAACTTGAAGGCCATGGTCTATCGGAAACTGACGGCACAACCGCAGGCAGAAGCTGATTTTTCAGAATTTCTTGAGTCGCTGTACAAGGCATTAACGGATGGACGGCGTGATCCCAACGATGTCGTTTGCGATACCTTGTATCAAATGCATTTCGGAGTCCAGCCCGAGTCCGGTATCAGCAGTCTGCCACTGGCGGCGCGTGCCCTGGCCCACAGCTTTGATCCGCGCAATGTAACAACTGAACCCGAGCACTATTCCGAGATCGATGCCGCCGCTTATCAGCAGCGCAAGCCCTTCATCTGGCTGTGGCAAATGTTCGACCAACTGCCGCTGGGCCGCAATGCGTTGCTGGCCCACAGCTTTCGCAGGATGCTGGCGCCTTTGATCTTTCGCAAGGTGGGCGCAAACTTTAAGTGCTGGCAGTATGTCGAGTGGTCATTTGGGTATAACCTTTCATTCGGAGATAACGTTGTAATTCACCGTCACGTGTTGCTGGACGATCGCGGTGGTATTGAGATTGGTAATGACGTTTCAATTTCGGATTACGCTAACATCTATTCACATACTCACGACATTGAAGATATGCACACCGTCTATAATCGGGTGACACGTATCGGCGACGGGGCGAGAATTACTTATCAAGCTACCGTGTTGGCTGGTGTACAAATCGGTGCGCATTCCATGCTCGGAACCGGGGCGGTCGCAACGGCAGACATCGAGCCTTACCACATCAAGGTCGGCATCCCAGCCAAAACCGTCAAGGTGAAGTCCGGGAAGTTCGTGAGCGCCGGGGAATAGAATCTGATGTCAGATCTGTGACGGAAAGCTCCGAGAAGTCGTTCTGGCGATTTCTGGAAGCGCCTGCTGCTAACATCAAAAATCTGATTAGCAATTCCAATAACCTTTACGACATCTCCATATCTCCAACCACTTGAAGGGTTAAACAAAGCAAAATATCGGTTGACAATGTTTGAACCCTCCTGTAATCTCGGTATCGCGTTGGGGCCAACCTGCTCACAACGTGGGGCAGCTCGCCCTTGAAGCTCCCAAACGAGTCCTTGATCACCAAGTCACTCGAGTCTCTTTGAACCTAATCGATAAACGGCACACTTCGCGTGAGCGGAGGTCGCAAAGCCACGGGAGTTGGGCATTCGCAAGTCCAACTTGGCTGGGTTACCGAAAGCAGGCTTCGATCCCTTCCTATTGAGAGTCACGACATCAATCGGCCTAGCGGTGCGCTCGAAGACTCGAGCTAATTTGCCGTCACTGGCTGATGTCCCAAAGTGAAGCCTCCAGCCCAACCGCTGTCCTTTTTGCAGGTACACCCATTGAACACCCAGAAAGCTTCAACTCAACCGACAGTTTTGAAAGTCCGACCCACACGAGCGCGTAAAGCCCGGCTTCGCCTCCGCAGATTGCATCGCCTGCGCTCATTACAGATCTCGAGGAACAAATAGATCATGTTTAAAAAAGGTATTGGCAAAAATAATCTGGTAGGCCTCGACATCGGCTCCAGCTCCGTTAAAGCGGTCGAACTGCAACGGAAAGGCGGGAACCTCCAACTCGTCAATCTTGGCTTCGAGAATCTTCAGACCGACACCATTGTTGATGGACAGATAATGGAGCTGAACAATGTCTCAGATGTGATCTCGAGCATTTTTACCGAGCACAACATCAAGACCACCCGAGTCGCTGCCGGCGTCAGTGGACACTCGGTAATCGTCAAGAACATCGTGGTGCCGCCAATGAGCGAGGAAGAGCTGCATGAATCATTCAGCTGGCACGCGGAAGAGCACATTCCCTTTGACATCGCTGACGTCAATCTTGATTACCACGTCACGGGCAGTTCAAGTGATTCGGTGGCGGTGCTGATGGCCGCCTGCAAGAGCGACAAGATTGCCAACGTGAAGCAGGCGATCCAACTTGCCGGCAAACAGCCGGTGGTTATAGATGTCGATGCCTTTGCGCTGCAGAACTGCTACGAAGTCAATTACCGACCGGCTCCCGGAGTTGTAGTTGCCCTGCTTAACATAGGCGGCGCAACCATGAACATCAATATCCTCAACGGAACGCGTTCGGTCTTTGCTCGTGACGCGTCGGTTGGCGGCAGTCAGTACACGAGTCTGCTGCAAAAAGAGCTGGGACTCAGTTTTGAACAGGCTGAAGCTGTTAAGCGCGGTATGCCCCTGCCGGAAGGCGTCGAGGCACGCGACATCGAGCCGATCATTGAAAGTGTTTCAGACATCCTGGCGCTCGAGATTCAGAAGACGATGGATTTTTACCGGGCGACAGCGGAGGACGGCGAGTCGGCAATTCAGAAGATCCTGTTCTCTGGCGGTGGTTCAAAACTGCCGGGCTTGTCGGACTATCTGTCCAAACGGTTCGAACTACCGGTTGAGTTTTTCGATCCGTTCAAAGAGATACAGGTGGATGCGAGAAGATTCGATCCGGATTATATGCGCGAAGTAATACCCGAGATGGTCATTGCAGTTGGCCTCGCGCTGAGAGGAGTTGAGGCGTAATGATAAAGATAAACCTTCTTGATTCCATCACCGACGTGCCGAAAGGCGCGGCCAGGGTGGAGGAAAAAGTTACCAGCCCGCGCACGCAAACTGTGTTGCTGGCCTTAACTGTGGGCGCTCTACTGGTGCTCGGGGCGGGCTACGACTACACGAGTGCCCAGTCATCCCATTCGGCGGCACAGATAGAGCTTGATAAGCAACAGAGAATCAATCGCGAGATGTTGGCCGTGAACAAGGAACAGGAAGAACTGCAGGCCAAAACTCGGGACATCCAGGTTCGCATCGATGCAATTCAGAAATTGAAAGCTTCGCAGCAGGGACCCGGAGCGGTATTGAGAGAAATCACTCAGCGCTTCGATCAAGTGCCCGGGCTGTATTTGAAGAGCATTGCGCTGAAGGGAACCGAAATAACCATCAAGGGTGAATCGCCCAACGAGGGTGCCGTCACAAGATTCGGCCAGAGCTTGGAATTCTCGTCTGGATTGTTTACGGATCTGCACATTGAAACGTTGCGCGAGGTACCCAAGGTTGAAGCTCCTCGAGAGGCTGCAAAATCTGATGCCCCCGCCGCGGCGAATGCACCTGTCTGGATTAAGCCTGAAGTGGTCACCTTCACAGTCAAGTGTAATTACGTCGGCCTCCAGCCAGACCAGCCGGCTACACCTGCTGCTCCAAGCGCGCCAACGACTCAGGTAGCCAGGAACAACTAGTCAGGATCTGCCCAAATTAAAACCACTGCTCAGGCACAGAACTTTGGTTCAAAGGACAAGATATGAAGATCGGTAACTTGCAAACACAACCCTGGTACATTCGGCTCGCACTCTTAGGCGGCGTTGCCGTCATCTTCTACCTTGGGTTCTGGTACTTCGTAACCCGTGGCACGCGCAAAGAGACCATGGAACTGAACGCCAAGATTGCTGAACTCCTGCCGCGTAATGCGCAGGCTCAAATAGCTCAGCAACGACTGAGCGAGTTCCGCAAACTGTATCAGGCTCGCCAGGAAGAGTACGGCGAGTTGAAAGCGTTGCTGCCCGAACAGCGCGAGCTCACGGTTGTCCTGCAGGGGGTTCAGGACAGGGCTCACAGCACCCGGTTGTTGGTCCAGAAATTCCTGCCCAAAGACGATGTGCAGCAGGATTTCTACAGCGGCAAGAATATTCAGGTCGGGCTCACCAGCTCATTCTCAAACTTGCGGTCCTTCTTTGATCAGATGGCCCACTACCAGCGCATCGTATCCATCACGAATTTCGAGATCACGCAGCTGGACAAATCTCAGCCGGGCAAGACTGTTGATGCGAGCTTCGATATGACGGCCTACTATGTCTCCGCCGAGAAGCTGCAGAAGCAAGCCGCCCCCAAACCCGCTGGAGTCGGCCCGGCCACTGCTCCGGCGCCCGTCGCCCCTCCCAAGTAATCCTCGTTAGACTAACTTTGTTTCATCATGACGCTTCGATTGAGATTAATCACCATGCACCAAGCTAAAGCAATCAAATACGGCTTTGCGAGTTTAACCCTGATGTTGTCGGTCGCCGGCGGTTCGCTGCTGACGGCGCAGGCCCAGGAACCTAACCCGGAATCAAAGAAGGTTGAGGCTCCGGCCAGGAAAGCAGGCCGCGTCGGGAGAGACCCCTTTGTTCCCTATCGCGTAGCTGTGGCGGCCGTGAAAAAGTCAGGACCTATTGTGCCGCCCACACTCCTCGAGCGCATCGAGCAATACAAGGGACAGAAGCTCGCCGCGATGAATGCTCACCTGCCGGCCCCCAAGCCGACGACAGCTCTCTTGCTGAGTGAGATTCAGGTGGTCGGCATCTCGCGCACCCCGCGAGGTTACGCTGCCATTGTCGAAGCGACTCCGATCAAGCTGTCGTACATCATCTATCCGGGCGAGCGGCTCTATGACGGCCAATTGGTCGCTATCGAAGATGGACGTCTCGTGTTCCGGCACGAAACCGTCTGGACCGACGGGCGACGAGACCGAACAGTCGAAACGAAAGCCCTGCGGCAACAGACTCCCACTGAAACCATGGCCGCCGCGAACGTCACCCCTCACGCAGCCAGTCCTGAAACGGAAAAGAAGCCGGAAGATAAGGCGCCCGTAAAGGACAAGCCATAGGAAGTCTTTCAGTTTTGAATTCTGCCGCCTGCGGGTGACGAATTCAAAACTAATCCGCGCGTGCAGACTTACTGATAACCGCTTCATTAAGACACTGCGCGTAGTTTTGATAATCCACTCCGGCCATTACGGCACAGTGCGGCGCGCGCTTCCTTGCTGCGAGGCAAATGAGCGTTAGCGCGTGGCTGTAATGTCCAGCAGTTCCCTTTAAGGAGGGGAAAATGCTTCATCAGCCTCGTTTTTCAACAGCCATTCGGCGGACGTCGCTCGTCCTGCTGCAGGTATGCCTTTTTGGCGTGCTGGCGGTGGCTACGCCAAAAGAACCTTCCAAAATTGTCGGTAGCTTGCCATCCGAGACTACCTCGACAGCTACTGCGGCGGAAACTGCTGCCAAAGATGCAGCCGTGACAACGCAGCAGCCGGTGGCGGTTCCATCGCCACCCCAACATGTGGGAGTCTCCCCCGGAAAGATGCAACAGGGTGATCAGGGTCAGCGTTACGGTGAACCGGGCTTCATCGGTGAACCAATCAACCTGAACGTCGTCAACGCGGACATTCGCGATATCCTGAACTACATCACCGAGCAATACGGTATCAACTTTGTCATCGACAAATCCGTCTCCGGCGTGTCCGTTACCGTCAATGTCCAGGATGTGCCATGGAATGTGGCGTTGGATGCGGTACTAAAAGCGAACCGTTTGGGTGTGGAAGTTAGCGGTAACATCCTGCGCGTGGCCACTACAGAGGTGCTGGCTGAAGAATCGCACATTCAAAAGGTGCTGAAAGACTCGCGTTTGGATGCCTCACCGCTGGTGACGGAATTCATCCGGCTCAACTACGCGTGTGGCTCGGCCGCTCTTTGCGCCGCTCAGAATGGAGACTTCAAAGGTGGCGTCACGACAATCGATAACGCCTACATGACCAACGCACAAGGTCAACCACAGGCGCAGTCCTCGACTGCCGGTGGCGGGGGCATTCAGCCTATCGTCCAAAAGCGCTTGTCGCGACGTGGCAGCGTGGAAGTGGATGAGACTACTAATACGCTCATCATCACCGACGTCAAAGAAAATATCGATGCCATTCGTCACCTCGTGACCCTTCTGGACCAGCCGGAACCACAGGTCGAGATTGAAACTCGCATCGTAATTGCCAATCGCAGCTTCAGTCGTGATCTTGGAGTCCAGCTAAATGCATTGGCGCTCAACACGTCTACTGGCGGCACTGCCGGTTATGGAACTGCGCAGCCTTCGCCGTTGGCTAACTCTACTGGTACCGGTGGCGCAACTAATACTATCGGGCTCAGGCCGTCTGGTATTCCCCAGGGAATACTGAATCCCTCGGGAGCTCTCGGAGCTAATCTGCCAAATACAGTAATCGGTTTGACTACCGGGATGATTGGCACGGCCCAAATCAGCGCACTAATCACCGCCGCGGAGACTCGAGGCCAGGTAAAGATCATCGCCACTCCGCGGGTCACAACGTTGAATAATCGCAAGGCCGAGATTTCCAGCGGACAGCAGATTCCGGTGACCACGCCGCAAACCGGAGCCGGTGGTACCGGTGGTGTGCTGGTTTTCACCACGCAATTCGTGTCCGTGCCGCTTCGTCTGGCGGTCACTCCTCGCATTACTGATGCGGGAACGGTTCTGCTGCACGTCTCTGCAGAGAACAATACTGTCAATACCGCGATTGCCATCAACGGCACGCCAGGCATAGACACTCAGAAGATGGAAACTTACGTTCTTGTTCCCGATGGCGGCACGACAATCGTTGGCGGTGTGCTCGGCGAGAATGAGAATGAAGTCCAGAATCGCACACCAGGCCTGGGCAGCATTCCAGTCCTGGGGAACCTGTTCAAGCGCAAATTGGTCACCAAACAGTCGAACGAAATTCTGTTCTTTATCACTCCAAGAATTTATCGTTCTGACTATCAAGGAAAGCCCACCACGTCGGTTGTTGGTACCGGAAACCGATCCGTGACCATCCCCCAACCAGTGCCATTGGGCAATCCGCAAAGCAACACAACGCCGGCTCAGCAGACTCCGCAGCAAGCCCCGGCGCCAACCCCGGCGAACCCATCACCGGTTTTGCAAAGACCCGGTGGTGATCGCCAGTAAGCAGAGGTCGCTATGTTCAAGGAACTGATGGAGTCCATGCTTGAACGCGCCGAGGGCAGCCTCGGTGCGCTCATCATGGGAACAGACGGCATCGCGGTTGAGAAGGTCCTGGCCGCAGGCGGCGAGGACGCAAATCTCGATATTGCGGCGGCCGAGTTTACGTCACTGGTTCGCGGTGCCCAGCGAACCGGAACGGATCTCGGCCTCGGCAATTTACGTGAGTTGGTCGTTTCACTGGACGGCTCAACCATGCTGATGCGATTGCTTAGCCGGGAGTACTTCATAGTGCTGGCCCTGGCCCCGGACGGTAACCTCGGCCGCGCCAGGTTTGAGTTGCGAAAAGCGGAATTGCAACTTGCCAAGGAGTTCGCAATCTGATTATCGCAGGTTTTATCGGTCCCGGAGTTGGTCTCTGTAAGACAATACTCCTGGTCCGCATACCCGGGTTTTAAGCGCTACCGCTGAGTCTTCAGCTCCGGTAGCGCTTTTTCCTTTTTCGCTGGGCACCTGTAGACAGATCAGCGGCGAGGCAATCTACGAAATGAATCAGAATTGCCGCTACTTATCCGGAAGCTTCACATAAGGCATACCACGCAAAATGATGCGCTGTCGCCGCGCGACCCGGCGTGGATTGACCTGGGGATTGAAGACCGTGCGCGGATTGGGAATCATCGCGGACAGGAAAGCGGCTTCATTGGCGTTCAGGGCCGCCGCTGCTTTGTGAAAGTAGTGTTGGGAAGCTGCTTCGGCGCCATAAATTCCGTCGCCCCATTCGATTATGTTCAAGTACAGTTCGATGATGCGGCGCTTTGACAGCTCGCGTTCGAGGAAAATTGTGAGTACGGCTTCCTGGCCCTTGCGCAGAAACGAACGCTGCGACGATAGATAGAGATTCTTGGCCAACTGCTGCGAAATGGTTGAGCCGCCCCGTTTGAAGGACGATGTGTCCGGGAACCAGCTGGGTTCCTCCTCACCTTCCTTCTTTGCCTCCTTTTGTGCGTCCTGTTGAGCGCGCTCCCATGCCTTCTGAATTGCTTCGTAGTCAAAGCCGTGATGGGTCGCGAAGTTCGTGTCTTCGCCGGCCAGCACAGCCCGTTGTAAGTTTATGGAGATTCGATCAAGCGGCACCCAGACCTGTGCGCGCACAACGGGCTGGCCTTTGGCCTGTGCCTCCTGCACTCTGGCCAGCATCAGCGAAGTAGAAGTAGGGTTTTGCGAACGCAGTCTGGAAACTCGCACAAACATGATCGCCTGGTAAGCAAGGCCACCAAGCGCCACCCCCGCCAGTATCAGAAACAAATATTTAATCGTTCGACGTATTGCCATCAGTAGTCAACTAACCCGGTTTTATCAGTGAGCGTTTTTGCCGCAGATCGCGTCTAACCCACCTTTTTCACGCCCAGATGTGCGGTTCTCAGATTTACTGACCGAATACTGATCGCACCGCCCGAATGGTGTTGCAGTGAATCTCAACAGTATCGCTGAGCTGTTCGCCATAACCGCCCGACATGACGGTCACCGCAGGAACTTCACGAGCGTAGCACGACTGCAGGACAAACTCGTCTCGCATGCGAAGACCGTCGATGGAAAGCGATAAGCGACCGAGCTTGTCTCCAGAGTAAGGATCGGCCCCGGCGAGATAGAAAACAATGTCTGGTTCGAACTCAAGCACATGATCAAGACTGTCGCTCAAGGTTGATAAATAAGTCTTATCGTCAGTGCCGTCCGGCAACTCCACGTCCAATCTCGATTGCGCCTTAATGAGCGGATAGTTTTTCGCCGCATGCATGGAAAAGGTAAAGACGCCGGCATCGCCACTGAAGATTGTGGCGGTGCCGTTCCCCTGATGGACATCACAATCCACGATGGCGGCCTTCCGAATTGTACCCTCCTGTTGGAGAGCCCGAATGGCGATAGCCACATCGTTCAGCACACAAAAACCCTCGCCACGATCTGCGAAGGCGTGGTGCGTGCCTCCGGCGAGATTTGAACCGACGCCATTGGTCAGCGCAAACCGGCTCGCCGCAATTGTCCCTCCGACCGCATAAAATGATCGCTGGACCAGGGCAGGGGACCACGGCAAACCGAGTCGGCGAATTTCCCTCGGACTCAGCTCGCCGTCGCAGAGCCGCGAGACATAGTCTTCGGTGTGGACCAGCAACACATCGGCCAGAGGCGCGGGTTCAGGTTCGGTCAAGTTGTAATTAGTGATCGTACCTTCGCGTAGCAATTGGTCGCGGACCAATTCAAATTTTCGAATCGGAAAGACGTGGCCTTCGCCGATATCCGCGTAATAACGGGAGGTATACCAAATCTTCATGTCGCGCAATTATCCCCGACCTGACCACATTTGTCTCATCGAATGCCGCTTAGAAAACCCGGTAAAGCCCGCTTCTCTTAACGAAATGCCCTTTACAATCGCCGACGGCTTACCTCCGGCTGGCAATCACGATCGAACTTAGCCAGCCGCTGACTCACTAAAATGCTGGGAAGTAAGTCGCTTTAGTTCTTTCTCTTAAGCGAACGTCACTGTCAAAGTATCCCGACCTCAGCTATCCGAGGCTGGTGCATAACTGGAGTCCACGCTTATGAGAACTTTCTTATCCGGGCTCATGGCCCTGATCTGTGTCTCCGTGTTTGCTCAGATCGCCGATTCCCAAACGGGTCCCGTTTCGCCCGCAGCCGCTCCGACGCTTAAGGGCGCGACCGCTTTTGGCGACGCGCCGCCACCCCCCGTGCTGAGAAAAGGAAGCGCGACTTCGCTTTCTGAACCGAAGCCGTCAGCGGAGCAAGCTGCCGCTGCGAGTTCAGCCGATTCAGGTGACGAAGATATTGTCAGGGTCAGCACCAGCCTGATCACAGTGCCAACTCAGGTGATGGATCGCAACGGCCGTTTCATCGGCAGTCTGCGGCAGCAGGACTTTGTGATTTATGAAAACGGCGTCGAACAACAACTAAGTTATTTTGGCTCCGTAGAGCAACCCTTCACGGTAGCGTTACTGCTGGATGTGAGCGGTTCGACCCAGACTCGTTTACAGGCAATACGCGCTGCCGCAAATGCATTCATAGCACGGCTGAGACCCAATGACCGCCTGATACTTGTTTCCTTCGATGGTAAAACCAATGTGCTGACGGAAGCGGTGACAGTCAGCCAACTTCGTCATGTAAGGCTGCGGCTTGACGCTGTCAATGACGGCACCGTCTTGTATGACACAGTCGATGCGGTGCTGAATCAACGGCTGGCCGCCATCCCCGGAAGAAAAGCTGTAGTCCTGCTAACCGACGGCGTGGACCAGGGCAGCAGACGAGCTTCGCGGAAACAGAATCTGCACGACGCCAATGAGTCGGACGTGATGTTCTATAACGTCCAGTACAACACCTTGCCGCAGTTACCCGAGCGACTCAGCCGCATCGCCGATCCAAAGGCCCGCCTGCGCCTCCAGGCGAAAATGGAAAAGGAATACGCAATTGGCGCAGGTTATTTGCGCACCCTGTCGGACCAGACCGGCGGACGCCTCTATAACGCTGACTCACTGGTCGATATCAAACAGTCTTTTGACGCCATCATGGATGAGTTGGGCCGACAATACAGCCTGGGTTACTACCCCAGGGGGCAAGCACGAGCCGGAGAAAAGCGCGACATCAAAGTGCGCGTTCGAGTTCCGAATTTGGTAGTCAAAGCGCGTGAAAGCTATATCGCAAATACCGCCTCTGCGCCTGCTGGCAGTGCCAGCCTGACGAACCGCTAATATCCGACTCAGTTGCCGTTTGCTCGTGATTGTCGTCCCCAGCCTGCACCTCTGCCACCTATCTCCTGAGTTCGAACCGCCCCCATCACCCAAAACAGCGGCGTCCAGTGCGTTGGTTGTGTTACTCTAATTCTTCCCTAAGCGTTCTACCATCACCCAGGCGAAGGCAATTCCAAGTCAATGCTGAGCGAAGCCGTTTCGCATTACCACGATCTTTTGGCCAAAGGTAATCTCGCGGATGAATCACGGGCCGTACTGGATAACGACCTCGATCAATCCAAGTTGATCTTTGGTGGCAGGCGTCTATCTCCGTACCTGCGTCCCCACTTCGTGCTCGAGCAGGATTTCGCGCGCATCACCGGCATCTGTGAAACAGTCTGGTCAGCGATTCAGAAAGTTAAAGATGCAGCCGTTGCCGATGCGTCCATTCTTGAAGAACTTGGTTTGAGCGAAATTGAGCGGGACCTGGTCAGTATCGATCCGGGTTACGCTGCGGTTTCGCCAACGGCCCGGCTCGACTCTTTTCTTACTGATGAAGCCTACAGCTTTGTTGAATTGAATGGCGAGAGTCCCGCGGGCATTGCCTATGCCGATGCGGCTTATGACATCTATTCTTCGCTACCCGTGATGAAACGTTTTGGCGAAAGGTTTAACCTGCGACCACTCTATGGCCGCCGCTACATGTTGGAAGTCCTGCTGCATTCCTACGAAGAATTTCTGGGTCGCAAGCCGGACCACACTCCGCGCATCGCGATCGTGGACTTGAAGGGATTGCCCACTCAAAAGGAATTTGAGTTGTTTCAGGAATATTTTGAGGGTGCTGGCTACCCGGCCATAATCTGTTCTCCGGACGAACTCGAATTTGATGGCCGGCGCCTGCGGTCGGGCGATACCGAAATCGACATTGTTTACAAGCGCTTGCTGGTCAATGAGTACCTGCCGATCATTGAGCAATACCCCGCGCTGCTACAGGCTTACCGGGCCGGCGCCATCTGCATGGTCAACAGCTTTCGCTCAAAATTGATTCATAAAAAGGCGATCTTTGCGGTATTGACGGCCGAGCGGTACGCCGGTCTTTTTACGTCGGTAGAGCGCGCGGCGATCGTCTCGCACGTTCCCTGGACGCGCTGTGTGCGAACTGAGAAGAGCGATTACGCGGGAGCAGAAATTGATTTGCTTGAATTTATTATCGAGAATCAGGGACGTCTGGTCTTAAAGCCCAACGACGACTACGGCGGTCACGGCATCACAATAGGCTGGAACAGCGACCAGAGTCGTTGGGAAGAGGCGTTGCGCTCGGCTTTGGCTAACGGAGACTATCTGGTCCAGGAGCGCGTACCCACAGCGCGAGAGACATTTCCCGCGATTCGAGAGGACGGGACGATTGACTTTGCCGAACAACTCGTCGATCTCGATCCGCTGCTCTTCAATGGCAAAGTACGATCTGCCTTTACTCGTCTTTCATCGACGGAGTTGGCAAATGTCAGTTCCGGGGGCGGTATGGTCCCAACTTACGTTCTCTCTGTGAAGTAGTAGAGCAGGGAAGTCACTCAGGTTTCCTGCATCCTTATGGCGCTGCACTAGCTTCGATTCAGGGCAGTAGTATTTTGCGGAGCGCTCATAATGAAAGCGTGTACAATGCCCGCAGAGACTGGTCTGCAGATGGAGGTAAACCATTGTGAGTGATGAGCTTTCCGAAAGCGAAGGACTACATGATGATCGTCGTCGACATGATCGTTCGCGCTTAATTGTGGAAGTATTTTTTGACGGTAAAGATGCAACCGGCGTGGCCAGCACCAAAGACATCGGCGCCGGCGGATTGTATCTGAACACGCAAACGGAAATTGCGGAGGGCTCCCGATTAATGCTGCGGATTCCAATTGGGGATAAACAGATTGTTGTCAATGCCGAGGTTGTATACAGCAACCCGGGCCGTGGTGTCGGTGTGAGATTCGAGGGGCTGTCCAGTGAGGATCTCGCGCTGCTGCAACAAACGGCGTGAACGCGTCCCGGATTAAGACTCGGCACCTGCTTTGGCTTGAGTTATCTGAAAATCGGCGTTCGGCCCTGGCTGGGAAACTCGACGGCCTCTTTGGCTGGGCCGCCACGGATGAGGTATTTGAATCGCTGGCGGTGGAGCGCCAGCAGGCCTTGCTGATAATGCAGGTTCGTTTGCAGCAGCTTGGATTGTGGGATGCCGTTCGTCTCATCACCAACGTTTACGGAGAAGGTGGAGTTGGCATCGATTTCATAGCCTGGCCCAGCTTGCGATCAGAACTACGGCGCAGGCGCGGTTTTACCAGCTTGCTGGCCGGTCATCGAAATAATGAAGGGGGTTTTCGCGAGCGCCGGGATTCCGGTGGTGCTGCCCTGCACCTGATTATGGTTGAGCTCGCCAGTAGCCGTTGGGCTGCACATTTTGATCTATACGACCCGCTATCGTCTCTGCTGAATCTCTGGCTTCACATCTATAGAGAAGGCTGGCGCGGGAAGCTTCCGGGCTGGCAGGATATTGGCGGGCCAATTTTGGAGTAGAACTCAGTAAGCCGGACTTGTTTTGGAGATAACCTATGTTCGATCAATTCACCCTCGGAATCGAAGAAGAATTTCAAATTGTCGATCCAAAAACTCGCGAGCTGCGGTCCCACGTCTCGGAGTTTTTAGAGGAGGGCAAGATGATTCTGGGAGAACAGATCAAGCCCGAGATGATTCAGTCGATGATCGAAGTGGGAACGGGAATCTGCAAGAACATTCACGAGGCGCGCGCCGACATTACGCGCTTGCGCAGCATTATCTCAGGCCTGGCGGCAAAGACCGGCCTGGTCATTGTGGCAGCCTCGACCCATCCCTTTTCGCGCTGGCAGGACCAGAAGATTTTTGATGATGAAAGATATGAGTTGCTGGTGCAGGAGCTGCAAACGGTTGCGCGCTCGCTATTAATTTTTGGTTTGCACGTTCACGTGGGGGTGGCCGATCCTGAACGGCGCATTCATATCATGAATGCGGCGCGGTACTTTCTGCCTCATGTGCTGGCAATCTCCACTTCCTCCCCTTTCTGGATGGGCCATAACACGGGTCTCAAGTCGTATCGGACTGAGGTCTTTAAACAGTTTCCACGCACCGACATACCCGATCATTTTGATTCCTACAGCAATTTCCAGCGTTATGTCGATCTGCTTGTCAAGATGAAGTGCATCAACGACGGTAAGAAAATCTGGTGGGACCTCAGGCCACATCCGTATTTTCCGACGTTGGAGTTTCGCATCTGCGATATTCCCACCCGGGTCGACGACACCATTGCGATTGCGGCGCTGTTCCAGGCGATCGTGGCCAAGTTAACCAAGTTGATTGAAAAGAATTTGGGCTTTCGCCTCTACCGGCGCATGCTGATCCAGGAGAATAAGTGGCGTGCCGTGCGCTGGGGTCTCGAGGGCAAGATGATCGACTTCGGTAAGCAAAAGGAAGTACCGACGCGCGATCTGGTGCTGGAGCTGCTCGATTTTGTAGACGATGTCGTTGATGAACTGGATTCGCGAAAAGAGATTGAACACGTCCACACGATTCTCGAACGAAAAACTTCAGCCGAGGAACAGCTGCGTGTATTTCAGGAAACAAACGACATGAACGCCGTAGTTGATCGCATGGTTGAACTAACTATGGAAAACATTCCGATCACTACCGACTTCAGCATCACGCAGCCGGTCACAACCGCATCAACGATTTCAAAATAGATCCACTCTCTTCGGTGCGGAAAAAAAAGCTCAGGCAGCGGTTCTTTTGTTCGCCAGGTAGTACTGCCACAAAAGGCGCGCCGCAACTGATCGGAAGGGGCGCCAGGCTTCCGCTGCTGCGGCAAGTTCTGGGAAACCCGGACGGGTGGGCAATTGCTTCAATCTCATGAAGGCGGTCGCGAGCGCTACATCACCATTGGGCCAGATGTCAGGACGCTTCAAAACCATCAGCAGATAAATCTCGGCTGTCCACGGACCAATTCCCTTTATCCGCATCAATGTCTCACGCGCCGCTTGGTCGCTTAGTTTGGACAGCGACGCTAGCTCTCCGGCCAGCATCGACCGCGACAACGATAAAAAGTAGGTGGTCTTCTGTCTCGTGACTCCGAGTGAGCGCAGGTACTCATCTCCCAGCTCGATGAATCGTTCAGGCGTGAATGGTTGAATTCGGGACTGCAACCGCTCGAACATTGATCGCGCCGAAAGCAATGACACTTGTTGCTCGAGGATTATCCGGACCAGGGTCTGGAAGCCTGGTCTTCGTCCCCACATCGGTGGCGGTCCATACCTTCCTAAAATGAATGCCAGTCGGGGATCGCGGGCGGCAAGCACGGCTGCTGCAGCGGCCAGCGTTTGCCTGGTAAGTGGCTGCGCAGGCTTGCTGCTGTGAGGGTCGAGAGACTTGCCGCTCACCCGGCGGCTGAGTCCTTGTGATCGAGTGCCATGCGCAGAAAATTTTCGAAGAGAATTCGCCCGTCCCGGGAATCGTTGGGATGCTCCCAGCGGGTCCGACTCTTGTTCCAGTCCTCAAACGACTTCTCTAAATGAAATTGCACGGCATAGATCAGCTGACCGCCATCGCGCCGGACCATCATCTGATTGCGGCACATGTATGAAGTTGCCAGCAATGAAAAGCCCTCAGGCACCCGATCCAGCTGCAAACCGTGATTCTGCCAGACACGCAGCAGGCGCGCCTCTTTGTTCGGGTCTTGCCAGATACCTGGCTCACCCTCTGTGAGGCTACGGAAAATAGGATCGTTCAATTCCGTGATGCGTACGAAGCGATACTGATATTCGACCCGGCGGCCCTGACGCTGTTCGTGCTGTTCCTGGTTGGCTAAGGTCACGACCCTCGCTCCAAAACTTAAACCAACTAGTTGATGTCCGCCGCAAATCGCAAGCACCGGAATCTGGGTTGCGCAGATAAACTTACTGAACCGCTTCAGAATGCCGGCATCGTAAAAGTCAAAGTCGCGAAGTGTTCCGCTCAGCACAATCGCATCCGGCCGGAATTCACTCGCTGCCTCGGATAGATCTGAGATATGGGCAACTTTACTGGTCGGTCTTTGTACCAGACGTTGAAGATTGTTGACGATGTTCTCCATGGCCATCCCGGAGATTTTTCGCTCGCGCTTCAGTTCCAGTTCAACTGTTTTGCCCCACTCGCTGCGGGCCACGGCTGAGATGTCGCGTTCATCGCGCAGCAGGTCATCGACCACCAGCACGCGAATTTCTTCGATCCGCTTTTCAATTGGTTCGTAGCGGCAAAAGGCGCGTTGGTTGAAGGGAAAAGAGTTTGGCTCCGGCATGTCGGGCTGAATCTCGTTCATCAAAATGTCGGTATCTCCTGCCTGCGTTATTTTCGGAAGCCCGCCGGTCAATTTGAAGGCGGCCGTTGTCTCGTGCTTTGTTTGAACTCAGGAATTGCCGAGCCAGCCCCTGCCGCCGCAATCTCGGTCCTTAGTCTAGCAATTAACAGGCCTTTAATTCGAGCCCGCACGGCGCGACCCGCCAAATTGTGCTCAATCAGGAGCAACATTCGCTGCCAGGACGATTCTAACTCATCAGCCAGGCAAGAGAGCTGAGTAATATCGTATGGAATCGCGACATCATTACACCGAACACGCGCGAAAACCGATAGATATCGTGCAGTGGCCAGATCAGGACAAAATAGCCGGCGCCGGCCGATTTTCAATTCGACACCCAGCAGCGTGTGCTGGATTTCAATCCGGGCTGTGGGAGCCACTTCAGCAAAGTGATAGGAGCGCGTACGAATGGTGAGGATCTGCTCGCGATAGATGTTAGCGAGCCAGTGCGTTCCAAGCTGAGAGACAATTTGCGCTACGGCCTCATGCGTCGCAGGCTGCCCGGCCGTTTTCATCGCCTTGATAACGATACCGCCGGTCTGGTCTGCAGCGCATCGATAACGCGACCGGGAAACATCCCGAGGTAGAGAACGCCTAGAATCGTGAGCGCAAGCGCGATGGCTGCGCTGGCCGGAATGCGTGGCGCAATCCATGTAGTCGCTCGCTCACGGAAGAACATGACGACGATCAGCCTTAGATAGTAATAAGCTGAAATCGCGGTGTTAACCACTGCGATCACAACGAGACCTACATAGCCCTGCCGGATGGCCTCGCGAAAGACCACAATCTTTCCCATGAAGCCCGCCGTCAAGGGCATACCCAGCAGACTAAGCAGAAACAAAGCGAGTGAAAAAGCCAGGACCGGTGACTTGAAGCCGATGCCGTTGTAGTCCTCGACTTCGGTGCGGCGATCACCACTACGGGCGATCAGAGTCACGACGATGAAGGCGCCGATGTTCATAACCGCGTAGGTCAACAAATAAAAAATTACGGAGGTAAGTGCGGTGTTGCGATCTTCAATCTCCGTAGCTGCGCCCGCTGCCACGAAGCCCACCAGCGCGTATCCGGCGTGAGCAATCGACGAATAGGCGAGCATGCGCTTGACGTTGTTCTGGACGATGGCGACAAGATTTCCGACCAGCATGGTGAGGATGGCCAACACTGTCAACGAAGAGAGCCAGGCTGAGTGCAACTGCGCCCCGTATTTGTTGTTCGTCACCAGCACCAAAGGGAAGGCAAAGACAAACACTCGCATGAATGCGGCAAAGCCCGCGGCCTTCGGACCAGCGGCCATGAAAGCCGTTACAGGAGTCGGCGCTCCTTCATAAACATCCGGAGTCCATACGTGGAAGGGCGCCGTGGCAATCTTAAAACCAAATCCGACCAGCATCATGGCGGCGCCCGCGAACAGCAACAGCGGAAACTGCGAATCGGAAATGCGCTGGGCAATCTGGTAAATATTTGTGGTGCCAGCCAAGCCGGCTGTAGTGGTGGTACCACCGTAAATCAAGGCGATGCCGTAGAGAAGAAAAGCAGAGGAAAAGGATCCGAGGATGAAATACTTGAGGGAGGCCTCGTTTGAACGCACATCGGTGCGTCGGAATCCGGCCAGCACATAAGTGGCAATCGAAAGAATCTCGAGGCCCAGAAAGATGATGACCAGGTCGCCACCGGCTGCCATCAACATCATTCCGACCGTCGCAAACAACAAGAGGGAATGGAACTCACCGGCCGCCAGACGTTCTTCCTCAATCCAAACCATCGAAACGAGCACCGTCAGCGCGGAAACGATCAGGAATACGAGCGTGAACCCCAACCGGAATTCATCGACTATGATCATCCCGTTGAAGGCCTGTGTACCGCTGCCACCGGAAAGCCATAGCAGGATCACACTGACTGAGGATGCCATGAGGCCTGCCAGCGAAAGAGTCCCCGTAAGCCAACGCTGACCTGGTTTGACAAAAGCGTCGACCATCATCACCAGCACGCCTGCCAGCGAAACGATCACCTCCGGCATGATCAGCGAGAAGTTGATGTCGGCCAGATTAAGTTGTAGCGCCAAAAAGAGATTCATCAAGCAAAAGTACCCAGTTCAGGGATCCGAAAATGTTTTCGTCAGGGGGCCAGAGACTGTGTTTCGCGTGGTGTGGCCCATACATAGCTGCCGCCCGCCGCACCGACTATGCGTTCTCGAACCGCCGCGACACTGCTTCGGGAGCGCTCCAGAAATGGCCTCGGGAATACCCCCATCACCAGCATCAGAATGAGCAGCGGGATCAGGATGCCCATCTCACGCGTATTTAAATCAGCTACCTCAGCATTCTTTGGATTCGTGATCTTTCCGAACACGACTCGTTGCAGCATCCACAGCATATAAACTGCTGCCCAGATCACTCCGGTGCCGGCGAGCATGGTTACTATCCAGGCGTGGGTCATTGCCGAAGTCCATGTTCCAATCAGAATCAGGAATTCACCGACGAAGCCATTCAGGAACGGTAATCCAATCGATGACAACGAAGCGATTACAAAGAAAGTCGAGAACCACGGCATCGACGAAGCCAATCCACCAAATTCGCTAATACTGCGCGTATGCCGGCGCTCGTAGATCATACCTACAATCAGAAACAGAGCTCCGGTGGAGACTCCGTGATTGAGCATCTGATAGAGCGCACCCTGCATGCCCTGCTCTGTAAATGAAAAGAGCCCAAGCACTACAAACCCCATGTGGCTGACTGAAGAGTAAGCAACCAGCCGCTTTACATCCGGCTGGACCATCGCTACCAGTGCGCCATAGATGATTCCAATTACTGCCAGAATGATCATGACCGGGGCAAACTTCTTTGCCATTTCGGGAAACAGCCCCAAATTGAATCTCAGCAGGCCATAGGTTCCCATCTTAAGGAGAACGCCGGCCAGAATTACTGATCCCGCAGTGGGCGCTTCGGTATGCGCATCCGGTAACCAGGTGTGCAACGGGAACAGCGGCACCTTGATACAAAAAGCAAGCGCGAACGCCAGGAAGAGCCAAAACGCGGCCGTATCCGACAGGTTCACGCTACTGCTTTTCATTGCCGTGAGAATGGTGACGTAATCAAACGAGCCATAGATGAAATAGAGAGCGATGATCGCAACCAGCATCAGCAAGCTGCCGACAGCCGTGTAAATGAAAAACTTTATCGCTGCATAAACTCTCCGCTCGCCTCCCCAGATTCCAATCAAAAGAAACATTGGGATCAGCGAAGCCTCGAAGAAGAGGTAGAACAGCAGGAGATCGAGCGAGACGAACACACCCACCATGGCAGCAGCCAAAATCAGCATGAACACGTAGTACGACAACTGCCGCTTCGTGACGGAAGTCCAGCTTGAGAGAATCGCGATGGGCATCAACAGCGTGCTCAGCAAAACCAACCACAGACTGATGCCGTCAACTCCCAGGTGATAGCGCGCCCCGATGCTACCAATCCAGGAAACATTCTCTTCAAAGCGAAATTCGGCGACGGCGCCACCGGTTCCACGAAGCAGGAATAGCGAGACCGCAAAGGTAGCCAGGGCAAACAGCAGCGCAATCAAGCGGTAATGCTCTTCGCGCCGCCCGGGTACGAAGCTGTAACCAATCAGCGTCAGAGCGCCAATCGCGGGCAGTAGGATCAAGATCGTAAGGAGATAATGCGACATAAAATTAGTGCAGCAGGATGCGAATTCCGTAATAACTGAAAATACCGATCAGGGCCAGCGCGCCGAAAAGTATGATTGCTGCGTACGTTCTCACAAACCCGATTTGGAGGTAACGGAGAAAGCCCCCCGTTTCGGTGACCGTACGGCCGACGGCATGAAGCAAACCGTCGATCACTTCCTGATCGAAAAACTTCCACAGGACGTTGCGCGAACCCCATCTGATGGGGTGAATGACGGCGGCATCATAGACTTCGTCGACATAGTACTTGTTACTAAACAGACCCGGCATCTGCAGCAGCGGCCGCTTGCTGTAAATTGCGAATCCCAATCCAACACCTGCCAGGGCGATCAGCACCGAGGTTAAGGCCAGCAACCTCTCGTGCTGGATTTCCTCAGTGGAATGAATGCCTTCACTGCTTTGTTGAGCTTCGATGTAGCCGGCCGCAGGTGCTCCATCATGAACAGGTGGTGCCGGCGAGAGCCAATGAGTCTCTCGAGCGGGAGACTTTGGAGCGTGCGCAGCGAAGATCGGTTCCAACGTCCGTTCAAGATAGTTAGTCGGATGATTCGAAACTAAGGAGCCAAGCCCGTAAGACACTCCGATAAAGCCGCCAAGCGTTGAGAGGATCGCCAATACAATTAAGGGCACCGTCATCAACCAGCCAGACTCATGCGGCTCATGGACGGCATGGCCGTGATCATCGCCATGATGAGAATGAGGATCAGTGTGGAGCGCAGGCTCTCGAAAGCGTTCAGACCCCCAGAAGGTCATCACCATCAGGCGCGTCATGTAAATCGCCGTCAGCAAGGCCGTCAGGGCGCCCACAATCCACAGTATTTTCGCAGCGCCATTTGGCAGGTTCGCTGCGCCTACTCCCAGCATCGTCGCACTCCAGGTCTGCCAGAGGATTTCATCCTTGGAGAAGAAACCGGCCCAGATGGGAATGCCGCAAATCGCCAGCCATCCCATCAACATCGTCGCAAACGTAATGGGCATGTATTTCTTCAGCCCACCCATGCGTCGCATGTCCTGTTCGTGATGCATTCCCTCGATCACAGAGCCCGATCCAAGAAAAAGCAAAGCCTTGAAGAATGCGTGAGTAATCACGTGAAAGATCGCGGCCACGAAGGCGCCAACTCCGCAGGCCAGGAACATGTAGCCCAGTTGCGAAATGGTGGAATACGCGAGCACCTTCTTGATGTCATTTTGCGCGAGGCCAATTGTGGCTGCGAACAGCGCAGTCGCCGCGCCGATGATCGCCACGATGAACATGGCCGTCGGCGCATGCGAAAAGATTGCGTTGCAGCGCACGATCATATACACCCCCGCGGTAACCATGGTGGCCGCGTGAATCAATGCTGAGACGGGAGTTGGCCCGGCCATCGCATCAGGCAGCCAGACGAACAGTGGAATCTGTGCGCTCTTTCCAGTCGCTCCAATGAAAAGAAATATTGCGATGGTCGTAATGCCGCCGGCCCAGAGCATCGACCAGCCAAAGCCATCGGGCGGCATCGCATTGATTGTTTGCAGGGCACTGGTCACGCCGTAGGCGCTCTTTTCGAAAAAGCTGATTGAGCCGGTCATGAAAAAGACCAGCATGATACCCATCACGAAGCCCCAGTCACCAACCCGATTGGTGATGAATGCTTTTTTCGCAGCATCACCCGCCTCAGCGCGATCGAAGTAATAGCCAATCAGCAGGTAAGAACAAAGTCCGACACCTTCCCAACCGACAAACATCAAAAGAAAATTGTCGGCCAGGACAAGAGTCAACATCGAGAACATGAACAAGTTCAGGTAGGCGAAGAACCGATAAAACCCCTTATCGCCACGCATGTAGCCGACTGCGAAAACATGTATCAAAAATGCGACGAAGGTGACAAAGAGGGCATAGATGCCGCTGAGCCGGTCCATCGCCAGGCCAAAGTCCGCGCGAAACTTTCCTACCTGGATCCAGGTCCAGAGGTGGTCAAGCAGAGGCGCTTCAGCCTGCAAAGCGCCATCGTGTTTGAACGCCAGGTAGAAAGCGACAATCGTGGAGATGCCCACGGCGCCACAGGCAACTACGCCAATGAACTTTTCACTGCGCAGTCTCCGGCCAATAAACCAGTTGATGGCTGCCCCGGCGAGCGGAGCAAAAATAATTAAGCTGAGAAGGTTTGATTCCATCAAGTATTAGGAGGTCTTTGGTGCCTGGTCTTACGTCTTTGAAAAATCTTTTTAATAAACCCCGTCAACATGCCTCACAAACAAAAGGCCAGGACCGATGATCGAAGTCCCAAATCTACATTTTCAAAACACTTGCCTCATCAACGTCGAGCGATTCGCGACTGCGAAAGATAGCGATGATAATTCCCAGCCCGACTGCCGCTTCTGCTGCGGCCACCGTCATGACGATGAAGACGAACAACTGCCCGGTAACGTCGCGAAAGTAGCTGGAAAACGCAACGAAAGTCAGGTTAACCGCATTCAGCATCAGCTCAATGCACATGAACATCGAGATCACATTGCGCTTGACGATTACACCCACCACGCCAATCGTGAACAGGATGGCCGAGAGCGCCAGATACCAGGAGAGTTGTGGTCCATCCATCACTTCTAATTCCTCTCGTCCGATTTAGGGGTCGTTTCAGCTTCAGCTGCCGCCGCCGGAGGTAACTTGGATCCAGTCACAAGGCGATGACCCACCGCCGCCAAAAGAGGCGTTCGTCGCGCGAGAGTCATAGCACCCACCAACGCCATCAACAAAAGGATCGAAGTGATCTCAAAGGGTAAAAGATATTTGGTGAACAACCCGACTCCGATTGAAGCCGTCAGGCCCACGTCCGCCGGACCGGGAGGGTGGACCTTCGGCAATGGGACGGATTTCAGAACGAATGCGACCTCCGCAATCAAAACGGCGGCGAAGCCGATTGCGACTGGTACCAGGTAAGCCAAACGCGGATGTCGCCGCTCTTCGACTTCAAGGTCCAGCAACATGATTACAAAAACCACCAGCACCATGATGGCGCCGGCATAGACAATTATCTGGACTGCGGCGATAAAGGGCGCCGCTAACATCAGGTACAGGCTCGAGAGAGAAATGAAAACACCGATCAGCGAAATGGCGCTGTAGAGCGGGTTGCGTTGCGCCACCACGGCCAGAGCACAACCAATCGCGAGCCCCGCAAACAGGATAAAGAGAAGAGAAGTAATCATCGCAAATGTTAAGTCCGACAAGCTTAGCCTGTCGTGCCAGCCCAACTCTACTGAAGCCTTCGAATCAACCTAATGACAAACAAAAGTTTGTCGGACATCTCACGCAAACCACGATTTGATCAGCGCGATCAGATCCCCGCCGAAGGCTTGAACCGTCGCGGTCAGAAAAATATTTATCAGAGCCAGAGGCATCAAAAACTTCCAACCAAAGTTCATCAACTGATCGAATCGGAACCGCGGGAGCGTGCCCCGCAACCAGATATAAAGAAAGATGAAAAACAGAATCTTGGCGGCGAAGTACACCAGGCCCAGCCAGGGAAACACGGAAACTCCCGGCCCGTTCCAACCGCCGAGAAACAGCGATGAGGCGAGCATCGAGACCGTGATCATGTTGATGTATTCAGCATTGAAGAACAGCAGGAACTTAATGGAACTGTATTCGGTATGAAAGCCGGCGACGAGTTCTGTCTCTGCTTCAGGTAAATCGAAGGGGACGCGATTCGTTTCCGCGATGGCTGCGATCAAGTAAATGATAAAGCCAACTGGCTGGTAGAAGACGTTCCAGTTCATGCCGTAGGCGCCGGATTGCTGCTCGACAATGGTATAGAT
This sequence comes from Pyrinomonadales bacterium, assembly GCA_038237475.1. Taxonomy (GTDB): domain Bacteria; phylum Acidobacteriota; class Blastocatellia; order Pyrinomonadales; family Pyrinomonadaceae; genus JAOAPY01. Next base: position 314,819 of record JBBRYS010000002.1, on the reverse strand, counting down.
GTCGAGGCTGCCGCTCATAAGAATGACACCGATCAGTGCCATACCCAGTGCCAGTTCATACGAAATCAATTGGGCCGATGAACGAAGCCCACCCATCAGGCTGTATTTGTTGTTCGATGACCAGCCTGCGAGAGCGATGCCGTAAACGCCAACCGACGTAACCCCCAGCACGTAAAGCAGAGCTACATCAAAACGCGCAATTACGAGCGGGAAGCTGCCGATGAACGGCAACCAGACAGTCGGCCCGAATGGATATACGATGATCGCCATGATGGCGGTAATCACTGCCACCGTAGGCGCAAGCAGAAAGACAAACTTGGTTGACTGATCGGGAACCAGGTCCTCTTTCATCATGGTCTTGATGAAATCCGCAAACGGCTGCAGGACGCCAAAATAGCCGACTCGATTAGGACCCAGCCGGCCCTGGATGAATCCCAGTACGCGCCGTTCGGCCAGCACAGTGAACGCAACCAGCAACATGATCGACAAAAAGGCGACCGTGATACCTACGATTACGACTACCGTATGAATTAAGGGATTGTTCCAGTCCATTTATCAATTTCAGATTTAGGATTTCAGATTTCGGATTAGCGAATCCGGAACCCAAGATCTTAGAAACTTAAATTCAGTCTTCAGATATTAATCCTCAGTTCTCAGATATCGGTTCCAAAATTCACTGCTCAAAAACTTCTGATTTCAAATTTACTCTAAAATTTGAGTTTTATTTCTCAGCCCTGCCATTCCGCATTCAGCATTCACCAATCTACCCGACGGTTATCTGATAGAGGGGCGAAATGTTGACGGACTCTGGCCGGGGATTTCCGCCAGCCAGTAAGTGAAACTGCGCTACTTTGTCCGTTAGGGTGCGAATCTTGAACAGCTCGTGCCCAACGCGCGGGGTGCCAAACACTTTTTGGGACGTTTCATCAATTTGCTCAACCTCTTTGCGTAACGCGGCGTGCTCGGTTGAAATATCCTTTGCAGCCGCCAGTTGATGTTTGACCTGCACCGGCTGAGACTCGTCCTTGATTACCGGATAACGCAAACCAGCGTAAGCCGGAAGCGTTTCCGCAATTTCATTGAATACCGCGCTGGCCGCCAGGCCGAAGCCAAACTCTAGCCCCAACTCTCGGGCGAGCGCATCGGTGATCATCCAATCGGCCTGCGACTGGTTAACAGGCGGAATCGACTGTCGCACACGTTGCACGAAGCCATCATTGTTGGTGAACGTACCGTCGACCTCCGCGAAAGAAGCGGCAGGCAGGACCACGTCGGCAAAGCTCGTCGTGTCGGTCTCGAATAATTCCTGGACCACCACGAAGTCGAGTTGGGCCAACGAATTTTCACGGCCCTGCAGTTGTTCCGGCAAAAAGCTGCCCGCGACATACAGCGCCCGTATTTCTTTACCGCAGGCGTCGAGCATCTCCGCTACGTTCATCGACCCATCGTGCATACCCATATCAATAGCACCGACGCTGTTGTTGTAGAGTGGCAGCGGGTGAAACAAGACGCGCCGATCGTCGGCCTTGAGTGAATGAGCTAGTTGAGCCAGGACGATCTGGGCTGCGGCGCCGATGTCCCCGGCAAACATTATGACCAGATCGCCTACGGTGCCGCTGATAGTGGCCCGCGCGGTTTCCAGTTCCGCAGCTTCGAGGCCGAGCTTGCCAGCCGCGAGTGCATCATCCGCATCGGAGGCTAGCGCCAAAATTGCTGCTGCTTCTGTTCCCGGACGCAGGTGCAGGAATTGTGTGGCCTGTTCACGCAAGCGAATGGGCACGCTGTTAAAGATGATGAGCTTTGCGCCGCCGTTCCGGACGGCCTGACGGATCTGTTTGCCGGTAAGCGGCTGCAACTCCTCAGGCTCGCCGCCGATCAGCAAAATTGTTTTCGCGTGACGAATGTCCCGATGCGTAGCCAGCGGTGCGCTGAGGTTGCTGAAGAAGGGTTTAAGATTTACCGAATCAGTAACTGAATAATTTTCGGTGCCGACCAGTTCAGTTGCGAACTTCTTCAACACATAAAGCGCTTCGTTGGTGAGTCGCGGACTGCCAATGACGCCAACCGCATTTCGTCCCTGCCGGTCGGCAACGTCATCAAGCTTGGTGGCGATGTGTTTGATGGCTTCGTCCCAGGTGGCGGGGATGAGCTTGCCGCCCTTCTGATGACGAATCATGGGAGTGCGAAGGCGCGCCTCATGATTTACAAAGGGGTGACCGAAACGACCCTTGATACAAAGAAACTCTCCGTTTAATCCGTTCACGTAACGATCGCGCGCCACGATTCTCATCAACTCGCCACCGCGGGAACCGAGTGACATCTGGCAGCCATCGGAACAATAGGTGCACGTGGACACGGTCTGGGCCAACTCCCAGGGACGCGTCTGGTGGCGGTAGGTGCCGTCCAGCAACGTGCCGGTGGGACAAACTTCGATACAGTTGCCGCACTGTGAACAATCCAGCCAGCCGCCATACGTACCGATCACAGTGTTGGCACCGCGCCCGCCCGCCTCGATTGCATCTTCTCCCATCCACTCATCGCAAACGCGTGTGCAGCGCTTGCAGAGGATGCAGCGTTGCGGATCATTGGCGACCATGGGCGACAAGTATTTTTCCGCGTGGTAGTTTTTCTTTTCGGTGAACCGTTCTTCGAGTCCGCCCCAGTCAAAAGCCATCTCCTGTAGTTCGCATTCACCGCCGCGATCGCACACGGGACAATCGAGTGGATGATTCGCGAGGAGAAATTCGACCATCGCGCGCTGTGCTTTTTCGATCTCTTCGGTTTGGGTCTGCACCACCATGCCGTCCGTGCAGGCGATAGTGCATGAGGTCTGCAGCTTCGGCATCTTATCGATGCGCACCAGGCACATGCGGCAGGATGCTTGCAGAGCAAGGTCTGAGTAGTAGCAGAACGAGGGGATATCAAAACCGTTGTCGCGGCAGACTTCGATCAGCCGCGCGCCCTTGGGCACCTGAATATCCTTGTTGTTGATTGTAACTTTGATTACTTCAGTACTCATTAAGAGCGCCTCGCCTAACCTGCTACTCAATTTCCTTCAAGATCGGTGTCGTCGTTTACCTGCAGATGCTTTGCAAAATCTTCCGGGAATCTCTTCACGGCTGACTGAATGGGCCAGGCCGCAGCGTCACCGAGCGGACAGAAGGACTTGCCTTCGATGTTGTCACAGAGGTCCAACATCAACTGCGGATCGTCAGCCCGGCCGCCGCCGCTGTCGATGCGCTTAAAGATCTTGACAAGCCAGTCCGTGCCCTCGCGGCAGGGCGTACACCAACCGCACGATTCGTGCTTATAGAACTCGGTCAGATTCTTCGTAGATTCAAAGATGTCGACAGTCTCATCCATGACAATGAAGCCGCCCGAACCGACGCTCGAGCCCCCGGCCACCAGCCCCTCATAGTCCATGCGCACATCTTTGCCGATGATGGAATTGGCGGGCATGATGTATACCGATGAGCCCCCGGGAATCACGGCCTTCAACTGCCGGCCAGCGGCGATGCCACCACAGTCTTCCATGATGAATTTTTCCATGTCGTCGTAGCCCATGGGCAATTCGTAGACTCCCGGTCGATTCACGTGGCCCGAGACCGACCAGACTTTGGTGCCGCCGCTTTTTTCCGTACCCAACTTTTGATACGCCTCGCCGCCCAGCTTGATAATGTCCGGCACCGCGGTAAGCGTCTCGACATTATTGACGACAGTGGGACTGGCGTAGAGGCCTGAGACAGCCGGGAAGGGAGGTTTCATTCGCGGATGGCCGCGCATCCCTTCCAGCGAGCTTAATAACGCGGTCTCTTCGCCGCAGATGTAAGCGCCCGCGCCGGTGTGGGTGTAGATCTCACAGGAGAACTCAGTGCCTGAAATTCTGTGCCCCAGTAACCCGGCCGCGCGCGCTTCGGCGAGCGCCTGGTCCATAATGTCGATCAGATAACGATACTCGCCGCGCGTATAAATGTAGTTTACCTTTGCGCCTAGAGCGTAGGCGGCGATCAACATGCCTTCGATCAGCATGTGCGGATCGCGTTCCATCAGGTAGCGATCTTTGAAAGTGCCGGGCTCTGACTCGTCTGCGTTACAGACGACGTACTTTGGTTTTGGCGAGTCCTTCGGGACAAAGCTCCACTTTAATCCGGTGGGAAAACCCGCGCCGCCACGACCGCGCAGCGCCGACTTCTTCACTTCATTGATCACGTCCTCAGGCGACATCGAAGCGAGCACTTTCTTAATCGCCTGGTAGCCGCCGTTACGGCGATAGACTTCGAGTGACCGCGAGTTTTCCAGATGAACTCGCGCCAGTTGCAGTGGTTCACATCCAATAGCGCCGATAAACATATTGATTAGTTTGCCGCTCAGGCCAATGAATCCAGAATATGATCTACTTTTTCGGGGGTCAGATTTTCATGATAATCAAAGTTGATTTGAAACATCGGCGCCGTACCACAGGAGCCCAGACACTCAACCATTGAAACTGTAAAGCGCCCGTCCGCTGTAGTTTCGCCCGGCTTAATACCCAGTTTGTTGCAGACGTGGCGCGTGATCTCCGGCTCGCCCAGAATCTTGCACGAAAGCGTCTTGCAGATCTGGATATGGTACTTACCAACTGGCTCGGTCTGAATCATCGAATAGAAGGTAGCCACTTCCCAGATGTCCGTGACTCGCAACGCTAGTTTGTGCGCCAGGTATAAAATACCGGCCGGATCGAGATAACCGCGCTCGCGTTGCACGATGAACATCAACGGCAGGATGGCCGAGCGTGCCACCGGATACTTGGCCAGATGAGCATCGATCTCTGCCTCAACCTCGGGCGAAAAGGTTGCAGCCGCCTCCGGCATTTGGACGGGCTGGGAAAGCGGTTGGATTTTTGTCAACTGCCGGCTCATAAAAATTAATCGTTCCTACCGATCGATCTCCCCTAAAACAATATCGAGCGATCCAATAATCGCAACAACATCGGCGATCATCGCGCCCTGGGCCAGGTCGGGTAACGCCGAAAGATTTACGAAGCTGGGACCGCGGAAATGCACGCGCGCGGGCTTTGGACCACCGTCGGATTTTATGTAGACGCCCAGTTCGCCTTTCGAGGCTTCAATCGGGTGGTAAACCTCACCGGCCGGCACGTCAAAACCTTCGGCGACAATCAGGAAGTGGTGAATCAGCGCATCCATGTGTTGCTTCATTGCTTCGCGATCGGGTAGCACTACCTTCGGCGCGTCTGCCTTAACCGGTCCGGGGCGAAGTCGAGACAAAGCTTGAGCCACAATCTTCTGGGACTCTTTCATCTCGCTCAAACGGACCAGATACCGGGCCCAGACATCGCCGTCGTGTTCAATGGGAATTTCAAAGTCGTACTTCTCGTAACCGGTGTAGGGATTGGCTCGCCGAATATCCAGCCGCACACCGCTGCCACGCAGGCATGGCCCAGAGAGGCCCCAATCAAGCGCGTCGGCCCCGGAGATGCGTCCCACATTCTGCGTTCGCTTTTGAAAAATCCGGTTGCCGGTAAGCAGTGTCTGGAAATCTTTGAGCGCGCTGGGAAAGCCATCCAGAAACTGTTTCACACGAGATTCGAAGCCGGCAGGCAAGTCCATCATCAGACCGCCAATGCGAAAATATGACGGCGTCAGGCGGCCTCCGGAAGCTGCCTCGATCAAATTCAAAATCTTTTCGCGCTCACGGAAGCAATAAAAAAAGACAGTCATCGCGCCAATGTCCAGGGCGTGTGTGCCAAGCCAGACCAGATGCGAAGCGATGCGTTGCAGTTCGCAGAACAGCACGCGAATCGTCTGTGCACGTTCGGGAATCTCGAGCGCCAGCAGTTTCTCTGCCGCCATCACGTAGGCCAGGTTGTTACCGAGTGGATTCAAATAATCCATCCGATCGGTGATGACGATCCCCTGCTGGTACTTCTTGTACTCGAAGAGCTTCTCCATTCCAGTGTGGAGATAGCCGATGTCGGGCGTAGCCTTGACGACCATTTCGCCGTCGAGCACGAGTTCAACGCGTAGCACGCCATGGGTTGAGGGGTGTTGCGGGCCCATCGAGATCGTCATCTGGGTATCCAGCGGACGATCAACGACCTCGAACTGCGGTGGCAAATTAATTGACGTGCTCATCGATAAATTCTTTTCTCATTCCACTAACTCTATTGCTGAGCTGGGAAACCGTTAGCAAGCTGCAACTGGAATATTTATTTCAAGCTATATGGTTCGTATCCGCGCAGGGGAAAATCCTTCCGCAGTGCATGTCCCTGCCAGTCGTCAGGTAGGAGGATTCGTCTCAAATCCGGATGGCCATCAAAGATGACGCCCAGGAGATCGTAGGTTTCGCGTTCGTGCCAATTAGCCGTGCGCCACACTCCGGTGACAGTAGGCACATGGGGATCCTGCTCAGTCAGCACTACTTTTAATCGCAGGCGAAGAAAGGTGGTGGTTGAAAACAGGTGGTAGTTAACTTCAAAGCGCGGCTCTTCTTCGACACCGCGATCTACGCCGCAAAGATCCGCCAGGAAATCAAAAGGAGAAGCGGGCGCTGTTTTAAGAGAAGCACAGACCTCCACGATGAATTCACGCGGTACAATTGCGGTGACTTCACCGAAGGCCTCGCTCACCGCCACGATCCATTGCGGGTGATCAAGCTGTAACGCCGTCAGCACCTGGTTAAGTGCGGAGAGCGTCTGGTTACTTGTGGCTGTTTGTCCCTGCGAGACTTGTTCGTTTTCTGGACCGGCCGTCATTTAAAAAAGAAACCCATGCTGCGATTTAAGAAGAGCGTCGTCGTTCATGCTTCGAGGCAATGGTATAGGGTCTTGATTCCGGGGTTAACGAAACATCAGCAGCCGAGCCGTCGGTGACCGGTAGCGTGCCCGGCGCAAAGGCCTGACGCGCTTCTTCTTCCGGCACGTCCTTACGATCGCGGACTGACTCTTTCATCACCTTGTCCTGCAACATCATAACGGCATGAATAAGCATTTCAGGCCGAGGGGGGCAACCGGGGATGTAAACATCAACTGGAACAATCTTGTCGACGCCCTGCACGATGGCATAGTTATCAAACACGCCGCCCGAGGTCGCACAGGCGCCCATCGAGATCACCCACTTGGGCTCAGGCATTTGATCGTAAATACGTCTCAGTACCGGAGCCATCTTGCGCGACACGCGCCCGGAGACGATCATCACATCAGCCTGGCGCGGGCTGGCGCGAAAGACTTCGGCGCCAAAGCGGGCCAAATCGTTTCGGGACGAGGTGGCGTTCATCATCTCGATGGCACAGCAGGCCAGGCCGAACGTGGCCGGCCACAACGACGATTTGCGTGCCCAGTTAATAATAGAATCGAGCCGTGTCGTTAGTACTTCCGGCAGGGCCTCGCCCAAAATGTTCTCAAGTCCCATAAACCGACCCCAAAACTCAGGCTGCTGAGCGCCATTTCATGGCGAGACGCTTGCGATCAGCCTCAGCCAGTGCCTGTCCTTCGGCTTCCGCTTCCTGCCGCGCCCGATCACTCCAATCAAACGCACCCTTCTTAACGACGTAGACTAAACCAGCCGCCAGCAGGGCGATAAACAGCATCATCTCGACATAGACCAGGTTCCGTAAGCCATAGGCGGGCCCAGCCATGGTCTTGAAAACCACCGCCCAGGGCACCAGAAAAATTACTTCTATGTCGAACAGAATAAAAATCATTGCGATCAAATAAAATTTTACCGAGAAGCGCTCGTGCGCTGAACCCACCGGATCCTTGCCACACTCGTATGGCATCATCTTAGTGCGGGTCTTTTTTCGTTGCCCGATAAACTGCGAGATAAAGACATTCGTGACGGCGAAACCAGCCGCGACCACGAACACCAGCAGAATGGGCAAATAATCGACGAGGCTAAATGGCATATTGCTCCCCCTCCTTTCGCTGTTCGGCGAACAGATTTTTGCCGCACGTGTTCGCCAGCGAATGAAGATTGAGAATCATTGTACAAGCGAATCCTAGAGCAACTGGCAGGGGGTGTCAAGCAGCACTAATTCGCGATCAAACCCATTTGCGAGCCACAGGTTTGACCCTCAAAAAACTCGTGTGTTACCGTTCGGTAAGCTCTGCGATCAGGCAGCCACGCGAGCACCGGGCGAATCCATTTCATGAACTGAAATTCACTCAAAATGATTACAGGCTATAACACAGACGTGGAGCACGATGGCGTTGTCTACCATGTGCAAACTGAAGACAAGGGGCTGGACTCACCTCTGGTACTGTCGCTTGTTTATGCCGGAGGCGCGATCCTGGCGAGCAAGCGATCGTCGTACAAGGATCTGATTGCAGCCGGATTTGACGAAGCGGTGCTCACCGAACGGCTGCAACGACAGCACCGATTGATCTGCGCCGCCATTAATGCCGGACGCCTTGACGAGTTGAAGAAGATGGGTGTCCCTCCCAGTCGTCCTGAGCAGATCGCAGCGGCAACTCCATTGGCAGAGGAGTCTTTGGATCACCAATTTGTGTCAGCCGGTCCGACTGGAGTTGCCGAGTCCGGAGCAACATCGGAATCTGCCGATGTTAAGCTGAAGCCAGAACCGCCGGCTGCTGACGGTCGGTCGCCGTTGGATAATGCTCAGCTGGATCAATCATTCGCACCACCAGTTGTGGCTAACGTTGCCCAGCCGGAAGGACCGTTGAACAATGTCGCTGCCGCGCCCGAACCGGGTAACCCCGACCTCCCTCTACTGGTCGCCACTCGCACGGTTCCCAGCGCTCCTTCGGCCTATACGGTTCATGACGCGCGCGGACGAGAAGAAGTTCCGCACATAGAGGATGGTCTGCGAATCGATCTGGTGGGCGCTAAAGACCTGCGCGGCGGCGATGCAGTTGAGATGCAAATCACGATTAATCATATTTCGAACCGGGGCGAGGCACCAATTGCTGCGGCGGTGTCGGTGAAAATACTCGGCACGTCTTTCCGGCCTATAATCCTGCCGCTGAAAACAAACAAGCAGGGCAGCGTGACCGTTTCGACTCATATCCCGCATTTCAACACGGGCAGGGCAGCAATTGTTATCAAGGCCACCGCCGGTAGCCTCTCGAGTGAGACGCGGCGAGTTATTAACCCAGGCTGATTGTTGGGGAGAGTTTTGCACATTAAGATAAATGGCGAACAACGCGAGTTGACCACCGAGTTTTCCCTGCATGAGCTTTTGCAGGAGTTGTCGCTACCGCACGATCGCGTGGCAATTGAATTGAATCAGAAAGTTGTGCGGCGCGCCGAATGGCCCCGCGTCAATTTGCGCGAAGGGGATATGCTCGAGATCGTCCACTTTGTTGGCGGCGGCGCCGAGGATGTATGATCGCCGCGCCTGGAGTTTGTTTCGCTTCGCTGGCGAAATGTTTTTGAAGAGAGTTTTAGTCAGCCAAAGCAAATCTATAGGTCACATATGTCTACACCGGCAACCGGATTAAATGATCCCTTCAAAATTGGTGATCGAGTATTTCACTCGCGGCTGATCATCGGAACGGGAAAATATCGAAGTTACGAGGAGATGAAAGCAGCCCATCAAGCCTCGGCCGCAGAAATGGTTACCGTGGCTGTGCGGCGGGTGCCGCTGGATCGTAGTGCAGAGTCGTTTCTGGATCATCTGGATCCGGCTTTGCAAATCCTGCCGAATACAGCGGGCTGTTACTCTGCCGAGGAAGCAGTGCGGACTGCTCGCCTGGCGCGGGAAGCATTAGGTACCAATCTGATCAAGCTGGAAGTAATTGGCGACCAAACGACTTTGTTTCCTGACAATGAACAGACGCTGGCTGCTGCCCGCACGCTTTGCAAGGAGGGCTTCGTTGTTTTGCCGTACTTCACCGACGATTTGATCATGGCCAGGAAATTACTGGAGGCCGGCTGTCCCGCAGTGATGCCCCTGGCCGCGCCCATCGGCTCCGGTCTGGGAGTGCAAAATCCCGTCAACCTGCGAATCATGAGAGAGCAACTGCCGGACGCGACCATTATTGTTGATGCGGGCGTGGGTACTGCCAGCGACGCAGCCATCGCGATGGAGTTGGGAGCCGACGCAGTGTTGTTGAATACAGCGATTGCGGAAGCACGCGACACTGTGAAGATGGCTACTGCCATGAAGCTTGCGATTGAAGCCGGGAGACTCGCCTACCTTGCCGGACGCATGCCGAAAAGGCTTTATGCCAGAGCCTCAAGTCCCGTGGCTGGGGTAATCCGTTAATTTATTAGCTAGCCTCAAAACCAAGCGGACCCGTTTGCCTCAACAACCAACTTGGGCGAGTAAACACTCTCGTAGGGTATTCACACCAAACCCAGGAAGAGGAAGTATCGTCTTGAGACGCGCTGGCGTCCGCAGGCGGAGGCGCAATGTTGACCGGGCATTGGTGGGCGGCAGTTGCGGTGTTGCGTGGTGAAGGCGGTGCGGCAGAAAAGTCTGCTGAGTTTACATTCGTGTCGTTGCAGCCTGAGCCCCCACGGATCACAGCATTTGTATTGCTCGGAGCCGGCGCGCGACCGGCGCCTTCGAAACAATCGGCAGTACTGCCGTAACCGACAAAGTCGACGACAGTTGCGGCGAAGGAACAACCGCTGCCGGACAGGGCGGTGGTACTGTTCACCAAAGCAACCTTGCCTGCGGTGGCTGCCAGGTTAATTGTTCCAGTTACATCAGGAGTGGGCAGGCTCGCTCCGACTGCTCCACCAGATGCTTCCTGAATCAGGTAATAATGTCCCGGCAAGAGCGTCACGGCCGACAGATTTGTAACTGACCAGCTGGTGCTGGTAGCACCCGCATACTGCACCGACCATCCCGAAAGATTCACAGTCGTACTTCCGGCATTAAAAATCTCGATAAAATCATTGACGTAAGGAGCACCTGCATTGCCACCGCCGCCGTAGATTTGACTGAGGGAAAGCCTCGCTACCGGCGAGGGAGTCGGTGAGGGAGTCGGTGAGGGTGTTGGGGACACGCTGGGTGCAGGGGTCGGCGACGGTCCGGGAGTTGGACCACTGTTCAGGTTCTGCGGGTCGCTGGTGATTAGCTGGAGGTCATCAAAGTTGTTACCTGTGTCCTGTGTGCTGCCCAGGCCGCCTCCGGGTTTGCGCTCATAACTTTGATTGGCATCGCTCGCGAGGGGGGCGAGCTGGGTTCCTTCTCTGAAAGCTGAGCCGGCACTCATACCGACCTGGTCGACGATCGAGTCGTCCGGCAGAGCCAGGCCGATGCCGCCATCGTTCGTGATGCCGCTATTGTAGGTTTGATCGCCGGCCACGCCGCCGCTATAGCCGCTGGCGCTGTTGTTCGTGGCCAGGAAGTGGGCGCGAGCGGGCATGATGGTGCCATTGGCAATGGTCAGGCGCGTGGAGACGGCAGCTGCGTTGTTTGACCCGCGCAGCTTCCAGCCACTGATATCGATAACGTTGCCGCTGTTGTTATAGATTTCTATGAACTCGTCGTTAGCGCCATTTGGCCCGCGGGTACGAAACTCGCTGATGACAACGGGTGGCATTGGTGTCAGCGATGGAGTTGGACTCGGCGACGGCAATGGTGTCGGACTCGGTGAAGGCAACGGAGTTGGACTCGGCGACGGCAGCGGAGAAGGGCTCGGCGACGGCAGCGGAGTTGGACTCGGCGAAGGCAATGGTGTCGGGCTCGGTGAAGGCAGCGGAGTTGGACTCGGCGACGGCAGCGGAGTTGGGCTCGGCGACGGCAGCGGAGTTGGGCTCGGCGACGGCAGCGGAGTTGGACTCGGTGAAGGCAGCGGTGTTGGACTCGGTGAAGGCAGCGGAGTTGGACTCGGCGACGGCAGCGGTGTTGGACTCGGTGAAGGCAGCGGAGTTGGACTCGGTGAAGGCAGCGGAGTTGGACTCGGCGACGGCAGCGGTGTTGGACTCGGTGAAGGCAGCGGTGTTGGACTCGGTGAAGGCAGCGGAGTTGGACTCGGCGACGGCAGCGGAGAAGGGCTCGGCGAAGGCAATGGTGTCGGGCTCGGCGAAGGCAATGGTGTCGGACTCGGTGAAGGCAGCGGTGTCGGACTCGGTGAAGGCAACGGTGATGGACTCGGCGAAGGCAATGGTGTTGGACTCGGTGAAGGCAACGGTGTCGGACTCGGTGACGGAGCTGGCGCCGTTACAATCAGGTTAACTGCGGCGGACTCAACACCACGAGCTGATGCGAATATTTGAACGGTCCCCGCACTCAAACCTCTTGCCAGCCCCGACTGCGTGACGCTGGCGATTAAATTGTCAGCCGAACGCCATTTGAATATTACGTCGCTAACTTCCTGTCCAGTCGGGTTGGAAGCCCTCGCTGAGAACTGTTGCTCACCCCCTCTGAGAATGTTGGCGGCCGAAGGCAACACCTCAATCGTACCAATTGCCGGTGTGGCGAAGAAAATGGCACCGTCAAGTTTTGTTCCGGGACTAAATAAGGTCCCGCCGCTGTTCGGCGCCGTCTGATGCAGCGTGAAGCCTCCGGTGACATCAGGCGAGCGAGTGAGAGACTGGCCCCTGTCCCCGAGCAAACCAGACGAGCCACCATAGCTGAAGGTGCTGATCTCAACATCCGAAAGATCGCGCAGAGTGACTGTCCCGCTCGCATTATTTAGTGATAGTCCTCCGGTCGATGCTTTGAAGACCAACGCTCCTCCAAAAACAGGATCTGTTGGATTGGGATTGCCGCCACCGAACACAACCACAGCTGTCCCGGCACTGAGGATCGTACCGCCGGCGAAAGTATGTCGCAGGATATTATTGCCCGTGCCGCGCGTGAGCAGGTCGTAACCACTGATGTCGAGATCGCGAGAGGTTGTGTTCACCAGTTCCACGAACTCATCCTGGGTGGAGCTTCGTATACCATCGTGGTTGGCATCACCGGCAGCGCCCGCTGGCGGATCGGCGAGTACTTCGTTGATTAAAACGTCGCGCAGCGAGCTGCCGGTAAAGGTCACGGTCGACGAGTTACTCACCTGGCTGTCAGCTTGAATAACCAATCCCACCGGGCCAGCCCCGCGAAAGCTCGCCGGCACTAAAACGTGGACCTCATCGAGCCCGGGCAGTTCGGCCGACTGCTGTATTGATTCGACAGTTACCGATCGTCCCGCGCTGGTTGCGGTGACCTGGGCCGCGTGCCTGACTCCGGTAGCGAAGATACTCAGCCGCAAACGCCCATCAGTTGGATCGAATGGACCAGCGAGTAACGTATCGGCGTTGAGAATAATTCCCGCGCCGCTGCCGGCGCCTCCATATGTGAAAATGCCCGGCGCACTGGCTAACACCATGATCGATCCGGCTGAGGGAAATCCATCGGCATTCGTCACGACGACCGTGGCCGGCCCGACTGCGGTTTCGGATGGATCGAGAAAAATCACCTTGTCAGGTGAGACAAACAGAATTTGTGCCGCGCGGCCATTAACAGTAACGGTAGTGCCGCCAACTGAAAGCGGAAACGTCCCGTTGCTTAGTGGCTCTGTCTGAACGGAACTCAGAGCCAGCGAACCTCCGAGAGCGATCGCAAGGCTGTCCGGAGCGATGGCGCCTGGCGACAACGGATCGTGTGTCATTGATGCAGCATGCATGACCGTTAAAGTGCCGGAAGGGGCGCGTGGCTCAAGCGCAACCGTATAAATCTCGGAATTATTATTGAAGGTTGAGTCTGACACCGCGCCGGAAAGCACTCGAGGGAAACTGAACACGGCCATGCTGCCATCGTCGTTAAGAGACGAAACAACCTCACCGGTGGCCGTAGCAGGCGCGTTGGTAACCTGGCTCAAGACTCCCGTCGGCACGTCATAGACGAAGAGTTCGACACCGCCGTCACTGTTCATACCCAAAGGATTTCTGCGAGTCGCAAAACTAATCCGCTTTCCATCACCGCTGAGGCTTGGGTGCAAGGGAACGTCGGTTGCGCGTGACGCGAGGCTCGTCACCTGGCGCGTGCTGCTGGCCCGCGCATCGAAGAGGAACACCTGGGTGGTGTTGGGCGCCGTTTGCAGGGCATAGACCACTCTGGTGCCGTCATCGCTGATGGCCCGCCCATACGCGAGCGCAATGCTATTCACGCCGGCAGCGATAGTTTGTATTGTGGCTGTCTGCCGGTTAAAGATCACAAGGTCTCGGTTTGGGTCGGGGGAGGTGCCACGGTCCCGCACATAAGCGATGTGGGATGCGTCGCCGCTAAGCTTGACGCTGCTGACACCGACCACGCCGCCCGTATTGGTGATCTGCGTAAGAGTCTGAGAGAGGCTGTCGTAAAGGAAAGCTTCGGAGTTTGCGTCGTCGTTCTGACCCGTAAGATTGCGGTTCGAAGCAAAAGCAATGAAGCGACCGTCATCGCTGAGCGAAGGTTGAAAGTTTCCATCCTGAATGCGCCTGATCTCGCTCGCCGGTGTAGTTTCGGTAACTTGTCTTAACGTAACGCCGTCAAAGAGAAAGATCTCGGAATTGCCATCCAGGTTTTTCCCCAGGGGATCGCTGTTGGAAGCAAAGGCAATGCGCGCACCGTCCTGCGATAACCCAGGCGTTACCGAGCGGCCGAGGGCAAATCGCAAAAATTGTGCGGGCGAGGTTGTGATATCAGCCTGGAAAGCGCGAAAGCCGGCAGCCCCTCCCTGAAGCGTGAAGTCTTCAGTTGATTCAAATGCCACGCGGCGCCCGTCTCCGCTGATCGACGGGTTGATACTGATGACGCTTTCGGGCGTGGTCGTCAGGCGTTGTAACACCGAACTTGACTGAGAAGTCGTAGGCGACCGCCAGGCAATAAAAAATAAAACCGTCGTGAGCAACAGCGCGGCCAACGGTCTGGCGCCAAACCTTAAAGAGTTCTGTGAGAGTCTGGAAGTTAGCTGCTGCACTTGATCCAACGCAAAGTCTTCGAAGCTCAACTCCGAAGCATTGAGTCGCCGTTCAAAGAGACGGCGAGTGACGTTGGTGGTACAGAGCCTGTTAGTGGATCAAAGTCAGGTGGTGAGCTGTCTACAAGACCGGGCCAGCTTCAGAGGTACGACAGGATGAGCCGAAGTTTGCTTGTCCCAGTGGGCGCATTGTACACATTTCTTTTCTGAGCTCAAGAAAAATTTTTGATGGGCGTTGAGCGAGCCGATACCACTCCGCAACTGATCTTGCAGTCGTCGATAATTGAGAATTAGCGACGGCTTCGTTATCTTAGGTCACGGTTTTGACTAACGCTCTTCGCAAAGGCCCTTACTATGAAAATTCTTGTCAGCGGCTCGCACGGTTTGGTGGGCACGGCACTTACAACTTCTTTGCGTGGCGATGGCCACGAGGTGTTTGCCCTGGTACGACACGCGCCCGCTTCGCCTTCCGAAGTGGAATGGTATCCGGAGCGAGGTAGCCTGGCTCTGGCCCGTCTGGAAGGGATGGACGCGGTGGTCCATCTCGCCGGCGAGAGCATCGCAGAAGGTCGCTGGAGCGACGAGAAAAAGCAGCGGATCCGCGACAGCAGGGTTAAAGGCACGACTGTACTTAGCGAAGCACTTTCAAATCTGAAGCATCCTCCCCGGACACTTGTTTCCGCTTCAGCGATTGGCTACTACGGAGATCGAGGCGATCTGATCCTCACCGAAGGCAGCGCTTCCGGCAACGATTTTCTTTCGTCTGTTTGTCTGGAATGGGAGCAGTCGACCGTCGCTGCCAGAGAGCAGGGAATTCGCGTGGTGCTATCTCGCTTTGGAATAATTCTCAGTGCTGATGGTGGCGCGCTCAAAAAGATGTTGCCGCCGTTTCGCATGGGAGTGGGAGGACGCATCGGCAGCGGTAAGCAGTGGATGAGTTGGATCGCGCTCGACGATGTGATTGGCGCTCTGACCTACGCTATCAATAATGATTCACTGGAAGGACCCGTCAACTTCGTCGCGCCCAACCCGGTGCGCAATGCCGATTTTACCAGCGAGCTCGGTAAAGCTTTATCGCGTTTAACGTTTTTCCCCATCCCGGAATTCGCCGTGCGATTAGCGTTCGGGGAGATGGCCGACGCGCTGCTGTTGTCCAGCCAACGAGTGAAGCCGGAAAGATTGCAGTCCACCGATTTCAAGTTCCAGTTTCCCGAGCTTGGGCCGGCGCTCAAACATGTACTCGCCTAGCTTATTTTTTTCTATACAAGTCGGCCGGTTTGAGCTAAAGTGCGTTTTACTCCTGTTCATTTCTATAACCGGGCTTCCCTGGTTTGGCCGCAACACCTCGCGACGAAAGGAGCCTCATATGAATCGCACTCTCGCAACCGTCAGTTGTTTCCTGTTGCTCGTAATCTGCTTCTCCCTCGCCAGCGCGCAAAAGAAGGGCGAGGATTATTACGCCAAGAGCCGGATCCAACTAAACAATCATGATCTCGATGGCGCACTGGTTTCTTTGGATAAGGCTGTCAGCTTAGAACCCGATTTCGCTGCGGCCTATCTGCTTCGTGCGCATCTGCGAATGCTTAAGGGAGATCCTACGGCCGCGCTGGCCGATCTCGATAAGTCATTGCTGATCGATCCCGACCTAATGCAGGCCTACGCCGAACGTGGCCGGGTGCGGATGCTAACCGGCCAGCTCGAGGGAGCAACCAAAGACTTTGACAACGCCATCGTCAGGGGCTACCGCTCCGACGACGTTTATTCGTTGCGCGGTCAGATCCGATTGATGACTCAGGATTTGAAAGGCGCGATTGCCGATTATGATGTTGCGATCTCGATGAATCCGCAGCGGATCGGATACTACTTGGCAAGGGCAAGCGCGCGCGAGCATGCTGGCGACAAGAATGGCGCAATGGCCGACTTGAATTCCGTCATCGCTGCTTATGAGGCATCGAAAGCGGAAAAAGCGGCTGCCGGCGAAACCATGAAGTCAGCCACGAAACCGGCCATCACTTCTCCAATGATCAAAGGGCCGGATCGCCCCGTTGCTGATTCTGCCCACGCTGCGGAAAATGGAAACAAGAACGTCAGGGTGACGAGAACTGAAGCAGTGGTAACCATGAGTCCCGAGCAGGAAGCATCAATGACGGCGCAAGAGATGGAGTACCTGCCGAACGTGGGTGGTGCATATCTCAATCGCGGTAGGTTACTCAGCGGTCAGGGACAGTCGGACGCGGCGATGGCAGATTTTGATGAGGCCATTAAAATCGATCCGCACCAGTTTCTGAGCTACCACACGAGGGGAGTCGAGCGGCAAAAGCGTGGTGACCTAGACGGCGCTCTGGTCGATCTTCAAAAGGCGACTGAACTGCAGCCGGACAACGCCTGGGTCTATCTCGAAAAAGGTGCGACCCTGCAGATGCTGGGACGTGACGAGGAAGCGGACAAGGTATTCGCCAAGTGCCTGGCGCTCGATCCAACTTATGAAACCATGATCAAGAACCGGCGCGACGAATTGCAGAAATTAAAGAAAGTAAACTGACCAACGGTGCCAGGCGGCATGGGCAAATCTCACTGAGGGCGGCTTAGTCAGTCTTTTTGCCGCCCTCAAATTCGTCCAGCGCCTCAAATACTTCCAGCGCATACTTCACGTTGCCGAACGGAGCTGAAACCTGCACGCCCTGAATAATATCGCGCACTTCCAGCAGGGACTCGCGCGCAATCTTTAACCCTTCATCGCGTCCGGCCTCTTTGCTGATCGCAGAAGCGGCGCGCATGCGTTCCATGATCGAAGGCGTAACGCGCACGCCGGGCACTTCATTGTGCATGAACTCCGCATTGCGGAACGAAACGAGTGGCCAGATGCCGGCAACGATGGGAATGCGGACGTGCTCAATGCTTTTTATGAAGTCGCGCAGTTGTTCGGTATCGAACACTGGCTGAGTGATGGCGTATTGAGCTCCAGCCTCGACCTTGTATTCAAATCGCCGCAGCTCTTCCGCGGGATTAATAGCCCCCGGATTGACTCCCACGCCGATGCAAAATGCGGTCGGATCGCCGATCGGATTGTTACCAAGATCCAACCCATGGTTCAGCTTGTTGACCATGTTCGTCAGGCCAATAGCATCAATATCAAAGACTGCGGTGGCGTCTGGATACGGGCCCATCTTTGGCGGATCACCGGTGATGATCAGCAGGTTTCTAAGTCCCAGAGCAGCCGCGCCCAAAAGATCAGACATCATGCCCAGCAGATTGCGGTCGCGGCAGCAGTAATGCAGCACCGACTCGATCCCGATCTGTTGCTCGACCAGCACGGCGGTCGCCAATGCGCTCATGCGGGACTGTGCGCGCGCGCCGTCGGGGATGTTGACGCCATCGACACCGGCGTCCTTGAGTAGGCGAATCGATTCCAAAGTCTTGTGAGCGTCGACGCCCTTTGGTGGCAGGACCTCGACCGATGTAACGAACTCGCCGTTGGTGATCTTGCGCGACCATTGCGAGCGCTCCGCGGCTGGAATCATTTTGATATCCGGCGGGGCCAGGTCATGAACGTGCGCCGCGGTGCCGACGTTCATGGCAAGTCGTTGTGCGCGTGGCGAAGCTGCCCGCACTGCATCAGAAATGAGTTTGATATGCGCCGGCGTGGTGCCACAGCAACCGCCAATAAATCGCGCGCCCGATTGAATAAACCGCTTGGCAAACTTCGACATGTACTCGGGCGAGCACATGTAGAACTGTCGTCCCTGAACGTCGCGCGGCAGCCCCGCATTGGGTTGCGCCGACAGTTTCTTCTTTGTGATCGCACGCATCTTTTCGAGCGCGTTGAGGATGATGGCCGGACCAACGCCGCAGTTCAGACCAATGACGTCGGCGCCCCACTCGTCGAGACGAGCCGTAAAAACATCCGGCGTCGTTCCAAACGATGTGTTGCCGTCAATCTGAATTGTAATCTGTGCGATGATCGGCAGGTCGCTCAATTCGCGTACAGCGCGAATAGCATGCCTCAGTTCAGAGATGTCAGAGAAGGTTTCGATGCAGAAGAGATCTACTCCGCCCTCGAGCAAAGCCTCGACCTGGTCCTTGAATAGATCCTTAGCTTCGTCGTACGAAGTTGGACCATAAGGCTCGATGCGCAAACCCAGTGGTCCAATGGCGCCGGCTACGTAGGCTTTGTCGCCGGCGGCCTGGTTGGCAAGGCGCGCTGCCGCGATATTAATCTCACGCAGGCTGGCTTCGAGTCCGTATTGAGTCAGGTTGTGAGCGGTGGCGCCGAACGTATTGGTCTCGATAATCTCGGCCCCGGCTCGCACATATTCGCCGTGAATCTCTCGCACGAGGTCGGGGTTGCTGATACTCAATTCGTCATAACAGCGATTGATGTAGACACCCTTCGCATACAGCATGGTCCCCATCGCGCCATCAATGACGTGAATGCCGTCGCCATCCAGTAGTTCTCTGAAATCTTTCATTGTGATTGCGTGCTTTGTACTTAGTTCTTTGTGCTTTGTACGTTGTGCGTCATAGCATGTTTACACCACGAGTAAGTTGACGGACAGAAAAGCGAAGAACAAAGAACCAAGTACAAAGAACATAGAATAAAAATCCCGCGCCAAACAGCGCGGGACTTCCTGAATTAGAAAGTTGTCGGTTCGGGTCCTTCCATTTCTGGCCCGAGCTGTTTAGCCGTTTGTTTTACGTGGCCGCAAGTCGCCTTAACTCACCACGTTTGTCACTCGTGCTTATACGCCCGCAAGAATCCAACTGTCAAGGTTGCGTACGCTATATTCACAGGCGCCTCAGAGTACCACCTTTAGGCGGGCGTTTTCTTTCACCTTAGGCGGGCTTTTACTTTAACGAAAAACCCGGCTGAAGTCGGTACTCTGAGCGCCGGTTGGAGACGCCTTGACAGACCAACCGTTATTTTGGCTGAATGCTCACGTTTCTTGGCGGCGTTATCTCTCCTTCAATTGTCAATGCTTTCGAGGACGCAATGAGACGGCAGCAGTCGCGGCCGATCTTGCTTGTCACAGTTTTATTACGCTTCCCCAGAGGATTCAAAACGCATGAGCAAACCAATCGACTCCGGTGGGGCCACCGACAGGGCCACGAATGACACGGGATTTTTTGGTCACCCGTGGGGGCTTTCCACCCTGTTCTTCACCGAGATGTGGGAACGTTTTTCCTACTACGGAATCAGGCCCCTGCTTGTCATCTTTATGTCGGCTGCCATATTCAACGGCGGCTTCGGCATCGAGCGTAGCCAGGCATCAGCCATTGTTGGCATTTACGCCGCCAGCGTTTACCTGGCGTCCCTCCCGGGTGGCTGGGTCGCCGATCGCTTGCTCGGTTTGCGGCGCGCCATCATGTTGGGCGCCGTGCTGATCACCTGTGGCCATCTCTCAATCGGTCTTTCGGCGTTTGCTCACGGCAAAGTGCCGTTCTTCCTCGGCCTCATCTTCATTGTCCTCGGAACCGGCCTACTCAAACCGAACATATCGGCGATCGTGGGGGATCTATATCCCGAAGGTGGCGCGCGGCGCGACTCTGGATTTTCGATCTTCTACATGGGAATCAACGGCGGCGCGGTCCTTGGACAAACCGTGACGGGCCTCCTCGGTGAAAAGTACGGGTATCACTGGGGCTTTGGCGCGGCGGGTGTTGGCATGTTGATTGGTCTGCTTTTCTTTGCTTTGCGCGCACCCAAAACGCTCGGCAACCTCGGTCTTGATCGAACTCGACATCCAGACCCTGCCGTTCAAGCGCGCCAGGAGCGAATAGTTAAGCTGGCCCTGGCAGCAGGCCTGGGATTGCTGGCGCTTGTCGTGATACTCGCCGGAACTGGCGTTCTGCATCTGGATCCGCAGGCGATCGGCAAGAGTATGACCTATGTGTTGGTCGCGATGGCAGTGTTCTATTTTGCCTACATCTTCATCTTTGGCGGCCTGAATAGCGACGAGAAGAAGCGAGTGGGGGTCATCGCAATTCTCTTTATTTTCGCGGCCATCTTCTGGTCGGCTTTCGAGCAGGCCCCAACTTCACTCAACTTGTTCGCCAAAGACTTTACGGACCGGCAGTTCTTTGGTTGGGAGATTCCTGCGACGTGGTTCCAGAATGTCAACTCGATCTTTATTGTCCTGCTGGCGCCCGTGTTTGCCGCGCTGTGGTTGAAATTGGCAAAGCGGGGATCAAACCCGTCGAGTCCCGCGAAGTTCGCCTTTGGACTGCTGTTCGGTGGCCTGGGGTTTGGTGTAATGATCCTCGCAGCCTACGCAGTGGTCGCGAGCAACGGAACAATAAAGGTATCAGCGTGGTGGCTTGTGATCAGCTACATCCTTCAGACCGTGGGTGAATTGTGCCTGAGCCCGGTGGGACTTTCCTCAATGACAAAACTGTCACCGCGGAAGTATGTGGGTCAGATGATGGGCATTTGGTTCCTGGCCACGGCACTGGGTAATCTAATCGCCGGCCTTGTGGGTGGTAATGTTGATCCTGAAAAGCTCGACCAGATGCCCAGGCTGTTTATTGCTACGACACTTTCTTTGGTTATTGCAGGCGTGGTGCTGGCGATGATGACGCCTCTCATTAAAAGATTTCTTCCCCATACGACGGGTTAACGCCGGAAGGAGACCCTCTTTGCGCAATCGTTCATTTCCATTTCTCGTTCTAGCAATCTGTTTGTGTCAAGCTACTGCTTCTTTCGCGCAGGACAAGCTGTTAACCATCGACGACATCTTTGACGCTGCCAAAAAGGTAAACTTCAGCGGGTCGGTACCGGCGATCAAGTGGCTGAAGGATGGCAAGTCGTACCTCCAAACAAACGATCCGACAAAGAATTTGCCGCGTATTCAAAAAGTGAATGCTGCGACAGGCAAGGCCGAGCCCTTCTTTGACAGCAACAAAATGCAGGCCGCCTTTGCAGCGATTCCCGGTATCACTACAGAGGACGCGAAACAGCTCTCCAGTCGAGGCTCTTATAATCTCAATCCCGTCGAAACGGCTGTGCTGATCAACTGGGCCAACGATCTCTTTTTCTACGAACTGGGTAGTGACCGCGCAATCCGGCTGACGAATAACCCGGAGGAGGAGATTGGAGAAAGTTTTAGTCCCGATGGACGCATGGTCAGCTTCGTGCGCGAAAACAATTTATACGTTGAGGATCTTGCGACGCCGAGTCGCGAGCGAGCTCTGACTCGTGATGGCAGCGCCAAAATTCTCAATGGCCGGCTGGACTGGATTTACCAGGAAGAATTGTACGGTCGTGGGAATTTTGAAGGTTACTGGTGGAGCCCGGACTCGAGCATGATCGCTTATCTCCATCTCGACGAGCATCCAGTACCTGAGTTCACCGTCGTGGATCACATACCGCTGGAACAGAACGTCGAGGTTACGCCTTATCCGAAAGCTGGTGACCCCAATCCAATCGTATCGTTGGCAGTAGTCAGCGCCGCTGGTGGGGCGCCACGCTGGATCGATACTTATAAATACCAACCGGACTTTTTGATTGCGCGCGTCGCCTGGTCGGGCGATGGAAAAAAGATCGTCTTCCAGGCGCAGAATCGCGAGCAAACCTTTCTTGATCTGAACGCGGCCGATCCCAAAGACGGCAAGTCGACCACGTTGCTGCGTGAAACTTCAAAGGCGTGGGTGGAAGTCATTGATAACCCCGTTTGGCTTAAAGACGGATCGTTTATTTGGCAAAGCGAGGGCGATGGCTGGCGGCATCTCTACCACTACTCGAGCGATGGCAAACTGCTGCGACAGATCACCAGGGGAAATTGGGAAGTGCGTGGTTTGGACGGCGTCGATGAGGATAAAGAATTCGCATACTTCTCAGCGAGCGAGCACAGCAATATTGCGCCGCAGCCTTACCGGATCAAACTCGATGGCAGCGGACTAACCCGGCTGACGGCGACGGAGGGTTCGCACCGCGTCGACTTCAACCCTGGCCTCACTTATTTTGTCGACGTTTGGAGTGATGTGAATACTCCCAACCAGGAGCGCCTGTTCGATGCCAACGGCAAACTCGTGCGCGTGATTGAGGAGAACAAGGTCGAGACACTGAAGCAATACAAACTCGGCACGACTGAATTTCTGCAGGTAAAGACACGCGATGGCTTCCCCATGGATGCGCAAATCATTCGGCCACCGAATTTCGATCCGAAGAAAAAATATCCGGTGATGTCGTTCACTTACAGTGGTCCACATGCCCCGTCAGTGCGCAACAGTTGGGGCGGCACTGCGTATCTCTGGCATCAGATGCTGGCGCAGAAGGGTTACATCATCTGGATCTGCGATAACCGCAGCGCCAGCGGGCGTGGCCTGGAACCGACCTGGATGGTTTACAAGAATCTCGGGGAGCTGGAGTTGCGCGATCTGGAAGATGGGTACAGCTGGCTTAAGAGCCAACCGTATGTTGATGGTTCGCGTATCGGATTGTGGGGCTGGAGCTATGGTGGCTTTATGACGAGCTATGCGTTAACGCACAGTCAGACCTTCAAGCTCGGAATCGCAGGTGGCACGGTTTCAGACTGGCGCAACTACGACTCGATCTATACCGAGCGTGTAATGCAGACGCCGCAGAATAATCTCGAAGGCTACAAGAGGAGCGGGCCGGTTTTTGCCGCGCAGGACTTGCACGGGAAGCTGCTGTTGATTCACGGCGCCATCGATGACAACGTGCACATGGCTAACACGATTCAATTTGTTTATGAGTTGCAGAAGGCAGGGAAGCAGTTTGAGTTGATGCTTTATCCTAAGTCGCGCCATGGCGTCACGAATCCAGTGCTGGTAAAGCACCTGCGCCAAATGATGATGGACTTCATCCAGGAAAATCTGTAGGGACGACTACCGATCGTCTTCTTTAAGATCGGCCATCTTCATGACGTGCCGGAGTAATACAGACATCCCTCGACGGCTTCATACAGGTTTTGAAGCAGCTCTGCAAATCTCTCACCTTGCGTAGCGCAGCCCGGAATGCGCCCAATAGCCTCCCTCTTCTGCTTCATGCACGATAACTTTAATCTTCATGGCTTGATTGTACGGTCACAGCAAAAAACGTGCGATGGAAGCATTTGACTGAGGTTGATGGACTACCCTGCCGGAAACATTAACTCCGCTGGCAGCGCGGACAGAAGTAAGTTGAACGGCCGCTCTGAACTACCCGACGAATTTTCGTGGAGCACCTGACACAAGGTTCGCCTGCTCGCTCATAGACGCGCCAGAATCTTTCGGACGACCCGATGTAAGTGCTTGTCTCCTCGCTCAGATCGATCCGAAGAGTTGATCCTCCATCAATCGCTCCCTGCAGAATCTTTTGAATTGCATCGTGAAGTCTGGCTGCGCGCTGCTTCGAGAGTCTGGCTGCGACGGCAAATGGGCTGATGCGCGCCAGAAATAGTGCTTCGGCCGCGTAAATGTTTCCGAGACCAAGAACTCTCGTCTGGTCCAACAGCAACAGCTTTAAAGGACGGCGTGAAGCGGCGAGAGTAGCCTGCAGATACTCGAGAGAGAATTCGGTTGAGAGGGGCTCGGGCGCGAGCTCGCTCAAGCGGCGATCTTCATCAATCTTACATTTTCGGACGATGGTCATTCGTCCGAACTGGCGCATGTCGGAAAACACCAGACGTCGCTCGTCGTCGAGATAAAAGATTGCATGGGCGTGCGGTGGCAGGGACTGATCGAGAGTGAGGTTAACGAATTTGCCCGTCATCCTCAGATGAGTCATCAACACGCGATTGTTATCCAGCTCGATCAGGATGTACTTGCCGCGGCGGCTGACGAGCGTGATCACGGCGCCACGAAGCTTACGCTTGAACCCAGCCCGAGTTTCTGCGGGAGCTGTACGGGCGAGACGGAGCTCGGCCGAGACAATTTGTCGACCGATGATCACGGCGCGTAAGGCACGGACCACGTGTTCGACTTCGGGTAATTCGGGCATCGCCCGCCAGTATGTCTTAGAATCCGGAGTCCGACAAACTCAGATTGTTTTCGCCATCTCACATAGTTTGCAAAGGATAATCCAGCGAGAAATCATCTGAAGGTTGTCGGACTCTTGAGCATTGTTTCAGAACACTCGCAGCAGTACCAGTATCAAAACGATGACCAGAATCAATCCTATCCCGCCGCTTGGTCCATAGCCCCAGTTGCGACTGTGCGGCCAGCTTGGTATCGCACCCAAAAGCAATAACACCAGAATGATTAATAGAATGAGCCCCATAGCATCGATCCTCCCGGACAATTGTTAGGACTTTCAGGGAGGTTGAGTGCAAGGTCCGTGCCGCGGATCGCTGGGGCGTAAGCTCGAATCGCCAGTGCAAAGAGAGAAGATTTGGGTTCAGGAATTAGCGAGTGCCACACCGGCCGCGAGCAGGCTTTCCATCTTCTGCACGGAGGTGGCTTCGGAGTAGATACGCAGGACAGGTTCGGTGCCGGATTGTCGAAACAGCAACCATGATTCGTCCGCAAATTCGAGCTTGGTACCGTCAACTGTTTCCACGCTAACGACCTCATGCTGGGCTACCGAACCGGGCGCAGCGTTGGCGAGCTTAGCCACGAGGTCCTTTCCGGCAGCGACCTCAAGATGCAAATCACGGCGCCCAAAATAAAACTCGCCGTATTCCCGGTGCAGATCGTCGAGCATCTCCGACGGTGGTTTGCCTGCAGTAATTACGGCCTCAAGAAACAGCAGGGAATTCAAAATTCCATCGCGCTCAGGTATATGACCTTTGACGCCAATGCCGCCTGATTCCTCAGCGCCGATCAGGATGTCATCGCTCAGCATCAGGTCGGCGATGTACTTGAAACCGATTGGTGTCTCGTAAAGTTTCAGGTTATGCGCGGCCGCGATGCGCTTGGTCAAAATGGATTGAGAGAAAGTGCGGACCACGCCGCCCGACATCTTTCGTTCACGCGCCAGGTGCAGCAGGAGCAGCGGTACGACGTCATGCATCGTCATGGTTCGCCCGCGTTCATCTACCGCTCCGAGTCGATCAGCATCGCCGTCAGTCGCGAGCCCGAGAAAAGCCTGCGTGTCAATTACTTTTTGTTTCAGAGCGGATAAATTGCGATCAATAGGTTCCGGACTGATGCCGCCGAAAAGCGGATCGCGATAGGCGCGAATGGTTTCGACCGAGAGTGTGCCACCGGAAAGAAAACCCTCGACCCAGCGCCCGCCGGTTCCATGCATCGGATCGACAATCACGGTTCCGATTGCCGTTCTCAAACGCTCGAGATCTATATAGGACTCGATTTGTTGGCGGTAGCTCTCAACGGCCGGTACCAGCAACTCGCGCCCGTCGACGACTAGTTCACCGCGCAGTGGCGCCGAGCGATCGACCAATCTTTCAATTTCACTCGTCGTCTCAGGAGTTGCGCTGCCGCCCCACGATGCCTTGATCTTGAAACCGTTAAAATCAAATGGATTGTGAGAAGCCGTGATGACGATACCGCCAATCGCCTGCAGTACTTTTACCGCCCATGAAATCAGTGGCGTCGGAGTGTCATGGGGAAAGAGAGCCACTCGCAGTCCATTGCCGATCATGACTTCGCAGGCGCGGCGCGCAAATCTTTCTGAGAGAAACCGGCGATCGTATCCGACCACGACCAGCGTAGCTCCCAATGTCTGGGCCTGATCTGCCAAATAGACGGCGTAAGCCTGGGCTACCCGCTCCACGTTGGCAAAGGTAAAGTCCTGGGCGATCAGAGCTCGCCATCCATCAGTGCCAAAACGAATCGGTGCGAGTGTTGAAGTCACGATTTAATTTCTCCGGTCATGGTGTAATCCGTCAGCGAAGTTTTATCTCCGATAACGGATCCTGCGGCAACCGTAGCTGACCGGCCGATGTGACAGCCGCGGCCTACGATCGCATTGCTGACAGTTGCAGCGGTGCCGACCCTCGTATGGGGCCAGATGATCGAATTCTCAACGCGGGCCCCCTCTTCCAGAAAGCATCCTTGCCCCAGCACGGAGTTAATTATCTGAGCGCCCGGTTTGATTTGGCAGTCATCGCCGATCATCGAGTACTCATCAATTTCCGCTATCGTGGCCGACTCGAAATTGCCGCGCCTTTCCTTGATATGAATACGCGCTACTTTGTTAGCCAAAAGATCGTGGTGTACTTGCAGGTACCGCTCGGGCGTGCCGATATCGATCCAGTAAGTGCGCTGCGGAATGTGTGCGTAAAACGCTTCCTTCTTTTCCAGCAGGTTGGGAAACAAACCATATTCGAAAGAATGATTTTCACCCGCCGGAATATAATCGAGCACCTTCGGCTCAAGCACATAGGTGCCGGCGTTAATCGTGTTGACGGTGATCTGATCTTCGTCCGGCTTTTCCAAGAACTGTCTGATGCGCCCATCGCTTTCGGTTTCAACCAGACCGTAGGCACGCGGATTATCGACCGGCGCCAGCACCACAGTCGCCAGCGCTTTGCGATCGTTGTGTTCGCGGATGACAGCTTTGAGGTCCAGGTCTGTCAGAATATCGCCGTTGAAAACCACGGTCCGCTCGCGAATCAAATCTTCAGCGAACTTGTACGCCCCGGCGGTGCCCATGGGTTGTGGCTCAACGGTGTAGCGCAGCCTGACACCGTGGTCCGAGCCGTCGCCAAGCAGTTGCTCGATCTTGTTCGGCTGGTACGACAGCGAGAGCGTAATGTCTGTGATTCCCGCGCGCCGCAACGTATCAATCTGGTAGAGAAGAAAAGGTCGATTGCAGATTGGTACGATTGGCTTGGGAGTATAAACGGTCAGCGGACGTAGGCGCGTGCCTTTGCCGCCGGCCAGAATCAATGCCTGCATGTTTATGTTTCCAAAATTCCTATCGAGGTCGAATAGCGAGGCGAGTCTATCATCGCGGGCCACCCGGTTCAATTTACGTCTGCTTGACACGCTATTTTGTAAAGAGTAAATGTCAATCAGTACAGATGAGATTATAGGTTAGCACAGGACTTAGAATGGCTGAATTTAGAGATGCAGTAATCATCAGCGCGACGCGTACCGCAGTCGGAAAACTACTGGGAGCTTTGAAGAGTTTTAAGGCAACCGAACTGGGCGCAATTGTCGTGCGTGAAGCCGTCAGACGTGCCGGCGTTGCACCTGAAGATGTTGATGAAGTGATCATGGGTTGCGTGGTGCAGGCCGGCCTGGGCCAGAACCCAGCTCGACAGGCGGCACTGCACGGTGGTTTGCCTCCGGCGGTTTCTGCAGTGACTGTCAATAAGGTGTGTGGCTCAGGACTCAAGTCCGTCATGATGGCGGCGCAGGGAATTCAACTCGGCGATACCGAAATCGTTGTCGCTGGAGGCATGGAGTCGATGTCAAACGCGCCTTATCTGATTCCAAAGGCGCGCGAAGGCTATCGTTTGGGAAACGGCGTACTGGTTGATTCCATGATCCACGACGGACTCTGGGACGCATTCAACGATTACCACATGGGCTGCACCGGCGAAGTGGTGGCCGATAAGTACACCGTGAGCCGCGAGGACCAGGATCAGTACGCCCTCAATTCTCATCGTAAAGCGTCAGCAGCGATCAACGCCGGATACTTCAAAGACGAAATAGTGCCAGTCGAGATTCCTCAGAAAAAAGGCGCGCCACTTGTCTTTGATACCGACGAAACCGTGCGTGAGGACACGTCACTCGAGGCCCTGGCAAAATTGAAGCCCGCCTTTAATAAATCGGGCACGGTCACCGCCGGCAATGCGCCGGGCGTCAACGACGGCGCCTCAGCCGTAGTCGTTACGTCACTGGAACGAGCTCGCGCTCTGGGCATAGAACCTATGGCCCGCATAGCAGCTCAGGCGACCTCCGGCATCGAACCGGCGCTGGTGATGATGGCACCGGTCGAGGCCATCAGAAAGGTTCTACGCAAAGCTGGCTGGTCATTGAATGAAGTAGATTTGATCGAGCTCAATGAAGCTTTTGCGGTGCAGGCTGTGGCCATAACTCGCGAGCTTGATCTTGATCCCGCTCGAGTGAATGTCAATGGCGGTGCTGTAGCTTTAGGGCACGCCATTGGTCAGTCAGGCTCGCGCCTGCTGACAACAATGCTCTTTGAAATGGAGCGTCGCGCTGTACATCGCGGAATCATTTCCCTGTGTCTGGGTGGCGGAAACGCAGTTGCAATGGCGGTAGAAAGATAAGCAGATTACGTTACGGAGTATTAAGCGTGGCTGAAATTATCGGAGTGGTTGGCGCCGGCACGATGGGTAATGGCATTGCTCAGGTGGCCGCGCGCGCAGGCTACAAAGTGGTCCTGCGAGACATTAAGGACGAATTCCTGCAACGCGGCATGGCGGCGATTAACAAGAGTCTGCAGCGCGATGTCGATAAGGAAAGATTGAAAGACTCCGACAGGCAGGCCATTATCGACCGCATTACTACGACCACTGAACTGGAGGCCATGCGTGATGCTTCTTTTGTGATCGAAGCAATTAACGAGGATCTCGTCACCAAGTCAGAAATTTTCAAGCTGCTGGACGGTTTAACTGCGCCGGAAGCAATCCTCGCCTCGAACACGTCGTCGATATCCATTACTAAATTGGGCGCCGTGACCAATCGCCCGGACAAGGTCATCGGAATGCACTTTATGAATCCGGTGCCGGTGATGAAACTGGTCGAGGTAATCCGTGGGCTCGCGACTTCCGACGCGACCTATGAAAAAGTGCGGGCCCTGGCCGAGCAGATGGGGAAGACTTCGCTCGATTGCCAGGACTCACCCGGATTTATTTCTAACCGCGTGCTGATGCCGATGATCAATGAAGCAGTGTTTACTCTCTACGAAGGCGCTGCCACGCGCGAGAGTATTGACGGCATCATGAAACTGGGAATGAATCATCCGATGGGACCCCTCGAGCTGGCTGATTTTATCGGGCTCGATGTCTGTCTCGCGATCATGAGCGTCCTGCATGAAGGGTTTGCTGATTCGAAGTATCGCCCCTGTCCGTTATTGAAGCGTTACGTCGCGGCGGGTTGGTTGGGAAGAAAAACCGGCCGCGGTTTCTATGAGTACTGATTCAAGGTTCGGAAGAGAATAAGTGCCAACGAACGAGATATCCTACTATTGTCAGAAGTGCCTGGCGCCAAATGCGCTGGGACAGGACTTCTGTTTTCGGTGCGGGACGCGACTCATGATCGTGGTCGAGCCGTCGTCAATGCGTTATGACAATTTGGATGGGCGGGGCGAGGCTGAAGAACATATTCTCGAACGAGTCTCGGTCCTTGAGAATCGCCTCGGGCGATTGGCTGAGCGTATGGAGCGGGCGCTCGATCTGCTGCTGAAACAAGCGCAGAACACCTACCTCGATCGTGCTTTATTGAAATCCCTGATTGGCTTGTTGAATGACGACGGCATTGTCGAAAACCAAAAGCTGCAGCTGCATTGGCAGCAGCGTTGCGAGGAAGACGCAGCCCATCAGGAGCAGAGTACTCAGCGCCGGTTAATCCAAAGCAGAATTACCGGAAGTTATCGTGGACCAGACAGGCGAGGCTTCGAAGTTCTTATCGGTGAAGCGTTTCATCTCTTCGAATCCCAGCCGGTTGACGCCATGCAGATGTTGCGTCGTGCTGCCGAGCAGGATGCTGAGAATGGCCAGCTGCTCTCATTTATCGGAGAACAATTCTTCCGCTCAGGAAATATGCGACAGGCACGACGATTTCTGTCCAGGGCACTGAAAACGAGCCCGGACAACAATCATTTGCTGCTCCTGCTGGGGCTGGCTTGCGGCGATGAAGGCGACACGGAACAAGCCAGAGAAATGCTCGAAAAGACAACTCGGCGCGGCGGACCATCGTTCGCGGCACATTACAGTCTGGGTAGACTATTTGTCGCGGAGCAGAAATGGCAGAAGGCTGAGCGGGAGTTCAAGCTGGCCCTCGTATCGAGTCCGTCGCCCGAGGCGAATTATGCCCTCGGCTGTCTCTACTATGAGCTCGGCAGAAACCCTCTGGCAATTCGCTACTTGTTGAAGGCGGTCGAGTTGGATGCTGCGTATGGTGAGGCCTTTCACCTGCTCGGTCTGTTGTACACGCGCACGGGAAAATTGGGAGCCGCCCAATCAGCCTTCGCACAGGCACGGGCTACGACCGGCTTTTCAAAATTGCAGAGTAAACTGCCGAAGGGAAGGCCGACTCTCTTTCGTCCACTGGCAGGCAAGCGCAGGCAGCATTGGCTGATGGGAGGGGATTTACGCCTCGCTAAGGCCCTCAGGGACGACGCGCTGAGAGTTTTTCGTCCGGTGCAGTGATTGGCTCATCCATAGACAACCGGGTAGGTTTTTGAATGCGGCGGTGCTTATTAACGACGATTTTTCTAATGGCCCCCAGAATAGAGATATTAATCCCCGCGTTGACAGGAACGGTTTGGTCGCTATAATTGACCCTTTTGTGCCATAGTGGCCAAATTGCGAGGGGCCATTACAGGGGCGGCAGGTGGTTGGAGTGCGGATAGAACTTGATAACCTGGAAGAGACGGGTGGGGCTTTTTCCCATGTCTACGGCAATGGTGAGCTGGAATTCTCCGACGAGCGTGTCCGGCTGGTCGATCCGCCAGAGATTTCCGGCAAACTTTGGCGCAAGGGCAGTGAGATTTTTTTGAGCGGCCGCCTGATCGCCCTGGCTCAAGTTGATTGTGACCGTTGTCTTAAAGCAGTGGACATTCCAATACGGACGCAGTTCAAGCTTCAATACGTTACCGCGGCTGAATATCAAAGCATGCATGCCGCAGCCCTGGAAGAGTCCGAGTTGGAATTGTCTGTCTTCGACGGGGAAGCAATCGATGTTGACGAGATCGTGAGGGAGCAAGTTCTCCTCGCCGTTCCAACCCGATCAGTCTGCCGCGACGACTGTAAGGGCTTTTGCCCGACCTGTGGCGCTGATAGAAATTTGAAAGAGTGTGAATGCCAAAACGCGGAAACGGATCTGCGCTGGGCAGGACTTAAAGACCTGGTGAATCGCAAATAATTTTTGTGAAGCAGGCAGTTAGCTTGCGAGAGCATCGCAAACTAACCATTTGCGTTTACATCTATCATTTGCGATTCGCTTTTTAATTAACGGAGTAACTAATGCCTAATCCTAAAAGACGACATTCAAAAGCTCGCCGCGGCAAGCGCCGGGCACATGATGCCCTGCAAGCGCCGCAGACAAGCCTCTGTCCTAATTGCCAGGAACCTCGTTTACAACACCGAGTTTGTCCTAAATGCGGTTACTACAAAGACCGCGAGATAATTCAGGTAGAACAGAGCTAGAACTTTCGCGGCACCGACGCTGGTAAACGGCCGTGCCACTGAGAAAACCCTGTGCGCGAATCGGCCAGGCAGCAAGTCCACTCGACGGGCAAAGTAGTGCTCGACGCGATGGGCAGCGATCACGCGCCGCACGCAGAAATTGATGGCGCGCTGGCCGCGGCACGAGACTTTGGCATCGGGGTCATTCTCGTCGGTCAACCGCAGATCGTGGAGCCCGAGTTGCGCCGGTGCGGCTGGCGCGGTGA
This sequence comes from Pyrinomonadales bacterium, assembly GCA_038237475.1. Taxonomy (GTDB): domain Bacteria; phylum Acidobacteriota; class Blastocatellia; order Pyrinomonadales; family Pyrinomonadaceae; genus JAOAPY01. The sequence goes on along the minus strand of JBBRYS010000002.1, from coordinate 282,480 downwards.
CGGCGATCGGGGCATTGAATTGGTCGAGGCTGCCGAAGTCATCGGCATGGATGAAGCGGTTGTGACCGCCATTCGTCGTAAAAAGAAGAGCTCTTTGAGAATCGGGAGCAAGCTCGTGCACGAGGGACGTGCGGATGGGTTTGTTTCGGCCGGCAACACCGGTGCGGCCATGGCGACCGCGAAGATGGTGATCGGAATGTTGCCTGGCGTCGATCGCCCGGCACTCGCAGCACTGATGCCGACAAAATCACCGCGTCCCACTTTACTGCTGGATGTGGGCGCCAACTCGGAGTGCAAAGCGTATCATCTGGCGCAATTTGCGGTGATGGGTGATGCCTACTCTCGCGCCGTACTGGGAACAGTTAAGCCGACGATTGGCTTGATGAGCATCGGCGAAGAAGAAGTCAAAGGTAATGACCTGACCAAGGAAGCCTTTCCTCTCCTGCGGCAAATCACCAGCCTTAACTTTGTCGGAAATGTCGAGGGACGTGACGTTTTTTCAGGCGCTGTCGATGTCATCGTCACCGATGGCTTCACCGGCAACGTTATGCTCAAGCTTTCCGAAGGCCTGACGACTGCGATGCTTTCGATGATCAAACGTGAATTGAAGGTGTCAGCAGTAACCAAAGCCGGCGCGATGCTGGCGCGGCCCGCTTTTAAGAATATCAAGAAGAGATTGGATTACTCTGAGTACGGCGGCGCTCCGTTGCTCGGCGTGAAGCGGATGGTAGTAGTGGGGCATGGGAACTCTAACGCGCGCGCGATTAGAAATGCGATACGCAGCGTGCATGAGTTTTCAGAAAATCGAGCCAGTGAGCGAATTGAGCGCGGGATAGCTGAAACGCGCGCGTTACAGTCAGCCGCTGAGCTCGCCAGCTAGACCTCGTTTATCATTTGGCTATCGCAGGACGCAGCCGGGTAGCGGCTTGGCTTTTTCTTTGGGCTCTGGGTAGTATTGCCTCGCTCAAAAAGGATTGAGGAAATAGATGGGAAATCTACACGCCGGCATTCTGGGGACCGGGCATGCTTATCCGGAAGGCATTCTGACGAATGCGCAACTGGAGAAGACCGTGGAGACCTCGGACGAGTGGATCACTACTCGGACCGGTATTAAGCAGCGACGCAAAGCCGCGCCTGGTGAATACACGTCGCTGTTTGCGGTGCGCGCTGCGCGCCAGGCAATTGAGCGCGCGAAGATCGACCCGCTTGAGATAGATCTGTTGCTTTGCGCAACTGTGACCCCCGACCAAATCCTGCCGTCAACCGGCTGCATCATTCAGGCGGAACTCGGTGCCAACAAGGCAGCCGCGATGGATGTGGTGGCGGCTTGTTCCGGATTTCTTTACGGCCTGACATTGGCAGAGTCCATGATACGCACCGGGCAGGTTCGTTATGCCCTGGTCATTGGCGCTGAGATTTTAACTCAGTACGTTGACTATACCGACCGGGGCACCTGCATTTTGTTTGGTGACGGCGCGGGTGCTGCGGTGCTGGGATCGGTCGAAGGTGATAAAGGAATTCTGGCGGCGCGCATTCGTTCCGATGGACGCTATTTGGAACAGCTGTATTCACCCGGAGGCGGCACGCGACGGCCGGCGAGCACCGAGACCCTGGCGGCGGGCGATCATTACTTCAAAATGAAAGGTAACGAGCTTTTCAAAGTAGCCGTACGATCCATGTCTGAAATCGCCAACGAGGTATTGGAAGAAGCTGGACAAAAAGCCGAGGATGTTTCGCTGTTCATACCGCACCAGGCGAATCAGCGAATTACGGATGCCGTGGCCAGCAAGCTTAAGGTTGAAGAAGCTCGGGTGTATTCCAACATTGCGATGCATGGAAACACTTCATCGGCGTCAATCCCCATCGCTCTTGATGAATGTGTCCAGGCCAAGCGCATCAAGGAAGGGGACCTGGTGCTGATGGCGTCGTTTGGTGGTGGAGTGACGTGGGGCGGCGTGCTCGTGCGTTGGTAAAGATGGCTGAACTCACGTCTTTAGCTTTTGATCTTTGAACGGACTGCCGGGCAGATTGGTTAAAGACAGCGACGAGTGAAATAACAATCAGGACCGCATAAGCTGCTCAGTTAGATCGCAATGGATAACATCGCCTATATTTTTCCCGGACAGGGTTCTCAGTACGCGGGCATGGGAAAGGAGTTGGCAGACAACGTTCCGGCGGCGCGCGCGGTCTTTGAAGAGGCAGACGAAGTGCTCGGCTTCTCACTCTCGCGACTTTGTTTCGAGGGGCCGGACGACCAACTGCAGTTGACCGAGAACACACAACCTGCAATTCTGGCAACTTCGATCGCCTGCTTGCGGGCCATGGAAGCAGTGGGATTTCCCAGGCCTGACTTTGTCGCAGGTCATAGTCTCGGCGAGTATTCGGCGCTGGTAGCGGCAGGTTCGCTTTCTTTTGCAGATGCCGTGCGCGTGGTCCGGGCCCGCGGTCAATATATGCAGGAGGCGGTGCCGGTAGGAGTGGGTGCGATGGCTGCCGTAATGGGCGCCTCGCTCGTTGATATTGAAAGGCTCTGCGCAGAGGCTGGCGAAGGCGAAGTTTGCGCTCCGGCGAACATAAATTCGCCGAACCAGGTGGTAATTGCGGGAGCGGCGGCGGCAATTGATCGGGCGATTCCTTTGCTGCAGGCAGCCGGAGCAAGGCGCGTGATTAAGCTCAAGGTGAGCGCGCCGTTCCATTGCGACCTGATGTTGCCGGCCCAGGAAAGACTGGCCGTCGATTTGAAAGGCCTTGGCTTTCAGCCTTTGCGGGTTCCCCTGGTGACGAATGCTGACGCCCAGTTGGTTGAGACCGGAGACGAAGCACGCTCGGCCTTGATCAGACAAGTGTCGGCGCCGGTTCGCTGGTTGGGAGCCATTGAATTGTTGATCAGCAGGAATGTAAAAACTTTCGTGGAAGTAGGTCCAGGCAAAGTGCTTTCTGGCCTGGTGCGGCAAATCAGCCGGGAAGTGCAGTGCGTAAACATTGAAGACTCGACTTTGTCCGAGAAGCTACCGCTTGTCGTTCACGGAAGAGTTGCGTAATTTGGCAAGCCGGCAGCGACATCTGCCGGACTGAGCAGTTTTCTTATTAATCATAGAGGAGCAAATTGAAATGGCCGATCAAGAGATTGAGAATAAGGTCAAGCAGATCATCGTGGACGAACTAGGAGTAGACGAGAACGAAGTGACTCCGAATGCGCGTTTCATAGATGATTTAGGTGCAGATTCACTGGATACTGTCGAACTGGTCATGCGTTTTGAAGAAGAGTTTGGCATTGAAATACCCGATGAAGATGCTGAAAAAATTCAAAGCGTGCGCGATGCGTATAGCTACATTGACCAACACAAAAAGTAGTGACCGGTGACAGGGCAGGTGGCACGCTCAGGCCGCCTGCCGCTCGTTACTGTCAGGGCTTTCAAGGAGCTTAAGCATTGACACGTCGCGTTGTAGTTACGGGCGTCGGTCTGATTACACCGATCGGCCAAACGGTTGAAGATACCTGGACCTCATTGATGAGCGGCCGCAGTGGCGCCGATTACATCAAGAAATTTGACACGGAGAAGTTTTCCGTCAAGTTCGCCTGCGAAGTCCAGGGCTTTGATCCATTAAAGTTTATTCCCAAGAAAGAGGCGCGTAAGATGGGCGCCTTTATTCATTACGCCATTGCCGCCGCCATCGAGGCCCTGGCCGACAGCGGCATCAAGCTGAACGAGGACAATCGTTTTCCTGACGACATCAGCGAAAACGTCGGCACCTATATCAGCAGCGGCATCGGCGATTTCTGGGCCATCGAACGTGAGCACTCAAAGTTGCTCAACGATGGGCCGGATCGGGTGTCTCCGTTTTTTATTGTCTCGGCGATTGTAAACCTTGCCGCTGGACAGGTGTCGATCCGCTTCGGGGCAAAGGGCCCCAACTCCGCTACGGCAACGGCTTGCTCGGCGGGCGCACACGCTATTGGCGACAGCTTCAAGATTATTCAACGAGGGGATGCCGACGTCATGATTTGCGGCGGCGCCGAGTCGGCAATCACGCCCATGAGCGTGGCCGGCTTTGCCTCGATGCGCGCGCTTTCTACGCGCAATGACGATCCACAACATGCCTCGCGACCGTTTGAGCGGGACCGTGACGGGTTCGTCATTGGCGAAGGTGCGGGCATCATGATTCTGGAGGAGCTTGAATTTGCCAAAAAGCGAGGGGCTCGCATCTACGCCGAAGTTGTCGGCTACGGAATGTCAGCTGACGCTTTCCACCTGACAATGCCTGACGAAAGCGGCTCAGGCGCCATCCGAGTTATGCAAAAAGCGCTGCGCGATGCGGGCGTGCAGCCGGAACAGGTTGGCTACATTAATGCGCACGGCACTTCGACGCCGTACAACGACAAGTTTGAGACGCTGGCGATCAAGAAGACGTTTGGCGAGCACGCCTACAAACTGGCAGTCAGCTCGACAAAATCGATGACCGGGCATTTGCTCGGTGCGGCGGGAGGGATCGAGGGCGTCTTTTCAGTGCTGGCGATCCATCGCAACGTGTTGCCACCGACAATTAATTACGTTAACCCGGATCCTGATTGCGATCTTGATTACATTCCCAACGAACCGCGTCCGGCACAGGTGGAATATGCGCTCTCAAACAGCTTCGGCTTCGGCGGCACTAACGCAGCCCTGTTGTTCAAGAGGTATCAAGGTGAATAGGCAGTTGGCCAGTAGTTAGTTGTCAGTAGTCGGTTGCTGCTGTTTATCAATCGACTCAGGAGCCTCGGCCAGGATTTGCAATTAATGACGGTCGAATTACGTCAACTGACCACTGACAACTGACAACTGACTAGAAACAGACTTTTATGAAAATCATTGTTTTGATGAAGCAGGTCGCAAGCAAAGATGCGATCCTGCGAATTAATAAAGATTCAACCTGGATTGAAGAAGCGGACCTCTCTTTCGAGGTCAATGAGTCGGACGGTTATGCACTCGAAGAAGGGTTGCGACTGAAAGAGAAGCATGGCGGCGAAGTTGTCGTCTGTTCCATGGGGCCGCAACGGGTTAAGACAGTCATCAAAGACGCCCTTGCTCGCGGTGCTGATCGCGCCATCCACGTAGTAGTTGACACACTGACGAACTTGTCGCCCTACGCTGCTGCCAGCGCGCTGGCCGCAGCTATCCGAGCTGAGCAACCTGACCTAATCATGACGGGCCTGCAGTCGGATGATAACGGCTTTGCGCAGACCGGAGCGATCATGGCTGAGCTGATGGGGATTCCCCACGCCACCATCGTCATTGAAGTAGATGCCTCCGGTGAAAAGCTGCGGGTGAAACGCGAGCTCGAAAGCGGCTGGTATCAATGGTATTCGATGTCCACTCCGGCGCTGCTCACCATTCAGTCCGGCATCAGCCAGATTCGCTATGCTTCGCTGAAAGGGATCATGGCGGCGAAGAAGAAAGAGATCAAGGAAATTACGCCCGACGCGGAAGCCATCGGCGCTTCTGCGCACCAGAAGATCGAGAAAATTTATCTGCCGGAGAAAACTAAGCAGACACAGTTTCTAGGTGATGGCAACGCGAAAGCCGGAGCTGTCGCGCTCGCGGAGAAGCTCCACACCGAAGCCCGGGTATTTTAAAGTTTCAGGACCGGTGAGCGGCCGGGAAACATCGAGCCGGTTCCATTAGGATAAGGATTGAAAGCGTAAATGAGTGAAGGCATTTTAGTATTTGTAGAGCACCGCGACGGCACAGTTAATAAGACTTCCTTCGAAGCAATTGCCGCAGCACAGACTCTCGGCGCAGAGTTGGGCCAGGCGGTCACAGCCGTGCTGCTCGGCGCCAACCTGGATGCGCTGGCGGAGCAGATTGCGGGCTACCAGTTGGCGAAAGTTGTTATTGCCGGCAATGCAAAGTTGGCTGACTACACGCCGGACGGTTACACCGATGGAATGGCCCAGGTGATCCGCGATCTTGATCCGCAGTTCGTCCTCATGCCTCATACTTATCTGGTTCGCGACTACGCGCCCAAGCTGGCCGCGCGCTTCGGCAAGTCATTAATCAGCGATTGCGTACGCGCAAAAGTTCAGGATGGAAACGTCACTTTCACCCGCAGAATTTTTCAAGGCAAGATCGATGCTGATGTCGTGTCGGATGGAGAGGCGCCCGTCTTTGCCACTTTTCAATCGGGCGCATATCGCCCCGATCAAGCCGTGAAGGGAAGCGGAACAGCCATCGAAACTGTGGCAGTTGAGGTTGGCGAGGTGCGCATGATTCCCGAAGCGCCTTTTCAGGAAGTCAAACAAGCTGTCGATCTTTCCAAAGCAGATATCATCGTCGCCATCGGCCGCGGCATCAAGAGCAAGGATAACATTGCTCTCGCAGAGAAACTCGCCGAAGCGCTGGGTGGCGATTTGGCAGCTTCGCGTCCGATTTGCGATGCCGAGTGGTTGCCGATTGATCGTCAGATTGGTTCATCCGGACAAACTGTCGCGCCTAAGCTTTACATTGCGTTGGGAATTTCAGGAGCGATTCAGCACCTGGTGGGCATGAAAAACTCGGGCACCATCGTAGCCATCAACAAAGACTCAGAAGCGCCGATTTTTGATATCGCAGATTACGGCATTGTGGGCGACTTGTTCGAAGTCGTTCCCACTCTCATCGAAGAGATTAAGAAGATCAAAGGCTGATCGCATCACCTCGGTGTCTCTGTCTCTTCGCTGCTTTTCAGTGCCTTGACCAATTCACTTGCCGCTTCAGCGGGTTTCCATTCATTCGAGCGATAAACCTTGAAGACCTTTCCTTCAGGAGTGACGATCACGGTGCGCAAACCATGCACGATCTGATCGCCGCCCTCGTAGTATTGCAGTCCGAAAAATCTGGCGATCCCTTTCACCTGGTCCTTAGTTCCTGACGCAAACTCCCAGTGCGAAAATGTCTCATCCGAATAACGCCCGGTATGCGCTGCTCCATAGCTCCGCAATACCTGCGGCGTGTCGAAGTCAGGATCGATACTAATACTCAATAAGTGAGTGCGCTTGTAAACGTCGCCCTGCTTCTGTAATTCCGCATCAATTTCTGCGAAGTTGTTACTCATCAGATCGCAGTAGTCCGGCAGGGGACAGCGCGTGTAGATAAAGGTCAGCAGCAGGGCCTTACCACGGTAATCCTGTAGCTTGATCGGTTTGGCATCCTGGTTAACCAAACCGTAGTTGGGAACGAGGGTTCCGGGTTTGGCTTCATTCTCAGGGACCGCACCGGGTGTTGTGTCGGCGCTCTCCTGCGTGACCCTGACCTCCTCAAGCCAGGACGATCCATTTTCGATCACGAGTGTCGCCGTAATTACATTGCCGGGCACCAGAATCTCAAAAGGCCAGGGCTCCTTAAGCTTGAACGGCATGGTCATGGCGGGCATGTACCCCTTAACCTCTTCGTGCGCGATCGTAACCGCCTGCTGTTGTTTGTCGATTGAAACGACCTTGCCCTTAAAGTCATAACGGCTTCCGGCCGGTTTTGGCGTCCGGCAGGCCGTTATGAACAAGCAGAAAAAGAAAAGGAGTATTACTGATCGTATGCAGGTTTGTTTCATCGGATTAGACTATTTGGGCTGGAGCGTGTCGTCATAGAGTTGTTGATAGACCCAGTAGTTGGACATAACGCGAAAGACGTAGTCTTTGGTTTGCGCGAATCCAATTTCCGGGACATAGCGATCGGGATCCTGCGAATGCGAACGAGCGATCCAGCGCGCGATGTTGTCAGCGCCACCGTTATAAGCCGCTGCAACCGCCTGCGGCTGGTTGGGAAATTGCCGAAAGAGCCTGGACAGGTATTGTGATCCAAACTCAACCGCCGCGTCAGGGTTATAGAGTTCGTCCTGCTGAAACTCCCGGCGACCCAATTCCTTCGCCGTCTCCGCGGCCGTGGCGGCGATAAACTGCATCAAGCCACGAGCAGCTGCGACTGATTTGGCATCCGCCTGGAAACGGGTTTCCTGTCGCGCGATGGCCAGCACAAATCGCGGATCCAGCTGCCGGGGCGGCGCGTACTTCAACATCGCGTCGCGATAAGCGGCCGGGTACAACATCTCGATCAATTGGCGCGGCGCCAGCTCAAGCTCGAAGTCACTGGGGATGCTCCGCCAGGTTTGTTCCGCAAAGCGGACCGCCGGATATGAACTGCCGCCGCGAAAATAAAAAATCGCGAACGTGTACGCCTCATCATTCGCAGACGCACCGGGTGTCAGCGGTGTATTCTTGTTGTCGTTTTTGTCCTGGCGTGCGGCTGCCAGTTCGGGTGTGCCTTCGTCATAGAGACCGAGAAAGAGCAGTTCGTTTGCCAGCGCTTGATGACCTGGCTCGCTCGCGTCGCTGATCGTTGCCGGATCGGTGATCAGATCACTCCTCCCCTGTGCGAGCAACTGGAAAGAGGGAAGCTTATAAGCCGGAGAGTTCTCGTATGCGCCCCTGAGAACGTCGAGCAATTCGCGACGGCGACCGGCTTCGAATTCCACGCGCAACGCACTTTGAGCGGCTCGTCTGGTTGCCTCGAACGCCCCGGCCTGCCACTCTTTTTTCGCAGCGACGCTCAGGGCATCGGCCCTGGCCCGCAGAATCTGCAGCGCATTTGAATTAGAGCCGAGCGCCCGCAGATGCGCATCAGCTCGCCAGCCATAATATTCATTCCTGCCTACCGGTATCGCCAGGTAACTATCGATGGCCTCCTGCAGTCGACCCATCTGTTCCAGTGTGAGCGCGCGGAGAAACAAGACTTCCGAGCGGTTTGTACCGCCGGCCACGCGCGCGCCGCCCAGGTCGCTATCCGGATCCAGCTCATTGAGTTCGCTAAGCGCCGCCGTCCACGAATTTTGGGCGAGGTGTATCCGGGCCTGGGAAAAAAGTGCCAGTGAGGCGGCCATCTGGCCCTTGAAACGTTCGCGAGTTTTTTTCACCCACGAGAGCGCTTCGTCATCTCGACCAGCATCGCGCAGCACATCAATGAGATTCAGGTATGGACGTTCCGGATTTGGGGCAGTGGGATAGCGCTCGATGAGTTCCTTGTAAGTATTTACCGCTTCGTCCGTTTGTCTTAGTCGACTGAGCGTTCCCGCAATTAACCCGAGCGCATCGCGTGCGCTGGGGCTGTCGCCGTAACTACTGGTGACCCGGCGCAGATACTTCAGTGCCTGCTCGTAATTGCCCTGCTGATAAAACCCGCGGCCCACCTGGTAAGGCGCTTCCGGGGCGCCGGCGCTGTCAGCGGTACGGTCCACAACGGCGAGATAGTGAGTCCTGGCCCCCGCAAAATCACGATTGAACTGGTAGATGTTGGCGCGCCGCAGGTGATCAGTATCAGAAAGAAGGTTACTCGCGGAACTTATCGCATCGAGGCCGCGCACGGCTGCCAGCGCGAAGTCGTCGGGCCGCGAGCTATCGGGCATATTCGCCAGCAGGCGATTGAAAATCTCAGCCGCTTCATTTTGCCTGCCGGCTTTGACTAATGCTTCGCCAGTCATCGCGAGCGCTGGTCGAGCGATCGCAGCATTTTTCGACGCTGTGAGTGGCCGCAAAACCGGAATCACTGCTGCAAAGTCTTTGCTTTCTGAAAAACTTTCAGCCAGCCTGAGCGTCGCCGCGTTAAATAAGACACTGGCCGGAGCGGAAATTATCAATTGCCTCAGGCGTTCTCTCTCCAGCACCAGGTCAGCCATGGACCTCGACTGCTGCGCGAGGTGCCAGAGGGCGTACTGCGAGAGCAGTGAGCGCCGGGCTACGACCGATTGGTAACTCGACGTTGATGCAGATCGGTCGCCGGTGCGATCCAGGAGGCGTCCCATCAGGTAGTCATAATTATTGAGCTCGAATACCTTTGGATCAGTAGCCTTCAGCTTTCTTAAATCAGTCAGCGCAGTTTGGGTGTCACCACTTTCAACTGCCAGACGAATGTTCTGACTGCGTTCCGGAAGCGATTGCGCCAGCACTGTGGGCGCCAAAAGGAACAGGAACAGAATCAGCAACAAAGATGCGCGAAGTTCGATGATATAAGGCACGGTGAATTATCGGCCACGCGCGCCAAATCCTCAAACGGACCGTTTGATAAAAAGCGAGGAATTCAAGTTACCGCTAACAAGTTCAATCGTACTCAGTGTAATCTAGTTGTGCTTCCAAATAAGTTCCGCGAGGACAGATGACAACAGAAAGAAGAGAAGAAAAAGCCGAGTTGCTCGACGGGGCGCTCCTCGCCGAGGAAATCAAGCAAGCAGTTTCCGCGCGAGTTGCTGAGATGAATCAGACCCACGGCCTGGTCCCGACACTGGCTGCCGTTCAGGTAGGAGACGATCCGGCGTCCGCAGTTTACGTGCGTAACAAGATTCGTGCTTGCGAAACGGTCGGCATTCGATCTGAGCATCATGCTCTCCCCGCCAGTACAACTGGAAGTGAATTGCTGGGGTTGATCGACGACCTGAACAAACGAAATGATGTTGATGGCATCCTCGTCCAGCTGCCCTTACCTCCGCAAATCGATGAAAGCGCGATTCTCGAATCAGTTAGCCCCGCTAAGGATGTCGACGGTTTCCATCCCTTTAACGTTGGCAGGTTGGCCATGGGCCGACCCGACCTGGTACCTTGCACGCCGGCCGGCATCATAGAGTTACTCGATCACTTTCAGATTCAACTTGATGGCGCGCGAGCCTGCGTTATCGGCCGCAGCCAAATCGTGGGGCGGCCGGTTGCACAGTTGCTCTTACAGCGAAACGCCACCGTTACAATTTGTCATTCGCGGACTCGCGATTTACCGGCGGCTGCGAGCGCCGCCGACATCCTGATCGTTGCCATTGGCCGAGCGGGTTTTGTCCGGCGCGAGCACATCAAACCAGGAGCCGCCGTGATCGATGTGGGCATGAACAAAGTAACAAACGAAAATGAGGTGCGAAAACTTTTTGGCGAAGAAGCCGAGCGGCGTCTACAGGTCCTGGCCAAGCGTGGCTACACTTTGGTAGGGGACGTAAATCCGGCAGAAGCGTTGGCGGTTGCCGGATGGCTGACACCTGTGCCGGGCGGCGTCGGCCTGCTGACTGTAGCGATGCTGATGAAGAATACTTTGCAGGCCGCGCAGGTGCGCCGGTCATGGGTTTAATCGATGTTGCGAGTTGGCCTGACCGGATCGATCGGAGTTGGCAAGTCGTTTGTGACTGGCGTTCTTGCCGAGCTTGGCTGCCACGTGCTCGATGCGGATCGCACCGCTCGTGAGGTAGTAGAGCCCGGCTCACCAGGTGTGCTGGCCGTAGAAAAGGCTTTTGGCACTGAGGTTGTGCGTCAGGACGGAACGCTCGATCGCGAGCGGATGGCGTCAATTATTTTTGCGGACGAGAGCCGGCGCATCTTGTTGAATTCGATTTTGCATCCTTTCATTATCGCGAGGCAGGACGGATTCCTGCGCGGCTGGGAAATAGAAGATCCGCAGGGCATTGCCGTTGTCGATGCAGCCCTGATGATCGAATCCGGAAGTTATAAACGATTCGATAAGCTGATCGTGGTGCACTGTGATCCGGACAAGCAATTGGAACGAGTTATGTCCCGAAATAATCTCAGTCGCGAGGCGGCAGAGCAGAGGATTCGCGCCCAGATGGCACAAGACGAGAAGAAGAAGTTTGCTGATTATCTGATCGATACTTCGCCCGGGTTCGAAGCGACGCGTCAACGCGTTGTCGAGATCTACCAACAACTAAAGCTCTGCTATGAAACGTGAGCTCAACGCCTTGGTCAGTCCAGATCCTCGCGATTTCTACCAAACTGCGGTGAGTTACAAATCCAGGTCGCGTTTACAACTTGATGCACGCAAGTAATATCAAAAAGGCAAAGTACGATGGCTGGCGAATTGCTGTGACCGGACTCATCCTCCTTTCTCTGACGGTGGCGGTACCGGCTTGTTTTTCAGGCGATCGACCGAGTCCCTACTACGGCCACGTGAAAGTCCCGCTCAAACAGGAGTTCAGATGGAGCGATGGGGGATTGCCGCAGGTCTTTGATCCGGCTTTTGCCGCCGTGCCTCCTGATACAGACGCGGTTCGGGCGCTGTTTGAAGGGCTCACCGACTACGATCCGCAAACACTGCAAGCCACGCCGGGAGTGGCTGAGCGTTGGGAATCCTCAGAAGAAGGACGCGTGTGGACTTTCTATCTCAGGAACAATGCGCGTTGGTCCAGTGGCGAATTCGTAACAGCCGGAGACTTTGTTAGGTCCTGGCAACGTATTTTGCGGCTGGGCGACCTGGCGCCGCACACTGAGTTGCTTAGTAATATCGTCGGAGCCAAAACTTACTCTGGCCCCGCGGGAACCGTTGTCACTCCCGGTCCGGTTTCACCGGCCGGCAAGCAGAATATCAATGAGAGTCGTGAAGTCGGCAAAGCCGAGAGACGACCTTTTGGAGCACAAGAGATCAGCGCCCATGTCCTGCGCGTGCAGCTACGACGACCGAATCCGAATTTTCCCGCGCTCGTAGCGCATCCGGTATTTCGCCCGGTAAAGATCAGGGAGCAGGATGAAAATAAAAAGATAACCGCCGCCGACCTCATTTCAAATGGCGCATTTCTTTTGTCTCGCAGCACCAGCGACGGTGTCTTTTTGCAAAGGGCTGAGAACTACTGGGACAGGGAAGGTGTGAATCTGGAGCAGGTGGAGTTCGTGAAGACGAGCGATGCCGAGACCGCGCTCGATGAGTACCACGGGGGTGTGATCGATGCCGTGACTAACGCGCCTTTCGAACCTTTGGCTTTGAAACTGCTGGCTCCCTACGCGGATTATCGGCGTCATACGTTTGCGGCACTCACGTACTACAGCTTTAACACCGCGCGCGTGCCTTTCAACGATATCAGGGTGCGCGAAGCGCTGGCCATTGCCATAGATCGCGAACGCATCAGCGAAGAGCAAACGGGTGGCGCGACGGTCCCGGCATCGACCTTCTTGCCGGTGATTAAGGCCGCCGTGTCAGATGAACCTGTCGTAGAGAAATCAGCGACACTGAACAAAGACCAGGAGCGGGCCAAAAATCTCCTGGCCGAAGCCGGGTATCCCGGCGGCCGGGGGTTTCCCATCATTCATTTGCTGGTTAACCGAAATGAGCAGCAACGGCAAGTAGCGCAGGCCGTGGCTGCCACCTGGCTGGCCGTTCTGAACATCGAAACGGAGATTGAAGTTAAGAACTGGGACGAATACGAAGCACAAGTGAGAGCTGGGAATTATGACCTTGTCAGACGCGGCGCAGTAATGCAGAGCGCAGACGAAACCAGCAGCATCAAACTGCTCTTTGGGTTTGAGATGAGGACCGCCGGGAGTGCGACGGCTGAGACCACCCCGGCTCAGGAAAAAAATAATGTCGGCACCCTGCAACCGGCCCCCAGAAATCGACAGGTTATCGAATCTGAGGCTGATGCGCTCAGGCAGGTGGCGGCCATTCCGATCTATTTCGCTTCCTCTTATGCTCTGGTAAAGCCCTACGTGAAAGGATTTGTGAGCAATATGCTCGATGCCCCGTCGCTGAAGCACGTGAGGATCGACACAGCGTGGCAAGAACCAAAAGCTCCGGCGCAGGACTCTCGCTGACCCTGTTTGATGGAATCTGACCCTGTTTGATGGAATAATCGCGCGCTCCCGCAGCAGGTTTTGGGCCTGCTGCCTTTGGTTATTACGCTCCCAAATCTGGCTCCTGGCTTTTGCGGCCAAGGTACTGAAACGCCGACGATTGGTTCCCATTCATGGTCGTGACGGACATGGTTTCGAATTCGAGAGGCTCAAACGAAGACGTAAGCTCGGCCATCCATTGCCGATCGTGATGGCGGACCACCACTCCTTCCGGCAGTTCAAATACTCCATAGCAGCCGTAATCGTCTGCGTAACGTTGGTAGCGTTCGCGATTACGGGCGTCATCGTTAATCAACAAGTCGCTGATGTACAGCAGGCCCCTGGGCTGCAGAACGCGGCGGAGCTCCGCAATCTGGTTTCGCTGTTGGTCACTGTGGGGAATACATGTCAGGACGGCGAACAAGATCACAATATCAATCGAATCATCTTTGAGCGGTAGTCCTTGACCACTGTTGCGTACCAGTCTGACGCCGGCTAATTCGCTGCGACATCGGGCCAGCATTCCTGCAGAAAAATCAATTCCCAGAATCTTCTCGAAGCCCGCCGCAGACAGCAATGCTAAGGTTCGGCCGTAGCCACACCCGTAATCGAGAATGAATGGCTGTCTCGTTCCAGACGCTGCATATCGGGAGAGCCACTCAAGATTGACTGGATGAGAGAAACGTTTCTCTGCGGCCACCCGGTTCCAGTAATCCGTTTGTAATCTCGATTGATTCATTGTCTCTGACTGCATAGCGTGCCTGAGAGGCCGCAGGTTTCCCTTGCGACCTGAATTGGAATATTGACTGATGTCTGACGTGGCGGCAAGCTCAGACCGGCGCAAACTTCCATCCCGCAGTTGAGCAAGTCTTTCTGAACCAGCGTTGCAAGTATTCTTGATCAAAGGATCAGCGCATGATAAGTTGATCGCGCCTGATCATTGCGGCTGCCTCGATTGTAGTAACCTCCTGAGGCCTGTTCACGTCCTTTGGTCCAGGCGACGTCTTTAGCAACCGACTGTCAAAGCTCTAAGCTCCGCGGCGCCTGGAAAAATTTCGTAATGTATCGTCTCTCAATCAAGCAGTTGATCGTTGGCCTCGACCTCATGGCACTGGTGCTGGTGACGATTTCCTGTGCTGCTTCCGCCAACAATGAAGAGTTTTTTGGTCGCGTCGAGCCGCCGCGAGACAATGTCCTTCGATATATCACCGGCGACGAACCTGAATCGCTGGATCCACAAATGAGCACCGGGCAGCCCGAGTCGCGCATCTTCATGGCGCTATATGAAGGGCTGGTTGAATACGACGCCAGGACCCTGGAGCCGGTGCCCGCAATCGCCGAGAGTTGGGAAGGGAACGACGACGCATCGGAATTTATTTTTCATCTGAGAAAGACTGCGCGCTGGTCCAATGGAGATGCGATTACCGCGCGCGACTTCGTCTACAGCCTGCGCAGAGGATTAGCTCCGGAGCTGGCATCGAGGAGCGCGAGTCTTGCTTACAATATTCGCTATGCCGAAGCCTACAACCAGGGCGCGGTGTTTGTTAAGGATCCCCAGACAAATAATTTTCTGCTCGCGAAGGATGGGGCGATCGCCTTAGACCTCCTTCCGTTGAGTAATGCGCCTCTCGGGCCCGACACCTCCTTTCACCAGTTCATGCAGTCACCCGAGCGACTGATACTGCCCGGTAGCGAGACGGCCAGAACAGCATTGCTGTCCAAAAATCCAATTCTGCAGGCGGCAGTGAAGGGAAAGGAATTCGTCAAGATCAAGGGCGAGGATATCGGCGTTGAAGCGGTTGACGACTATACGCTGCGTATTTCTCTGCGACAGTCGACTCCGTTCTTCACCGGATTGCTTGCCAATCAGTTCTTCCGGCTGGTGCCGCAAACGGCCATCGAAAAATACAAAAAGAATTGGACCAATCCGGCGAACATCGTCACCTGTGGCCCATTTAAGATGAAATCATGGCGGCCCTACAACGAGTTAGCGGTGGAACGCGATCCGATGTATTGGGACGCGTCGAATGTACACCTGGCTGGCATTCGATTTTTCCCCCTGTCTGATTTGCCAACCACGATGAATCTCTATCGGGTCGGAGAAGTCGATGCCGTGGCCAACCATTCGATCATTAGCGCCTGGGTAGATTCCGTGCGCGCGAAAAAAGATTACATGGTCGCGCCCGAAGTAACTTCAATTTACATCGTCATGAACGTGACGAAGCCGCCGATGAATGATCTGCGGGTCCGCAAGGCGTTCGACCTGGCCATCGATAAAGAGACTGCGCGCAAATGGCGAAAAATTGTGAAGCCCCTCAGTGGCGTAGTGCCTTACCGGATCTTTCCGGGCTATCCCGAACCGAAGGTAAATTCCTTCGACCCCGTCAAAGCCCGACAGTTACTCGGGGAGGCAGGGTATCCGGTCATAGCGGATCAGCGCGGCGGCTTTTCCTGCCCGAAGTTCCCGGTTGATCAGGTGGAATATCTGTTCCCCAGCGCCTCTTCAAATAAGATCACAGCTGAATTCTGGCAGGCGCAGTGGAAGCAAAATCTTGGCATCACAGTGCCGCTCAGAAGTATGGAATTCCGGACGTTTGCGGACGTGAGGTCGAAGCTCGACTACAAGGGCTTTGCTTTCGGTGGCTTTGTCGGGGATTACATGGATCCCTACACCTTTTTGAGCATCTTCTATACTCCCGAGAACGACAACAATACCGGATGGTGGGATCCGAAATACGTGAAGTTGCTCGACGATGCGAATCGCATTCCGGACAAGCAGAAACGATTTGCGATGTTGGCCCAGGCGGAACAACTGATGATTGATGCCCAGCCGATCATTCCCATCGAGACCGGCACGGTCAACTGGACCAAGAAGCCTTACGTGAAAGGGATGTATCCCAACGCGGCTTCGCTGTTCCCGTGGAAATACGTCTACATCGAAAGAGAGCGGTCCAGGTGGGACTATGCCACTCCAAGCTTGGTTGATTAAGTTTGGTCTGAGTCAGAAGATTCGATTGTGGCAATTTGTTTTGGAGCGGGAACTCGAGCGCGGGAATCTCAACGATAAATGTTTCGATTCATTATTCGGCGCCTCCTGATTACCCTCCCCACGATCATGGTTGTAATAACCTTGACCTGGGGGTTGGTCAGACTTGCCCCGGGAAATTTCTACACCGGCGAAAGAGCGATCCCGCGTGCGATCCGCGAAAACATCAGGGAGACTTACGGCCTCAATAAACCCTGGTATGTGCAGTACGCGAAAACGATGTGGCCCATCGTGCGGCATCTTGATTTTGGCATCTCGCTGAAATACCAGGGGCAATCGGTCAACGCGATCATTGCGCGCTCCTTGCCGGTTTCAGCCTCGATAGGCTTACTTGCTTATCTGCTCGCACTTAGCGTTGGCATTACTCTCGGTTCGATCGCTGCACTGAAGCAAAACTCAGGGTGGGACTATGCCTCGATGGCCCTCTCGATGCTTGGGATCTCCATTCCCAATTTTGTTGTCGGGCCGCTGCTGGTGATGGTGTTTTCGCTCTGGCTCTACTGGCTGCCGCCGGCCCGTTGGGAAGGTGTTTGGAGCACGAGCGTAATACTTCCTGTTCTGACCCTGTCGGGCATCTACATGGCGTACATTGCGAGGCTTACGCGCGCCGGGATGTTGGAGGTGCTGCGTTCTGATTACATTCGCACGGCGCGCTCGAAGGGCCTGCGCGAACGCGATGTAGTGATCCGGCATGCGTTGCGGGCAGGCTTGATGCCGGTTGTTTCGTTTACGGGTCCGGCACTGGCCTTCCTGCTGACGGGTACCGTGGTGGTTGAGCGCATCTTCGCCTTGCCGGGTTTGGGCAACTACTTCATTCAGGCAGCCTTGAATCGCGACGAGCCGCTGATAATTGGCATTGTCGCTTTCATCGCGATCACTCTTTTAATAATGAATTTGCTCGTGGATATTGCTTACGCCTATCTCGATCCGAGGATCAGGTATTAATTGGTGTCTGGCTAAATGAACGAAGAACCGGATTTCAATAATAAGCCAACCGAGCGGGAGCTGATCAGCTTGCCTCGCGAAATGGTGTTGGCCGGCGATGAAGTACACGTAGCTGGTGAGGACGAGTACATAGTTGGTACGTCATTAGCGAGAGATGCGTGGCGCCGTCTATTGAAAAATAGGTTGGCTGTCTTCGGCCTGGTGGTAGTGCTGCTGATCACTGTTGTCTCATTGCTTGGCCCACCAATTGTTAAAGCGGCAACTGGCTTCACCTATGACTATATTCCGCCCGATGTAACACTGATCAAGTCCATTCCACCCTTCAGGTCAGCGGATGGTAAATTCTCGTGGACGCATCCCATGGGAACTGATAATTCAGGCCGCGACTTGCTGGCGCGAGTGCTGCTGGGTGGTCGAATTTCGCTGATGGTAGGCGTTATTTCTACTCTCGTCTCGCTGCTGATTGGAGTTGGCTATGGTGCCATAGCGGGATTTATCGGCGGGCGGGTTGATAGTTGGATGATGCGCCTGGTGGATGTGCTCTATTCGCTTCCGTATATCATTTTGGTAATTGTCCTGCTGGCGATGTTTCGCAGCAGCACGCCACTGGGCCAATTGGTTCTGCTTTTTGTCGCGCTGGGCTCGGTGTCCTGGCTGACCATGGCTCGCATCGTGCGCGGGCAAGTGCTGTCACTTAAGAACCAAGAGTTTGTGCTGGCGGCGCGCGCCACCGGTGTCTCAACTACGCGCATCATCCTTCGTCACGTGGTTCCGAATACTCTGGGGCCTGTGATTGTCTATGCGACGCTGACTATTCCCCAGGTCATGCTCAGCGAGGCTTTCCTTTCGTTTCTGGGGTTTGGCGTGCAGCCGCCCCTTGCATCGTGGGGCAGTCTCGCCGCCGAGGGCATTCAAAACATTGCTATTTTCCCCTGGCAGCTTATCTTTCCCGGACTGACGATGGCGTTAACTTTGTTCTCGCTGAATTTCCTGGGAGACGGTCTGCGGGATGCCCTCGATCCACAAATGCGCACGTAATAAAAACAAACTGCCACCCATAAATAAGAAAAGGTTCATCGAAAAGATTCATGACCACCGCTAACAGCGCTTTACTGACAGTTAAAGATTTGTGCACGTACTTCAAAACTGAAGACGGCCTGGTCAAGGCTGTCGACGGCGTCAGCTTTGAACTGCGGCGCGGGGAAACTCTGGGAATTGTAGGCGAGTCAGGTTCGGGGAAATCAGTAACTAATCTATCGATTATCCGGCTCATCCCAGATCCACCAGGACGGATTGTGAGTGGGGAGATTATTTTTGCCGGCGTGGATTTGCTTCAGTTGCCCGAAGCAGAAGTGCGCAAGATACGCGGCCGTCGCATCTCGATGATCTTCCAGGATCCAATGACCTCGTTGAATCCTTTTATGAAGATTTCAAAGCAGCTGATGGAGATGACCCGGCTGCACCTGGGATACAGTAAATCTCAAGCGTACGAACACGCTATCAGGATGTTGGAGACGGTCGGGATTCCCGATGCACGGTCACGGGTTGAAGACTATCCACATGAATTCTCCGGCGGTATGAGGCAACGCGTAATGATCGCCATGGCCCTCTCGTGCCAGCCTGAGTTGTTGATTGCTGACGAGCCAACCACTGCGCTCGATGTCACCATTCAGGCACAAATTCTCGAGCTCATCAAAAAGCTCAAGCACGAGACAGGCACCAGCGTTATTCTCATCACCCATGATCTCGGAGTCGTGGCCGGAATGACGGATTATGTCGTCGTGATGTATGCGGGCAAAATTTTCGAGCAGGCGCCCACCCGAGAGATTTTTGCCAGGCCGGGCAACCCCTATACGAAAGGGCTGCTGAAGTCCGTGCCGGATCCTAGTGCTGAGCAGGGCCAGCTCTATCAAATACCGGGATTGCCTCCGGACGTCGCACATCTCGGATCCGGTTGTCCGTTTGCGCCGCGCTGTGATCGCGTCGCTGAGATTTGCCGCCGCGAGTTTCCGCCGTTCGTCCAGTTGAATCCGGAACATCATTCGCTTTGTCACTTTGCCGCCGACGTCTTCGAGGAGTCTCGAGCGGAATCGAGTGTGACTTTATGACAGATCCCGCGAACCTAATGCCTGCCGCTACTCCTCTCGTGAGTTCACCTGCCGGCGAACCGCTGCTATCCGTCCGTGATTTGAAAGTGCATTTCAAGGCAGGAAATCGCGTAGTTAAGGCTGTAGATGGAGTCACTCTCGATATTCTCAAAGGCGAAACACTTGGGCTGGTGGGAGAGTCAGGCTGCGGAAAAACGACGCTGGGCAGGGCCATTCTTCGTCTCACTGAACCTACCGCAGGCCAGGTGCTTTACCGCGGGCAGGATCTCGCTGCACTCTCCAGCAAACAGATGCGCGAAGAGCGCCGGCACCTCCAGGTCATATTTCAGGATCCCTATGCTTCCCTCAATCCCCGCATGACAGTCGGCCAGATCATCGGCGAACCTTTGAGTACGTTCAAACTCGCCAGTGGCCGGGACGCAGAGCGCCGCGTTCAGGAGTTAATGGAGACAGTTGGACTCAGCAGACGTTTCGTCAAGCGTTACCCGCATGAATTTTCCGGAGGGCAAAGGCAGCGAATAGGTATCGCTCGCGCGCTGGCTGTGGATCCGGATTTCATTGTCGCGGATGAACCGATCTCGGCCCTTGATGTTTCGATCCAGGCGCAGATCATGAATCTGCTGGAACGGCTCAAGCGCGAGAAGAACCTGACCTATCTTTTCATCTCTCACGACCTTCGCGCCATCAGACACGTGTCCGATCGAGTGGCCGTGATGTACCTGGGTAAACTCGTCGAGATAACAGGAGCCCGGACCATTTATGACGACCCATTAATGCCCTACACCAGGGCGTTGATTTCCGCGGTTCCGGTACCCGATCCGGTGATCGAAGCTCAGCGCCGGCGGATCGTTCTCGAAGGTGACGTGCCCTCGCCATTGAATCCTCCATCCGGATGTCGTTTTCACACGCGCTGTCCGTATGCCATTCAGGTCTGCCGGGAAGTTGAGCCGGAACTGGTGGAGATCAAGAAAGATCACTTTGCGGCATGCTTGAGAATCAGCCCGGCGCTGCCGGATATCCATCAGGTGCCTGCTGGAGAGGCTCCCGGCCTTCCGGATAGCGAATTCCTTCCGAGCATTGCCGAAAGCTGACGAAACTCTGGCAATTTCAAAATTTGGGAATGCGCCACACTTTTCCTCCCGATTTCTTTCGGCTACGCATGAAATCCGCCTCGCATTAGGCATATATCCCTTAGGTAAGTTGTGGTTTCCTTAAGTTTCCATTGCATCTGCATGTTTTTCGCCAGTAGATCGATTGTATATACTGGCATTCGTTCAAAACTGAGGTGGCGCTTCGGCCCAGAAGTGACACCCCGCCCGGGTCAGCCTTAAATAATTGCACCCCTCGGTGTTGTTGGCCATGCGAAGCCTATTCGCCCCATTTCTAAATGCGTCACATAAATTTCGCAATGGCAAAAAACTCTCCCGAACCTCGACGCGAAATCGGTGATTCAGGCACGCCAATCACACCGTTGGCATGGGCCAGGCAACAGGAAAAATTTGCCGAGCAAGCCAGCCTTTCGTTGTTACTGGTGGAAGGAGTTCAACCGCCCGAGTTGCTGGCGTCAAATAACAATTCAATCTGCCACGCTATTCAATCGAGCCGCCATGCATCCCTTTGCGATCCCTATTGTGGCCAGGCGCACAGTCGAGCGCAGGCAGCCGGGCAGGTAACGTTCTATCGCTGTCACGCGGGGCTGCATTGTTTCGCCGCTCCGGTGCAGATAGCCGGGCGAAAAGATCTGGCGATAATCGGAGGCCGGGCTTTTCTGCAGGTGAGCGACTACAAGGCTACGGTGGACCGCCTGCGCCAGGGCGATCTCAGTGAGCTATTTGCAGAAGAGACTTTTGAGAACGTGATCTTCGGCACCCATGCGCGCGTGCGTGAACTGGCGGGCAACGTGCAACGAGGCGCTCATGATTTTGCTTTGCAGAATTCAGAAGTCGCTACAACCTCGCTCGCGCGTCAAAAAGCTGATGACGAAAATACCGACTCGCCGGTCATGAAAATGGAGATTGAGCGGCTACGGAGCCAGGTCCTGCATCAATCGCGTTTTGCGCAGTCGATGCAGTACTTCCTGGAAAAAATCAGCTCGAGCGACCCGCAGGAGACTTACCTGGCTATATTGAGTAATTCCAGGGATCTACTGCAGGCCGAGCGCGCCTCGCTGTTGGTCTATGACGAAGCAACCGACCAACTAACCCTGAGAGCAGCGATCGGAATACCTGCCGCCATCACGGACGTCTCCAGCATGCGCCTGGGCGAGGGCATCTCTGGTGAGACGCTCGCAGCCGGTCGTCCCTTCATCGTTAAGGACATGGAGGCAGCGGGAATCGCGCGCGCGCCGGCCGAACGTCAATACAAGACTCGGTCCTTTATCAGTTATCCGATCACGATCGGTGGGCGGCGGATTGGCGTTCTGAATGTAACCGACAAGACCGGTGGGGGAGCCTATAACGAAGTCGACCTGACCTTGCTTGAGATCGTCGTGCCTCAGGTTGCACTCGCGTTGGAGCGGGCTGAATGGCAGGCGAAGGCGGCGCAGTTTCAATTAATGTCTATTACCGATCCGCTGACCGGCCTGCCCAACCGTCGTTATCTTGAGGAACGTTTGTCGGAAGAAGTCAATCGTTCAAAGCGCTATGCCCAGCCTCTTAGTTTCCTCATGATCGACATCGATGATTTCAAACTCTATAACGATCGGCATGGACATCAGGCAGGAGACCTTGCCTTGAAGATGACGGCTCACGGATTGAAGAACACATTGCGATCCGCCGACGTAGCTTCGCGCTACGGAGGGGAGGAATTTTGTGTGTTACTGCCCCAAACCTCCCTTCAGGAAGCGGGAGTGATCGCTGAACGTATGCGGGAAAGGATTGAGCAGACAGCCATCCCCCACTCAGAGTCACAACCGCTCAAGACCATAACGATCAGCATTGGCGTATCGACCTTTACGGAGACTGTCAATGGCGCTGAACAAATTATTTGGTCGGCCGATCGCGCTCTTTATGAAGCCAAAAGCAAAGGCAAGAACAAGATTGTTTTTTATCGGGAACCAGCGATGGGGCGCCGGCTGTAGATGAGCACTGAGAAATCCAACGCAGAGATTCGGCGCGTGCTTGGTCGTGTCGAGCGCAGAGAATTCGTCGGGCGAAGCGACGAACTGCGTCGCATAGTGGCGCAGCCGGAGGGAGATAAGTCCCGGGGACTGCTGCTGCTGCTGGCACCCACGGCCGGTGTGTCGGAGTTGCTGCGGCAAGCTTACGACGAAATTTTTCACCAACACGGCAGAGTTGTTCCTATTTACTTTGCGCTGCCGCGTGAAGAAACAACCGCCGTCAGCACGGCCATAGACTTTCTTACTACCTTCCTCTTGCAGTTTGTTGCCTTTCGCCGGGATGAGCCGGCCCTTTGCCAGGCTTCGCTGACACTCAATGACATTCTGGCCCTGGCCCCGCCCGCCGACGCTGAATGGATTTCAGCTTTAGTAGAAACGTACAATCGCGTACGGTTTAGCAATGATGACAAGGCTCTTATTCGCTGGTGTCTCAGTGTGCCGCAAAGGGTGCCACCTCAGCACGGACGCACGTTTGTTATGTGCGACGCCGTTGCGCTGTTTGAAAAAGCCCAGCATGAACCTATGCTGCGGTATGAGCTGATTCGCTCTCTTAGTCGTTCGCGCCTGCCCTTTTTGGTTGCCGGTCTCAGACGACAGATGCTGGCAGCCGTCCACTCTGCAGAATGTGAATTTGCTGATCTCGACGTGCTGCGGCTGGATAAGTTATCCGACGAAGATGGTCGCGAGCTGATTGAGCAGGTTGCCCTCAGGCAGGGAGTTACCATCTCGGCTGAAGTCCGGGATCTACTGGTCCAGCAATTCGAGTGCAGCCCCTTTTTTATCACCAGCTTCATGCAAGCGGCTGGCGAGATGAAGGTTTCTCTCACGACTTATCTGGTCAGCGAAAAGCTGTACGTTGATCAATTGATGGGAGGCCAAATTGGCCGCCATTTTTTGGCGCTGCTCGAGGAAGTGGCCCCCGATCCCGTTTTGCGGCGAGCGCTGATTGGGCTGCTTCATGAGTCCGGGAACTCTGAGGACCGCCGCGCTTCGTTTGCTACCTGGAGCAAGGCTTTACAACTTGAGGCGGATAAATTAGAGCGGATGTTACGTACGCTCCATACCCTGGAGTTCATCACACAGGACGGCGGCATCATAAACGCAGGCGGCGGTTCACTAGTTTGGCGCGACTATCTGAAGATTCGGTATCGGCTCGAGTTGTCGTCGGAGCCTCGAGCCCTGGTCGTTGCCGACACTATCGCCGACTCATTAAAGGCGGCGCCGCACACTATGGCCCGTCATTATCGGCGCGCGGCCTCGCTGGGATTGCGCGGGTTGTTGTCGCGGTTCGATTGCCAGCGGGTCCCCGAAATTCTCTTTGATTACCACCGCTTCAGCGAGCTCTACAAAGGGGGGACGCTGGATGAAATCGCAAGCGGTCTGGAAGCTGATAGCAATTTGCTGCGGTTGCCACAGGTTATTCACGTTACTGCCTGCGCAGCCTTTAACATAGGGGCGCAGGAATTATGCGACGAAGAAAGATGCGTCGCCGCACACGCCTTCACCGATGGCAAGTACAGCGAAGCCAATCAGGTCGTCTGGCTGGTAGCCGAAATCGATTCGAAATTGGAAGCAGGGGTTGAGGTAGCTCGCTTCTGGTGCGAGCAACTGAAAGTGATTGCAGGTGAATCCGGATTTTCAGCAGTGCGCATTTGGTTGATTGCGAGAGAAGGCTTTTCACCCGCCGCTTCTGATCTGCTGGCTGGATTGGAAGCATATGGTTCGAGCCGGCAGCAGATGGAACTTCTGACGGCCCGGCTGGACGACTCGAACCGGACCCAGCTAACTGCGCCCGTAACGGAATTTGAGATGGTGGTGCCCATGGGCGATGATAATGAATTGCTGGTTGCCCATACTGTCGAGGAGATTGCTCGCCGGTTGAACTTCCGCCCGGAAGCGGTGAATCAGATCAAACATGCGGTGGTTGAGGCAATTATTAACGCCTCCGAACATAGCCTCAGTCCGGATCGAAAGATTTATCAACGGTTCCGTGTCGAAAGTGATAAATTGGTCATCACCATTTCCAGCCGTGGTATAGTTCCCGTCAGCGTTGAGGCGAGAAATGGCGATCAGGAAGCGGCATCTGGTCCAGGCGAGACGCTTTCCGCGAATCGGCGCGGTCTGGGAATCAGAATGATCAAGACGCTGATGGATGAAGTTGAGTTCGAACGCGTCGATGAAGGCACCAGCCTCCGCATGACGAAGTACCTGCGAGTTTGAGCATTTCAGCAGGTACTGATAGTTGATCACACCCGACATTTTGAATTGAGCCCGGCACATCGTTCCTCTTTGTGCCGGCTGAATATATTTGGAAGGGAGCACTAAGTGACAGATGCAGCCAGCCTATTGGTGCAGTCGCGGTGTGTAGGAACGGCGGCAGTGATTTACGCCAGCGGCTACCTAAACAAATTGAGTGGTGAGCGAATTGAGCGCGAGTGTAAGCGGCAATTGGAATCGGGTTGTCAAACTCTCGTGATCGATTTTCGCGGTACTGAGCTGGTTAACAGTATCGGAGTCTCGATTCTTCTCGGTGTGATTGACGTAGCTGAGAAAAGCGGCGCGCAGTTGATCTTTTCCGATGTTAACTCGGAAACAGTTCAATTATTCGAGATGCTCGGGTTGACCCGTCATGTTGCGCTCGCCAAAGACGAACACGAAGCGCTTGCACTCCTCGCGGAATTTGTGACACCCCCTCAAACCATCGGACACTAATAACTAAAGCATGGAATTGCCGACCCAGAAGCTCGTTCATACATTTGGTGCGCTCGCTGATCTCGGTCAGGAGATAACCGACAGCAGTGATGTCGGGGAAATGGTGCTGACGTCGTTGCACCTTTTGCTGGGCGCCTTGGGTATTCGTGGCGGCGCCATTCTCGAGTACCCGGCGGAATCTTCAGTGCTTAACTTAGTTGCCGGACGTGGGATCCATGACGGGTTCGCTCAGCCAGTCGCAATTCCCGAAGCCGCTCGCAATGCTTTGCTTAAGACAGGCTTATCGGCGCTTTCCCCGGACCAGGTTGCGGCAGACAAACCGGAGTTGCTCGAGTTAGTGCAACGGTGCCGGCTGGCCGCAGCTCCTTTTGTCATTCAGTTGTTTGTTCCTATGGTCGTGCGCGGTGGGTTGGTAGGTGTCGTTTTGCTTGGAGGCAAAGCCACAAACGAATCTTTCACAACCGAAGAATGCGATATTATTTTTTCAATGGTCAGGCACATTGGAGTCGGCATTCACACGCATCGTTTGCTGGAACAGCTCGAGCAGCGTGCTGAAGAGAATCGCCGCCTGTATGTGGATCTAAGAACCATCTACACGCAAACAGTGCGGGCCTTTGCCGCAGCCATCGACATCAAGGACAAGTACACGCAGGGCCACTCCGAACGGGTCGGTAAATACAGCGAAATTATTGCCCGCGAGATGGGCTGGACCGAAGAAGAGGTCGAAGGCATCGCCATTGCCGGATACCTGCACGACATTGGCAAGCTGGTGGTCGAGCGCGATATCATCAATGCTCCCTACCGCATCGATGCCAAGCAATCGAGCGAGCTGAATCGACACCCGGCCGCCGGCTTTGAAATCCTCTCACCTATTCATCATCCCTACACCGATATTCCACTGATGGCAAAGTATCATCACGAGCGTCTTGATGGGCGAGGCTATCCGGATGGATTGACTGACAAAGAAATTCCCATCGGCGCAAAGATTGTTTCGCTGGCTGATTCGTTTGATGCGATGACTACGGATCGCCCCTATAAGCGACGCCGTTCGTTTGAAGACGTGATTGTGGATTTTCGCTTCAATACGGGAAAGCAGTTCGACCGGGAAGTGGTGGTGGCTTTTTGCCGGGCTCTGCTTAAGGAAGTCAATGGCGAGACAAAAAACCGCCGAATTTTAAAAATGCTCGGCAAGGATTATGTCGAGCCGGAAAAGATTATTCCGTTACTTTCTGAGTTGATTTCAGAATTGGATCACAGTGAGCTTTCCTCGGCTGTCGGGTTGAAAGCCTGAGGCCAAGCTGAGTAAAACTGCCAGTCGAAATTCCCTGGAGACTCGCTCGCCAGGCCCCGTTTGAAAAACGGAGGCACCCTTAACGTCCAGAGTAATAGCCGGGGCACAATCAACGCCTAACTCACTTGGGCTGGATGCGCAGGACAAAACCGCAGATGGCAATCTTCTGGTCCGGCGATATCTCGACCGGCTCACCGCGTGGCAGTTCCTGGCCGTTCACAAGCGTCGGATTGCGGCCCTTGGCAACAATCCAGTAACGGCCTTCGTTATCAAGATTGAGTGTCGCATGAACTCGACTGACTTCCGCGTCGCCTTTGATCGGCAGATCCACTGAGACGGTGCGCGAACCGCGACCGATGGTGATTTCGGACTTGGTGATGGGTAGGACCGTTTCGCGCACGCTGTTGCGCCAGACTTCCACCTGGTAAAGCGCGGCTGGCCTGGCCCGCACGATCGTCTGCTCGCCTTCGGTGACATCGCTAACCGTGTCACTGGCGAGATCGGGCGTCGTTGCGGTGGGCAGCGTGGCATCAACACGTGGAGTCACCATGGTGTGACCGCTTTCAGTCTCGTCCCAAACAGCCTGCACGCGGAACTCGCCTTTGTTGAGCGTGCCGTCAACTCGGAGCTCAACCGCAAATGACTTGGCGGCCAACTGGGTTTGTCCGCTTAGTTCATGAGCTCGTTCTGAGAGCACATGAAATAATCCCTGCTCCAGTCCGCGTCGTTTATCGCCCTGCCAATCCTTGTCGTCATCGGTGCTGAGATAAACGATGTACTCGCGCGGTATGTAGGTCGGGCCGCCGGGAGGTGTGAACATCTCCTGCTGCATGACCGACTCGACTTCACGAGCGATCTTCACCAGAAATTCTTCCCAGACGCGCCGGGGCCGGGCCTGCTCGTCGGCTGCTTCGAGTAGATCCTCGTTTGCGTCACCATCGATCCATTTCCTGATTGATTCGAGCAAGCCCAATGGTTTTATTTCTCCTTGGTTATCAGAATGCGTTTTGAGACCGTCCAAATGTCTCTGTTCCTGTGCAGCGAGGTCAGTCGTTGCGCCTCAACATCGGCCGCCTTATTGCCCGGAGTGGCGAGGAGCGGCAGAATGTACCGATCCATCTTTAAGTTAATTAGACTCATTCAGTCAAATCTCAAATACTTTTTGTTTACCCAGCCGCGGTCAGCAGTGTATTGATCTGTTTTGGGCCGCGCATGTTGCAGCACCTGGACTTCGTACCAATTACTGTTCACTGCGAGCACCTTGACTCGTGAACCGTTTTCCGCCAGCCCAATCGGCTGGTTGTCGGAGCTGGGATCGGCTCGCAGGTTTAAATCCGTGGTAGTCACACCTTCCCGTCCCAGGACAAAGGTGTTGGAAAGACTCGGTATGTCAACCAGCGGGTTCCAATGCGAGGTCACATAGCGATGCGTCGCCAGTAACATACCTGCGAATGAGACTATCAAAAGGGAGGCGACCAAAAGACGTTTGCCCCTGGTTGCGGGCCGCTGCGCTCTTTGTAAGACGGCTTGGTCTTTCGCGCGTGCCGGCGGCGAGCGCGTCTCATTCGGAAAAGATGCGATTATCTGACTGGCCGTCGGGCGCTCGGGTACATTATACGCAGTTTGAGGCGACCGAGGTTGGGTCACCGGAACCACGATCTTGGGCCGCTGAGTAGTTGCCGAATCCTGCGCCGCTGCGGCTGGCGCTGGTGGCACCTCAAAGCGAGGGCGCGGCGGAGCCTGGGTCATTTCCTCAGGCATGGCTGTCAGGTCTGCACTGATTTTCAGCCCCGGATCCGCCTCAGTCACACCGGCGAGTTGCTGGGTCGCAGGCAGCGCAGCGTCGGCGAGTTCAGCCCAGAAATCTTCAACCGATTGCTGGCGAAGAGCGACTCGCTCCTCCGTGGCTCGACGCAGCACTCGCAACAATGGGACTGACCAGTATTTGCCTTGAAGAAAACCGGGCAACTCAGTGATGGGGTGCTGAGCGAACCTGCGTGGCGGTTCCCCAGCCAGCAAGGTGTAAACAGTTTTAGCCAGCGAATAGATGTCGGCTGCAGGGGTCAGCACCTCACGCCCACGTGCGGCAGAAGACTCTAACTGGGAAGTATGGACCAACGGATTATGTTCGGGAGCGGAGTAAACACTGGTTCCCACCCGTGTGATTGCGCCCTCATGGGATTCCAATCGCGCCACGCCGAAATCCGCAATCTTGACGGTTAGCTTGTCCCCGGTCAGCAGAAGATTCTGCGGTTTGATATCGCGATGAATTACACCGCACTTATGCGCGTGTGCGAGACCGGAACACACCTGTTCCAGA
Organism: Pyrinomonadales bacterium; assembly: GCA_038237475.1. Lineage (GTDB taxonomy): Bacteria > Acidobacteriota > Blastocatellia > Pyrinomonadales > Pyrinomonadaceae > JAOAPY01. The sequence goes on along the minus strand of JBBRYS010000002.1, from coordinate 253,349 downwards.
TAAGAAAGTGCACGTTCAAACGGGAGGGGACGATTCTTCGAAAGGGCAAACATGTCGCCCCCCGGCAGGTATTCAAGCAGGATATAGTGGAAGGTTGTGCCGTCCAGATCGATGGCGGTGCCGTGACCGAGGCGACTGATGATATTGGGATGTCGCACTCTGTCCAGAGCGATCGCCTCATTTTGAAAGTTCACCACCAGCGTGCGCTCGAGTTCGTCGTCAGGCTCATCCTGAAGCCGCAGGTTCAGCGCCTTGATAGCGACTATCGAAGGTGCGTCCTCAGCTGCTGCATGGTCGAGGGCTCTATAGATTTCCGCATAACTGCCACGACCGAGACATTCGAGAATGTCATAGCGCCCATCGACCCTGCACTGCTGGAGCTTTAACTCTGCCATTAATCCGTTACTAAATATCTGCTCTTCGGCGCGGTTCGGGTTCGATCCTCTGGTTGTCAATATCGATCCCAGAGCCCTCGCGGAATGCGCAGCAGGCGATCAAGGGGTACTCACTGGAGTTATTGATGCGTTGGGAGCTGCCTGGTTCGGTTTTATCTCATCCAGGTGGATTTGCGCGCGCTGCGTTTCCTTATTCGACTTCAGAGCTGCCGCCGCCAAAGCCAATACCGCTTCTTTCCTGACGAGCGTGTTGTCGGGACTCGGGGCCTGGTCACAAAGCGTAATGGACCGCTCCAGAGCCTTGCTGGCTTCCTCATAACTGCCTACAGTCAACAGCGCGCGGCCGTAAAGATAGAGGAAGCTGGGCTCGGTTGAATCGAGCGGATTGATCAGGTTTTGGCGCGCCATCTCCTTTTGCATGGTTGTGGTCAGCCATTCAGACGGCGCTTGATCAACTTTCCGACGTGTTCGCTCAAAAGTCACCCATGAATCCTCGGGAGTCGGGGTTGGCAAAGCAACCGCTGCAACCTCAGGCGCTTTCCGCAACCCAAAAGGGAGAGGGCCGCCGTACCGTGTTCCTCCGTAAAATGCCGCTGCCACTCCGGCGATGAACAACAGAAACACAAAAAAGCGCGCGACTGTTCTGCCGAAACCGCCGCTGGTGTTTGCCGCTGGAATGTTCAATGGTTTGACGGGTGCCGTAGCTGCGGGATTAGCCGGCGCATTCTCGACCGGAAATGCAACTCGCGAAGGAGCCGATAAGGAATCCTGTGTCCGATCAAGATTATCCGCCGATGAGATAGTCGCCGGCTGTGCAGCGTCGGCCGGCGTTTCAAAAGAAAGAGTGCGTTCCCCCATCCCCTCTTCGAATGGTTGCCCGGAGGGGTCACCCAAACGAACGACAATGGCGGTGAGATTATCTTCTGCGCCACGCGCGAAACATCTCCGCTTAAGTTCAACGCAGGCAGCCTCGAGATCATCGTGGCTGAGCAATACCTGACGCAGTTCGTTGTCCGGAATGTGCCTGGTTATGCCGTCGCTGCAAAGCAGAAAGGCGGTGCCCTGTCCAACCTCGATAGTCTTTAGGTCGACTTCAACTGTCTCTTCGGCGCCGAGGGCGCGACTGATGACGTTCTTACTGGGATGATTTGCCGCTTGTTCGGGGGTCATCCGGCCGGCTCGAACTTCTTCTTCGACAATCGAGTGATCTTCCGTCTCACGCAGCAGCTTAGCGTCGGGAGTCAACCGATAGAGTCTGGAATCTCCCACATGTCCGATGGTGGCGATATTGCCCGACAGATGCAGGGCCACAATTGTGGTGGCCATGTTGGATAACTTGGCGTGCTCGCGGGCCATTTGAAAAATCGAGGCATTGGCCCTTTGTATTGCCAACTCCATCAAGTCTTCAATGTCTGCGCCATCGACCTGATGATGAAAGGCTTCACTCAGGACTTCGATGGCGGTTTTGGAGGCAACCTCACCCGCCTCAGCGCCTCCCACTCCATCGGCCACCGCAAAGATGTGGGGCTCGCGAGCGGCGAGAAACGAGTCCTCATTCAATGGCCGTCTTTCGTTAAGACCACGATCGGTTACCGTTGCAACATTGATTTTTACTTCAGTCGGGGACTCGCTCATTGGACAGCCTCCGCCACAGCGGCGCCTCGAGCCGGCGCGGCCAGCATTTTGTCTCGAGCAGTGCGGTGAGAAAAAGCCATCAACATACCCAGCATGGCAAAGCTCGTAATCAGGCTGAAGCCTCCATGGCTAACAAAGGGCAGAGTGATGCCGGTCATCGGTAAAGCGCGCGTAATACCCCCCATATTGACGATAGCTTGAAACCCAAACACAGCCGTCAGACCGGCTGCGCAGAGCTTGGTAAACATATCACGCGCTTCCAGAGAAGTGCGAACTCCGGCGCTGATGAAAACAAGGATGGCGAGAATTACGCCCAGGCCGCCCATGAGGCCGGTTTCTTCCGCAATTGCTGCGTAGACATAGTCAGAGTCGGCAATCGGGACCAGCTCAGGAAATCCGAGTCCGAGACCTCGTCCGGTAGTACGGCCGGCGGACATCCCGAACACTGCCTGCGCGGGTTGAAAGGCGAGCTTATCAAACCAGATGTCTACGTTAATCACCTTTTGCATGGCCGGGCTTTGTTCCGCCAGTTCTTTCAACTTCGGATCCTTGTTCAAGGCGTCCTGATAATCCTTCTTCCACCAGGAAACGTCCGGCGAAGGCGGGTCAAATCCGTCAAGCCAAAGATGAAATCGCTGTTGGATACGAGCGGGAAGTGCCGCCGAGATTGGCCGCGCCAGCGTCGGCAGTAGTGGCACCTTCTCCTGCACGTCTCTGGGCAAAGCGCCGACTACCAGCAGCGAGATGACCAGCAGCACCGAACCGACGAACAGCAGCAGTTGAGGCCAGCGTCGCACGGCGACCAGATATAACGTTACATAGGCGCCCGTGAAAATCAGCATCTGGCCAAAATCCTTGAGCGCAAAAAACGGAATGAACGGAATGATGGCCATTACGACCAGGGGGACAATGTCGCGCGCCCTCGGAATGCCCCAATAAGTTTCTGCCAGGTCCTTATAGCGAGCAGTCAAAATGCCGGCAAAGCCCACTAGAAAAGGAATCTTGGCAGGCTCCCACGGAGTCATGTTGCCGAGCGCTTTGCCCGCGCTTGAGGTGACGACCGCAGCGGCGAGCGGCACCAGCGTCGCCAGCACAACAATAAAGCTGTTGCGCTGCAGCCATAACAGAAACCCATCGTTCACACAGAAAGAGTAGGCGATGGCGAAAGCCAGAAAGGAGATGATAGGCACCCAGGTGTAACTCGAGGTGAGCGCATTCCAGACGGTGTAATTCGATTCTTTGCGTGGCAGGCTGCTGATGTTAATGGGTTGAGCCGGTGTCGGCGGCAGTCCCATCAGCTGCTTTTTCGCCGGCTCGTAATTCTCCATGATGTAGCGAGTGCGCAGAGCATCGGTCTTGGCCTCTCTGGCTTCGGAACGATTGCGCGAGTTGTATTCGGGATCGCTGTAGAGCCGGTACTGGATGAGCATGCCAAACGAAAAAAGCAGAACCGCGGTAGTAAAGAGTATCCAGTTACCGGCAAACTTTTTTGCTCGGGATAACCAGAGCCCGAGCGCGATCAACGGCACATACATCATTAGGTCGCGCACGGCCCCAATGGTTGAAGTCTCGTATCCGCGCAGCAGACCGGCGCGATGAATCGCGACATAACCGGCGATCTGCGCAATTACGATTAGCAGGATGATAAGCAGGTGTGACGAAGCACGATTTTTCATTTGTCAGTCAGTGGCCAAAGTTAGTGGTATCAAGAACGTCAACGTCTTCGTCTGGGCGCGGTCACGCCTGTTTGTCTCGCGGCCGGCTCCCCTCGCTGCGGATTGGCATTATTAAAATAACCGAGTTCCTTGGCTTTGAGGACCAGCGCGGCTGCAATGGGGGCTGCTGATTTTGAACCATAGCCACCGCCTTCGACAATTACTGCCATCGCAAGCTGTGGACGTTCAAGCGGGGCGATACATAGAAACCACGCGTCGATACGCGGATGATCTGTATCCATGATGGTCTCTTCGTACTCGCGAATGACCTTGCCCTTGCTGTCCTTTTCGACTCGGTGACGCGTCTTGGATTGGCCGGTTTTCGCATCGTAGACTGGGATTACTTTCTGAGCCGTCCCGGTTTTTCCTCCGGTGTTGACTCCTGCTGCCTTGACTGGACCAAAGACTCCCCGCGCCGTGCCCCTTGGCCCGCCAGTGACGAGTCCCATAATTTCGCGCAACCGCAGCGCGACTTGCGGCGACACCACCTGCTTGAACATTTCCGGTTGGCGGTTGAACTCAATCTTCGGTTTCATGAGTTTGCCTTCCATGTTCGCCACAGCCGATGCTGCCAGAGCCATTTGCAAAGGCGTCATCTGGCCGGCATAGCCCTGGCCATAGCCAATCAGCGCCAGGTCATAACGCGTGACCTGCTTGCCGGTAACGATCGTCGCTTCGCGCGGCGCGAGCGCCCGTTTGATTGCGTCGTTGCTGGCATTCCAGATTTCCGGTTGTTTACGGCCACGCAAAGCTTCGACAGGGGTATCGTAGGTGCCGATCCCCAGCAATTGCGCAGCCTGCTTGAGACGCTCAGCCCCCAGCTTCACGCCCATTTGCGCGAAGTACTGGTTGCAGGAAACCTCGAAAGCCGTGTCGATCCCGATGGTGCCATGAACTTCTCCGGCGCCCCCGTCGTCGAGAATTGCGTTAGCTCCGGGCGCGGCGACGAAACCACCACCGCTACAAGTGAATTGGGTATCCTGCAGGCCGGCGATAAACGCAGCCGTCATTGTCACTGTCTTAAAAGTCGAGCCTGGTATGTAGTAAGCACCCAGCGCGCGGCTCACTAACGGTTTGTCTCGTTCATTCGCTTCGAGCTGGATCCAGGTTGACTCGTTTCCCACTTCACTAAGACTGTAGGAAGGCTCGCTGTAGAGGGCCAACACCTCGCCAGTCTGGGGATTCAATACCACGACGGCGCCGTGCTTTCCTTTTAACTGATCGACTGCGGCTTGTTGCAGGTCCCGATCAATAGTAATGCGCACGTCAGCATTTCCTTTTCCGCTGACGTTCTGATTCTCGACCACCTGCAGGGCTTCGGGCATGGCCCCGCTCTGAATCCCAAACAAGGCTCTCTCAAGCCCGGGATCTCCGCGATCGGAACCGAAGATGTGCGCGAATGCTTTATCCATCGGATAGATGCGTACGATGTCACCATCGCCTTCGCGCCGGTAGAGAGCCAGAGCTCTATCCAATTTGCCGCTGCGATCCAAAATCCAGCCGCGCAATGTCGATTCCGAAAGGCGGCGGTTGCGCAGATCCTTGTAGCTCAGTTCCTGAAACTTTTCGTTGCTGGTAGTCGCATACTTAGCCCAGTAGACGTGAAAGCTGAAAACGCCGGCGGCCAGCAGCACAAAGACCCAACGCAGGGCCTTCAGACCACGGTTAGTAGTTGTGGAACCGAGTCGTTTCCTGACAGCTTTAGGCAAGTCATCGGGCACACTGCCGCTTTGTTTGCCGCGGCTTAATCTGTAGCGCAGGAGGCCGAGGTACAAAAGGAGAACTAACAGAAAAAAAGCGCCTACATAAATCAGTGTCAGCAGCGCGGGCAGCCATTCGAGGCTATGCGGCGGCGCCTGGGCCGGCGCCACAGTTGGGGTCGGTGATTGGAGCAGTAATAAGAAAAATATCATTTAAGAGTTGGTCCAGGTCTGCCGAGCAAACTGCAATTCACGCATCCATCTTTCTAAAACGCACTTCGATGTCTCCGAATCCCACTACATCGCCGTCTTCGATTTGGCGCGACTCGCCATAAGCGATGCGACGCCCGTTAATGTAAGTGCCATTGGTCGATCCGGTGTCCGCCACCAGCAGGGTCCCCTCTTTGTTCATGACGAGCGCCGCATGGATCTTGGAGACACTGGTATCGTTCAGGCTCAGGTCGTTATCAGAAACGCGCCCAATGTTCAGTCGTCTGCCTCCGGGCGAGAAAACCAGGGGTACTTCTTTCGTGTGATCGCGCATGGTTATTCTGGCGATCAGGGTGACGTCCGGTATCGGCGGCGGCGCGGTAGGGATTTGGATACCTGCCTGGGCCGCGCGTTTTGCTTCGTCCTGCTGGCGCAATTCTTCGGCGAATTCCCCGAAGCTGGGGTCTACTGAAACTCCGGTCGTGAAGATATCGACCTCAGATTCAATTCGCACAGGGGCCAGTGTTCGATAGCGATGATCGTTGATGTGATCGATGGCTTCGGCCAGCAGTTCGTGTTCCAGTTCCTTGAGGATTTCCGGAGGGGCCTCGGCATGGGTACCCCATTCCAGTTTCAGCTTCATAAGGTGCGGCGCGATCCGTCCTTTCGGACCTTCGTTACGGACGCGCTCATCAATCAGGCGTTTCATTCGTTCGACCAACTTGGACGTAGTGAGGCCACTCTTCGGCTCGACCGTGCGACCGAATTTTCGATCGACCACGTCGCCCATATTCTCGAGCACCTTGCGCAGCAGACGTTCAGGCAAAGCCTCTTCGCGTTTCTTTTTTTGGTCCGATTTTGCTTCTTCAGTCATTTGGATAACAGTACGAGTTATCGCTCCAATTGTTTAGCGGTATTCGTCGCAGTGCTCAACCCTCGCCAGCACCCCAGATGTTAAAAACGCAGTCGGATTGTGACTGCGCGGGGAGAGTGAACTCAATGCTTCGGGTCGGCGTTATTCTAACTGAAATAGCCGTTTGGGAGTAGCGTCAAACCCGGAAACCCTGGGCCCTTGAAGAATAGGGGTATTACTTGATCGCTTCAAACTGCGACGCCTAATGCCGGCGATGGATAACGAGCACAAAAAGCATCTGCTGGCTAGTCGCTCTTTTGAGGAACGGGTATTCGCTCGCTTCGACACTCTTGACGATCGTCTGGATCGAGTGGACGCCCGCTTGGATCAGGTGGATGGTCGGCTGGATCGAGTCGAGGGGAAGCTGGAAGCTTGATGAACGGGTGCTGTCGCTGGAAGTTCAGATGGAAAAGCGAGCACTTGAGACTAAACCGGTTTGGGAGCGCGCACTCGCGGAAATTCTTAAGGTTAAAGCTGGGCTTGCCGATTTGGGGCGCAAGTTCGACGTACTCAGCCGCGATGTGGTGACTGTCCGTGAGATCAAAGACGGCTCGAAGACCCCTCGACAAGCTGGATGTAAAACCCTTCTAACTTTTCCAACCCCGCTGCCGCGCTGCCTCGTAGAGCAGAATCGATGCGGCCACCCCGACATTCAAACTCTCGACTCGGCCGCTCATGGGAATCCTAACCACGTGATCTGCGGCCGAAAGTTCGTCCGCTGTAAGACCGGTCGATTCTGGGCCAACAATCAGAGCTTTCCCGCCGGTCCAATCAAGGTCCGTGTAATTCGCCTTCGCTTCGACTGCTGCGCAAACGGTCTCGAGCTCTCGCTCAGCACACAGGGCCAACGCGTCCTCGTAACTGAGTTTGGACCAGATGGGCAGACGAAAAGCAGCGCCCATGGCGCCGCGCAGTGCCTTGGGTGAAAACGGATCCGCTGAGTTCAGCGTGGTAATCGCGGCGGTTGCTCCCGCAGCTTCAGCGGTCCTGATGATGGCGCCTACATTCACTGGATTGTTGATTCCGTGCATCACGACCAGCAACGGCACGACTGTGCCTGATGCGAATTGGGCTTCGGCTATTTGCGGCCTGGCGGCCAATACGACAATACCCTGTGGGGTTTTGGTGTAGGAGATGGAAGCAAGCAGAACCTCACTCACAACTGCTGTCCGCTCACAAGCCTGGCTCAAGTCGCTCAAGAGGCGTTGGGCTTTATCTTTTCGTCCCAGCTCTTCAGAATAAATGACCGCTTCGATCTTCAAGCCTGACAGCAAAGCTTCTTCGCACAGCCGCAGGCCCTCCACGAAAATCGACTCTTCGATCTTGCCGTCCCGCACGGCGCGAGTTCGGCGCAGCAGGGAATTGTCGCGACTGGTGATCGTCTCAATCATTGATAAGTTGCCGGGATGGAATCGCAGGAAGTCCCGTTTAAGTCAGATCAATCTCGGCCCAGATCGGCCAGTGATCGGAAACATTCAAGAGTCGAGCTACGCCCCACCGGTTCACTTTCAAACCTCGCACAAAGAACCAATCAGCATGATAGCGAAGACCAGCTCCGCGCCACGTGGCAGTGCCCGTCGGCATCGGCGTCGAGTATCCGCGGGCCTCCAGAAAGTTTCGAGTCTCGATGCATTTCTGATCCGACAGGGTATTAAAGTCGCCAACCACAACGGTTGGCAATGTAGAAGTGTCAGCCTGGTTCATCATTGTCTCCAGTTGCCGGAGTTGGCCGTCAGCTTGGGGATGCGGATCGACATGCGCATTAAAAATGCGAACCTGCTTCGATCCAATCGCGACGGTCGCCGACATCGCCAAACGCGGGCGCCAAAGGCAATCGTGCCAGGGCAGATCGATCCTGGTGACATCTTCGAGCGGCAGCCGGCTCAGCATTGCCACACCTGTATCACCGGAATCATTGAGTCCTATTTGCTCCTCAAAATTCAGCCACCATTGGCGCTGCTGAGGGGGGATGCCCCGCGGCAGACCTGAGGGCAAGTGCACCCAATTGAGGTTCAATTGCATCGCCAACTCGCTCGCCACGTGTAAGCCGCCGGCCCGTTTCGTACGCTTGTCGGCTTCCTGCAATGCTAGTATGTCGACCCGCGGCAGTAGCTGACCACGAGAGAAGGCCGTCGCCGCGTTGGTAATGTTACGCGCCACTACTCGCGATCGACTCAGAGGTGGATTCAATCCAAGCTTGCGGAACAAGCCGCTCGCGATCAGGAAACGCCCGACCGCGTAGCGTATGTTGTAGGAAGCAAGGATGAAACTCGACTGCTGAGAGTTTTCCTGTGCGGGGATCATTTGGCCGCGTTCGATTTTCTCCGCCTCGTCGAGGAAGGGAATTGCTGTTTGCTCTGAGATGGCCATGCAGCACTATATTTACGCGAAAGGACAAATAACACCAAGTGAGGGTGGTCAGGCGATCAGGACGGATAAAGGATTATGAGCAACAAAATCATAGCCGCGGTAGATGACATGTTTTTCGCTTCTAAGATTCGCGCCGTCGCCGACCAGCTTGGCCTCAGCGTGCAATTTGTTAAGAGTGTAACGGCGGCGCTCGAGTTGGCTCGTGAGGAGAAGCCCTCGCTGATCGTAGCTGATTTACATTCAACTCGTTGCCAGCCACTGGACCTGGCGCGGACGATAAAGGCTGACGCCGAGCTCAGCAGCATCCCGATGCTCGGATTCTTCTCGCATGTTGATACTGCGCTGCAGTCTGCAGCCGTCCAAGCCGGCTTTGATCGAGTGGTGCCGCGCTCAGCCTTCAGCAATAATTTGCCGCAGATACTCGCCGGAGAGTTCTAGCGGCACCCTGGGACCGCACGCTTCCAGCGTGCCTCGGCGTACCTGATAACCATCCTCAGAGAACAACTAAACTACCGAAGCCGGTGTGATCACTTCATGTATCGCGCGCACTTCGTTGACGAGCTCTTCGTATTGTTCCAGGGTCAATGCCTGGGCTCCATCCGATAAGGCATGCTCAGGCTGATCGTGAACTTCAATAATTAGTCCGTCGGCTCCGACTGCTACACCCGCTCGCGCCAACGGGGTGACCATATAGTTCTTACCAGTGCCATGCGACGGGTCTACTACGACAGGCAGATGCGACAACCTGCGAACTGCCGGAATGACGGCGAGGTCCAAAGTGTTCCGTGTGTGTTGCGCGAAAGTGCGGATGCCACGCTCGCAGAGCACTACCTGATAATTGCCTTCGGCCATGATGTACTCAGCAGCCAGTAGCCATTCATCCAGGGTCGCGGATAGACCACGCTTCAACAACACCGGTAGCTTGGATTTTCCCGCGCGCTTTAGGAGAGAGAAGTTTTGCATGTTGCGCGCGCCGATTTGGATCATGTCCCCATAGCGCTCAACCAAATCGACACCATTTTCGTCCAGTGCTTCGGTAACGATTTTCAAACCATAGGTCTCTCGGATGTCGGCCAGGATGCGCAAACCTTCTTCTCCGAGACCCTGGAAAGCATAGGGTGACGTGCGGGGCTTGTATGCGCCGCCTCGAAAGAAGCGTGCGCCACTGCGCCGCACTGCTTCGGCGACGGCAAATCCCTGCGCCCTGCTTTCGATGGCGCATGGTCCGGCGATAATGGCCAGCTCATCGCCGCCGATGGTGGCATCGCCCACCCGAACAATAGTCTTCTCAGGCCTGAGATCCAGCGATGTCAGTTTGTAGGGCTTGCTGACTCTAATGGCCTCGGCTACGCCGGGCATGTTCTCGAAGTGCGAAGGGTCTACAGAGGTTTGGTTGCCGGTGACGCCGATGGCCGTACGGGTGGCGCCTGGCATTGGGTGACCCTTGTAGCCCAGCTCATCAATGACTTTTAGAACAGTTTCAATTTGCCCTTCGGTAGCGTCGGGCTTCATCACGATTAACATATCTTTTTATTCCCTGAGAGAGCACCGAGGGCTCCCCGTCGCGTTAAATAATCCGAACCTTTTACATTCGTTCCGGTACGATGATTCCCAGCGTAAGCAGCGCCGTTGTCAAGCGGCGCCTTGCGATGTCGGCGGCCGCAATCAACACCGCCTTTTTAATTGCATCCTCTTCGACGATGATTCGATGACGATGATAGAAGAGGTTAAAGGCCTTCGCGAGTGTAAAAGTGTACTTGGCCAGGTTAGCCGGTTCAGCAGAGCCCGCAGCCTGCGCCACCACTTCATCAAATCGTTCTGCAAGCAGGATTAGAGTCCACACTTCAGTGCCCGCCTCGCTTTGCAGGAACTCGGTCATCTTAACCTTCGTCACAGGCTCAGTGCCCGAGCCTGTGACCATATCTCTTGCGGCCGCGAGCGGGTCGGCCCCAAGTTTGCGGAATATCGAGTTCGCCCGCACGGTGGCGTTCTGACAATATGTTCCAGTCTCACCTTCAAACGCCAACGCCTCTTTGAAATCAAAAGCGATGACTGAGTTGCGGGTGAACTTCAAAAGAAAATAGCGCAAAGCCCCGACTGCAATCGAGTGCGCAATTTCTTTTTGCTCGACCGTACTGAGTTCCGTGTGCCGTGACTCAACTTCGGCCAGTGCGCTTGCCTCGAGCCGGTCGATCAAATCGTCAGCCTTCACTCCGAGCCCTTTGCGTCCGCTCATCTCGATAAACGGCCGCGCTCGATCTTCTTCGCTCAACTGAATACCAAGTTCACCACAGGCAGCCGGTGACAAGGCGACCATTTCGTAACCGAAATGAACGCTCGCATTCTTTCCCAACTCAGGCACCAGAGCGGCAACGCCGCGTGCCACAATCTCCTGGGGGTATGCCTGCCGGGAATCGATAACGTTGTAAACGGTAACCCCGCCGCCAAAGCCCGGTCGCGGCACTTCCGGGAGAGTCTCGGAATTTGGCTCCGTCGTCGTGGTCCAGGCAACCTGACCGTTGTCGTAACTGCGAAAGGGGCGATAGTTGAAATCCAGACCGAGGTGGCCGAGCTTCCAGAGCTGATAAGCGATGTCCTTGCCGGTATAGGTGACGGTGCCATTCGAACGCACGATTACTTTATCGGCCTCGTGTTCTTCGGTCCCGGTATGGGATTCGAACGGCATTACCCAGCAGCCTTTGCTGCGCCCTTCGCTTTCGAAACGAATTACGCCTGCCTCCTTCATTAGTGTAAAAGCGCGGTCCCAGAAGTGGAGGCCCAGAATATCCGACTCGCGGGCCAGGAGATCGTACCGTATGTCAAGACGCTCCATCGTATCTACGATGCACTCTACATTCCTGGTGGCCACGTAATCTGCGAGTGCAGCGATCGAGTTATTACCTGCTTCCAACGCGTGCAGCACTTCAATGCGTTGTTTAAGTTTTTCAGGGTTCGGGTCGCTGTTGGGATTATCGTCTCGATAATAGAGCCCAACCCGCGTGTAGAGGTCCCAGCAATAGTAATCAAACGGCCGCTCGGGCGTGAGCGATCGATCCAGGGTTTTGATTTGTTCCAAATCCATTTGCTCGATGTGCATGAAACCAACCACTACATCAGCGACCTGCACACCAGTATTGTCGATGTAGTTTTGTACCTCAACGCGTTCGCCGGCAGCCCGCAGGATCCTGACAAAAGTATCGCCGAGTACTGCATTGCGCACGTGTCCGATGTGCGCAGCTTTGTTGGGATTGATGCTGGTGTGCTCGACCATTCTCTTGGGCCGGGATTCATCGGGTATTACTACCTCGTTTTGGGCCGGCGAGTGGGTGAAAAAGTCAACCAGCAGTCTGGCGCGATCAAAGAACACATTTAGATAGCCCGCGCCTGCGATCTCGACCCGAGCAACTTCGACCGGGGCTTCGAGCGCCCGCTTTAATTCCTCTGCAATTGCTTTGGGTGCGAACTTCATCCCCGTACCCTGTTTGATCAGGCGGGCCAGTTCGAAGGCAATTGGAAACGCAATGTCACCCAGTTCAGGACGAGGCGGAGTTTCGGCGTTGATGGCATCAAGTTCGACCCCCCAACGCTCAAGCGCAGTCCCGCGAATCTGTTGCTTCAGCTGATTTTGAATCTCAATTAAGGTCACGAGTAGTCCTGTCGATCGCTCCAACATCCGAATTTAGAAACCAGGCTGTTCCCGAGCCGCGCAAGCCTGGCTGCCCGCTGCAAAATGTCCAAAACCAATCAGGTGATTTCATCCCGGCGGCGCAAACGCGACAGTATAACTTAGCGACTAATGCTGCCCTAACGGTCAGCAGGCGTTGCTTGACAGCTTTCCAGTCTGCTCTGCTACCATCCGCACTTCTGCGAGCCAGTAAGCTTAAGACGTGAAACCGGCGAGTAGTCGAGCCATAAAGGTTCTTGTAAGCGGCACAGACGACCCAGAAGATGAAGACTCTCTACTTTGATTGTTTTGCAGGCGCCAGCGGCGACATGATACTGGGCGCGTTGGTAGCCGCCGGAGTAACTCCAGACGCGTTACGAAGCGAACTGGCCAGGCTCAGTGTCCAGGGCTTCGAAGTTGAATTTGCGGTCGCCGATCGATCAGGAATCAGTGCCACCTATGCTCGCGTCCAAACACGCCATCAACATGCTCATCGTCATCTGGGCGATATCCTGAAGATCATTTACGAATCAGAGCTGAGTGAGAGGGTCAAGGAACGCGCGGCAAAGATTTTTTCGAAATTGGCCGAAGCTGAAGCCCGCGTCCACAATCAACCGGTAGAGCAAATCCATTTCCACGAGGTTGGCGCGCTTGATGCAATTGTCGATGTCGTTGGCGCCGCTATCTGCTTTGACTTGCTCGGCATTGAACGGTTCGTTTGTTCGCCTTTACACGTTGGCAGCGGCACGGTTGAGATGGCCCATGGCCGCTTTCCCGTGCCACCGCCTGCAGTCACTGAGTTACTGAAGAGCGCGCCCGTGTACGCCACGGACATCAAGGGAGAACTGGTCACGCCGACCGGGGCAGCGATCATCGCAAGCGTCTGCGAAGAGTTTGGCCCGCTCCCGCCGATGCAGATCCAAGCCACCGGGTACGGCGCGGGAACAAGGGAATACGAAAACTTTCCCAACGTCCTGCGAGTCTTTGTTGGTGAAACTTCTACGGCGCCTGAGAGTGGGAGTGAAGACTGCGAGTCACTCTGCATGATTGAAACCAACCTTGACGATCTGTCGCCCCAGATACTTGGTTACGTGCTGGAGTTGGCCCTTGAGATGGGTGCGCTTGACTGTTACTTGACCGCGGTGCAAATGAAGAAGAACCGGCCCGGCACGCTGGTCTCGGTGCTTTGTCGCGAAGCCGATCGCCGAAAACTATCTGAAATGTTGTTCAGAGAGACGACCACCCTTGGTCTGCGAACCTATCGGGTTGAGCGGCAGGCGCTGGAGCGCGTGATCGTTTCAGTCGAAACACGTTATGGTCCAATAGATGTTAAAGTAGCGCGAATGAATGGCCAGCCAGTTACCCACACACCGGAGTTTGAGCAATGCCGCATTGCTGCGCGCGAGGCCAACGTGCCGCTAAGGATCGTGGAAGAAGAAGCGCGTCTGGCATATGCCCGACGAGACCGTCAAGAGTGATTCAGCTATGACTACCAGGAAAACCAAAGGGACAAAATCGGCTTCCAGCTCGCGGTCCAAACCAAAAAACAGAGACAGTAGACCGGTCGATTTGGAGAAGATCGCTCGCGGTATCCGTTTGGTTCTCGAGGGAATCGGCGAAGATCCAGACCGGCAGGGACTCGTCGACACCCCGCGTCGCACGGCGGAAATGTACGCGGAACTGACCGCCGGCATGCGCGAAGATCCAAAGCAGCACGTGCGGCCCCTGCCTGGCGACAAGCACGATGAAATGGTCATCGTGCGCGACATCAGCATCGCCTCCATTTGTGAACATCATCTGGCCCCGTTCGTCGGCAAATGCCACATCGCGTACATTCCGCGAGGTGGACGAATCGTAGGTCTGTCAAAGCTAGCGCGTTTGGCGGAAACATTTTCGCGCCGGCTGCAACTTCAGGAACGACTGACTTCCGATATCGCGACCACACTTTTCGAAGGCCTGAAACCGCTCGGCGTGATGGTGGTAATCGAAGCCGAACATACCTGCATGACCTTGCGTGGGGTGAGAAAAGCGGGAGCGAAAACGATTACCTCAGCTGTGCTGGGTGGATTTCGCACGGATTCCAGGACCCGCGCCGAAGCAATGTCGTTAATTACAGGCAGAGAGTAAGGACATCCCTCGAACTTACACCGTGCTCGAAAGACCGCAAACCGGAGCCGCCGGCCGTAAAGGTAACCTTAGCGCCGGCGGTTTCCGGCTTTTGCGGTTTGCGGTTTACGGACGGAGGTTTACGGATTAGGATTCATTTCCATGGAAACTTTCTACGTCACCACACCAATTTACTATGCGAACAGTCTGCCGCATCTCGGACATCTATATACGATGGTGGTGGCTGATACGATTGCGCGGCGCAGGCGGCAGCAGGGCATCGAAACCTTTTTTTTGACCGGGACCGACGAGCACGGCATGAACATCGAGCGGGCAGCGAAGCGCGCCGGTCGCACTCCACAGGAACAAGCCGACTATGTCGTCAGCTACTACAAGCAGATGACGGCGCAATTTGGTCTCGACACCCAGCATGGTGGTTACGACTTTTTCATGCGCACCACCTCTCCGTTTCACTACGAGGGAGTGAGCGAGTTCTGGCGGCGCGTGGCCGGAGCGAAAACACCAATGGGAAACGACGCGCTTTACAAAGGACACTACGAAGGCTGGTTCTGCGCGCCGTGTGCTGCCTACAAGACAGAAGACGAATACCTGAAATCTGACCAACCAGACGAAGCCCCGCGTTGCCTGATTCACGAGACTCCGTTAGACAGCATCTCAGAGGAGAGCTATTTCTTTCGGCTCTCAGATTATGACGAAGCGCTGCTGGAGCTTTACGATTCACGCAGCGATTTTGTCCGGCCCGAATCCAGAAAAAATGAAGTTGCCAGTTTCGTTCGCGGAGGCTTGCAGGATCTTTCTGTAAGCCGGCTGAAGACTTCCGTGAGTTGGGGTATTCCGGTACCGGGCGATCCCGACCACACGATGTATGTGTGGTTTGATGCTTTGACGAATTACATCACGGCGATCGGATTTGGTAATGAAGAACGGCAGGCCGCAGTCGGCTTCGAAAAATTCTGGCCGGCTCTGCATCTGGTTGGGAAGGACATCCTCAGATTTCACGCCGTCTATTGGCCGGCGTTCCTGATGGCTGCAGGCGTGGAGCAGCCGCGCGGCATTGTTGCGCATGGAATGTGGCTGGATCCGAACGGGCGAAAAATGTCCAAGACACTGGGGAATACTGTCGAACTTGATGTCCTGGCCCGGCATTTTCCCACCGATGCGATTCGCTACTTCTGCCTGCGCGAGATGATGTTTGGACAGGATGGACGATTTGGTTACGAAGGATTGATCGATCGGGCGAACAGCGATCTTGCCAGCGGGTTGGGAAATCTTTCCAGTCGCACGCTCACGATGATTGCACGTTATTGTGGGGGCCTCATACCGTCGGGGAAAATCGCCGAAGACAAGTTACTGCTGGCCAAGCGCACCGGCGTCGATACCGATGAAACAACGATTGCCGGCTTCATTGAGCACGCACGGGACGAGTTTGTGATTCACTGCGATAGTCTCGCGTTTAGCCGCGCGCTCGAAGTCGCCTGGTCCATTATCGCTCGCGTCGACAAGATAATCAGTGACGCGAGGCCCTGGGATTTAGCGAAAGATGAAAATCAGAAACAGACTTTGGGAGCTGTACTTTATCGTGCTGCAGAAAGTCTGCGCTGGCTCTGTGTGCTGCTTTATCCGTTCATGCCGGAGGCAAGTCAGAACATCTATGGACAACTTGGCTTGTCAGAGAATCTCGCCGACATTGATCCGGCCGGTTTGAAATGGGGTGGGTTAGCGGAATTAACCCGCATCGAAGACATCAAGGCGGTTTTTCCCCGTATCGATAAGAATAAAATTATGGCCGAAATAAAATCTGAAAACGAAACAGCGGGCACTCATGCAACCGAAGCAGATGCGGTTCCGGGCGCGGCAGCGGCGCAAACTGCTCCTGCTCCACCTATGACCGGAGCGTCAGAGGCAGATGCAGTCGTCGGCGTGGCGAGCTTCATCGACATTGGTGATTTTGCCAAAGTGGACCTCCGGGTGGGCGAAGTGCTCAGCGCCGAGCGCATACCCAAGGCTGACAAATTGTTGCTGCTGAGCATCGACATAGGGGAAGAAAATCCACGACAGGTGCTCGCCGGTATTGCTCAATACTACGAAGCTGAGTCATTGGTTGGTCGCAAGGTCGTTGTAGTAGCGAACCTCAAGCCGCGCAAGCTGCGAGGCTACGAATCTCAGGGCATGGTCGTGGCGGCGTCCTATGGCGAAGAAGGGAAGCCGGTGATCGCCACATTTGCCGAAGAAGTGCCGAACGGCGCTCGCTTGAAATAGTTTTGGAACGAACGATGGATTTCCAGCAGGCGGCACCCAGTCTCCCTCGCTTCGGTATACTTTGTCTTTGAATCATGTTTGTTGACTCGCACGCGCACATCGATGGGCCGGACTTTGACGCCGATCGGGCGGAAGTGATTCAGCGAGCGCGTGAAGCCGGCGTCAAAGCCATCCTGAATGTTGGTACTGGAGATCCGCAGAGCGGCGCTTTCGAGCGGGCCATCGAGCTGGCGGAAGTAAACCGGGACATATACGCCGCCATCGGAGTTCATCCTCACGATGCGCGCCTCTTTGATGAGTGCGCCGAAGAGCGAATCAAAGACCTGGTCAAAAGCAGTTCCCGCGTAATTGCCTGGGGTGAGATTGGACTCGATTATCATTACGATAACTCGCCCAGAGAGGTGCAACGATTGGTCTTTCGCAGGCAATTGCAGCTCGCCCGTGAAGCCGGCCTGCCGGTGATCATCCATACGCGCCAAGCTGAAGACGATACGATTGAGATTCTCAGGGACGAGTGGAGCCAGTCGGAGCGCCGCGGCATCATGCATTGCTTTTCCGGATCGCTCAGTCTGGCAAGCGCGGCGCTGGAACTTGGTTTCCTGATATCGTTTGCCGGCGTGCTTACTTTTAAGAAGGCCGACGACTTGCGGGCGGTGGCCGCAACAGTGCCGCTGGATCGTTTGCTGATCGAAACTGACTGTCCCTTCCTGACGCCAATTCCGTTTCGTGGCAAGCGAAACGAGCCCGCACACGTCATTGAAGTGGCGCGCTGTCTGGCTGGAATCCATCAAAGCACGATGGCAGAGATCGGGGCTATTACCGCAGGCAATTTCCTTGAATTGTTTCAATTGGAACTGGACGCCGTCTGACTCAAATTGTGACGAAGCCGCAGTCTCGCGGGCTGGGAGATTGTAATGCTAAATCTAGAGAAGACTTTCACATGCAGTTACTTTGATGTTATTCTCGCGAGTCGCAGCCGAAAGCAGCTTAACGATTATGGCCCAACAAAATTCATTTGATATCGTTTCCGAGGTTGATCGCGCGGAAATCGTAAATGCACTTAATCAGACTTTGAAAGAAGTGCATCAACGATTTGACTTCAAGGGTAGTGACGCCAACGTGGAACTTGATGACAAGGACCTGGTTCTGACAGCCGAAGACGAAACCAAGCTGCGTAACATGAACGATATTCTGCAGCAAAAGCTGGTGCGGCGCGGCGTACCTCTGAAGGCCTTTGAGTATGATGATTCGGAACCGGCGGCCGGCGGGACGGTGCGTCAGCGCGCCCACATCCAGCAGGGAATTCCGCAGGACAAAGCCAAAGAGATCGTCAGGTTTATTAAGGACACCAAGGTCAAAGTTCAGGCTGCTATTCAGGGCGACGTAGTGCGGGTCACAGGCAAGGACCGGGATACGCTGCAGGACATTATCGCTAAATTAAAAGGCAAAGATTTCGGCATTCATATGTCGTTCACGAATTATCGCTCGAATTAGAACCAGGGAGTCCGGCAATTAAATCTGCCACACGATGTCGTCATTGAGCCAAACAGCACTTGCAGAAGAAGTAAAATTTTCTGCCCAACGGATCTTTAGTTCGATCGCTACAGAACTCGCTGCGGTTGAGGTTGAGTTTGAGCGCCAGGCGCGCTCGAATATTCAGGTGATCTCGTATGTTGGAAACTATCTGCGCTCTTCGGGCGGGAAACGTGTGCGTCCTGCGCTGACTATCCTTTCGAATTATGCGGTTGGCGGCGACGGATCTCGCTACAACTCAATTCGCATGGCTACCGTGATGGAATTTCTCCATACGGCTACGCTCGTGCATGACGACATTATTGACAATGCTGCCACGCGTCGAAACCGCCCAACCATTAACAATCAATATGGCAATCAGACCGCAGTGTTGATGGGTGATTGGCTTTACATGTCGGCTTTCGAAACCAGCCTCACAGAGAGATCCCTGCCAGTCCTCGACATCCTTACCGCCGTGACCCGCAAGATGACGGAAGGTGAGCTGCTGCAGTTAACACTGCTGGGTAGCATCGACATTACTGAAGACCAGTATTTGGAAGTATTGCAGCGTAAAACGGCTTTCCTGTTCAGCGCCTGTTGTGAAGTTGGCGCTATGCTGGGCGGGGCCAGCGAGGCTCAGCAAGTGGCGCTCAGGGACTACGGGATGAATCTCGGAACGGCTTTTCAGCTCACCGATGACCTGCTGGACTTTACGGGCAGCGGGGCAAGGCTGGGCAAGGCTGCCGGAGTTGATCTTCTGGAAGGTAAGCTGACTCTGCCGCTGATTTACCTGATGGAGAGCGGAGACTCCGCCGCCCGCGGGTTGGTGCAGACAGTGGTCCATGAAGGGGCCTACAACACCGTTTCCCGGGAAGAACTGATAGCTGCAGTTGAGAGTACGGGCGCTATGAAGCGGGCCAAAGCCCAGGCCGACCACTATGCCTCATCTGCCAGAGATTGCCTCGATAACCTGCCGGAGACCGAATTTTCAAACGCCCTGCGCTCAATTCCCTCGTACGTTCTGGAGCGAGAGAGTTAGACCTTCCGTCTCACGAACCAGCTGCCTTGCTGCCCGGGCTCGGAGGTCAGGCCACATTACCTATTGTCTAAACCGCGATTAGCCGCTAAACTTTTGCCCGTGGAATGGTCCAACGAAAACCTGGTTGCCAAGATGGCCTCGATGCTTCAGGAATCGCGGAAGGCCCGGGCGCAGCTGTCCGGACGCCTACGTGAGCTGGAAGCCGAAGCCGACTCGGTGCGTGCGGAATTGGCGGAACTCGACATAGTAGTGAGCCAGTCCGAAGCTTCGCTTTATCGCCGCCTTACTTCAGTGCTCGCTACCAGCAACGTCCCTTTTGATTTGCCCTCAGATTCTGAGCTCGAGGCGGCAATGTCTCGCAATCCCGTCCTGCGACCGCGCATGCAGTCCGCCGTGGACGCGCGACGCCAGCCAATTCCCTCAGTGCGAAATAATGTCGAGGCACTGAGTGATCGATTTATGGATCGGACCATTCCGCAGGCAGTCAGTATGCTTCTGCGCGAGGAAGGAGCTCCGCTGCATGTCAACGAGCTGTTCAATCGGCTCAAAGAGGGCGGCTTCAAGTTTACGGGGCAAAATCCTACGATCAGCATTGCAGTCTCTTTAAATCGCAATGGACGCTTCCGCAAGATTGCGCCCGGCACCTTTGACCTGGTGATGCGCGAAGCATCGAAAGCTTCCTGAATCTTTGATTCAGTGAAATAAATTTAGGGGCGGATCAAAGAGATCCGCCCTTTTGATTTGCCTGTGGTCCGTTCTGCTCAGCTTGTCCCGGCGCTTTGCCTTTTGGCATACAATACAAAACATGCGTGCGATGATTCTTTCGGCCGGCTACGGAACCCGGCTCTGGCCCCTGACTCAAGATCGAACAAAACCAGCATTGCCGATACTCGGCAAACCGCTGGTGGGATATGTTGCCGAATACCTCGCAAAATTTGGTTGCGATGAAATAGTCGTCAACCTGCATCACCGGCCTGAATCTGTGCGCCGAGCTTTGGGAGACGGCACCCGATTCGGAGTCAAGCTTACCTATGTCGAAGAGCCTGTGATCCTTGGTACCAGTGGCGCGTTGGATAACGCACGAGACTTGTTAGCTCAGGAAACCTTTGTTGTGGTTAATGGCAAAATCATTACCAACATCGACTTGAATGGAGCTCTTGCAGCACATCGTGCCGCCAATGCGATGGCGACACTGGTACTGCTTCCGAACCCTGCTCGCGAGCGTTTTTCGGTAGTTGCTACCGAAGCCGGGAGAGTACTCGGATTTGGCGGAATGCCGGAGCTCACGGACGAAACTGACGAGTTCGCGCCAGTGCCCCTAATGTTCACAGGCATTCAGATTGTCGAGCCTCGCATTTTTGATTACATACCGCGCGGCGTGTTCTCACACTCAACTACCGATGTTTATCCGCAAGCGATCGCGGCCGGTGAATTGGTGGCCGCCTATGTCGGAAAAGGGAAGTGGTACGAGTTATCTACTCTGCAGCGGTATCTTGAAATCAGCCTGAAATTGTTGGCTCCGCAGAATAAAACAGTCTTTTCAGGTGCGAACTCATGCATCGCACCTGGCGCTCAAGTGACCGACTCTATTCTTTGGGATGATGTGATCGTCGAAACCAATGCGCGGATCAGTCGAGCGATTTTAGGCGATGGCGTACGCGTCACGAATGGTCAGGTGCTTGAAAATGTAGCCGTGGTGAGGGCCAGTCTCGTTAACGGCGCTCCACCTCCGGCGAAAGCGCTTCGAGGCGAATTAATAGGCGAGAATTTTGTCGTGTCTCTGGCGCAATGATACAATCCGGGCTCAATAATTGACTCCAACTGGCGGACCCGACTTAGTGCAGGCCCGCCTTATCTTAAAAGGCGTTACAGTTTGCTCCCCATTTCGCAAATGAGTTCTCCTGAACAAGTCAGCCGGAACGGCTTTGGTAGCTCGGCAGCGGAGCGCCTCGAGGAATACCTGAAGGGCGTGGGCGCCATTGAGGCGAGCAAGATATTGCCTCTTACACCAGATGCCTCGACGAGAAGTTACTTTCGCATCCCGTGGAAGCGAAGTACTGCAGTGGCCGCGGTCTATCCTGAAGGTTTCGATCCGGAGGTTCAGCCTTATCTTGATGTGACCCGGTTATTTTTGGAAGCCGGTTTGCCGGTGCCTTCAATCTATGCCGTCGATGGACTCCGTGGGATCATCGTCCAGGAAGACCTGGGAGACCAGCAACTCGCGCGCTTCTTCGCCTCGGCTGGCGAAGAAGAGTGTGAAGAATATAAAGAGCGAGCCATTAATCTGATCGCGCGAATTCAAAAGGCCACGGAAAAAGCAGTCGAACTAGACTCGATAGCCGGCCGGCTCGCCTTTGATGAACCGAAGTTGTCATGGGAACTCAATTTTTTCCGGGAGCATTACTTCGGCAGTCTCCGGGGTGAGACACTCAAGCGCGGTGACGAAGTCGGGTTGCAGGCGGAGCTAAACGATCTGGCCGCTGAACTGGCGGCCGTACCACGAGTCCTTTGTCACCGTGACTTTCACGCGGCGAATCTCTTGATTGATCGGAAGAAGCACTTGCGTATCATCGATCATCAGGATGCGCGGATGGGTCCAGCGACATATGATCTGGTTTCTCTGCTGCTCGATCGACAGACTTGCGCTCCTAGTCTGGCCGAGTTGCGGCATCACCGTCTGTACCTGCTGGAAGAGCGTCGCCTGTTGGGGTTGAGCTCGCTTGATCCGGATGAATTTGCAAAAGAGTTCCGTCTGGTTACGGTGCAACGCGGCCTGAAAGCCGTAGGAACTTTCTCTTACCAGACAGCCGTCTGCGGCCGCGGTGCGACTTACGAGGCACTCATCAATCCACTGCTGGGAATTGTGGTGCAGGCGGCAGAATGGCTGGAGCGCTTTCCAGTCTTAAAGAGAATGTTGACCTCTCGAATAAATCACTAGCAGGGAAGCGGCCCATCAGGAAGATCCAGGGGCGAGACGACACAAATGACAGAACCGACGACGCTAGAAAAAGAAAAACAGGAACCATCCGTTGTGCCAGCGCCACACGCATATATTAATCGGCTTTCCGCACATGCTGATCAAGAGGTCACGCTAAAAGGCTGGCTTTACAACATGCGCTCGAGCGGCAAGATCCTTTTCCCGCAACTGCGGGATGGCACCGGCGTAGTTCAATGCGTGGTTATGAAGAACGCTGTTCCGCTGGAATTGTTTGAGGCCTTGAAGGGCCTGGGCCAGGAATCGGCACTGATTATTCAGGGCAAGGTCCGTGCTGACAGTCGCGCGCCCGGCGGGTATGAGATTGACGTCAGTGATGCTCAGGTCGTGCATGAAGTGCATGACTATCCGATTACCCCGAAAGAACACGGCACTGAATTTCTGCTGGATCATCGTCACATCTGGCTGCGCTCTCGTCGCCAGCATGCGATCCTGAAGATTCGTCATACGGTCGTCCGCTCAGTTCGCGATTTTCTCGACAACGACGGCTTCACGCTCTGCGACGCGCCGATCTTTACCCCTGCCGCCTGCGAAGGTACAACGACACTCTTTGCGGCTGACTACTTCGACGGTGAAAAGGCGTACTTAACTCAATCCGGCCAGCTTTATAACGAAGCGACAGCAGCGGCCTTTGGCAAAGTCTATTGTTTTGGACCAACGTTTCGCGCTGAGAAATCGAAGACACGGCGTCACTTGACGGAGTTCTGGATGGTCGAGCCCGAGATGGCTTACGCCACCCTCGACGATGTGCTCGTACTCTCAGAGCGTATGCTTTCGTATATCGCCGCCAGGGTGCTGGCTGACAGGGCCGAGGAATTGAAGATCCTCGAACGCGATCCAGCCAAGCTTGAAGCAATCGTGCCCCCGTTTCCGCGGCTTCACTACGATGACGCCGTGAAAATGCTTCAGGAAGGACATGAGAAGGGAAGTCTGCAGTCAAGGTTTGAGTGGGGTGGAGATTTTGGTGCGCCGGATGAGTCTTACATCTCCAGCCACTTCGATAAACCTGTGATGGTCCATCGCTACCCCGCTGAGGTCAAAGCGTTTTATATGGCCAAAGATAGCGCCCGGCCGGAACTCGCACTCGGTGTGGATGTGCTGGCGCCCGAGGGCTACGGCGAAGTGATTGGAGGCGGGGAACGGGCTACTTCGCTGGAATATTTACAACAGCAGATTGCAGCGCATGAATTACCGCCGGAGGCATTTGAGTGGTATCTCGACCTGCGCCGTTATGGCAGCGTTCCGCACGCCGGCTTCGGTATGGGTATAGAGCGCTGCACGGCCTGGATGTGCGGGATCGAGCATATCCGCGAAACAATTCCATTCCCTCGCATGATGTACCGGCTACGTCCCTAGTTCGACAAATTTTAGTTGG
Organism: Pyrinomonadales bacterium; assembly: GCA_038237475.1. Taxonomy (GTDB): domain Bacteria; phylum Acidobacteriota; class Blastocatellia; order Pyrinomonadales; family Pyrinomonadaceae; genus JAOAPY01. The sequence goes on along the minus strand of JBBRYS010000002.1, from coordinate 229,440 downwards.
GCTTTTCTATCAGAGGGACTGAGTTGATACGCATCCACTGAAAAGCTGCGCACCCTGCGGTGACTGCAAGCGGAGGTCTGTCGGAGACATGAAAGATCCATTGCGAATTGAATTTAATGAGTGGGCCAGGGATGGTCGCGGTGAGAGCATGGAGCGCGGGCATCGACCTGTCGGTGAACAAGCGCTAGAGCTTCTGAATGTTCAACCAGACGCGCGAGTGCTCGACATCGGGTGCGGGTCGGGCTGGGCTTCGAGACTGCTGGCGGAAAAGGCAAGCGCAGGTCATGTGACCGGCATCGATATTTCAGACGAGATGATTCGAGTGGCTAGTGACTCATCCACTGGCTTCAAGAATCTCGATTTCAAGGTTGCGAGTGCTGAAGATCTGCCGTTCGCCGATAATGAATTCAGCGACGCCTTCTCGATGGAGTCGCTCTACTACTACGCGGATATGTCCCAGGCGCTGAAAGAAATTCATAGGGTGTTGCAGCCCGGCGGCTTCTTCCTAAACGTCGTGGACCTCTATGCGGAGAACAAACCATCACACCAATGGATTGAGACGCTGAAAGTTCCCGTTCACCTGCTGAGCACTAATGAATATGTTGAGCTTTTTGCCGCCACGGGTTTTGTTGAAATAAAAACCCAGCGAATAATTGATCCCGCACCCTTGCCCGAACATTACTCCGGCACCTCCTTCGATACCGAAGCAGATTATTTTGAATACCGCGCTGCAGGTTCATTAATGGTGAGCGGGCGGGTGCCAAAATGAGTAATGCGGGCGAACGCATCGTTACCATCTTTGGCGGCGCGAAATGTGTTGAAGCCGATCCCGAATATGCTCAGGCGTTGACGATTGGCAGAATGCTTGCTCAAGCGGGCTTTACGATCTGCACTGGCGGTTATCTGGGCATAATGGAAGCAGCCAGTCGCGGTGCTCACGAAGCCGGCGGTCGTGTGTTGGGCATCGTCATGAATCAATTCAAGAGTGAACCGAATCGCTACCTGACCGAAAAAGTGGCGACACCTCATTTCTATGAGAGGCTCCAACTCCTGATAACGCGGTCAATAGGATTTATCGCTCTGCGAGGTGGAATGGGTACAGTCACCGAGCTCTCGTTGGTTTGGAATAAACTGCAAACCGGGGTCATCGGACCGAGGCCGCTCGTCCTTCTTGGCGATTGCTGGAGACCCGTGGTTAGGAGCTGGCAGGAGAATCTAGTGGTCAGCACTAAAGATGTCGCTGCGCTGGATTTCGCCAGCACACCTGAAGAAGCCGTTGCTATCGTTAAGGAAAAATCGAGGGGAGTCATACTATGAACTGTGTTAAGTGCGGTGCCCAAGTTAGGCCAGATGCCGGCTTTTGCGGTGTCTGTGGAAATCCTGTGGCGGCCGGAGCGCCCGTCGCACCGGATCAAGGCGGTGAGCGTATTCACATTGATGAAGACTCGCGCGGACTGGGACGTGGTTACTCCTATGAGGTGTTACATCAACCAGCATTTTCGCTCGCAGTGGTTAAGCTGCAGGCCGAACAGTCAATTCAGGCAGAGTCTGGTGCAATGGTCTCGATGTCCGCCAATATCGAGTTGCAATCAGAGATGAAAGGCGGGCTCTTCGGGGCCATCAAACGAGCTGCCGGTGGCGAATCAGCTTTCGTCTCAACTTTTACATCGCGAGGTGGACCCGGAGAAGTGACTCTGGCCCCCGGAGCCCCGGGCGATATCGCGGCGATTGAGATGAACAACCAGACATTCTTTGTGCAATCCAGTTCATATCTCGCCGGCGACGCCAGCCTGGTGGTCGATACGAAGTGGGGCGGCGCAAAATCTTTCTTTGGCGGCGAAGGATTGTTTGTCCTCCAGGTCCAGGGGCAGGGACTCTTGCTCGTCTCGTCGTTTGGTGCGATTCATCGCAAGCGACTACAACCCGGCGAACGCTATGTCGTCGACACCGGACACCTGGTCGCCTGGGAAGGAACAACGCAATACACCTTGCGCAAGGCTGCTTCGGGATTCTTTCGTAGCCTTGTAAGCGGCGAAGGAATCGTAGCCGAGTTCAGCGGCCCCGGCGAACTGCTTATTCAGACTCGTAATCTGGCTGCATTTGCAGGACTAATGAAACCGTTCTTTCCTACGCAGGGCGGGAGTGGAGGCAGCGGATTCAAGATTAATCTTGGTGGATAAAGGCAGAAATTATGGCGTCAGCGGATGGTTCAACAACAGTAGAAGGGATTCCCGAGCCGGCTCGGCGGGTGAGTATTATCGGCGTCCCACTGCGCTACGGTGCAGATATGGTTGGCGTGGAACTCGGTCCGGCAGTGATGCGAATGGCCGGACTCGAAAACCGGATCGCTCAGTTAGGCTACGAGGTTGACGACCTGGGAAATATCGCGGTGGACCTGCCGAAGCGTGTAGCTGAACCGGGAGACAAGCTCAAGTATCTAAACCACATCAGTAATACCTGCGTTCAGCTTTCAGCGCAAACAAAAGCGGTGCTTGATGCCGGTGCCTTACCAGTTATTCTGGGCGGCGATCACTCGATCGCAATTGGGTCGCTATCGGGTGTTTCAGCGCATTGCCGGGAACAGAATAAATCTCTTGGGTTGATTTGGTTCGATGCGCACGCGGACATGAATACCGCTGAGAGTTCGCCATCCGGGCACATTCACGGAATGCCTTTGGCCGCTTTATTCGGCCACGGTGCCCCTGAACTCACCGGCATTGGAGGCTTCTCGCCAAAGTTGGATCCAAAACTTTGTGCTCATGTGGGGGCCCGCGATCTTGATCAGGGTGAGCGACAGCTGGTGCGGGAACTCGGCATAAGATTTTTTACGATGCGTGAGATCGATGAACGGGGTATGAGTGCCTGCATGAACGATGCGATAGCCATAGCTGCACAGGGAACAGCCGGGTATGCAGTCACTTTTGATGTGGACGCACTTGATCCAAACGACGCTCCCGGGTCGGGGACGCTGGTTCGCGGCGGCCTTACATATCGTGAAGCGCACCTCGCGATGGAAAAGATCGCTGAGGCCGGCGGTATGATTTCCCTCGAAGTGGTTGAGATCAACGCGGCTCTGGATGTTAATAACCGGACCGGAGAGCTTGGCGTTGAACTGATTCTATCCGGCCTGGGCAAAACAATATTGTAGAGCCGGGGGATTTTTTGTTGGCAAAGAAACTTCGCGTCGGCGTGATCTTTGGGGGGCGTTCGGGTGAGCATGAAGTGTCTATCCGCTCGGCCGCCGCCGTTATCGAAGGACTCGACCTTAGGCGCTACGAGATCGTTCCAATCGCAATTGATACGGAAGGGAAGTGGCTTTCTCCCGGTGATGCCGGAGAACTCTTACCCCCAAGTTCACGGGGGTTGTTGTCCGTTAAGCCTTCGGCGGTTCGATCCGGTAAAGTCGCAATCATTGGCGACCCATCGCATCCAGGCCTAACCTCAATTAATAGAACCGGACAGACATCCGAAGTGCTGGACGTCGTGTTTCCAGTGCTGCACGGCCCCTATGGAGAGGACGGAACGATTCAGGGCTTGCTGGAAATGGCCAACATTCCTTATGTGGGCTGTGGCGTGGTGGCATCGTCCTGTGGCATGGACAAGGTCATCATGAAGTCGCTTTTCAAGGAAGCCGGCCTGCCACTGTGCAAGTATCTTTGGTTCCTGCGCTCTGCCTGGGCGGATGATCGCGAGAGCATCATGCGTAAAGTGAGACGGGACTTGGGCTTTCCCTGCTTCGTGAAGCCGGCGAATCTGGGTTCATCGGTCGGCGTCTCAAGGGCTGTGGATCGAGAGTCACTAGTGAGCGCCATTGACCTCGCGGCTCGCTACGACCGCAAAATTATCATCGAAGAAGGATTGAATGCGCGCGAAATAGAGTGTGCCATCATCGGCAATGACAAGCCGGAAGCGAGTTTGCCAGGCGAATATGTCATTCACGAAGAATCCGCCCGCTTCCTCGACTATAAGGAAAAATACTCAAGCACCGGGCGCGTGGAGTTCGTCGTGCCGGCTCCGCTCACCAAAATAGTGACAGAGAAGATCCAGCGCATGGCCGTCAGAGCATTCCAGGCAATCGATGGCGCTGGGCTGGCTCGAGTCGATTTCTTTCTGCGGAATGACACCAGGGAACTGGTTGTCAATGAACTGAACACGATGCCCGGTCTCACTGATGTGTCGGGTTATCCAAAGTTGTGGGCCGCCTCAGGTCTAAGCTTCCGGCAGGCTTTGGATCGCTTAATTGCACTCGCCTTCGAAAGACACCAGGACAAACTTCTCAACCAAACCAGCAGGTAAGTAGTCTCTCTTTCTTACAGCTCAAAGATCACCTTAAAAGAAAAGCGTTAACGGATGACGCGCCGACCCTTGAGGGATTGAGTAAGGGGTATCGCCCGGATGTCCGCGTTTAGCGGGCGATTGAAAATAGCCCAGCGATTTATCGCTGGGATAGAAACGGAACTGAGACGAAGTCCGTGAAACGGACGGCTGAATAGTTTAAGGATCTGATGAGCCATTCAGCCGTCCGTTTCACGGACAACCAATCCGTCAGGGCCCCGCCCCCAGCAGTAAACTGCTGGGCTATTATCAGCCTTCCGTTTTCACGGGCTACGGAATCACAGGCTCGCGTCTCGGCTATTACCAGACGTCCATTCGCGGACTGATAATTCCATTTTTGGGCAAAGCCAGGGAACTGCGTGAGGAAAAGGAAACTGTCGTTAACGCAGTGATGAAAAGAATTCATTTCTTAGGAGCGCGGTAGCCCTTCCTTGTGCGTGCCGCCGCGCCATCGCGAGCGACTTTTACTTCAAGGGCGCGCCACTTTCCATCATGTGCCCGGTTCACCGGCCGGTAGCTGATGGTGTATTGATGTCCAAGTTCTTCAGCAATCCCTGCGAAGGCTTCCCGCAACGCTGGACCACCCGGCGTTGCTACAAATCGAGCCCCACTCTTTTCTGCAAAATTTTTTAAGATGGAGGCGCTTTGGTTATTCCGAGATGCCGCGCCATCCGTCGCCGACATGTCGACGGTGTAGATGCTGGCACCGAGCGCCAAAGCCTGGTCGAGCGCTTTCGATGAAGTGGCGCCGCTGCGAGTGTCCAATCCATCTGAAAGCACAACGATTGCTTTGCGCTTTTCTGGCCGATCACTCAGCACCGACGCCGCTTTGATGATCGCGTCATAGAGGACGGTCATACCGTTGGCTTTGACGCCATAGGCCAAAGGAGCAAGATCCCGCCCGGAAGAGAAGTCCTGCAGTTGTTCAATGGTCGTGTCAAATCTGAAAACTGCAGCGACGTCCTCTTCTCGCAACCCATCCAGAAAGCGAATAGCGGCGGATCTTGCAAGCGAGAGCCGCGTCTCCATGCTGCCCGAAGTATCCAACAGCACGACTGCTGCAAACGGAGTTTCCTGCAAGCTGAAAGCAGAGATTGATGAAAGCTGCACCTCTGTTCCGTTTTCAAATATTTTGAAGTCGGCTGCTCGCAGGCCTCGAATATATTTTCCGGCGCTATCGGTGACAGTCACGTTAAGCACCACCAGATCCGTATCAGTCCTCAGGACATCATCATTCTGTTGAGCCGTCGCAATACAGACGGAGCCCCAGATGGAAATGAAGACGCCAAGCTGAAGTACTTTCTTTAATCTCATTCCTTAGGTTGGTCGTTCTGATCAATGAAAAAGATTGCGAGTGACTTTGGCGAGCTGTAGCAATGTATTAACTTTCTCGATCACTCCCGCCGAGATCACCTTTGGCGGAGTTTCCTGGACCGCGTTGAAAAGTGACTCTGCCACCTCAGCGAGGCGAGAGAGGGCGGACTCCAGTTTGCTGGGTGGACTATCATCGGATTCTTCCTCGTCCACCCCGCCTGCCTCCGAACGGATCTTCTTTGCCAATTTCTCCAGCCGATCAAGCTTCTTGTATTCGTCTCGGCCGAATGCTTGCCCTTTCTTTTGGGCCTCGCGCAGTTGGGCGCCGAGTTCAGCTACTTCACGTGCCCGGTCAACATTCTCTTTATATTCCTTTTCCCGGAGCTTAATTGCCTGCTTGACGCGCATCTCGTCACCCATCGAGCCCATAGAAGTTGGCTCGTCGGAAATTTGAGACTTGCCTATGGGTGGGGGATTGATTGAACCGGGTTCGGTACGAGGTGGCGCCTGGGCGCTTACCACTGTTGTTGAGCCGAGGGCTATACAAACGATGGTAAGGAACATGAGCGACCGCAGATCACCTTCGATCGTTCGTTCTTGCCGAGGCCGCTCTGTATCTGAAATGGCAGGGACTCGCTGATTCATGGTGCGCTACTTCGCATTAGTCCCTCAGCCTTTTGGATCGCAGTGCGTCATCCGGTCTAAGCCGGAGTAGTTTGCTGAGGTACATTATGAGCCGTCACTACGCCGACCATTCATGCAAAACGTTAGAGAAAGCTAGGGCACGCGACCTGGGTTGTCAGGTGAATTTAGAAATTCTCCGGTCTTGCCAACCGGTGGACGATTCACAATTATGGTCTTGCTCTCAAGTCTTTCAAGAGGGCGCTTTTGTCCGGGAGCAGCAGTGAAGGCCACCAGCGCTGGAGATGCCCCGGCTTTCAAACCAGCAAGCTTCACCGTGACATAATCAGCAGAACGCAGTTGCAGGCTATATCGGCCTTCCTGTTGCGGGGCCAATTGCGCTGGCTCAACCTGTACGGCGGTCTTTTGTGTTCCACCACCTTTGCGCCTGACCAGCTCAAGATCAACTCCAAGATTGCTAAGCGTTTCCCCTGAAATGTTCTTAACCGTGCCCGCTACCAGAGTCTGATCACCTTTGATTAGCGCTTCATCAACAAGAATCTGAGCCTTCGGGGGGCCTTTTGGTTCAGTCGAGAGATCCTGGCGCACCTGGCTCGCTATCACCCTCTGCCGGTGTTGCCTGCGTAGTACAGCATAACCGGCCAGAACAAAAGCTGTCACCAGCAGCGACGCAAGCACACCGAGGAGGACTCGTGAGTGCCCTTCATGTCCAGAATTCGTCGTGTCGGAATCCAAAAGAGTCATACTCAATAACCAACTTAATATCGCAGGTAATCTATTACTTTAAGTTAGCGATCAGCAAAGTTATCAGGGGGCGCTGGCAGGCATTCGCCCTGCCGGAGTAGATCCGGTCACAGCTTCAATCAAGGCAGCCAGGAAATCATCTTCAGCGGTGCCGAGGCTCGGGAGTGTCACCCATTCGGCTCCGCTTGCGCCGTCACTACGGCCCTCAATCTTTGCGTTCACAACGACGTTTGAATTGACCCCGTCAATTGGCTGGACCTCAACGGTTAATGTGTACCGGCCCTGCGTCCACCCACGAGTTGTTGAGGTGGGTACATCGGCATAGCGGCCCAACTCTGATTGCGTGACCACAGCTCCCTTAATGAACCGGAACGGTTGGCTGACGATAATCCCCTCGGAAAGCCTTGAAGCGCCGTCATCCACAATCAATTTCCGATCGCGCATCACGTCCTGCACCGATTTAATAATGACATCGCGTCGTCCGGTCAATCGATAGGGATTAGCAAGCTGGCCCACTGAATGTGACCTGCCCTTGCCAAAATCAAAGCCGCGACCGGCGCCCGTGTCCTGTTTACCACCGTTGCTCGCAGGGGTGCGACTGCTACCCCCATCGCGAACTCGTTCGCTCTGCTTGTCAACACCCTTGCCTTGCGAATACACGATACCAATCGCGATAAGAGTCATCACTACGGCGTAGCTAAATTTCTTCACGGCACACCCCTTTGTTGATGGAACCAAACATTTTGCCTAAATCCTTCACGAGCATAGAGTAACGTCTAAGCAAAAACAAGATGCAGAAAAAATCACTGAGAGGTTGGATGCACACCCGAACTGTTCTCAACATCTCGCTGACGTTCCCAGTTTCGCAGTGCCTGCACCCCTCTGCCAAAATCGGCTTCGCTGGCGTAAAAATTATGCGCTCCATCATTGCGATCAGGATTCCGGACGTAATAGAGATAATCCGTTTGTTCCGGATTGAGAGCCGCCCGCAGCGAAGTTGCACCCGCCGAAGCAATAGGACCCGGTGGCAAACCGGTGAATAACCGAGTGTTGTAGGGTGATACTCTGTCTACATCGCTCTTGTATACTTTGCCGTCGTTCTTCCATTTTCCCGCCAACTTGGATGCGTAGATCACAGTCGAGTCGACTCCCAAAGGCATATTTCTTTTGAGCCGGTTATAAATTACTGATGCGATGATGGGACGTTCCTCATTTAGCTTAGCCTCAGTTTCGATTAATGAAGCAGTTGTCACGACTTGTCGCGGCGAAAGCTCAAGTTTGCGAGCGAGTGCCGCATTCTCAGGCGACCACTGAGTCAGGAATTGCTTTACCATCATTTCTATAACCACCTGCGGTGCTGTGCCCGGCGGAAATTCATATGTATCCGGATACAGATATCCCTCAAGGTTCTCTGCAGCCGGATCGATCGATCGAATCAGGCTCACGTCATTCATTAACTTCAGCGCAGCGTCTGAATCAGCGAGCTGAAACTCAGGCATTTTCGTCATTGCATTTGCGATATCCCAGCGTGTCCATCCCTCGACAACGGTGAGACGCATGGTTCGTTGTTCGCCGAGTTGAAGTTTGCGAAGAACGCCGATGGGACTAATCGGGGACGGAAACATATATTCACCCGCTCGCAAACGCGCGCCGGCGCCGCTGACCTTCATGTAAAGCATAAGGGGCCATTCGTGTTTAATTACTCCCGCACTTGCCAACTTGCGGACAACCGCGGTCGGTGTCGAGCCCCGGGGAATATCAACATACTGTTCGCTGCGACTATGGCGAATGGGATCATGAAGATCTTTGTAACCCCAGACGCAGCACGCCGTGACGCCGAGCACCAGCAAGCCAAACAAGCCAAGCAAAAGTTTTTTCATCGCATTATCTTAAGGACCGAATCTACTTTTCCACAGGACGTTTTATCAAGATCCTTCGTTGTCTGGAAACAAGAAAATCACGAAGGATTACTACTGCGGACTCGCTATCGAGGTGCGCGGCTATATCACCGGCCTGATAGCCATCGGCCCGCAAACGCTCTTCAGCCTCATGGGAGCTAAGCCGTTCATCCTGCAGGAAAATGGGGAGGTCCAGCGAAAGTGCAAACTTTGTTGCAATGTCACGCGCCGCTTTTGCCGCTTCACCCTCAAATCCATCCAAATCCAGTGGGAAACCAATTACCATACTTTTCGCGTCAAAGCGCCGTATCAATTCGCGAATGTCGAGTAAGAACCGTTTCCAGTTTGAACGAACGAGGCCGTCAATTCTGGTTATGGCAACTTGAGTCGGATCCGAAATTGCAACACCGACTCTTTTCGACCCCAGGTCAAGCGACAGGATCGGTCCGGTGGGTTTATGGAGCTCGGAATCTTCCGGCTCGTTAAGAGAGTAAATCGTCACTGAATTCAACTGTCGATCCGTCGACTGCTGCGTCTTTAAAGGTAGCTTGCACCCTAAAACATCGGCCTGTATCATACGACGTGAGCGGCCAAACGCCCACTGGGGCATCTGAAATAGTAAAGAGTTTTTAGGCATTTAAAAGGTAACTAATGACACTCAGAACTAAGTTTTCTCTGATCATTGTTTCGGCCACGCTGGCGTTTTATGCTGGCTTCGGTGCCTGGATTTCGACTCGAGCCCAGCAACCAGCCAACGATCCGAATGCGCAACTAAGAATCTTTGACAATGTGCTGCAACACATTCAGAACGATTACGTTGACGAGCCGAACATGGAAAAGGTCCGGGCGGGCGCCTTGCGGGGACTGGCTTACGGCCTCGATCCCTATTCGACTTATCTGACAGCGGACCAGGTCAAGAGCTTCAACGAGAACAAGAAAAATGACGTGGGGATCGGCGCGGAGTTATCGCAGGTTGCTTCATATCTCTACGTAATTGCACCCATCAAAGGATCCCCTGCCGATGTTGCCGGAGTGCACGCGGGAGATATTATCGAGTACATCGACGGCAAAGCTACGCGCGACATTTCGCTCTATGATGCCAAACAACTATTGAATGGTCAGGCGGGCACTGGAGTGAAGCTGCGAGTCCTTCGTGCTAATTCCAAACCGCTGACCCTCTCGGTGAAGCGCGGCACCTTCAGAGCCCCGGCGGCTGAAGAGCGCATGGAGGCTGGTAAAATCGGAGTCGTCAAAATAAACAGTTTGGGCGATGGTGAGGCCGCCGACGTGAAGAATCGAGTTCAGGAATTACTGAAGCAAGGCGCGCAGAAAATTGTGCTTGACCTGCGCGATTCAGCCGGTGGTTCGCTGGCGGAGGGCATTGCCGTCTCGAACTTATTTATTAAAGAGGGAACACTCGCTCAGACGATCGGTCGCGAAGGAAAGACATTGAAGACTTTCACAGCCGATCCCTCGGCGGCAATTTTCGCCGGACCCGTGGTCGCTATCATTGACAATGGAACTGCAGGCGCCGCTGAAATCATTGCTTCAGCGCTGATAGAGCGTAATCGCGGTCAGGTCGTTGGCGAGAAAAGTTTTGGCGCTGGCGCGGAGCAACAGCTGTTCAGCCTCAGAGATGGGGATGGCTTGCTGTTGACTGTAGTGAAGTGGGCTTCTGCTAATGCCAAACCCTTTTTGGGTGAAGATAGGGCTCGCTCTGGCGTCACACCGACGGTCGAAGTGAAGTCTCCTGAACTGGCCGACGCAATTTCTGCAGATGATCTGACCGGTAATGACGATGATGCGGTCAAGCCGAACCAGCCTCCCGACAAAGTCACCCCGGAATCAAAACCGGTCGAAGATGTTCAGCTGAAGAAGGCGCTGGAAATTTTGCGTGAGAATAAACCCACTCAAGTGAAAGCTGCCTAAGACTTGATACCTCTCTGAATTAAAAGGGACCGGTGGGAGCAATCCTACCGGCCTTATTTTTTTCATCAAGGAAGTAATCTACCTGCCCGAGGCCATTTATTGATCATTTCGAGTATTGGTTAACTCCATATCGGGTAGTCCCGCCGATACCGATTCTGCGTTTCTGATTGCGACCATCTTGCAATCCAAGCGAACCCGTGAAAAATCTACATTACCGCGAAAGGTCTCATTCTCTGAGAACTGTGTGGAACCCGGCTTGCTTGAACAAAAGATGAGCGAACCATGCAAGGAGAAGATGACTTATGATTATGACTAATAAGATTGTGGCGGTCGCGCTGATTACAGCGCTAATTGGAGCATCACTGGGTGCGGCGGTAATGCACTCTAGAGACAATGCTCGGGTGGCGGAAAGTAATACAACCGCCGGGACGCTCGCAGCCGACTGGGACAATACGCGCTACGTCGATGGCAATTATCGCGACGCGCGTTACACCACTGCTCGCGAGCAAGCCGTGCCGGCTGAATTCAACACTGCCGATGAGCAGACGGCTTATAAGGTGGGCTTTGCTGATGGCTTTAAATCTGCCCAGAGTGGCGGCAGCAACGCGAGAACTACAACTTCAAATGTTGTCTATCGTAGCGCGCCAGTCTATCGATCAAGCCGCAACAACACGCGTCGTGTCTATTACGACTACAATCGGCCGCAGGGACGCAGCTTCTGGAGCAAGCATCGTGACAAGCTTACGCTCGGCATGGGCGCAGGCGGTGGTGCACTAATTGGCGGCCTGGTAGGTGGCAAGAAGGGAGCAGCTATTGGCTCGCTGGCGGGCTTGGGCGGCTCGGCCCTATACACCTACAAATTGCGGAAGCGCAATCGGAATCGCTAACAAAAGCACGAGCATGAACGGACTGAAACAGAAAGTTCTTTTGCTCATCGCGACTCTGACTTTACTTGGGGGGACAGCAACCATAATGTTTGCTGCCCCCCTCACCCCGTCTGATTTACGAATTACAACCACCCAAAATTTCAAACCCCAGTTGGCAGCGAACACTCTTTCTGTACCTGAACCGGCTGCTTTTCAAAATGTTAGAGGTCGTGGTTTGTTGGTCAGCGTTTGGATCAATCATCGCGGGCCCTACATCTTCGCGATTGATACCGGCGCCGGCACAACCCTAATCAGCAGACAGATGGCTGCTGCTGTGGGCGCTGCAGGTAGCGGTGGTCCAATTGTGTTAGGCGGACTCAGTGAAGACACGAAGCCCACTGGCCGAGCGACCATTATCAGTAGGCTGGCAATTGGAACCCGCACCAATGACCTGCGCCCTAATCAACGGGCAATTATCATCGATAATTTACCTCCCGAGATAGACGGCGTTTTGGATCCGACGGATGCATACGCACCTTTTGGCTATACGATAGATTTTCCTCGCGGCGAAGTCAGCGCATTTGATCCGAACCTCAATCCGTTGAATATTCGCGACGTTCCCGAGGGAGGGACAGTAGTCCGTTGGATTACCGGTTCAGGCCGGCGTCCGTTTGTGAGGCTAAGCGACGGACGGCTGGCGTTGCTTGATACCGGATCAGGTCTCGGCCTGGCCGTTAACGAATACGGCCTTGCCGGCCCCCGGCGAAAAGACAACGTGCGCGACCTGGGAGGCGGACAGGTGAGTACACGCAGGGGACAACCCTCGACGATCAGCATTGGCGCGCTGACGCTACGCGGAGTGCCAACAGATTTCCTGTCTGGCGCAGCGCAGGACGCGCCTCTACTGCTGGGACGTAACGCCCTTTATCCATTCCGCTTGACCTTTGATCCGGTGACACGCTTGATCGAAATTGCACCGGCAGGTAATTAGCGCGATTCCAGTCGTCGCCTCGCCGTAGCACAAGTTGGCAGCGTCTCATCGAGGTTTTCCTCCTACGCCTGCAAATCTGCTATCCTTGACACCGTTATCGTGCTAATTCTTTGCACGACTGGCGGGTCTCCTGAGCCAGTTGATTGCGACCACCAGGATTTCTCTCAATGACGTTGTCTTTGTCTCGACTCTGCAAGCTGAGAATTGTAATCGGTTCAATGCTGCTGGCACTGTTTGCGGCTACCGGCTTTTCGCAATCCAGCGATGTGCGCTTTCCCACGGCGATTAACGGCAGCGAAGTTATGGGTATGGTGCCGGCGCGCGACATTGGGGATGCGCGTCTGACCGATCATTTTTACACCTTTAGCGGCCTGCCCGGGGATTTGCTGATCACAATCGAAAGTAAGAACTTGAATGGAGACTTTGATGTTTTCAGTGCGACTGATTTGCGTCCGCTGGTGAAGTTGGTAGTTTATGCCGAGAGTGCCGGCACCGTGACCAAGAATATCTATCTGCGCAAACCGGAGAGTCTAATCCTGCGAGTCGAGGGCAGAACGCCAAATGATGATGAGGGCACTTATCGCATTCGCTTCAGCGGATCATTCGCCGCACTCGACAATCGCTCGGGTGCAGGGGACACCGGCAATTCAGTTGAGTCGCTGACGACCTCGGCCAGAACGGGGGACCGCAAAACAAGCAGAGTTTCCTCCTCTGGAGCTCGCATTGAAGAACCGGTCGCGGCCATGCCAACGCCGGAACCAACCGTTGCCACACCGACTGAAGAGGCTACGACGAAAACCACCACAGCTCCGACAAATACACGCGGTCGCCGGCCTGCCGCACCGGGTAAAACATCCCCGAAATCTCCAGCTCCGGTTGCGAGTGGAAAAACCAGCACTGTCACTCGTCCGGTAAAAAACATCCCGAACACAGTCGAGCCGAAACAGCCGGCCAGTGAAGCAGAGGAAGTCGAGAAGACAGCTGTTCCCGTCAAAGAACGCCCGGCTCCACGACGCGTTCAACCGGGTAATGCGCGCGGCTCTGCTCGGGCAGCGAAGCCCGAAGCCACAGCTGAAAACGGACGTTTGATAATTGAAGTTAAAGGCGGCTCACGCCTCGAGTACTTGATGAGCACAGTCTCGCGGGTGACGGTTGAGAATGGCGAGGTGGTGATAGTAAGCGATGACGGCTACACGAAACGAATTCCGCTAACTAACATTCTGCGGATGTCGATAGCTCCCTAACTTGTGCGTCTGTTATTTCTGTTTGCCCCCGGCCTTAAGCTTCTCCAGCTTTTCACGAAACTGCGCCAGGTCCTGGTTGGTTGCGTCCGCTTTCGCCAGCTTAGCTATAGCCTCCTCCGACTCTTTTATCTTGCCCTGTTCCAGAAACACAACGCACAAGCCATCCAGCACCCGCACGTCGTCCGGCTTCTTAGCCAGGGCGGCCTTGTACCATTTTTCAGCAGCCTCAAAATGGCCAGCGTCCATATTTACCATGCCTAAGTTAGCTACAGTTTCGTAACTGTCGGGCTGCAGCTGGTTGGCCTTCATCAGGTACCCAATCGCGTCGTCATAGCGCTGAATCTGGTAGTAGAGTTCAGCCGCTTTTAATTGGGCTTCAAAGTTAGTGGGCTCTTTTTTTGCTTGATCCAGGGCGGCCGACACCTGGGCTTGCATTTGACCGGGCGCGCCGGCTGGAGCATCACCAACCGAAGGATGGTCGGATGGCAGATTCTGGGTGCGCGCCACGCCTGCCGGCATGGCTTCCCGTTGCGTGATGCCGCTTGCAAGCATGAAACCGATGATGAAGCCAAACAAGACGCCGATGATGGTGAAAAGTAGATTGTCTCTGGTCATGTGTGCTGAAGATTATTTTGGGGTTCGAACTGGAACGGCTCAGAATAGATGTGGACTAGCTGTTTGATGACTCTGCGTCCTTGAGTAGGACTCGCAACTGCTCGCGTAGTTCAGGACCATCGGTGTGGCCGTGAGCAGTGATTGCGTGCAGCGTAGCGGCTTCGAGCACCTCTTCTTCTGTACCTTCGATGCTAAGGGTACAGCCCCTTTCACTTGGATACGTTCGGCAGTCGAGCACTTTACGTTGGGTCATTTTCTTCCTTTCATGGTGCGTCTGGAAACAGTTCAACTTTACTTGTTCCCGACAGTTTTCGCCAACCTCTTTGCCTCGCTGATCTTTTCGGAAAGCGATTGCTGCACTTCTGAACCGGGAGGCAACGTCGGTAAGACCTTCTCCCAGTATGCAACTGCCTGATTGAAATTTTTCGCCTTGAAGGCTGCATTACCTGCGAGTACGAGGGCCTTCAGATTTTTCGGATCAATCTGCAACGCCTTGTCCAATAACTCGGTGGGTTTGCCGTCGAACTGCTGGCCTCTAGCCATTGCAAGAGCATAGGCATATTCAGTCCAGAGATCGGCATCAGTGGCAACAATTGCGGTCGCTTTGTCAAAAGCATCACTGGCTTCTTTGTAGCGCGCAAGACTGGTATACGAGCGCGCCAGCATAGCCCAGCCGGCGCCGTCATTCGGGTTCTGCTCAAGCTTCTTTTCGAGTCCTGCGACGTTGGCCTCGATGCGTTCAGGCGTCATCTCGCCCGGCTGACTTGCGGCTGACGGTGCCGGGCGCGAGGCTCCAGCGGTTCCAGCGGTTCCAGCGGTTCCAGCGGGTGAGACTGCCGACATTGCCTGGCGCGTGCCCACCTCGAGATAAATAACCAGGGCAGCGACGGGTAGAATAAGACCGACAACATACGCAAGATTGCGTGAGAAAGGTGCGGTTTTAGCTTTTGGCCTCATCTTTTCAGAGCCCACATCCTTCAGCAGGCGTCGCTCAATTTCCTCGCGATCCTGCGCGCATTGTTCCTGGCTGGTGAGTCCGTTTGCAAGGTCATTCTCTAGCTCGCGCAACTGATCGCGGTAGACGGAAAGATTTGCTTCGCGTACCTGGTCCAGGTTGTCAGACTCCTCCTGCTGCAGGAGCGGCGGCAGAATGAATAGAAGAGCGACGATGATCATCACCGCACAGATCAACCAGAAGCTAATCATGCGTGCTCCTTCTCTGTGATGGGGTTAAGAAGCTCGCCGGCACGCTGGCGCTCCGCAGCTGAGAGGGGCTCGTCATGAATCGTTTCTCGACGGTACTTGATATAACGAAAGAGGGCGAAGAGACCGAAACCCAGCAGCAGGAATGGGCCAAACCAGAGCAGGTAAGTGGTCCGTTTGACTGGCGGACGGTAAAGTACGAAGTCTCCATACCTGTCCGTCAGAAAAGCAAGAATCTCTTTGTCGGTTTTGCCGGCCTTCATTTGTTCCCGGATCTGGCGCTTCAGGTCGGTGGCAAGATCAGCCTGTGAATCCGCGAGCGTTTCGTTCTGACAAACCAGGCAACGTAATTGTTGTGCGAGATTCCTGACCCGGACATCCAGCACATCCTCGGATGGCGGGACCGCCGTCTGGGCCATGACGAAGCCGGATGCTGCCAGGAGAATTGTAGACAGAATTATGTACCTCATGGGTTCCGATCAGCCGCGAATTTTAAACTCGTTCGTTCCAGCTTAAGCATCAGCGGGTGCAAGATGCGGGTCACTAACTCTTATTTATTTAAGTCGCGAACCAGTGGCAGAATTGTTTTCTCCAGCACTTCAGGAATTATTGGCCCAATCTGTTTGAATCGAATCACCCCGTTCTTATCAATCACGTATGTCTCGGGTGCGCCATAGACTCCATAGTCAATGGCGATTCGTCCATCGAGGTCAGAGACGCTGAGGACGTAGGGATTACCTAATTCGTCCAGCCAGGAGATTGCATCTTCGCGTTTGTCCTTCCAGTTAAGACCGTAGATTGGCACTGCGCCCGTTTTAGCTAACCCCAACAGGTAAGGATGCTCGTCGCGGCAGGAGATACACCAGGAGGCATAGACATTCAGGAGCCATACCTTACCGCGCATTTCTTCGGTCGAGAATTGTTTGTTCGGCTGGTGCAGTTGGGCCAGATGAAACGTGGGCGCAGCTTTGTTAATCAGTGGCGAAGGCACTTCATGAGGATCGCGATTGAGTCCGATTGCCAAAAAGACAACCAGCCCCAGGAAAATAATCAGTGGGATAGCGTAGCGCATAATCTAGTTTACAGAATCTGGCTCGGTCACAACCATGGCTAGAGCCGGAGCTGGCTGCTCCTTGGCCGCGGCGGCGGCGATGCGCTGCTTGCGCGCCGCGAGCGCGTAGCGCCTGTCGCTGACGGCCAAGCCTCCGCCCAGAGCCATCAAAATAGCGCCGCCCCAAATCCAATCGACAAATGGCTTGTAATGCACGCGCACGGTCCATGCACCGCGGGTGCCGACCGGTTCGCCCAGCGAAAGGTAAAGGTCACGAAAAATCCCCGTATCGATAGCAGTTTCGGTCATCGCGCTTTCAGAGACGTTATAGATCCGTTTTTCCGGGTTCATAGTGCGGATTACCGTGCCGTTGCGGCTGACATCAATTTTCGCACGCCCGGCCCGATAGTTGGCTCCCAGGACGGTCGTCACGCCGTTGAATTTGAAGTCATAACCACCGACGTTAACCGAATCGCCTACATTCATGCTCACATCTTTCTCAGCTTGATACTGAGTGACGAAAGTAATCCCCACGATGAAGACAGCTGCGCCGATGTGGGCCAGTTGCATGCCATAGTAGCTGCGGGATTGCATGCGTAGCTTTTGCCAAACGCCGAACTGTCCGGTAACAGATCTAACACGCTCCCAGATCCCGAGGGCTGCAGTGCTGACGATCCAGAGTGCGAGCAGTATTCCCAAACTGACCAGCGCCTTCCACTGGCCCATCACGAAGGGCAGCAACAGTCCCGCGAGAGCGCTCGCGCCGAATGCCCAACGCAAACGCACTGCAAGTTCCGGCAGACTCGCTTTCTTCCACCGCGCGATTGGTCCCACTCCCATCAGGAAAGCAGCCGGCACCATTAAAGGAACAAAGACAGCATTAAAGTACGGCGGCCCGACGGAAAGTTTCCCCATTCCCAGCGCATCAATGATCAGCGGATAGATAGTTCCGAGTAGTACCGAACCCGCCGCGACGGCCAATAAGACGTTGTTCGACAGCAGAAATGATTCTCTGGAGATCAAGTCAAACTTTGAGCCCAGACCAACATCTTTGGCGCGCAAGGCATAAAGCACTAACGAACCTCCAATCACGACGCCCAAAAAAACGAGGATGAAGATGCCTCGTTTGGGATCGACGGCAAAGGCGTGCACTGAGGTCAGCACTCCGGAGCGGACCAGAAAAGTCCCCAGCAGGCTCAAAGAGAATGCGGCAATGGCAAGCAACACTGTCCAGCTCTTGAAGCCGCCGCGCTTTTCAGTCACGGCCAACGAGTGAATCAGCGCCGTCCCCACCAGCCACGGCATGAACGAAGCATTTTCAACGGGGTCCCAGAACCACCATCCACCCCAGCCTAATTCGTAATACGCCCACCAACTCCCGAGCGCGATCCCCACCGTCAAAAACATCCACGCCACCGTGGTCCATGGTCTGGACCAGCGCGCCCAGGTCGCATCCAGGCGTCCTCCGATCAGTGCCGAGATCGCAAACGCGAAGGCGACAGAGAAGCCAACGTAGCCCATGTAGAGCATGGGCGGATGCGCCACCATGGCCGGATCCTGAAGCAGTGGGTTGAGATCGCGACCGTTAAGCGGAACGGGAAAAATCCTTTCAAAAGGATTTGAAGTCAACAGCATGAACAAAAGAAATCCGATGCTGATCATTCCCATTACGCTCAGTACTCGTGCCAGCATGTCCTCGGGCAAGTGACGACTGAAGAGCGTAACTGCCGTGGTCCAGAGACCAAGCATTAACGTCCACAAGAGTAGTGAACCTTCATGCGAACCCCAGGTTGCAGCGAGCCGGTAATGGGGCGGCAACGCTGAATTAGAATTGCTCGCCACGTTGAGTACGGAAAAGTCGTTGTTGATGAAAGACCAGGCGAGACAGCCAAACGCGATGGCGACGAAAATAAATTGAGCCTGGCCTGCGGGAACCGCGACACGCATCCACGAGCGATTGCCGCGGGCAGCGCCAATAATGGGCAGGCTGGCCTGAGTCAGGGCCAGCAGCAGGGCAATGATTAATGCAAATTGTCCGATTTCAGGGATCATTTAATTATGCTGCCTTGGCGACGTAAAAAAGGCTTACTTGCTCAGAGTCTGAGCAGCCTCATTCGCTGACTGCTTTGCTTTCTCAATTGAGTGGGTGACTTCAGGCGCCCGGTAGTTCTCGTCGTGCTTGGCGAGGACGCTATCTGCCAAAAACACTCCATCAGTTCCGACCTTACCTTCAGCCACGCAGCCCCTGCCTTCTTTGAACAAATCCGGAAGGATGCCTTTGTAAACTACAGGAATGCTGCTGGCAGTATCGGTAACAACAAAGTGCGTTGTAAGGCCATCACCGTCGCGCTTCACACTACCATTTTCAACCAGGCCGCCAATCCTGAAGTGCCGCCCGATGGGAGCTTCTTTGGCCGCCACCTGGGAGGGACTAAAGAAAAACACCAAATTGTTCTGAAAAGCATTAAGCACGAGGGCCGCCGCGATTCCCAAACCTGCAAGGCTGGCTATGATGAATGTAATTCTCTTGTGTCTGGTTTTCATGATTGCTCACTTTGTCCGGGCCCGCTGTTATTAACTCTCGCTGCCAGCGATTTTTTCCGCTGGCGCAATGCCAACACTTCGCCGCCCAGCAATAGCAAGGCGATGAGGTACGAACCCCAGACGTAAAAGGCATATCCGCCCATGGAAAAAAATTCTGTCCAGTTCATGTTAACTCCACCCGAGACAATTGCACGCCTTTGGTATTCATTAATATGGGACGGCCGGCTTCGTGTTCTCGTTCAAGTATGATGCAGCGAAGCCTAAGCAGGACCACCGCTACGGAGTAAAGCCAGCAGGCGCCAAGCATAATAAACATGGCCGCAAGCATGGGCGGGGCCATCGTCGGTTTATTCAGCAGTCTGATGGTGGCTCCCTGATGCAGCGTATTCCACCATTGCACCGAGAAATAAATAATCGGCACGTTGATGACGCCGACCAGCGCAAGGACTGCGCCCGCCCGATCCGCCCGGCGTGGATCGTCAATGGACGCCTGCAGCGAAATAAAACCGATGTAAAGAAACAGCAGGATCAGAGTTGAGGTCATGCGCGCGTCCCAGACCCACCAGGTTCCCCAGGTGGGCTTGCCCCAAAGTGATCCGGTTGCCAAAGAAAGAAAAGTGAACATGGCGCCGGTCGGCGAGATCGCGGTCGCCATCATTGACGCCAAACGGGCGTTGAATGCCCATCCGATGCCGGCATAGGTCGCCATTAAAATATAGAGCATCATTCCCATCCATGCTGCCGGGACGTGGATGAATATTATTCGATAAGCGTCACCCTGCTGAAAGTCGGTGGGGGCGACAAAGAACCCTACGTAGAGACCCAGCATGAATAGGATCGCTGCCGGGACGCCAAACACCAGAACCAACTTTCCGGCTACGCGGTAGAAATTAGCCGGGGAAGCATATTTATACCAATTAATCTTCATAAAATATTGTGGTCGTTATCCTTCGTTACGATTTCGCCAAGCAAACACTTCCGCCAGGTGGCTGAGTACCAGGATAGATGTGGAGCGAAATACCTAAAGCCCTTTTCTATTCCACTGATAATCTCAAAGCCGCACAGGTGGCCCAGGGTGCAAACACCAACGACAAGGCAAGTACCGCTCCCAACAGCGAAAGATGTGATTGCGAATCCAATCCGGCGATACTGGCATCAACAGCCAGCGCGCCAAAAATCAAAACCGGAATGTAAAGCGGCAGTACCAGCAACGCCACTAATACGCCGCTGCCCCTGAGTCCGAGCGTCAAAGCCGCGCCTATTGATCCGATCAAGCTCAGCACCGGCGTGCCGAGCAACAGAGATACTGTCAATATCACCAGTGTGTTTCGCGACAGGCCGAATTGTATTCCCATCAGTGGCGCGATGAGCACCAGAGGTACTTCCGAAACCAGCCACTGCGCCAGCACCTTGCCGAGAACGATTAAGTATAAGGGCTGTGGCGTCAACAGCATCTGTTCCAAGGTGCCGTCAACATAATCATTCGAGAACACTCGACCCAGCGAAAGCATCGAGGCCAGTAATGCCGCTACCCAAACTACACCTGGTGCGATTGATTTCAGCAGTCGCGGGTCAGGGCTGATGCTGAGCGGAAACAGGCTGACTACGATGACAAAGAAAAACAACGTCGCGAGGACATCGGCCCGGCGCCGCCATGCCAGCATCAAGTCGCGCCAGACTATCCAGCGGAACATTGACCATGTCGAAGGCGATCTCACTATGCCAGTTCAACCCGCTGCAATGAATCGGTCTGCAGATCCAATTCCTGGTGGGTAGCGATAATCGCCAACCCACCGTTGGCCAGATGTGTTTCAATCATCGACTTGATCAGTGTGACTGCAGCCTTGTCCAGCGAAGTGAGGACCTCGTCAAGAATCCACAATGCCGTGTCGCAAACATTGAGCCGCGCCAGAGCCAATCGTCGCCTTTGGCCTTCGGAAAGCAGGCGAGCAGGTAGTCTCTCGCGGCCGCCTAATCCCATCGTTTGCAGGGTTTTTTCTGCCGCTGACAACGATAATTCTATTCCGTTGAGCCCGCTCGCTACACGGAGGTTTTCAATCGCAGAGAGCTCATCTTTGATACCGTTGCGATGTCCAAGGAAGGTGAGCGATGAGTAATATTCCTCACCGAGTGTGCGAATATTCTCGCCTTGCCAAGAAATTTTACCTTCAGCAGGATCGAGCAAACCACAGAGTATCCGCAACAGACTTGTTTTGCCACAACCGTTCGGCCCGGTTACCTGCACCAGCGTGCCGGCGGGGACTGAAAAGCTGAGACCGCTGAACAGGCGACGATCGCCGCGCACGCATCCGAGGTCGTTAACTTCTAGTATGGCACTCGCCCCCTGTTGGCTTATCTGCTTGCTAGCGCGAATATTGTATTGGAGTTTCTCGGGAAAAGCATTCGTCAGAATTAAGTTCAGGAGAGCCAGCCTCTGCTTTTCAGTTTGATTCAGTATTCGACATCTTTGTCAGGGTACTTTTAAAGCCGATTCAATCGGCCCTTTGAGTTTAAGCCAGGCTTGCCAGCCACCTTTTAATACTCTCACGCGTTTGAAGCCTGATTCGAGCAACAGTTGTGCTGCCTGAATACTTAATTCATCGTTCGGGCAAGCGCAATAGGTGACCACTTCGTTATCCCTGGGGACGTCCTTAAGTGGAGCAAAGCTCAGCCGATACTTCAAACGTCTCAGCTTTACATGTACCGCGCCTTTGATCTTTCGATCACTGGTGGCGAACGATTCGCTAGTGCGTACATCGATGATGGTTACTGGTTGATTCCTGGAAACTTTCGTCTTCAGTTCCTCCGGGGACATGAACTGAATTTCAGAAGCGTTGACCCGTTCTGGAGGCGGCGCTGAGCGAGCAGGAAAAGCGGCGCTTTCAAGCCGGGAACCTCCTGCCAAAATAATGCATACCAAAAGGCCGACGTACTTAGGACTCATGTCATAACCTCCCCTGTCGTCAGGTCGATTTAGATCGCAACTTATTCTCGCTAACGCTGCATTTGAGGCGGCCGACTGTGTACCACGCGTGCTTGTGGCGCGGGGTTGTAGGTCTTCGGGTCATACCAGGAATAGGTAGGGCCCTCGAAATAAAGGTACCCGGCGCTATTGCGAATCACTTCACTGATCAGGTCCCCATGAATAGTGGGGAGCGCCTTACCGGAACGCGCAGCGACCACGGCCTTGGCGGACTGCACTTCGATTTCGGCGCCGACTGCATTCTTCAGCAGAAACGTCTGGGTTGCCTGGGGATCTTTCCAACCATCAGCGCCGAAGCCATGTACAATCGCCAGCAGCAATTCATTTTCCTCGACGCGCAGGGGCGGCATTCCAGGTTCAGTCGGATGAAATGGATCTCTCAGAAGCCACGCCGGATATTCTTCATTCAACTGAGCGACCTTGCCCGACACTGGCTTGACGATGACGGCGAGATCCTGTGAGAGATCGCCGTTGAAATCTCCCGCCAGGAAAGATGGTTGCCGGCTGACGTCAATCGCAACGCTTCCCTTAAAAATTCGCTGCACAGTTTGTTGGGCGTTGTCGAGATCGGGTGGCGGCAGCATAGCCAACTTCTCTTGTTTCTCTGCAACAGTTACCGGGGACGGCGCAGCTTCAAGTTTTGATTTTTCCGGAGCCGCACAGCCCAGTAGAGACGTTATTAACCCGGTGAGCACAACTCGCAAAATAAAGCGGTATTCACTTGGCATAGGTGTCCTGACTTTAAGTGTGGATTGCCTGACTGGCTCGCTTGGCTCTTCATCGCGGCCAGTGAGGAAAGCTCGCTGGCTGATCATTCGCCAGCGAGCTTTCGTGAAAGTTTCATCATACGCACTGAGTCAGTTGTCACAGTGATAAGACGAAGGCGATTAGATCTGATCGACTCGAAGTCGACAATGCGTTGAAAGCGTTCCTGGCAGCTGTTCCCTGGCCTGCGTGAAGCTGAATGGAATCGAAGATTGTTATGTTCAATCCCTGGTGCATTAGCCGGTTGCGAGCGCGAATACCCCAAAGGGGAGCAGTTCGCATTTGGTTAGCCGATGATTGGCCGGCATTTTGAACAATGCCATCACCGGTACCGATATCGTGAAGCGCAAAATCACTGAACGGATGGATTATCTTGTTACCCAAAGCGGTCGGAACCGCGAATGCTCCACCATTGATAACCGTTCCCGGAGCTGCCGTCTGCAAAGTTCGTGTGTGGCAAACCGCGCAGCCGACAGATGTGAACAATGAGTCACCACGCGTTGCTGCCGCCGGTATTGGATTTTGCCGACCCGGAGCGCGAGTGGCTGCCATAAAATCCGCGAATGCCATTACATCGTCTCCGTCGTCCTCAGGATCTGCCACCGGATCGAAAGGAGCCCCGGTGCAGTTCAAGACGCCCTCAGCCGTGCTGCAGGGATTCTCAAATTTACCGGCATTGGCATCTGTAGAGCTGCGACCACCGTCACCGGCAAACTTATTAGTTATGCCCATCTCGTTGAGGTAGGCGTCGCCGGCAAATGACAACAAGCTCGCCTGCTGAGCCTTCCAACCGAAACGGCCAATGCGCAAGGTGTTTCCCGCTTCAGTAACCGGTACAGCAGTGAGTACTCCTCGCTGAGCAGATGGTTGTGCAGCAACGTTATTTTGCAGCAAGGTGTTGGAGAGGCATTCGACGAAGCCGTCACCAAGGGTGCTGGTAGTAACGCGAAAGGTGCTGACAGTTTCAGCCGTAGAGATGTGCTCCACTACGTCGGAGTCGGTGCCGCGTGCATGAATCAATTGGCCACCGGGAGCGTCTACAAAGGATCCAAATGAAAGGTGACCGGCCCTGAACTCCATCGACTGGCTGAAAGCACCGACGTCCACTGACTGGTGACATTCAACGCAACCGACGTCGTTGTAAGTTGGTCCGAGGCCGTCCGCAACCGTCTCCCTCTCAGAGAATATAAATTTGTTGTCTTCAAATCGTCCGTTGCCGCGCGCTGTTGGCGCCACGGGGGGGGCTACACAATCATTGATCGGCGTACCGAGTGCGCCGAAGCCATTAAAAAGGTCATCCGGAGTCTTGGCATCCATATCAGTCGTTAACGCTTCGGTGCCCGCCTGACCTTCGACGGATCTTGGCATCCAAACAGGCAATGCAAGGGCCGCCACAAACAAAAGAACCGCTAAGACCTTCATCAGTTTCATCATTTGGATCTCCCCTCCTAGGAGAATTGGAAGGTACCTTTCCTCTCACAAGAATCGGCAGGAAGCCCGTCAGCACCCGCCCGCGTCTCGAGATCGCTGAATCCTTGTATGAAACCCGTTGGTTCGTGAAGGCTGGTTAGAATCTGATTTGAATTAAAGTGCTTCCGATTCTGGCCACGCCGCTGCCTGCTAACAATCGTGAGTTAGTTTGTCCGCTGTGACACCTGGGCAAGACCAAATTGACACTTACTAGTCGGGAGTGGGCGGCACTTTATTATGCGCTGTCCGCAAAGTCAATAGTTTTTCCGCACTTTCGGATTTCGAGCCAAGTGACCCTGCGAAGCCGAGTGGACCGCTGATTTAGACTAGACAAAAACCGGGCCCGGATTCCCCAACCTGACCTGGCGATCTGCAAACAGCCTGGCGAGGAATTTTTCAGAGATCCGGATCACGGGAACACGGCGTCAGCTACGGCTTTGACTGGCTATGCACTCTCCATTTGCTTCCGGTAGTCTTTTAGAGCTTGCCGTAGCCGTGCTTTTCAGCTAAAAACTTTTCACCAATCCATGAAGGGTATTAAGACCACTCACAACAATCAGAGACCGCGAGCCAATAAACAGCGCGGAACGTCTGCGCCTGCGGCCTTTCCATTTTCAGGAATTGTCGGTCAGGGGGAAATGAAGCTCGGTCTCATTCTCAATGTCATTGACCCAACCATCGGCGGCGTCCTCCTGATGGGCCATCGAGGTACGGGCAAATCAACCGCGGTCAGAGCTTTGGCTGATTTGCTGCCGGAGATTTCAATCACGAGAGGATGTTCCTTTAATTGTGAACCGGGTCAGACGAGTGACAGTTGCCCTGACTGCAAACGTAAACAAGTTACCGGTATCGATCGCCGGCCGGTGCCCGTGGTTGATTTGCCTCTGGGGGCCACCGAAGACCGCGTCTGTGGCTCAATCGATATTCAACGAGCACTCACCGAGGGCATTAAGGCTTTTGAACCTGGTTTGCTGGCGCGAGCGAATCGCGGCTTCCTTTATATCGATGAAGTGAACCTGCTGGAAGATCATCTCGTCGATCTGCTGTTGGACGTAGCCATCACCGGGCGAAACAAAGTTGAGCGCGAAAGCATTTCCTTTGAACACCCCGCACGCTTCGTCCTGGTCGGTTCGGGTAATCCGGAGGAAGGCGAACTTCGGCCGCAGCTGCTGGATCGCTTTGGTCTCTATGTTGAAGTAAAGACAGAGAATGAAATAGAGCGAAGAATCGAGATCGTTGAAAGCCGTGAGTTGTTCGAACGTGATGCAGAAAAATTTGCCGCGGTCTGTGAACCTGAACAGAAAAAACTGCGGCAAAAAATCGCTCGCGCTCGGCGCAGCTTTGCCACTGTCAAGCTTGATAAAATTCTGCTCCGGCAGATTGCTACGTTATGTTCGGAGTTGCAGGTTGATGGACATCGCGGCGAACTGACGATCATGCGCGCCGCCCGAGCCCTCGCTGCTCTTGCCGGGCGCAAAAAAGTAGCCGCGGAAGACGTGCGGCGGGTAGCCACGATGGCACTGCGACACCGATTGCACCGCGATGCCTTGTCGGAAGCGTCAGTCAGCGCAAAGATTGAACAGGCGTTGGAGCGAGCGCTTTCGGAACCTCGTACCAAACCGCCCGGCCGGTCCGATGATAGTGGTGGTGATCCGAATCATAGTGGCAAAGGTAAGGTGCTGGATGATCCGCGCGCCGGCGGAAAAAAAAGATCCGATCCGCAGGGTCTCAACGGAGCAGATGCAGTTGAGCATTCTCCTGTCTGGGCCGCCGGCGATTCACCATTGCCAGAGATTTTCCGGGAACGACACCCTTTGCAGAAATCAAAGATCCGTCGAGGCCGGAGCGGCCTGAGCGCTTACAATGCCCAACATGGACATTACGTGCGAGCTGGTTTGCGTAAACGCGGCGGGGCACGTATTGCTTTGGATGCAACCCTGAGGGCTCTGCTTGCCGCCGGCTGCACTCACTCCCTTGGCAGGCGGGGCGCGGAAGCTTTATCGGAGCGCCTGCTGCAGCTTCCGGCAACGGCGCTTCGATTTAAAGAGTTTGCGCGCAAGCAGGTAACGCTGTTCATTTTCGCGATAGACACATCAGGCAGCATGGCCCACCGGCGCATTAGCGAGGCCAGAGGTGCGCTGCTTGAACTCTTGCGGCAGTCCTATATTGATAGAGATGAGATCGCCATCGTGGCCTTCCGAGGCGTCGGCGCAGAAACTTTGTTGCCGGTCTCTCGCAGTACGCTCCGCGCCAAACACGTTTTGGACTCGCTGAGCGTGGGAGGTGGTACGCCATTGTCAGCCGGATTGGCAAGTTCAATTGCGGTGGCGCAGGGCGCGGCTAACCGGCGAGCAGGAGAGACTGTGCTCTTGCTTTTCACAGATGGTGGCGCCAATGTTCCGCTGACTATGACTGCCGACGCCGCGCCTGTCAGTCGCGAATCTCGCCAAAGGTTGATCGCTGCCGAGGCTTCTCAGTTGGGTTCCAGGTTGCGAAGTCTGCGAGTTCAAACTACGGTTGTAGAAGGCGCCAACGGATTCTCAATCAACAACGATGTCCACAAGTTAGCGGCGCAACTCGGCGCCCGGCATCTTCGACTTTCAAACTGGCAGCAAGCAACGCTTCGTTCAACGAGTCTTTAAGGCAAACTGCATGACTGCTAACAACGACCGGGATCGACGCGTTCTGGATCTCCACGATCGTCTGGTTGAGATCGAGCAGCGCCTGATTCCCACGGGCCTGCACATCTTCGGCCGGCCATCGCTCGGCACGGAGCGCGCCGATCTACTGCGTATGGTCGCGTCATTTAATCGACCGGAGGCCAACGCTCGTGCGCTGCCGGATCTGGTTTGTGAAGGACTCGGATTCCAGGTCACGGATTCAAAGCAGTCGCGGGCGGTGAGCGAAGCCGAGCTGCGAACTCGCGAACAGGTTGCGGCCATCGTCACGAGCGCGATCGAGTGCTTTCTCAGCCACGGCATTGATGCGGCAGTCGCACAACTAAGTACCGCAGCCAACGTACGTTTGGAAGATTCGCTTCCAGTATTCCAATTGCTAAGTGAGATCTCGCTGCAGTTGGAAACGAACTCCGAAAGTGAGTCGCTGCTGCGGGCCTTACGTGGTGAGTACATTGAACCGGGCCCGGGCGCCGACATCGTCCAAAACCCTGCCATCCTTCCCACCGGACGTAACACACACGCCATCAATCCTTACGCAGTCCCTTCTGAAGTGGCTTTCGCGAAAGCTAAACTGGTAGCGGCACAACTGGTCGAGCGCTACCAAAGCGAGCACGGACATTATCCGCGCGCCATGGCGCTGGTTCTCTGGGGTCTGGACAACATCAAGACTCAGGGCGAAGGTGTGGCGCAGGCGCTCTGGTTGCTGGGTGTACGACCTGTACGCGACGGTTTGAATCGCGTCACGCAGGTTGAACCGATCTCGCTCGCGGATTTGCAGCGGCCCCGCATTGACGTGGTCATGACCGTCTCAGGGATCTTTCGAGATTTATTCAGCCCAACGGTCGAACTTCTTGATAAGGCAGTGCGGCTCGTGGCCGCGCTCGATGAACCACCGGACCAGAACTATGTACGCAAGAATGTGCTGGAGCAGATGGAGGTGGCACCCTGCGAATTCGACGATGCCGTTGTGCGCGTCTTTTCTAATGCGCCGGGTAACTACGGGACCAATGTCAATTTCATGGTGATGGATTCGCAATGGGAAAGTGAAGAAACATTGGGAGACTTGTTCGTGACGCGCAAATGTTTCGCTTACGGACGGGATTCGCGCGGGCGGCAGATCGAAGGCAGGGAAGCGCGGGTAGCTATGGATCGCGCGCTGGCTCGCGTCGAAGCGACTTATCAGAACATCGATACTTTTGAAATCGGCATCACTGATGTTGACCATTACTTCGAATATCTCGGCGGCATTTCCAAAGCAGTTGAAAAACGCGCGCGCGCTCGCCCCGCTATTTATTTATCTGACTCGCTGTCACGCGATGCGAAAATAAGGACGCTGGAAGAGACAGTCCAACTCGAGACGCGCGCCAAGACTTTGAATCCAAAATGGTATGAGGGCATGCTCAAACACGGGTTTCGTGGTGTGGCTGAGATCGAGAACCACGTTTCGAATACGTTCGGCTGGAGTGCGACAGCGGACGCTGTAGACGATTGGATCTACACCGAAGTAGCCGAGACGTTTCTGCTCGACGAAGCAATGCTGGAACGGCTGCGCACTCTGAATCCACACTCCGCCTATTCGCTGGTAAACCGGCTGCTCGAAGCACACGGACGCGGATATTGGGAAGTTGATCCGGCGGTGCTGGATAAATTGCGCGACGTGGTGGCCCACCTGGAAGACCATCTCGAGGGAGTGACCGTGTGAAGGTAACTGTCTTCTATATAGGTTCAAGTCTGCTGGCGCCGCTGCGAAAAGCTGAGCGCGAGATTAATCGTCAGCATGGCCTGGACCTGTGCATAGCGGCGCATAACTTTGGCGCCTCGCTCAACGAAGATGAGTGGGCCAATGTTGAGCAGGATCTATC
This sequence comes from Pyrinomonadales bacterium, assembly GCA_038237475.1. GTDB lineage: Bacteria > Acidobacteriota > Blastocatellia > Pyrinomonadales > Pyrinomonadaceae > JAOAPY01. Next base: position 200,306 of record JBBRYS010000002.1, on the reverse strand, counting down.
AGACTCGGAGATCGTCTTTGTTATTCATGTGATGGATGGCGAGAACGCGGCGCGCTTGTTGGTGGCATTGGAAAAAAGCCGGGCCAGCCAGCGTGCCGTGATTGTTATCAATTGCATGCCCGATTTAATGCGCCGCACCCGCATGGGCAAGCTGGATTTCGGAAAGCTCGCTGGGGTTAGAGATCCTGAGACGCGCCTTCGTAAAGATGAAGAATTGTCGGTCAAGGCCAGTGCCAGATGGCTGTTGGGCACTGCCGGTTCCTGGGTGGGCAATCAACTCAGGTCTCGCCGGGCAGGGAACGGACATAGTCATACTCGATACCTGAAGTTAGTGGACCGTCTGCCAGGTCTGATGCGCTTCGTGCCGGGAGCAGGGGCGTTGCGTGACGTCAAAAACTATCTTTCGATTTTTTGTTACTTCCTGCAGCCGACACCTGCCAATATTCAGACCATGGTGCTTTGCGCTTTGAAGGGCTATGTTCCCGATGAGCGATTGCAGCGAGTCAGGATTAAGGCGCCGGAGAAAATGCCGTCCGTGGCAATTTATCATCCAGACGCGCCGCGGATGTTTGAGTCGTTCGAGTCTTACAGCAAGTGGTATCTCCAGCGCGCCCGCAAAAACAAAAGCGGCGAACACTCTCTGGCGGCCGCCAACACTATCGGCTTGTTGTTAATGAGACCGCAGGTAATCAGCAAGGCGACCAGGCATTACGATCATTTGATTCGTTCAATTGAAGCCGAAGGACTTTCGGTGATTCCAGTGCTCGCTACCCTGATGGACAACCGCGAGGCCTGTCAGAAATTTTTTATAGATGCGCACCAAAAAAATGCCGATGAATCCCAAACCGTCAACGAACAGCAGCAGCGAGTGAGTCAGATCGTTTCCTTAACCGGTTTTAGTTTTGTCGGTGGACCGGCAATGAACGACAGTGCAGCCGCCGCTAAGTTTCTCACCGGGCTGAATCGCCCTTATCGTTCCGCTGTCAGCCTGGACATGCAGAGTATTGAATCGTGGACCGTCTCGCAGACAGGACTCAATCCTGTTCAGGCGGGCATGCAAATCGCGATTCCGGAGATTGACGGCGCCACTGAGCCGTTTGTTTATGGCGGATTGCCGGCCCAGGGTGTAGAGCCCGTCGCGCTGGAAGAGCGCTGTGAAAGATTCGCCGGCAGACTGCGTCGTTGGAACCACCTGCAAACAGCACCGAGGGAAAAAATCAAGCTTGCCCTCGTCGTCTATTGCTTTCCGCCCAACAAGGGCAATATCGGCACCGCAGCGGATCTCGACGTCTTTCCCAGTGTTTGGGACACGCTGAGTAAATTGAAAGCGGAAGGCTATGCTGTTGAGCTTCCATCTTCGTCTGACCATTTGCGAGAGATGATGTTGTCAGGAAATTCGGACCAGTTGGGCACGAGCGTAAATGTGGCTTACCGCCTGGGTGTCGATCAGTACCGTCGCTTGTGTCCCTACGTCGATGAAGTCGAGCGAGACTGGGGCAGCGCGCCAGGTCGCGTCAATACCTTCGCCGGCGAGTTGCTGATTCATGGAATTAACCTGGGAAATGTTTTCATTGGCGTTCAGCCCAGCTTTGGTTACGAGGGCGATCCCATGCGTTTGATGATGGCTCGCAGTGGTTCACCGCATCATGGATTCATGGGGTTCTACACCTATCTGGAAAAAGTGTTCGGCGTCGATGCTGTGATCCATGTCGGCACGCACGGCGCCATGGAGTTCATGCCCGGCAAGCAGGTGGGAATGTCAGGAGAGTGTTGGCCCGACCGTTTGATCGGCGCCTTGCCCAACCTTTACATTTATAGCGTGAACAACCCTTCTGAGGGCTCAATAGCTAAACGCAGATCGTATGCGGAATTGATTTCCTATTTGACCCCACCCATCGAGAATGCCGGCCTCTATAAGGATCTGGCGATCCTCAAAGAGCTGGTGCTGTCATATCGGCAGGAGGAAGAAGAGAGTGAACGCGAGCGGTTATTCGACTCAATTGAGATCTACAGCCGGGAGCTGAACTTTGTGTCCGCCAGTCTCTGATGGTGTGAGTACGCCGTTGCGCCGATAAAACTTCTTGCCACTAACTTGCGAAAAGAGTTATAAATACCCGCACCGAGCCAGTTTCATTTTAGTTAGCGGCACGGGCTTTCATGTTTTTACCTACAACTCAGTTCGTTTCGCAGAGAGTGAAAACCCTCGGATATAGTAATTGTGTGGTTTCCGCTCCGTCTCGATGTAGCAGTGTACCCGTTCGAGTTTCAGTGCGGGCGAGCCGAGTAAACATATCAAATTGACGAAGGAGTGCTCATAAGTGGATAGCCCATCCGGCGAAGCAGGCACACCGGAAAGGAAAGTCTCCGCGCCGGCGCCCTCGAGTGCCGCGCCGGTGACCAAGGCCGCCGCCTCTCCGAAACCCGCGGGGGCGATGGTTGAAAGTGACCCCGAACCTCCGGTGAACAAGATGCGCCGGCGGATTGTCTGGGCGACCATTGGCGGCTTCCTGCTCACTAACTTTTTGATGTTCCTGCGTTTCTTCCTGCCCCGCACCATTTTCGAACCGTCGACAGTCTTTAAGATCGGATTTCCCAGTGACTATGCCCTGGGTGTGGACACCAAGTGGCAGCAGCAATACCGCATCTGGGTGGACAAGACGTCCGATCGCCTGTTTGTCATCTACGCGCGCTGCACGCATCTTGGCTGCACCCCGGATTGGAAAGCCAGCGAGAACAAATTCAAGTGTCCCTGCCACGGTAGCGGCTACGACAGCGAAGGTATCAACTTTGAAGGGCCGGCGCCGCGCCCGATGGATCGCGCCCACGTCGAGATCGATCCCGAAGGTCAGATTGTGGTCGATACGAATCGACTGTTCAGTTGGCCCAAGGGTACGAAAGGCGAATTTGACGAGAAAGAAAGAGGCGCTTATTTGTCCGTCTAGCGTCAGCGACTGTGTGGGACACCGCGATAACGTAAACAGAGAATTTTATGGACGATAGTTCGGACCAGAAAAAGACTAAAGAGTTACCTGAGAGCGGCAAGACCGAAACCGGTCTGGTCGAGCGGGTGCGTGGTGAAGCCCTGGCGCTTAAGGACCGGGCGCTCGAGGAAGCTCAGGCTTACAAGGATCCGCAGGACACACAGCTGTGGAAGTCAATTTTTCGCGTCTCGCATGATCGTCGTGATCCGCGGAATCGCTCGCTGTCGATCCTCTCAAACGTTTTTCTTCATCTGCATCCGGCTAAAATCAATCGCGACGCGGTTCGTTATCAGTACACCTGGGGCATGGGCGGAATCACGTTCTACCTCTTCATCGTGCTGACGTTTACCGGCGTCCTTTTGATGTTCTATTACCACCCGCAGAAAGTCCTGGCCTTCCGGGACATCCTTTATCTCGAGCACGACGTGCCATTTGGCAAGTTGCTCAGAAACATGCATCGCTGGGCAGCGCACCTGATGGTGATTACGACCTGGCTGCACATGTTCCGGGTGGTGCTGACGGGTTCATACAAACGGCCCCGGGAATTCAATTGGTGCGTCGGCGTAGTCTTGCTCGTGCTGACCCTGTTGCTCTCGTTTACTGGATATTTATTGCCGGACGATCAATTGGGCTTCTGGGCAGTGACGGTGGGAACGAACATGGCCCGCGCGACTCCGATGTTCGGTTCAGAGGGACCGTTTGGACCGCAGTTGGGAATGACGCCATTCAACGACGTGCGCTTTGGCCTGCTCGGCGGGTCAATCGTAGATTCGAATGCATTGCTGCGTTCATATATCTGGCACTGCATAGGTATACCACTGGTGGCGTCAATATTTATGGCGGTGCACTTCTGGCGCATTCGCAAAGACGGCGGCATCTCGGGACCGGCCCCGGTAATGCTGGAATCCGAGCTGAAAGCAGCGAAGAAGAAGTGAGCTTCGTGATCTGATATCTCAGGTCACAGTTCAAAAGAGCGACACCAGTATCCACAATCTGAAATCCGAATTCTGAAATACTATGGACTGGCATCAACTTTGGATCATCGCGTCGGCGCCCGATAATGTCCCTATCGTGGCGATGCTTTTCCTTGCGCCGTTCTTTACCTGGCTCGGAATTCGTCAGGCGCGCGCGAATGACAAATTGATTGTGGAACTGGAAGGCGATGCCAAACTCGCCAAGACGCATCATCGCAAAGTTGAGCCCTGGCGACCGGGCTGGGCCAAAGAGTTACACGTCTGGCCCTATCTCGTGCGCATCGAGTTTTTGGTAACGCTGATCGTTACGGTCATTCTCTTTATCTGGTCCATCACCCTCAATGCGCCCCTCGAGGAACCTGCTAATCCCAATCTGACGATGAACCCGTCGAAAGCGCCCTGGTACTTCCTGGGATTGCAGGAGATGCTGGTTTACTTTGATCCCTGGATTGCCGGCGTGGTGATGCCTTCGATTATCATGATCGGATTGATGGTCTTCCCCTATGTGGATTCCAGTCCGTTCGGGAATGGCTATTACACGATCAAGCAACGCCGTTTTTCACTGGCGATGTTTGGCTGGGGCTTCCTGATGTGGATTCTGCTGATCGTGATTGGGACCTTTATACGAGGACCCGGCTGGATTTGGTTCTGGCCCGGACAGACATGGGACCACAACAGGGTGGTGTTTGATAAGAATATTGATTTGCACGACTACATCGCCACCAGCGCCATTGGCAAGTTGCTGCATCTCGGGCCGGTTCTGACCAGTTCGTGGGGCAAGGGGATCTTTGGTTTCCTGGTAGTGAGCGGGTTCTATCTCCTCGGTGCGCTCTTCTTTCATTGGCTGATGACAGTGGATTGGCGCCGAATCAAGTTGTGGCCGCTGCGGCTGTTTCCCAAAGACGCATTTGAGGAAAAGCTCCTGGCGCGCACGAGTCTGCTGCAGTACCTGACCTTTCAGTTCTTCGCAATAAGCGTTTTGTTGGCGTTGCCGGTCAAGCTTGTGCTGCGGCTGGCGCTGACAATTAAGTATGTTTGGGTAACTCCCTGGTTCAACGTCTAACACGCGCGGAGGAACAACATCAGTGGCCGACTCTCCTGTAAGCGGGGAATCGTTAGCAACACGAGAGCCTGAGGCACCGGCTCGTGATCCGATCACCAGTCGCTCGACCAGCGGTCTGATGCTGATCTCTGCCCTGTTGCTCACGCTGTCTCTGGTCTGGGCCTTGTACGATGAGGCGATCGGGCAGCGTCCCTGGAAGGGAACGCAGCAGGAGTTCGTGGCCCGCTACACACGTTATTTGAACAGCATCAAAACGCGCTCCGCAGAGAGCGAGACCGAGATCAGAGAGAGCCCTGAATACCAGAAGCTGGAAGCCGATGCGAAAGAGGCCCGGGAAAAAGTACAGCCGGATATCGACGAGATTGATGCCGATGTAAAGCACGTTCAGGCAAAGCTCGATGCAGTTACTGAACCCTTCCAGAACCAGCGTGGCCGGCTGACCGTCATCAACTACAACGTTGAGACTGCCGCCAACGGGCGCTCAAAAGATGAATACAGAAAGGAGGCCGAGGAAAAGCGGAAAGAATCAGTTGAAGTCGAAATGCCGGCGGATGACGGTTCCGGCAAAATGACTGCCGTCAAGATGGACTACGCCACGCTCGAAAAGACTTACAACGATTTGCGTGAGCAGAAAGCTGCCAAGTTGGGGCGTAAGGCCGAGCTGCTCAAGGAACCTTCCGAACTCGACAAGAAACGCGACGACTATCTCAAGAACCATCTGACCCTGCTGACCCCTCAGCAAATCGAGGGTGTTAAGCGAAGCCTCACGAACTTTGACTATTCAATTCTGGGACATCAGATTAGCGTCACTGAGTACAACATCGCTGACCGCTGCGAAGTCTGCCATCTGGGAGTGCGTTCGCCACTCACGCTAACCGCTTCAGATATGGCGCCGGGAAGACCGGGAAATGATCCCGATAGTTTGGCGCGTGCATTTGTCAGCCATCCTAGCAAAGAGATTATGGACATCCATAAACCGGAGCGGTTTGGATGTTCAAGCTGCCACTGGGGCAATGGACGAGCCACCACCGGTGAAGTGAAAGCTCACGGTGAGAATAAATTCTGGCTCTGGCCCATGTTTGAAAAAGAGAATACGGAAGCGGGCTGCCAGCAGTGCCACTCCAAAGATCGAGTCACGCAGGGTTCTGAGACTCTGAATCTCGGCCGCGATCTTTTCCAGCAACGCGGTTGTATGGGCTGCCATCGCTATGAAGGCTTTGATCGGGAAACTGATGCGCTCACCAATACGCGGCAGTTAATTTCTCAGCTCGAAGATCAGATCACCGCCAATGACAAGATGGGTCGTCAGGACGATGAAGCTCGCGGCAAGGCTCCCGAAGACGATGCCGGGAAGGCGGAAGCTGAAAGGCTGAAGGCGCATGCTGAAAGCTTACGTGTGACCAATAGTTTATTGGCCGCGCGTATCGATCAGATGAACCTGCAGACAAAATACCTGCTGCAGGATCAGAAAAAAGTCGGACCAAACCTAAAGGACGTGCGACTGAAGCTCGCCAAGGAATGGATCCCTGTCTGGCTGAAGGATCCCCAGGCGTTCCGGCCGGGAACCAAGATGCCGACTTTCTGGCGCTTTGCGGTGGACCAGAATGGGGACGACGAAGTTAAAGCCATCAGTGCCTATCTCTGGCAAGCGGGTTTTGAGGGCAAGGCTCCGGATCAGGCGAAAGGCGATGCCAATGCCGGCAAGGAACTCTTCGAAACCAAGGGTTGTATGGCCTGCCACTCAATGGGAGAAGGCGACAGCAAATCGGGAGGAGAATTTGCCGCCAATTTGAACAAGGTTGGCGAGAAGGCCAACTTTGAATATATCGTGCGCTGGATTCACAACCCGCGCGAACGCTGGGCGCCATATTGTCCGAAGCATAAGCGGGATCTGACGGCTGACGATTACAAGCAGGCGGGCAAGCCGTTTGTGTTTGACACTGAACTGCATTCCCGTTGTCCCCTCGATGGCGCCGAACTTCAGGTTCAGAATATGACCGTGATGCCCAACTTCCGCCTGAGCGAAGCGGAAGCGCGCGACATCGCCACCTACCTTTTCTCTTTATCGTCGCGGCCGGGATACGAAAGCACGGCCTTCATGGATGATCCCAATCTAAAGGAGACCGGGCGTCAACTTATCAAGCAGTTCGGCTGTGCGGGTTGTCACGAGATTCAGGGTTTTGAAGAAGAGCAGAGAATCGGGAAAGAGTTAACCGTCGAAGGCGCCACGCCGATTGAACGTCTTGATTTTGCCCTCTCGACCAAGCATGCCGAACAGGGGATCGATCCACTGAATCTGCATCCTGAAAGAAAAGAACAAGAGTGGTATACCCATAAGGGGTTCTTTGAACATAAACTCGCCGAGCCGTCGATCTACGATCAGGGCAAAGAAAAGGATCCGAAGGATCGCTTGCGCATGCCGAAGCCTTTCCTAACGGACGAATGGCGCAATGCCCTGACAACTTTCCTGCTCGGCAGTGTCGGAACTGAAGGTGCAAACGTTCCGCAGGCAGCTTTTTACAATCCACAGGATCAGCGTCGTCAGGATATACAAAATGGCTGGTGGGTGATCAAGAAATACAACTGTGTCGGCTGTCACGAAGTCCAGGTCGGCCAGCGTTCGGTGCTGATGGGTCTGCCTCAGTTCCCGGAAAGTGCCAATGAATTACTGCCGCCACGTCTTACCAGTGAAGGCGCTCGCGTAGATCCGAATTGGCTCCTGCGATTCCTGCACGATCCTTCGCTCAGCGGAGCGCAGTTGTCAGCGGCACAAACGGAGCAAGTCGCCACAGCGGCTGCGGCTAATCCGCAGAGTGCTAATAAGTACGCTCCGCAGCCTGGTGCCGATCGCAACGGTGTGCGACCATACCTGAAAGTGCGGATGCCGACGTTTAATTTTTCACCCAATGAATTGCAGACCCTAGTGCGTTTCTTTACGGCCCTTTCGGGACAGCAGGAGCCGTATATCAAGGAGCTGCTCGATCCGTTGACAGAGCAGGACAAATTAGTAGCGCGAACGATGTTTACTTCGGGCACGCCGTGTTTGAAGTGCCATATAACCGGTGAACCAGCTCATGACGCGAAAGCGATCGCTCCGAACTTTCTGCTGGCCAGTGAACGCCTGAAACCTGAATGGACTTTCCGCTGGTTACTCGATCCGTCTCAGATAAGTCCGCGCACTGCTATGCCATCCGGACTTTTCAAGCTTGATGGCGAGCGCTGGGTGGCTAATTTGCCGCAACCGCCAAAGGATGTGGCTGACTATCATGGCGACCACGCGCGACTGCTGGTAAGGTATATGTTCCTGATGTCGCCTGATGAACAGCGACGATTGCTATCCGCTTCTCCAGCGCCGGCGGCGCAAGCGGCGCAAGCGGCGGTTCAGAAAGCACACGCTGCGGGATCGAGAGTGGGTAGTGAACTTGGCTGGTTCAGAACGGGCCAGTCCCAAAGTCGCAAATCATCGCGCTCACTGCCCAACGCGCGTGCGCCAAATTGAGGCAGGCTTTAGACGATGCCGGTTAAATTTCTTAAGTAAGATGGTGATTCTGACTGGAGGATTAATTTATGGTTAGACGCAATACGAAGTCATGGTTGGCGCTGACGATAGCGTTGGCTTTATTCGGCTTAGGTTCAGCTTGCAAGAAAGAGGGCGAGGGCGGTTCCTCCGAAAATAAGGGAGCCGGCGGTGCTACCAAGAAGTTTGCTGCCAAGGGCAATGAAGGTTCGATTTCGGGTGTAGTCGCTTACGAAGGCACGGCCCCGGCGGCGAAAAAGATTGATGCCTCAGCTGATCCGGCTTGTGCTTCAAAGAATCCGACCCTCGAAACTGAAGAGAACATGGTCAAGGACGGCAAGCTCGCCAACGTCTTTGTCTATATCAAAGATGGCACACTGGCTGACGGCTCCAAGCTTTCGGCTTATTCATTTGAGACGCCAACCACCGAAGTGCCTTTGGATCAGAATGGCTGCCACTATGTACCGCACGTATCCGGCGCGCAGGTCGGCCAGAAGCTGAAGATCACAAACAGCGATCCGACGCAGCACAACATTCACTTTACGCCCAAGAACAACGACGACTGGAATCAGTCGCAGCCCAATGGCGCGCCTCCCATGAATCATGAGTTCAAGCGATCAGAAGTACTGGTGCCGGTCAAATGCAACCAGCACCCCTGGATGAAGGCTTACATCGGCGTGACCAAGCATCCGTTCTTTGCGGTGACGAAAGCCGATGGAACATTTGAAATCAAAGGCGTTCCTCCGGGCACCTATAATGTCGTGGCCTGGCATGAAGGTCCGGGTAACGGCACTGAGAAGCCAATGAGCGTCACGGTTCCCGCGAGCGGTGCGGTCAAAGCTGACTTTTCATTTGGCGCCGCCACCGCGGGTATGCCCTCGTCGCTGGAGATGATGCCGGCGATTGAAGTGCCGATGGCGGCCGGTCGTCACTGAGGGATTTTTGAGATACCGATCGCGAATATTTCAGACGCGATCGGTATCTCAGCAGGTTTTACGGTTTAATGAACAAGGGTCTTCATCGCTATACCCTGCTGGTAACCGGCGCTACTTTTTTTCTGCTGATCGCAGGCGCGCTGGTAACGAGTAACGACGCAGGTCTGGCAACATCGGACTGGCCTCGTTCCAACGGACAGTTCTTTCCCAAAATGGTCGGTAACCTGTTCTGGGAGCATGGCCACCGGATGGTAGCGACGACTGTTGGCCTGCTGACGATCGGTTTGCTGATCTACATCCTGGCTGGGGAGCGTCGGCGCCGGATAAGATGGCTCGGAATCTTTGCGCTGCTGGCGGTGATTGCACAAGGGCTGCTTGGCGGTCTAACTGTAAAGATGAACTTGCCGCTGGTTGTGTCCGCAGCGCATGCGACCCTCGCCCAGTTGTTCTTCTGCACAGTTGTTAGTCTGTCGGTACTTACTTCGGCAAGTTGGCAGCAGGAACGCAGGCCGGTAACAGAGAAAAGCGGCGTGCCCTTGCGCTACCTCTGTGTGGCCGCGATTGTAACTATTTTTCTGCAGCTTATTCTGGGCGCTACCTTGCGCCACTCCGCCCCCTGGGACCATTACTTACCAATCGAATTGGTTCTCGCCCATATCGGCGGAGCAATTGCGGTAACGTTTATATTAGGAGCTGCAGTTTTTACTGTATTCCGCCGTCACGGGGACGAAAAGTATCTAACGAATCCGGCGAAGATTGCGGTTGGATTATTGGGATTGCAGCTCATGCTCGGCGTCGCTGCTTATCTGACAAGGCTGGCTTCGCCGACTGACCCGCAGCCGTTGAATCCGATGATTTCGATCACGGTGGCGCATGTGGCCTGCGGCGCCCTGGTATTCGCCACGACGATAGTTCTGACTTTGCGCACGTTCAGGCTTTTGCGCGCTTCGGAACAGACATTTGAGCTGGCGCCGGTATAAGTAATGAGCGTTGGAAAATTTTGAGCTCCAGTCCGCATTAGAAGCTTTAATTGAATAAAGCCCGAAGTTCTGCGGAGCGGCGGGCAGCAAGATTAGGAATTATGAAAGAGCTTGCTATAGAACCGGGTGATGCTACTGCCGGCGTAATTGTGCGCCAGACTGTGCGCGAGCGTATGTCGGCGTACTTGGAATTGACCAAACCACGCATTACGTTTCTGATCGTGCTGACGGCAGCCGCGGGATTCAGCCTGGCCTCAAAAGGGAGTCTGAATTACGTAGTGTTCTCGAACGCGATGATTGGCATCGCTTTGTTATCGTCAGGAATCGCCACCATCAATCAATACATGGAGCGGGACCTCGATCTGCTGATGCGGCGCACGGCTGATCGGCCATTGCCCTCACAGCGATTGATGCCCTGGGAGGCGCTGCTGTTTGGAACGACCTTGACGGTAATCGCTGAGCTTTATCTGGCCGTGCTGGTCAATCCACTCTCGGCTGTACTAGGTCTGACGGTGATTGCGGGTTACCTGTTTGCCTACACGCCGCTCAAGACCAGAACGTCGCTCTCAACGATGGTTGGTGCTTTTCCCGGAGCAGTGCCGCCTTTGATCGGCTGGACTGCGGCGCGCGGGGAAATAAATCTGGAAGCGTGGGTTTTGTTTGCGATACTTTTCCTGTGGCAGTTTCCACACTTTCTGGCGATCGCCTGGATGTATCGGGAAGACTACGGCCGCGCCGGCATCCTGATGCTGCCCGTCGTCGAACCCGAAGGGCGTGTGACCGGCCAGCAAATCGTGGTCTACACGATCATGCTATTACCGGTGAGCTTGTTGCCTGCCTTCATCGGTATCTCGGGCAGGGTTTATCTCTATGGCGCAGCGGTGCTCGGCCTGTTATTTCTTTTCAGCAGCATTCGCGCGGCGATTTCTAAATCCAGGCAGTCTGCGCGACAGCTTTTGCTCGCGTCAGTGATTTATTTGCCACTCCTGTTCTTGCTGATGGTTCTGGATCGTTAGGACCGTCCGACAAACTTTCGGTTTGTCGCTGATAGTTGCTGAACATCAATCCGCTTTTATGATTACGGCAAGCTGAAAGCCTGTCGTACAAATTGTCCAAAGGAGACGTAACCGATGGGACGAGCTCTTGCGGTTATCATCTGGATCCTGACCTTTCTCTCAGTGCTGATCTTCGCCTGTAAGAAATGGTGGTTTCCACCCGCGATTTCCAACCATGCGCCGGCGCTGGATCGGCAGTTCATGATTACTATCATGGTTGTAGGTTTCGCCTTTACAGCCGCTCAGATCGGCCTGGGCTATATGCTGTGGAAATATCGCGATACCAACAACGGCACGCGCGCTGTGTATTCCCACGGCAGTAACAAGCTGGAAGTGCTCTGGACCGTTATTACCGCCGCGATTTTTATAGGACTCGGTGTGATGGGTCAAAGCGTCTGGGCTTCTTTGCGCTTGAATGACGCTCCCGCCGGTTCTTATCAGGTTGAGGTAGTCGCACAGCAGTTCCAATGGAACTTTCACTATGCAGGCAAGGACGTGCTCTTCGGACGCACGGATCCGGCGCTGATCGACGACTCGTCGTTGAATTTTGTAGGGCTCGATGAGACCGACCCGAATGCTCTCGACGACTCGGTAGTGACGGCCCTGGCGATACCCGTGGACCGCCCGGTTGAATTAATTCTGCGCTCGAAGGACGTGATCCATAGCTTCTGGGTACCACAACTGCGTTTCAAGCAGGACCTGGTTCCGGGTATGGCCATCAAGGTCCACTTTACGGCGAACAAGGTCGGCAAATACGAACTGGCCTGCGCGGAACTTTGTGGGCAACTTCATTTCAAAATGAAGAGCTATATGCTGGTCTTGCCTGAAGATGAGTTGCAGTCGTTGGTGGCCTTGCCGCAGGCCGCTTTCCAGGCGCGCATGAAAGAATTGCTGGATAAATATCCACTTCCGACTTACTGAATCAATCGCGTTCGTGATTGCAGGTTAATAACCAAGAGGAGACCGAAAGATGTCTGATGAAACTCACGACGTAGTGCACCGGCACCCGGCGCCAACTGGGTTCATACGGAAGTACATCTTTAGTATCGATCACAAGGTGATCGGTATTCAGTACATCGTGCTCGCGCTGGCCGCGGTTCTGGTTGGCATGACGATGTCTGTGCTGATGCGTATGAACTTGTCCTGGCCGGGAACCAGTTGGCCGATTCTGGCAACGCTGTTTCCCGGGGGAGCGCCAGGCGGCGTCATGAATCCGGAGTTCTACCTGTCGTTGGTGACCATGCACGGCACCATCATGGTCTTCTTTGTTTTGACGACGGCCCCGCAGGGCGGCTTTGGGAATTACTTTCTTCCGATTCAGATCGGCGCCGACGACATGGCCTTTCCCTATCTGAACATGTTGTCGTTCTGGGTGACGCTGGTAGGCTTTATTGTAATTCTCTCCGCCATCTTTCTCTCTGGCTCGCCCTCAACTATCGGACCGATAGGAGGTTGGACCGGCTATGCGCCCTTAAGTGCCCTGGGAGCAATCGCTGGGCCAGGGCAGGGAATGGGCATGAACCTGTGGATCATCAGCATTGCGATCTTTTGCGTGGGTTCATTGCTGGGCGCCCTCAATTTTATTACCACGCTGCTGAACATGCGCACTCGCGGCATGTCGCTGATGCGGATGCCGCTGACCTGCTGGGCCTGGTTCACTACTGCGGTGCTGGCGCTGTTGTCATTTCCGGTGTTGCTCGGAGGCGGCATCCTATTGCTGCTCGATCGCGTGGCGGGAACGAGTTTCTTTATTCCCGGCGGCTTGTACGTTGGCGGACTGCTCTCTGGACAGGACGCACGCTTTCCACTGCATACGGGTGGCTCACCTATTCTCTGGCAGCACCTGTTTTGGTTCTTCGGACATCCGGAGGTTTACATCGCGATTCTGCCGGGCATGGGCGCTACGTCGCATATTCTCGCGACCTTCGCGCGCAAGCCTGTGTTCGGCTACCGCGCCATGGTCTTTGCCATCTTTGCCATCGGCCTGCTCGGATTTTTTGTCTGGGGCCATCACATGTTCATTAGCGGCATGAGCCCCTATTCAGCCGTGACGTTCTCAGTCATCACTCTTTCGATTGGCGTGCCTTCAGCGGTTAAGACCTTTAACTGGATCGGCACTTTGTGGGGTGGCAAGATCCGTTTCACGACGCCCATGCTGTTCGCGATCGGATTCGTCTCGCTGTTTGTGGCTGGTGGCATCACGGGCTTGATTCTCGGCCAGACGTCGCTCGATTTGTCGGCGCACGATACGTACATCGTGCTGGCGCACTTTCACCTGGTGATGGGCGTGGCCGCGATCTTCGGAATGTTTGCCGGAATCTATTTCTGGTTTCCGAAAATGTTTGGCCGCATGATGAATGAGAGGCTGGGCCAGTTTCATTTCTGGATCACCTTCATCGGTGTCTATACCATCTTTGTACCAATGCATGTCATGGGTCTGGTGGGAATGCCGCGCCGCTATTCGCAATTCACTGAGTATGAATTTCTGAAATCGCTGCATCCACTCGTGGTGCTGGTGACAATCGCGGCGATTGTTACCGCTGCGGTGCAAATCGTCTTTTACTTCAATCTCGTGTGGAGCATGTTTAAGGGCAAGAAGGCCGGTGCCAATCCGTGGGAGGCTACTACGCTCGAGTGGATAACGCCTTCGCCGCCGCCCCACGACAACTTTGCCGGGATACCACCCACTGTTTATCGCGGACCTTATGAGTTTGCCGTGCCCGGCGCAGCAAGTGATTTTCTAATGCAAACAGATCCCGACGGAGCGCCGGTGCCCGCAGGATCCGAAGGAACAAGCGGAAATGGCCACAACGGTCACAGGCACTAGAACCAGGGCAACTCAGGGCATTGGTGGCCCGGGTTTTCCCAAGCCAAACGGTAACGGCTCGCCGAAACGCAACGGTGGCGGCGAGTTGTTTGCGGAACGTTTGCCTGCCTCTCGCTATCGCGTAGGCGCGTGGGTGCTGATTGCCAGCGTCTCCATGTTTTTTACTGCGCTCTCGAGCGCTTACATTGTGCGCGCGGCCTCGGCGTCAGACTGGCGGCCGTTAGCCATGCCGCACATCCTTTGGCTGAGCACCGCCTTAATCGTTTTGAGCAGCGTCACGATTGAGAACGCCAGACGAAACCTCAAGGCCCTGGCTGAAGGCGCGTATTTCACATGGCTTCTGATCACCGGCTTGCTGGGAATTGGTTTTCTCGTTTCGCAGTTGCTTGCGTGGCAGCAACTGCGACACCAGGGAGTTTTCCTCGCCAGCAACCCGCACAGCTCCTTCTTTTATCTCCTAACCGCGACCCATGGCTTGCATCTGGTGGGCGGGTTGCTGGCCCTGCTTTACGTTTTGCTTCGCGCGCGCCCGCAGCCAGTCGACGTGGTCGCTGCAGCCAGGCGGCAAGGCCGCGCTGATGCAGTCAGCATCTACTGGCATTTCATGGATGGTCTTTGGATCTACTTATTCCTATTGCTATTCCTCTGGAGGTCACAGTGAGTACTGAGGCAAGAGCCGGAAGTTTTACCGCTGCGGATTGGGACGGAGGTACGCTCCCTTATCGAGTCGGGCATCGGAAGCTGGGAATGTGGTTGTTCATCGTTTCCGACTCGCTCACTTTTTCGGCGCTGTTGATGGGCTACGCTTATTTGCGGGCCTCCAACGTTTGGCCCACGCCGTTTCCTTTTTATCCCAGCATCGTCTTCTCGTCGGTGATGACATTTTGCCTGTTGTCATCCAGCTTGACGATGGTGTTTGGCGTCTCGGCCTCGGCTCGAGGAGACAAGGCAGCCGCACGTAAATGGATAATTGCGACCATTCTTTTGGGACTGGCATTTGTCGTCCTGCATATGATCGAGTGGAAGCACCTGTTGGATGAAGGTCTGCGGCCGTTCTTCCTGCCCGAAGACTGGGTAAAGGCTTTCACCACGACTGACGGCACGCCTCCTTCGCCGCTGTTTGGCGCTACGTTCTTTGCCATCACCGGCCTGCACATGTTCCACGTCTTGACGGGCGCTATTTATCTGGCCGTAGTCGCCTTGCGTGTGAAAAAACTAAAACACGAGGATGTCGAGATTAGTGGACTCTACTGGCACTTTGTCGACTTGGTCTGGATGTTCGTCTTTCCACTGATCTATATCATGTCGGTTGATGTACACCACTTGACCAAATAAGTTCTGGCGGAGGAACCTGGATGAGCGCACATGCGGAAGAGCACTTTGCCGGCAGCAATAAGCTTTTTAGCGCTATATGGTTTTGGCTGTTGCTGTTGACTGGAATTGAGATCTTCCTTGGTTACAAGCCGATGCCGATCCAGTTCATGTTGACGATTCTGCTCGGGCTGTCGATCGTCAAGGCCGCATTGATCGTAGCGTACTTTATGCATTTGAAGTTTGAGCGCTTGAGCCTGATCCTGACCGTCGTGCCGATGCTGGTAATCTGCATCTGTTTGTTGTTTGTGTTTTTTCCGGATAGCTTCCGGTCCGCAGGATTGCGATACAAGTTTAAGGAACCACCGCCAATGGCGCGGGAAACAACCGAAGAACAATAAATCGTGATGAAGGAGAAGCTGCTTGAACCAAATAGCTGGTAGTCAGCAAAGCGGAATGAAAAAAGAAGCCACAGTTCTGAATCTCATTTGCGTAGTGGGAGCGTTGGGCCTGCTGGCTTTTGCTGTGTTTAATGCGGTCACTACCGGCGATTTTCTGACTACGGATAACCTCTTCCTGACCCTGATTAGCCTGCTGTTTGCGCTGGTGCTCGCGGTTGGCCCACTGCTGTATCTGAAAGATCACGGCAAATTACCCATCCCCTTCTTGAAGCGCGCCCTGCCTGCAGGCGCTGCGCCCGAGCAGTTGGGAACAGGCGAGCTTGAGGTAAAACACCATGAGCCGGTTGAAGAGATTCATTTCGCTGGAACTAACAAACTGTTTTCATTCATCTGGCTCTGGCTGTTGCTGCTCACGCTGATCGAAATTGTGCTGGCTTACAAGCCGATGAACATCAAGCTAATGTTGACAGTGCTGCTGGGCCTCTCAATAATCAAGGCGGCATTAATCGTCGCGTACTTCATGCACTTGAAGTTCGAGCGACTCAGCCTGATTCTTACTGTGGTGCCGATGCTGGTAATCTGTATCTGTCTGTTGTTTGTCTTTTTCCCTGACAGTTTCAGGTCGATGGGTTTGCGTTACAAATTTAAGGAACCACCGCCAGTCGAAAAAGTCGAAGAAGAGGATCAATAGGGAAGCGATGCGAACTTTGAGGTTTATCCTGATTGGAGTTCTGATTGTGTTCGTTCTGCTGGCGACCGCGCCGGCGGAGTTGGCACAGTGCTCGATGTGCCGTGCCTCTCTGGCGGGCTCCAATAATGCAGTCTTCATTCGCAATTTGAATCTCGGGGTCCTGGTTCTGCTGATACCGCCTGTGACTATCTTCTGCTCAATCTTTATAGTGTTGAAGAAATACAAGGGCGAGGGATCCATTGATGGCGAGTGAGAACCCCCTGGCCCTTGACGTGGCCACTCGCACTACACGTGGTCGCGCCTGTCCGCGCTGTGGCGGAAAAATCATTCCCTCTGATCGAGCGGTTTACCAGAATGCCGGGGACCCCGACGCCGTTTTTCCGGCATGGCAGTGCGAACGCTGTGGCTACGAAGAACTGAATGCGCGGCCGGTCAGTGCCGCCAAGGCCAAGCCCGAGTCAGCAAAACAAATCAAGGCAGCCGCTGCTGTTACCGAGTCGAAGAATTTACCCGGCGCTCCGGGTGCCAAGCCTAGAGCAGCGATGCGAGATGCAAAGGGTCGTGCTTACCCTCCCGATGTCTTACAGCTTGTTGAGAGGATGAAGCAGACTGACCGCAGCGAAGGTTAAGTTTTACTTTAGTCGCATTTGATGTCCAACTATCTTTCCTTACTTCCTCACCTGAATGCATTTCTAAATGGCAGCAGCGCGATTCTTTTGATGAGTGGCTATCTCGCCATCAGGCGGGGCCGCGTCAAACTCCACCGCAACTTTCAGATCTCAGCTTTCGCTACTTCAATTCTATTTCTCGTTTCGTATCTGACCTATCACTTCTATCATGGCTCGACCCGTTTTCCGGGCCAGGGAATTGTGCGCTGGTTATACTTCACAATTCTCATCACTCATACTATTCTGGCAATTGTCGTTGTCCCACTTGTTTTGATTACTCTCTCGCGCGCTGCCCGCGGCGACTTTGAACGACACCGCAAAATCGCTCGTTGGACACTGCCGATTTGGCTGTATGTTTCAGTCACTGGTGTCGTCGTCTATTTGATGTTGTATCAACTCTATCCAGTGCGTTAACGGTTCGCGCAGAGGCCAGATGAAGCAAGGGAACATGAATGAGCAGCAAGCGATGCCCCCGCCGCAGCGGCGCCGTTCCTCTCTGCCTATTTCGATCTTGGCTGTGTTATTTGTCTCGGCAACGTTCCTGACCTGGTACTACACCTGGTTCGGACGGGACCTGAGCGATCAGGAAATCACCAGTTATTTGAAAGACGAAAAGCATCCTCGTCATGTGCAGCACGCACTGCTGCAGATTCAGCAGCGCCTGGAAAAGTCGGGAGGCAACTGTTGCGGACAGTGGTTGGTTACTTTGCAGGAGTTGACCGGGCATCCTGAACCGGAATTTCGCATGACGGTGGCGTGGTTGATGGGATACGACAATAAGTCCGCATCCTTCCACCAGTCGCTGCTGAAATTGCTGCGCGATACTGAGCCGATGGTGCGACGCAACGCTGCTCTCGCGCTCGTCCGCTTCAGCGATGCCAGCGGGCACGACGATTTGCTGACTGTCCTGGGAACACTTCCGTTGTCGGCGCCGGTTGCGGGCGTTGTGAACAGTACGCTTGGCGAAGGAGCCTCAATTTCCCGCGGGACGCTGCTGGCTAGAATTCAAATGCCAACTGGCGAAGTGCTCGAGGTGCGATCTCCGTTGCCGGGAAGGATAGAAAAAATTGCTGCAGGTAATGGGACGGCAGTTGATTCGGGCGCCACTATCCTGACACTAACGTCGGATGCGAACAGTGTCTGGGAGGCACTACGAGGATTGGCTTTGATTGGCCAGCCTGGTGACCTCAGCGAAATAGATCGCTATGCGCAGGGCGTCAGTGGATTTCCGGAAGGAATCAAAAAACAAGCGGCGTTGACTGCTAAATCCATTCAGAGCCGGACCGCTCAACAGGGCCAAAACGGTCAGGAGGCAGAAAATAAAAGTCTCACCCAGTAGGGGGCGGAGGCGGCGCATCGGGAAGCGTGATGCCATGGAGTGCTTCCCAATCGTCAGTTGGCACCATCTCGATTGCGTCCCAGGGGCAGCCATCGAGAAAAGCCCCATCCGGGCCTTTGCTGATGCACTTCTGACAGCCGATACAAAGATAGGGATCAACTTCAATGCGGCCAAACGGAGGGTGGTCCTCGTCGGGGATCCAAAACATGCAAGCTTCAATTGGACAATACTCAATGCAGGCAGGTGAGCCGGCGCAACCCGTGCAGCAATCTGTGGTAATGGCGAGTATACGCGGCCGCTTCTTGCGAGTCGCCTTACCGTCGCCTTCCGACATGGGCCAATGCTTTTCTACCAGATCGTACATGTCAAAGTTTTCCTAATCGATTTGCTGCTTAGGGAGCAGCACAACTTTAACATGCCAAACTTGATTCCTCAATAAGGATATTTATTGCACTGCCGGGCACTCAACGAAGGCAGGGATGCTAAGAAACTCAATATGAGAAATTGTCCAAAATGCGGAAGTTCGCGAATTCGGCGCGGGTATGCACCGGATAACCTGCTGGTAAAGATTGTGGGGTATCGCGAACTGCTTTGCGACGGTTGCAACCTGCGCTACCGTGCATTTGTCTTCCCGGGGACGCTTCCTCGCTCCCGTCAGCAGCGAAAAAAGTCTCAGGAGGAAAAGAGCGTGCGCTCGCAGGAAAGCGCGCCAACTCAATCAGCCGTTCGCCCGCGCTCTGACCCCAAGCGCTGCCCAAATTGCAGCAGTGAAAACACCCATCGCTCGCATCGCCGGGGTCTGATCGAAAATGGCGCCTCGGTTTTTAGGGTCTACCCCTACCGATGTGATAACTGCAACAAGCGATTTCTCGGGCGGCGCAGAGCAGTGGCGCCGGTAACGGAATGAGATGCGTGTGAAAGCGAATGAAGGACTTCCTCTTGAATGCGCTGGTGTTGGTAGTAATTCTTGGCCTGAGCGCGATCATCACGAACTCATTCGCCCGCGCGATGTACATCCGATGTATCGCCTGTGGGACATTAAATGCGAGGAGACGCACTAACTGCCGATCGTGCCAGGCCTTATTGAGAGCGAGTCAGGACTGAGTTTGTATTAAGCGAGCTAAAGATCATGTCTAAGAGTCCAATTGATGCTATTCCGAACGAATGGCTAACGCACGCGGAAAAAACTAACTACCGCGAAACTCCCCGTTACATTGAGACCGTTGCCTACTGCGAAAAGCTCGCTCAGGCTTCGCCATTGATTCAGTTCACGCATTTCGGCCGGAGCGGGGAAGGAAGGGAATTGCCGCTGCTGATCGCAAGCAACGACAAGTTCACACCAGAGACTGCTCGCGAATCCAATAAACCAGTAGTACTCATCCAGGCTTGCATTCATGCCGGGGAACCTGACGGGAAGGATGCCGGGCTGGCGCTGTTGCGAGACATCGCGATTACGGGAACCCACGCTCACTTGCTCAAGCGCGCGGTGATCCTGTTTATGCCAATCTACAATGCCGATGGGCACGAGCGGTTTGGTCCTTATAATCGCATCAATCAAAATGGCCCAGCCGAGATGGGTTGGCGCACTACTACCGCTTACCTCAATCTAAATCGGGACTACATGAAAGCGGATGCTCCCGAAACTCGCGCCTGGCTGGGGCTGTGGAATCGATGGCGGCCGGACCTCTTCATTGATTGCCATGTGACCGACGGCGCCGATTATCGCTATAACATTACGTATCACCATGAACATCATAACGGGATACCTGCGAGCGTGCTGGAGTGGGAACGAGAGGTATTCGACCGGCTGGTGCCACCGCAAATGGAAGCGGACGGCAATGTTGTCTCGTGGTATCTCGAATTCAAAGACAATCGCGATTTGAATCTGGGCATCGTCGACTTCAGTGGTAGCCCAAGATTTTCGACTGGCTATACGCCTTTGAGAAACCGGCCCGGCATATTGATTGAGACGCATATGCTGAAGCAGTACGAACCGCGCGTCCGCGGCACTTACGATCTGCTGCGTTACGCCCTCGAAGAAGTCAATCGCGATCCGGAGCGACTATTGGAAGCAGGCAGACAGGCCGATGCGGCCTGGGCCACCGTCAGTCAGCAAGAGGATCCTGCGCGTCGCTATCCGCTTACCTTCACCCTGACAGATGAGGCGGTGCCTTATCAGCTTAAAGCAGTGGAGTACTCTACGGAAGTAAGCTCGGTCTCGGGAGCGCAACGCGTGATCTTCGGCAGCGAACCGTTGGATTTAACGGTGCCGTTTTATAATGATTTCCGGCCCAACGTTGTCATCGTGCCACCGCTGAGCTACATCGTCCCGCCTCAATGGAAAGGGGTCATCGCGGTATTGCAAGCTCACGGTATTCTCATGCAACGTACCAGTGAGACGGCGAACATTGAGGTTGAAAGCTACCGGTTCACTGATGTGAATTTTCCAGCATCAACTTTCGAGGGACGGACTATGCCTTCCTTCACCACGGTTCCCGTAAGCGAGCGCAGGACATTCCCGCCCGGTTCGGTGGTGGTGCCGTTAACTCAGGCAGCGGCGCCCCTGGCCATGCATCTGCTCGAGCCGGAGGCACCGGATTCATTCGTGGCCTGGGGATTCTTTAACGCAGTGTTTGAGCAGAAGGAATACTCGGAAGATTATGTCTCTGAAAAGCTGGCACGCGAGATGATGTCGGCAGATCCCAACCTGGCAGAGAAATTTGAGGAGAGACTGGCGAACGATCCAGACTTCGCTGCCAGTCCTCATCAGCGTCTGCAATTCTTCTATGTGCGCTCACCGTATTGGGATCCCGAGTTGAATCTTTATCCCGTTGGTCGCGTCATCAGCCCCTTGCCAGTTCCACTGGAGCCAATGTCCCGCTGAGCTCTGCTTTACGGACCTGACTAAAGAGCAGTCCGGCGCCCTGAAACAAGGTTGATGACCAAAATTATCAACGCGATTACCAGCAGCAGGTGAATGAATCCGCCCATGGTGTAACTGCTCACCAGACCCACCAGCCAAAGGATGAGAAGTATCACAAAGATCGTCCAAAGCATTTTGTTGTCCTCCTGGTTTCGAATCTCAATTAGTTGAGTTCTAAACTCCCTAGTGCAACGGGCATTCCATCGTCCTTTGAGGTTGCCGGTTTCCAATCAAAACTCTTTTTCCTGAATAATTTGAAAGCTGAAATGAAATCTGCGAACGTTGGTCGTACGGAATTGAACCGACCTGGGCCGCCATCGCTGTTTCGTTTTCCGACATTCGATTCCTCGCATACGTCCTGCGGTGTCGAATCTTGAGCGATCAGCGTAGCGTCATTCCCAGC
Organism: Pyrinomonadales bacterium; assembly: GCA_038237475.1. Classification (GTDB taxonomy): domain Bacteria; phylum Acidobacteriota; class Blastocatellia; order Pyrinomonadales; family Pyrinomonadaceae; genus JAOAPY01. The sequence goes on along the minus strand of JBBRYS010000002.1, from coordinate 178,238 downwards.
GGGAGTGCTTGAATGATTAGCGAGCAAGGGCGTCCGGTCTTTCGCTTACTTCACGCACAGCCTGGCTGCGCCCGCGCCGGGTCACGATCGCTACGCCGGAAAATATCAGGACACAGGCGACGACTGTCCGCCTGTTCCAGCTCTCACCCAGCACCAAAGGCGCAAGGCCGAATGCGATCAGAGGCTGCAGGTAGATGTAGATGGCGACGGTACCAGGCGTGACCCGGGCCAGGGCCCAGGCGTTCAGATAGTATGCGCCGACGGTGGGCACCAGGACGGTGTAGAGGACAGCACCGCAGATCAATGGGCTGAGGCTGCTTAGTTGCACTGAGCGCACTTCAAGCAGGCCCAGCGGAATGGTAAAGATACTCCCGACCAGAAAGATCCAGGTGATGACATTGAGAGCTCCATAGCGCTTGAATAAATCTTTTGAGAGCGCGATGTAGGCGCCATAGGAGAGAGAGTTGGCGACAATAAGTAAGTTGCCCAGCATCGTCTGCCGCGAAAAATCTGAGTGCAGAGGATTGACCAGGAAGACTACGCCGCTGGCCGCAAGGGCAATCCCCAGCACTCGTCTGAAGGACAGGCGGTCATAGCCCAGCAGCATGCTGATGGCCAGGGTACAGACTGGAATCGTAGTGCTGAGAAGCGCCGCGTTGGTCGCGGTAGTGAGCGAGAGGCCCTTGACGTAGAGTAGTTGGTTCCATACCACTCCCAGCATACTGGCGAGCAACAACCACCAGAGATCCCTACGAGGGAGATGTCGCAGCTGGCCCAGTTTTCTTTGTAGCAGGCTTAAGGCGATAGCGGCGCCCCCCACCCTAATGGCCACCAAAGCAGTGCTGGAAATGGCGCGCAAGACTATCTTGCCCACAATGGGCCAGGTTCCAAACATTACCTGGACGGCGATCAAGGCCACATGGGGCGCAACCTGATGCTCTTTGGCCTGGCTTAGGGTGGGCATATCTCAAGACTCGTAAACCAAAAAGGATCGGGTCGACCCGATCCTTTCTCGAATAATCAAGAACTCAACTCTCCGATCGTGTTCCGGCAGTCCACTCGCTATTTACACGATTAGGTAAAGAGGATTTTCCAGCATCTTCTTGAATGTCTGCAGGAACTTTGCTCCGGTAGCGCCGTCAATGATCCGATGATCGCATGACATGGTCACACGCATTAGCTGCCGCACCACCACTTGATTGTCTCTGACGACCGGCTTGGCTGTGACAGCCCCGACCGCGAGAATCGCCGCCTCCGGAGGATTGATGATGGCGGTGAATTCATCGATGCCGAACATTCCCAGGTTGCTGATTGAAAATGACGCCCCGGTATATTCTTCCGGCAATAGCTTGCGCGCTCGCGCTCGCTCGGCCAGGTCGCGAACCTCGCCGGCAATCTGACTGAGCGATTTCTGATCTGCGGCCCGTACGACCGGTGTGATCAGGCCATCCGCGATTGCGACCGCGACGCCAATATCCGCATGTTCATAGAAGCGTACAGCCTTGGCCTGGAACGAAGCATTCACCTGCGGATGCTGGATCAGCGCGGTTGCGGCAACTTTGATGATGATGTCGTTAAGACTGATCTTGAGATCCGGATCGAGGTCTTTAATGCTTTGACGCATGTCGACGGCTCGATCCATTTCGATTTCTGTTGTCAGGAAGAAGTGCGGCACCGGACCCAGCGAGGTGACGAGCCGATTGGCAATCGTCTTGCGCATGACGCTCAGCGGTTCATCACGAAATGCGGAAGCCCCGGCTACCACCGCAGTCTGGAGCGGGTGGCCCGCACGCGCCGGTGTTTCAGGTGCGGCGGCTGATTCACCCTGCCGGCTGATTGCAGCCTCAATATCACGTTTGATAATTCTGCCGCCTGGCCCGCTGCCGCTCAGAGCCCTTAAGTCGATGCCGGCTTCGGCAGCCATACGTGCGGCGAGTGGGGATACAATAAGTCTTCCCGACGCAGCGGATTCCGCCACCTCGCCCTTCCTGCCGTTGTCGCTGGCGACTGCTGTCTTCTCGAGTGTGGGTGTCGTGGGATCATCAGCAGGTGCCTCGGCTTCCGTGCCGGCAGTGGCAGAGCTTTTCTCTTCGCTGACTGCGGGCGTGGCAGCCGCGGCAGTGGCAGCGTCTTTGGCTTTCCCTTCGAGTTCCGAAATATCTTCGTCAGCCTCGCCAATGATGGCGATCGTCTGTCCGAGCGGAGCCGATTCGCCTTCTTTGATTAGGATCTTGCGCAGTACCCCGTCGGTTAGCGCCTGCATCTCCATGGTTGCTTTATCGGTGTCAATTTCAGCGAGCGGTTCGCCCATGGAAACGCGATCGCCTTCCTTTTTCAGCCACCGCGCGATTTGTCCCTCGTCCATAGTGGGCGAGAGTTTTGGCATCATTACTTCAGTAGCCATTCAGTGTTTACCCTCTGCTTGTGCTTTCGCGACTGAAACCGTTCCGCAGTTTGTCGGTTTATAAGTAAGCAACCTCGCGGACTGCGGCGATGATTTGCGGAACGCCGGGAATTGCCAGATTCTCGAGATTCTTTGCGTAGGGCATCGGCACGTCAGCGCCAGAGACGCGGCGCACCGGAGCGTCAAGATAGTCAAAAGCTCGTTCATTAATCTCCGCGCTGATTTCACCGGCTACGCCGCAAAATGGATGCGACTCCTCGGCGATTACTACCCGATTGGTTTTTCTGACGGACTTGATGATGGTCTCAATGTCGAGTGGTCGAATCGTGCGCGGGTCGATCACCTCGCAGGAAAACCCTTCCTTCTCCAGTTCTTCGGCGGCTTTGAGAGCTGCCGGCACCATCAGTGAGCGAGCCACGATCGTGGCATCCTTGCCTTCACGCTTCACATCTGCCACGCCGAGGGGAATGATGAAATCTTTATCGTCGGACACTTCGCCCTTTTGACCGTACATTCTTTCCTGCTCAATGAAGATAACCGGATCGTCATCCCGAATGGATGACTTCAACAGCCCTTTGGCGTCGGCCGGTGTGGAGGGCATTACTACCTTCAAGCCAGGGAAGTAGGCGTACCATGACTCCAGTGCCTGTGAATGCTGTGATGAAACCTGGAAGGCTGAGCCACCGGGACCGCGAAAGACGAGGGGCATCTTGAATTGGCCACCCGACATGTACAGCATCTTGGCCGCGGAATTAATTATTTGGTCGGCAGCCAGAATCGAAAAATTCCAGGTCATGAACTCGATGATTGGCCGCAGCCCAACCATGGCCGCGCCCACACCCAAACCGGCGAATCCGAGTTCAGTGATCGGCGTGTCGATGACGCGCTGGGGCCCAAATTCCTCCAGCAATCCCTTCGATACTTTGTAGGCCCCCTGGTAGGCAGCTACTTCTTCACCCATCAGGAAAACATTCTTATCTCGTTCCAGTTCTTCGCGAAGAGCCTGATTCAGAGCTTCGCGGATCGTGATTACTGCCATCTATGATTTTCCTTTGCTGCTTGCCCGCGTGGAGTTACTCAGATGCCCCGCTGGAGGGAATGGGGTTGGCGTAGATATCGGTGTAGAGTTCCCTTGGATCCGGCTCTGGACTCTCCTCGGCAAAGCGCACCGAGTTGGCCACTTCTTCTTTCACCCTCGTATCGAGATCTTTCAACTCAGCCTCAGAAACGGTGCCGGTTTCCACCAGGGTCGCCGAAAACAATTTCAATGGATCTCGTTCCTGATGCCGCTCAATTTCAGCGCGGGTTCGGTAGTTACCGGGATCCGACATCGAATGCCCCATGAAGCGGTAGGTTCTCACTTCGAGCAGAGTGGGCAGAGATTCCAGGCGAGCACGGGCGACAGCTCGTTCAGTCGCCTCACGCACAGCCAACACGTCCATGCCGTCCACTATCTCACTGACGATTTCATAGGCGTGGGCTTTTAGCGAAATATCCTGAAGGGACATCGCTCGTTCAAGTGAAGTGCCCATACCGTATTGATTGTTTTCGCAGATGTAGATGCAGGGCAACTTCCAAAGCTGTGCCATATTCAGTGATTCGTGAAAAGCACCCTGGTTAACTGCGGCTTCGCCAAAGAAACAGAGCGTCACCTGATCCGTGCCCTGGTACTTGCTGGCAAAGGCTACACCTGTCGCCAGCGGAATCTGGCCACCCACGATTGCATGTCCTCCCAGAAAGCCGACGCTTTTGTCAAACATATGCATCGAGCCGCCCTTGCCTTTCGAACATCCGGTAGCCTTGCCATAAAGCTCTGCCATGACGCTTTCCGGAGTCATGCCCTTGGCCAGTGCATGAGCATGTTCTCGATAACTGGTGAGAACATAGTCGTCCTTGCGCACAGCCGAAATTGCGCCGATGGCGACGGCCTCCTGACCAATGTAGAGGTGACAGAAGCCGCCAATCTTTCCCATGCTGTATGACTCAGCCGACTTTTCCTCAAAGCGCCGCACCAGCAGCATCTGGTAATAGAGTGCGACGAGTGTTTCGCGGTCGAGCCCTTTGAGCCGGGCCTTTTGCTCGGCCTTTCTGCTTTCAACCGATTGTCCAAGATCGGGGGTTTCCGGCTCAATTACGGCGCCCGCCGCACGACCCTTGGCTTCGGAACCTGATGCGGTATTCGATGTTTGCCTGCTCATCTTGAATATTTGTGAACGATATAGTTGTGAATTGTTTTCTTTTTGAGCCCGCCGAGCGGAGCGACCTGAAATTTATGGCGACTTACGGGTGTTGCGAACTCGCGGATTATACGCGAGATGCTCAACGCGGCGCAAAAGAGCGGGCTTAAAAAGGAAGAGCGCGTTGTCAGGAGACAACGCGCTCAAGTTTATTCGCTCGCCCGGTGAGGTCTAGCCCATGGCGTCAATCGCCACTGCTGCCGGAGTCGAAGAGATGGTCGCTATCGTTTTGCGCGAATGCTTGTCACGCTGCATGTTGCGGGCTGCTGCCGACAACAGTTCTTCGGTGGTATCTCCGTCCGCGGGAAAACAGGCAATACCCATGCTGACACCGACGTTCATCGTGCGGCCTTTGCGTACAGTGAACCTGGTTGACTCTACTGCTTCGCGTATTCGCTCGCCGATCGAAGCCGCCATGTCTGTAGAGGCCATGGGCATGATGGCCACGAATTCATCACCGGCATACCGCGTGAGTATATCCATCGCACGCAATTCCTTGCGCATTACTCCGGCGATGCTGGCCAGCAGGCGGTCGCCCAACGTGTGACCATGAGAGTCGTTGATCGCCTTGAAACCGTCCACGTCCATGCAAACTAGCGCCAGCGATTCGCGGTCCATCCGCTGGCATTCGGCGATGCGCTGTTCCAATATCATGTAGAAGCCGCGCGCGTTCGGCAGCTCTGTCAAAGGATCGGTGAGCGCGCTTTCTTTTGTCTTCTCATATGTTAAAGCGTTATTGAGCGCGCTGGAGGCATGCTGGGCCACCGACTCAAGCAAGCGCACGTGTTCTGTCGTATAAGAAGTGCGACTCTTTGAGTACAGCGTGATAGTACCGAACGCACCGTCTTCTCGCAGCAAAGGAGAGACCAGTACGCCACGGAACTGCCGGGCTACATCTTCGGGTACACCCACCAGGTCAAGATCCGGCGAAGCATTACACATCGATCGAGCGTTGGCGATCACCCAGCCGGTGATACCGTCACCCACACTCATACGGCGTTTCGCGAAAACATCTATGTCCTCGCCCGCAACGTGTATCGCCACCGCTTTCCCTGAGCGTTCGTCAACTGTAAAAATAATGCACGTATCGAATGGAACGATAGCCCGCAGCTTGTTGGTGATCAGGGCTACGGTGTCGTTCAAGTTCAGAGAAGAACCAATTGTCTGGGCTATCTCGTGCAGCGCGAAGACTTCACGTTGCGCTTCAGTGATCGAGCGGAAGCCCGATTTATCGTCCGGTGTGCCCAGCACATCGGAAGCAAGGCCGGCGTCTGGACGCGTGCCGGTGAGGTAATCAAGTTGCTCTGAAGCAACCTGTTCGCCCATATCTTCGGAGCCGATGAGTAGATCAAATTCTTCAACGTGCTCAATGAAAATGTCTACTACGCGCGGATCGAAAGCGCTGTTCGCCATGTTCTTTAGCAGCGCCAGCGAATCCTCGCGCTTCATGCCCTTGCGATAGGGACGGTCGCAGCGCGTGGCATCGTAAAAATCGACTACGGAAATGATCCTCGCAACCAGTGGGATGCCTTCGCCTCGCAGACCTTTCGGATACCCAGTGCCGTCCCACTTTTCATGGTGATAGCGAACGATGTCCTCAACCGGGTAAGGGAATTGCACGCGCTTTAAGATATCGCCGCCCACAGTGGGGTGGATTTTCATCTTGGCGAATTCAGCCTCGGTCAGCTTGCCGGGCTTGTTCAGGATGTACTCGGGCACCGCCAACTTTCCGATATCGTGCAGCAAAGCACCGGCGAAGAGGGCCTGTACTTCGGCAGGAGTAACAGCGAACAGTTTGCCCATTTCGCTGGCATAAATCTGAGTCCGTCGTACGTGCCCATGAGTCGTCTGATCTTTAGCGTCAATCGCAATCGCCAGCGACTCGATCGTGTTCATGTGGATGTCGGCCATCTTCTGCAGATGCTCATGCTTCTCTGTGTCCGCCAGGCGCACTTCATTGAGTCGGTTTTCGTTGAAGCGATAGAGCAAATGAATTAGACCGGTAATCAGTAATCCTAGAAAAATGAAGGGCCAGCCGCCGGTGAAAAGAGCTGAGTAAAACAAAACCGCAGAGGAGGCCCCGGCGACTTCGGTAATGGAAGTCCAAACCAGACTCTCCTTGGACGGAAAAACACGGCTGGTGCATGAATCGATGCTGAGGAAGGCCGTCGTCGCCACTGTGCTCAGGAGATACTGCAACACGGCGAGTATACAAATTGGTACCAATAAGATACTTAGCGGAATGCCGCTGGCCGTGGGAGCCGTTCCGCTGGAATAAAAAAGCTCAACGATAAACTTATAGGCTGAAGCCGAGATAAAAGTGGAGATCACTGCAATGCCCGTCGTGAAAATTAAGGAACGCCGGGTTGCATTGCGGAAAGATGAGGCGAAGCCAATGACGCCGGCGAGGATTACTGCCGGGCCCGAGGTACTGACCGGAGGAATGGCGTAGAGCATAACCGCCAGAAAGACAAACGTATCAGCAATAGACTTTTGACTTTGACTTACGTTATCGACGCTGGTGATAGTGACAGTAAACCGGCTTGCCGCGAGGGTGAAGAGCAACAGCGCCAGCACCGGTCCCAGTCCCTGCCAACCTTTCAGCGGCAACTGCGCGGTGGCAAACAAGGCCGATGCCATCAATATTGCACCGGTTACTGAAATGGAGACCAAAAGAGCGAGACTCTTCCAGTTTCGTTGTGTCATCGCTTAACTCCGCCCGAACATAGGGGCCCTAAAGATTCAGATCTTCTGAGATTGTTGCGGTTTCGACCGAGAGCGGTTTGGCACTCAACACTATTGGCGGGAGCCAACAGTGTTTATCGCGTTTAAAGATACTGCTTCTAAGGGTTTGTCGTCAAGGTAATTGCCATTAGCCGGTCAAATTCGGAGTTGACCGGTCTATCTGCAACGACCTGACCTGCGCGCTTTTATTTTTGGGTTACGAGTTGTTCGGCGAGTGCTTCAGGCTGGTTAACGGGTTGGCGGCAGGTGTAATTCTCGCAAACAAAGGCTGTAGGCTCATCATTCAAAAGACTTCGACCCTGCAGTAAGGGCAGTTCCTGCCGACCGAGGGCGTCGGCCGGCGAGGATTGGATGACTACTTTTTGAGGCTGAAAGTTCTTCCAGACTTCGCGCTTGAGTGCCTTCGTTGAGCTTGCGGTGGGATCTCCTATGATCACAATTTCTTTCGGGGATGAGAGATGGAAGTCCACGGCTGAAAGCGCCCGGCCGAAGGCAGGCGGGTATCTTTGCATGGCGGCAGACATCTGCCGGAAGATCGCCACAGCGCGACGGGAAAAATCAGAGTCACCGGTCATCACGCTCAGTCGCAGTAAAACATCGGCGGCCACGGAATTTCCCGAGGGCGTCGCATTATCGTAGTAGTCCTTTGAGCGCACAATTAATTCTTCGTGACTACTGCCGGTGAAAAAGAATCCACCCTCGGCCTCATCCCAAAACTCAGCAATCATTTTCCGCGTCAGATCTAGAGCTGCGTCGAACCACTCGAACTCTCCCGTAGTCTCAAAAAGAGCCAGCAGGCCATCGATAAGAAAGGCATAATCTTCCAGGTAGCCATTCAGCTTGGCCTGCCCGTCTTTGAATGTGCGCAACAGCAGGCCGTCCCGTGACAAGTTCCGGAGCACAAAGCGAGCATTTCTTCGCGCCACGTTCGCATAATCATCGCGACCGATAATCGCACCTGCTTCCGCAAAACTGGCGAGCATCAAGCCGTTCCAGGCGGTCAGAATCTTCTCATCGCGATCGGGCTTGATGCGACCTTCTCGCAACGCAAACAGTCTCGAGATGCTCCGAGCCAGTACGTCTTCCAGTTGCGCCACGGAGACCTTCGCAGCGCCGGCAACTTCCTCGAGCGATGCGGTGACATTAAGAATATTCTTGCCTTCGAAATTTCCAGCGGCCGATACGTTGTAATAGCTCGCGAACAGTCGCTCATCTTCGTCGCCCAGGGCCGCGACTATTTCTTGTTTTGTCCAGACGAAGAACTTACCTTCATGACCTTCAGAGTCGGCGTCCTGAGTGGAATAGAAACCTCCCTCTGCATTAGTCATTTCGCGCACGACATAATCCAGAGTGCCCTCGACGATGTCTCGCACCCACGGTTCGTGATTGATCTGGTAAAGGTGAAGATATTGTCTGGACAACAAGGCATTGTCGTAGAGCATTTTTTCAAAGTGCGGCACAAGCCACTTTGCATCGGTGGAGTATCGATGAAATCCTCCGCCAAGCTGATCGTAGATGCCCCCGCGGGCCATTTTTTCACTGGTGTATTCGACGATACGCAATGCCTCGGGATCAGCGGTGCGGTGAAAAACCCGCATCAGGAACTCCAGTGTCATGGCTGGCGGAAACTTGGGAGCGCCACCAAAACCACCATTGAGAGAATCGTAATTGCGGAGAGCTGCGTTGTAGGCCGCATCCAAAAAGTTGAGCGATAAGGCGCCACCCGGTTGTGGTGTTGCCTGGGCTCGGCGCAGTTCGGTCAACAGCGTGACCGCGTTCCGGGTTATTTCATCGGGCTTCTCTCGATAAGCGTCGGCTACACTCAGCAGTACGCGTGGGAACCCCGGCATGTTGTGGCGATCTTCCGGTGGAAAATAGGTGCCGCCATAGAATGGCACCGCTTCGGGTGTCAGAAAAACCGTCATGGGCCAGCCGCCATGTTGAGTCATCATCTGCACTGCATTCATATAAATTTGATCGAGATCGGGTCGCTCTTCGCGATCGACCTTGATGCTCACAAAGTGCTCATTCATGAGCCTCGCGATGGCTTCGTTTTCGAATGACTCGTGCTCCATAACGTGGCACCAGTGACAGGCTGAATAACCGATGCTGAGCAGGACAGGCTTGTTTTCGCTCTTCGCTTTCGCAAATGCTTCCTCACCCCAGGCATACCAATCGACCGGATTGTGGGCGTGTTGCAGAAGGTAAGGGCTCGTCTCGTGAATGAGCCGATTGGTGTGTTTAGCTTCAGTCATTTTCAACGCTTATGAAAGAGGTGCTACTTTCCAGAACCTGCTTTGGCCCTCACTGGAAAGGGGATGGATTGATTACTTTCTGGTATCGCTTACTACCACCAACGCTCGCCGGGGGCGCAATGACAAAGTGCAGTTCGCCAGCCTCTAATCCTTGAACCAGTATGGCGTCTTTTTGGTCCAGGGGTTACCGGGGAACCTCTTATGAAGGACGTCGTAGGCAGCCTTGGACCACTTTCGCGTTTCCTTATCCGTGCAGCCATAGCGAGTTGTCTTGACCGCCAAATGCAGGGCTTCAGGCCCGCGTGGATCAGTCGGGTGCCGTTCAACCCAGCCAATAACTTGCCGGCAAAGATAATTTGGCGCCGGTCCCAGAGCCGCCAGGCGTGCATGCTGACTATGCGCAGCGGCTTTTTCCGCCTCGCTCAGGAATGAAGGTGAGGGAATGTTTTCTCGCACCGCCAGAGGCGTCGCGGAAGGTTGAGCAGTCGTCTCTGCGACGGCGTCTTTATCAGCGGACTCAGGCGCAACGATTGTTCCCGCGCACCACCAGTTATCGCGGTACTGATCCTGAACCTCCAAAGGCGATCGCCTGCCGATACCAGCATGGACCTCTGGCTGCAGTCCAGGCAGTTTCAGCCAGGCAAAGATTCCGGAAAACTTCCGCGCGTCCTCAGCTTGCGCCGCAAGGTATTCGTCAACCAAAGGGGCCGCGGCCGGAGACAGTGCCTTGAGCGTCGGCGCTACCTCTTTCGCAGTCCGGGAATCGTCCAGGACGACGGCGCGTAGCCAGGTGGCCTGGGCGCTATCCAAACGCAAATGCGCTGGCAAGCCAGCTGTTGTCGCTTGCTGCAGCACGCTCAGGGGCAACCTTTCATTCAGCAACGTCGCCCCGTCCAGATCGAACAGGGGTTGCCCTTTCAGTGACTTGAATTCCGAATCGTCTCCCACGTCCGCCGGCATTTCACGGCCATCTTCGTCCCAGCTGAAATCAGCCGGAACACGTTGCGCGAATTTCAACGCTTCGTTCAGATTCGTAGCCAGGTTCATTCGCTGGCCGAGGAAAAAGTTTAACGATGAAGCAGTTAGTTGCGATTTGTGCCTGCTCAACACTTCATCGAGCCGGGCGCGAGCCTGGTCCACTTTTCCAGCTTCAATTGCCAGTCGAATCTGGTGAAAAGCCGCAGTTGAAAATGCAGATGATTGCGGATCTACTTTATCCGCGCTCGCCAGCAGCGCCGCAGTCTGCGGGTTGTTGGGCGAGACTTTTCCGAGAGCGGCAAGAAGCCATCGCGGTGAGGAGGTCGCGTGCCAGCGATCCAAGGCGTGATTCAGGGACGCTTCGTCGCCCGCCTCAATCGTGACGATCCAATCGGTCAAGTCATCGTGGCGAAGCGCCGCAGGAAAGTCTTTCCTCGGCTCAGAATCGGCATCGCCAATGAACCCGTCGAGCAAAATAGTGTAATCGATTAGATCCTGCTTCAGGTTGTCGTTGCCTCGCTTCATCAGGGACGTCGCCAACTCTCGCACGGTCAGATCCGGATGCAGGCGCAAGTGAACCAACTTCAGCAGTCTCCTGGACGCTGGATGCACCTTCGTCAGGGTCCCGTCGCTCAGAACTTTTTTGAAGACCTCTTCAGCCTGGGTCAGCGTCTCGCTTTTACTTTCTGCCGCACCCAGACTGGCTTTGCGCAGCAAAACACGCCCGGCAAGGTAAGCCGCAGTCTGCCGCCATGGTGAGGCCGAATCTTTGGCGATTGCGTCGAATTGCTTTTGGGCCTCGGCAAACTTTCCCGCATAAAAGTTCGCTGCGGCGGTCTGATAGGCGCGGTCCCTGCGCAGCAGCGGATCTGCGTTTGCCGCCAACTGGGCCGGCACGCGATCACCCTCAGAGCAATTCGCAAAGACTTCGTCCTGAGCCTCTACCCAATCTTTGATCGCGGTACTAGCGGCGCCGAATTTGTTGATGCGATCACGCAGAGTCTCAGCCGCCGTGTCGAAAGCATCTCTCTGGCAATTGACGTAGGTCTCATATTCATTAGGCGCTTCGCGATTTCGGTAAATAGCAACCTCAGCTAGCGGGTTTATGCCGGGTACAGCTTTCCGTGCTGTAGTCCAGGCCTTGGACCATGAATCCTCCGAGTCTGATGCGCCGTAATTCATCCGCTCGGCCCACAGAGCGGTCAGTTGCTTTTGTTCCTCGGTGCTAAATCCTTCGCCCCCCAGCATGCGATAGGCCACCACGAGATAGGAACGCGCCAGGGTTGGCTGCAGGATACCGATTTCGCCCGCAGCGAATTTCGCAAGAGGAAACTCCGGATGTACTTTGAAGGAAAACACCGCTTCGATTGAGAAGGGCCCACACGCAAATGCCGCGTGAGCGTTGAACAACAGAGCCGTGACCAGAAGGAACGCAAACAGGGGCCGGGAAACGTTCATCAATGTATCTCCAAAACGGGACTTGAATTCAATCGACCAGGTACGGGAAGGTGCCTGCCTCGTAGCATGTATTCCAGATCAAGCAGCTTGGTCGCTCACGTGCCAGAGTTTACCTTAAAAATACGATTTGAAGTATTGCTCGCTTCGGCTGGCAGCAATGCATTTGCTATACTCACGCGACTGAATGGCCATTCATTTTGCTGCAGGTGCGAGATTTGACAGCCTCTCCCGCCCGTGGTGTTAGGCAGGCCCGCAGCATCTCGTGACAGGCTGATGGATGAAACGATTTGAGTGGATGCCGCGAGCTGAGGCAGACTGATAAAAGGATTGAGGATGGAACGAGAAACTTTAGATTTTGATGTCGTCTTTGTCGGGGCCGGTCCGGCGAATTTGAGCGGCGCCTTCCACCTGGCTCGCCTGGTGAAGACCCATAACGAAGCAATCGCCAGTGGCGAACGAGCCGGTAAAGCGCTTGGCGAGATCGAAATCGCGGTGATTGAAAAGGGCGCCACTGTGGGCGCTCACATCCTCTCGGGCGCCGTCATGGATCCGAAGGGCCTGAGAGAATTGATGCCGGATTTTGTCGAACAAGGCGCGCCGCTCGAATCAGCAGTCAAGGAAGACCACTTTCTTTATCTCACAAAAAAACATGCGATCCGCTCGCCGCTGACACCGCCGCCGCTGGTGAATCACGGCTATTACATAGTCTCACTGAATCGTCTTACCGCATGGCTGGGTGCAAAGTGTGAAGAAGCCGGCGTCAATATTTTCCCGGAGTTTCCCGGCGCTGATGTGCTCTATGACGAGAACGACGCCGTGATTGGAGTTCGCACGGGCGATAAGGGCATCGACAAGGAAGGGAAGCGTAAGCCGAACTACGAACCGGGAGTCGATCTGCATGCCAAGGTCACGGTGCTGGGTGAGGGACCACGCGGCTCGCTCGCCAAGCAGTTAATCCAACGCCTCAATCTCAATGAGGGACGTGAACCACAGGTCTACAGCATCGGTGTCAAAGAGCTCTGGGAGCTGCCCGACGATCGTTACCCGGCCGGACGGGTCACGCATACGCTTGGTTTTCCTTCGGACGCGCACACCTATGGCGGTGGCTGGATCTACGGCATGCAGAATCGCATTCTGAATATTGGTTATGTCACCGGGTTGGATTATCAGGATCCGCTGCTCGATCCTCATGCCGAGTTTCAGCGATTCAAGCAACATCCCTTTCTGGCCCGATTGCTGGAAGGCGGCAAGATGATTCGATACGGCGCGAAGACGATTGTCGCGGGCGGTTATTTTGCCATGCCGCAGTTGTACGCTGACGGATTGTTGCTGGTCGGTGATTGCGCCGGCTTTCTGAACTCGCAACGCTTGAAAGGCATTCACTCGGCGATCAAGAGTGGCATGCTCGCCGCGGAAGCGATATTTGAGGCGCTGCTCGCCGGCGACTATTCGGCTAAGCAGTTAAAGAGGTATGAACAGTTGGTGAATGAGAGCTGGATCATTCCTGAGTTGCGCAAAGTCAGGAACTTCCATGCGGCGTTCAAACACGGCCGTTGGCTGGGGCTTGCAAATGCAGGCTTACAGTTTCTTACCGGCGGTCGCTCGTGGGGCTTCCGCGATCGCGCACAGTCTGAAGCAGGGCATCAGGAGATGAAGAAGCTTTCCGCGTATGGTTATCAGGCCGACCGGACTGGGGATGGTATCGGGCAGCGGTACACCGATCTACGTTTCGATGGCAAGCTCACTTTTAATAAGTTAACTGACGTTTACCACGCTGCCGTGGGCCATGTTGAGGATCAGCCGGCGCATTTACACATTCTCGATACGAACATTTGCGTCACGCGCTGCACGGAAGAGTACGGCAACCCCTGCCAGCGCTTTTGTCCGGCGGCTGTTTACGAAATGGTCGATCTGGCGCCGCAGGATTCCGGCACGTCACCGCCAGCTGCCAGTGCACCCGAGAGACGATTGCAAATCAACTTTTCCAACTGCGTACACTGCAAGACCTGCGACATCATGGACCCCTACCAGATAATTAACTGGGTTACACCTGAAGGCGGCGGCGGACCGGATTACAAAGGAATGTAGTGAACAGCCTGCGGAGCACTTTTCTGGGGTTCCGCTGCGCTCCAGGGCTTTACGCTCTGGCCCGCTCCGCAGGATGTCAAGGCGTTGCAGGTCTATCAAACTTCCGCAGACGGTTCAAGCTCTGTGATCTCAAACGGAACTTTGCCCTGAATGACCTCTTCGAGCGCGATGCGGGTGGTCTTGTGTTTTTGAGTATCGATGTCGATGCGCGGTTTTGCGCCGCGTTGTAATTGTTTGCTGCGCTTGGCCGCTATAATGATCAGACGATACTTCGAATCGAGCTCGGGTGGTTCAGATTGTTCGGCGAGCTTTTCGATGCTTTCTTTTGCGATTGACATGATTTTCTTTTTTGAGCCTCCACTTCTAAGCTTGAACTTTGCAAGTTGCGTGACCTGCAATGGCGCTTGTAGCCCTCCGGCTTAGCCTGCCGGGAAAGTCTCAGCAACGCGCCGCACTTCCTGCTCCTGACGTTTGCGCCGGGCCCGCTCGGCGTCAATGATTGCCGCCAGCTGCGCGCCCGCCCGCTCCAGGTTATCGTTAACGATCACATAATCGAACTTGACGTACTGTCGCAGTTCAAGCGGCGCGTTACGCAGCCTTAATTCCAATTCCACCGGAGAATCAGTCCCGCGTGCTACCAATCGCTGCCGCAGCACTTCGAATGACGGGGGCACGATAAAGATACTGACTGAGTCGCCCAGTAGCTTTCGCACGCTGGCTGCGCCCTGAACATCTACCTCGAGGATGATGTCATGACGTTCCGCAATCTCGTGTACGACTTGTTCGCGGCTGGTGCCGTACAAGTTTCCATGCACCCTGGCCCATTCCAGAAACTCATCAGCAGCCACGAGTTCTTCAAACCTTTCCGGACTAACAAAGAAGTAATCAGCTCCGTCGATTTCTCCTTCGCGTGGCGCGCGCGTCGTAAAGGAAACCGAATAGCCAAGCGCCGGTACGTTGTCCAGGACACGATGAATCAACGTGCCCTTGCCACCACCCGACGGCGAGCTGACAACGAACAATATCCCGCGCGAAACATCGTCCGCGCCGAGTTCTCCCAAACGCTCCACTTCTCCAGGGATCAGGGGACCATTACTCGACATTCTGTACCTGCTCACGCAACTTTTCGACTTCAGCCTTGATGGCCAGCCCGGCCTCTTTGATCGCCAAATCGGTGGACTTCGATAGAGTTGTGTTGGCTTCCCGGTTCAGCTCCTGCAAGAGGAAGTCCAGCATCTTACCCGTATCGGCGCTTGAGTCCAACGCCTCACGGAATTGCGAAATATGACTGCGCAGCCGGACCATTTCTTCGCTGACATCGCTTCTATCAGCGAGGTACGCCACTTCCTGCGCCAGCCGGCTGGGATCGACGTCGATTGTCGGTCCGCCGCGATTAATTAATTCACCGATCTTCCGCTGCAAACGCGTGCGGTAGACTTCAACCAGAGTGCCGGCCGCAGCTTCGATAATCGGGACCAGCGACTCGATGCGATCAAGCCGGTCACGCATTTCCGCTTGCAGGGCGGCGCCTTCCTGTTCGCGCATCTTCTCGAGTTCATCGACGGCAAGATCGACCGCGTCTTCGACACCGCTGACCATCAAGTCGTTCAGGCCTTCGCGGCCGGGCTGCAAAGCTCCGGGCAGACGCGCGACGATATTAATATCGGGTTCACCTGGCAGATCGAATTCCTTCTGAATCTGACGCAGGGCATTAACATAACCGGCAATCAGCGGGCGATTCAGTTCGTAGCTTACCTGGGTCGTGCGCTCCAGCGTCACGGCAATGTCTACCCGACCCCGCGACAAGCGGCTATTAACTCGCTTTTTGACCAGTGATTCAAGCGAACTGATTTCGCTGCTCAGTCGCAGGTGCACATCCAGAAAACGATTATTGACAGTCTTGATGTCGACTGAGACTGAAAAGTCCTCGCCCGTAATCGAACTTCGTCCATATCCGGTCATTGATTTCATAAAATTGTCAGCTGTCAGTTGTTAGTAGTCAGTCCTTAGTGGTCGTTAGACGTCATAAATCAAGTGCGTTGCCGGGAATAGCAACTGACCACTGACCATTGGCAACTGACACGTTTTATATAACTTCCGAGAGCGCTTCTTCATCGGCGAACTGTAATTCGTAGAGTTTTTTGTATTGGCCGCCACGTGCCAGCAACTCATCGTGAGTACCCGTTTCAATGATCTGACCGCCATCCATCACCACAATATTGTCTGCCCGGCGGATAGTGGACAGGCGATGTGCAATAACAACCGTGGTCCGATCCTGCACCAGATTCGCTATGGCTCTCTGGACCAGCCGTTCCGATTCGGCGTCTAAAGCGGAGGTAGCCTCGTCGAGAATTAGCACCGGCGCATCCATCAGGATGGCCCGCGCGATGGCGAGTCTCTGGCGTTGTCCGCCCGAAAGAAAAAGGCCGCGCTCACCCACAACTGTGTCATAGCCCTTCGGCAGTTCCATGATGAAATCGTGCGCGAAAGCAATGCGCGCGGCTTCCATCAATTGCTCATCAGAAGCGTTCGGACGTCCGTATGAGATATTGTGCCGCACCGTGTCGTTGAAAAGGACCGTCTCCTGTGTCACCAGCCCGATTTGCGAGCGCAGACTTGACAGCCTGGCGTCTCGCAGATCTACTCCATCCCACAAGACAGCTCCGGCCACGGGATCGTGGAAGCGCGGAAATAATTTCATCAGCGTGGATTTACCACCGCCGGATTCACCTACCAGGGCCACCATCGAGCCTGCGGGGATGCGCAGGTTCACTCCGCGCAGCACGGGTCGGCTTTCATCAGCGTAATCAAAGGAAACATCGCGCAGTTCTATTTCACGCTGCAGCGGCTGCAGTGTGACGGCATTTGTCTTTTCCGGAATTTCAGCGTGCTCATCCATCACTTCCCACACGTGCTGTGCGGCCGCGAGGGCCTGCTCCATTGCGTTGTGCAGCCGTGACAATTTGCGCATCGGATCGTAGCTGCGGAAGAGAAAGAAAAGAAATGTCAGGAACTGAGCTGCGCTCATCCTTCCCGCCAGAATCTCGCGCTGACCGAAGAAAAGCAGAAAGACGACAAAGACTACTCCGATCATTTCAATTGTCGGAGGCGCAAAGCCTACGATGCGCGCGGTTCGCAGATTGGCGTTGACAATGCTTTTCGCCACCGTGGTGAAACGAACTCCCTCGCGAGCTTCGGCGCTGTAGGCCTTGACGATGTTTTGATTGGCGAGCGCTTCCTGCGCTGTATCAGTCAGTTTCTTATTGCCTTCCAGACTTTCGTGTGCAAGCTTGCGCAATGATGAGCTAAAGCGCGCTGTCAAAATGCCAACAAGGGGAGCCAGCGTGAGCGCACCCAGTGTCAATCGCCAACTGTAAAAAAATGAGGCCGAGAGGAAAGCAATCAAAGTAAAGCTCTCGCGCAGCATGTCGCGCAAAGTGCCTGCAACAGCCGCCTCGATGGCTGTTGCGCTGGTCACCAGACGCGCTACCAAATAGTTGGTGCGATGTCTTTCAAAAAAGCTCGCAGACTGCGCCAACAGATGCGTATACAGATTTTGCCGCAGATCCAACACGGCCGATTGCCCAATGCGCGCCATCAGATAGGTCGAGAAATATTCAGCAACTCCCTTGGCAGCAGTAAAGACCAACAGCAGAACTGAGATGGTTTGCCAGGCCGCCAAACCCGAAGCCGGAATGATATGTTGTAAGCCGAATAGAGTCTGGGTTCGCCGCCCAACTCCCCCCAACGCCTGATCGAATATGGGGACGATCAAGGCGCCTATCGCGCTCTCTAATACCGCTCCGATGACCATCGCCACGGTCGCGATGATGAAGATTCCGGTGTGAGGCTTCAGATATTTCAGTAGTCGGCGCAGGTCATTCATTGCGTAGCAAAAGCTCTACTCAGGTGCATGCAGGAAGAAGGGATCTATGACCAAAATGACAAAGGCAGACTATACTTATCCCCTGTCTACATCGTCAAGGAGCTCTAATTGGTAAGTGTCTCGGTTAAATTGTGGCTCGATGGACCATTAGCGGATCGCCTTTGGACAACGTTAGGGTATAATCCTCAAGCTCTTTAGACCATCTCCCCCGCAGGATGCACTTTGGAACAACAAGCAACCAATAAATACAGCGGTAAGCGACTCTTGATAGTTGATGATGATGCCGACATGCGGCTCCTGCTGGCAGAATATTTCCGTCGTTTGGGCTTTGAGGTCCAGGAGCGGGACAGCGGACTGGCGGCGCTTGAACCGGCCTTGACCGGCTCATTTGATTGTCTGATTCTCGACGTATCCATGCCGGGTATGTCCGGTCTCGAACTGTTGAAGAAGGTCAGGGATCGCGGGGTTCATACCGCAGCATTATTCTTAACTGCTCACGATGCACTCTCCGATAAGGTCGCGGGATTCGAAGCGGGCGCCGATGACTATCTCGCCAAGCCTTTTAGTCCGCGCGAGCTGGAATACCGGGTCGAGGCACTGCTGCGGCGCTCGGCGAAAATTCAACCAGTGGTCGAGGGCGAGCGAATTGAAATTGGCGATCTCGTAATCGATAAGCGCCGGCATGAAATTACGCGGAGCGGCAGGCTGATCGAGTTGACCCCACTCGAGTTTCAGATCCTTGAGCTACTGGCCACGGAACCGGGGCGTGCCTGGTCCAGAAATGCGTTGCTCGATCATGTCTGGAGCACCGACTACGAAGGCTATCAGCGCAATATTGATCCGCACATCAATCGGCTGCGCAAAAAGCTGGAAACAGATCCCAAGGACCCCCGTTATGTTTTGACGGTGCGTGGCGTAGGTTACAAACTCAACGAAGCTCCATAATCAAGCGGCGGGAGAATCTGAGCACGAGACTGGCTGCGGCGTCTCAACACTGGTTAGGGCTCAAGCTCTGAATTTGAAAAAGGGGAACTCTTGGAACTCTGGTTTGTGTCGGCAATACTATTTGTCATCTGGGTTGTTTTGACAGTCTTTTTTCACAAGAGTGGCATGGTGCATCTTGTTTTAATGGGTGCTATCGCGGTTTTCGTCGTGCAATTCGCTGCCTTTCGCAAGGCCCGGTACCATCGGAAAATGGCCGGTCGTTAGTTGACCCTCACAATCCGTTCGGCAACAATACCCAACAGCGCGGCATCAGTTATTCATTGAGTCTGGAAACTCCCCTCAGACTGTGGTCAAACTTTTCCAGCACATGGAGTGATGTTGTTATGAATTTTCGTCGAAGTTTTTTCAAAGCTGCCAGTTTGGTTGCGTTGCTTGCTTTGAGCCTCATGGCTGTCGTGGCGCAAAGTGATGTGCCGCGTGAAACCGTGGCTGTGGCCTATCCCCTGGACGAAACTGTTAACCTCAAGTTCCGAGGAACCACGTTGCTGCCGCGTCTCAAAGGAGAAGCAAAGGTAAAACGCTCAGGCCGTCGCGGCACCCGAGTAGAGCTGAGCATCGAAGATTTGCCACGCGCTTCTGAGCTGGGAGGCGTCTATACGACCTATGTGCTCTGGGCCGTCTCTCCCAACGGTCAGGTCGACAACCTCGGCGAGATCAAACGCAGCGGGAGCAGCTTCATCGATTCCAAAGTAGATGTGACCACGACCTTGCAGACTTTCGCGTTGATAGTCACTGCCGAGCCGCACTTCCTGATGAAGGTCCCCAGCCGGATGGTGGTGCTGGAGAACCTGCCGCCAACCAAGCCCGGTAATGCCCAGATCGAAACTACCAGCGTCAAGTACATTGGAAACAGCAGTGACTATTTCCGCAGCGCCGGAGTTCCCGATATCGCAGATCGTGATTACCGGGACACGCCCGTATCGCTTCTGGGTGCCCGGCAAGCCGTCAATCTCGCGCGCTTCGCCGGCGGCGATCAGGATGCTCCTGACGAATTAAAAAAAGCCCAGGACGATTTGGCTTCCGCCGAAATGGCCTGGCGTACCAACCAACCAAGCGCTGAAATTGATGTCCTGGCGCGAAAGGCAACGTCCTCCGGTGTTCACGCGGAAGAGATGGGGTCCGCGAGACGCGCCGCGCGCCTGCGTCGTGAGGAGACTCGCAAACGAGACGATGCCGTGCGCACTGCGGAGCGCAGCAGTGCCAATGCGAACCAGAAAGTGGAGGAGTTGACTGCTGATCTGGCAAAGGAAACGCACGCGCGCGAATTGGCGGAACGTGAAGCGGCCCTCTCGAGCGATCAGCTCAGAGACATGCGTGTCGAAGTAGCGCGACTGCGGGATGAACTGGCGACCGTTCGCAGCGAAGGTGATGCTGCCAAACTAAGACTGGCGCGCCTGGAAGGTGAGCGCCAGGCTGACGAAGCACGGCGTGAAACTGAGCGGCGTGAACAGGATAGGCGCTCGGCAGAGGCTAACCTAAAACAAAGTCTGGGTCAGTTCGGTACCGTCAAAGAAACTGCGCGCGGATTTCAACTCATCCTTTCGGATGCCATTTGGTCGGGTGCGCGCGCTGATAAGTTGACTGCGGCGGCAGCTACCAAGCTCGAGCCTCTGGCAGCCTTACTGTCCAGTAACCCCGATTATCAAATTCAGATCGAAGCCTTCAGCGACAGCAAAGGCGACGAGGTGACGTTGCAGCAGTTCACGCAGCAGCGCGCCCGGGCGCTGGCGGAACGGTTTGAAGCCGGGGGAATGGATAGCGCGCGCATCCAGGCGAGTGGTATGGGCCCCGCAAATCCAATCGCACCGAACACTACTGTGGCGGGACGCACGCGCAACCGGCGCATCGAGATTACGTTCATCTCGAGTGCGCGAAGCACCGCGAGTAGTCAGTAGAGCGCAGAGCTTTTCGTTTTTGGGCCTTAGGCTTTGCGTATTCGTGTTCTTACGATCTGAACAAGGTCGTGGGACACCGACGCAACACACAAAGCTCCAGGGACAAAGCTCCGCCTTCCTAATTTATGACTCCGCTTGAAGTCCTCCAATTGGTCGGCTACAGCATCGGCGCTGTTTTGCCGCTTTGGATGGCCTCGCTGCTGATTTCTCACCGGCGCAAACTGACTTCGCTTGAACGTGGTCTCTTTGTGCTGGCTCTTAGCATCGGCGGCTGGCACACCAGCAATCTTGTCATTACTCTCCACAAGCTTTTTGGTCTGAGCTACACCCAGTGGAATATCGGCCTTCGCGTGGCTGACACGATCGCGGTGATCAGCATCACCCTGGCCTACTCATTCCTCCTGCACGTGCATGTACATCTGTGGGCGAACGCCTCACATCGTCCCGTTACGCCGGGAGAGAAAGTTCGCATTTACATTTCATATCTGCCAGCGGTGTTTTTGGTTATTGCACTGCCGAAGATTTGGTCAGGCAACTACGCGCCCATGCTGACCAAGCTGCACTTCTTCGTCCCTTATTTTGCCGGCTGGGTTGCGTATGTACTGGGATTCATTGCCGTCACCGAAGTGCTGATTGCTCGTAAGACTCCGCAACCGAGCGAGCAGATAATCATGCGCACGCTGGCGGCTTCGTTTGTGGCGGTGGGCCTGGTGATTATTGCTGCGCTCGCTCTTGGGGTAGGGCAGGGAACCCGCGCCGGGTTATACCTCCAGACGATCGCGAATCTTGGTTCATTGTTGCCGTCGGCGTTATTGGCTTACTACATTTATCGCTACCGCTATCTCGAGCTGGTGATCAGGGAAAGTTTGGTGGTGGCGACGTTCGCGGCGGTGGTGCTGACGATCTACCTCTACGGCATCAGGGTCATCGGCGAGTGGGCCAATGCCAGTTTTGGGGTTCGCAGTGGAGTTATCGAAGCGGTTCTGATTCTTGGCTTAACGCTCGCAGCCGCGCCGTTACGCAAGTGGCTCGAACAGCGCTTCCATAAATTATTTGAGCGCCAGGCGACGCTCTACCGCGAGATCGTGGACCGTATCGGCGCCCATGCGGGCAGGTATCAGGAACTGCCTGAGTTGCTGCGCTTTGTGGAGGAGCGTTCGGCTCAGGTGCTGGGACTGCGTGCGGTTCGAGTTGTGGTCTCAAATCGGGAGCACGGTCCGAGTGATCAGGCGGAAGGGACATCCGCTGAAGACGACTGGCTGGGCCAGCTGATGCAACTGTCAAAACAACAGGACTGGTCGCCGATCGAGGATACGTATGCTTTGACCAGGCAGGGATTTCGCCTGGCCTACCCTCTCTTGCGCGAGGATCACACGGTGGGAATGTTACTGGTCGATGGACCAGGCGGCAGCCTGACGCCGGATACGCGCGCGGTGCTGGGAATACTTGCCGGTCAGGTAGCAACGGCGATTGAAGACTGCCGGCTGGTTGAAGAGAATGTGCGGCTCGAGCGGCAACTAGCCAATCAGGAGCGGCTGGCGGCGCTGGGCCAAATGGCCGCGACCGTCGCTCACGAGATCAAGAATCCTCTGTCGTCGATTAAGTCGATTGCGCAGGTGATGAGCGAGGACGAGCGCCTCAGCAATGACTACGCGCGCGACCTGCAACTTATCGTGGGGGAAACCAACCGGCTCAGCCAGAGTGTTACGCAGTTGCTGAGTTTTTCCCGTCAGGAAAGTCCAGGTGAATTGCCTTGCCGCATTTCAGAGCTGGTTAACTCGGTGACTGAACTTTTGCGCGCCGAGGCTGACACTCGCAGCATCCAGGTTGACGTTGCACTTTCAGCTGACGAAGAAATCTCCGGCATCGGCGCAGCCGCGCTTCGTGACGCACTCTCGAACCTGCTCCTCAATGCAGTGCAGGCCACACCGGATGGCGGCAGCATCAACATCTCCGTGCAGCTGAGTTCAGGCCAGGTTCTCATAACTGTTCGAGATGGTGGGCCAGGCGTCGCGGTTGAAATCCGGAAGCGCATCTGGGAACCATTCTTTACGACGAAGCAGCGCGGGACCGGGCTCGGGTTGGCGATTGTGCGCAAGCGCATGGAAGAAGCCGGCGGCGCGGCGCGCCTGCTAACCGACGATGACCCCGGCGCATGCTTCGAATTGAGGCTGCCATTCAAGGTCGCCTAGATCAGATCGAAGAAGTGAAGTCCGTGAAACGGGCGGCTGGCAATAGGCCAGTGATTCATCGCTGGGATAGATAAACTTAGGGAGTCCGTGGAACGGACGGGAGAAGGGATTCAGCTACTCTCTGTTCAGTCGTCCGTTTCACGGACTGCGTTTCAAAACCTATCTTGTTCCCCAGCGCTAAAGCGCTGGGCTATTGTCGGTCCGTTCCACGGACTACGCTTGCGCTATCGATTTTTTGTCTGGTTTCCTATTCGGAACTTCCAACTCTGGCGCGCGTGTGCGTCTGATGTAATTAAGCGGCAAGCCGGTAATGGTCCGGCGCTGCTGAAGAGCTCTCCCACAACCGAGGAGCATGAAATGAAATGTCTATGGTTTCGCTTAAGTTACTCTCTCTTAGTCTCGCTGGCCCTGCTGTGCGTTGGCGCTAATGTTCGACCGGCGTTGGCCCAGGACGACAAACCCGTTGGCACGGCTAATAAAAGTGAAGAGATCAATCTCGACACACAGCTCTACCTGGTGATCGGGACTAATCAGGAGGTCGGTAATGAGAAGTTGCCATCTGGCCTCGATCAAGTAGTCAAAAGCCTACGAGGCTCATTGCCTTTTAAGAATTATTCTTTGGCCGCGACACTTATCAATCGAGTCAGAAGTGAAGGACACTTGAGTCTGCGTTGGATTGGGGGCCCATTACTGGCTTCGGCTGGTGCGGCCAGCGGCAATTCTCCAACTTTCAACGATTTCAAAATCAACTCCGTCAAGGTGGTGAGTGACGCACAGGGTCACAAGGTGATTAGGATGGATGGCTTCAACTTCGGTTCGCGCGTCCCCATCGTCACCTACAACAGCGGCGGCCCGTTAACGGGACCCGCCAGCCCGGTGACAAGTTATGAAGGCACTGGTCTGACCTCGGACATCAGCATGCGCGAAGGCGAGCCCGTCGTTGTGGGGACCTTGAACCTGGGACCCTCCGGCGATGCGATCATCCTGGTGATGTCCGCCCGCCGCGCGATGTAGTGGAAAGGGGTAAGGGGTAAGGGCTAAGGGGGGAAGAGTTGAGAGGCAAGCCAGCCTGCGGAGCAGGCGACAGCGTAGAGACTGGGGCGTAAGCCCCAGGATCAAATCCGAAAAAGATATCGAGCCCGCGGTAGCGGGCGACAGCTGCTGCGTTATTCATTCTTCCCCATGGCATGCATTCCGGTCGTCCGGCTGTCGCCCGCGTCCGCGGGCTGGATTTTTGTTAGGCGACGGATCCTGGGGCTTACGCCCCAGTCTACGCTGTCGCCTGCTCCGCAGGCTGGCTGACTCCTTACCTCTTACCCCTTACCTCTTTGCCGCTTTGCCACGCGATGCGCTAGGGAAATCTGCGTGAGAAGTTCTAAACTACACGCAGAGTGAGAAAAGAAGCATTGCGATTACTACTGGTTGACGATGAAGAAGCGGCCCGCTACGGCATGCGGCGGGCTCTTAGTACGTTTGGCTATAACATCTCTGAGGCTGACTCGGCTGAGGCAGCGCGCATCCTGATCAAGCAGCAGGATCCCGACCTGCTCCTCCTTGATGTGAATCTTCCAGGCATCAGCGGTCTGGATTTTCTGCGCGAATTGCGCAGCGCCAACGGCAGCGCTCCCCTCGTTATTATCATCACCGCGCATGGCTCTGAACGCGTGGCTGTCGAAGCGGTAAAGGCGGGCGCTTACGATTATCTCTCCAAACCTTTTGAACTCGACGACCTGCGCCTGGTGGTCAAGAACGCCGCCGAAACGCTGCAGCTCCGGCGCGAGAATTTTTCCCTTCGCAAACGAATTGAAATCGAAAGGTCAGCGCGCGGCGCACTCATCGGGAATTCTCCCGGCATGCAGCGCGTGCGCAGCATGATCGAAAAGGTAGCCGAAACGGACGCGACCGTCCTGGTTCGCGGCGAATCAGGCACCGGCAAAGAACTTGTAGCGCGCGAAATTCATGAGCGAAACAGCGCCCGGCACAACGGCGCCTTCGTGGCCGTGAACTGCGCGGCCCTGCCGGCTGAGTTAATTGAATCGGAGTTGTTTGGTCATGAAAAGGGCGCTTTTACTGGCGCTGCAGCGCGCCGCGAAGGCAAATTCGAGCAAGCCGACGGCGGCACACTCTTCCTCGATGAGATTGGCGACATGAGTTCCAACGTGCAGGCAAAGCTGCTGCGCGCTTTGGAGGAACGGCGCATTGAACGTTTGGGCGGCAACGAATCGATCCCGGTTGATGTTCGCATCATCAGCGCCACACACCGGCCGCTCGAACAGGAAATCACGGACGGGAATTTTCGCGCCGATCTCTTTTATCGCCTGCGCGTAGTCACCATTGAGATTCCCCCGCTGCGCGAGCGCCGCGAAGATATTCCAGTGCTCGCCGAAAAGTTCGCGAAAGCAGCGGCGGAGCGATTTGAGTTACCGGCGCGGGCCCTGGGCCAGAGTGCGCTCCGGCGACTGGTCGACTATGACTGGCCCGGCAATGTCAGGGAATTAAAGAACACAATCGAACGCGCGGTGATCATGGCTGAGGGCACAGAGTTGACTGCGAATGATTTGGCCGAGGAGATCACCGTTAATAACGCGAGCCTGGTCGCGAGCAGTTCTGAATCGAGCAGCGGCGGCATCGACGTTCCATTCACCGCCGACTTTCGAGAGGACCGTCGCGAGTTTGAGCGCCGCTACATCTCCCGGTGCCTTGAACATACCAACGGCAACGTGACCCGAGCCGCGGAGA
Organism: Pyrinomonadales bacterium; assembly: GCA_038237475.1. Classification (GTDB taxonomy): domain Bacteria; phylum Acidobacteriota; class Blastocatellia; order Pyrinomonadales; family Pyrinomonadaceae; genus JAOAPY01. The sequence goes on along the minus strand of JBBRYS010000002.1, from coordinate 152,356 downwards.
TTCTTGATATGCATCGCCAATCGCTGCAGCACAAGCTGCGCCAACTCGGATTGGGACGCAGGTATGTCACGGTCGGCTCCGACCCGCAGGAGAAATCCGACAGTTGACCGTTAAGAGGCAGGCATCGGCCCTGCAGCCGTATTAATGATTGCCGCTGCTAAACATCATCAGACTCATTTCAAGGCTGCCGAGGTTATTTTTGGCGGCGGCTTGATTGCTTTTCGTACCGACACTTTCTACGGGCTCGGTGCAGATCCACTTAACCAGTCGGCGCTCCAGTCGCTGCGGGCCATCAAGGGCAGAGAAGAGGCCAAGCCAATCCTGCTCCTCATTTCAGATCTCGCCCTTGTAGGTCGATTCATTTCTTCCCGCTCTCCTTTATTTAACCTGGCCGCCGAGCGCTTCTGGCCGGGACCGTTGACACTCGTTGGGGAGGCCGCCGGGCATTTGCCGCTGGAACTCACCTCCGGTTCAGGGACAATCGGAGTTCGTCTTCCGCTTGATGAAGAGGTGAGGGATCTAGTGCGAGCCTGTGGCGGCGCTCTCACAGCCACCAGTGCCAATCCCGCAGGCCAGCCTCCGGCGCGAACCGCGCCCGACGTCGAAGTTTACTTTCCCAAAGGCATCGACTTGATTATTGATAGCGGTGACGTGGGTGACGTTGAGGCGTCGACAGTGCTTGACGTGAGTGGTAGCGAGCCGCGCCTGATTCGGGAAGGCGCGATCACTCGAGAAACAATCCAAACGGCGCTGGGCTCGATTTGAGTTAATCCGGCGAACCGATCGACGAACTGAAAATTTCCGCCTTGACTACTTCACTGTCAGGTTGCGTACAAAACCCCAGTCACCGCTCGCATCGACGTGAATGTTACCCACGGTCTGCTTGGCAATCACCATGTTTGCCTGATACCACAAAGGCAGAATCGGCGCGTCATGACTGACTATCTCCTGAATCTTTGTGTAAAGCGGAAGTGTCTTTTGCCGGTCAAATGTATTCACAGCTTCCTCCAGCAGGGGATCAAGAACAGGATTGCTGTAGCGGCTGCGATTCTTTGAAGCGCGCGTCTCAGTGGGAATTTCGGAAGTGGCAAAAAGATCTTTGTAGAAAATCGGATCCTGATTTCCACCTACCCACTGGCCATAGGCGATTTGAAAGTGACCGCGACGCAGCTCCTGAAAGTGCGTGTTAGTCTCGGCCGATTCGATCGAAACAGGAATGCCGACCAGCTTGAGCGAGCTTTGAATGATCCCTGCCACATTGCGGGCCTGAGTGCTGCTGCCTGAGATTCTGAATACCAGTGGTGTCGCAAATCGCATTTGCCCATTTTTGAATCCGGCTTCGTCGAGTAAACGCCTGGCCTTTTCTGGATCGTAAGAATATTTCTCACCCGAAGTGTAGGCCCACGATTCCTCCGGCAACATCGAGTGCGCCAGCTTTCCCTGGCCCAACAGAAGATCGCGAATCATGCCTTCGCGATCGATGGCATAGCAGATCGCCTGCCGCACTCGCGCATCGTTCAAAGGCGCTTCGGAAACATTGAAGGTCAGCAGGACGAGGTTCGAACCCGGAAATTGCACGACCTGCAATTTCGAGTTGCCGCCGAGCCCCTTGATCGCATCAGGAGAAAGACTGGTCGGCAAAGGCGCGATGTCGACTCGGCCCGACAACAACTCGGCCTGCATGGCGTTCGCGTCGGCGATCACGCGCACGCGCAGCGACTTAATTTGCGGTGGTCCTTCCCAATAACTCTCATTGGCAGTTAGATCAACCACTTGTTGCGAACTGTCGTAGCTGACAAACTTAAACGGGCCACTTCCAACCGGGCGATCTTTTTGCGTAGCGTAACTGTCTTTGGGAATGATCGCGACGGCCACCAGGTTGGAAAGCAAGCCCATCCATGGTTTGGTGAGCGTGACCACCAGGGTTTTTGGATCCGGGGCCTCGACCGTCTTTACATATCGTTTTTTGGTCGCGCCGGAACCTTCAAAGAAACTGGCCGCTTTAGCAAACTCCTTTTCCAAAATCAGATCAAGAGTGTATTTAGCGTCGGCAGAAGTGAGCGGGCGATCGTCATGGAACTTTACACCGTCATGCAAAGTGAAAGTGAACGTCAGGCCATCGTCGGAGCGCTGAATGTTTGAGGCCAGCTCTCCCACGTAGTCAAACTTCGCGTCCTTCTTGACCAGTGAATTAAACATCAACGAGCGCACACGTTCACTGGCTGCTTCGACCGAGGGCGCCCCGATCGGATCGATGGTACGAATGTTGTCGCTCAGCGCGATGATGAACGCAGTGTTCTTATGCCGGCAACCCGATGCCACCGCGAGGGAGAGGAGGACGGCGGTAAAGCTCAAGACAAAAACGACTCTACGAAATACCCGCGACGCCTTAAAAGACATTAAGCTTTTCCTCCGTAAACGTAATTCAACTTGCGATTGAGCTCGCTGATTTGATCAGCCAGAGCTTCCATGCGAGCGAACTCCAGCGGCAATGGTGGGTGGGCCAATTGCTTGAACGCGGCAATGCGCCGCAGCGAAGCCTGCAGTCGCTCTTTCGTAATTTTCCCAGAGCCGGCTGCGTCAAGCATCGCATGATAGCCGCGACGAATCAGTTCCGGCGTAGCACAGATGGCCAGCATATCTTCCCCAGCCAGGAAAGCTCGCACGACCGCTTCTTCGATCTCGCAATGCCGGGCTATCGCACCCATCTCGAGATCGTCGGTCATGACCAGATGTTTGTAACCAAGCTCCTGGCGCAGTAGTTTCGTTACGATATCGTAATTGAGCGAGGCCGGCTCGATCGCGCCGCCCTTTACCTGCTTCAGAATGTCGATGTCCGGAAAGCCGCCGTGGCTGACCATGACGCAGCGCACTCGATCGTCTTTGCGCTGAAACAGCTCGATGTAAGGCGCCAGGTCCTGTGCAATCAAATCATCATGAGTCAGATGCACGAGCGGCATCGACTCGTGAGAATCAACCTCACCGGCCCCGATTCCCGGGAAGTGTTTAAGACAGCCGATGCAGCCGCCTCCCTGCAGGCCGCGCAGGTACACCGTGGTGTAGCCGAGTACCTCACCCGGTGAGCGTCCGAATGAACGCGAGTACAGACCATTCGAAAGCAAATCGCGTTCGTCGGTCATGATCTCCATCACCGGGGCAAAGTTCATATTGAACCCGAGCATGCGCAGTACTTCGGCCGTGACGCTCCCGAGGGTGCGCGCAGCTGCCAGATCTCCATGTTCACGAATGACTCGCGCCGCCGGCATCGGCGTGAAGATCCGGCGCAGGCGATCAACCAGTCCGCCTTCCTGATCTACTCCGAGCAGTGGGGGCACCGGAAGCAGGGAGCGAATGCCGTCGAGCAGGCTTCGCAACTGTTCCGGGCCGGCGACGTTGCGTCCAAAAATGATAACGCCGCCCGGATTAACCTCAGTCAATAGTGCGTGCGACTGCTCATCGAGTTCCGTACCCTGGAGCCCGATATAGAAGAGTTGTCCGATCTGTTGTTCGAGGGAGAGCGCGTAAAGAGAATCAGCTGGCATCTGCGGCAGGTTTGTCGCTCCGATCTTGTTTAGTCTCTGCGCAAGTACTGTAGCACGAATTAGCAGGGGAAGGGGGAAGAGGAAAGAGGGAAGAGGTAAGGGGGAAGAGGGAAGAGCCTGCCCAGGCAAGCCAGGCAAGGTGAACTTATCATTTATCTTTCACACCGTTAGTAGTATAAAGCCCGCATGGCTGAAGTGATCACGAACCAGGACATTCTCACCGAAGCAGTCAAGCACCTCGATCTCACTTCCGAATTGTTCGAAGAGGTCAACGGAAAACCCAAGTACGACAAAGACCTCGAAGTCATTGTGAACGGCCGCGACTATGCCGGTGGAAAAAAAGTCGGGCCCTATGTCCGCCTGATCAATTTCGAAGCGGATGAGAAAATCATGCGCCAGGGTGAATGGGGCGGCAATACTTTTTATATCAGCGTCGCAGGAACTTTGGACGTCTTGATCAGCGACAAAGACGGCTTGCCCCGAAAGATCAATGAACTACAGCCGGGCGCGTGCTTTGGCGAGATGTCCGTGCTGGCCGGAGTCGAACGCAACGCCACCATCGCAGTCCCCCACGGTCGCCAGGCCACCGTGCTCGAGATAGATCGCCCCGCCTTACGTCTGCTTAGAAAGCTGCCAAAGTTCGCTCAGGCGCTGGACAATACTTACCGCGTCCATGGCTTTGGCCGCGTGCTCGAGGATTTGACCATGGTGATGGGCGGTCCCCTCAGCCAGGAGATGGTGACGCGACTGGGGGCAATAGCGAAGTTTACCGTCTATGGCAAACACCATGTTCTCTGCCAGGAGGGACAACCAGTCGATCGAATCATCTTAATTAAAAGCGGTTGGGTGCGGCGGGTCAGCGGGATTCCCTTCAGTGCGGCAGACAGTGGCATCACAGTGGGCGTGGGTGGAAGTATCGGAGTTGATTTTCTCGGCGCCGGCAACTGTCTCGGTCTCGGAGGGGCAGAAAACGGCGGGAACTGGAAGTACAACGCCGCGGTGATGGCACGCACGGAGGTTTTGGAAATAGTGCTTCAGGACCTGACCGATAAGGATCTGCGGGCTCAGGTGATCGCAACTTTCTCTCGCTTCTCAGATGTGGATGGCAAGCCGCCCGAGACGATTGACGAAATGCCGGACTACCGGGTGCTGGCTTCCACTGAAGAAGAAATTTCCACCGGGCTTGTCGACGCAGCAAACCTCCTCGTGATGGATATGGATCTCTGTATCCGCTGCGGTAACTGTTCGCTTGCCTGTCATAAGGTTCACGGCCAGTCCCGTCTGGTGCGCCGCGGCATCCAGATTATCAGACCGATAAAGTCTTCGAAGAAAAGTACGCAGCACGTGCTTTCACCTCAGGTGTGCATGCACTGCCAGGACCCTGAGTGCCTGACCGGTTGTCCCACCGGCTCGATCTTTCGCGATCAAAGCGGGTATGTCGATATCAATATTGACACTTGTATAGGCTGTTTTGACTGTCCGACCCAGTGCCCGTACGACGCGATTACGATGGTCCCGCGCGTCGCCGAAGCCGGGCCGCCACAGAATTTCGGTTCACGCGTGAAGCAGTTGCTGAGTTTGTCCCCACCGCAGCCGCCCGTGGCCACTGAGTCAACCGAGATGGTTGCCATCAAGTGCAACCTTTGCGAGAACACGCCTTTGAATCCACCGGGCGCGCGCCGCAAAGCCTACTCTTGTGAAGAAAATTGTCCCACGGGTGCGCTCGTACGCGTCAATCCGGTTGAATACTTTCGCGAAGCCGGAAATACACTGGGGATGGTTTTTCGCGACGATCGTCATGCAATTGGAAGGAATATCCATCAGGGCGATCCGTGGGCCAACGCCTGGCGCATTGGCGGGATCCTGCTCACGATTATTTTTACGATCACGGCAGCCTGGGGTCTGGCTCGACATGGATTTGACGGACGCCTGTGGGGGAACTGGATGACCATGCGGTGGGCCACCGGCCTGTTCGGGCTGGCTGGCGTGATAGCCGTGATGACCTATCCCGTCCGCAAGCAGATATATCGCCACCGTGCCGGCGCTCTGCGCTACTGGTTGTTGGCCCATGTGTATATCGGCATGGTCGCAGCCATATCGCTGTTCATGCATGTGGGCGCGCACACCGGCGGGCTGCTCACAACCCTGCTTTACCTTTCGTTTCTGGGGGTTATCTTTTCCGGCATGTTTGGCATCGTGTCTTATGTGGTAGGGCCGCGCATCCTCACCAGTATCGAAGGCGAGCCGTTATTAATCGAAGACCTGGTGGCCAGGGGAGGCGAATTGAAGGCGGAACTGGCGGCTACAACAAATAGCAGTTCCGGTTGGTTGCGGGAAGAGATCGAGCAGCGTGTAAGCAAGCGTTTTCTCAGCCGGGCATTCACGCTGCGGCAGCTGGTGCGCCGCGAAGAATTGAAGCTGCTGTTGGCGCGCGCTCGTGGCGAATTCAAAGAGCGTACTACGCGGCTTGCCACCGAAGAGGAGCGCAGCACTTTGCTGGATGCCGTAGAGACTGCCGCCACGCTGAGCCGGGTTGAAGCGCTGGTCTTTATGCACAAACTTCTGCGCGTCTGGATCTGGCCACACGTGATCTCAACTTCGTTCATGCTCGCATTGATGCTGGTACACATCGCCCAGGTCGTTTTCTTCAGAGTGAGATAAAACCTCGCAGGCTGTCAGGCTGCGATCACTGTCAGCCGTACGCAAGCGGTCAATTGCGTTACCTGATATGGAACAGCGAAACCAATTCATTGTGATACGCGAGGATCTACTTCAGGATCCGGTGCTGATCATCACCGAAGGCTTGTTGCTGGGTCGTCTAAGTGAATGCGAACTCCTGTTGAACCACCCTTCTGTCTCGCGCGTGCAGGCGGGCATCAAGCAGATGGAGGGTGGCTATTATATTTTTAATCTGCGCCCCTCCAATTCAGTCAAGCTCAACGGCCGGCCAATTGAAGCGAACGAGGCACTGGGAGCAGGTGATGTGTTGGAAGCAGGGCCATTTGTGCTGGCGCTGGATCTCACTGAGGATGCACTGATCATTAAGGTCTCATTGCAGGTAGGGGTCATCGCTCATTACGTAGACGTTGGCAACCCGGCCTTGAGCACGAAGAACCTGGCAGACCTCGATGAGGTCCTGTCAGGCTCCAGAAAGAAAACAGTGAAACGCGGCACGCCGCAGCCTGGAACCAAAGCGCTCGATATATTTTGGGACAAGCGAATACGCGAAGCGGGAAAGATCATGCGGCCGGCAGCCCTCTTTCCGCGGGCCCAAAGGCGTACGGGTAAGGCGCAGTTCAACTGGACGCCAACCAGCGACCTGGCCCGGGGCTGGCCGGTCTCCATCCTGATCTGGGGTTTGATCATAGTGGGATTAGGGGCAGGTGCCGGAGCTTTCTGGTTTGCCAGCGCCTACGCGCCGGCACCCCTGTCGTGGGCGCACGCAGAAAATCAGTTGACGATGTTCCCGCCGATTGCCATTAAGGCGAATGAGAATTCGTGCACGACTTGCCATTCGCTGAAGGGTGGCATGGAAAAACAATGCGCCGCTTGCCACAATACCGCTGCGTTTTTAGGCACCGTTATTCCCGCACATGAAAATGCCGGGATCGGCTGCGTCACCTGCCACGCAGAACATAAGGGATCGAGTTTTAACCCGGGTGAGGCGGCTTTGCTCACCTGCACTCAGTGCCATAACGATGATAATAAGGCCGTCTACAACGGGCGCACCGTCAGGACGCCTCACGAAGGTAAATTTGGCTATCCGGTCGCGCATGAACAGTGGATTTGGAAGGGACTTGATAAAGAGGAATGGGCTGAGAAGGGGATCGCTGTGGCGCGTCTGGCTACGGACACAGACCAGCAGTGGCGCAGCAAGCAGTTTCATTTCGTTCACCTGCAGCGGGTGGGTGCCATCAATAATTTACCTGGGGATGAGCGCGACCGGATGAGTTGCTCAAGCTGTCATCGCTTCTTCAATCCCATCGATCGGGAAACGCCTCGGTTGACCTGCGCCGGCTGCCACAATGGCCGTTTGGACACTAGCCGGCGTCACCAGATCATTGCCGCCGGCAAGCCGGACTGCACCTCATGCCATGTGCAACATATTAAAGGGGCAAGGGCGAAGGGGTAAGGGGGAAGGCGCAGGCTGGCTACCCCTTCGGCCTTACCCCTTTGCCGCTAGTTGACGGGCTTGTGGCAGGGCACGCAATCATTCGATCCCGGAATCTTGCCTTTCAAGGCAGGGCGGGCGGCGATCACTTTGTCGTGACAGACATTACAGTTGTTGTGATTAGCGACTTCGTTCGTCAGCTTGGTAGGCGAAGCCTTGTCTGGATATGTGACCACTGGCAGCGGAGCACTGTCATCGCCTGCCTGAAGGTGACAGGTTCTACAGGTCTTCACCGGCTTGGACTCGGCCGTGAGCAGCAACGCGGAAGTCAAAATTGCGTTTCGTTCGGAAGTCTTTAGTGGCGCCTTCAACTCTGCGACAGGTTGGTCGGTGTGATGACACTCAGTACACGACAGCATCACCGTCCCGGCCGGATCGTATTTTTTCGTCGCATGGTTCTCATGATTGAAAGGGACTTCGCCGTACTTGTCTGACTGGCTGTCCTTGTCGAGTACTACTTCTTTTGGCTGTGTCTTGCTTTCCTCGGTTGCACTTCCAGGTGAAAATGCAGCCCGCGAACCGGCGACATCGATCACCAGCAGACAAGCAATACACGCAAGCAAACTTATTATCAGCTTCATAATTTCATTTCCAGGCAGGGAAAGTTTGTTGCCGAATTGTAACGGGGAGCAGAAATCTCAGGATAGTTTCTCGGGCAAACCATTGAGGCTTTGTGGACAAGCCACGGGCGAATCTTAGGCAGGCTGGGTTGGGTTGTCAATAATTTTGGCTGAAAGCCCTCTGGCCGATGAACCTGGGCCCCCCGCAAAATCCTCGCTGCGATGATCACATCCGAAAGTTCGCTCCGGTATGACAGCGGCGGCAATCTTTGAAACTCAGATCGCCCCCAAACGAACGCCTGCCATTATGACAAGTCGCGCAACTCTGCCCTCCGGTTGAAAAGTGTTCAGCGGTCCGGGGCGAGCTGACTTGTTGACCCTGGGCCTTACTCGAAGTTAAGGCATGGCAGTCATTGCACTCGAGACGCTGCCGCGGTCCATGCCTGGCATGACTAAATGAGGCACGGAAGGCAACAGCGTTGGTCGACGTGCGCACCAAGGCTTTCTGCTCATGACATACACCGCAGGAAGCCAGATCCCTCCCGTCCTTAGTTTTGCTGCCGGGCGTATGACAGGCATAGCATTGTTCATGAGCACCAAGCCGCGCCGGTATAAATAGCGCAGCTCCGTGGTTAAGTGCCCCTGCATGGCAGGCGCTGCAACCGTTTTTGGGCTGGACCGCCGGAGCCATGTGCTGAGCATGATCGAACCGCACGTTCCAGGGTTCTTTAAAGCTGCCGGTAAAGTCTTTCGTGGGCGCCCTGGTGGAATTTACATCAGCGTGGCAAATCGCGCACAGTTGAGTCGAGGTAGTAAAGAATTGTGTGCCATGACATCTGATACACGCGGAATGTCCCGGGAACGAAGGCCTGACCGAGTTGTCCGCGGTTCTTTGATGACAGGCGCTGCAAGCAAGCGCTGAGTGACGGCTGCTCGTATGCTTGAAAGTGGAGTAATCCAATTCCGCGCCTTGTGCTGATTCCGATCGCAAGTCTAATACATTGCTTTTCGCCGAGACACTCTCATGGCGCAGCTTCACAACCAAAGCGCACGCCGCGGCGCAGCAGAGAAAATAAAGAACCATGTCTCGGACGCTGATCCTCACTTGATTTCCTTGCGCGTTAAAGGTGGCCGATCGGCCACCATGTAATGTTGGGGCGGGGGATCACGTTTGCCAGTCTCCGAAGTGTGGCAGTAGCTACAGACGAATCCCTTGTTCTTATCGATCTGGGCCAGCTCATTCCCGAGGTCCTCTCGCAGTCCGGACTTGTTATGACATTCCGTGCAGCCGGTGATGGGCACATCGGGCTTCAGGCCTTTCAGCGAGGCCGACTTGGTAATGTTGATATGACAGGTCGTGCATTCGGCAGCGTGAATGCCTTTTTCACCGCCTCCTTCATGGCGAAACTTCATGGAAATACGGTGCGGCACGTGGTCCGGAAAATAATTTTCTGCGGGCTTATGACAGCCGGCACAGTTGTTCGCCGTCGGCTCCTGTCCTTTCCAGTGACAGTTAAAGCAGGCCGCGTGCGATGCCGGCGTTGTCTTAAATGAATCGAAGCTCGGAACAAAGCCATCGACCCAGCCACTGGCCAGTGCTTTCGGAGCTTGCCGGTTTGGAGAGTGGCAAATCGTGCAATTGTTGTAATCCTTTCGCTGAAGAGCGTGCGCAAACCTGAGCGCGGTATTTTGATCTGCCCGAATAGCTGCGATCACATCCTGATGTTTGTCGTGAGGGAAATCGATCTTGAACTGTTCGGGTCTGGCTTCGTTGCGAAAGGCAAAACGGGCCTCTCCCCGAGGTGAAACTCGGCTATGGCAATTTGAGCAAATCGCAGGTTGAACTCCCTTGAAGAACTGCGAGCGATGGCAGCGCACGCACGCGTCGTGATCTGGGAAGTCAGCAATATCAGGGAAGCCGCTCGCTTGTTTCCAATTTGCAGACGGAGCTTTGTGGCAGATGTGGCAGGCTTCCTGATGCTGTTTAGTGGTGTGCTGAAATTGGGTGTAATCGATCTTTGAGGTTGCTCGCGCGGGCTTTCGTTTTTGGCCGATCACAGAGATCCCGGCACAAACCAATATGACGCCGGCGGTCGCGAGTAGGCGTTGGGATCTCAGCCGGAGGGTCGTCCGCCAAGCTTCGGTTTGTGGCTGGCTCTTTTCAGAATTAACCATCTGCTTGTTTTGTCGCGTGCGGGGTAACGAACGGGCCTCGGGTTATTGCCGTCGACAAGCCGGTAAAGGCCTTTCCAGGCTTACGCACTTGATATTTTTCTTGTCCCGCGGATCCCTGTTGTTTGGGTCGGAAATTAGATAAGGCCGCTCTCTCGTGGCCGTGGCTAGATCTCCCAGCGACACCTTCACTTCGCAAAGCCACAACTCCGACGAATCGGCCACTTCAGCCGGCATGACATTCGAAATTACATATAGACCTGGCTCGATGTCCGTAAAATACGCAGTCCCGTTGCTGTCGGTCATGACTGAACTTACTCTGGCCTGGGATTGCCGTTCGGCCTGCGCTAGTAGTTCGGTCAGGACAGCTTGCTGATGTTTGTAAAAGCCGCTGTTGATATTTTCGGGCAGGTTGGTGGAGAGCCACTGCCGGGCCAGCTCGCGACTCCCATAAACCTTTTCGCCGGTCGCCATCGCGAGCTTGAACTCGGGAACTTTGTCGACCTCCAGCTGGTCCACCGAGCGGCAGTAAATTGATTCGCAATCGCCGTCTTTGAGCCAGGCGAGTAAGGCTTCGCTGGCGCCGATGCTGCGGTAATAACAGTCGCGAGAAACTATTGGGCGTTCTGCGAACGATTGCAGCAACGCTGCATTGTCGGACAGCGATCCTCTGATCAGAAAGAAACGTTTCCTTGATAGTCCCTGCGCTTTACTTCCGTTTCCGGTGCTCACCCTGACCCGCAATCTGATCACGCCAGTTGAATTGGGCGTCTGGGCGAACGCGACCGCCACACAAGCGAGCAGGACGATACAGGCCTGGCAAGTTGTTGATCTGGATATGCGCGTTCTGATCATGGGGGAGTCAAATCACCGAAGAAACTGAAAGCTATTAACTGGCTCAATAATTCTAACGACGTTTACAAACTCGGACTGCGGGGAAACTTTAGAAACGGCAAGCGTACGCCGCGAACAAAAATCTGGTCAGAGCGGATTGCGGGTATCGGAGCAAAGCCATTCCCGCCTGCTGCTGAAATAAGGTCATCCTGGTCCACGCCGTCACCACTTACGCCAATGCCTCCAACCAGTACTCCGTTTTTGTAGAGTGGCACGCTGCCGGGAAAAATCTGAATCCCGTTCGGCAAGTTCGGAATCGAAGTGCAGCGCACACTGGCTCCAGCCAGGGCCGCCTGTAGGTTGGTCTTGATCAGATCGAGTTGGAAGCCGACATTGAATACGCTCCACTGCCCACTCTCGGTGCTGAAAGGACCCGCCGCGGTATTGTTAATACCGTCAGGGAAAAATGGCCGGTGCAGAAACCCGCCTGCTCGATCCGTAAATGCAGTTGAGCCGTTGAGCAACAATCCATCCGCTGCAGCGCGATCGACATAACCTCCGAACCCGGCCGACCGCAGCAGCGCGCCGGCACTGGCGCTGGAATAGAAGGTGGCGGTCCTCGCCTTCTGCACTGCAACATCAAAGCCAAAGACCGGCGCATCCTGCTGGCGGAACAGTCCCAGTACCCGGCCCTCAGTATCGACTACGGCGATCGTGACGTGCGCGCTGCTGCCCAGCGGTTGCCGAATAGCGGCCCGCGTGATGTTGGCCTGTTGCGCCGCGTGAGCAATGATTAGATTGACGTCAGCCGCGGTCAGTGAATTTGGTCCGCCGGAAGGGCTTGAGCTGAAAGGGAAAAAACGCGTATCGGTTTCACCGCTGATGCCGCCAACGATTGCCGAGGTAAACGCTGAAGGCTGCGCGCTTAAAATCGGAAATAGCGGATCGACAGAGCCGGGTAAACTTGCGAATGCAATTGCTGGGGGAGCCAGCACCGTGGTCGCATTTGTAAACGCCAGCCGAATGCCGTCAACGAGAATGTTGCCCGCGCGGATTGACGCTGGAGCAGCGAAGCCGCGCACCGCCGACAGCGCAATTAATTCCTCAAACGGCAAATCGAAATCTGCGGGGTCCGCATCGATTCCATAGACACCGTCTCCTTCGATTCCTACGCCGCCCTGAGCAATACCATTTTTATAGATAGGCATGCTTCCCGGATCGCCGCTCAGTCCCAGTGGCAACCCCGGAATTTTGATATCAGAGCAGGGCAGCGAAGAGAACTGGACTCCATACAATGGACCCGCGGGCTGGAAACTAACTCGCGGGGGAAAGTGGTCCTGGATGATGAAACCGGCGGTGCGGGAATTGAAAGCGTTTCCGGAAGTGCTGAACAACGCAGCCGTGCCTGCCTTTGATATTGCTCCCAGCCTGGAAGGCAGTCGCGTGCCTTCGAGTCCGATGGGTACCAACCCCGTCAAGGGATCGGGAACCTGCAGCGGGCCGCCGCCGCGAATCTGCATCGTCGCCGGCGCTCCCGTCATTGTAAAAACTCCCAGGACGTTGCCCTCGCGATCTGTGACCGCGACCGTGACCGCTTTATTGAGGGCCGCTGCCGCAGCCACCGCCTGCGCGATTATTGTCCTGACTTCATCAGTCGTGAGCGTGCCGGCGGTGGAGGTAGCGTTCGGCGCGTTGATGCCAAACGGACCAGGTGTCGGGACAGCGCCGAGGTCATCAGGGGGACCACCCCCGGTATGGCCCACCGCGAGCCGCACCCGGTTGCTGCTGACGCCGTGATAATAAATTCGCACCAGCACATCGCCGGAGTCGTCGAGCTGTTCGTTGAGCTTGAAGGTTAACGCGGTGGCCCAGTTCTGTTCAGGCACCGGCCCCACTGATTCAACCGTCAGGGGAAAGAATTCATGCGCTTCGTTTTCAGCATCTGCAGTGACCGCTGTAACAGTCTCGTCTTCCTGCAGACGCAGATTGCCGGCAAGCAACATCACGCGAGTCGTGCGATCGCCGCCAAATGAAAATGCAGTGGAGACTGAGAATGGCTCGCGAGTGCCAGCCAGCGAGTCAATCGCGATCGCCCGCGTTGAATCTGCGTGACTGAAAAGCACCGGACGCAGCGACTGAGCCCTGGAACCCGGTGACGCAAACCTATTGCTGAACAGGAGCAGAGCGAATCCTACTAATAGAGCCACTACCCACGTTAGCTTTGTCTTTCGTTTGGTGCTCATAAGACAATCCGCCGGTTTGGGAAAGTCGAGACGCGAATGCGCGCTCAATTTATCACTATACGGCTGGCGTTCAAATTGTTTTGTGCGGACCGCGCGATGAATCCCGGTGCGTGAAATCACACAGCCGGAAATTACCTTGACTCTGATTGCTGCCTAAACTACTTTGCCACGCATAGGCGGGCGCACCCGCCCCAGCCAGTTTAATTCTTAACAGTGACTGGTCGTTATCCGTTTTCGGTGTTGAAAATGATCGGCAATGAATCCGCGAGTCTCCATGAGATTTCTAATCCGACCTATTGCGTTCGGAATATTTCTTGGTGTTGCCGTTTTAGCCGGCGCTGCACAGGATCGGGGCCATCTGCACGGAACCGTCCGGAACGCTGCTGGCTCAGCTGTGCCTGCCGTTGAGGTCGTAGTCGTTGATCAGGTTACCAGCGTCAGCCGGAGGATCCGCAGTCAATCAGACGGCACCTATTCGGTGCGTCTTCCGCCGGGTGCTTACCGCATTTCTGTCACGGCGCCCCACGTTGCTGTGTTTGACCCGGCCGTCAACTACGGCGAATTCTCGCTGGCGCGCGGCGACGTGCTCGAAAATGTAATTGTCGAGCCCGGCAAAGAGACTCTGATCGAAATCAAACTTGAGCCCAATATAGATCAGCCGGCGGGGCCAGCCGGAAATGAAGACTCAGTGGGCCAGACTCGCCATGATAGACGCGAAGTGCGCGATCGTTGGCGCGTCAGTTTTCCTGAATACGATCGCTACGGCGACAAAGGCGGGCGCGGTCGAGACATCCCTTTCAAGCAGGGGCGCTGGTGGGACCCCTACAACCAGAGCGTCTTGAAAGGTGACTATCCAATCAGGGGCAACGAAACCTTTTTTATTTTTTCGGCGAGCAGTACCTCTGCCATTGAACTGCGGCGGATACCGACGGCCTCGGGAGTCAGCGCTGACGACCCACAGAGTGCGGAGTTTTTTGGCCAGCCGGAACAACTGGCCCTGAATGAAACTCTGCAGTTTAGCTTCGAACTGTTCCACGGCGACACTGCTTTCCGCCCACGTGACTGGGCGATTAAGATTTCACCCACTTTCAGTGTTCCCAACTACCTGAACGCACGCGAAAATCGCGTCGTCAACGTCGACGTGCGACGTGGGACAAACCGCACCGACACCCACATCTCGCTGGAGGAAGCGTTTGTCGAGTATAAGCTCGCAGACCTCAGCGCAAACTTTGACTTCGTTTCAGTCCGGGCTGGTATTCAACCTTTTGTGTCCGATTTCCGGGGCTTTATTTTTTCTGATAACAATCTGGGAGCTCGGCTATTTGGGTCGTTTGGCAACAATCGCTACCAATACAACGCAGCCTACTTTTCGATGCTTGAAAAGGACACTAACAGTGGGTTGAATCGCTTTGACACCCGGCATCAGAATGTCTACATCGCCAATCTCTTTCGCCAGGACTTCCTGCGCAAAGGTTATACAGTTTCCGGCAGCCTTCACTTTAATGACGATCGCGCCGGCATTGAATATGACCGCAACGGATTTCTGGTGCGGCCCGCGTTGATTGGCGATGTGCGACCGCATTCGCTCAAGGTGGGATACTTCGGGATAAGTGGTGACGGCCATCTGGGAAAGCTGAATCTGACCCATTCATTCCAACACGCTCTAGGCCGCGACGATCGCAACCCGATCGCCGGCCGTGCAGTGCGGATCAATTCAAGTATGGCCGCCATCGAAGCCTCAGTCGATAAAGACCATCTGCGTTTTAAGGGATCGTTTTTCTGGGCCCAGGGTGATCAGAATCCAACCGATGGAAAGGCCACCGGCTTCGACTCGATCTTTGATGATCCGAATTTTGTGGGCGGCCAGTTTTCGTTTTGGAACCGCAACGGGATTCGTTTGACCCAAACAGGGGTCGGACTGGTCCAACCAAACAGCATTCTGCCAAGCTTGCGCAGCAGCAAGACTCAGGGCCAGGCGAATTTTGTGAATCCTGGGATTTTCATTTACAACGCCGGAGTTGAGGCTGAAGTGACGCAGCGCTTGAAAGCCGTGTTCAATGTTAACTATTTGCGCTTTCATCGCACCGAGTCACTCGAGTACATTCTTTTTCAAAATCATATTCGTCATGACATCGGCTGGGACTATAGTCTCGGAGTTGCGTATCGCCCGTTTCTAATCAATAACGTAACCGTCACCTTCGGGGCATCGACTCTGCAAACCGGTCGCGGCTTTCGGGACATTTTCACGGACCGATCGCGAAACTGCCCGCCTAACGTCGGAGACTTTTGTGAACCCGGTGTGATCAATCCAAGCCGGCCGCTGTATTCGTTGTTCGCCCAATTGAAACTGGTGTTCTGAGTAATGAGCGCAAACGATCTCGCACAGGCGTCTGGAGGCAATGCACACGCTACAACTGTGGCAGCAGTCCTATTGCTGATTGTGGTTGTGTCGTTTGTAGTTGGGGCCGAGACAGCTTCTCGCTTCGCCCCAGTCAAGACGGTGCGGCCGGTGTCAAACTACTCGCCCGAGTTATCTGTAAAGCGGCTGCGGCGAAAATCAAACCCGGAAGAAACACCTCGGTCCGAAGGCTGCGTCACCTGTCATGGGCCGATCGAACCCATGCACCGGTATGGCGCGACCGGCATGCTGGACCAGTTGAAAGATGGTAAGGACGCAGTTGGCCTGACCTGTACTGCCTGTCATGGCGGCAACCCCGCTCCTCGGAAGAGCAGCGACGAGGCCAAGGAAATCGATCGCATCAAACATCTGGCCCATGTCCTGCCGCTTTTCCCGAAAGAGTGGCAACGCGATGGGAGATCGACAGGCGCCAATCCCGAACGCAGCAACACACTGCTGACCCGAGAAAGGTGGGAATATGTTCGTTTTATCAATCCCGGCGATAACAGAGTGGCCGCTAAGACCTGCGGCAGCAGTTCCTGCCATGCCGTGGAACAAGAAAGCGTAGCGCGCAGCCTGATGACTCACGGAGCGATGCTTTGGGGCGCTGCGCTCTATAACAACGGCGGCTTGCCGCTTAAGGACGCTCGCTTCGGAGAAAGCTACGCGGAAACCGGAGCGCCGCAGCGGTTGATACAGACGCCCACGCCCAGTGCAGATGAGAAGCGCACACAGGGCTTGCTCGAATTTCTCGATCCGCTGCCGCGTTGGGAAATTTCACAACCCGGCAATGTGCTGCGTGTCTTTGAACGGGGCGGGCGGCGCCGGCTGGAGGTGGGGCTGCCAGACAAGGATGAAGACCCGGGTAAGCCTGACAAGGGTCTTAGCCAGAGAGGTCCTGGCAGCAACAATCGCACTGATCCAGTCTACTTGGGACTGCAAAAGACGCGGCTGATGGATCCCACGCTGAACTTTTTGGGGACCAACGACCATCCTGGTGACTATCGCTCTTCCGGGTGCACAGCCTGTCATGTGATCTATGCCAATGATCGTGATCCCGCTCACTCAGCTTTCTATGCACTGGCAGGAAACATGGGACGCTCGCAAACGGCGGATCCAAATATCCCCAAAGACGAGTCCGGTCATCCTTTGAAGCACCAGTTCACCAGTCGTATTCCAACTTCGCAGTGCATGGTTTGTCATATGCACCCCGGCACGAACATGGTGGCGACTTACCTCGGCATGACCTGGTGGGACAACGAAAGCGATGCCTCCAAAATGTATCCGGCGCGACAACACGAACCATCGCAGGACGAAGAGCAAGAGAAGCTGAACCGGAATCCGGAGGCTGCGAGTCTGCGCGGGTTGTGGTCAGACCCGGACTTTCTGCAGCAGACCGGCACGGCCGAGTTCAACAGCCAATTAAAAAACATTCAGTTTGGCGACTCGCATGGTCATGGGTGGATGTTCCGCAAAGTCTTCAAACGGGATCGCAAGGGCCACCTGCTCGATGCCGAAGACAAGATCGTGGCCGCAGACGATGCGGACAAATTTAAGAAGGCCGTGCACCTCAACGACATTCACGCTGAGAAGGGCATGCATTGTGTCGATTGTCATTTTCGCCAGGATGCGCACGGAGATGGAAATCTGTACAACGAGCCGCGCGCCGCCATCGAGATCAATTGCATTGATTGCCATGGTTCGATTCGAGAGCGCGCGACCTTGCTGACCTCGGGCCCTGCCGCACGGGCCCGCAACACAGGCGGCAAGCCATCCGCCCCAGGCCGCAATCTAACCCGGGGTTTCACCGTTCGCGATGAGAGCGGCGCGAAGCTGCCGGTCTTTCAACGGATCACCAGAGACCGGACAAAGAAGGACGAAGCCGGGAAGGAAGTTGAACTGAAGAGCGGCGATTTGATTCAAAACTCGCTCGTGGTCCCCGGCCGTTGGTGGCGCGTGCCGCAAACAATGGACACGATCATTCCGGGCACGCGTGACTACAGCGAGCGCTCTCGTTATGCCAAAACGATGCGCAAGGACAATGCCACCTGGGGAACACTGCCGGCGACCGACAACGAACTGGCGCATCGCGATGACAATATGACCTGCTTTGCCTGTCACTCATCCTGGGTAACCAGCTGCTTTGGCTGTCACCTGCAAATGAAGGCGAACCGCAGGATGCCCAATCGTCATAATGAAGGCGGAGAGTCGCGCAACTTCACCGAATATAATTTTCAGGTGTTGCGCGACGACATCTTTATGCTCGGCCGGGACGGCACGGTCACAGGCAATCGCATCGCTCCGGTGCGTTCGTCTTCGGCGGTGCTGGTCAGTTCACAAAATCAAAATCGCGAATGGATCTATTCTCAACAGCAGACGACATCGGCGGAGGGGTTCGCGGGTCAGAGCTTTAACACTCACGTGCCGCATACCGTGCGCGCCAGGGAGACAAAGACCTGCAGCGACTGCCATGTCTCTGAGAGGGATGACAATAATGCCTGGCTGGCCCAGGTGCTATTACAGGGCACTAACTTTGTGAACTTCATGGGCCGCTATGTTTACGTGGCTACAGGTGAAGCGCTTGAAGCGGTGGTGGTGACCGAACGCGCAGATCCGCAGGCAGTTCTTGGCAGTACTTTGCAGAAGCTTGCTTTCCCGGTCAATTACGAGGCGTTTCAACGCAGTGGTCGTGAGTTGAAAGAGGCATACGAGCATAAGGGAAACCCACGCGTACTCCAGGTGCAACTGCGTGGTGAATATACCTATGTAGCGGCCGGCGAAGGTGGCTTGCGTGTTTACGACGTGGCCCAAATCGACCAGAAGGGCTTTTCAGAACGCATCACTACCGCTCCCGTCTCCCGCTATGGACAGAAACTTTATCTCGACACGAAGTATGCGACGGCGGTGGCCGCGCCCACGACGCTCGCTGTTGATCCGGCGCGTTGGCGCATGAAAACTGATGGGACAATGATCGACCCCGAGACTGCGGCCAGGTTGACAGGCGCTGAGCGCAGGCAATTGCTGAACGAAGAACAGCCAATCCATCCACTGTACGGTTACCTCTACATTGTTGATAAGTTTGAAGGCTTGATTGTGGTGAACGCGGCGACGCTGCTCGATGGCGATCCGCTCAACAATTACCTGCGCCGGGTCCTGGAGGCAAAGAAGTATCCCCACGGCGCGTTCAACCCCGGCGGAGTTCTGAACGACGCCAATAACATTGTGATCGCGGGAACTCGCGCCTACATCACTACCGCACATGGCCTGGTGGTCCTGAGTATCGACGACCCGCTGAATCCAAAAATTGTCCAACAGATCGGCGAGCCGTTATTGCGGCATCCGCGCGCAATCGCCGTGCAGTTCCGTTTCGCATTTGTGGTTGACGATGAAGGATTGAAATCGCTTGACCTGTCATCACCGGATCATCCGAGTGTGATTGCCGGAGCAGCAGTGCCATTAACTGAAGCACACGACGTTTATGTAGCGCGAACTTATGCTTACGTAGCGAACGGAAAGCAGGGAATCGCGATTGTCGATGTCGAGCAACCCGCTCGGCCGCGCTTGGATCGCATGTACAGCGCCGGGGGGGAATTGAACGACGTTCACCAGATCAAGATCGCGATGACCAACGCCAGTTTATTTGCCTATATCGCTGATGGACATAACGGCTTGCGCATCGTGCAGCTGACTTCGCCGGAGACCTTGCCCGAATATGCGGGTTTCAGTCCCCGGCCCGAGCCCGAGTTGATCGCCACCTTCAAAACGAAGGGCGAGGCTTTGGCGATCTCAAAACCGCTTGACCGCGATCGTGCAGTAGATGAGAGCGGAAACCAGCTTTCAGTCTTCGGACGGCGCGGTGCCCGGCCATTTAATTTTCAGGAGATGATGAAGCTGCTGCGAACGAATGACGGCGCCGGCGAGTACTTTAAAGTTAGCGACTGGCCGCGAGCGTCAGCTAAGATGGCCGCGCCGTAGTTCAGGTATTCGTCTGTTCGATCAGATCTTAAACTGAGGAGCTAAATATGTTCATAGCCAAGAGCATTTTATTCAGTCTTTCGTTCTTCGCCCTGGCCTTTCAGGGCTCAACTGATTACAAGGTCGTCAATCGCTATGCCATCGGCGGAGTCGGCGGATTTGATTACGTGATGCTCGATGAAGCGTCGCGCAGACTTTATGTCTCGCACGGTACCCAGGTCGAGGTCCTCGATGCCGACAGCGGCAAGGCGGTGGGCACGATAGTAAATACACCCGGCGTTCATGGGGTAGCGATCGCCGCGGCTTTCAAACACGGCTTTACCAGCAATGGCCGTGAGAACATGGTATCCATGTTCGATCCGGAAACACTTAAGCTGATCAGGAAAATTGATGTCGGCAAAGGCCCCGATGGTATTTATTACGATGCCCGCACCAAGCGCGTCTTTACCAACAACCATGGATCGCATGATGTCACCGCGATTGACGCAGCGACCGGAAATGTTGTCGGCACTGTGAAGGTCGAAGGCGATGGCGAGCAGGCAGTGATCGGCAAGGACGGTCTCATCTATCTCAACAGCGAAGAGGCCGCCGAAGTGGTCGTCTTCGATCCACAGTCACTCGAAGTCAAGCATCACTTTCCCATTGGCGTGGCGAAGGTGCCGACGGGTCTCGCGTATGACAAGAAAACGAATCGCCTATTCATCGGCTGCCGGGAAGAACCAAAGATGGTGGTGATGGATGCAGCCACCGGAAAAGTCATCACCAGCTTTCCCATCGGACGCGGGGTAGATTACGCGGGCTTTGATGCGTCTTCAAACACGATCTTCTTTTCCTGCGGTGAAGGAACGCTGAACATGTTTCACGAGAAGTCGGCGGATAGTTACGAGGCTGCCGGCGCCCTCAAGACGCAACCTAGCGCAAAGACAATGGCCTTCGATCCAAAGACCAAAAAAGTCTTTTTGCCGGCGGCTGAATATGTCGAGACTGCTGCCACCGAACCCGGAAAGCGCCCGACTCGAACCGTGAAACCGGGGAGTTTTGTAGTGCTGGTGGTGAGTAAGTCGTAGGCAGCAATTTAAAGGATCTGCTGGCGCAGCTTGCGCAGCAGGTCCTTTGCTTCCTCGGGTGAGATCTTTTCCGGGTCGAGATCGCGCAGTTCATCTACCACGCGCTGGTTGATGAGATCAAACAACGACGCCTGAGCGGCTGCTTTGCGGCGCCCAGCCCGCGCCGTCGCTTTCTCCAAAGCAGCAGCGCCGAACTGTTCATCGTCAGCAAAGACTTCCAGTTCATAGCGCTCCAGACGTGCCAGTACTTCGCGGGCATTGGCGAGCACTGCGGGTGGCAATCCAGCCAACCGCGCCACTTCTATGCCATAAGACTTCGAAGCCCGGCCGCGCTCGAGCCGATGCAGAAAAACTACTTCGCCCTCGCGTTCGGTGGCGGTGATTTGGTAATTCTGCGCGCCCGGCAAACGCTCAGCCAGTTCAGTCAACTCATGATAATGCGTCGCGAATAGGGTTTTGGCCGTATGCTCTGGGGAATCGTGCAGATACTCGGCCACGGCCCACGCGATCGAGAGTCCATCAAAGGTCGCGGTGCCTCTTCCAATCTCATCGAGTAAGACCAGCGAACGTGGCGTCGCGCTATGGAGAATCGCTGCCGTCTCGGTCATCTCAACCATGAACGTCGAACGCCCGCGCGTGAGATCGTCCGAGGCGCCGACACGCGTCCAGACGCGATCCAACAATGGGAGCCGCGCCCTCTCAGCCGGCACAAAGCCACCCATCTGCGCAAGGATGGTGATTATAGCCGTCTGGCGCAGTACAGTGCTCTTGCCGCCCATGTTCGGCCCCGTGATGATCAGCAAGCGGTCGGTGGAGTTGTTGAGATAAAGACTATTGGGCACGAAAGGATCGTCGTTGAAGTTTTCAATGACAGGATGCCGTCCCTGGACGATTTCGATTTCGTCACCGTCATGCATGGTGGGCCGGACAAAGCGGCGGCGCACCGCAGCTTCTGCGAGCGCTGCGAGCGCATCAATCGCCGCGAGCGCGCGCGCGGTGGCTTGTAATCGTTTGGTCTGGGCCGCAACCTGCCGGCAAAGCTCGTTGAAAAGCTCAGTCTCGATTTGCACGATGCGCTCATCGGCGCCGAGGACCTTCTTTTCCCAGTCCTTCAGTTCCGGTGTTGTATAGCGTTCGGCGTTCGCGAGCGTCTGGCGCCTTTCGTAATCCGCGGGCACGCGCGCCGAGTTCGCACGCGAAACTTCAATGTAGTAGCCGAAGACATTGTTGTAACGAATGCGCAGGTTGCCAATTCCAGAGCGCGTCCGTTCCGAAGCTTCCAGGGTCGCAATTGTTTGCTTTGCGTTGCGGCTTATGGAACGCAACTCATCGAGCTCGGTGGCGTAGCCTTCACGAATGGTATTGCCATCACTCAGCTTTACCGGTGGTTCGTCGGCGATTGCGTTCGAGATCAACTCGCGAATATCCGCCAGTTCATCGGTGCTGTCATACAAAACCAGCAGCAGCGATGAAGTGGTCGTGGATAGTATTTCTCGAATGGCAGGAACCTGACTGAGCGAGCGCGCCACCGCATTCAAGTCGCGTGGAGTGGCCGAGCCGAGATTGATCCGCCCCGTCAACCTTTCCAGATCGCTCACTTCCTTCAACAGGATACGTAGACGATCGCGCTGCATCTGCTCAGCATGAATATTTTCAACAGCACTCAACCTGGCTTCGACTTCAGCGCGTTTTAGTGAAGGCCTCAATAACCAGGAGCGCAGCAACCGAGCTCCCATGCCGGTGACTGTCTCGTCTATTAAATCAAGCAGCGAACGGCCGCTGGCGCCACCCAGCGATTCGACTAATTCGAGATTGCGGACGGTGATGCTGTCGAGCACCAGATGATCCTGCGGCTCGAAGTAGATCAGATCGGTGACATGCGCAGCTGCAGCGTGCTGGGTCTCTCGCGCGTAACGCAGACAGGCTCCGGCTGCGCGGATAGCGTCGCTTTTTTTGGCGATTCCGTAGCCATCCAGCGAACGGACGCCAAACTGTTCGCGCAGGACGGCTGCGCATTCTTCCGTCTGCCACAACCAATCGTCGAGTGACGTCAGCACAGCGTCGAACAAACGCGGGTTTACGGAAGCAGGGCTCGATTCGAACTGATTAACTGAAGGAGACTGCGTAGCTTTGTCCTGGGCGCCTTCTGCACGCAGCGGTAATGGTTCTGTTTGATGTCGTTCATTGAGTCCCGCTTTCATGAGGGGCGCAAGCGAAGCAGGGAATAGAAGTTCCTTTGGCGCGTATGATTCCAGATCGGCCCGAATACGTGTCCACGCTTCACGTCCTGATGCCTGAGTGACACGAAACTCGCCGGTCGAGATGTCCAGAAAGGCGGCACCGACCAGGTCTCCGGTGGCGCAGACGGCTGCGAGGTAAACCGACTCGCCGGGCTCGAGCAATTGCGGATCGATCGGAGTACCGGGTGTGACAACGCGCACGACTTCGCGGCGCACAAGTTTTTTTGTCTTTGATGCTTCTTCGGTCTGTTCGCAAATCGCAACCCGATAGCCTTTGCGCACGAGCCTCGCGATGTAGTTGGCCGCGGAATGATGTGGGACACCACACATGGGAACGGGATCGCCGCGTTCCTTGTTGCGCGCGGTCAGGGTTATCTGCAATTCGCGGGCTCCCGTGACGGCGTCGTCAAAGAAGAGCTCGTAAAAGTCGCCCAGACGAAAAAACAGTAATGTTCCGGGATGCTGCTGTTTAAGTTCCTGATACTGCCGCAGCATCGGCGTAGAGTGATTGATAGTCATAAGCGTGAGCGCTGCATGGTAAACCGTAAATCGCAAACCGTAAACCGAAAACCGAGACAGGGAAGGGCAACGTAAGAGTTGTGGCGGTTTTTCATTTACTGTTTACGCCTTCTTTCCTGTTTCCGGCCGAGGAGAATGTATGATAGTTTCCAACTCGATCAACTTAAGACCCGGTAGTGAATTAAATTTAAGCCCCTCCCTCGTGCGCGGCTTGTTCTTAATCTGGCAAAGTGAGCTGAAAAGTGGACAGCAATTCGCCGAAGTTCGAGAGCTCGACCGAGACACGAGAGTTACTGGCTCGTTCACTGGCAGAGCATTTGGTTTGCCTGAAGATAATACTGGATACGAAGCTGGAAGCGATTCAGGAAGCGGGGAACTTGCTATGTCGCACGCTGAGTGCTGGTAACAAGCTTCTGATATGCGGCAATGGCGGTAGTGCTGCTGACGCGCAGCACATCGCCGCCGAACTCGTGGGTCGCTACGAAAAACACCGTCGCGCCTGGCCCGCTATCGCCCTCACGACCGATACTTCAGCGATGACGGCGATAAGTAATGATTTTGGCTACGATGAAGTATTTGCCCGCCAGGTGCTGGCACTCGCCCGCAAAGATGACCTTTTAATAGCCATAAGTACCAGTGGCGGATCGCCCAACGTGATTCGAGCAGTCGAGGTGGCTAAGGAGATTGGCTGCAAGACTCTTGCTCTGGGTGGCCGCGACGGCGGCCGGTTGGCTTCGCTCTGTGATCAGGCTGTGGTTATCGCTTCGGATCGAACCGCCCGCGTTCAGGAAGCCCACATTACCATCGGACATCTTTGGTGCGAGATGATTGACGCGATGGCCGAGAACTAAACTCGATTTGCCGCATGGCGCTCGTCAAACTTTAGTTTGTCGATAATTACCGGGAAGGGGATGGTACGAACCTCAAACTCGCTTGACAGGACTCGCGTGACGAATTAGTCTTCACCTCGCAAACGTTGTTAATGATTGACTTTGAGTTCTGATGGTGCGCGCGCCCCCGCTCAGAGGGCCAAGGTTGGATTCGGTCGATTCCGCAAGATAAACCTGAGCAAGAAAGAATACGATTTAAGCTCGAACCTTGGCCGTTGAGGTTTGCTTCCCAGTCCAAATCGATTCGTAGCGGCGCCTGGTGTCTACCACATTGATGGCCTTCATTTCTCGCCGCAAACAAAGCGAACAATAGATGCTGCCGCAAAAGAAATTAGTTAAAAGCGGGGTGGAGTCAGAAACCTACCCTTTAGGCGAGTCAAGCGGACTTTTGGCCGAGGGATCTGCGCTTGCGCTGGTGGCGCTGAGTCACACGCCGCTGGAGCACAGAATTTATAGCACGATGCTCATTGAGAACTCTTCCCAGACTGCCACTCAAGCTTCTTTCAACACCCGCCAGTTGATGTTACTCACGAACATCCGCAGTTCCGGCACGGTGCGTCGCGGACTGGAGGGATTGCTGATGAAGTTAAGCATTGAGCGTCAGGAGAATGGAAATGGTGGCTCAGCCAGGCACTTTTGCGTGCGTAGTCCAGAGGACATTCTCAACCGGCGCCAGGCCATGGGTGTCGAAATGTATCCACGCGAAGTGCGCATTAGAGAAGGGAACCAATTCTTTGAACGGGCGATAAGACGGGTCGTGGCGAACAACATGTTGAGCCGTCGAGAAGCCCAGGTCGCCCTTTGTTGTGTTGAAGGGTTGACTAATGCCGATATTGGCGACCGGCTTGGCGTGGGGGAACAGACGGTGAAATTTCACCTGCGCCACATTTTCATAAAGTTTGGAGTGAAGCGAAGGGCTGAACTGATATCGCGATTGTTGCTGTGATCCGGGCGTGTCGCTTTCCCGGATTTGAAAACCTGATGCTGCCTTGCATATAAGGCTTCCCTTCGGGGTACTATGTGTGGCTTTCTCTTAAACCGGCCGTCCGGTTCCGAGACAATACGCCATGCAAGGCTACCGGTGTGTTTAGTCAGCCATGACCATCAAGAAAGAAACCAAGTCCGACAAGGACAAAAAGAAAAAGAAGAAGCGCAAAACGGCACTCGTCGTCTGTCGTGACCGGCGCGAATTCTGGACCACACAGACGCAGTTTTGGCAATGGGTCAGGGATGGAATTGTGGTGAAGACCAGCGACCACCCATTGACTGGCGCCTTTCACCGTGAACATGAAGAGCTACTCGTGCTGGTGAGTAACACGGTGCTCAATCTGGCCCATCCTAATCATATGCGCGAAGCGTTACTGTCCCGTCGCATGGGCATTTCGGGTAAATGATCTCCCTTCTCTTTATCAAGCTAGCAGGAGTTATCACCATGTGGAATAGGCTACAAGTCCTCTCCCAATCAGGTATTGCTATCGTTTGTGGGTCCACCAGTTGTTTGTTGTTGGCGACCGTCATAACTTGCCAGCCGGCCCAGGCCCAAGCGTCCAACGGGAAAAGTGCAGAGGGCGCCGCAACCGCGCCGCAAAAACCGGCGACGCTGAACACTCAAGTCTCGATGCCGGGCGACGAGCACTACAAGATTGGACCAGGTGATGTCCTGGACATTCGCATTCTCAATCGTCCCAACCTCTCGCGCGAAGCGGTTCGAGTCGAAGGTAATGGCACAATTCGGATGCCGTTAATCGATACGTCGATACGCGCAGCGTGTTTGTCAGAGAGCGAGCTGGCGAAAGAGATTGCCAGCCGCTATCTGAAGTTTTACCGGAATCCACAGGTCGACGTATTCATTAAAGACTTCAAAGGTTCGCAAGTAGCTATCATTGGATTTGTCGGTGAGCAGGGCCGCTTTC
Organism: Pyrinomonadales bacterium; assembly: GCA_038237475.1. Classification (GTDB taxonomy): domain Bacteria; phylum Acidobacteriota; class Blastocatellia; order Pyrinomonadales; family Pyrinomonadaceae; genus JAOAPY01. The sequence goes on along the minus strand of JBBRYS010000002.1, from coordinate 125,832 downwards.
AACTGCAGCGCCGGATTCGCCTGCTCGAATTATTGACCTATGCAAAGGGACCGGCGCAGAACGCAGGGCAGACTATTAATATTGTCCATTCACCGTCCGCTTATCAGTGTAATGAAGCGGCTTCGCCTAGAGAAGACCTGGTCACGGGCATGTCGAGTTACCGTCTGAGCGACACGATGGCGGGCAACGAAGCAGCAAATCCCTACCTGGAGAATGGAGACATAATCACGCTGCCGGAAGCTGATCAGATCTACGTGGTGGGGGACGTCCTGGCCCCGCGAGCGATTCCACTGAAAGAGCCGATCACTTTAAGCCGGGCCATTGCCATGGCTGGTGGTCTGGGCAAGGACAGCAAGAAGGACAGAATTCGCGTGGTGCGGCAGGAGCGAGGCAGTACGACCAAGACTGAGCTGTTTGCGGATCTCGGCGCAATTGAAAAGAAACGAGCCGAGGATATTGCCTTGCTGCCCAACGATATCGTCGATGTTCCGACTTCCAGCGCCAAGAGCCTGATCCGCAGCCTGATGGGCACCATCGCCCCCAGTCTCAGCCAACTCCCCGTCCGCGTCGTGCCGTAAGAATTGCGGAGTGCGGAGTGCGAATTGCGAATTTCGAATTTGGCTCGTCCGGAATTCAGGACTCCGACGATGGATAAGTTTGACTTAGTGCGCAGAACCAAACAACTTGCTCTGAAGGTAATCGCCTTCGTTGCGACACTGCCTCAGACGAAGACTGGCTCGGTTATTGAATATCAACTTGTGAAGGCCGGCACCTAAGTTGGCGCGAACCATCGGGAGGCAAATCGCGCCGAATCACGCAACGATTTTATTCATAAGATCGGAATTGTAGAGAAGGAGTCGTCGGAAAGTTGTTTCTGGTGAGAAGTGTGTGCTGAGGCAAATCTAGGCGATGGCGCGCAGCGCAAGTTCCTTTTGCTGGAAGCAAGGGAATTGCTGGCCATTTTTACCAGTTCCGGGAGAACCGCAAAAGCGGGCAAATCCAAAAATTGATCGTAATCTTAGCGACGCGAAGTTCTTGTTAATTCGCAATTCGCAATTCGAAATTCCTGCTATGAAAGAATCAAATCACATTGCAACGCGTGACCCGCAGCCGGGTGTAATTGAACGGGCCGGCGAGAGCCAGGGCATCCCCCACAGTTACAACTACGGGGTTGATCCCAATGCCGAGAACGAGGTCCATCTGCTCGACTACTGGCGCGCCATCCGCAAACGTTTGTGGCTGGTGATTAGCGTCGTCGTGCTGGTCACGAGTCTCGCCGTCGTCTACATGGCCCGCAAGCCGGATATCTATCAGGCCACAGCGCGGGTGCAGGTTGATTTGGAAAACAATGCCGCGTTGGGTTTGAAGACTCCCTATTTTATCGGCACGCCGAACGACCCGGTCTACTTCAATACTCAGTTGCAAATTCTGACCAGTTCCGGTTTGCTGCGCCGTGTTGTCAAGAGCCTGGATCTCGAACACAATCCGGACTTTTTTAAGGGACAAAGTTCGAAACGCTCGACCTGGCAGACAATCCTTCGCATGGCGGGACTGAAGGGCCAGGAAAAAGAGTCCGGCCTGCCGCAACCAAATGACGAACTAACGCTTTCGACCGAGCTGCCGCAAACCAGTGACCTCGAGGATTTGAAAGAAGCCAAACGGCTCGCTCCATTTGTCGGATTGATCGCTGCCGGTTTAAGAGTTGAGCCGGTCCGTGAAAGCCGCGGCGGCTTCAATAAGGAAACACGTCTCATTGAGATAAGTTTCCAACACGGTGATCCGGTCGTGGCTGCCAAGGTCATTAATACGATCGCCGATACGTTCAAGCTGCAGAACCTCGAAAAGAAAACCAAGACCAACGAAAACACCGGGACCTTTCTGCAAAAGCGAGTCGCAGATTTGCAGGCACACATTCGCGAAGACGAGGAGAAACTGGTGAACTATGCCAAGAGCCATCAGATTCTCTCGCTCGACGAAAAGCAGAATACGGTGGTTGAACGTCTCGCCGGCTTAAACAGCCAACTGCTGGAAGCTGAGAACGATCGCAGTACCGCCGAATCCACCTTTCATGCAGCGCAGGCGCCCGGCGCTGCTACAGCCCTGGCCGAAGGCGACCCCAAGCAGGCATCTGAAAATGAATCGAGGCTCAACGATCTAAAACAGAAGCGGGCCCAGTTGCTGGTCGATGCCACTGAAGAAGCTCCTGAAGTAAAGGAAATCAATCAGCAGATCGCAGAGCTCGAGAAACAGTTGAAGGAAGGCCGGACGCAAAAGAGTTCTACCCTGCTTACCAACCTCGAAACGCGCTATCGTCAGGCCCTGGCCAAAGAGCAGTTCCTCCGCAAACAGTTCCAACAACAGCGGGCTGAAACCCTGACGCAGAATGAAGCCGCGATTAACTATCACATCATCCAGCAGGGGATTGAGACCAATAAGGGCTTGCTCACCAACCTACTGCAGCGTTCCAAGGAAAACGAAGTAACGGGAGCGAGCGATGCCAACAACATCTCAATCGTTGACCACGCTATCGCGCCCGAAGGACCAGTCGGTCCGAACCGGGTCCGGGGTGTCATGATCGCATTCCTGCTCTCGTTTGGCCTCGGCGTTGGTCTGGCGCTGTTCCTGGAATATCTCGACGATACGATTCATTCAACTGAAGAAGTCGAACGAGTCTTGCACCTGCCGGCGCTCGCTGTTATTCCGGCCATTGCGCCGGCGGCACGCCGCAAGGCTTTGGCGGAAAACGCGCTTGCGCTGCAGAAGAAAAACGGACAAGGCCAGGCTTCCAACAGTCCGGAACTTTTGATAAATGTGGATGGACGCTCGCCGCTGGCTGAAGCCTATCGCCACCTGCGTACCTCTGTGCTGCTTTCCACCGCCGGGCGTGCTCCCAGAGCGCTGCTGGTCACTTCCAGTTTGCCCGGTGAAGGGAAGACTACGACAGCGGTGAATACGGCGCTGAGTCTGGCCCAAACCGGAGCGAGTGTAGTTATCGTCGATGCCGATATGCGCCGGCCAAGACTGCGTTCCATTTTTGGTTTGGTGGCCCAGGCGGGATTGAGTTCGATACTTTCGAGCGAGATGACTGAAGCAGAAATGATCGCTCTGGTAGATCACGATCCGGTTAGCGACCTTAACATCCTGACCTCTGGTCCCATACCGCCGAATCCGGCTGAGTTGCTGGGTTCAGAGCAGATGCGGCGGCTGGTGGCGGCTCTGCAGTCAAAATACACTCATGTGGTGATCGATTCGCCGCCCATTGCTTCGTTTACTGATGGCGTGCTGATCTCGACAATGGTTGATGGGGTTCTGCTGGTGGTCCATGGCGGGAAGAGTTCGCGGCATGTAGTGCGGCGCTCGCGGCAGTTGCTACAGGATGTTGGCGCCAAGATATTTGGAGTGGTGCTCAACAACATCAATCTGCAGACGCATGATTATTACTACTACCAGCGCTACTACAGTCAGAACTACTACAACACCGACCCCGAGACCGAGGAGACCACCCGCGCCGCTTCCGCGTAAGGAATTGCGGATTGCGAATTGCGGATTTTAAGAAGGAAGGGCGAAATTCGCAATTCGCAATTCGCAATCCGAAATTTTCATGCGCATTCTTTTCGTCGCCATTGGGGAAAGCGTTCATACGGCGCGCTGGATGAGTCAGATTGCCGATGAAGGCTGGGACCTGCATCTGTTTCCCGCTGAGGTAGGACTGCCACACAAAGATTACCAGAACGTTACGCTCCACACTTTCTATCGCAAGCACTGGAACGGCAGCGGTTCAGGAGTTCGGCAGAAAGGGATCTACTGGCCCCTTCCCCGTGGTATCGCGCGTTTTAGGCAGATAGCTCAGTTGCTAGCTCCACAGCGCACCAGTCAGGCAGCCCGGCTGGCACGTCTAATCAAATCGCTAAAGCCGGACCTTGTTCACGTGCTTGAAATGCAAAGCGCCGGTTACGTTGCCCTACAGGCCAGGGAGTTCATGGACGGAGAGCCTTTTCCGCCCTGCATCTTCACCTGTTGGGGCAATGATCTTTTTCTTTTTGGCAAATTGCCTGAACACGAGCCGCGCATTCGAGCCTTTCTTTCTGAGTGTGACTACTTCATCGCCGACTGCGAACGTGATGTGCCGCTGGCCCGTGAATACGGATTCAAGGGCGAGGCGCTTGGCGTCTTTACCACCGCCGGCGGCTATGACCTGGCAGCGATGCGGCGCTTTCGGCAACCCGGTGCGGCTTCGTCACGCGGCGTCATAGCACTCAAGGGCCATCAAACGATCCGCGGCGCCAATTCGCTGGCCGCGCTGCAGGCGCTCGAGCTGTGCAGTGATTTACTGAAAGGCTTTGAGTTGCGAGTCTTTTCAGTTAGCGATGAAATTCGTGAAGCCCTCGGTCGCGTTTCCCGAATCGAAGGGTTGAAAGTTACCGAAGTAAGGCAGCGCTGCACGCACGAGGAAATCCTCGATGTGCTTGGCCGATCGCGCATCGCCATCGGCATCAGCAGCAGCGACGGCACGCCCAACGCGATGCTGGAAGCAATGGTGCTGGGGGCCTTTCCCATTCAATCCGATACCATCTCAACCGCGGAGTGGATCGAGGATGGCGTGAATGGTTTCTTGGTATCCGCCACCGATCCACAGTCGATAGCAGTTGCCATCCGGCGATCGCTGTTGGATGACGCACTGGTCGATCGTGCGGCGGAGTTCAACCATGAATTAGTGGGCCAGAGACTTGATATCAATAAAGTAAAACCGGCGGTGATTGAGTTGTATAACAAGGTGGTTAATCAAAACAGAAGATTAAGTCTCTAGCGTAATTGTTCGCGGCAGCGTCCTCCTCAAAGCGACGACCTCAATGAGCCAGGAACACCCCCGACACGCAGTTCTCGTCAATCCATCTTTGCGCGGATTGGAGTACGGCATGCTCCGAGATTTTGAAGATGAGATTGTGCGCCTGACCGGAGCCGAGCGAGTTATTGCGCCGAGCCGGTCGTTCCCGGCTTTTATTGGCGAGCGTCTGGCCCACGGCACTCGCTACAGCGGGTTGAGACAATGGGTTCCCAAAGAACAACATGAACTGAAAGCTGACGTGCTTTGGGTAATATTGATGGGCCCCGAGAATTTTACGCTCGATCTCTTCAAGGGCTGGGATAAGCATGTCGGCCTCAAGATCTTATATTTCTTCGATACCTTTGATGCTCAACTCACATCGATCAGGCGGGTCATGCGTGCTACCAATTGGGATTTTGTTTCGACTGCTTTTACAGGCGCCAAACCCTGGCTTGAAGAAAAGACACAACGCGAATGGAAGGTAGTGCGCCACGCGGTCAAGCTGGACCGCTTTATTCCCGCTGCTCCGGAGGAACGACTGATTGATTTCTGTGCCTACGGCCGGCGTTTGGAATCTTTCCACCAGGCTCTTAAGGCGCACTGCGCTGGGAATGGTAAATATTACGACTATACGGTCGCGGGTTCAGTTCAGCCGGAATTGGATCCGCGCGATCACTATGCGCTCTACGCCTGGCATCTGGCACACAGCGTCTTCAATTTTTGTTGGCCCATGGAGTTGACGGATCCATTTCGCGCCAAAGCGCACAGCCCGATAACGTGTCGCTGGTTTGAAGCCGCCGCGAGCGGGAACGTGATCCTGGGTCGTGCTCCCCTGGAGCCGGGTTTTGCAGAAGTCTTTGGCGCTGACGCGGTAATAGAACTCGATGTGGAAAACCAAAATATTCCCGAGCTCTGTGAAAGTCTTTGGCAGAAACGCGACTGCTATCTCGAGCGCGCCCGTGAGCGCCGCGAACACCTGGCCTCCAACTGGAGTTGGGAGACTCGCATCGCCGAAACCATGGGGAATTTCGGATTGCGAATTGCGAATCGCGGATATTAAGCGAATTACGAATTGCGAACTGCGGATTTTATCTTTGCGCTTCGCTCTTACCTCTTCGCTCTTACCCCTTTCCCCTCACCCCCTTTGCTCTTAAAATTCGCAATCCGCAATTCGCAATCCGAAATTCCTTATGTCTCTTGGTAAGAAAGTAACTCATGCAGTGTCGTGGTTGGCGGTGGCGCAGGTGGCCCAGCGCGCCACGACGCTCGTCGTCACTGCCATCCTGGCGCGCAAACTTTTGCCGGCCGACTTCGGCTTGATCGCACTTACTCTGCTGTCCGTAAATTTCATTTCCTACTTTCAGGACATGGGATTGTCGGCCGCTCTGGTTCAGCGCGCCGACCTTGAAAAAGATCATCTGGATACCGCTTTTTGGATCAATGTAGGTGGCGGTCTGATTCTCGGGCTGTTAGGTGTTGCGTTATCCCCATTAATCTCCGTCATTTTTCACGAAGCGCGGCTGACGATGTTGCTGGTGGTGATGATGATCACGCTGCCAATCAACGGGTTGGGTTGGGCGTCACATTCTCTCCTGCAGCGCCGCCTCGCCTTTAAACCAATCGCGATCGTCGAATGGGCGAGCGTGTTCCTTTCCGGGGTCACAGCGATCGTGCTGGCACTGGCAGGGATCGGTGTCTGGGCCCTGATCGCGCAGAACATCGTTGCGTCAATCGTGTCCTCTGGTGGGCGCATGATTGCTGCCCGCTGGTGGCCGGGCTTTTCGTTTCGAAAAAATCGCTTTCGCGAGTTGTTTTCTTTTAGCTCCGGGGCGTTGGGTTATTTTCTTGTCAATCATGCGATGCGCAATATTGACAAGGCCATTATCGGCAGTGCGCTGGGAACCACGGCTTTGGGATTTTATGCCATCGCCTACAATTTGATACTGATGCCTGGAATGACGATTTGCGCATTGGTGGGTCGCGTCATGTTTCCGGCGTTGTCGTTCGTGCAGGGAGACATGGCTCGCTTCCGGCGCGCTTACCTGCGCATGGCACGAACAGTAGCTTTCGCCACCTTCCCGTTAATCATCGGGCTGGGCGCGACCGCGAAAATATTCATCCCCACAATTTATAGTGACCGTTGGGCTCCGTCGATTCCGATCCTGCAAATCCTGATCGTCATCGGCTTCTTTGAAGCGATAGCCATTTGGGGAGCGGCTGCCTGGGCGCTGGGCAATACGCGCATGAGCCTCATCTGCGCCTTAATTTCACTGGCCGCGATGACCGTTGCGTTTAGTATCGGAATCCACTGGGGACTTCCCGGAGTCGCCTGGGCATATGTGGCGGTCAGTCCAATCATCTTCGTCCTGCCGCATCTGTGGACCAACCGGCTGATGGATTTGCACCTGGGGCGTTTTCTACAGGCTATAGCGCCGGCTTTGTGTTCCGCGGCGGTAATGGGACTGGTTATCTGGCTCATGATTACAGGCGGCATGCAACTGTTTGTTTCGCGCTGGGCCAATCTGGGGGCCTACATAGCATTGGGCGCCGTCATTTATGCAGTCTTCATGTTGTTGATTGCCGCGATTTATCGCCGGCAACATGGCATGTTGTCATGGCTCATGGGCAATCACTTCGCGGAAATTGATATTCAACCACAGGGAGCGCCTTCTTGAGTCTTGAAATCGAAGATGGAGCACCAGCTCCTGAACGTCAGAGCGTCATGGCCAATGGAAGTCTTTTCAATTCCGCGCTCGTCGACCGCCGCGCCATCTGGAGTTCAGACGAGTTGGTTACCCTTGGGCGCTGCATTTATTGTCGCGAGACGTCCTCGCGCGAAGTAACAAGGCGTCGCGACGGCCTGGTCATCCATGAATGCCTGAGCTGTGGCCTGGCATATGTCGACCCGCGACCCGGTCCGGCGCAGTTGGCCCGTTACTACGGCGAGGGTTATTTCCGCGGCGAAAAAGACTTTTTTCATGGCAAGGACTATTGCGAGGAGCGCGATAAGTCGATCCATGCCAAAGCAGTAACTGGCTATCGAGAAATCGTTTCGCATTTTGATCTTGAAGGGAAGAGTGTGTTGGACATCGGCTGCGCTTCAGGAGCGCTCCTTTTCCTGCTGCGAGAGCGGGGTGCTCGGGAGTTAGTCGGAATTGATAGCGCTGCCTATCCAATTAACTACGGGATCGAAAATTACAAACTTGATTTACGATGTAACTCGCTTGAAGAAGCGAACCTGCCCGCAGCGCACTTCGACCTGATCACTCTCATTGATGTCATTGAGCATTTTGAAGACCTTCACAGCGTCATTGCTGAACTGCGACGTGTCCTGAAACCCGGTGGGCACCTGTTCGTTATCACGCCAAATTATCTGGCTTACTCACTGGCGAAGCGCGCATGGACATGTCTTTATAAAGATTTTGAACACCTGCAATATTTCAGTGAACAAAGTTTGCGCGAAATCTGCCGCAGTGCCGGAATTCGAATGCTGAAATCCTGGAGTGATTCGATTCCTTTTCGGATCTTTGAGTATCCCCGGGTCTACAAAAGCGGCCTGCACCGTTTTCTGCATCCGGAAATAGTAGTCAGAAACGCACTCGCTGAAATGAAGTTCAATCGGGCTGCTGCAAGCCCTTCACTTCTTGGTGGGAACCTCTGCGCGATTCTTCGCAACGGATAAGGTAACTAAATTGCCCCGCCTCGCGATTTTAAATTCCCATCCGATTCAGTATTTTGCGCCGCTTTATAGGCGGCTGGCCCAGGAACCTAATTTGGAGCTCACGGTCTATTTTTGCAGTCCCCAGGGCTCCAGGGAATACGATGATGTAGGCTTTGGAAAAAGGTTGAAGTGGGACACTCCGCTGCTTGAGGGTTATCGGCATGTCTTCCTTGATAACCTGCGCTCTCGAAGTGAAGTCAATGGTTTTCTCAGTCTCATCAATCCGGCAATCGTCAGAGAGCTTCGAGTCAATCGTTACGATGCTGTGCTGATACATGGACATAGTCACGCAACTGATTTACTGGCCATGGCCTCGGCAAAAATCTTTCAGGTGCCGATTCTGATGCGGTGTGAGACTCACCTCGATCTGAAACGCTCAAAACTAAAACGCTCAGCGCGAAGAGTTTTGATGAATGTCCTATACGGAAAGGTGTGCGCTGGTTGCCTGCCGATTGGCAGTCTGAACCGGGCCTTCTATCAGGCGCACGGCGTTTCTGATGAAAAGCTTTTCACGGTCCCATATGCGGTCGATAACAGCTTCTTCATTCAAGCGGCGGACCGGTTCAAAGAGAAGGGGAATGCGTTAAAGTCCGAATTAGGTCTTCCACTGGACAGAAAATTAATTCTTTTTGCTTCAAAGCTAATGGAGCGCAAGAGGCCACAGGATGTTCTGGAGGCCTTCGATAGCATTAAGTCGACTTGTCCACCAGCCGCCCTTATGTTTGTCGGATCAGGTGAGCAGGAAGGTCTCTTAACCAAAATGGTTAGGGACAGAAACATTTCTGATGTGCATTTCTTCGGTTTCCAAAATCAATCTGAGTTGTCGAAGTTCTACGCAGTCGCCGATGTTTTCGTTTTTCCATCCGAAAATGAGCCGTGGGGACTCATCCTGAATGAGGCGATGTGCGCTGGCTTACCCCTTATAGTTTCGGAAGAGATTGGTGCTGCTGCGGATTTGGTGCGGAATGGAGAAAATGGATTTACCTTCCCGGCGCGGAACGTGGACCAGCTTAGTCAGCATCTCCGCACGCTGCTGACCGACGACCTGCTGCGTGCGCAAATGGGTGCGAAGTCCCGGACTATGATCGAGGACTGGGATTATGAGCGATGTGTGTCCGGCATTCTCTCTGCTGTCGACTACGTATCGAAGCCAAAGGCACGACGCTCAGACGAGAATTCAGGTACAGCCAGCAGGTCGAAGCACAAATGAACGACTCGGTTCTGATTGTCGGCACCAGGCGACCGGGGAACCTGGAAAGTTCCTATCAAAGGGCTTTCAAACGGCTGGGATGGAGCGAAGATCTTTGGGACTCGAGCGCGGCATTACAGAAGGTTGCCCGGGGCTATCGAATTGGGAGCCTGCTCTCGAGCTTCATCAACGTTGAATCATGGCTTCGCAAAGCTAATCTTGAATTGCTGCGTCTGGCAGAGCAGTGTCAACCACGATTAGTCCTGGTCATTGGGACCGAGAACGTGCGCGCTGGAACTTTGGGCCAACTGCGCGCACAATTTCCCAACACTCTGATTTATTGTCTGTATCCTGACACGCCTCACAATTTGGTTCCTGATCGAATTCAGAGCCTGCCAATGTTTGATCGGGTAATCACTGTTTCGCCCGGGTGGACAGACACCTTCACCCGGCTCGGCGCTAAATGTGTGAGCTACCTGCCGCTTGCGGCAGACACCGATCTGCACCAATGCGTCTCAAATGGAACCTCCGCAGCCGATGGCAGTGACGTAGCCTTTATCGGTAACTGGCGTCCTGACCGCGAAGCGTTTCTTGAACAACTCATCGATTTCGATTTGAGAATTTGGGGCAGCGATTATTGGAAACGTCACACAAAGCGTGAATCCGGGTTGGTACAGAAATGGGGAGGCCGGCCCCTGGTCGGAGAAGAGTTCGCGCGCGGCTGTGCCGAGACCAAAATCATGCTGAACCTTATCGATGGCGTAGGCTGGCCTGGTCCAAACATGCGCGTGTTTGAAGTGCCTGCGTGCGGCGCCTTTGCTTTGACAACAAGAACACCGGCAGTCGTGGAACTCTTTGAAGAAGGTAAGAATATTGAATGTTTCGAGACGGTGGACGAGGCTCGTGAAAAGATAAAGTTCTATCTTCATAATGACCAGGCTCGGAAGAGGATTGCTGCTTCTGGTTATGATTTTGTATTGAACGGAGGTCACACCTATGTAGACCGGGTCAAACAACTCCTGAATTGGACCGCGGAAGACGGAGCGAGATGAAGTCGGAGAAGTTGATACAGGGGTTCTTCTACAACAATCCCGATAACTATCCGCCTATTATCAATGGAGCGCGCCTGCTCGCTGAAGCTGGATTCAAAGTGGAATTATATTGCCGCGACGACGGGAAAGACTGGCAGGTTTCATATCCAGACGCAGTAACTATTGAAAGGATTGGTCCCGTACACGCAAATACTCAGCGCAATTATTTTTCCTTTTGCCGTCACGCCATGAGCCGCGGGAAGCGAAGCGCAACCGCATTTATAGGGCACGACCTGCACGGCCTGGTGCCGGCTCGCCTGCTGGCCGGACGCTTCAAACGTCCTCTGGTTTACCACTGTTATGATTATTCGGGGAACGGGTACGGAAGAACTTTCAGCACCAGCATCCTCGGAATGCTACAGTTTGGCTTTGCCCGACGGGCAGGATTGGTGACTGTTCCCGATGAAGGACTGGCCCAACTCTTAGCAAGCGACTTGCGGCTCAAGCGGTTACCTTTGGTAATGGTGAATTCGCCGCTCAATCGATCGAAACGTGAGGGGGCACTCCACACTGCTCTGAGAGAGCGCGAGCGCAATTTCGATAAGATCGTTCTTCGCCAGGGTAGGATTGGTCCGGGGCATGCTTTGGAAGTGACCCTGCGGTCGATTCCCAGGTGGACGAGCCGTAAGTGGGGATTTGTCGTAATGGGTATCGGAGACGCCGGATACATACAATCGCTGACCGAGCTTGCCGTGTCACTGGGTGTTGAGAATCAATTCGTTGTTTTGCCACCGGTGGCCTACGATCAGGTAGCCCGGTTCACTGGTGACGCCGATTTGGGCCATGCGCTTTACGAGCCGGCTCACGTCAACAACCTGAACATTGCCGGAGCTTGCAAGATACAGGAGTACCTGGCCGCTGGATTGCCATTGCTGGTTTCAGATCGTCCTTCGTTGAGATCTTTGATTGAAGAGTACTCGTGCGGCGTCACTGCCTGCGATACCTCACCGCAGGATATTGCGCGGGCTGTCAATACCTTGCTCGATGACGAGGAGAGCGCGCGCCAAATGGGCCTGGCTGCGGCACATGCGTTCGAAACCAAATTTCGTTTCGACTTCCAATTCCAGCCGGTAATCGATGTCCTCCAGGGGTTGTCTAAAAAAGAGCCCACGGCTGGTCCACCGATCTTGATACGGCCTAAGTAGCCGATTGGCGATGAGATGAGCAGTTTGATTATGGAGAGTGAAGAGAACTAGTGCACGGTAGAAAAGCAATATTTAAAACCGGGCTCCAAAGCCTGGCGAACTCTCCCCGTCGGCTTCGTCTGGCGGTTGGAGCCATCGCGTTAGCAACCCTAGCTGTTCCCGCAATACTGTCGTACTTCGACTATTCTGCGGCCCAACTGGTACTGGCAATGCTCCTGCTCGATATTTGTCTTTATCCAACCTACCGGTACATTCTGCGAAAAGAGGGGCTGCCGATTCTTCCGGTTCTTTGCCTCGCGTTCGCGGCTCAGTATGCGCTTCCTATTTTTACGCAGGATCCGGCGGTGCCCTTGAACTATGGGATTCGGAATCTGGATGATGCGGATATTGTTGCCACGTTGATCATGACTATCGTGGGGGTAATAATTCTGCAGATTGCTTACTATTCGCTTAATTATCGCAAGGCTATCAAGCTCCTTCCGCGCGTAAGCCTCAGGCTTGATCCGAAAAGGACTGAGATATTCTGCCTTGCTGTTTTTCTGCTGTCGCTTGTTATTGGCCGCCTCCAGACGGTGCTGACCGACCAGGTCTTTTTGCAGTTTTCCGCGCTCATAGGTCTCTTACAAAATCAGGTGCTGGTAGCGATCGGCATCCTGGGGTGGTTGGTGTTTTCCGGGAAAGGAAATCGGTGGCACAAGTTTCTGCTCTACACCATTGTTGCTGTCGCTGCGGTAAAAGGTTTTGCCAGCACGATGATGGAGCAGATGATGACCCCTCTCGGAGTCCTGTTTATGGCCAAGTGGTTTCATACCAGGCGGCTCCCTGTTTCTATGCTGGCGATGATCGCGGTAGTTTTTTTATTCCTGTCACCAGTCAAGAAGAATATTCGCGAGGTGATCGTTCAGTCGGGACCTGCGGCTGCCGCAGATGTAACAACTTCGGATCGAGCAGCTGATTGGGTCGGACAGGCCATTAGTTACTGGAGCGATTCGTTCTCAGGCGGGAGGGACTTGGCAGAATCGACCTCAGACGCTGCCAGCCGCACGGACTTGATTCATACGTTTGCCCACATCTATTCGATGACTCCATCGGTCGTTCCCTATCAATACGGAAGCACTTATGACTATCTTACGTTCGCCTGGATCCCGAGAGTCGCCTGGGCTGATAAGCCGCAGGCAAATGCCGCCAATAATTTCTATGCAGTCGCCTATGATGTCTCGACTGAAGAGGGGGTGAAAACCTCCTCTTTCGGTGCGACGCTCATCGGCGAGGGTTACATAAATTTCGGCTTTGCAGGCGTCGTCATGATAATGCTGGTGCTGGGTTTGGTGATCTCGCTTCTGGAAGACCTCTTCGCCGGCGAGGAATCTGGACCAGGAGGGCAGGCAATCTTTCTCGCTACTTTTGTTTTCTTCCTCAATGGTATCGGCACCAGTGCTGAGTTGATGTTCGGCGGCTTGGTGCAAAATCTCATCGCCAGCTGTGTTCTGCTGTGGTGGGTGCGAGCAAAACCGGTTGGCAACCGGCAGGCCCGCGTCGGCTGGTTTGGCTCCAAGGCTTCTCTCAATCCGGCAGCGGGGCGGTCATTGAATCCATGATCCTGGCGCTGCAGACAACGACATTTGGTGTCCTTGGGGGTATACCGACTTACAACCGGATCGTCTGTCGCACACTCGACGGATTCAACAGTGCCCAAACCAAGGCGGTGCTAATTGCTACGGACACAGTTGCTGATCTTGCGTCTCGCCATGCTGAGTTACCAAGTCTCAGGCTGAAGGCTTTCTCGCGCGAGCGCAATGCATTCGCGCGATCGGTCCTACGATCTGGTTTAAGTGATCGTATTGACCTGGCTTTGATCGGCCATGTGAACTATGCGCCGCTCGGCTGGATGCTGAAAAAGCTGCAGCCTCAGATGCGCTACGGAGTCATGCTCTATGGCATAGACGCCTGGCAGCCTCTGAGTGCCCTGAAGCGAAGGGCGCTCCAACAAGCCGACTTCATCATCTCCATCAGCGACTACACCCGCCAAAGAGCGATCGAAACAAATGACTTGGCGGGGAAGCGGATTGACCTGCTCCCCAATGCACTCGAATGGGACGAGGTCGAGCCGGCGGACAGTACGAAGCCGACGATTCAAGGAACGTGCCTGCTGTCGGTGTGCCGCCTTGAGCAGAGCGAAAAATATAAAGGTGTGGACAAGGTCATTGAGTCGCTGCCTGAAGTAGCCAGGCGCGTGCCGGACATTCAGTACCTGATTGTGGGTGGAGGATCGGATCTTGATCGGCACAGGCAGTTGGCAGTTGAAAAGGGCGTTGCTGAGCGCGTGCACTTTCTTGGCTTTCTTCCCGAACAGGAATTGCGCGCGTGCTATCGCGACTGTCAGCTATTCGTAATGCCCAGCGCTGGGGAAGGCTTTGGCTTCGTGTTCTTGGAAGCGATGAAGTACGGCAAAGCGATCGTTGCAGCCAAGAGTGGTGGTGCACCGGAAGTCGTGATCGATGGGGTGACTGGAAAGTTGGTGGAGTACGGCAGCAAAGCTGAACTCACCGCAGCGCTGATCGATCTTTCACTGGATAAATCGAAATGCGATCGCCTGGGTCAGGCGGGCTATCAGCGTCTGCAGGAGAAGTTTTTGTATCCACGTTTCGAACAGACATTGAGTGAGATTCTGTTGCGCCAGTTGTCGGCCAGTGCCTGTTACCGTGGCCGCCGCGAGATTTTAAATCATGCGTGAGCGTCGGAGCTTGGAGTCCGAACTTTAGTCGGTGTTCGACGGTCGAGCCTTAGCGAAGAGTGCTAATACCACCTGCGTCGCAGGTGGTTGTTTCAGATTCCGCCTGCGATGCTGAACTCTAATTATCACCACCTGGCGCAGATGGGATTGGAATCTTTTCGCGCAAGGTTGCTTGAGCTCAACACGCCACTTGAGGATTTCGTCGCTCTTTGGATGAAGATTATTACGATGGCTTTCGTACTGTTGGTTGCGGGCCTGACGACAGCTGATGCTCAGGAAAGCATTACCCTGAACTGCTCCGGAACCAACGACACTTCAGAACTCAAACGCATCGTATCAACCATCGGCTCAACCCCCGGCACCGTGAAAATGCCGGTAGCGAAAGACCAAAGGTGCGCCGTAATAGATCTGACCGTTCCGGCAAACATCACTCTCGACAACACTGACGGCGCTGGCTTCACGCTCAAGAAGGGCGGGACACTGACGATTCTGGGGAACATTATCAATCCTTCCGGGAAACAAATTTTCTTCAACGCGCTGCCGGGGCAGGGGACTGTTTCCTTCAAAGGGAACCGTTACCTCTCAGTCGTAACACCCGAATGGTGGGGAGCGAAGACTGGAGACGATGATGCTCCGTCACTCAACGCCTGCTCGGCTGCGGCGGCGACGTTGCTCGCGGCGGACATCGATCTGGTGAACACGTACAATTTGGGTTCAACGTGGCAGGTTGGCGCAGGCAAGCCGTTTACTTCCATCACTCTCAAAGGACACGGCGCTACAACTGGAGGCACAACGCTCAACTGGATTGGTCCTGAAAATGGAGTGATGCTGAAATTCTGGGCGAACAAATTTTCCAACATCGAGCGCATCCGATTTCAGAATGGGCGGCCGGCCGGAAAAGTCGTTGGTCTGCGTTTTTCCGGACCGAATAGTGGAACACAATCCAATAACTACGATATTGATAACTGTGTGTTTAGTGGGTTCTTGTATGCCTTGCAAGCCGGTGATCCGGACACGCCGGCGGCGGTTTCAGAGTTGAGCTTTCGCAACGTGGTTTTTGACGGCAATGTTAACGGGTTTCAGGGAACGTCTTCCGGTAACACATTGGTAATCACTTTCCTCAATTGCAGTTTCGCGAATAACAAGGGTACAGCTCTCGATCTTGGCAGCGCTGGAGATTGCCACGTGTTCGGAGGTGGTTTTGGCGCTAACGGCATCGACATCGCGGGAGGCGCGTGGACGGCTAATCTCTCGGTGCTGGGCGCACGTTTTGAAATGGTGCATCCGGAAATTGCTCTTTCAATCGGCGGTGTAGGGACGGTAGCTGTCAGAAATTGCACGTTCACTTCTGACCCGGCAGTCGTCTCGAGCAAGGCAATCATCACAGGTGAGACTAA
The DNA here is from genome assembly GCA_038237475.1 of Pyrinomonadales bacterium. GTDB lineage: Bacteria > Acidobacteriota > Blastocatellia > Pyrinomonadales > Pyrinomonadaceae > JAOAPY01. The sequence goes on along the minus strand of JBBRYS010000002.1, from coordinate 109,730 downwards.
TCTGACTCTGGAAAACAACTATGTCGGTAGACCTGGAGACAAGTGGATTGTTTATGACTTTGGGACTGGCGGCGCCGGCAAGGATTACCAGTTCGTGGCCACCAGCAACATCGTTCGCGGCCAGTTGCTGAACGTGCGAACTGATAACAACGCGGTTGATGGATTGACCACGCTGATCGAAGGAATCAGGGGCGAAGTAATTTGGCCCAATCTGGTTCACGATGCGGTGGCCGGTCAGGGCAAGCTCTCTGGCGGTTCGCTGCACGTGAAGCTGGTGCGTCGCCGCAACGCAAACTATTCAATTTCACTCGCCAGCGACGCCGACGAGCGCCTGCATTTCGCTAAAAAAACGGCTGAGGGTTTTGAGATCATTTCCAGCAACCCCGCCAGCAACTCGGACGTCACCTGGATCGTGAGGAGAATTTCGGATTTCGGATTGCGAATTGCGAATTGAAGTGAGGAGAATTTCGGATTGCGAATTGCGAATTTTCAGAATCAGGTCCGCAATCCGAAATTCGCACTTTCCCAATTCTAACTTATGTGTGGAATCTTAGGACTTAAGTATACCGGCCGCGGGACAGAGGCGATGGCGGCGGTTGAGCGAGGGCTTGCCGCGATTGCTCATCGCGGACCAGACGACAGCGGTGTCAAGGCCCTCGCCGGCTCGCATCCAAACGAGCAGCTAGTGTTTGGCCATCAGCGGCTTTCGATCATCGACCTCACAGCTGCGGGTCATCAGCCGATGACCGATCCGGAAACAGGAAACTGGATCATCTATAACGGTGAGGTCTACAACTTCAAAGAACTGCGTCAGGAACTGGAAGGGCACGGCTGCCAGTTTCACTCGAACTCTGATACCGAGGTCCTGCTGCTGTCCTATCGCATCTGGGGTCGTGACTGTGTGAAGCGCTGGCGCGGGATGTTCGCGTTGGCTATCTGGGACGAGCAGCGCAAAGAGATCTTTCTCGTTCGCGATCGTCTTGGTATAAAGCCTCTCTACTACGGGGAAATTCAGAATCCGCAATCCGCAATTCGCAATTCTTTTATTTTCGGGTCGGAGCTTCGGGCCATTTTGGCGACGGGATTGATTGAGCCGAAGATCAACATCACCGGGCTCGATACGTTTCTGATGTTTGGCGCAGTCCAGGATCCTTTGACCATAGTCGAGGGTGTAAAGTCTCTGCCGGCCGGACACACACTGACCGTGAAAGCAGATGGCGCGGTCGAAATCCAAGAGTACTGGGACGTCAATTCCGAAGAGAGTACAACGCCCGTCTCTTTGCGCGAGACTCTGGCTGACTCAGTGCGCTTGCGCTTGATCAGCGATGTACCGCTCGGTGTGTTTCTCAGCGGCGGCATTGACTCGAGCGCCATTGCCATGCTCGCGCAAGCTGAGTCTTCGGACCCCGTCAAGACCTTCACTATCGGTTTCAAAGAGAGTTCCTTTGACGAGGGCGCTCGGGCGAGTGAGACTGCGAAAGCTCTGGGAGTTGAGCATCATCCGATCCTGCTGACGGAAGCGGGGATGGTTGCGTCTTATGAAGATGCAATCGCTGCCCTCGACCAGCCGAGCATTGACGGTGTCAATACGTTTCATGTCTCACGCGCAGTCAAGCAGGCAGGCATGACTGTAGCCTTGTCGGGGCTCGGCGGAGACGAAGTGTTCTGCGGTTACGAGCACTTTCGCTCCTTGCCGAAGCGCGAACGGCTGCTTGAGAAATGGTCAGCAGCACCATTCATGTTGCGGCGCGCGGTGTCGTCTTTCCTGCCGCGCAACGGCAGCGACCGCAATGCCAAGCTGCGCGCCCTGGTGCAGGCCGACTACGGGCTTCCGCATCCGTACTTCCTCTCGCGCACGCTGTTCCTGCCCGATCAGATCGCCGGAATGTTGACGGCTGAGGCGGTGGCCCAAATTGACTACGGCGATTGGGGAAAGCGGATGAGGACGATTGTCGAAAGGTCGCGCAGCTTTGATCCCGTCAGCCGGCTCTCTTATTTTGAACTGAAGACGTACATCGCCAATACGCTGCTGCGCGATACGGATGTGATGAGCATGGCCCACTCGCTCGAGGTGCGCGTGCCGCTTCTGGATCATCAACTGGTTGAGCAAGTGCTCAGGATACCGGGCGCAAGTAAATTTGACGGCCGAAACAAAAAGCCGCTGCTGGTTTCGTCTTTGCCCGGTGCGTTGCCGCGGCAGGTAACTGAAGGAGCGAAACGCGGCTTTGTGTTGCCTTATGCGAACTGGCTGCAGGGATCATTGCGAAAGCGGGTTGAAGCGTCATTATTCGACCAGCCGAAGTCGCTCGCTGGCGTGCTCGACTCAAAGAATGTGGTTGCGGTATGGCAGTCGTTTCTCGCCGGCCGTACTTCCTGGACTCGACCATGGTCGTTATTCGTTTCCTACGAAGTGGCGAGAAGAATATTTGCAGCCTCCGCGCCGTTGCAGAGTCTGAACACTGGTGTCGGTGCTGATGAGGCAAGAACCTCGCTGATCGCATAACAGCTTTGAAAGTTCTTCATATCTCACCGTCGTATTATCCTGCGTCGCAGTATGGAGGGACCATTTACTCGGGATATGCGATGTGTAACGCCCTGGCGCAATTCCCTGATGTTGAGTTGCGAGTATTGACGACAGACAGCGATGGACCAACGGGCGGCAAACGGATCAAGACTGCGGGTTTTCCGACCCATTTGCCGGAGGGTTATGAGGTCTACTATTGTCCCGTAACGTTTGGCGCCGACGTCTCTGTGAAAATGTTTTCGATGTTATGGTCGATGATTCGCTGGGCAGACGTTGTTCATCTGACAGCAGTCTATTCACCACCAACCATTCTGACACTCTTGATAACCAGACTGCAGCGCAAGCCTTTGATGTGGTCGCCGAGGGGCGGTTTGCAGCGTTGGACAGGTTCCACGCACACTGGAGTCAAGGCTTGGTGGGATTGGATGTGCAACAGACTCTGCGATCCTCGCCGCGTCGAATTGCATGTAACCAGCGAAGCAGAAAAGAGCGATAGTCTCGCGGTCATAACTCGCGCCGGCGCGCGCATCATTCCCAACGGCATCGATCTCCCCAACCTGAATGGCAACCAACGCGCAAAGGCGAATGAGGGATTGAATTTGCTTTTCCTCGGCCGGTTGCACCCCATCAAGGGGATCGAGAATCTGCTGCAAGCGCTGGTTGAGGTAGCAGTGCCAACACAGCTATTCATCTGCGGCGAAGGTGATCCTGACTACACAAGCAGTTTGGAGAAGCTCGTGAGCGAGCTCTCTTTGACAGAACAAGTGCGCTTTCGGGGCCGAGTTGCCGGCGCCGACAAAGAGAAAGAGTTTGCTCGCGCTGACATCTGCATCGTGCCGTCGTTCACAGAAAACTTCTGCATCGTTGTGGCCGAAGCCCTCGCGCACTCTGTGCCCGTGATTGCCAGCGAGGGCACGCCCTGGCGCGCCATAGAAGAAAAAGAATGCGGGCTGTGGGTGAGCAATGAACCAGACTCTTTGGCCCAGGCAATCAATCGTGCCGCAGCTCTGCCGTTGAGCGAGATGGGCCGCCGAGGCAGAAGTTGGATGCAACACGAATATTCGTGGACCTTCATCGCCGCGCAAATGCACGAAGCCTATAAATCACTGGCCGCGAGAACAGCGTCGAACCTGCGCGAGGCAGCCTGATGGAATTAGCCGCCGCTGTCACACCGCTGGTTCTGACCTACAACGAAGAACCGAATATAGGCCGCTCCCTCGATTCGCTGCGCTGGGCCAGGCAAGTCGTGGTGCTGGATTCCGGATCGAACGATCGCACCGAAAGTATTGCCCGTGCCTATGAAAATGTGAAGTGGCGCGTCAGGAAGTTTGATAATCATCAGGCGCAGTGGCAATACGGCATTCAGGAGTGTGGCATCACGACGGATTACGTGCTGGCCCTCGATGCGGACATGCAGATGTCGACGCAACTTGGGCAGGAGATCGAAAGCCGATTTCTACCGGGAGACTTTGCCGGGGGCTTGCTGCCTTTTGAGTATCGTTACTTTGGCCAACGGCTCGCCAGTTCGCTATGCCCACCACAACTAAGGTTGTTTCGAAGAGGCGCCGTGCGAGTCGGGCAAACGGATCACACGCAGAGCTTCGCAGTCAGTGGCAGGATCTATTCGTTTCGGAACTGTTTGATTCACGATGACCGCAAGTCACTAGAGCGCTGGGTCGAATCACAACTTCGCTATCAGGTACTCAATGAGCAGACGTTGTGGGAAAACCGCTATGGGCCAGTTAAAACTTTTCTACGTAAGGTCGGTTTAATGCCACCGCTGGTTGGAGCGCTGGCCTGGTTGAAAGCCGGCGGCCCTTTTTACGGCGCGGCTGCGGCTCGCTACGCTTATGAGCGAGCAGTGTGTGAAGGCCTGTTGGCCATGAGAGTGATGAACACGAAGCTGGAACGGCGCCAAATTTCCGACAAGCGAAACGGACAAAGCTGAAGCTCGTCGCGGATTACTTTGACCAGAACCATAAAACAACGATTGCGTCCCTGGGTGCCCAATATCGGATTGCGCATTCGCCACGTCGAGCCCGGAATGTTTTTAAATGTCCGCCTGCGCGAACATCTGGGTTTTGTGACGCGCGGCCTGCGCTCGTACGAATCGAGTTATGTCGAGGCGCTGCGTTCACTGATCAAGCCCGGCGATACAGTCTTCGACATTGGCGCCAATATTGGCTTCTATTCCGTGCTGTTCTCGAAATGGGTTGGGCCACATGGAAGAGTCATCGCCTTTGAACCTGATCCGAACAATACTTCGCTGCTGCAGGCAAATCTGAAAGCTAACAGTTGTGAAAATACCGTCGTTCGTGAACTGGCGTTGGGTCGTACAGTGGGTGAGGAAATTTTCAGCGTCGATAGGGTTACCGGCTCAACTGGTCATCTCGGTGGTGGTCCTACCTACGGAGACTCACTTTTTGGCAATGGCCACGAAGTAACCCTAAAGGTAAAGACCAACACACTTGATGTCGAGGCGGAGCTTGGCGTCCCGCCAAATATCCTGAAGTTAGACATCGAGGGCGGCGAGTTCGACGTTCTCTGCGGCGGATCTAAACTGCTTGACCGTCATCGCCCCCTGATCATTTCGGAAATGAGTTCGTGGAACGAAGATGTGAATGTCGCTGCTACTAAACCTGCTCAGGCCACCCAGTTTCTCTATGACCATGGTTATAAGGTTTGGAATCTTGATACCGGTCAGGTGCTTTTGCCGGGAGCCTCAGTCTGGATGATCCTCGCGGTGCCGTGTGAACAGGTTGAAAGGGATGAGGTAGTCGGGTTGCTCAAGAAGATACGAGCGACTGAAGGCTGAAAGATCATGTGTGGCATTGCGGGCATAGTTAACTGTGCGAATGACGAGCGGCTGGCGGCGATGACTGACCTTCTGTCACATCGTGGTCCCGACGATCGCGGCGTGCGGTACTTTCCGGAAGAGAGAGTGGGACTCGGCCACCGCCGGCTCTCGATCATCGACCTCTCGGCTGCCGGCCACCAGCCGATGTCCAACAACGACGAGACTATCTGGATCACTTTCAACGGTGAGATCTACAACTTTGAAGAACTGCGCACTGAGCTTGAGGGGCAGGGTCATCGCTTCAAATCAAAGACCGACACGGAAGTTATCATTCGCTTGTACGAACAGGAGGGTGAGGATTGCGTCAAGCGCTTGAACGGCATGTTTGCCTTAGCGATTCTCGACCGTCCGCGTAAAAAGCTGGTGCTCGCTCGCGATCATCTTGGCGTCAAACCGCTTTACTATTACGGCAGCCAGGGCAAGCTCGCTTTCGCCTCAGAGATAAAAGGGCTCCTCGCTTCCGGCATTTACTCTCCTGATATTAACTGGCAAGGGCTCTACGACTATTTTACGTATCTATACGTTCCGACTCCGGAAACAATTTTTCGGGACATCCTGCAGGTACCGCCCGCGCACTTGCTGGTGATGAATTTGGAATCGAATGAGATCACTTTGCGCCGCTTTTGGAATCTGCCGGTTGAAGACGCAAACGGTAATGGTGATGATTATGAAACTGCCAAAAGCAAACTTCGCTCGTTGTTGAGCGACAGCGTGCGCCGCCAGATGATTGGTGACGTACCGCTGGGAGTGTTTCTCAGCGGGGGCGTCGACTCGCCGATCCTCACAGGCTTGATGGCAGAGAGCTCCAGTCAACCGGTCAAGACCTTTACCGTAGTGTTTCAGGGAAAGAATGTTGAGTTCTATAACGAACAGGAACAGGCGCGAGTAGCTGCGGAGAAATTCGGCACCGAGCATCATGAGATCCCGGTCGATATCTCGCAGCCTGTCGAGATGCTGAACCTGGTTGAGCACTTTGATCAGCCTTTCGGCAATCCGACCTTTTATTTGATGTACCTCATTTCGCAGGCCGCCAGAACTGGCGCGACGGTGGCGCTCTGTGGGGCGGGCGGCGACGAGTTGTTTGCTGGTTATCCGCGTTACCGCGCGATCGGCATGGCAAAGTGGGCCCGCCTGCTACCGAAAATTGCGCGGGCTGGAGCGCGCCGGCTGATGAATGTGGTTGCCGATGATTACAGTTCGTCTACTTTGCGACGCACGCGCCAGTTTATTGATGGTCTCGATTCTGATTTTGCGCGAGAGTTTGTAAACTGGACTTACTTTCTCAGAGAGGATCAGAAGCAGGCTCTGATGCTGGAAGCCTCCGCCAAAAACGGCGGGTATCTTCGCTCGTCGCGCATCGTGGCTGAGTTATTGAAGGAAAACAAAATCAAGGATGCAGGCAATCGAGCCTTGGCGGTCGACCTGCAATCGTTTCTGCCAGACAATATCCTGGAATACACAGACAAGATGAGCATGGCAGTGGGCCTTGAAGTGCGCGTGCCTTATCTGGATTATCGCGTGGTCGAGCACAGCCAGAGTTTGCCTTTTCGTTACAAGCTGCGCGGCCGGCAAAGCAAGATAATTTTGAAAGAAGCGTTCGCCGACTTGTTGCCGGTGGAAAACGCCCGCGCCCCCAAGAAGGGATTTAACTTTCCCCTCGCAGTCTGGATGCGCGATTACTTTGATAAATATTTTGATGTGTATATGGGCCGCGCGGAATTGAAGCGACAGGGAATCCTGGACTGGGAATATATTCAAATGCTGCGGGCCGAACATCGCGCGGGCCGTAACGACAATTCATATCCGCTTTTTTCTTTAATCATGTTCGATGTCTGGTATCGCAGGTACATCAGCGGCGCCGGCATGCCGGAGATCAGTTTTGCTTAATCCACTAAAACAGCAGGTCAAACAATTTTGGGAAGCCGCCCCGTGTGGCTCAGTTGACGCTAAGGAGGACGGCTCAGTCGAAGAAGGCTCGCTGGCCTTCTTTGAAGAAGTTGAGCGGCAGCGCTACACGGGCGATGCGTTCATGCATGAAGTAGTGGGTTTCGATAGGTGGGCCGGAAAAAAAATTCTGGAGGTGGGCTGCGGTCTGGGAACAGACCTGTTACAGTTTGCGCGGGGCGGCGCTGAAGTCTACGGCATTGATTTGACCCAAAAAGCGGCCGGCCTGACGCGCAAGCGGCTGGAGCTGTATGGTCTGCAGGGCCGGATCTCTGTGGGAGACTCTGAACGGCTGCCCTTTGACAGTAGTTATTTCGATCTCGTCTATTCCTGGGGAGTAATCCACCACACGCCGAATACCGAGGCGGCTGCGCAGGAGATCGTACGAGTCTGTAAGCCGGGCGGAAAAATCATGGTGATGTTGTATCACCGGCGTTCGCTGTTGGCTTTCCAGGCCTGGTTGTATTACGGCCTGTTGCGTGGGAAGCCTTTGCTGCGTCCCAGCAAAATCATTGCCGAGCGGTTGGAAAGTCCCGGCACCAAAGTCTATTCGCCGGGGGAAGCCCGGGATTTGTTTGACGGGATAAAGAATATAAGCGTGCAGACGATAGTCACGCGCTACGACTTGCGTGTTGGGCGAAGATCGTTCTTGCCGGCCTGGTTGCGCCATGTGGTCCCGCGGCAGGTGGGGTGGTTTTTGGTAGTTAATGGCGAGAAGGGGACGTAGGGATTGAGCTTTGAACTTTGTACTTCACTTTGATGGCTGACGTAAGCGTCTAAATCCGAAAGTTCGAGAATCGAAAGAAATTAAAGCACAAAGTACAAAGCACAAAGTTCAAAGTACGAAGGTGAGATTGGAGAATAGAAATGATATTTTAGATTGATTTTTCTGGAGGTTTAGTGAGCAGAGTTAAAGCAGCGATCGTCGGCGCGGGATTAATTGCCGGCAAGAAACACATACCTGCCTTTATCAAACACAAAGGCAAGGTCGAACTGGTCGCGCTCTGCGATCTGAACCAGGAAGGCGCGCAAAAACTGGCGCAGCAGTTTGGTATCCCGAAAGTCTATGCCGACATCGGCGAGATGATTGAAAAAGAAAAACCGGATCTCGTCGATATTTGCACGCCGCCCCAAACGCACGTCCGCCTCGCTATCGAAGCGATGAAGCGCGGCTGTAATGTCCTGATCGAAAAGCCGATGGCGCTCAGCGTGGCCGAGTGCGATCAGATAGTCGATGCCGCACAGCAATATGGCGTTAAGGTCTGCGTGGGGCACAGCGATCTCTTCTACTATCCATTTATGGAAGCGCGCGAGCTGGTGGCTAAAGGGGCCATCGGTGAGCTGCGGGGTATGCGTATTTTCCTTTCAACGCCTACCGATTACATGACTTCTCAGGAGAATCATTGGGCGCATAAACTGCCTGGCGGTGTCATCGGCGAAAGCGGCCCACACATCGTCTACATGACGCTGGCATTCATTAACCCGGTGACGCGTGTCAGCGTCGACGCGCTCAAGCTGCTTGATTTTCCCTGGTCCAAATACGACGACTATCGCATCAACTTAATTGGCGAGAAGGCAGCCTGTTCGGTGACTCTCTCGTACACCACCGATCAATGGGCCGCGCGTGTGGACCTGATGGGCAGCAAAGGAATCCTGACGCTCGATCTCGAGGCCATGTATCTGGTGAACAGCCGGCGTCCGACTTTGCGGCCGATGCCCGTTGCTTTGTCGATTCTCAGCGAGTCGGGCCAGATTGTGCAGAACCTGGTGGCCAAGGGCATGCGGCTGGCTGCCGGAAAATACGACAACACCCACGACATCATCGTCAGTCGCTTCGTCGATGCAATTGCCAATAATACGGAGTCGCCCGTCAGCGCTGAAGAGGGCAGGGAAGCAGTGCGCGTACTTAATATGATTGTGGACAAACTGCACGAGGCAGAATCGCAGAATCGCGAAGCAGTGGGAGCATGAATCAACTAAGATGAATACGAAGAAAGCGCTGATTACAGGCATCACCGGTCAGGATGGGAGTTACCTGGCTGAAAGACTGCTGGAGCTGGGCTACGAAGTACATGGCCTGGTGCGCCGGGTGGCGCTCGAGATGCCGGAGCACCGCACGGAAAGAATCGCCCACTTGCTGGACCGAATCAGCCTGCACCCGGCGAGCATGGAAAGCTATCCGAGCATTTTCCACCTAATCAGCCAACACGATTTCGACGAGTGCTATCACCTGGCGGCGCAGAGTTTTGTGGCCGAGAGTTTTCGTGATGGCTTCTCGACGATGAATATCAACATTAACGGCACGCACTACATGCTCGCTGCGCTGCGTGAACTGCGGCCGAAGTGTCGCTTCTACTTCGCGGGCTCGAGCGAGATGTTCGGAAAGGTTCGCGAGACACCGCAAAAGGAATCGACTCCTTTCTATCCACGCAGTCCTTATGGCATCAGCAAGGTGGCCGGCTTTGAACTGACGCGCAATTATCGTGAAGCTTACGACATGTATTGCGCCAGCGGGATCCTCTTCAATCACGAAGGGCCGCGGCGCGGCTTCGAATTTGTAACGCGTAAAATTAGCGCCACGGTGGCGCGCATTAAACTGGGTCTGGCTTCTGAACTCAGACTGGGAAACCTGGACGCACAGCGCGACTGGGGTCATGCGAAGGACTACACCCGGGCGATGCACTTAATGATGCAGCAACCGGAGCCTGATGATTACGTGGTGGCGAGTGGCAAGTCCCACAGCGTCCGCGAATTTTGCGAACGCGCCTTTGGTGAGGTTGGGCTCGATTATGAAAAGTATGTGGTGGTCGATGAACTATTCTATCGACCGGCTGAAGTCGATCAGCTGGTAGGCGACTCGAGCAAGATTCGCTTGCAACTGGGATGGGAACCGGAATACACCTTCGAACAACTGGTCAGTGAGATGGTCCAGTCGGATTTAGAAGCGATGAGCACTCAAAAGTAGACTCGATTACTGGCAAATGATAATTCTCGGTATTAACGCATATCACGGGGACGCGGCAGCGGCTCTCATCCGCGATGGCAAGCTCATCGCCGCGGTTGAAGAAGAACGTTTCAATCGCTTCAAGCATTGTGCGGGCTTTCCTACGGAATCAGTTCGCTATTGCCTGCGAGCGGCTGGGGTTGAAATCGAAGCTGTCGATCACATTGGGATCTCACGCGACCCATCGGCGCACCTGCACAAAAAAGTTTTGTTCGCCGCCACCAGAGCCGCGAAACAGGTGAGAGGTGGCCGCGGAGAGTCCGTCGCGACAATTGACCACGAAGCGGACAGAAGCAAATCCGGGAATGGAACAGCGAAGGGAAATGGCGGGGGCATTTTTAGTCAGATCAAGGACAGGCTTGCCAATGCTGCCAAAGTGCGAGATCTGAAGGACGACCTCGCGACTGCCCTCGGTGTTTCACGCAAAGCAATCAACGCGCAGTTTCATAATATCGAACACCACCGCGCGCATCTGGCCAGCTCGTTTTTTATCTCGCCGTTTACGAAAGCGGCCTTGCTTTCCATTGATGGCTTCGGTGACTTTATCTCGACGATGTGGGCCCAAGGCGAAGGCAACTCCATCGAAGTCCTGGGCCAGGTTGAATATCCGCATTCAACCGGTATCGTCTATACGGCAACGACGCAGTTTATAGGCTTTCCACACTACGGCGATGAAGGCAAAGTCATGGGCCTGGCGCCCTATGGTAAGCCGCTTTTCATGGAAGAGTTTCGCGACATTATTCGCACCGCCGCAGACGGACAATTTCGTTTGAACCTCGATTACTTCCGTCACCATGCGGAAGGCGTCGACATGACCTGGGACGAGGGATCGCCGGTTATTGGCCGGATCTTTTCAGATGAGTTTGCGAAGACCTTCGGTCCGGCGCGGCCACCAGGCGCACCCTTGACCGATCGCGAACGGAATATTGCCGCCAGCCTGCAACAGCGTCTCGAAGAAGTCGGGTTTCATATCCTCAATCATTTACATGAGCGCACCGGGTTGACCGACCTCGGACTATCAGGCGGCGTAGCCTACAACTCCGTCATGAACGGCAAGATTCTGCTCAATACGCCTTTTCGCCGAGTGTATGTGCAACCGGCTGCGGGCGACAGCGGCACCGCGCTTGGTGTTTGTTATGAAATACATAACGGGTTGCTGAAACGCGAGCGCGGCGAAGTGATGGAAGGCGCTTACACTGGTCCCGAGTTTTCGAACGAAGCGATCCAGCTGGAACTGCGGAATGCAGAACTTACATTCGAGAGCTACTCGGACAGCGAAGTGACACAGCGCGCCGCGCAGGACATTGCCGATGGACTGGTGGTGGGCTGGTTTCAGGGCCGGATGGAGTTTGGACCACGCGCGCTGGGAAATCGTTCGATAGTGGCCGACCCGCGGCGTCCGGAAATGAAAGACATCCTCAATGATCGCATCAAGAAGCGCGAGCCGTTTCGTCCCTTTGCGCCGTCGGTGTTGGAAGAATGTACCGGGGACTATTTTGAACAGACGCATCCCGCGCCCACCATGCTGATGGTCTATCAAATCAAGCCCGAGCGCCGGGCTGAGGTCCCGGCGATCACGCACGTCGACGGATCGGGCCGGCTGCAGACGGTGTCGCAGAGTCTGAATCCGCGTTACTACCAATTGATCTCTGACTTCTACAAACTGACCGGCGTACCCATTGTCCTGAATACCTCGTTCAATGAGAACGAGCCGATCGTCTGCACACCCAGAGAGGCAATTAATTGTTTTCTCAAAACGCGCATGGATGTGTTGTACCTGGGCAACCAGGTGGTGCGGCGCGGATAACTTGAAACACTAAACTTGAAACTTGAAACTATAATCTTATGCGAATACTAGTAACCGGTGGTGCAGGATTTATCGGATCGCACCTGTGCGAGCGTCTCCTTAACGAAGGCAATGAAGTAATTTGTCTGGATAATTTCTTTACCGGCCGGCGCGAGAATATTCTGCCGCTGCTCGACAATCCAAGATTCGAACTGCTCCGCCATGATGTGATCGAGCCCATCCTGCTCGAGGTGGACCAGATCTACAATCTTGCGTGTCCTGCCTCGCCGATTCATTACCAGTACAATCCGGTCAAGACTGTGAAGACCAGCGTTATGGGAATGATCAATATGCTCGGGCTGGCCAAGCGGGTCAGGGCGCGTATTCTGCAGGCCTCGACATCTGAAGTGTATGGCGACCCGCTGGTCCACCCGCAGCCGGAAGAATATTGGGGCAACGTCAATCCCATTGGGCTGCGCTCGTGTTATGACGAAGGTAAGCGCATCGCTGAGACGCTGATGATGGATTACCATCGACAGAATCATGTTGATACGCGCATCGCGCGAATTTTTAATACCTACGGGCCGCGCATGTTGGAAAACGATGGGCGCGTAGTCTCAAATTTTGTGGTGCAGGCACTGCGCGGCGAAGCGTTAACACTTTATGGTTCCGGGGAGCAGACGCGGTCGTTCTGCTATGTCGATGATTTGGTCGAGGCGCTGACTCGCCTGATGAATGTTGAAGGCGAGCACGACCCTGTTAATCTGGGTAATCCCGGTGAGTTCACGATGAAGCAATTAGCGGAGGAAGTGGTGCGCATCTGTGATTCAAAATCAGGTGTCACCTACATGACGCTGCCGCAGGACGACCCCAAACAACGCAAGCCTGATATCAAACGCGCGCAGGATCTGTTGGGTTGGAATCCCACTATTCCACTGCGCGAGGGGCTCGAGAAAACGGTAGCCTTCTTCCGCGCGAGAATTCAATCACAACAGGCTTGATCGAATAGTCGAAAATCCAGCGACCTCAACCCGCTGCGCTCGTGAAAGTCATTTGAAGATACTTCTGCTCAATCAATGCTTTTATCCTGACGTCGTTTCCACGGCGCAGCACCTTACCGATCTGGCCACTGGTTTGGCCAACAACGGACATGAGGTCACCGTAGTCGCCGGTGATCGGGGTTATGACAATCCGGCCAATCGCTTTCCGAAGCGGGAAACCTGGAAAGGCATCACGATCATACGTGTGCCGTCCCTATCGCTCGGTAAGCAATCGAAGTGGCGCCGCGCGATGAGCTTTGCCAGTTTTCTGTTCAGCAGCTCGCTTAGGCTAATGTTTCTGTCCCGGTTTGATGTCGTGGTTTGCCTGACTTCTCCTCCTCTGATCTCATATCTGGGTTCACTCTTTGCCAGGCTTAAAGGTGGCAGGCTGATATTCTGGGTGATGGATTTGAACCCGGATGAGGCAGTTGCCGCCGGCTGGCTCAAAGAGCATTCACTGACTGCCGGCATTCTGAGACGGCTTTTGCAGGATAGCCTGGAACATGCGGAACGAATTATCGTGCTGGATCGCTTCATGAAAGAGCGCATCGCCGAGAAGGGGATTCCCGAGTACAAGCTGGTCACGATTGCGCCCTGGTCCCACTCAGACGAAGTTGCTTATGACGTCGCAGGCCGATCCGATTTCCGCGCGGTGCATGGCCTTTCCGAAAAGTTCGTTGTAATGTATTCCGGCAATCACAGTCCCTGTCACCCGCTGGACACTCTGCTCCAGGCGGCTGACAGGCTGGCCGATAATTCCCAAATCGCCTTCTGTTTCGTGGGCGGCGGCAGTGAGCATCTAAAAGTAAACAAGTACGCGCATGAGCGTGGTTTGGGAAACGTAATTTGTCTTCCCTATCAACCGTTGGAGAAGCTGGCGGGTTCGCTTTCCGCCGCAGATCTTCACGTGGTAGTGATGGGTAATTCCTTCGCCGGTATTGTTCATCCGTGCAAGGTCTATAACATTCTCGAGGTGGGCACACCCTTTTTGTATATCGGTCCGGAAGGCAGTCACGTGGTCGACCTGATGCTGGGCCTGGGGGATAGCGGGGTCGCCTTTGGCGCCCGCCATGGGGACGTCGAAGCCGTAAGTCAATTTGTGCTGGCCCAATCCAGATCTACTTCTCGCCCACGCACAAACGGCCAACTGGCTGCAAGTTTTTCAAAAGATGTGCTGCTGCCCCAAATGCTTGCGCATATCGAAGGCGGTACAGCCGCAGGAATCGGTCCCATCGAGGCCGGACTGGCCCGCAGCAAACAGGCAGCTGGTGGGGCAATAAATTAAACAGGAAAAATCATAAGGTGACTATGGACAAACAAACGAGAGTGCTTGTTACTGGAGCGGGTGGCTTCATCGGGCATCATTTGACGAAGTATTTGAAAGAGCGTGGTTACTGGGTGCGGGGCGTCGATATTAAAGAGCCCGAATATGCGGCGACGGAAGCCGACGACTTCCAACTCCTTGATCTTTCCAGACGGGAGAGCTGTTTGACGGCTACCAGCGACATCGATGAGGTTTACGGCCTGGCTGCGAACATGGGCGGCATTGGTTTCATTGAGAGCAATAAAGCTGTCATCGTTCGGGATAACACGCTCATCAATCTGCAAACTATAGAAGCTTCGCGCATCAACGGAGTGAAGCGGTATCTCTATACTTCCAGCGCCTGCATTTATCCGGGTCACCTGCAAAATGAAACCGATAGCGCGCCTCTCAAGGAAGAGGACGCTTATCCGGCTGCCGCTGAAGACGGCTACGGCTGGGAAAAACTCTACATGGAGCGCGTCTGCCGTCACTACACCGAAGACTTTGGTTTGGACACCAGGGTGGTGCGGTTTCACAACATTTTTGGGCCGCTGGGAACTTATGATGGAGGCCGAGAGAAATCGCCGGCTGCCATTTGTCGCAAGGTGGCGGTGGCAGATGTTGTTGATGAGATCGAGGTCTGGGGCGATGGCGAGCAAACCCGCTCCTACTGTTACATCAGCGACTGTGTAGAGGGCATTTACAGATTGATGAAAAGCGATTATCGAGAACCACTCAATCTGGGTCAGGATCGCATGCTCTCAATCAACGAGCTGGTTGATATCGTAGCCGGGATCGCCGGTAAGAAAATCACCAAGCGTTACGATCTAACCAAGCCTCAGGGGGTCAGGGGACGCAACAGCGACAACACCCGCCTCAGGCAGGTACTTGGATGGGAACCACAGGTTTCGCTGGAAGCGGGACTAAAGTCCACTTATGAATGGATTGCCGCCATGCTCAGTGAGCAGAAGCCTGTCCTGCAGGGAGCAAAGGCCTAAAATTATCGATCTCCCAAATTTGTCCGCTGCCCTAGCGGGCAGTTCGCCTGCTTTGCCGTTCGTTTCTTTCTTTTGAGGCTTCCTTGAACACGTACTTTGCATTATTCCTGATTGCGATGTTTGCCTCGCTGGTGATTACACCGCTCGTGCGTCGCCTCTGCCAGCGGTTTAATTTGCTGGACGTGCCAGCAGACGATCGCCGTGTTCACACTATAGCTGTTCCCCGGCTTGGGGGACTGGGAATATACCTTTCGGTAATGATCGCGCTGTCGACGGTGCCACTCGTCGACAACCTCTTCACCCAATCACTACATGCCTACCGGACCGACTTTCTGATGATCCTGATTCCAGCCACGCTCGTTTTGTGTCTGGGAATGTACGACGATTTACACGGCGCCAACGCAACGCTGAAATTTGTCGTGCTGGGAATGGTAGCTGCTCTCTTCTTCTGGTTGGGCGGCAGGATTGAAAATGTTTCAATTCCATTTGTCGGATCGATTCATCTGCCTTCCGCGCTGTCATTCGTGGTGACAGTTCTGTGGCTGGTCGGCATCGCGAACGCTTTTAACTTGATTGATGGCATGGACGGACTGGCTTCGGGCGCGGCACTTTTCTCGTCGTTGGTAATCCTGGTGGTTTCTTTGGCGGGCGAGAGTCCGTTGATGATTGTCTTTGCGCTGGTACTCTGCGGCGCTCTCACAGGTTTTCTACGCTATAACTTTAATCCGGCGTCCATATTTCTCGGTGACTCAGGGGCTCTCTTCGTAGGATTTACCCTCGCTGCGCTCTCGATAGTTGGTACTCACAAAGCCAGCACGGCGGTGGCGGTCATCACGCCAATCCTGGCGTTCGGTTTGCCGGTGGTGGACACCAGCGTAACCCTGGCGCGGCGGCTAATCAGCGGCAAGCCGATTTTTAAGGGCGACAGCGAGCATATTCATCATATGCTGCTGGCCCGTGGCTGGTCACAGCGACATGTCGTCCTGGTGCTTTACGGTGTCTGTGCTTCGTTCGGCCTGTTGGCCATGATCTTCACGAAGACCTCGCCCCCGTTGATGGGTTTTGTTCTATTCGTGATGGTGGTGGCGGTAGTTTTTGCCGTGGGTCGCCTGCGCTACCATGAAGTGGACGAACTGCGGGCCGGCGTCAAACGTAACGTGGGTGAGCGCAGGATTCGCGTCGCCAACAACATCAGCGTGCGGCGAGCGAGCCTGGCGCTTTCAAAAGCTTCCAACCTGGAAGAGCTGCTCCACGCCATCAGCCAGATGATGGAGTTCGGCGAATTTGTTTACGCTGATTTGCGATTGGGTCAGGCCAGCAATGCCAGACAGACTGAAAGGGCCTTCTCGCTTGCGGGCCGTCACCACTCAATAAGAAATGCTGCTCTCTGCGATGGACGCATCTCCTGGTCATGGGCCAGGGACGGCATCGAAGCAGATGACGTGGTCGGGTCGAGTCGCTTCTGGTCGATTCGTCTTCCGCTGGGAAACGAAATGGCTGACTGGGGCTGGATCAATTTGTATCGCGAAATCTCAGGGCCACCGCTTCTGGTTGACATGAATTACCTTTGCGATCTGTTTCGCCGCGAATTATCTGAGGCAGGCGAACGCGTGCTACAGGATACCGAATCCCGGCCAGGGTTTCGCGAACTCGGTCTTGGTGTGGGCGCCGGAAACGTAGCCAATTGAACTCACAGCCCAACGCGGACAGTTTCGAAACCACAGTTGGCCCGAAGGCGCCGCAAACTATTGCTCGCCTTTTGAACAAGACAGTCTATGCGGCTCTGCTGGTTTTGCTTTGTCTGGCGACCATTGCTTATGGCGGTGCGGATCCCTGGTTGAAGGTGACCTTTGCTACCTTCATGATTGCCATCAGCCTGCTGGCGGTAGTTGAAATCACGCTGAGCAATTACCCGAAGCTAACCGGGACCCAAATACTGCTGCCTGTCCTGGTCCTAATTATCTTCGCGCTCTTGCAGTCGGTCTCCTTTTCATCAAGTGGGCTACGGGATTCGGGAATCCAGGCCCCATTTTGGAATTCACTCAGCGCTGATCCTTATGAAAGCAGAGTATTCGCCCTCCAGCTATTCGCTTTGCTGTTACTTGCCGGCATGTTGTTTCGTTATGCAACTTCGAAACGCCGATTGCGACTATTGATCCATGTAATCATCGTCCTGTCGTTGGCAAGTGCGGTTTTCGGCATGTTGCGTCAGACGATGCAACATGGTCCAGGCTTTGGATTGCCCTTGCTGGTTGCCGACGTGGGCTACGGTCAGTTCATCAACAAGAACCATTTTGCGTTTCTAATGGAGATGGGGTTGGGCCTGGCGTTGGGGCTATTGGCCGCAGGAGGTGTGCGACGCGATCGAGCGCTCGTCTATCTCGCGGTTTCGTTGCCGATGTGGACCGCGCTGGTGCTGTCGAATTCCCGCGGCGGCCTATTGGCTATGCTGGTCCAACTAATAGTTACACTACTTCTATTTCCTACGGTTGTACGGACCGACCACCTGAGAGCCAGTAAAGCCTGGCGGCTCATTACCTCGCCAGTATTTCGGATCGGACTGGTGACGACCCTCCTCGTCCTTTGTGTCATGGGAATATTTTGGGTAGGCGGCGATCGGCTGGCCAGCAACATCGAAGCTGCGCAACTCGAGTTCGCTAAAACCGACGAGTCTCGGGTGGGAGTTACACGAACGCAAATTTGGCGAGACACCTTGCAACTGATCAAAGCAAATCCAATAGCCGGAGTAGGCATGGGTGGGTACTGGGCGGCGATTCCTCTCTATCATGATGCCGCGGGCACGATGACGCCTCAACAGGCCCACAATGATTACCTTGAACTGCTGGCCAGCGGTGGGGTGATTGCCCTCGCAATTTTTCTGTGGTTTGTCGTTCTTGTTTTCAGAGAGGCGAGGACAAATCTCCGTTCGCCTGATGCTTTTCGTCGCGCTGCTTCGTTTGCCGGCCTGATAGCAATCGCCGGAGTTGCCGTCCACAGCTTGCTGGATTTTGGATTGCATCGCATGGGAAATGCCATGATATTTGTGGCACTGATAGTGATTGTCACTGGCCAGATCAGTAATGAATCCGGGACATCGAAAAATGCGGGAAGATAGATTTTTACACAAGCTGTCAGTTCTGATTCTGACGATCTCTTTGATGGGGCGAGTCATGTTCGCCTTACCGCTTCAGGACATTGCCAGTGGTGGCGGCTTTCAAGGCCAGGACATCATGGGCGGTGCGGCCGTCATTTTCAAACGCCCGCAACGGCTTCGTGATCTCGTTGGCGGCGGCAGCTTGGCCATTGTCAAAAAGAGCAAGCCGGCTCGTCATATTGAGCCAACCGACATCGCAAAAAATACCGGGCGACGTCCGCCTCATGAGAAACCCGGCACCGAACCCCCGGTTGCAGTTCTGTCTGATGAAGATAAAGGTGAGGCTTTCAAAAACCAGGGAAATAATTACTATAGTTTGGGTCAGTACGACAAAGCCGTCGAAGCTTACTTGAAAGCGCTGAAATTCATTCCCAAAGATCCGGATACCCACAACAATCTGGGTGCTACCTATCTCAGTCAAAATCGATACGCCGACGCGGCATCGTCTTTCAAACAGGCGATCGATCTTAAGCCCGGGGATCCGGAAGCTTATTTCAACCTTGGCGTGACGTATACGTTCCTTGAAAAATTGCCCGAAGCTGTCGCCTCGCTGCAGCAAGCGGTTCACTATAAGAAGGACTGGGCCGATGCTTATACCTTGCTGGGTGATACATATCTGACGATGGGCAAGTATGGGGACGCGGCCCGGGCTTATGAAGAGACAGTCAGGTTGCAACCTGACAATGCCGGCGCTTACAGCAACCTGGGATTCGTTAACGATCAGTTAGGGAAAGCCTCGGAATCAATTCAGGCGCTGCAGGTCGCGGTACGACTGAAACCCGATGATTGGATTGCGTTTAATAATTTGGGGGCGAGTCTGTATAAGACTGGAAAGTACGCGGAAGCGGTCGGAGCATTCAAGCAAGCGCTGAAACTGCGACCGGGCGATCCCGACATTCTGAATAATTTGGGAGAAGCGCAGTCAGTGTCCGGGCAACATGACGAAGCGATCAAGACTTTCAAATTGGCGCTGGCCTCGCCCGAGGACTTGCCCGATGTTCATTACAATCTCGGTAACGCCTATTACCTTTCCGGCAAAGTTGATGAGGCCCTCGAGAGTTACCGGCACGCGCTAGCGATCAAGCCGGACTACGCTGACGCATTTACAAATATCGGGACCGCGCTCACCAGCCAGGGTAAGTACGAAGAGGCCACTAAAGAATTTAAGCAGGCGACGATTCTGAAACCGAATAACCCTGTGACCTTCAACGACCTCGGCTATGCGTATTACAAATTAAGCCAACTGGACCAGTCGATTGCCGCTTACAAAGATGCGTTGCGTCTGAGGCCAACTTACGCAAAGGCCTTAAACGGATTGGGGGACGACTACAACCAGCTGAAGCGTTTTGCCGAAGCGGCGGACGTGCTGAAGCAGGCAATTGCGATTCAACCGGAGTATACAAATGCTCACTATAATCTGGGCAATGCCTACTACGGAATGCAGAATTTTGCTGGAGCGATGGCTGAGCTAAAGATCGCAATTCAACAAAAGCCCGACTTTGCCCGGGCTTATCAAAACCTTACAGTCGCATGTTACGCAGCGGGCCGCTATGACGAGGCGATTGAAGCCGGGCAAAAAGCAGCCGGCTTGCTGCCCAAAGATGTTGAGGTGCACGGAAATCTCGGTAATGCTTACTTCCGAGCTGGAAAATTCAGCGAAGCGGCCGAGGCATACAAAACAGCTGTGGGCCTCAACGCTAACGATCCTGATATGCAAAACAATCTGGGCCAGGCTTTCTTTAAGTCACTGAAGTACCCGGAAGCAGCCAGGGCATTTAAAGAGGCAGTTCGGCTCAAGCCGGGATTTGCACAAGCTCATTTCAATCTTGGGTTGACCTATGTCGCTTTGAAAGATGCGAAGGGTGCCAGAGAGGAACTGGCAATTCTGCGGACCCTTGACCCTAAACTGGCGGAGCAACTCAGCCGCTTTGACAAGAAGTGAGTTCCTAGTGGTTGGACGTCGCATGGTAGAGGCAGACTTTTTTATTAGAAACCGCAGAAATGGCAAAAAACGATTGACCTTGACGGGTAAGGGAAGTAAACTGGCGGCCACGTTCGGTCGCACTTTGTAAAATTTTGATGGCGTTCACATTAGGAAGGGCAACAACATGAGCCTGAGACAACGAAAAGCTTTTAAGGCACTAGCGATATTCCTGGCATTTTCTTTCGCGCAGGTCTACGTTCAAACAAGTTTCGCCGGCCCCAACGGCGGCCGTTCGGCATTGCCCAGTCCACAACGCTTCGTAGCGCGTTTGACCCTGAGGGGTGGACCATCGGCCACAGTCAATGGCGCCAGCGCCGTTACCGGTGCGACAGTACTGACTGGTGCGACAATTGAAACTCCCGATCAGGTAAGTGCGACTCTGGATCTGGGACCACTTGGTACTATCGATCTGCAACCTAATTCATCTATCCAGCTCGACTTTGACGATGATGGAAACGTTCGAGTGAAAGTCCTCAAGGGCTGCGTGAAGATCAACAAGAAGGGTGCAGGCGTAGGCGAAATTTATACTGCTGAGGGCGCCTCTGAGAAGACCGACAACAACCGCAAGGGTATGGGATTCTGCTTCCTGAACGGGCAGCTTAATTCGATGAGTACAGCGGCAGCCGGGGGCGGCGCTGCAGGCGCTGGTTTGGGCACAGCAGCCAAGATTGCCATCATTGGTGGTATCGCCGGCGGCACTGTTGGTATCATTGTCGGAACTCGCGGCAGCAACCCCAGTAAGTAATCACCGAGTTCAATCAGACCATCCTTAAAGCGTGCCCTGCTGCCAGGGCACGCTTTAGTTTTGCCTCAGCACACTGCGAACAACTCAGATAATCAGCTTCGCTCATGTCCCAAAGCAAAACATTTTCTGCCGGGCTTCGACTTCCAAAGTTGGGCCTCAGTGGTCTCCTGATCCTGGGCCTCGCTCTGACGTCGTTTTATTCAGCGCGCATTGCGATGTCAAAAATATACCTGCAGTACGGTGTGACCATTGTGGATCCAACTCCCCTCGGGAAGGCGATTGCACTCACACCGAACGATGCCGAGGCTCACTATGTTAGAGGCGAGCTCGCTAACTATCTAGAGCGATCCGGTGAAGCGCTTAGCGATCTTGAGGTCGCGGCGAGCCTACGCCCACGTGACTATGTCCTTTGGCTGGAGTTGGGGATGACACGAGATCAGCTTGGCGAGCGAGCTGGCGCGCTGGTTTGTTTTAACGAGGCGATCCGCCTTGCTCCGTACTACGCACAGCCACTTTGGCAACGGGGCAATCTTCTGTTTCGCCAGGGAATGTATGACGACGCATTTGCTGATCTGCGGCAGGCCGCGACCAGCAATCCTGAATTCCTGCCAGCCTTAATCGATCTTGCCTGGGAATCGTCCCGCAAAGATGCTGCCATGACTGAACAGATAGTGCAGGTCAGCGGCGATAGGGAGCATTTTGTTCTGGCGCTTTTCTTCGCGCGGCAAGGGAAGGCCACTGAGGCAGTAGCTCAGTATCGTGAGGCGGGCTCTGTTTCTGCCGAGCACCGGCGTGATGTTGTGAAGGCATTGTTGTCGGGGCACGCAATCGCTCAGGCCTATGAGGTTTGGGGCGGCAAGCGAGCTGCGGGTGGGGAGTCCTTTTACGATGGCGGCTTTGAAAGCGCATTGAATCGTGAAGAAGCAGAATTCGGCTGGCGAGTAGTAGCGGGGCAACCAGGGGTGAATTTGTCGGTGGACGGCAATCAACCGCAGAGTGGCCTTCGCAGTCTGCGAATTGATTTCAATGGTCACACAGCGCCTGCGGTCGAGCTCGTCTCTCAGCTGATTCCGGTGGAACCGTCTGTTCGCTACCGAGTCAACTTCGCTGCCCGAACAAAGGATATCGTAACCGGTGGACCGTTGCTGGTGATTGTCAAAGATGCGTCGAACCAACAATTGCTTGATCGATCAGCGCCTTTGCCTGCCAGCACCGACGGGTGGCAGAACTCGAGTATTGAGTTTACTACTGGGGCGCTCTGCAGTGCGATTGTAATAGCGTTACGCAGAGAGGAATGCAGTAGCTCGCCGTGCCCAATTTTCGGTTCACTCAACCTTGACAGCTTTTCGCTTGAGAAGATTAAGCAACCCGGGGTCAGGTGAAAGTTTGGAGCTGCTGGGTGTTGCAGCGATGGATTGACGCACAGGATTCTCCCGTGATACGTTCGCGCGCGATTGATTTCGAGTCTAGCTCATTATTGATTGAGGAGTAGTCGCCCTTTGGAATCAGCAGCACTGCCACGTCTAAGATTCACTTCGACCTGAATGGAAAAAGTTGACCGCCTGGGCTGGGCGGCAGGAACTTCATTACGGTCATACGGTGTTCGGATAGGGATTCGCTCTAATACCCAGTTGGGGTTGGACCATTCCCTGCTCATGCTTCCGCATCACCATGAGATGGTGCAGCTGCGGGTCGTTGATCGACTTTATTCTATTGTCATCGGTGGCCAGGGCCCGCGCGCAAGTGTGCGACGATTCAACTTGCTTTACGCTGATCACGTTCGAATTGCGCGCTCGGTAGATCTGGATGAAGTACTCGAAAGGTTTGAATCTGATTTGCGACTGTTCGTAGCCGAAGTAGCTCGTCATCGTGTGTTTGTCCATGCGGGTGTAGTGGGATGGAAGGGCAAGGCGCTACTAGTACCGGGGCGCAGCTATACTGGCAAGTCAACTTTGGTTTCAGAACTGGTGAGGGCCGGAGCAACCTATTACTCTGATGAGTACGCCGTGCTTGATGCGCGTGGCCGGGTCTACCCGTTCCCGAAACCTCTGGAGATGCGCGACGCAGGTGAGTTCAAGCAAACCAAATTCGAGGTGGAAC
This sequence comes from Pyrinomonadales bacterium, assembly GCA_038237475.1. GTDB lineage: Bacteria > Acidobacteriota > Blastocatellia > Pyrinomonadales > Pyrinomonadaceae > JAOAPY01. The sequence goes on along the minus strand of JBBRYS010000002.1, from coordinate 86,291 downwards.
ACTTTGGCGGCAAGACCGCGACTAAAGCTATTCCCGTTGGCATGGTTATGGTGACCGAATACAAAGCTGGAGCCAGGTGGCAACCGAGACTATTAACGGGGGGTCAGGCGGTTTTAGCATTATTAGCGAATACAGTCTCAGCGCGGAGGCAGCCGGAAAAGGTCCTCACTGCATTGCAAAGAGCCGTGGCAGGCGCTCCAACATTAAAGGGCGTCAGGGGCGAGGCCGAGGCCCTGGCTCACTCGATCCTTATGAGAATGGAAAAAAACACGTGATTCCCAACCAGATTGGTGCTACACTCTGCGCCATTCGATTAATGGGTCTTTACTTAACCCGCAGTTAATTAGAAAAAAAAATAGAAAACCTTGGAGGCAGCATGAAGCAGAACGCATTGGGACAGACTCCGCTTGCGCGGATAGAAGGGTTGGTCATTCAGGAACTTCCGGATGAAGTGCTGGTGTATGATCGACAGCGCGATAAAGCTCACTGTCTCAACCAGACTGCTGCGCTTGTCTGGAAATATTGTGATGGTAAGACAACGGTAACCAGCATCGCGAAGCGTCTCGAGCGTGAGCTCAAAACCGGCGTCGACGAAAAAATAGTCTGGTACGCTCTGGATCAATTGAACAAGGATCACCTGCTCGTGGAAGACTTTGCTCCTCCTGCGCTCCTTGCAGGTATGAGCCGTCGCCAAATGGTTCGAGTGCTCGGCGTGGCGGCTGTAGTTGCCGTTCCTCTGGTCACGTCAATTGTGGCTCCGACACCCGCGCAAGCAGCGACGTGCCTGCCGACAGGGGCCGCTTGCACCTCAAGTGCTCAGTGCTGTTCTGGTCTTTGCACTGCCAGCGTTTGCGCGTAATCGTTCTTAGTTATTAAGAATCCATAAAGTATCAGGTGATTGAGTGTGCTGAAAATGCACGCTCAATCACCTGAATTCTTTTGTCCTCTGGATTTTTCGCGAGCAATGAAAACGTCAGGTAATGAATCGCCGGGCCGTCTGATCTCACGAATGCTCGCTGGTTCATGGCGCAGATCGGATCTTCCAAGTTTTGATATTAACGAGTCCGAACTCGACAAAGTAGTTCCGTTGCTTTACGGGTCGGGGGCAGCGGCCCTTGGCTGGTGGCGCGTGCGGAATACTGAGCTGCGAACCACCGGCGGCGCAGAACTGCTGCAGCAAGCATATCGTTTGCAGGTCCTACAGTCGGGCGTCCACGAAGAGGACATTTATAAAGTTGTCAGGCTGCTGAACGAAGCTTCGATTGAAAGTGTTTTGATCAAGGGGTGGGCCGCCGCTGGGTTGTATCCCGAACGCGGACTGCGGGCGTATGGTGATATCGATCTGTTCATAAGGCCGGAGCAACATATGCTCGCCGTTGAGCTGTTGAGCAATGACGCAGGCGATTGCTGGGTCGATCTTCATGAAAACATTTCGGAGCTTGATGATCGCCCACAGGAATCCTTGTTTGCTCGCTCGACGACGCAGCCGCTGCGCGGAGAAGAGGTGAGAGTGCTCTGCGCGGAAGATCATTTCGCTCTGCTGGCGGTACATCTTCTCAAGCATGGAGCCTGGCGCCCGCTTTGGCTTTGTGATATCGGCGCGGCGCTTGAGTCTCTCCCCGCCGATTTCGATTGGGATCGCTGTCTGGGCTCTAATCACACACGCGCCGGATGGATAAAAGCCGCGATAAAGCTGGCCCACAAATTTTTGGACGCTCGAGTTGATAGAGTGCCGGCTGGTGCCTTGAACTATCCGTTGCCGGCCTGGCTGGAGCACAACGTGCTGAGACAATGGGAACGGCCATTTGCGTCCGAGCAGCCGCCAATGAGCCATCCAGTTCCGATGTCTTTGGCGTTGCGCAATCCGAGCCGGCTCTGGGAAGCGTTGCGCGGGCGCTGGCCTGATCCGGTCCTCGCAACCGTAAGCATGAACGGTGAGTTCAATCGTATTCCCAGGTTGCCTTATCAGTTGGGAAATTGTCTGGCGCGCAGTTTTCGTTTTCTGTTTCACTCTCCCTAGACCTTGAAAAACGATTTAGCCAGCCGATCATCCAATCAATGAGCTTCTCCTACGCACTCGGTGCCCTCGCATGGCGGTGGGACTAAGTCCTACTCGGATCGTTTAATAAACCCAGCATAATATGGTATAAAGTTTCACCATACAGATTGGCGACCGGCCCAGTTCAACAGACTAGTCCTGTGTTTGCTTTGAGAAGTTGTGCAATAAGAAATGAGTATTGGCAATAAACAATTTGTTCGTCGAATGACTCTCGGAATTGTGCTGTTGTCATTCGTGGTTTCGGGTCTTCCCCTGGCTGGCAGAGCAACTCGCGCTCTGGGCCAGAACGCCGGCGAAACTCCGGTAAACGGAAGCGACGGCGACCTCTCCTATGTCAAGGCCACTGCAAGAAGAGGGGGCGTTCAGGTTGAATGGCGCAGTAAAGCTGATCCAAACAACCTTGGCTTCAACCTCTATCGCCTGCAGTCGGGGAAGTCCGTGCGGATCAACACTGAGGTAATTCCCGGCGCCATTTTCGCTGGTGTCAATCACATCACGCCCCCTTCGGCTTACGGCTACTCCCGGTTGGATCCCGCCGGCCAGGCGGATTCGATTTATTACATTGAATCAATAAGTGTCGATGGTCAGGTACGCACACATAACGCGTTTGCGGCGAACGCGGACACTCAGACGGATGCGGCCCTGGCTGCCGGCGTTGGCGGCGCGAATCCAACAATTGACGGGGGTGGCCAGTTTCAGAAACAGTTTCCTGCCGGCGCAAACGTAGTAACTCCGAGTGGTCCAATTGAGGATCAGTGGAACGTAGCTGCCCAGCCGAGCTTGAAAATTTCCATCAAAAGCGACGGGTGGTACAGGGTAACGCAGCAACAGATGGCGGCAACCGGGTTTGCCTCGGCGACAGACATCGCTAATCTGGCGCTGTTTTCGGATGGCCGTGAAGTAGCTATTCTTACCAGCAAAGATGTCGGACAATTTAGCAGCGGCGACTACATCGAATTTTTCGGGCGCGGACTCGACACCAGCACTACTGACACTCGGATCTACTACCTGATTGCGGGAGCCTCACCAGGCAAGCGCATTTCGGGAGAAGTCAAAACTAGTTCTGTTCTGTTGCCCGCAGCGGTAGGTCCACAGCAACCCGTATTTGACGTTGGTGTGAGTCGCTGGTTCAGGCCGCTCTTGCAGTTCCTCAACGGGTCGCCCAGGAACACGGAAGAAGAATTCAAAGCTACGAAGCCGGAGAAAGAATCGTCACCGCCAACTTTGACGGTTACGCCGCCCGTGTTCAATGTCTCTGAGTTGCCGGTAAGCACTTCGGATTCGTCAGCACCAAATAAATCGCCGGCCGTCCGTGGATCGGATCCAGTCTCTTCAACTAATTCTCCGGTAGAGCCTGCGGCAAGATCAATGCAGGGCGGCGTTACTATTGCTGCTCCCAGGGTAAAGGCCGGCCGACGGCGTGCGAGACGGCAGAGCACCAGGAAGGCTAAGCGTAGGACCAAGCCTGAGCTCAGCCATGCGGACGCCACAACTGCAGCGGCAGCAGCCGGTAGCTTTAATAGCACGGTTGAGTTCAAGCATCATTTCATTTACTACACCAGTCTGCTGAACGGTGACACTGAAAACTATTTTGGCAATGTCGTGTCCTCGATCCCGGTTCCTCAAACTTTGAATGTGCCGAATCCTGAGCCGACCGCCGATGGACCAGCCCGGCTCGAGATTGCGATACAGGGTGTGCTCGGCCAAAGTGCCTCTAATCACATAGTCAACGTCAGCTTGAATGGCGCCCTGGTGACGACCCTGAATTTTGGGCCACTTGAGCATTATGTCCGGACGATCAATATTCCGGTTTCACAACTTCTTACTGGTGCGAACACGGTGACCTTCACCCGAGTCTCCAGCGGCGATGTCACCTTGATCGACTACGTTCGGCTTACCTATCCGCACGCAATGAAAGCCGACAACAACGCTTTGCGGTTTAGCCTAAGGTCAGCCCAGGCAGCAACGATTGACGGCTTTGCCGGCCAGAACATCCGGCTGATAGATGTTACTGATCCGTTCGCTGTCAAAGCAGCGCGCCCGCTGATGCAGGCAACTCCGTCGGGCTACAGTATCTCTGTATCACCTGGAGCTCCCGGAAAGTATGGGCGCCAGCTTTATGCGTTCTCTGAAACTCAGTTTGTGCAACCCGCTGCGCTGGCGTTGAATCAGGCTTCGACTCTAAACCTGGCGAGTAACGCGGCCGACTTGCTAATCATCGCGCATAAGAGCCTGATTGGGAGCGCTGCGCCTCTGGTTAGCTTGCGGCAGAGTCAGGGGTTGACGGTATCGGTAGTCGATATCGAGGACGTGTATGACGAATTCAGTTACGGCGCTCATGGTCCTCAGGCGATTAAAGACTTTTTGCTGCGCGCCAAAACAAGCTGGACCACTAAACCAAGATATGTCATTTTTCTGGGCGATGCCTCGCTCGACCCGCGCAATTATGAAGGGCTGGGAGACTTCGATCTGGTGCCGACGAAGTTAGTTGACGCCACTTATAACGAAACAGCGTCCGATGACTGGCTGAGCGACTTTAATAACGACGGGATTGGCGATATTCCCTCCGGCCGTTTGCCGGTACGAACAGTCGCTGAAGCGAATCTGGCGATTTCAAAGATCGTGAATTTTGCTCCCAACAACGCTCCGCAAAACGCCTTGCTCGTAGCCGACGATCCAACTAATTACTATTACAATTTCGAGATTGCCAACGATGAAGTGCAGGCCCAACTAAATACTCTGATACCGTCAATGACTGTTGATCGAGTAAACAAAAGGCTTGATCCGAATGCGCACACTAATATCGTCAACAAGCTCAACCAGGGTCAGGCGCTTATTAATTATTCCGGCCATGGCAATGTAAACACCTGGACCGGCTCCAGCATATTCACTTCCACTGATGCCAGCGCAGCCACCAATGGCAACAAGTTGCCGCTGGTGCTGGTACTCAATTGCTTAAACGGCTATTTTCAGGATCCGCGGCTTGAAAGCATTGCCGAAGCGCTGCTGAAGGCCCCCAACGGCGGCGCAGTCGGGGTATTCGCATCGTCGGGCGAAACAATTCCCGATGGTCAGCACGACATGAACCGGCGACTTTACGTGTTGCTGTACAGCACGCCGACGACTGCCCTGGGCGATGCGGTCAAGGATGCGAAAGGCTATACCACCGATATCGATGTTCGACGTACATGGATCCTGTTTGGCGATCCTTCAATGAAGATCCGGTAGCTTGACGCGGCACATTTTTGACTTTCCCCAATTGGGTTCTACGTCCCCGATGCAAGATGCTGGCTAGTTATCCAGGCGAGACTAACCTCCATTTATTAATTACGAGTACGTCCACTGAATCAGATCAAACCACCAAGAGAGGGTAAATAAACAGTGTCTCGAGTTTCCACAACCAAAACGACTGGTCGCCGCCTCAACAAACACTCTGCTATGAACCACCGTCGGCTCCGACCGAGGTCTTCCAAGGGCTTCCGTTTGGCTACGGCTTCGGCACTCTTGATTACGGCAGCTTATGTGCTGTTTCTATCACAATCACCCGTGCGCCCGGTTCAGGCTGTGTCGTCAGGGATAGTTATTAGTCAAGTTTACGGCGGCGGTGGGAATGCCGGCTCCACATATACGAATGACTTTATCGAGCTCTTTAACCGCGGTACCTCGTCCGTGAACGTCACTGGTTGGTCCGTTCAATATGCTTCGGCTACCGGAAGCACCTGGCAGGTGACCAATCTGGGAAGCGTCTCGATTCCGGCGGGCGGGTACTACCTGGTGCAAGAGGGGGTAGGGGCAGGGGGCACCACTCCTTTGCCTACTCCGGACGCAACCGGCGCTATCGCGATGGCAGCCGGCGCAGGGAAGGTCGCGCTGGTGAGCAATACGACTGCCCTCACTTGCGGCGCAACGAACAATTGTCTTCCCAACGCAAATATTATTGACCTGGTGGGTTTCGGATCAACTGCTTCGTCGTTCGAGGGGACGGGACCTACGCCACCTCCCAGCAACACCAACGCAGTTCTCAGGGCCGCGGCCGGCTGCACGGACACTGATCAGAACAGCACTGACTTTACAGCCGGCGCGCCTACGCCGCGTAACTCGAGTACGACCCTGGCGCCATGCGGACTCACCTTGAACATCAATAGTGTCACTCTAGCCGAAGGGAATTCGGGTACTACCCCGTTTGTTTTTACTGTCAGCCTGACGGGCGGGACAGCTCCCGCCGGCGGGGTGACGTTCAACGCGTCTACTGCCGATGGTACGACCAATCCTGCGAATGCGCCGAGCGATTACACGGCGTTGGTTAATCAAGCCGGCACAATTGCCGCGGGCGGTACCTCAACCACTGTCACAGTGTTGGTCAATGGCGATACGACGCCAGAGCCGAATGAGACCTTCTTTGTCAACATAACGAACGTGGTGGGCGCAACTCCGGGCACGGTCCAGGGTCTCGGCACCATCAATAACGATGATGTGGTTCTGACCCCGATTCACACCATTCAGGGGAGTGGTTCGACGTCCCCGCTATCGGGTTCGATATCGACCAGCGGCATTGTCACGGGCACAAAGAGCAACGGCTTCTTTATTCAGGAACCCGATGCCACCGTAGACGCCGATCCGAATACATCAGAAGGAATTTTTGTCTTCACCTCGAGTGCGCTGCCAGTGGCAGCAGCTATCGGGAACAGTGTTCAGGTTACCGGCACGATTAGTGAATTCAGTCCGTCGACGGATCCATCCAGTCCACCGGTTACCGAATTAACATCGCCGACTGTTGTTTTGCTTTCGACTGGTAACCCTCTACCGGCGCCGCACACTATCACGGCCGCGGAGACGACAGCGCCTTCAGGTACAACAAACCCGCTCGACTCGCTCGAGGAGTTCGAGGGTATGCGTGTCACGGTCGCCTCGCTAACCGTTACTGGTGCCACGCAGGGAACCATCACCGAACCTTCAGCGACAGTGGCCTCAAACGGCGTTTTCATCGGCGTCGTTACAGGAGTGGCGCGACCCTTCCGCGAGCCCGGTATAGCCATCTCTGATCCGGTACCCGCGCCGAATCCGGCCAACGTACCCCGCTTCGATGAAAACCCCGAAAGGATTCGCGTTGACAGCGATGCTCAGCCCGGCACGACGGCAATCGATGTCGCGGCAGGGACGGTCATTACCAGCATTACCGGGCCGTTGGACTTTGCCTTCCGCACCTATACCATCTATCCCGACGCTGCGACTCCGCCGACCGTGGGCGTGCAGCCAGGCGCTGTGCCTGTGCCCACGCCGACCGCGGATGAACTTACGGTATCGTCTTTCAATATGGAGCGCTTTTTCGATACCGTCGATGACCCCAGCACGGCCGATCCGGTGTTGACGACAGCGGCTTTCAATCGCAGGGTTGCCAAAGCCTCGCTCGTCATTCGCACCATTCAAAAATACCCGGACGTTATTGGCGTAGAGGAGGTGGAAAATCTTTCCACACTCCAGGCTGTGGCAACGCAGGTAAATAACGATGCCGTCTCCATTGACCTGCTGCCGAATCCAAACTACACGGCCTATCTCGTCGAGGGTAACGACATCGGCGGTATTGATGTCGGATTCCTGGTCAAGCAATCGCGGGTGACTACGCATAGCGTGACGCAACTCGAACTACCCGCTTGTGACCACGTGACGGCGTCAACCTGCTACAACTATGTCGACCCAAACACCGGCTTGCTGGCTATTCTCAACGACCGCCCAGCGCTGGTTTTGATTGCCAGCATTGTCCGCTCGGGCGCACCTTTTGCAGCTCCCTCAGGTACCCCCAGCCTACTGGGGTTCACCGTAATCGTGAATCACCTGCGCTCACTAAGCAGTGTCGCAGACAACACTATTTCGGGTTCAGGGACAGTGGGAGGGCGCGTGCGTGAAAAGCGCCGCAAGCAGGCCGAGTTCCTGGCCAACTACATCCAGGGACGTCAGACAGCCAACCCAAATGAGAAGGTTATTACCGTCGGTGACCTGAATGCTTTCCGAGTCAATGACGGGTTCGTAGATTCCATCGGTACGATTCTGGGAACGCCGGCTCCTGCGGACCAGGTGGTTCTGCCATCCGCGGATCTGGTAAATCCAAACCAGACGGATCTGGTAGACACCCTGCCGAGTACGCAGCAGTATTCCTATAACTTTGACGGCAACGCACAGACGCTTGACCACATCATCGTCAATCCGCCGGCGCTGGCCCTGCTCACTCGTTTTGCTTACGCACGCAATGACTCGGACTTCGCCACCAAGAACTACGAGACCACAAACGAACTTCGTATTTCAGATCACGATCAGCCGGTGGCATATTTTTCGTTGACCGCGCCGACCGCTGCCAACGGATCCGTATCCGGACGTATCACTAACTCGAATGGTGGACCAATGAGCGGTGCGGTTGTGCAGTTAAGCGGCACGCAGTCGCGCAAGGCCATCACCGATGGGAATGGCAACTACCATTTCGCTAATGTGGAGACCAACGGCTTCTACACCGTCACACCTGCGCGCGCCAACTATACCTTCAGCCCGGCGAACCGCTCTTTCAGTTTGGTGGGTGGCAGGACCGAGGCTGGATTTACAGCTAACGCCGCAGGAGATGTGATCAATCCGCTGGATGTCTCTGAATATTTTGTGCGCCAGCAATACGTCGATGTGCTGGGCAGGGAACCGGACGAAGCAGGGTTCAACTATTGGAGCGATCAAATCAATAGCTGCGGAAGTGACAGCAGTTGTACGAGGGCGCGCCGGCGCGACGTCGCTGCAGCGTTCTTTATCGAACAGGAGTTCCAGCTGACGGGTTCGTTTATCCACGGCCTTTACAATGGAACTCTCGGACGACGACCTTCCTTTAGCGAATATGCCACCGACCGTCAACAGGTGATAGCCGGCGCCGGTCTTGAGGCACGGAAACAGGCTTTTGTTGACGCATTTGTCCGTCGCAGCGAATTCGTCGATCGGTATCAATCGGCCCTATCGGCGGCATCATTTGTAGACGCTTTGATCCAAAACGTGCGTCAGAGTTCCGGGGTTGATCTGAACGATCGACGCGATAGCCTGGTTAATTCTTACAGCAGCGGTTCGAGTTTGGAGCAGAGTCGCAGCCTGGTCATACAAAGCCTGGCGGAGAACAATTCTTTCCGCGAGGCTGAGTACAACGCCGCTTTTGTATTGACTGAATATTTTGGCTATCTGCAGCGCAATGCTGATGCGGGGGGCTACGATTTCTGGGTCAATGTTTTGAATATGCGCGACGCCGGCAACTATCGAGGCATGGTTTGCGCTTTTATCAACTCGGCGGAATATCAACACCGCTTCAGCTCCGTAATCTCGCGCAGTGATGTAGAGTGCTCCCGCTGAGCACTGCAGTTTGATGGGTGAGTTACCTTTGATTCTGAGCCTGGATACTGCCACCCTCGGTGGCAGTATCTGTCTCATGCGCGGTGAGCAGGAACTCGCGTCGATTATTGGTAGCGCTGAGATTTCTCATTCCAGCACGCTCCTTCGTGATGTAGGGCGAGTACTGGAAACCGCTGGCGTGACCATCACGGATATTGGTTTGTTTGCCGTCGCCGCCGGTCCCGGCAGCTTCACCGGGTTGCGCATTGGCATCGCGAGTGTAAAGGCGATGGCTGCCACCCTGGGACGAGCTTGCGTTGGAGTTCCAACTTTGCATGCTGTAGCTCGCGCGGTAGGGACTTCTCCTGCGACCGTTGCTTTATTGCCCGCCGGACGTGGTGAATTATTCGCACAGTTGCTGGCTGTATCATCAGCCGGATTCGTCATTGAACAGGATCAGCCGGCCCACCTGCCGCTTGCGGCTATCCTCGGTCGCTATGGTTCCATGGCCGATTTAGTCTGGGCTGGGCCGGGCGCGCTGGCTCACCGCGAAGCCATACAAGCATACGCCGGCAGCGCCGGCATCGATTTCGGTGGTGACATCGGTGGCTGGAGCGTGGCTTCCAAAGACGAGAACCTTGCGTTGCAGGTAGGGTTACTGGCTCTGAGCCAGTTAGTCCCGGACGAGCAAGGGGCAGCCGAATCCCTGAGAGCCCTTTATGTGCGTCCGTCAGATCCGGAGTTAAAAGCGTGCCGGTGACTGAACCCGCCCCGACTGTCGCCCCAGTGATCTCCATTTCACCGATGAATGAACATGATCTTTTGGAGGTTGTGGAAATCGAGCAAAGCAGTCACCTAAGCCCGTGGGGCTGGGACGCCTATCATCGGGAGTTACAGGGGAATGACCGGCGCTTGATGTGGGTAGCTCGCCTGGATTCGAAGCCAGCACGAGACAGGGCGCTGGCAGGCTATATTGCGGCGCGCTTGGCAGCGGATGAACTGCACATCAATAATGTGGCGGTCCGTGACGCCTACCGGCGGAACGGCATTGCTACAGCTCTTATTCTTCGCCTGCTCAGCGAAGCCAGGGCTTGCCAGGCTAAGAAAGCATTCCTGGAGGTGAGAGCAGGTAACGTTCCCGCACAAGCTCTCTACGAAGGGTGCGGCTTCTACGCGGTAGGCCGGCGTAGAAACTACTACTCAAATCCGCCGGAAGACGCGCTTATAATGGCTGCCGAACTTGGCGAGAGTGCTTGATCTGACTGGCGCTATGGGCTAACATTTTTTCACGCAACATGAGACAGGGGCAAATAGCTGACCTCTGTAGGGTCTTACCGGTTTCATCATCAGAAAGGAGACGTGTGCACCTATGGAAATCGCAACCACGGACGCATTGAAGGAAGAGTTAATTCAGCAGGATGCAGAATTTCGCGAGTTGGCAAAGGAACACGGAAAATACGAAGAGAGACTTCACGAGTTATCGTCCCTGGCTTATCCGAGCGATGAAGAACAACTGGAAGAAATCACGTTGAAGAAAAAGAAACTGGCACTTAAGGATGAAATGCAGTCCATGATTTTGCAATACCAGAAGAGTCACACAACCGGACATTAAAAGTCCGGCAAATCTATCCCAACAATTTTGTTTGTGATGGCGGGGGCGCGGTTGCAGTGAGCACGTCCCCGCTTTCGATTTTGGTCCATCCAGGTATGACAAATTGAGCATTGCGCGTGAAGGAATAAGCTACATAGCCGTTCCCACCATAGTGGCCGGCATCTTATTGGCCGTGGGCTACTGGCCGATCGCGCTTGTTTTCCTCTTCCTCGCAGCCTTCATGCTCTATTTCTTTCGGGATCCGCGGCGCGAGCCGCCCTCCCGGAATGATGTAGTTGTATCTCCTGCCGATGGCAGAGTCACACGTGTGAGCGCAATCGAAACCGGCCATGAAGGCTCGGCAACGGTCGTAAGTATTTTTCTGTCACCACTGGATGTGCATATCAATCGTTCTCCAATTGCCGGACGGATTACCAACGTGGCCTACACCAAAGGTAAGTTCCTGATGGCCACTAATGAGCGGGCCAGTCTGGTGAATGAACAAAATGCGCTGACTATTGAAGGCGAAAACATCACAGTTGTCTGCAAGCAGATTGCGGGAATTCTGGCGCGACGAATTATTTGCTGGAAAAAGGCCGGCGATCAGCTGCAGTTGGGGGAACGATTTGGCTTAATTAAGTTCAGTTCGCGAACTGATTTGCTGTTGCCTGCGAATGTGGAAGTTACTGTTACGGAAGGCACCCGAGTCCGCGGTGGTATCACAATCATCGGGAGGATAAACGATGAGCGACACTGAATACGCCCCCGGGAAGGACAGTCCAAATCCCGAGCGTCGCGGTCTTAAAAAGGGTCTCTACCTGATTCCTTCAGCATTTACTGCAGCCAATATCGGGATGGGATTTTATACGGTCATGAGTGCTCTACGTGCGTTCCAATTGATTGGCGGACCAGACGCAGCCCGGGCGACGGCTTATCTGGACAACGGCGCCAAAGCGATCGGGTGGGCTCTGCTCTTCGATATGCTTGACGGGCGCATCGCGCGCATGACTAAAACAACTACCGAAATAGGAATCCAACTGGACTCGCTCGCCGACGTTGTAACCTTTGGCATTGCGCCCGCCGTGCTCGCTTATGTCTGGGGATATGGCGCGAGTTTCAGTGAAGGCAGCGATTTGTATAACGTGGCATTGTTCGTTTCTTTCATGTTTCTGATGTGCGGAACATTTCGCCTGGCGAGATTCAATGTACAGGCCTCGCGGCCACGAATACTCGCCGAGGGCACTACCAAAATGGACAAGAAGAGTTTTGTTGGCCTGCCTATACCAGTGGCAGGCGGACTGGTAGCTGCCCTGGTCCACTTTGCGCCTACGCCGTTGTTGCTTGCCTACGGCCTTGAGCGGGCCCAGCTACTGTCGATCCTCATGATGGTCCTGATGGGAGTGCTTAGCATTTTGATGGTGAGCACGATGCGCTTTTCAAGCTTCAAGACAGTGGGCACGAAAAGCCGTAGCATGCGGACTATCATCCTGGCAGTAGGAGTAGGAGTGCTGATCTTCCTGTTCTCAAGATATGTCCTGCTGGCGATTGTAATCAGTTATATCGTCCACGGATTCGCCGTCCGCACTGCGGCACTGTTCAGGCGCCGCCCATCTCTTTCAGCCAAAGAAGGCTAACCTTGCTGGGACGCGGTTCCTCAATCTCCGCTGCGTGTTTTGCTTACGGACGGGTGATGACTTTTGCCGCCCGCGGTTGCGAAAAAGCCAGCAGCCCCTGATCTGTAGTCAGGAAAACCAACTCAGCCACTATCAGCGGCGAGGCTGCGGTGTTGCTTCCGTCTCCGGTGGGAAGGGAATTGACCTGTTTGCCGTCCTGCAGCCCCAGCACCACTCCTGCGTCACTTGATATGGGAGTGAAGAGCGCACCGTCATCGATGGTCACCGGCTGGGCAGAGATGCGCCCCGGTAGTTGGCGCTTCCAAACACGCTTGCCACTTTGGAAGGTCAGCAGGTAAACAAAATTGTCGAACGAAGCCACCAGTAGTCCGCGCGGCACATTCTTGACAGCTTGCACTCCAGCCCCGGTGCGCGATCGCCAATGCAAGTGACCATCGCTCGCGGCCAGCGCGTAGACATAGCCATCGAGAGAACCAAAGTAGACTGTATCGTCCGTGACAGCCACCGGTCCGCGAATCGGCCCTCCAGTGACATAGCGCCAGCGTACTTTGCCATTGACCTCGTCGAGCGAAGTCAGGCTGCCATCCTCGCCACCTACATACACACCATGCCTTGATGCTACCGGGCTCCCGTTGTAGGTCGAGCCCAGTTGCACAAACCAGATAACATCCCCGGTCGACTTGTCCAGGGAATAAATGCCGCCCTTGCTGGTGCCCGCCAGAAGTGTCGTCTCACCCAGAGCCAGGGAACCTCGTATGGGAGAAGGCAGAGTCTTCAGCCAAAGGGTGACCCCCGCTTCACGACCCAGCGCCCGCAGCGCTCCCTGTGCCGGCCGGCCCTCAGTCTCCGTTCCGGTCGTCTCCGTGGCCACATACAGAGCTTTGTCATCTGCCACCGGGGCTGCCGAAAATTCACCCCCGACTTCTGATTTCCAAAATAGTTGTCCTTCCTTCGCTCCCAAAGAGACGATAGAGCCTCCCGCGAGTGGAAGATAAATTCTATCGAGATCAGAAGCCGGTGTGAGATTAAGTGTATCGTTCGAAGGGTAGCTCCATCGAACCGTTAGTGGTTGGGCCAGCAACCCCTTCGCTGAACCCTTCCCCACCTTGCCTTTTCCCTGAGCCAACGCACTCGCTTGAAAACTCACCAGGGCACACACAACCAGGCACAGAACTCCTCGTTTACCGGACCGAATTAATTTGTTTGCTGAAGAAGTCATGGAATCTAATTGTCGATTTTGAGTTAATGAAGAGCGAAAGTATAATTTGGTTCCTTCTTAAATCTGCTTGAAACTGTTGGACGCCCGAAAGAGGCTGCGAGGTTTTCTTTTTTTTGAGTGATAATAATAGCCGCCACGAGACTGTCATCATACTTGACTTTGGATCGCAGTACACCCAGCTGATAGCGCGACGCGTTCGCGAGGCTGGTGTCTATTGCCAAATCCTGCCGTATCAAACGTCCCTTCAGGAATTGCTTGAGCGCCAACCGAAAGGCCTGATCCTGTCCGGTAGTCCAGCCTCGGTGTACCAAGCTGATGCGCCGCGCCCGCCCGTCGGGTTGCTGGAAGCAATGAGGTGTCCAATCCTCGGCATCTGCTATGGCCTGCAGGTGCTGGCACTTGATCTGGGCGGCGAAGTGCGTCCATCCGACAACCGGGAGTTTGGTTATGCTCGGCTTAAGATCCTGGAGCCGGAGAGCCCTCTGCTTAAGGGCTTGCCGAACGAGTTAGACGTTTGGATGAGTCATGGCGATCACGTGACCGCGGTGCCGAAAGGTTTTCGCATAACGGCGCAAACCGACGATGCGCTTAATGCGATCGAAGACTTAAGCAAGCGCATATTTGGTGTGCAGTTTCACCCCGAGGTAGCTCATACGCCGCTGGGCGCTCAGGTCCTGAGAAACTTCCTGTTCCATGTCTGCGAGTGCCGCGGTGACTGGTCGCCGGATGCCGTAATCGACGAGCAGACAGCGCTCATTCAAGCGAAAGTGGGTGCCAGTGGGCGAGTAGTTTGCGGCTTATCCGGTGGCGTCGACTCAACGGTTGCTGCAGCCCTGGTTCATCGAGCCGTCGGCGATCGCCAGGTTTGCCTCTTCGTCGACAACGGTTTGTTACGAGAAGGCGAGTTCGAAACGACCTTAATACTCCTGCAGCAAACGCTCAGTCTGAACGTGTTAGGGATCCAGGCAGGACAAAAGTTTCTGGACGCTCTTAAGGGAATTACGGACCCTGAACAAAAACGAAAACAGATTGGGAAAGTGTTCATTGAGGTCTTTGAAGAGGAAGCGAGTCGGCTGGGTGATGTGGGCTACCTGGTTCAAGGTACGCTCTATCCCGATGTCATCGAGTCCGTTTCTGTCCGAGGCCCTTCCGCTGTCATCAAGAGCCATCACAACGTCGGTGGGTTGCCGGAGAAGATGAAGCTTCGCCTCATCGAGCCTTTGCGAGAGCTGTTCAAGGATGAGGTTCGTTTGATTGGCAGGGAACTCGGCGTTCCCCAGGAGATTCTGACGCGGCATCCATTCCCCGGCCCCGGCCTGGCAGTGCGCATTATCGGGGAAATCACACCTGAAAGAATTCAACTGCTGCAGGCTGCTGACAGAATCCTGGACGAGGAACTGCGCTTCGCGAACCTTTACCATTCGGTCTGGCAGGCATTTCCCGTCTTGCTGCCAATCTCCACTGTCGGAGTAATGGGTGATGAGCGAACCTACGAGAAGGTCCTGGCGATTCGTGCAGTTACGAGTGTCGATGGGATGACAGCCGATTGGGCGAGACTGCCGCATGAGGTGCTGGCGCGTATTTCGTCGCGGATTGTATCGGAGGTCAGAGGGATTAACCGCGTGGTCTACGATATTAGTTCCAAGCCCCCCAGCACGATTGAATGGGAATAATGAGCTGAGGCACCTTTAGAAATTCCCCTAGAACCATTTTCTTACTTCCACTCAGCTAACGTCTTGACCTTAGCAAGTTTTGGCTGGACGGCTCTGGTAATTACGCCAGACAACCTGCTGACAACGTGATATATTGCGCACCCATCAGTTGATTGTGCTTCCCGAAAGATCATTTTCAAATTAGAAACCGGCAATAATGTCTGACAACAAGTTCGTACATTTACATCTCCATACCGATTACAGCTTGCTGGATGGCGCTATCCAGATAAAACCGCTGGCCAAACGCCTTGCCGACCTCGGCATGCCCGCCTGTGCCATGACTGATCATGGCAATATGTTTGGAGCGATTTCGTTCTACAACGCGATGAAGTATCAGGGTGTGAAGCCCATAATCGGTTGTGAGACCTACGTAAGTCGTGGCAGCAGGCTTAACCGCAGCCCCGGTTTACCTGGAGAAAAAGCCCGTTTCCACCTCATTCTGCTGGCCCGCAACCTTGAGGGATACCACAACCTAATTCGGTTGACTTCAAAGGCCTACACCGAGGGCTTTTATTACAAGCCACAGATCGATAAAGAGCTTTTAGCAGAACATAGCGCCGGTCTCATCGGTCTTTCCGCTTGTTTGTCCGGTGTCCCTTCAGCCTTGTTGGCCCAGGATAAAGTTGACGAGGCCGCCGCCGCCGCGATTGAGTTTCAGGACATCTTCGGAAAGGGGAATTACTTTCTCGAGATTCAGGAGCATGGACTCGAAAATCAGCGCCGCATCGAGAAGGGGTTGATAGAGATTTCAAAACGGACCGGTATCCCACTCGTGGCTACCAACGATGCTCACTATTTGCATCAGGAAGACGCTAAAGCTCACGACGTTTTGCTTTGTATCGGTTCCGGTAAGACCGTGAATGAAACCAATCGCCTCCGCTTTGAGACGCCGAACTTTTACGTGCGTTCGGCGGACGAGATGTGGCAAATCTTTGGCAAGGAATTACCGCACGCCTTGAATCGCACACTCGAGATAGCTGAGATGTGCGAGCTCGAACTGCCCAAGGACGTCAACTATCTTCCCAAGTTCCCAATCCCTGAAATCCACTCAGACCTTACCTCCGACCAGTATTTTGAAAAGATAGCCCATGAGGGGTTTGAACATCGGCGAGAGACTGTCTGGGATCGCCAGGCGGCTCGAGGAGAGCTTGAACACACACTCGACGATTATCGGACGCGCCTCGCTACCGAGATCCAGATGATCGAGCAGATGGGATTCCCCAGCTACTTCCTGATCGTTTGGGACTTTGTTCGCTACGCTCGCGACCACTCAATTCCGGTGGGCCCGGGTCGAGGTTCAGCGGCCGGGAGTTTGGTAGCGTATTGTCTCGGCATTACCGATATTGACCCTATCAAGTATGACTTGATCTTCGAGCGATTCCTGAACCCCGGCCGCGTTTCGTTGCCGGATATCGATATCGACTTTTGCGTGCGTGGCCGGGCCGAGGTCATCAATCACGTAGCCAACCTCTATGGCCGCGACTCGGTTTGCCAGATTATTACGTTTGGTACTCTCGCTTCAAAGGCCGCGATCAAGGACGTAGGCCGGGCTATGGATATGCCTTATGCGGACGTCGAGCGAATCTCAAAGCTCATCCCGCCACCCGTTCGCGGTCGAAACGTCAGCATCACTCAGGCCCTCGAACAAGTACCCGAACTTAGAAAAGAAATAGAGACTAACCCGCAAGTCAAAGAGTTGATTGAAATCGCTCGCCGGCTTGAGGGCTGTGCACGCCACTCCTCCGTCCATGCCGCCGGTGTTGTGATCTCACCTGAGCCGTTGTCGGAATTGATACCGGTCGCGGTGTCGTCGAAAGAGGAATTAACCACTCAATTTGTCATGTCGGACCTGGAAAAAACGGGCATGCTTAAGATGGACTTCCTGGCGCTTACCGCTTTAACTGTGATAAGCGACTGCTTATTAAGCGTTAAGCACATGCTTGGGATTGTGATTAACTGGCCGGATATAGCGCTTAACGACGAAAAGACGATGGCTGTTTTTGCCGATGGCCGAACGGATGCGGTCTTTCAGTTTGAGTCGTCCGGGATGCAGGAGATCTGTCGCAAGCTTAAGCCGAAGAACATCGAAGACCTCGCAGCCTTGAATGCGCTTTATCGGCCCGGGCCACTTGATGGTGGTATGGTCGATGACTTCATCCAGCGGCATCACGGTAAAAAGAGCGTCCGCTATCTGGTTCCGGAGATGAAGGAGATCCTGGGCAACACCTACGGGATCATGGTCTACCAGGAACAGATCATGCAGCTAGCGCAAAAGCTGGCCGGCTACACTCTCGCCGAAGCTGACCTCATGCGTCGCGCGATGGGCAAGAAAAAGCGCGAAGAGATGGACGTACACCAGGTCAAGTTTGTCAACGGCGCCATGGAGCGCGGCATTAAGCAGGAGAAGGCCGAAAAGATCTTCTCTTTGATGGCTCAGTTCTCAGACTACGGCTTCAACCGCAGCCATAGCGTCGCGTATGCCTATCTGGCATTTCAGACCGCCTATCTCAAAGCCCACTTTCCCGAGCACTTTTACGCGGCCGTACTTTCGAGCGAAGCACAGGACGCTGCAAAAGTTCTGAAGTATGCCAAAGAGCTTCGGGCCCATGGCATCATGCTGCTACCTCCCGATGTTAACGAGAGCATGGCCGGATTTACTCCTTTGAGGGGTGAGATTCGATACGGCCTGGCCGCGATCAAGGGACTGGGGGAATCGACCGTCAAAGCGATAATCACTGCTCGTGAAGCCGGGCCGTTTCGCTCGGTGTTCGAACTGGCGGAGCGAGTGGAGCAGGGAAGTCTGACCAAGAGGGCCCTGGAAAGTCTGGTGAGCGCCGGAGCTTTTGATTCTGTGCGACCCGGCTCGCGGCCGACAACCGACTGGCGCGCCCAGGTTCATGCCGCCATCGACTCTGCATTGGCCCGCGCTCAAAAGACGCGCAAGGATCGACTACAGGGGCAGAACGCACTCTTCGGCAGCGATCCGGTTGAGGATTCTGATTTCGATCAAGTACCCGAGGGCGCCACGCCCTGGACGCGCACTCAGTTGTTGGTAGCGGAAAAAAATGCTCTCGGATTTTTCATTACCGGACATCCTCTCGAGGACTACGTGGGCTTGCTGCAGGAAATGAATGCAGTGAGATCCATAGATCTTCAGAACCTCGCAACCGGGAGTCGGGTCGTCATCGGCGGCATCGTCGGCGACCTCCAGTTGCGCGCCACGAAAAAGGGTGACCGCTTTGCTTTGCTTCGCCTCGAGGACGACTCAGGCGGAACGAAATGCGTCGTCTGGCCGGAAGCTTATCGTAGGCATGCCACTGTACTCGAAGCAGAATTGCCCGCACTTATCACGGGGCGTCTGGAGATTTCTGAGGACAATCCACCTTCGGTGATAGTGGACCAGGTGCAGAGACTGGACGGGTTGCGATCAAAGAAGACCACCTCGGTAGTGATCCGAGTACCGGCGAATCAGGACAGGGAAATACTACTTGACGGCATTCTCGAAATACTGCACAGATATCCGGGCCCAGACGAGGTTTTACTGGAGTTAACCCTGGAAACTGGTGTCAATGTCCGGCTGCGAGCAAACCCTGCGCTAAAAGTTCAGTACGCCCCGGCTTTGGTTTCTGATCTGAAGCAGCTAGGATGTTTGGCGGATACCGGAAACAAACTCGCGCTGTCAAAGCAAGCCCATTAAATACGTGGAGGCCCATGGCCCGAACCAAACCAGCAAAAGATAAAGAGAAAAGTGTAAGCAAGGACAAGGCTGCCGCGCCGGTGGATACTCGGTCCGCTTTTGATCGAGTGAAACTCGCACGGCATCCGGACCGGCCCTACACGCTCGATTTTGTCGAGCGCTTATTCGAAGATTTTGTCGAGCTTCATGGAGACCGCAGGTTTGCGGAAGATCCCGCTATCGTCTGCGGCTTTGCTCGCTTCCATGGCTTGCCGGTGGTGGTGGTGGGCCAACAAAAAGGGCGCGATACCAAGCAACGGGGCTATCGTAATTTCGGTATGCCCAAGCCCGAAGGCTACCGCAAGGCCATGCGCGCCATGAAACTGGCCGACAAGTTTGGGCGCCCAATTTTTACCTTTGTCGACACTCCCGGGGCCTATCCGGGAATCGATGCAGAAGAGCGCGGTCAGGCTGAAGCCATTGCCTACAACCTTCGTGAGATGGCGAAACTAAAAGTGCCGGTGATTGTAACAATCATCGGTGAAGGCGGGTCCGGTGGAGCGCTCGCTATCGCCGTGGGAGATCAGGTGTTGATGCTGGAGAACGCCACCTACTCCGTAATTACCCCTGAGGGTTGCGCTGCCATTCTTTGGAAGGACTCAGCCCAGGCAGATCAGGCTGCGGCAGGTTTGCAACTGACGGCTCAGCACCTACTCAAAGAAGGGATTATCGATCAGATAATCTCCGAGCCGGCCGAAGGCGCGCATACAGATCACGATGCAGCTGCCCGCTTTCTTGACGCAGCCCTGACTCGGCAACTGGCCGAAGCCGTTAGCCTTAGTCAGGACGAACGACTAAAACGCCGTTACAGTAAGCTAAGACAATTTGGGCGCTGGGGTGTTGCGGAAAAATAGCGGAGCGCAGTCCGACTCATCTCACCTCAACGCAATCCTCTCTGAGAAGATCCGTTGCTTGCCGTGAAGGGTAGTGAACTTCTGCAGTTTTAGTGAGGAATCCGCAGACCTTCGCAAGCAACACTTACAGGCCCAATTAGAACGGTACGTCGTCTTCAGCCAGGTCAGCGTGTCCGGTAGCTGGTTCATTCGCTGCCGATCGATCGCTGTGAGGCTCTTCCATCCTGCCGCCGCCCCCACCCTGACCGCCGCCACCGATAAACTGCATCTCAGTTGCATGCACTTCCAGAGTTTGACGCGGTTTGCCGTCGCGATCAGTCCACTCTTCAACTCGCAGACGACCCTCGATATAGATTGGTCTGCCTTTCGTAAGATACTGCGACGCAGTTTCTGCCTGTCGCCCCCAGAGAGTGACTTTGAACCAGGTAGTCAGATCCTGCATCTCACCTGTTTTGTCTTTGCGTTTTTCATTCGTAGCCAGGCTAAAGCTGCAGACGGGAGTACCCTGCGGCGTGTAGCGCAGTTCAGGATCGCGACCTAAGTTGCCCACAATAATGATCTTGTTGAAGGACATGAGGAAACCTCTTCTTTTCTGGGATTAGTTAAACTTGCGGGATACTACCTGCGAACGATGAGACGGTCAAGTGCAGTAGAGAACTGGCTTCAAAAAATATAAAGCGGTCGCGTTGCGCGAATGATTTCTGCTACACTGAGCGCCTATTAAGGGTTGAAATTTTTCAAAAATGAGCGCACGAGTTTACATTGAAACGTTCGGATGTCAGATGAATACCACTGACACTGAACGGGCTGCGACCGGCTTGCGGAAAGCTGGTTACGAGATAGTCCCGCAGGCGGCTGGGGCGGATGTAATTCTGTTCAATACCTGTTCGGTGCGCGAGCGGGCGGAACAAAAAGTCTATAACCGAATCGGAGAACTGCGGAAAATAACGGGCAATCAAATGCCGGTTATCGGAGTGATGGGTTGCGTGGCGCAATTGGAAGGCCCGGCAATTTTTGACAACTCAAACGCCGTTAATTTCGTGGCCGGCACACAAGCCACCGATCGCATTCCGGCTCTGATTGAACGAGCTCGAGCTGGCGAAGCGGACGTGATTGACGTTGGTGAACGCGCGGCCGGTGAAGTCTGGGATGTGTCTCCAGCTGAGAGGCATTCGCCGTATGTTGCGTTTGTTCCCATCATCGAAGGCTGCAACAAGTTTTGTTCCTTCTGCATTGTGCCGTATTCGCGCGGCCGGGAAAAAAGTCGCAGCGCAACCGAGATCATCGCTGAAGTCAGATCGCTGCAGAGTCGCGGCTACAAAGAAGTGCACCTGATTGGGCAAAATGTGAACAGCTATCGGCCCCGGTCTCAGGATGGGCTGGCAGGATACGCCGGGGCGACCGCTTTTTCACAACTGTTGCGAGCCGTTGCGGCAACCGGAATTAAGCGGCTGAAATTTACCACGTCGTTCCCACGCGACTTTCATCCTGATATAGTGTCGGCGATCGAAGAGTATCCGAACTTGTGTGACTGGATTCATCTGCCGGTGCAATCGGGCAGCGATCGAGTCTTACAAGCGATGCGGCGAGGCCATGATGCTGCCGATTACCTGCGGCGCGTGGACAGGATCAAAAATTCGACGCGCCGGCTGGCGTTGACCAGCGACGTCATCGTTGGCTTTCCCGGCGAAACAGCAGCAGATTTTGCGGCTACTTTGAGACTCATCGAACAATGCGAATTTGCCGGCCTCTATATTTTTAAGTACTCGAAAAGATCGGGCACGCCGGCGGCGAAGTTGAATAATGAGATTTCCACGGCGGAAATGTCAGAGAGATTTCTCGCCCTGGAACAGTTACAGCAGTCGGTGCAGCACAAAGTCTACGAAGACTACGTGGGCAGGAAAGTGAGCGTTCTCGTCGAAAGGGCGAGCACGCGCTCGGCTGATGATATGACCGGTCACTCGACCTGCCACAAAGTCGTCAACTTCAAAGGCGGCTCGCAGCTCGAGGGCCAAATCGCCGACGTGCTGATCACTCAAGCCAAGAACTATAGCCTGTACGGCAATCTCTGTTAGAGGATAGCGAGTGAGTATGAACGAGGTACCGCGTATGGAAATAGAAGTAAAAATCAGGGCCCTGATGATGGATCCCAATAGCGGTACTCCCATTGTCATCTTGAAGGATGTCCAGAGCGATACGATGTTGCCGATTTGGGTCGGAGCCTACGAAGCGAATGCGATTGCGCTTGAGATCGAAAAGATTGCTCCACCGCGACCGATGACTCATGACCTGTTACGTAATCTCATCGTCGAGTTGGGAATTGAAGTTGAACGCGTCGTTGTTACCAGTCTGCGCGACAACACGTTCTTTGCCGTCATCGAGATGAGGACCAGTGAAGGGAACCGGATGGTGCTCGATTCCCGTCCTTCCGACGCGATTGCCCTGGCCCTGCGTGCCGACTGCCCAATCTTCGTCGATGTCGAAGTGATCAAAGCGTCGCGTAACACGACTGCCATCGATGAGGACGTCTCGTCCGAGGATTCGATCGGCGAAGAAGAATGGCCCGATGTGATTGGCGAAGCCGGCGATTTGCCAATGTAGCTGTCCTGCGACTTCTAATTTTAAGTTTTTAGGTAATCAAAATCCAGATCGGTTTTGTGTGCTGTAGCGAATGATAATCGCGATTGCAAATCAAAAAGGTGGTGTTGGGAAAACAACAACCGCGATCAATTTGGCTGCCGCTTTTGCCCGATTGGGAAAAAGCGTTCTCCTGCTTGACCTCGATCCCCAGGCAAACAGCTCGCTCTCGTTTCTGGATCCGCAGACTGTCGATCGCTCGGCCTATGAACTGTTAACGGATAGCTCGGCGCCGGCCGAAGCGTCTGTCTATAAAAGCACTGTCGAGAACATGGAGATTGTGCCGGCGCGCATCAGCCTGGCCAAATTGGAAGCAAAGTTGATCGGTGACTTTGACGCTCCATTCCGGCTCAAGGATCGAATTGAACCTTTTCGAAAGAAGTACGACGTCATAGTTATCGACACGCCGCCGACCCTTGGTTTGATTACTGTCAACGCTTTGGTCGCCGCCAGTCATGTGTTGATTCCAATCCAGTCTTCTTACTTTGCGCTCGAAGGCACTGACGATCTGCTGGAGACGATTGAAAAAGTGAAAGCGAGGCCCAACCCCGGTCTGGAATTGCTGGGAGTGCTCGTGACGCTGCACGACAAGCGAACGACGCTCGCGCGCGAGGTGTTTGAGCAGATTCAGAGGGTGTTTGGAGCGAAGCTGTTTCAAACTGTGATTACCAAGAGTGTCAGGCTGGAAGAATCTCCGGCCTACAAAGAGGCAATCTTTTCCTTCGCGCCGCAATCATCCGGCGCGATTGAGTATGCGAAACTTTGCGAAGAGGTAATGAGCCGTGTCTAAAAGGGGATTACCAACCGGATTGCAAATGCGTCACGACTCGCACTATGTCGAGGAGTTGGCGAAACATCGCCCTACCCAGGTCGGGCGAATGATTGAGATAGATAAAATCGATCCCAATCCGGAACAGCCGCGCACTGACTTCGGTGACCTCACTGAACTGACGGCTTCAATCAGCGAAAAAGGCGTACTCGAACCACTGCTGGTCAAGCCTTCGCGTCTGACCGGACGCTGGATGATCATCGCCGGCGAAAGACGCTGGCGTGCAGCCACGCTGGCCGGTCTCAGTGAAATGCCCTGCATTGAAATGGAAATCGATGAGCGCACGGTCGCCGAGATTGCGCTGATCGAGAACATGCAGCGCAAGGATTTGACTATCTGGGAAGAGGCCGATGGTCTGCTGTCCTTGTGCGATCGATTTGGTTACACGCACGATGACGTAGCGCGCAAAGTCGGCAAGAGTAGAACGACGGTTTCGGAAATAATTTCAATCGCGCATATACCGCAGGACGTGCGCGATCTCTGCCGGGCACACAACGTCAATGCCAAGTCCGTCCTGCTGCAGTTAGTGCGGCAACCCGACGACGAGTCGATGCGGCAGTTGGCGGCGAAAATGACTTCGCAGGGATTAACGCGTGAGGAAGTTCGCGAAGTGCGCCGACAGGAAGCCGGCCCGCGCATCGTGCCTGAGCAAAAGCCTTACACGTTTCGCTACGCGTCGCCAGGCAAAGATTTTAATCTGGAGATAAAATTTCGCCGCGCCCAGGTCAGCGAAAGGGAAGTCGCAGAAGCTTTACAACTGGCCGCGCTCACCCTCGCAGAAGACTTGCAGGAAGATGCAACTGCCTCACCCGCGCTACCTTTTAATCCTGAGACTGCTGATTAGGGCCTACTGCCGTCTTACTTGGCCGCCATACCTTTCTTCTTTTCCACCGCCGCGCGTTTTTGTAGGGACTTGCCCCAGCGCTCGAGTGTGGGTTGGATGGGCTTAAAAATACGCGCGCGCACGCTGTGCTGCTTTTCGTTCCAGGCCTTCAGATACTTTTCAGTGTACTGGCGCACTGCGGGCTCAACCTGCGTGCGTTTGACGGAGTGACGGAGCGTCAGGTGATAGTGCTGGCCCACCAGCGAGAAGACCACGGCGGCGATGTTGCCCTTGAATGAGAGGCGCGGGATGATGCGCTTGTGAATCGGCTTGTTGCCGGGCAGGAGGACGCCTATGGCGACTTCGAGCCAGGGGGCTTTGTTTCCTTCGCGTGGATGATAAAGGCCAGGCAGCTCAGAGGCGGTAATAGGCCCCTTGAGCCTCGGCTCCGAAATAAAACTCACGAAGCGGATGCGTTCCAGTCCGCGTGTATGTTCACGCGGCACGGTATCCAAAGCTTTCTCAACCAGTTGAACCGTATTCTTCGGTAATTTTCCTTCGTATTGATTCTCGATTTTGATTGGCACTAAGTGGACCCTTCACAGCGAATTAAGAATAAAGATGTCGGAGTCCGTACTCTAGGCGATGGGTCAGTCACCGTCAAGTTACAGCTGTTTCGAGTACCGATTACAGGTGTTTAGAGTACCGACTTCAGTCGGGCTTTTTCCATGAGGGGGAAATGTTACGAAAGGCGATAGGTCCCTGGCGGCCAACCGTGCCGCCCCTAACGCCGCCTCGGCCCAACCGCGCTTTGCCCAAAAGTCGGTTCCACCGCGTCCGCGTTCGCGGGCGATTGAAAATAGCCCAGCGATTTATCGCTGGGATCAGTCGGAAAGTGAAACGGAGTCCGTGAAGCGGACGGCTGAAAAAATCTTAGAGCAGTACATTCAGCCGTCCGCTTCACGGACTGCCAATCGTTGAGCTGCTATCCCCAGCAGTAAACTGCCGAGCTATTATCATTCGTCCGCGTTACGGACCTATGACGCTGCTTTTAGGGCAAGGCCACCCAGCCGGGAAGCGCTCACACAACATGAACCCGAATACCGTTCGCGTCTGATAATACATATTATGTTGTTATGGGGCTTGCCTCATAAGTCCCTAAGATGCCTCTTTTGATCCAAAAAGCAGATTGACCGATGCGCGCTGTTGTTGCGCCGGTGAAACCTTGCGACGGGTTTCATGTTAGTGATCAGGCGAAATTTGAGGTAGGGCCGCAGAGCCAGGTTTCGAGATTTTATCAGGAGAATTAACAAACCATGCTTACCAGAAAAGAAACATCAGCGAGGCTTGCATCGCTCGCTGGCAAGGCCCTTAGAGATCCAAGCAGCGTGACGCATGCTGAGATACGAGAACTTGCTGAAAATTTAAATTTGTTCGTTGAGTTTGGCTTTTACGTCGGCGGGGAGACCCCACGAGTACCTGGAGAGGACTAATCGATAGACCTTGGTCCAGGGTTCGCTCTTACCGTCCTTGGGGGCGGCAACCAACGCCGCGCGGTTTTCTTCAAGCAGCTTTCTAATCTCAGCCACATTGTGATAAGTGGGCCAGAGCTTTTCCGCAAGCGCGAAAGCCTGAATCGAGCCTTCAGCGTCCTTGCTGACAAGAAAATCAAATCCCTTCAGCTCCGCGTCCGCGGCTGCTTCTCGTGGCGGGACTGAAGTAGCTGCAACCGTTGAGACTTCCTGCGTCACATTAAAATTCTCGGGCAATTGGGCTGTCCCGGATTTCAATTGTTCAAAAACCTGCGAGTTGAATTTGGTCGGTGAGTTGTCATTCAACAATTGGACCGCCCAGGACCGCATTTGGGGATCGGCGTTTGAGGTCTTGTCCTTAAGAATTGAAACAGCTAGCTGAACGTAGTCCCGATTCAGCGCCTGATTCTGCAGTCGTTGTTGAATTATCCACCCGCCAAAAGCCAGCACCAACGGTATGGCCAGCATCGACAGCGTCTTGGAGACTCGCTCAACCATTTCCCAATTCGATATACGTTGGTCGCGTACGATCTCGTCACTCATTCCAGGCTCCTTTCGATAGTAGGACGATTCCCGTCATTCGCAGCAGCAGATCGGCGTGGTTCTCTTTGATTTCCTTTTCACTCGAGGCGCTTTCTCGTACGGTTCAAGGAAGTGAGAATCGCGAGCGGCTCTTGTGAAGCGAGACAGGCGCGGATCTATTTGATCTTCAGCCAGCTAAAAATACCCTCATTGGCAACCCTGGTCAATAAATTCAGGAACCTCACGAGCTTCGCAATTCGAAAACTCCAAACTCATCCATAGACTGCTGTAACATCGGCTCGCCACTAACGACGCCAAATTCGCCATTCGCAACTCGCAATCCGAATTTCTCTGCTCATTCATAGCCTGTTATTAAGAACTGCTCGACTCTGGCAACACCAAATTCGATATTCGCAATTCGCAATTCCAAAACGGTCGTGTAAGCTGCGAGGCGTGGTTAAATCTATTCTCAAATATGTCCTCGCGGGCTTGTTCGTCTTGGCAGGCGCCAACCATTTCATCGACCCGGCCTTCTATCTGAAAATTATGCCGCCGTATCTGCCGTGGCATTTGCCGCTCGTCTATGTAAGCGGGGTTATTGAAATTGCGCTGGGACTGCCGCTGGTGGTCCGGAGGTTTCAACGGCTCGCTGCCTGGGGATTGATCGCGCTCCTATTGGCGGTCTTTCCGGCCAACATTCATATGGCCGTCCACCATGAATCGTTTCCTGAGTACCGGGAAATAATTTTGTGGCTGAGGCTGCCGCTTCAATTTGTATTGCTGGCGTGGTGCCACTGGTACACGCGTCCTGTACGAGACTATCGAAGCCGGCGGAACGCGTGACACTTTATCTATCCGGTTTGATTAGAACCTTGCGCAGATTAGGGAAGCGCCAGTTCCCTTCCGGATGGAATATTCAATCGCACTTCTTAACGCACAGTGACTGGCAGATCGCGTCCCTCAATTGCCTCATTGCCCGAGTAGTCCGCCGCGATGATGCGCAGAATGTAGTCTCCAGGTTGCAAACTTGATGAATCCCACAGCCCGCGCTTGCTGAGTCCATCCCGAACCGTATTGGTAACTTCGTAAAGAAACCTGGTAGTGGCGCTGCCATACACAGTGATTCCGGAATCCTCAGCGTAGGTGATCTTAGGTGCCTCCGGATCAAACGTGAGGCGATCGAAGACAATCGTAATACGCGGTTCAGCAAATCCAGGCGCAGGGCTGCGGTCTTTATTCAGCAGTTGATATCCGAGCCGGTAAAGACCGAGCCGGCGCCGGCTGGAATTCATATCCGCGCGATCGAAGGCGTCAACCACGATTCGCAAACGCCCATGGACCAGCAGACGTTCGTCCTTCTTTTCCTGCAAACGCGCGCCGCTCTCATCGAATAGCTGAATACCGTCGCGTTCAATTTGCGGCGCTGTGCGATCGCTGAAACCAAGTGGCGCAAGCGATAAAGGATTGACCTCGGCCCCGGGTGGCCCCACGTTGAGATGAACATGATACATGCGATTAACCGTGCCCAGCGCATCACCAACCTTGAAGCGCGTCCCGCGTCTGATGCGAATGCGCGCCAGCTTTCCATCATCACCTTTGACCTGGATAAAACGAGCGTCAGCAAAAGGCTTGCCGGTTACATCTCTGCCGATCTGCTGATGAATGTATGAGATGACGCCGGCGCGCAGCCCTTCGTTAAGACTGCCAAAACCCCAGTTACAAAGGGGACTGACGATCTTTTCAGAACGAACCGCGCGCACTGTTTCGCCGTAGGCGGCAAAAACATCGAGCCCGCTGTGCAAATGATCGCGGCTGTCGCTGGAATCGAAGCTACCGCGGACTTCACCCAGGGTCGCGACCACTTCGTGCGCACTTTCCTGCGGATCAACCGGCCATTGCAGGTGCGGTGTATCGAGTGTGACATTGGTTAGCCGGGGCACCGGTTCCGCGACCGTAACTGCTACTTCGTTCGCGGCACCATTAGTCTGGGCCAATCGCCGCACCAGATAGTTTCCTCCGTCCGCCACCAGCAGATCGCCGCGCCGTTTACCGTATTGGTAGATGGCCACGCCGGCAAGCTGATTGAAACGAGGCGCATCGGCTCCATCGCGAAAGCCTGGTCCATCTCCAGCGACGACCGAGGTTGCGCCGCCGGGAGCTATCTCCAACACACGGGATCGATCCAGTTCCGTTGCATAAATGAACCCGTCGTACGTCACGGCCACACCAATTGGACGGCCCAGTTCGGCTCGCGCAACACCTGAGGCGAAGACAACCGGGATTGTCTCTACTGTCTTCCGGTCGGCAGAAATTCTGCGTAGTCTGCCGTTGCCGGTGTCGGCCACAATCAGAGAGCCGTCGGGTGCGGCTGCAATGCCACTCGGTGTATCAAAGCGAGCAGTCTCAGCGCTGCCGTCCGCGTATCCCAGACCGGTGCCCGCTATCGTGCTGACTTCGCCCGCGAGTGTGATCAGGCGGATGCGATCGTTGTAGGTATCGGCTACGAAAAGATTTCCCTGGGTATCGACAGCAACTGCTAATGGGGCCCCGAATTGAGCCTGACTTGCCGGGCCATCGCGATAACCGGCGCTTCCCTCACCGGCTACCGTTGAAACAATCCCCTGCGGCGTAAGTTTTCGGATGCGATTGTTGCCGCTGTCGGCGACGTAGAGATTACCCCCAGCATCGATTGCCAGTCCCGACGGAGAATTGAACTTGGCGGCTGCGCCTGGTCCATCAGCGTAGCCTTCGCTGCTGCCGGCGAACGTGCTCACGCTGCCATCGAGTGCGAGCTTGCGAATGCGATTGCTGTCTCCCGCATCAGAGACATAGACCGTGCCATCCACAGCAATGACAACGCCAAAGGGATCGGCAAAGGCGGCTTGTGCTGGTTGAATTGCATCGCGAAACACCGGTGAGCCATCGCCCGCGATCGTACTCACGTGAGCCCGCCAGCCAACCTGCGTAGGCGCTGGGCGTCGCCCGCGTATTACCCGAATGACGATGAAAGCAGCAACGCCGCAGAACAATAAAAGGATTAGCGGAAGCAGGAATTTGCGCATTGTTTACAAGCGTATAGAGTCCCGACTTCAGTCGGGCTTTTCGTTTACAGACAAAAGCCCGACTAAAGTCGGTACTCTATACGCCTGACTCGAACGCTTCAAGTTGATTTAGAGAACGAGGCGTGGTGGGTTGCTCACAAGGGCTCATCAACTGCGCTGGCCGGCGCCGTCGTGCTAACGCTGATGCCGTTATCGGGATCCGTGTAGTAGAAATTCTTGCCCGTAGCGCCGAATCCTTCCCACTGCTCTGGATTCGCGTTGACTGAATAGCTCGCTGTCTTGCCCTCCGATCTGGGGATCAGAGTCATAATAAAAACATAGCCGCGAATATTCGGCTGATCGACATTGAACCTCTTGTCGAGATAACCCTCAGCATAAAGCTCTCTGAAAGTGCCAAAGTGCTCCTTATGGTCAATTATGTATTTCGCCTGTGCCACTTTGACGGCGTTCAGCGTGCTCACTGCTGAGGCCTCATTGGCTTTGCGGGTACTGCTTTTGAGTGCCGGAACAATAATCGCGGTCAGTATACCAATGATGCCGATTACGATGATGAGCTCAATTAGTGTGAAGCCTTTGAGACGCTGGGATTGCTTATTCATAGTCAACTTGGTTACCTCAGCGCAATTCACGAACGCACCGCACTCAAGTTCCATAATGTTTCCGTTGATGGGCGTTTAGAACGCTGACTGGTGCGGATTCAACGGCCCCATGCGCCGCCTGGGGTTTGTATGTGCTCTCATGGATTGAGTGCTTTCAATGGCGGTAACCTCTGGTCCAGCCACACAGTCTCGCTTGACACTGGTAAATTCACGCTGATAAAGTACGCGGTCTTTTGATCAATGCCATTTATGGACCCTATTACTGCTACGAAGGAGTTTGCTTGAGTACCGAATCCAGTTACCTATTCACTTCAGAATCAGTCACCGAAGGCCATCCAGACAAGATTGCAGACCAGATTTCCGACGCTGTGCTCGATGCAGCACTTGGCGAAGATGCGACTGCGCGCGTGGCCTGCGAGACGCTCGTAACCACAGGTCTGGTTGTGATCGCCGGTGAGATTACCACTTCAGCCCGAGTCGATTTCACCAAAGTAGCCCGCGACACGATTCGCGAAATTGGCTACACCCGAGCCAAGTTCGGATTCGACTCCGAAACCTGCAGCGTCCTGTCCGCTCTCGATCGACAGTCACCCGACATCGCCATGGGAGTTGATACCGGGGGCGCCGGCGACCAGGGCTTGATGTTTGGCTTTGCCTGCAATGAGACGCCCGAGTTAATGCCCTTGCCGATTCAACTGGCGCACATGCTCTCGCGCCGGCTCGCCGAAGTCAGGAAGTCCGAGGATTTGCCTTACCTGCGCCCCGATGGGAAGTCCCAGGTAACGGTTGAATATCGCGACGGCCGGCCTTTTCGCGTCGAAGCTGTAGTCATCTCATCGCAGCACGATCCCAACGTGACGAATGAAAAGCTGCGCGCTGAGATTGAAGAGCACGTGATTCGCCAGACGGTTTCAGCGGAGTTGCTCGACGACAAAACGAGTTTTCACATCAATCCTACCGGCAGGTTTGTTACCGGTGGTCCACAGGGTGATGCCGGCTTAACCGGGCGCAAGATTATCGTCGACACTTACGGTGGCTATGCACCGCACGGCGGCGGCGCCTTCTCAGGCAAAGACCCGACGAAGGTCGATCGCTCCGCGGCCTACATGGCGCGTTACGTGGCCAAGAACATCGTGGCGGCAGGTCTTGCTGATCGCTGTCTGGTGCAACTGGCCTACGCGATCGGAGTTGCAGAGCCCGTGTCAGTACTGGTTGACACCAGCGGCACCGGTCGCATCAGCGAGCCCGCGCTGGCCAAGCTGGTGCGCGAAAACTTCTCAATGAATCCCAAGGGGATCATTGAAACTCTGAATCTGCGCCGGCCGATTTATAAGGCGACCGCGGCTTATGGCCATTTTGGACGCGACGGCGAAGGTTTCACCTGGGAAAAGACCGATAAGGCTGAGTCTCTGCGTGCGGCTGCAGGGGTTTAGACAAGGTCCATCGAAATTAATCACCAACACAAAGAAGGAAATATAAGAAAATGAGTGCTACCACAAGCTCCATTGATTACGACGTTAAGGATATCGGCCTGGCGCCCCAGGGCAAACAAAGAATTGAATGGGCCGAGCGCGACATGCCGGTGCTGCGATTAATTCGCGAGCGTTTCGCCGCCGAACAACCGCTCAAGGGGAAGCGACTGATTGCCTGCGCCCACATCACCACTGAGACTGCCAATCTGGCGCGTGCACTGCAAGCGGGCGGCGCAGAATCGATTCTGATCGCCTCGAATCCCCTCTCGACTCAGGACGACGTGGCCGCATCATTGGTCGCAGATTGGGGTATCCCGGTCTTTGCCATCAAAGGCGAATCAACCGAAACCTACAATCGTCACGTGCGCACTGCATTGGATTTCAAACCTCAGGTGATTATCGACGACGGTTCTGATGTCATAGCGACCCTGTTGAAGGAACGCAAAGATCAGATCCCGGACATCATCGGAACGACGGAAGAGACGACCACCGGTATTCAAAGACTCGAGTCGATTGCTCGCGCAGGCCTCTTGACCTTCCCTTCAATCGCCGTGAATAACGCGCAGACAAAGCACTTTTTCGACAATCGCTATGGCACCGGACAGTCCACACTCGACGGCATCATCCGCGCCACTAATATTCTGCTGGCCGGCCGCACGCTGGTGGTGGTTGGTTATGGCTGGTGCGGGAAAGGTGTGGCTCTGCGAGCTCGCGGCATGGGATCAAACGTCATCGTCACCGAAGTCGATCCGATCAAGGCAGTCGAAGCCGTGATGGATGGTTTCCGTGTCATGCCGATTGCCGCCGCCGCTCCCCTGGGCGACATCTTTGTCACGGTCACCGGCAATCGCCACGTCATCGACGGCGAGCATTTCGCAGTCATGAAGGATGGCGCCATCGTTTGTAACAGTGGCCACTTCGATCTCGAGTTGAATCTGGTTGGATTGGGCGATTTGTCCGCCCCTGCAACCAAGATCAGACCGTTTGTCGAAGAGTACAAGCTGAAATCGAATGGCAACCGCGTGATTGTTCTGGGTGAAGGTCGACTGATCAATCTCGCGGCCGCCGAAGGTCATCCGG
Source organism: Pyrinomonadales bacterium (assembly GCA_038237475.1). Classification (GTDB taxonomy): domain Bacteria; phylum Acidobacteriota; class Blastocatellia; order Pyrinomonadales; family Pyrinomonadaceae; genus JAOAPY01. The sequence goes on along the minus strand of JBBRYS010000002.1, from coordinate 53,583 downwards.
CCAGCGTGATGGATATGAGCTTCGCCAATCAGGCGCTGTCAGTGGAATACCTGGTTAAGAGTCAGGGCACACTAGCCGCCGGCGTACATCTTCTGCCTAAGGAAGTCGATGCCGAGATAGCGAGCCTGAAACTCAATGCGCTGGGAATGGCGATCGACACTCTCACAGCCGAACAGGTCGAGTACATTGACAGTTGGGAACATGGAACCTAAGCCGGTTGGTTAGGTTCTAATCCGGGCTAGAAAATAGGTCCCGGCAGCAGCGAATATCACCGGTGGCGCCCAACCCGCCACCGGTGGTGGCAACAGGCCATGATTTCCCAGTTGCTGAAAACCACCACTCATACCCCAATAGGCCAGACTCACCGCAACGGCTGAACATAAAGCAATCACAGTCCCGCGCCGCCCAAAAGAAAGGGCTAGCGGTATCCCCAGAAAAGCCATCACCATCACGCTCAGCGGTCCCGAGTATTTGCGCTGCAGGGCAACTGCCAGAGCCGAGACGTCCATGCCGCGCCGTTTCGCGGACTTCACGTAGTCCTTCAGGCCGCTGCTGCTGAGTTGTGAGGGCTTATCGACAGTGGGCTTAAAGATTTGCGGACCTTCGATTCCCTGCAGTACCAACTGCGAGTCCTGTTTCCGCGCGACTTCCAAGCCATTAATGGTAATCGTCTCAGCGTTTTCGATAGCGAGGTCTTTGCCACTCCAACTGCCTTTGGCTCCGGTAGTCACTTTCTGCAGGTGAACACCGCTCGCATCAAAATCATAGATCGCAAAGTCCGATAGCGTCTGACGCTGCTCATCGTACTCGTATGAATAGAGTCGATTGCTTTCAGCCGAGGCAAGCCACTGCCGGCCAGTGCCGCTGATGGCCCGCGCGGCTCCGCCCCTGATAGCCGCACGCAATGAGTCCTGCCGCACGTTAGCCGGTGGCATCAGATGCTCCTGGATCAGCCAGACACTACTCGCAGCGAGCACGCCAAACAACAGGCCCGGCAACATCAGGCGATAGACACTCTGTCCGCAGGCCCACCAGGCAATGGCTTCACTGCGCTTGGCCAACAGCGCATAGGTCACCAGCACGGCAATCAGCATCGTGGCTGGAAACAATTCCACCGTAACCAGCGGCAGCAGAAAGAGCACATACTTTGCCACCAAACCGAGCCCGGTCTTATTAACGGCGATGAAGCGCCACAGTTCAAAGAGCGTGAAGATGATAAAGATGGAGACCAGGGTGATGAAGCCAAGTACGAAACTGGTGAAGAGCGTGCGCAACATGCTCGAATCAAGCAAACTGGGAAAGCCCCAATGTCTGGCCCGGCTGAAAACGTTTCTTCGCACCGCCGTACTCCCAGGCACGCCAGTCGATCCAGGGCGCCTTCCGCCCAGCAAGCCTGACATTGGATGACGATTGACAGTCAGAAAAGCAAAGCTCAACAGCAGCATGAAGGCCGTGCCCATCCATGAGCCAATGATCGGCGAAACTGTGCCGGCACGCGAAAGCGATTCTCCCAATAGAAAAACCAGGTAGTAAGCGACCAGCATTCCCAGCGATAACAAAATGCCAATGCCTCGGCCGCCGCGACGGACTCGCAGCCCGAGCGCACCACCCAGCAGAGCAAAAGCCAGTGGCGAAAATGAAAAAGCGAGACGCTTTTGCAGCATGCGCTGGGCGTCTCGAGCATCGTTTGGCTTGGACGACGCAGTTTCCAAGCGCAGATCGCTCCATTCCATTTCATCGGGTTCCAGGTCAGCGTGGTCCAGCTTGTTCAATAAAACGCTCCGGCCCGTATCAAATGCGATGCGAAATTGTTCGGAACGTTGGGCGATATGCTGGCCTGTAGCAGCCGCATTGGAATCGGGGAACTGGGTCAGGACCGCATCTTTCAATACCAACTCAGATTTGTCAGCGGAAGTATCTATTCTGCCGGAGCGGGCGGTGAGAATTCGGGTCGATCCATCTGGCTGTTGATTGTAAATAAAAACTCGTCCCCAGATGCCTTCCACCTTGTTGCCATCACGCACGTAGATGACATAGCCGGGCATTTCAGTCGTAAACGTGCGAGGGTCTACCGGCGAGTCAAGCTTGCGCAAGGCACCCATGATGACTGCGCGCTTTAGTGCTCGGGCCGCCTCTGGAGCCTCCTTCATGTTGATGTATAGGGCGCCAGCAGTGACTATCAGTCCAAGCGCCAGCATTGGCCACAACATGGACCAGGTGCCGACGCCGGCCGCACGCAGGGCGACGATTTCGCTGTCGCTGCCCATGCGCGCGAAACCTATCATCACTCCTGCCAGGAGTGCCATCGGCAGCGTAAATACCAGCACGTTGGGGATGAGAGCGGCTTCAATTTGCCCCAACAGTGAGAACGGCAGTTGAGTGTAGAGTGCCAGCTCAGCGAAGCGCTGAGACTGTTGCGCCATGAGAATCGCCGTTAACAGGGCCAGCGAAAGAACAAGATACGGCAGGACTGCCGCCATAATGTATCTGGCAACCAGCTTTCTTTCGAAAAAAGATTTTAACTGTGCCGGTATCAAATCAGTAGCACCTGAGTTTTTACCTTAACGCCGTCCATTAAACGCCAGCTGAATGCGCGGTTGTCGCTCGAGCACGCGCCCAATCATCCGTCGCAGCAGTTCCGCTAACTCAGTTTGGACCACGGCTGAAAGCCCTCTTGACTCCTGCACAAAGACTTGTGGGCTCTGCACCTGCGTGGCGCATAGCTGTGCATAGGCCCTCCGCGATAATACTTCGCCCATTCCCTGAGCGCATGATGCGCAGAGTAGTCCCAGCTCGCGACTTAATACTATGCTGCCTTCATCGGTCAGAGACCTGCCGCAATCGGCGCAGCGTCGCAGGTCAGGAAGAAAACCTTCGAGGCGCAGGATCCAAATCTCAAAATACCTGAGCACGAGGTGCAGGTCCTGCGGATGAGCGGCGATTGCCCCCAGACAGGCGACGATCATGCGATAGAGATTGTCGTTCGTTTGGTGAGGTGGCGAGAACTCCACGACCAGATCGCCAAGATAGGCAAGTCCGATCAGGATGTCAGAGTCGCGGAAAAGGTTAAAGTGAGATCTCACGATCTCTGCACTGCTTAGCGAAGCGAGTTCCTGATTCTCCTTCTGGTAATACGTGAGGTTAACGATGGTGAACGGCTCCAAAGCGGCACCGAATCTGTTCTTGAGTTTTCGCGAGCCTTTCGCCACCGCACGGACCAGGCCCGAACTGCGGGTCAAACAGACAACTATCTTGTCCGCTTCCGCAAGGTTATAACTTCTCAGGACGAGTGCTTCGGTTTCAGTAATCATTCCTTGGGCTCAGAGACTGGCCGGCGACCGCACGCGTCCTGCGTGCTACTTGATCAAATTGGCAGGAAGTACAACAACCAACTGAGCGCCAGGCCGATCAACATGAACTCGCCAAATATTTTGAGTCCATACCTGAAGCGATCCGCCGTCGAGTCTCGGGCGACCGTGCCAAAAACAGCGGCAGCGATAAATGCGAAAGCAGTCATGACCAGAAAATGTCTCAAGGCTTCCTCCCCGCCGCGATATCAAAGGCATCGAGCATCGCAAGGTAATTGAGCAGGCCTGCGATCAGCAGGAATGTATTGCCATATTCGTACGTTGCGCGAGCTGCATGAACGGGGTCATCGGCAAGACCAACGCCGAGCAGCCAGCAAACGAAATAGAGCAGACCTGAACCGAGATTAGCTATGGTCGGCGGTACCTGCAATAGGTTCGCGAGCCCCTGTTCGCTGCCGGTTATGCTGAACAGGTGACCACCCATGGCGAGACCGGCGATAAAGCAAACCCAGACCGCCCCACCCAGAACCAGTGCCCTTACCCAGTTGCCTAGCAGCAGATGTCCCGCACCGGGAAAGACCAGGCCGGCTGTTCCCATGATCCACGGCTGTATGGAACCAGCCGGATATTCACTTTGACTCAAATCCACCTCCGCTCATTTGACGCATCAGTATTCCTACTTCAGTAGACCACTCACGCGGGATAGTTACAGTGCGGGGGACAATGTCCTCACGCAAGCTTCACAGATATTCAGCAGCGCTCTTCAACATCCCTTAAAGTACTTTCCCAACGCTCAGTTGAATTCTTAAACGACGGGCTCACAATTCACGTCAACAGTCGGCAACACGGCCCTTAAGGTTTAACGCAAACTCCTGTGTCCTCGATCAACCATCAGTCATACAGCAAATAACATCCACGCGCCTGCTTGAACTCTTCAAGCGGCTTCTGCCAACTCGCCTGAATATCATCGAGTGCATCACCTCGTTCGAACGCCTTGCGGATCTCGTCAGTGCCGGCAATCACATCAAACGGATTGCGATCGTAAACATACTCGTACGGTGGTTCCTTCCATAAGAACTCATCCGGATACATTTCAAAGGCCGCCTGCACCATGGCTACGCCGACAATTACGGGTTCGAACTCTTCCCTGTTCGTGACATGTAACTGAACCCCGCCGCAACTCACTTTCGCGTATTTCTGGAATGTCGGCTGAAAGACACAGGCCCGGAAGTAAACGCCGGGAAAGCCGATTGCGTTCAGCCGCGCCGCATACTCCTCAGGAACAATGTAAGGCGCCCCGATAAGTTCGAACGGACGTGTAGTACCTCGGCCCTCGGATACCTGAGTGCCTTCAAAATGAACTGTGCCCGGGAAGACGACTGCGCTATCGACGGTCGGCATGTTGGGCGAGGGTAGCACCCAAGGTGCATCAGTTTCGTCAAGCCAATCAGTTCTCGCCCAGCCATCAAGTCGCACGACATCCAGCTCGCAGTTAATCTTGAAGCGATCATTGAACATCAGCGCCAGCTCGGCGACGGTCATTCCATAGCGAGTTGGGAGCGGAAACTGGCCCACAAATGAAGCAAATTCCGGATCCAGAACATTCCCTGCTATCGCAACTCCACCGATTGGATTCGGTCGATCACAGACAATTACCTTCTTGTTGTAGCGCTGCGCCGCTCTCATACAATTGGCCATCGTGTAGTTGAAAGTGTAGATGCGGCAGCCAACGTCCTGCATATCAAAGACCAGCACATCAACATTCGCGAGCATTTCCTCGGTAGGCTCGCGCGTCTCGCTGTAGAGCGAAAAAACGGGCACGCCGGTAATACGATCCACGTCATGCTCTGTTTCAATCATATTGTCCTGCAGGTCGCCGCGGCTGCCGTGTTGCGGACCAAACAGCGCCGTTAGACTAATGTTAGGATGCGCATGAAACAGATCGGCTGCGTGCTGAAAGTTGTGATCAACCGACGCCTGGTTGCAGACCAATCCCACCCGGGCGCCTTTTAGTAAACGAACCTCCTCGCCGAGCAACTGCTCGAGACCAACTGTTATGTGCTTCTTCATCTCGTTAGAGTTTTAGTATCGCTTTAAAAGTATCACTCGAGGCCTGCGTTAAAATATCGCTTGTACCATGATTCTGATCTTCATTCGCTGGCGAACACGCGCGGCACTAAATGGCATCTTGCTCCCCCTCCCTTTCGCTGTTCGGGGAACAGACTGCGAAGCTTAGCCGCATAGAACCGAACCGCCGTTGACATTGAGTACTTCGCCGGTGATGTGCCGCGCCCACTCGCTGCAGAGGAAGACAATCGGGAAAGCGATGTCGTCCGCGCTGGCTACTCGTCCGAGGGGAATTGCGCTTTCGATGCGGCTCCGATTATCTGAGTCTCCCAACGCTTCCCCACTCAACTCAGTGTCGACCCATCCGGGGGCGACGGCGTTCACGGTTATGCCAAAGGGTCCCAACTCAGTAGACAAGGCTTTGGTGAAAGAAATCTGGCCGCCCTTGGATGCTGCATAGTTTGAATAGTTAGCCTCGCCGCGCTGTCCGGCGGTTGAACTGACAATGACAATGCGCCCAAATCCCTGATCCTTCATTTGTGGAATTGCTTCGCGGCAGACGGTCCAGGTTCCCTTCAGATTGATTTCGAGAGTGCGATCCCACATTTCCTCGCTCATGCTCTCTACGGCTGCTCCCTCCCAGATGCCCGCGTTGCAGATCAGCAGATCGAGTCTCTTAAAGTGGGCCAGTGTCTGCGCCACCAATTCGCTCGCGCCCGCAAGCGTAGAGACGTCGGCCCTGACTGCGATCGCGTCGACCCCTGCGTCGCGCGCCACCGCAACAGTTTCCCTGGCAGCAGTCTCGTCCTGCCGGTAATTGATCACGACATGCGCGCCGAGTTTGGCCAGTTGCTGCGCCACGGCGCGACCAATGCCACGCGACGCTCCGGTAATCACCGCCACCCGTCCAGCCAGTTGCAGAGAATCTTTAGTCACAATAGTTATCAGTGTCAGGCAATTATCGGTGCTTTAAGGATCCGTTATCAGCCTCCACATAATCAACGGTAGCCCGCGGTAGCGGGCGGCAGTTGTTTGATCGTCGATCGGCACCGTAATTCAAATATTGCGCAATCATAATACTGTCGCCCGTTGTCGCCGGCGGCCAATCCCTTTCTTTCTAGGTAGCCCTGGGGTTTCGCCGCGTTCCACCCCAGGCTTTATGTTGTCGCCTGCTCCACAGGCGGCTGAGCCTCTTCACTTACGCGGTCACGTGCTCCGCAGGCTGGCATCGTTCCCTGCCCTGCTCGCTAAAGGCGCGCGATTCCGCGATGAACCGCTCAAATAGTGCCTGCGAAAAACTGTCTTGTTTCCAACCCATCTCCGGATGCCACTGTACCGCGATCGCAAAGCGATCCGCTCGCGTGTCTTCGATTGCTTCAATTAGGTTATCGGCCGCCCAGGCAGCCGCAATCAGATCCCGCCCGACGGTTTCCACCGCCTGGTGATGATGACTATTTACGAGCGCCTGTGACGCGCTGCGCAAGCCAGCCAATCTACTCTCCGCGAGCAGCCTCACTGCATGTGAAGGTCGATCGCGCGGCGCGCCCTGCTGGTGTTTGATCGCTCCCGGCAGTTCGGACGCAATGTCCTGAATCAGCGTCCCGCCACGATGAACATTCAGCACCTGCATCCCAAAGCAGATCGCTAGCAGCGGTGTCCCGCGCCTTTCAATTTCGTCCAGCACCAGCAGATCCGTCTCATCTTTAATAGGATGGACGCTACCCAGCGCCGGTTTCGGTTCCCTGCCGTAGCGTAGTGGATCGACATCTGAATCGCTGCCGGGCAGGAGAATACCGTCCAGCGCCCCCATCACAGACGCAATGTAATCCGGGTTGGGTATCAGGCTCAAATGTACGGGATCGCCGCCGGCTGCAGCGATGGCCTCGCTGTAATGGCGAGCAAGATAAAACCGATCAGTCTCCAGCTCGATGCGCATCGTGATTCCGATGCGCGGCCGCTTGTCTGTCATCTTCGATATGCTCTCTCAGGTAAAAATTACTGTCGCCAGCATCATAACTCAAAACCTCGCATTTGTGCTTTGGGCCTGGTGCAGCGTTATCGCGGCCCAGCAATTTTAGGCCGCCTTGACTTACATTCCTACGACTTCCTATAGTGCTTACACCGAAATGCCTACTGGAAAAACTCCCATTGTTCGCAGCACAACTGTTCTGCTTGTTCGTCGAGACGGGCGCGTCGCCCTGGCCGGTGATGGTCAGGTTACGATGGGCGATACGGTCATGAAGACAAGTGCGAGAAAGGTCCGCCGTCTTTACAACGACAAGATCTTGTCGGGATTTGCCGGCGCTACTGGTGACGCATTTGCTCTCTTAACCCGTTTTGAAGCAAAGCTGGAGCAATATCACGGAAACCTCGAACGGGCCTCGATCGAATTGAGCAAGGAATGGCGCACTGACAAAGTGTTGCGCAATCTTGAAGCCCTGCTCGTGGTTGCCGATGACAAGAGTTCGTTTTTGTTGTCCGGCAACGGTGATGTGATCGCTCCCGACGACGGTGTGCTGGCGATTGGCTCAGGTGGTTCTTACGCTTTGGCAGCCGCGCGCGCTCTCCTGAAACACACCCAGCTCTCGGCCAGCGAAATCGCACGGGAAGCGCTCGGAGTGGCCGGTGAAATTTGTATTTACTCGAATCAGAATATTATTGTCGAGGAACTGTAGTCTTAAGTGAAGGCAGCTCGGTCGGAAGAATTGAATTGAAGCAATGGTAATTTACCTGGCAGGAGACACAGAAGAAGAGGTCCGCCTCGACGAGATGACGCCGCGTCAGATTGTTGCGGAGCTGGATAAACACGTGGTGGGCCAACGCAACGCCAAGCGCGCGGTCGCCGTGGCGCTGCGCAACCGTGTGCGCCGGCAGAAGTTGCCAGCGGAAATGGCTGTCGACGTGATGCCGAAGAATATCATCATGATCGGATCGACGGGCGTCGGCAAGACAGAGATTGCCAGGCGACTGGCGCGCATGTCGAATTCACCTTTCCTCAAAGTCGAGGCTTCAAAATTTACCGAAGTTGGCTATGTGGGCCGCGATGTCGAAAGCATGATTCGAGATCTGACCGAGATCTCAGTGGAGATGACCCGGCAGGAAAAGGTAGCCGAAATTTCCGAGAAGGCCGAACTGAACGCTGAGGAAAGGATTCTCGACATCCTGCTGCCCGCACCCAGATCGCAGTCCGGCTTCTACGATTTTGATTCCGGCAATGCGAGCGAACCTGAAGTGACGCCCGATACCGAAGTAGCCGTGCGTGACGATCAGTTTCAACGGACTCGCGAAAAGCTCCGCACCCAACTGCGCGGCGGCAAGCTCGATAATCGCCTGATCGATATGGAAATTCGCGAGAAGAGTTTTCCCGTGATCGAGCTGGCCGGCCCACAGGGTGTCGAAGAAATGGGCATCAACATGAAGGACATGCTCGGCAACCTGTTTCAGGGACGCACCAAACGCCGCAAGATGCGAGTCGACGAGGCCATGGAGTACCTGATTCAGGAAGAGGAAGAGCGCCTGATCGACATGGACACGGTGGCGCGCATGGCGATCGAGCGGGTGGAAAGTTCGGGCATGATCTTCCTCGACGAGATTGACAAGATTGCCGGTCGCGAATCAGGTCATGGCCCTGACGTCTCTCGCGAAGGTGTGCAACGCGACATCTTACCCATTGTCGAAGGAACGACGGTCAATACGCGCTATGGCATGGTGCGCACTGATCACATTCTGTTCATCGCCGCCGGGGCCTTTCATGTTTCGAAGCCGTCCGATCTTATTCCTGAACTGCAGGGACGATTTCCCATTCGGGTGGAGTTGGAATCGCTGACCATCGAAGACCTGCGCCGTATTCTGACAGAGCCCAAGACGGCCCTTATCAAACAGTATCAGGCGATGATGGAGACCGAAGGGATCACCATTGATTTCACCGAGGATGCAATTGCTGCGGTCGCCAACTTTGCCGCGCAGGTTAACGATCAGACCGAGAACATCGGCGCGCGCCGGCTGCAAACCATCATGGAAAAACTCCTGGAAGAGATCAGTTTCGAAGGGCCCGATCTCGAGCCCAAGCACCAGGTGATCGACGCGAAGTATGTCGAGGGAATGCTTTCAGAGACAGTTAAGAACCAGGATCTTAGTCGTTATATTCTCTAAGCTGCGCGCTAACTTTCGCTATCTTGATTCTTTTTTCTACCAGCCTGACGCGACCATCCAGCAGACGTTCGCAGCGATCTGTCACGGCTACTTCCCTGCTCCTTGGCTGCGCTTTTAGCCTGCTTTTGATTTCAGCCGGCTGCGGCAAACGCCAGCCACCCCTGCCGCCGGTCGAGCGTGTGCAGCAACGCACCGAATTATTGTCCGGCGTGCAGCGCGGCAATCAGGTACTGTTGAGTTGGCCTGCGCCGCTGCGCAATGCGCCCGCTAGCAGCGTGCAGAGTATTCGTCGCATCGATGTCTATCGCCTGGCAGAAAAACCGACTGCGCCCTTGCCGCTGACTGAAGAAGAGTTTGCCGCGCGCTCGCTCCTGATCGGCTCCCTGACCTTTGACGAGCTTAAGAATGCCAAAGGCGAGCTGACTTATAAGGACACTCTGGAGCTGGCCGGCGAGCCTACCCGGCTGCGCTATGCAGTGCGCTACGTCAACGATTCCGGCCAACGCGCGGCCTTCTCGAATTTCCTGTTGATTGAACCGGCGGCTCGCATCGCTCAAGCCCCGGTACTCGAATCGACCGGCAGAGAGATCACCGAGACTGGAATCAATTTAAGTTGGCAAGCGCCGCCTGCGAACATCGACGGCTCGCTGCCGCTGAACCTGCTTGGCTATAACGTCTACCGGCTTAACGAAAAAGAACCCGAGCCTAATCAGACGCCGATTAATGACACGCTCGTGGCCGGCACGCAGTTTTCGGACAAGAATTTCAAGTTCGGCGAGCACTATCGCTATGTCGTGCGATCCGTCTCGCTCGGGACCGAAGGGGCCCAGGTTGAGAGTCTGAATTCCAACGTGCTGTCCGTTTCGCCGCGCGATATTTTCGCGCCCACATCGCCAGGGCCGGTTACGATCGCGGGAGCGCCGGGGCGTTTGTCCATCTTCTTCCCGGCCAATCCAGAAACAGACGTGGCGGGCTACAACATTTACCGTTCGTCCGATTCGAATCTGGCCCTGGATAAATGGACCAGGCTGAACACTGCGTTGTTGACGAAGACTACGTTCCAGGATAACAACGTCGAAACGGGCAAGACGTACTACTATTACATCACCGCCGTTGATGAAGCCGGCAATGTGAGCGCGCCCTCGGAAGTGAAATCTGAAATCGTGCCGTGAGCTGCAGTCCCGCTACGTCCGGGCTTGGGACGATTGAAAATATCCCACGATTTATCGCTGGGATCATCGGTCGGGATTGAAAAGAAGTCCGTGCAGCGGACGGCTGAAAAGAGCCCACCGATTTATCGGTGGGATCAAGCGAAATTACGACGCAGTCCGCAAAAGCGGACGGCTGGAAGGGTCAGATATTCTGATGATTGTCATTCAGCCGTCCGTTTCACGGACTACGAATAGGCGCGCTGCTAACTCCCAGCGATAAATCGCAGGGCTATTTTAAGCCGCCCGCTCTGCCGACGGTGTCAGGGAAACCGTCCGCGATTTTTGAAAATACAAAACAACTCGGCTCACTAAGTTTTTGGAGGCTTTATGAAATTCTTTCTCGATACAGCAAACCTTGACGAAATCCGCGAAGGCGCATCGCTCGGTCTCGCCGATGGCGTTACCACCAATCCTTCTTTGATCGCCAAAGAAGGCGGCGTTGATTTCAAGCAACACATCGGCGCCATCTGCGAAATCGTCCAGGGCCCCGTTTCGGCCGAAGTAACTGCGCTTGAAACCGAAGCCATGGTCGCCGAGGGACGCGAATACGCGAAAATCGCTCCCAACGTCGTCGTTAAATGCCCGCTCACACGCGAAGGCTTGAAGGCCACCGGTGTCCTGAACAGTGAAGGCATCAAGGTGAATGTCACGCTCTGCTTCTCTGCCGCGCAGGCCATTCTGGCCGCGAAGGCGGGGGCCAGTTTCATCAGCCCATTCCTGGGGAGGCTAGATGACATCGGTGAGAATGGACTGATCCTGTTGAGTGACATCGTTGAGATCTACAACAACTACAGTTGGAAGACCGAAGTGCTGGCAGCGAGCCTGCGCAATCCGATTCACGTGATCGAAGCCGCCCGGCTGGGCGCTGACATCGCCACCATGCCTTTCAAGGTAATCGACCAGTTGTTCAATCACCCGCTGACTGATAAAGGGCAGGCCCAGTTTCTCGCCGACTGGAAAAAGAGCGGCCGCCAATAACCAGGCGTTCAGAGGACCGCCTTCAGGCGGGCTTTTCGTCTTCATCAAACACGCTGATCAAAAAAGCCCGCCTGAAGGCGGTACTCTAAGCGCCTGTATGGATCAATCCATCATAGTTCGTGCATGCAAATATGACGGTGCTGAGCATCGCCGCTGGGACGCAACGGTGGTCCGTCAGGACAACTCGCTGTTGGTGCTCGACGCGCGCTTCAACGAAGAGATTCAGCACGAACTGCTGGGGACGATTGCCATAGGCACCACCAGTCACGAGTACTACTGGTTCGATCGCTGGTACAACGTGTTTCGTTTTTCAGAACCGGGCCGAGAGCTGCGCTGTTTTTACTGCAACATAAATGTGCCGCCACAGTTCGATGGCCGGGTGCTCAGCTACGTAGATCTCGATACCGATATTCTGGTGCAACCGGACTTTTCCTATCGCGTGCTTGATCTGGAAGAGTTTGCCGTGAATGCCGAGCGCTATGGTTATCCGCCCGAAGTAAAGCAGAACGCCGAGCAGGCCCTCAGCGAACTGATCGAAATGATCGATTCTCGCCGCTTCCCTTTCGATATTTAGTCGAATCTCAGTTCGCAAAGCGGACGAATGATAGTAGCCCAGCAGTTTACTGCTGGGGATAGCAGCGCAGCCATCGGCAGCCCGTGAAGCGGACGGCTGAATGTCATCGCCGGATACTCTAAGCTTTTCAGCCGTCCGTTTCACGGACTCCGTTACACCTCCGACCGATCCCAGCGATAAATCGCTGGGCTATTTTCAATCGTCCGCTACCGCGGACGCGGTGGAACCGACTTTTTGGGCAAAGCGCCTGGCGGGTAGAGGCAAAGCTCAGAACACAAAGCGCGACCCCCCGCCTTATGTCTTGACCGGAACCGATACTCTGTTAAGCTTCTCTGCGAATGACATCCAAACAACAGCCAAAGCAAACCCGCACTAAACTCGAAATCCTTCAGGAACGGTCACAGGTCGCCGAACAGGGCGGCGGTATCGAGCGGCTTGAGAAACAACGCGCCGCCGGCAAGCTCACCGCGCGCGAACGGATCGAATTTCTGCTCGACGACGCAACGTTTGAAGAGTTCGATAAATTCGTGGTCCATCGCTCACACGACTTTGGTTTGGACCAGCAGATCTATCCCGGCGACGGCGTCATTACCGGCCATGGCCTGGTTGACGGGCGCAAGGTGTTCGTCTTCGCGCAGGACTTCACGGTCTTCGGCGGCTCTCTCTCTGAGACGCATGCGGAAAAAATCTGCAAAGTCATGGACCTCGCGATGAAGGTCGGAGCGCCCATTATCGGCTTGAACGACTCCGGTGGCGCGCGCATTCAGGAAGGCGTCATGAGCCTGGCCGGTTACGCCGATATCTTTCTGCGCAACACTCTCGCCAGCGGCGTTGTGCCGCAGATCAGCTGCATCCTTGGTCCCTGCGCCGGGGGCGCTGTTTATAGTCCGGCCATCACCGACTTTAACGTGATGGTCAAGGACACTTCGTACATGTTCATCACCGGTCCGGACGTGATCAAAACAGTGACGCACGAGGATGTGACCAAAGAAGAGCTGGGCGGCGCGATCACTCATAACCGTTCCGGGGTGGCGCACTTTGCCGCTGAGTCGGACGAAGATGCTTTGCGCATCGTGCGCGAACTGTTGTCGTTTATCCCCTCGAATAATGTCGACGATCCGCCGCGCCTGGCCGTTAGCGATCCGCCCGACCGAGCCGAAGCCAAACTGAACGCGATCGTTCCCGCAGCTTCAAACCAGCCATATGACATTCGCGATGTGCTGCATCTGGTGGTTGATGATGGCTACTTCTTTGAAGTGCAGCAACTGTACGCGCCGAATATTTGCGTGGGCTTTGCGAGGCTCGGCGGACGTTCAGTCGGGATCGTCGCCAATCAACCCGCTTATCTGGCCGGCGTGCTGGACATCGACGCTTCGATCAAGGGAGCGCGCTTCGTACGTTTCTGCGATTGCTTCAACATTCCTCTGATTACGTTTGAAGACGTTCCCGGATTTTTACCCGGTGTGGCGCAGGAGCACGGCGGCATCATTCGTCACGGCGCCAAATTGCTCTATGCCTTCGCGGAAGCGACGGTGCCTAAGATTACAGTCATCACTCGCAAAGCTTACGGTGGTGCCTATTGCGTCATGGCTTCGAAGCATATTCGCACCGACATCAACTTTGCGTGGCCTTCCGCAGAGATTGCTGTGATGGGCCCCGAGGGCGCGGTGGGGATTCTCTATCGTCGCGAGATTGGCGAAGCGAAGGACAAAGAGGGGGCGCGGCGAGCGCGCATCGTGGAGTTGGAAGACAAGTTTGCGAATCCGTACGTTGCTGCAGAACGCGGCTTCATCGACGAAGTGATCGAGCCTGCGCTGACTCGGCCCAAATTGATCCGCGCCCTTTCGTTGCTGGAAAACAAGCGCGACACCAACCCACCCAGGAAGCACGGCAACATTCCCCTTTAACCCCAGGTGTTCAGAGTCCCGCCTTCAGGCGGTCCTTTGGTTTCCCAGTCGGGATTTTAGGGAACGAAAAACCCGCCTGAAGGCGGTACTCTAAGCGCCTGTAGCGCTAGGCGAGTTCGGTCCAGCGATCGATGTCGCGTTCTAGTTGTGCGGTGAGTTTTTCGCGCTCCTCGAATAACCGATGGACCAGGTAAGCATCGGTGGCATGCTCGACTAATTCAATCTCAATCTCCGCTTGCCGCCGCTCGCGGGCGGCGATCGCTTCCTCGATCAACACGAGCTCCTTTTGTTCCTTGAAGGATAACTTCCGTTTGCCAGTCTCCTCAACTACCTGAGCCGGGCGTTCGGGCCGCTCTTTCAACGGCGGCGCCGCTTCCTTCTCTTCCTCCTGACGCGCTTCCAGAAACGCTGCGTAGTTGCCGGGATGCTGGCGCACGCGGCCTTCGCCCTCGAAGCGGAAGATGTGCTCGACTGTGCGATCCAGAAAGTAGCGATCGTGACTGACGACAATCACGCAGCCGGCAAAATTGTCCAGATACTCTTCCAGCGTGATCAATGTTTGGATGTCGAGATCGTTGGTCGGTTCATCCAGCAGCAGCACATTCGGCGCTTCCATCAGCACGCGCAGCAGGTAAAGCCGCCGCTGCTCGCCACCGGACAACGCGCCCACGGGAGCATACTGCATCGGTCCGGTGAAGAGAAACTTTTCCAGCATCTGCCCGGCAGTGATGAAGGTTCCGTCCGCAGTCTCAATGCGTTCAGCCGCGGAGCGTATGTAGTCAATCACTCTTTCAACCTGCGGCAGCTCGCGGTTTTCCTGATCGTAATAACCGAAGCGTACCGTCTGGCCGACCGCGATCGATCCCCGATCCGGGAGCACGCGTCCGGTCACGATTTCAAGCAGCGTCGTCTTACCGGCCCCGTTTGGCCCAATGACCCCGATGCGATCGCCTCGTTTCAGGATATAGCTGAAGCCATCAAGCAGTACCCGCTCACCGTACGCTTTGGTGATGTCATGAAGCTCCAGGATCTTTTTGCCCATGCGGCTCGCGGCGACTGAGATATCCAGCTCAGCCCGGGCCGTTTCTTTGGGCGCAGCCATTAACGCCGCAGCAGTATCGAGACGCGCTTTTGATTTCCGGGTTCGTGCTTTGGCGCCGCGCCGCAGCCAGGCCAGCTCACGACGAATCAGCATCTCGCGCTTCTGACCCTCGGCTGCGCGCGAGAGTTCCTGCTCTTCCTTTCGCTCCAGGTAGTAAGAGTAATTCCCGTCGAAGGTCTGCACGGTGTTGCGATCGATTTCCAGAATGCGCCCGGTGACCCGGTCGAGAAAATAGCGATCGTGCGTGACGAGCAGGAGAGCGCCGCGATAGCGTGCGAGATAAGTCTCGAGCCAGGTAATCGTCTCTGCGTCGAGATGATTGGTGGGTTCGTCCAGAATCAGCAGCGCGGGGTTTTCGATGAGGGCATGAGCGAGCGCCACTCGCTTGCGCTGACCGCCCGAGAGAGTTCCCATGCGCGCTGCGGTGTCGTAAATGCCGAGCTTGCTGAGCACTGTGCGGGCATTGGTTTCGAGTTCCCAGGCGCCGCTCGCTTCCAATTGGTGGGCGAGCTCGGCTACACGATCAAGCAGCCGCTGCCCGCTCTCATTCCCGGTTTCTGTATGGGCCAGTTGCTGGCAGGCGAGTTCGTAGTCGAGCAGCAGCTTCATGCGCGCATCGCTGGCGGCAAAGACTGCTTCCAGAACTGTCTGTTCAGGATTGAAGGGAGGGTTCTGTGAGAGGTAGCCGATGGTGGCGCCGGCGGCAAAGACTACTCGGCCGGTATCAGGTTCGAGTGCTCGCGCGATCAGGCGCAGGAGTGTTGTCTTTCCGGAACCATTGACACCAACCACGCCAATGCGGTCTTCAGAGTCGAGCCCCAGGCTAACGTTTTCGAAGAGCGGTTTTAATCCGTAATTCTTGCTGATTGACTCGAGCGAAAGAATATGCATCCGCCGGCATTGTATCGCAAACTACGCTCATAGGCGCTCAGAGTCCCGCCTTCAGGCGAGCTTTTCCTTTAATAAGATTAGCCGCCGATGAAAAAAAAAGCGCGGATAACAATCAGCCACAGGTGAACACTGATAAAACGGATCTGAACTGAATGATTCTGATCCGTCTTACCTGTGTCTATCTGTGGCTATGTTCTTATTCCGCGGTGTTTCGCGTAATCCGCGGCTAACTTTATGAAACGAAACGTCCGCCTAAAGGCGGTACTCTAAACGCCATACCTCGTACACTCGTTATTGCCGTGAGTGACGATCGATCCAAACCGGCGTTGATACTCTGTCGAGGTAATGAACGAACAAATGACACAATTCTGAGCCGGTCCCCGACTTCCAGCTTTCCATTTTTCCCCTGCGAACGTTACCCTGCTTAGCCAAGTTAGCCTTGCGTTTTGAGGATCTGTGGCATGAACGAGGCTTTGCGCAACTGGCCGCGAACCGTTACAGGAACCAATGAGATCTGTCTAAAGAAGGAGGGACAGGAGCAATCATGGGAAAAAACTATGAGATGGAACCACAGCCGGGAGATTTAACCCCCATTGTCGGATCAGCTACCGACGTTTCACCCCTCGGACGCAACTTGCCACGGCCAGCTCACGAACAAACCGCGGACGACGAGATTGATGCGGCTGATTGGGACCGGGTAGCGGCGATGGCTGAGTTCAAGCAATTGTTGGCGAGCAAGCGACGCTTCATTATTCCCGCCACGATCTTTTTTGTCGCTTACTACTTCGCGTTGCCGGTGCTGGTTGGTTATGCCCCACGGTTGATGGACCGAAAGGTCATCGGCGTTGTGAATCTCGCTTACCTGTTCGCGCTCTCACAGTTCTTCATGGCCTGGATTATCGCAGCGCTCTATGTGCGAGTCGCCATGAAATGGGACGTGATGGCCCATTCAATCATCTCAAGACTGGGCGAGCCGCGCTCCAAAGGATAGGTACATGCAAACCTCGCTGCTCATGTTTCTAATTTTTATTGCCATCACTTTGGCGATCACCTACTGGGCCGCGCGCCGCTCAAGCGGCTCAAGCGCTTACTTCGCGGCAGGCCGGCAAATTAAGGGATGGCAAAACGGTATCGCCGTCGCCGGCGACTATATGAGTGCGGCCTCGTTTTTGGGTATTGCCGGCATCATCGCTTTCCAGGGCTACGACGGATTCATGTATTCGGTGGGTTGGCTAGTAGCTTATCTGACCGTGCTGCTGATCGTCGCCGAGCCGTTGCGCAACGCCGGCAAATATACGATGGCTGACGTGCTTGCCTACCGGCTGAGTCCGCGCCCGGTGCGCGCGATGGCCAGCCTCAGCACGCTGATCGTGAGCACGTTTTATATGATCGCCCAGATGGTCGGCGCGGGCGCTCTGGTTTCCCTGCTGCTGAAAGACTCCGGACTGACGTACCGCACTGCGGTTATCGGTGTGGGTGCGCTGATGATCATCTATGTAGTCTTTGGCGGCATGCTGGCAACCACCTGGGTGCAAATCATTAAAGCGATTCTGCTGATGGGCGGCACGCTGTTACTGAGCATCCTGGTGTTGGCGCACTTCGGGTTCAGCCTGAGTAACTTTTTCGAGGCCATAACTCACGTGACTTATCACGGGGCGAACGGTGCCGTAGTCACGCAGGATTTTCTGCAACCGGGTCTGCGCTACAAGCCGCCGTATGGTGCCCTCGATCTGATTTCGCTGGGGCTCGCGCTTATCTTTGGCACCGCGGGTCTGCCGCATATTCTGGTCCGCTTCTATACCGTCCCCGACGCGCGCACTGCGCGCACGAGTGTGGTCTGGGCCATGGTGCTCATCGGCAGCTTCTATATCATGACCACGTTCCTGGGCTTTGGGGCAGCCACCATTGTCGGTCGCGACTTCATTGCTAAGAGCGGTGGCACCAACATGAGCGCTCCCCTGCTGGCCCAGGCGCTGGCGGGCGATGTGTTTTTTGGCTTCATCTCAGCAATCGCCTTTGCGACTATTTTGGCGGTGGTGGCCGGGCTGACGATTAGTGCCTCGACATCGTTCGCGCATGACTTCTGGACCAACGTGATTCATCGCGGGACTGAGCGTTCGGCCGGTGAGGAAGTGCGAGTTGCGCGTCTCACGGCTTTTGTTGTGGGCGGCATCGCCATCCTGATAGCCATTGTCCTCGGGCCGGTGGCGAATGTAGCTTTTCTGGTGGCGCTCGCTTTCGCAGTGGCTGCCTCGGCGAACCTGCCCGTCATTGTGCTTTCGCTCTTTTGGAAGCGATTTAATACCAAAGGCGCCGTGGCTGGTCTCGGCACGGGACTGATGGCTGCAATAGTTTTGATTCTGATCAGCCCGAGCATTATGAGTGTTGATCCTCCCACCGTGGTCGGAGCCGCGCGGCATCTGATTCAGGTTCCGCCGATTTTCCCGCTTGAGAATCCGGGGATCATCAGCATCCCGCTGGGATTTTTGGGGGCAGTCGTGGGGACACTGCTCGGACGCGAGCCGGCGGCTGAAGCGAAGTTTACCGAGTTGGTGGTGCGAGCGAATACGGGATTGGGAGCGGAGAAGGCTTCGGGGGAAAGTATTAGCCCGCGGTAGTAGGCGGCAGCGTAAAGCCCGGGGTGAAGCGCAGCGGAACCCCGGGTTAGGAGACAACAGAAATCTAGCCCGCGGTAGTGGGCGGCAGAAGTGAGATTTGATAATGGGTGGGCTGTCGCCCGCGTCCGCGGGCTAGATATTTTGTTGCGCTCGATCCTGGGGCTACGCACCAGGCTTTACGCTGTCGCCTGCTCCGCAGGCTGAGGCGAAAGAACACCGCAGGCTGACGGGCAAATCTAGCGGCGGTGGAGTTATTGGATGAATTGATGTATCAATCAAACGCGGAGATTGATTACCAATCCACACTGCGGACCATCATCGTTGCGGCTCGAAATTCTTACGCTGACTATTTTGATCTTTAACGTTTCACGATTGATTTCACCTTTAATATTTAGACACAACAAACATGGCCATCCTCGTTACCGGCGGTGCCGGATATATTGGCAGCGTCACTGCTGCCCTCCTGCGTGAACGCGGCGAACGCGTGATCGTGCTTGACGATCTATTCCGCGGACATCGCGCCGCCGTTCCGGCCGGCGAACCTTTTTACCAGGGCTCGATCGGCGACCGGACGCTACTGGCCCGTATCGCGTCTGAACATGAGTTGGAATCATGCATACACTTTGCGGCGCTGGCTTACGTCGGCGAATCAGTAGTCGATCCGGCGCGCTACTTTGCCAACAACGTATCGCAGGGTCTCGAACTGCTTGAGGGATTGCTGCAGGCAGGGGTGCGTCATCTGGTGTTCTCCTCAACCTGCGCCATCTACGGCGAGCCGCAGCAGTTGCCTATCTCGGAAACTCATCCCCAGCAGCCAACCAATCCTTACGGTTGGTCCAAACTCTTCTTCGAACAAATTCTGCAGGGTTACGACAGCGCTTACGGCCTGAAATATGTCGCGCTGCGCTATTTCAATGCGGCTGGAGCCACGGCAGAGTTAGGTGAGTCGCATGAGCCCGAAACGCATCTGATTCCCAACGTCCTTGCAGCAGCGAGAGGTGAGCTCCCCGCTGTCAGGGTGTTCGGGAATGATTATCCAACTCCCGATGGCTCTGCGATCCGCGACTACATACACATTTCCGATCTTGGGTCAGCCCATATTCTGGCGCTGGATTATTTGCGCGGCGGAGGTGAATCGGATTGCCTCAACCTGGGAAACGGGCAGGGCTACTCTGTCTTCGAAGTGATCGAGGCAGCGCGCCAGGTTACTCAAAGGGAAATACCGGTTCAGATCGAACCTCAGCGGGCCGGAGATCCCTCGCGACTCGTCGCCAACGCAGAGAAAGCGCAAAGGGTGTTGGGTTGGAGGCCACTCGATTCCGATCTCACCTCAATTCTGCGCACCGCCTGGGAGTGGCTCGAAAAACATCCGCACGGCTATGCAGAAGAACCGGACGCGAGGGTGGGAAAGTAGTGATAGGAATACCGCAATGAAAAAGTCCAATGCCGGGTTTGAATGTCAGCGGCTCGGGCAGGCACGCAGGATGCGAGCGGTCCCAGGTCGGACAGTTACCTGTCTCTCTTCACGAGACTGGCAATGACGGCGACCAGTTCGGCCAGGTCAACCGGTTTCGGGACGTGCATTTGATAACCGGCGCGCAAGGCCTGCATCCGATCCTCGACTCTTGTATAAGCGGTCAGCGCGATAGCCGGCAGCTTGCGCCATTTGTCCGGCGTAGATTCGCGTAAGCGGCGAATCAAATCATAGCCATCTTCACCGGGCATGCCTATATCACTTATCAACAGATCCGGCACACTCGCTGTTATTGCGTCGAGAGCCTCGGCAGCGGAGGCGGCCAGGATGACTTCAGCCCCACACTGGGTTAGTCCAGCGGCCAGCAGCTCACGAGTATCGTATTCGTCATCTACCACCAGAATCTCAAGTCCGTCCAACCTGTCCGCACATTCCGCCGCAGGCAGTAGATCCCTGGCCGCCGGGTGAACTCGGTCGGCCGGCATCACTGTTTGATAGAGAGGAGATATGGGGATGTGGACGGTGAACGTCGCACCCTTTCCCTCGCCGGGACTGGCTGCGAGAACTGAGCCGCCGTGAAGTTCCACCAGGTGTCTCACGATCGAAAGACCAAGACCCATGCCTCCATGCTGGCGAGTAGTATGCTGGTCGGCCTGCCGAAACCGATCGAAAACGTGCGGAAGAAATTCCGCAGTGATTCCCTGCCCTGTGTCGCTGACCACGATCTCAAGATGGGAATTTACACGCTCCATACGAACTTGAACTCTCCCACCTCGAGGTGTGAATTTCACCGCGTTCGAGACGAGGTTCCAGATGACCTGCTGCAGTCTTACCGGGTCTCCCGGTATGGAAACAACTCCCGTATCCAAAACTTTTTGAATGCGCACGCCTTTGGCAGCAGCAGCCGGCGCCAGCGCCTCGAGGGCGGCTTCAATGAAAGAGTTCGGATCCACTGGTCGAACATCCATGCGCAGTTTGCCCGTGACAATCCGCGACACGTCGAGGAGGTCATCGATAAGTTGAGCTTGAGCTCGCGCATTTCGCTCGATTGTGTCGTGAGCTTTGGCAGCGTCGGGCGGCTCCAGTTGTCCCAGCCGGAGCATGCGCGCCCAACCGAGGATGGCATTTAGAGGAGTGCGTAATTCATGTGAGATGGTCGCGAGGAATTCTTCTTTCAGTCGACTCTGTTCCTCAGCCTGACGTAATAATCTTTCATTAGCCTCAGCCGCTGCTTCCGCTTCGGCTCGGGCCCGCTGGGCTGCTTCGTAAAGACGAGCATTGTCCATCGCGATCGCGGCCTGGGCCGCCAGACCCTCGATGATGCGGGCTGCGCGTTCGGTGAACACTCCCGCCTCCGGGTGGCCAAAAAAGAGACCTCCATAGACCTCACTTGATCGCGAGATGACTGGAACTGCCAGGTAGCTGGTTACCGGCAAATGTCCTCTGGGCATGCCATAGTACGGTGAGTTCTTTCCGTAACGCGAATCCTGCTTCACATCATCAATTAATACCGTGCCTTCACCTAGAAACGTCGGCGCAAAGATGTCTGTCATGCGAGGCATGGGAAAATGCGCGAATGCTTCGGCGGGTACTCCGGAAAGAGAATAGAGCATGTAGTGTTCTCCTTCCTCGTTCACGACCCTATAAAAAAACGAGCCGAAATGGGCTTCGGTTATTTTTGTAGAAGCGTCAGTCACGGCTTGAACCAGGTTTTCAAGATCCAGTTCCGCTCCCAGCTTCAATCCCAGCTGGTTCACAGTCTCGATGATCTCGCGCTGCTCTCGCAGGGCCGCCTCAGAACGTTTTCGTTCGCCGATTTCGCGAGCAATCTTCGAAGCCCCGACCACTTTTCCGCGCCCATCCCTGATCGGCGAAACGGTTAGAGAGATATCTACCAGGGACCCATCCTTGCGCACTCGCACTGTCTCGTAGTGATCGATGCGCTGCCCGGCCCGCAACCGGGCCAGAATGGAAATTTCTTCGTCGACCTGATTTGCCGGTATCAACATCGTAATCGGCTGGCCGATTGCCTCTTCAGCTGAATAGCCGAACAGGTGCTCTGCGGCGTGGTTCCAACTGGTGATAATGCCATCAAGCGTTTTGCTAATAATGGCGTCTTCGGCCGATCCGACTATCGATGACAGCCAGGAAACAGCAAGGTCATGAGACTTCAGGCTTGAAAGCCAATCATTAGGCAGAAGTTTACTGCCCGGTTCTTTCCGCGAAGGATCTTGGGACATAGTCAAAAAGGATGATTATTTTTAGCAAATAAACCGAGGGGACCAAAGGGGGTGTTGATTATACAAAAGACTGCCTCCGATTCCTATTGGTTTAATTTGAGAGTGTCATCGAGGAACCCGCGGATAACCCGCGGAGTGGGTGACAGCATAAAGCGGGGGTCGAGCGCAGCGGAGCCCCGGGATGGAACGTTGAAAAGAAATGGGGAGCCCGCGGTGCGGGTTAGTTTTCAGCCCGCGGTGCGGGTTAGTTTTCAGCCTGCGGAGCGGTTTCAGTTTTCAGCCCGCGGAGCAGTTTTAGTTTTCAGCCCGCGGAGCAGTTTTAGTTTTCAGCCTGCGGAGCAGGCGACAGCGTAAAGCCTGGGGCGTAAGCCCCAGGACAAGCGTCGGAAAAAGAATGGTGAGCCCGCGGAGGCGGACGACAGCCTATCATCGAGGGCTATCGCCCGCGTGCGCGGGCTCCAATTATTTTTACGCGTGGATCCTGGGGCCTACGCCCCAGGCTTTACGCTGACACCCGCTCCGCGGGCACTAACATTTGTCATGACAAATAGGTCACACCTCAGAGGTTGTCGGATCGATTATGGTCCTCACCTCCGAGACACTGTTAGCCGGAAATTCTCCCAAGCGCGCATGCTCACGCACGAGCTCCTCATTCGGCGCGATATAGACACAGTAGACTTTGTCGTCGGTTACATAGCTCTGTACCCATTGAATCTGAGGTCCTAACGTGTTCAGCACGCTACAGGATTTTTGTGAGATCGCCTGCAGCTCGTCCGTCGACAATTTACCGGCCCCGGGGATGTTTCGCTCAATCACAAATTTCGGCATTGTTTTCTCCAAGTTCGCTTCTGTTTGACATCATTTTCATTATCGAAGAACGCGCGAGTTCCGACTATTGCAGTTAACAAATAGCCGTTGAAACTGGGGTAACTCTCGCGGGATTCGTTAAAGCCAAAAAAGCGCACTCATTGTAGAGGAATTGCATTCAGGTGGACAATGGTTTGCGCTTTATCCGCTTGCGGTGACGCAACGAGCGCCTTGGGTTTGCGAAAATGAGGAGATTAAAGGGTGGCCAGACCAAACACAGACAAAGCTTCCCCGCCGCGACGGCTGATCGTGCGGCGGGGAGTGACTTTGCCAGCTCGCGTGAGAACACGTTAGTGCGCGATGTCAGAATCATCCCAAACGGCGACGACTTCGCCAGTGGATACCTTAATGATCTGGAAGCGCACGCCATTGTTCACCAGCGCCGTCCCGTATAACCGCTGATGAGGACTTGGCCACGCACGGCGTCATAGCCGCCGAGATTAATATCCGTCGAAGCTGCTTCAGAGAGCGCATGAATGCGACGCCGGCCCAGTTAGCGTTGGCCTGGTTGCTGGCTCGGAAGCCATGGATCGTCCCGATCCCAGGCACGACGAAACTGAATCGTTTGGATGAGAACATCGGCGCACTTGCAGTGGAGCTCACCTCAGATGATCTTCGAGAAATCGACCGCGCGGCAGCAGCGATCGAAGTGCAAGGGGCGAGATACCCCGAAGAATTGGAGCGCAAGACCGGTCTATGACGAGCCGCAACTGACTCCGTGAATCCTCGCCTGAGAGCAGGAAGTAGCCTTGTCTGCGGGGGTCGGCGTGTGTCGTTATGCGGGCCCGACTTTCCGCGCGCTGACAATGATCATCGCGGCGGGAAAGCTCATCTGGCCATTCGGAAAGAATTCGCGCACGGCCTCCTTAACTTCATTCGCCACCTGGATGAATTTCTTTTTGGGAAGACCGGACAGCTGCTCGCGAATCTTTGCAGAGGTGGCTGCGCGCAGCTGCCAAAATTCATCGAGAGAGATTGGCGCTTCAATGCGGAACCTAATCAGCCGTTCGCGTACGTCATTTGCTCCTGCTTGTTCGAGCTCGCTGGCCAGCACGCCCGATTCGGCGAAGCGAAACGCGCCCGGAGCGTCGAGCTCGACCGGCTCGGCCTCTACCTGCCGCGACATTATCTCGCTGACGACGGAAAAGAACGGGTTGAGTTCACTCGTGGCCCATACCGCGAGCGCCAGTGCCCCGTCCGGCTTTGCTACCCGCAGCATCTCGCGGAGTGCGGCCATTGGATCAGGAAAGAACATGGCACCCAGGCGGCTAACTACGATGTCGAAGCTGTTATCGTTGAAACCAAGTGAGTCGGCGCTGCATTGACGAAAACTAACGTTTTGAATTCCCTGGAGGTGTGCCTCGCGCTCCGCAGCGAGAACCATCTCTGCCACGGCGTCGGTGCACATCACCGAACCGTTGGGTCCAACCACGCGGGCGATTGTTAATGAAGGCTCGCCGGGACCAGCGGCAACGTCAAGTACGGCGTGGCCCTTCACAATGGCGGCATCATTAATCAGTGCATCGGTGACCGGAGCAAACATGGCGCGAATGGTAGCCCTGTGCTTTTCCCAATATGTGGCCGACTCGGCCCACTCACGCAGAATGTTTTGTGACTGATCCTCATCCATTATGTAGGTAACACTTCTGGCAGGACATGACCGATTGTTTTGAACCTGGCCATTATAGTTCAACCTTACCTTACATGACATCCTGGAGCTTCAGATTGCCTTAATCTGCATTACCAAAACGTTCCCTCACAATTACGGCAAGTTTATGACTCACCCAAGCCAGTCGGACTATCTTCTCGCTCGATGAGATTGATAGTTTTCCGATACCGGTCGCGACGCCGGACATTACCGTTTCCCTGCTCTGGCACCCGCGAATGGATGCCGACCCGGCTCATCGCTGGTTGCGCAGTGTCGTTCTGGATACCTGCGCGTCGGTCGGCTGACGGGAACAAGCGTCAGCAGTAGCTCATCTTGAGTCGTTCCGCCCTCGCAGCGAGCGGTTGTCCAAAAGCCGCCCTCCCTCAGACACAAGGAGTCGAAGGGCTTGCTGACATCCTATCTCCTGTTCATCTGCAATAGTTCTCGAGAGCCGGAATGATCTGGAATGACTGCTATCTAGTAGCACATTTCTTGCGCCTCCAGAGACTCTCGGGGTAGCATTCCTCCGTTATTGGCGAACTTAGACATCCATTAGTTGAGCCCAGAGCTTCACACCGGCGCTTCCTTAGGCCGTTACTCAATATAGAAATAAATACGGGTGCGACGTGTATCCATGTGAATGCATTGAGTGTCGACCTGCGCATCGAGCAGTTGCAGAAAAAGCAGAGTTCCCTCTTTAGAGTGAATAAATGAAATATTGCCCGATTTGCAAACGCGCTGAGAGTGATGATGCGCTTGTTTTTTGTCGCGCTGACGGTGCAGCTTTGATTAATGACTCCGAATCAACCAGTGGCGACGCGGGCACAGTGAAGTTTGGCTCGGGCCCGGTGTCGAGCGAAACCGAGACCAGTATTTTACCTGACACAACCGAATCAATGATGAGCCGCTCGACAGCGCGAACAACCGTGCTGCCCGCACAGCTACCCCGTAGCGCTGGGAGCACTAAAGCAATAGGGCGCAAGGTGGTCAGCGTGCGTTTCCTATTGATCGCGGCTCTGGTCACCTCTGCAATTGGTACCAGCGGATATTTTTATTACGCACACTGGAGGAATGCCGCTATCCAATCGATCGCGGTCCTCCCTTTCGAAAACAAGAACAGCGACGCGGACACCGATTATTTGTCTGACGGACTGGCTGAGTCGCTCATCTTTCGGCTCTCCCAACTGCCAGGGTTGAAGGTCAGCCCGACCACTTCGGTCATGCGCTACAAAGGAAGAGATACCGATGTCGCGAAGATCGCAAGCGAGCTTGGCGTCGATGCGGTCATGACCGGCCGCTTAGCCAAGCGCGGCGATAATCTCAACATCACCGTTGAATTGGTTGATATCAGAAACAATAAATCGCTCTGGGGCGAACAGTATGAACGGAAGATGTCTGACCTGCTTGCGACGCAGCGCGAAATCGCGGCCACGATTACCCAAAAACTTCAACTCAAACTTGGCGGCAGCGAACCAAAAGGAATTACCAAGCGCTACACAGACAACAACGAAGCCTATCAACTCTACCTGAAAGGACGCTTTCATTTTGCCCGGCGCACAAAGGAGGAGCTTGAACGCGCGATCGAGTCCTATCAGCAGGCAATCCAGCGAGATCCGAAGTTCGCGCTGGCTTATGTCGGCATCGCTGAATCCTTTGTCGTCATGCCGTCGTTCCCTTACATGTCTCCTAAGGAAGCTTCCCCGCAAGCGAGGTCGGCGATCGTCAAAGCGCTGGAACTCGACCCCGACCTTCCTGAAGCACACACCGTGTCGGGAATGATCGCCGCTACATACGATTGGGACTGGCCCAAGGCCGAACGGGAATTCAAACGATCACTTGAACTGGATCCAAGTCTCGCCTTAACACATTATCGTTACGCCTGGGTTTACTTAAGCCCGCTCGGCCGTCACGACGAAGCAATCGCCGAAATGCAGCGGGCCATGGAGATCGAGCCGTTGTCGCTCATTCAGGGGGCGAATTTTGCTGGTGTATACATGTACGCGCGGCAGTTCGACCATGCCGTCGAGCAGGCTAAAAAGACCTACGATCTCGACCCGACTTTCTTCGCAGGTCAAAACTGGCTTTGTCATGCCTATGATGCCAAAGGAATGTACGCGGAATCGCTCGCAATCTCGGAAAAGACCATAGAGTCGAACTTTCCCATCAGGGCTCCGATGGGCTACGCCTATGCGAAGAGCGGGCGACGGAGCGAAGCCGAGAGAGTGATTAGCCAATTGAAGGAAACGGAAAAGAAGCAATACATAATGAACTATTGGGTTGCGGTAATTTATGCTGCGCTCGGCGATAAAGATGCGGCGTTTGCTGAACTTGAGCAGGCCTATCAGGCACATGACTGGTTCCTGCCGCGAATCAAGACTGATTCATTTATGGATCCGTTGCGCGATGACCCACGTTTCAAAGTCATGCTCAGACGCCTTAATCTGCCGGAATGAATTTGGAGTTCAAGTCCCCCTAGCGATAGAAAACGTTTGAAACTCATTAGGCGAAACCAACCCCTTGGTTGGCTTTGCCTATCCCGCTCTTCCGTCTGAGCATGTCGCGGAGAGTCTGCCGGACTATTGGCAGAAGAGATTGCCAGTGCGGTTGTAGCGGACGGGGCAGAGGCTGCCCTGCTGTGCCCCGCTTGACCGATATGACACCAGTCCGTCGCGCTCGGACAGCGCGCCATTGAACGCAGAGGTGCTTTCAGATCTATGTCCGACGGCAGGCCCGTAGCTGTTTCTTTTTGTTTGGCCGAATCGCTGGAAGCCGACGGCTCTTTCGGTGTAGCCGCGCATGAGGCTAAAAAAGAACATTGCAATCAGGATCAATAGCTTGTTCATATTTCTTGACGCATTTTTTAACGTCCGATGAATGTTCCGCTCGTGGCAGTGCCGAGAACATTGCCTTTGAACGATGTCCCGCCTTCATCCATAACTACATCCCCAATGCCCAAGACCTCACCGGGTACGCGGACCCCACTCAAGATCCTGTCGGGACGCAATATCTTGAAACGAAACCTGTTGCCGACGACGAAGCCTTCACTAATGACGCCGAGCTCACCAGAGTTGACTTTCACTCGACCCATCACTTGATTGCCGGATTGCTGTAGTATCAACTCCATTGCCGCCTCTCCCAACTTTGCGTGCCAAACTCCAGCGAACAAAGTTGGCCGGCGACTCTTTCAGTGAAAGCCAGCGCCGTTAAATTGTAGCCCGCCTTCTGATTGATTGCGTGGAGCCGCATCATCAAATCACCATAAAACTCGTAGAAAGTGAATAAGGTTGCGATGAAAGACGCCTGTAGCTCGGGACTGCCGGCGTGGTCGCGCAGGTCGTCCTCCACCAGAGCGATGGACCGTTCTATATTGACCTGTGCTTCGGCCAGTCGGCCCAGGCCGCGCTGAGCGGCGGCAATGTGCTTGAGCGTAACGGCCTCGCTTCGTTTGCGACCTTCATTTTGCAAGATGCGTAAAGGCTCGACGTAATAAGCCAGCGCCTTCTCAAACTCGCCTAACTTAAAATAGGCGTCGCCGACATTGACCATGATTGTGGCCTTTGTTTCGCCACTGAGTGCTTGCCCTAACCGCACGGCCTGTTCGGCATGCTCCAGCGCCTGCTGGCGTTCGCCCGCACGGGCGTACTCGCCGCTGACTAGTGATTCCTCGAACGCTTCACGCGTCTTGTTTTCTAATTTTTAACAACCAATGAACACAAATAGCTGCACTCAGGGCGCGTGAGATTATGGCATAGGTCCACAGCAGTGTTTCGACGCCGGCTGACAGAGATTGCAACTGCTAACTCTTCTTTCATAAGTTGGTGGCGCCGCAGGGCTGTTCCTCGCTACCATTGGACGGCTCGATTTCCCAAACGAGGTCCTGGACCAGGTAGGGCGGCAAGATATTATTTCGAAGAACAATTAGCACGTACGAGCGCAGACAGCTACAATGCGTCGACCCCGACTCTAACTTTGGTTTCTAGTCGCTGATCAAAAACAAAGGAGTAAGAATGCCCGGAACGTCAACTCGAAGTAACCCAACAGCTCAGGGCCGGGACGGGAGCGATCGATTGCCGACGCGCCGAGGCTTTCCTGCGTAGAGAGCTCAGTCGAACCTAACCATGACCACTCCGGGACGCTGGAAAGAAATTGACGACATCTTCGCTCAGGCGCTGGAGCTTGAACTGTCTGAGCGCGAAGACTTTCTCACGCAGGCGTGCGGTGATGATGAAGAATTGCGTCAAAAAGTTGATTCGCTGCTTGCCCATGACTCACACGAGAGTCTGGTGGGTGGGCAGGCCGTCGAGGAAGCCACTCAATTGCTGCGACCGTCTCCGCATCAGAATCTGAAAAGCGAAAACATCGGCCCATACCAGGTTATTAGATCGCTCGGCGCCGGAGCCATGGGTCATGTCTATCTCGCTCATGATAAGCGGCTCAAACGCTCGGTAGCCGTGAAACTGCTTTCCTTCTACGACGTTGCTGAGGAGGAACGAGTACATCGCTTCCGCCGCGAAGCTCTCGCGGCGTCAGCGCTCAACCATCCAAATATTCTGACCATTTATGAAATCGGCGAGGCAGAAGGACATAACTTCATCGCCACTGAATATGTCGCAGGGCAGACACTGCTGGCGCTGATCAGTCAAGGTAATCTTTCAGTATTGACTGCGGTCGACATTGGCATCCAGATGGCGAAGGCCCTGTCGGCTGCTCATGCTGCCGGAATAGTTCATCGCGACATCAAACCCGCGAACATCATGGTTCGCGCCGATGGTTTAGTGAAGGTGCTTGACTTCGGTATTGCGAAATACAGTCAACCTGACGATAAGGATCAAGAGGAGGAGTCCCTTCTCTTAACATCGCCCGGCACTGTGATCGGTACAGCTTCCTACATGTCGCCGGAGCAAGCGCGTGGGAACGCGGTTGATGCCCGCACCGACATCTGGAGCCTGGGAGTAATTCTCTATGAGATGTTAGCTGGTCGCCGGCCGTTTGAGGGATCGTCAGCGATGGAAGTAATCGCGGCCGTTATCGAACGTCATCCCTTAACATTTTTCCAGCACAGTCTAAACGTGCCTGATTCCCTGGAGCGGATTGTTTTTAAATGCCTGCAAAAAGACAGGGCTAGCAGGTATGCCAGTGCCAACGATGTGCAGGCAGATCTGAGCGATTTGTCGAAGCGGTTGGAGTTTGCCTCGGAGACCGAGCACCACGCGGCTGAACTTAAACAAGGATCGGAGGGGACCCGACCAGAAGCTGGTGGTTCGGTTGGAGGGGAAGCCGCAACGCCGTCCCTGACTTCAGGGTCAACATCTCCCGAAGATCTACCAAGAGAAACCAGGGCTCAGAACGACAAAACGGGCTTGGACGAACCTAAGACGAGGCGCTATTTCCTCGGCGCTGGAGTACTGGGTCTGTTGTTCCTGGTCGTTGCCGGCCTCATCTACCGATCTAACATTATCCCCGCTCCAGCCATCGAATCGATCGCGGTGATTCCATTTAAGAATGAGAGCGGCAGCAGCGACGTCGAGTATCTCTCTGACGGCATGACCGATATGCTCATCACCAGCCTCTCACAACTGCCGAAGCTCTCAGTAAAAGCTCGCAGTTCGGTGTTCCGTTACAAAGGCAAAGAGGCTTCACCGCCACAGGTCGGCCAGGAACTCAACGTGCAAGCGGTTTTGACTGGACGTCTCGTGCAATACGGCAACGACCTGGCGCTGCATATCGAATTGGTCGACGTGAAGACGGAAACGGCTCTGTGGAGTGAAGACTACAGTCGCTCAATGACAAACCTGGCGACGTTGCAGGTTGAGGTTGCGCGTGACGTTTCTCAAAAACTGCGCGCGCGGTTGTCGGGTGCGGAAGAGCTGAAAGTAGCGAGGAACTACACAGACAATGCCGAGGCTTATCAGCTCTATCTGAAGGGTCGGTTCCACGTTTCCAAGCTGACACCACCAGACCTCCAACGAGGCATCGCATATTACAACCAGGCACTTCAGCTTGACCCGAACTATGCGCTGGCCTACGTCGGCATCTCAGATGCGTATCGTGCCCTTGCGCTCGGCGCTGAGGTGGCGCCAATCGAGGTTTTTCCGAGATCGAGAGAGGCCGCGCAAAAAGCACTCACTATTGACGTTGGACTTCCCGAAGCTCATACCGCCCTTGGCGCCAACATATTTTGGTTCGATTGGAATTGGAGCGAAGCAGAGAATCAATACAAACAGGCCATCCAACTCAATCCGAATAGCGCTGACACGCATCTGCTGTATGCACACCTTTTGTCAAACTCGGGACGGCATTCCGAAACCCTGCTTGAAATTAAACGGGCCCGAGAACTGGACCCCTTCAATCCGTTTCTCAATGCATTGGCAGGACAATTTCTACTTCATGCGGGAAAACCTGATGATGCGTTGGCCAGATTGAGCGACACTTTTGAACTCGCTCCGAACTTTTGGCTTCCTCATGCATTTGCTGCGAGCGCCTACATTGAAAAAGGAATGTTTCCCGAGGCCGTCGCCGAAGCACGTCGAGCAGGTGCACTTTCGAGCGGGCAAACTATTTCGATTGCGTTCGAAGGCTACGCTCTGGCGAAGTCAGGGAAACGCGATGAAGCGCTGGCCGCGCTCGCTTCCTTACTAAAGCGATCAAAAGAACGATTTGTGCCGCCGTATCATATTGCAATGGTTTACAACGGCCTGGGCGATGCAGACCAGGCGCTCGCCTGGCTCGAACGCGGTCTTGAACAACGAGACCCGAAAATGACGTTTCTTAAAGTAGATTCGAAATGGAACAACTTGCGAGGCGATAAGCGTTTCGAAAATATCATGCGCCAGATTGGGTTCAATTAATTGGAACCCGCGTTGACCCTACTCTAATGGGTTCAGAGAAAGCGGCGTGTTGCCCTGCGCTCCGCTGTTCGATCACACGATCCCTATTTTAATCGGATCAGATAACCCTCCGACTTCGTCCAGTTCATGCTGGAGATGGCTGGAAACTTGATTGTCGAGCTGAGGATTGAACCGAATCTTTCGGCACAATCAAGCAAACATATGAATGTTGATAAAAAACTAGGTCATTACACAATTCTCGGCAAAATCGGTGCGGGTGGCATGGGTGAAGTGTACCTGGCTCGGGATACTAAACTTGACCGAAGAGTCGCGCTCAAGATTCTGCCGCCTGAGTTTGCCGACGATAAAGATCGAATGAGCCGTTTCGTTCGTGAAGCCAAGTCTGCCTCGGCGCTTAATCATCCTAACATCATCACCATTTACGAGATTGGCGAAGCTGATGGCACGCATTTTATCGCGACCGAATTCATTGACGGGCAAACTCTGGGCGATTATGCAAAAGCCAATCCGCTGGACTACAAAGCAATACTTGAGATTGCGATTCAGACTACTTCCGCGCTTCAAACCGCACATGCGGCGAACATCGTTCATCGCGATATCAAGCCCGACAATATCATGATTCGCGCGGACGGTCTGGCGAAGATTCTGGATTTTGGCATCGCCAAACTTGCAACACCAACTGAAATAGGTGAAGAAGCCGCTACTGCTATCCAGGGGCAGACACAAGCGGGGATGATTATCGGCACCCCAAACTATATGTCGCCCGAACAGGCCCGGGGAAAAGACGTTGACCATCAGACGGATATTTTCAGTTTTGGCGTAGTGTTCTATGAAATGCTTTCGGGTACGTCGCCGTTTAAAGGCGAAACAGTCGGCGACGTGATCGCCGCCGTTCTAATGACAGAGCCGAGACGGCTGGCGAATGTTCCCCTGGAACTCGAAACAATCATTCACAAGAGTCTGCAGAAAGACAAGCGGAATCGCTATCAATCGGCGAATGACTTACTGCGTGACTTGAAAGAGTTCAAACAGGAACTGGAATTTCAGGACAAGCTGGGACGCACCTCCCTGCCGAATCGAGCAGAAGTAGAAACCCACCCTCGTAAGATGAGCGCGACCGCCGCAGACAATCCCCAAGCTGCAAACCGAATTCAAACCGCTATTGTCGTTTTGCCTTTTACGAACATCAGCACCGACGCGGACAACGAGTATTTCAGCGACGGGTTGACCGAAGAGATCATTTCCGATTTGTCGAAGATTCGTTCGCTGCGGGTCATCTCGCGCAACTCAGCGATGAAATTGAAAGGCACAACGAAGGATTTGAAGACGATTACGGAAGAGCTACACGTCCGTTACGTTATCGACGGCAGCGTGCGCAAGGCGGGACAGCATCTGCGGATCTCGGTGCAGTTGATCGACGGCGCGACGGATGCGAATTTGTGGGCGGAACAATACACCGGCTCTCTGGACGACATCTTTGAAATTCAGGAAAGCGTTTCGCGCTCGATCGCCCAGGCGTTAAAAATCACGCTGACGACGGGCGAGATAGAGCGAATCGAAGAACGACCGATCGGGAACGCGCAAGCCTATGACCTTTATCTGCAAGCTCGAGCGGAATGTTGGCAGGCCAATCCGGCGGCGCTTGATCGTTCGATTGAACTACTTAAGCAGGGACTCGAAATTATCGGTGCCAACGAACTGCTCTATGCGGCGCTCAGTTACACTTATTATTTTTACTTTCGTTGGATCAGTAAACTCGACCTTGACCTCCTGAACTCCGCCGAGAAATACCTGAAAAAGACTTTCGCCATCAATCCCGCTTCGTCGCACGGCTTTACGTTAGAAGGACTGCTCAGTTACTCGCGCGGGCAAATGCCGGCGACAATCACGGCGCTGATGAAAGCAGTCGAGTCCGATCCCGCAAATGTGGAAGCCTTGCTATGGCTGGTCGTCAACCTGAACTACATCGGACGCGGCGAAGAGTCGAAACAATATGCCGATCGGCTTATTTCTCTTGATCCACTCACCCCGATAAATGTCTTCGTCTCCGGCCTCGTCTACATGTATAGCGGAGATTTCGCAAAGTCTCTGCCGTATCTTGCGCGCGCTCTCGCCATTGACGACTCGTCGCCATTACTTATCTGGTCGGCAGTTGTCTTCGAAGCCTGGGGCGGCAAACTCGACGAGTCTATCGCTCACGCTGACAGGCTGGCCGAGATCGCGCCCGGCTGGGTTTACACCGAGCACGCGCTGTTTCTCAAACACGCCTTGCGCGGTGAAAAACAGCTTGCCATCGGACACTACACTCCCGATTTTGATAAAGAAGCCGCTTTCGATTGCCATTTCGCGCTGCACGTCGCGCACTGTTTCGCGCTTATCGGCGAGCATCAAAAAGCGCTCGACTTTCTGGAAATCGCGGTTCGAGCAGGAATGCTCAATTATAGATTTCTCTCCGAGTTCGACCCGCTGCTCGAAAACATCCGCCGCGAACCGCGCTTTCTAGCTTTGATGACAGAAGCGAAACAACTCTCTGCAGACATCAACAAATTGACTTCGCTTTCGAAGTCCCGAGTCGAGCCGCAGATTCCTGCAGAAGCGGGAACGCTGATTCTGCAAGGCGGGCCGACGGGCGAAGCAAGCCGCAAAACTACAGTTGACAGTTTTAAATCCATCGCTGTCATGCCGTTTGCGCACCTGTCCGCCGACGAGGACAACGATTACTTCTGCGACGGCTTAGCGGAAGAACTTTTAAATGCCCTATCGAAAATCGAAGACCTAAAGGTGGCGGCGCGGACTTCCTCGTTTTCGTTCAAAGGCAAAAACGCGCAGGTCGGCGAGATCGGCGCAAAGCTCGGCGTCAAACATGTGTTGGAAGGCAGCGTCAGAAAATCAGGGAGCACGCTGAGGATCTCGGTTCAGCTCGTTAATGCTTCGGACGGTTATCAACTCTGGTCGGAACGCTATGACCGCGAGATGAAAGACATTTTCGACGTGCAGGACGAGATTGCGCTGGCGGTAGTTGACGCGCTAAAAGTGAAGTTGTTTGGCGACGAGAGAGCGGCGGTTTTGCGACGTTATACAGACAACGCCGAGGTCTACGAGATTTATCTCAAGGGTCGTTATCAATTTCAAAAACACACGCCGGAAGGCTGGCAAAAATCGGTCGAGCATTTTCAGCAGGCGATTGATTTAGATCCCGAATACGCGCTTGGATATGCTGGGCTCTCTTCGGTTTTAATATTCCAATCGTTTTTCGGATTTGTGACAACCCGTGAAGCGATTCCGAAGGCGAAAGAAACCGCTCTGCGGGCGTTGGAAATCGATAGCGAACTGGACGAAGCGCATTTAGCCCTCGGACAAGTGTCGATGTTTTTCGAATGGGATCTCGCAAAAGCCGAACAGGAATATCAAGCGGCGATTCGCCTCAATCCGAAAAGTTCTTTCGCCCATCATCAATACGGGTTGTGCCTGGCGGTAATGGAAAAGCCCGACCAAGCGATCATCGAAGCCGAGACATCAATGAGATATGAGCCGCTTTCGGTGATTGGAAATCTTCAAGCCGCCGCAATTTATATGTGGAGTGGTCAGGACGAAGGCGGTCTGAAATATGCCCGGAGGTTGATTGAAATAGCTCCCGAGTTCTTCGGCGGATATTTTATGAAAGGAGTCTTTCGGCTCAAACAAGGGCGCTACGATGAGGCGATTGTTTTATTTCAACAGGCTCTATCTTTCGACAGTCGTCAGGGCATCGTCAAATCGTTTCTCGGACGCGCCTTAGGTTTGACAGGCAAGCGAGCGCAAGCCTTGGGTTGTATCAAAGAGCTTCAAGCTGACCTTGAACACAACAAAGCTGCCTCATACCAGATAGCCGCAATCTATAGCTCAATCGGCGATCTGGACAAAACTTTTGAATGGCTGGAACAAGCTTTCGAAGAACGAAACGGCGAATTGATTTATTTGAAGCTATACGCAAATTGGAGAGACGGTGAAGTCTGGGGGCGAGAATTTCGCACTGACCGGCGTTTTCGAGGTTTGTTGCGTCGCATCGGTTTACCGACTGATAAAACTGACCAAACTGACGAATCGCTCGAAGCAAACACCGCGATGCTTTCGACAGGCAAAGCAACGTCAGAAGAGTCCGCCAAAGGTTTGGTCAACGAAAATGCAGAAGCAAAGCCGCCAACCGAACCGGCAACTAATTCAAAACCCGAAGTCCGAAAACCGAAATCGAAATGGTGGCTGTTCGGCTTGCTCGGTCTGCTCGCGCTTGTCGTTGGCATCTTCGCCGACAAGTATTTCACG
Source organism: Pyrinomonadales bacterium (assembly GCA_038237475.1). GTDB lineage: Bacteria > Acidobacteriota > Blastocatellia > Pyrinomonadales > Pyrinomonadaceae > JAOAPY01. The sequence continues at coordinate 17,396 of JBBRYS010000002.1, read as the reverse complement.
CCGACCAATAAACAGATCGAATCGATCGCCGTGATGCCGTTTGTCAACGAAAGCGGCAATGCTGAGGTTGAATATCTGTCGGATGGAATGACGGAAACGCTCATCAGCAGTTTATCGAACCTGGCGAATCTGAATGTTAAACCCCGTTCGTCGGTCTTTCGTTTCAAAGGAAAGGAAACTGATCCACAGACGATTGGCAAAGAGTTGAATGTGCAGGCGCTTTTGAATGGACGGGTTGTTCAACGAGGAGATGATATTTCACTTTTTGTCGAGTTGATAGATATTTCATTGAATAAAGTTGTTTGGAGTCAACAATACAACCGTAAACAATCCGATTTGGTAAGACTCCAAAGCGACATTGCCCGCGACATTTCCAGTAATCTAAAAACTAAACTTTCAGGTGCGGAGGAGCAGAAAGTTACCCAAACCTACACGGCGAACGCGGAAGCCTATCAGCTTTACCTAAAGGGGAAATTCTACTGGAACAAGCGGACCGGCCAATCGCTCAAACAAGCCGCCGCCTTTTACCGGCAGGCGATCGAACTCGACCCGAATTATGCCCTCGCCTTTTCGGGTTTGGCTGAAACCTACGTCCTCTTCTCGAGTTACGATGTCGCGCTGGCAACCGATAGTATGCCGCAGGCGAAAGCGGCGGCGTTACGTGCGTTGGAGATTGACGAACAGGTTGCGGAGGCGCACACAGCACTCGGATTCTATCTTGCCAACTATGAATGGGATCGGGTTAACTCGGAAAAGGAATATCGCCGCGCCATCGCACTAAAACCGAATTATGCGACCGCTCATCACTGGTTAGGCGCCGACCTTTCGAATACCAGGCGATTTGACGATTCAATTCTCGAGTTGAGGCGCGCCGAAGAACTCGATCCGCTTTCTTTGATTATTGGGACTAATCTTGCTGATACGCTGCTGATGGCTCGCCGTTATGATGACGCGGTAGCGCAATGTAAACGCACCCTGGTTCGCAACCCGGATTTTGCCTCCGCTCACCAATCAATGAGCCGGGCTTATGGCGCAAAAGGAATGTATGCAGAAGCCATCGCCGAAGCGCATCGCGCCAACGAACTGGATCCGACTTCTTCCCGACAATCTTATTTAGCGCTCTGGCTGGCCAGATCGAACAAGCGCGACGAAGCATTGAAAATTCTCGGGGAATTAAAGCAGTTTGCGGCCCAAGGCTATGTCTCTGGGGAGAGTTTTGCGCTAATTTACATTGGGCTTGGCGATAACGAACAAACCTTGTACTGGCTCGAAAAAAATATGGAGAGCCACGCGGAAACCGCTAGTGTATATGCCGTTGCCCCTGAATACGATGGACTCCGCTCTGAGCCTCGCTTTAAAGCGATGCTGAAGCGGATGAATCTGCCAGAGTGATTTCTGCAGGTGCGCGTGAAGCGTTGAGAACAATCAGGTGATGCCAGGCTGGGGCAGACTAATATCGGGTTTGTATAAGTTCGTAATCCGTCCGTTGAGGAGGAAGGCATTATGGCAAGACCGTCGAAATTCGCCCACGTCGTTTATAGCACGCACCGGTTTGAGGCCATGATTGAGTGGTATCAAATGATCTTCGAGGCAACGGTGGTTTATCAAAACCCGGCGTTCGCTTTCCTTACCTACGATGACGAGCATCATCGCTTTGCGTTCGCCAACCTGTCGGTGCTTAGTCCCGGCAGTCCCCAGGTCCAGCGGCGAGATAAAGCCGGCGTAAATCACGTGGCCTACACCTACGGTACTCTGGGAGATCTGCTTGGCACCTACGAGCGTCTCAATCAAATGGGCGTCATACCTTACTGGCGCATTCACCATGGCATCACACTCTCGTTGTACTACCAGGATCCGGACGGCAATCGCATGGAGTTTCAGGTGGATGCCTGCTCTGTCGACGAGGCCAACGCTTACATGCGAACTGAAGCATTCGCTGCCAATCCGGCCGGCGTGGAGATCGATCCCGAGGAATTGCTCGCACAGTACCGCAGCGGTGTGCCTGAACAACAGTTGCTGGCGATGCCACATGGGCCCAATGCTCCGATTCCGGAAGCGCACGGCATGTCGTGATCGTCGCGCGCGTTGTAGCAATATCTCGCCTTAGCTGGTTAACAAGAATAATATACGGCTGATGGATGCCGCATAAAATAACAACTGAAAACAAGGACAAAACAAAGCATGAAAACCCTAATGATGATGTTCATGATTGGCATCGCCGCGTCATCGGTAGCTTCCGGCCAAAGACAAATGTCGAAAGACTCAAAAGTGGAAGGCCGGATTATCACCCTTGAGAAACAGGCCTGGCAGCAGTGGTCAAACAAAAACATAGCATTTGTCGAAAACTATGTGGCGGATGACGCATTTTATGTCTACGCCGACGGTGTGGTTGATAAAACACAGATCGTTAAATCCATCCCGACCTGTGAGCTGAAAAGTTTTTCGCTGGACAATTTCAAGTTCCGGTTGCTTGACCAGAATTCGGCTCTCCTGAATTACACCGCGGCCCAGGACGCAATCTGCTATGGGAAAAAACAGGCGTCCAATATTCGGGTGAATTCCGTTTATGTAAAGCGCGGCGGAAAATGGCTCAGCCTTTCGTATATGGAAACACCGATGTCGGCGCCAAGCGAAGCTATGCAAAATAAGCCCGAGACTTTCTCTCTGCGTCCTGCAGTTGAAAAGGAATACGGATACATTCACGCGATGCGAATTGGAGATGACCTGAAAATTTCAGGAGCGGTCAGCATGGACGACAAAGGAACGCTTGTCGCTCCCGGCAACCTGGAACAGCAGATGAAAAACTGTTATGCCGATCTCGCCAAAATACTGAAGCATTACGGATACACATTCGACGATGTGACTGTTGAGAATGTTTTCACCACGAATATGGCTGAGTTTATAAATGTTTCCGGTTACCGCAATTCGGTTTATAAAAACGGATTTCCGACCGGGACGTGGCTCGAAGTCAAAGGCCTGGCATTGCCCGGACAACTGATCGAAATTGATATGGAAGCGCATAAAGCTAAATGATCAAATGAGAGGCTGAAAAGAAAACTATGAAATCGCAAACAGAATGCAGCAGACGATTAGATGGGAAAACGGCGATTATCACCGGCGCGACTGGCGGAATTGGCGAAGCTACGGCGAAACGGTTTTTGGACGAAGGCGCGAACGTGATGCTCGTCGGACGCTCCAGTGAAAAACTAAACGCGACGCGGAGTCGGCTTTCGGATTATGAAACCGTGGGGGAATTTGTTGCCGAGGCGACGGATGAAGGTGCGACTGCGGCGGCGGTTGAAGCGACTGTCGCAGCGTTCGGCGGAGTGGATATCCTGCTGGCAAATGCCGGAACGGAAGGCCAGTTCGCCCCGATCGAAACTTTGACGGTTGCTGAATTTGAAAGCGTTTTGCGGACGAATGTGATAGGCGTATGGCTTTCGATGAAGTACTGCGTCGAGCCTATGAAGCGGCGCGGCGGCGGTTCGATAATCGCTCTTTCATCCATTGCGGGAATGGTCGGCGCGCCGACGATGGCTCCATATATCGCCAGCAAACACGCAGTCTACGGTCTGGTCAAAACCGCCGCGCTCGAACTCGCGCCTTTCAATGTGCGCGTCAACGCAATTGGTCCAGGTCCGATTGACAATCGAATGATTCGCTCACTCGAATCGCAATTTAGTCCTGAAGACCAGGCTGCCGGACACGAATACATACTATCGCTCGTGCCGATGAAACGATACGGGACCAACGAAGAAGTCGCCAATCTCGCTTTGTTTCTCGGAAGCGACGAATCAACTTACTGCACCGGAGGAATCCATATGATAGACGGCGGGTTTATCGCCGCTTAATTTAAGAACGGAAGGCATGGAATCAACCGCTTGGCAGTTAATTACAGAACGAGCAGAAGAGAATTTAAAGAAACTTCTCGGCGTGACTTTAGGAAGTGCGGGCACTGAACCTGGTTAACAGTATGATCGAAAGATGTCGGAACTGCCGGCAACCCAACGAGACATTGCAGCAGAACGGCCAGGGCTTCGGCTCGCGGACCCCTTCCAGAGTCCCGCTTGGTTGCCATTACGCCAACTATCTTGTTACTCACCCCAGATGGTGACCTCGTTTCCGTCGAGATCCTTAAGAGTGAAGAAGTGCCCATACGCGGCGTTCTCTTCGCGGATTGGAACCACGCCTCGGCTCTTGAGGTCCGCGATGAAGGCCTTGTAATCTGAGACTCGGAAGGTTATCGAAATGTTTGGCGTTCCTACTTTAGCTCCCACGGGAAGGGGATGAATTCCGAGATTGAAATCGCCTGATTTCGTACTGAACGAGCCATAGTAGAGCCCGTGATATTCGGAACTGGCATCGAGCCCAAGTTTTTCGGTATACCAGCCAGCTAAGGCTTTCGGATTAGCGGAATTGATTGTGATTGCTCCAACATATTGAAGCCTGGCGTCGGATTTGCTTGTTTGGGCCCAGGTAACAGCCGCGCCGAGGAAAAGCACCACACCGAAGATCCATTTCGACATAGATAAACCTCCTCAAAACCGTCAAGAGTTTGACTCTCAGCTTTCGAGCGCTATGACCTCGAGCCAGATGATGGATAGTTAAGCATCAATCATGGATTCTGTGAAGACCAGGTACTCGGCTCAGCGCTAGTGTCTGAAAGTGCCCATCGTTCCCGCTCGTCACGTTAAAAGTCCCGCTTGTCCCCTTGATGTGCCATCGGTGGCAATTCGGTTGACAAGACAAATACGCATACTCAGAATCTCAATCCCGATCTCTCAGTGGATCCACGAATTTAGTAACGTCCTCTTGCACTAGTTGCATCAATGAGTGGTGTCAGTTTTCTTCCTGACATATAGACCATCCCAGACGGTCGTCCAGGTCTTCCCCTCATCCGCTGAGGTCTCTGCCCATTGGCGGACCTTATCGGGGCCGAGATTGAAGAAGGTCATGTGGACCAGGACTTTTTGTGCCGGGGAGTAGATGGCGCCCTCATACTTCAACGCGCCGTCTTTATATTCTCCGTCCATCATCCAGTTGCTGCCCTGGTTGTCCATGTACGACTGATGCCACTTATGCGTGATGGGATTGTAGAAGTTAAAACTCTTGCCGGTCCCGCCACCGGCGCTCGTCCAATTCTCTTCTACGATGCAGCCATCCTCCAGCAGCTTCACGCTGTTGGTGCCCACCTGCCGGTTGGCCGGGTCCATCACTTCCCAATCACCAATCCAAAAATCGAACTGCCGATATTCAGCTGTATTCAGACACACCATCGCAGCCTTTCGGCCTCTCTCTGCTATCGCTGGAAAGCGCGGATCGTCACGGAGGCTGACAAGCTCAGGATCGTTAGCGATTCGCCGGGGATTCGCGAGGTTGGCAGTGAGCGCCTTGTCGAGCCATTCGAAAGCCTGGTCCTTTTGATTGAGCCGAGCATAAGTGCGGGCCAGGTCGTACATCGGTTGAGAATTGTGACCGATTGCAACCGCCTGCTGGAAAGACGCCGCCGCTTCTTCATACTTGCCCAGCGCGTACAGAGACGACGCTAGAAAATAAAACGCACGCGGGTTAGCCGGCTCAGCTTTCGTGACGGCCTTAAAGGCCTCTACGGATTCAGCCCATTTTTGAGCTTGAAAGAGTCTGTTTGCTTCAGCCATTGCGGTCGAAGGCGACTGCGGTTGAGCCTCTAACGAAACCGTAAACAACAGAATAAACAGCAACGACGAACAGATATACTTGAGCATTCTCGATCTCCTTAAGTTAACGGCCGCCTTTCGTCTCTTCAATCAACTTACCGGGTCAACTGGTCGTCCTCTTTTCATTGCGCCTGTCATGGGACAATAGACTACCCAATCCTCTGAAAATCAACTCTTATTTTCTGCTCCGTTACTTTCTTTAGGCTAAGCAGCCAATGGGTGTTGTCGCGTTCGCCTTCTCAAAGTCCCTATTCGTAATTAACTTCTCCACGTCTTCCGCCCGTCCATCGATCCAAGCCCGCCGCCAGCGGGCCGAGTTTAATTCAGTCCTATCTGAGTAAGTGGCTCACGCTTCCCTGTCGCCAAGGATTCTCAAGAATTGTAACGCGTCGTCGGTCATCTTACTGTTATTGAAGAAGACGTAGCCGGCGTCTCGTTTTTGCAGGGTAGCAGCGAGATCTTCAAGCTCGCTGGCCTCATACTGGTAGCGCCATCCGTTCCTTCCATGAAGCCGGAAATAATAGTTGGCGGGGGTTTCCGTTTTACTAACAAAGGGGTCGACCACATGCCACAGTCGCAGGCGTGAGCAAAGCGATCTCACCGTGGCCGGTTCCCAATTCCCGCGTGGTTCCCAGCATAGATTTAGATCCTTCCGATCGATCGAGGAGAAGAATCCCTCCATATTCGCAATGTTGTCCTCCGTTGGCTTAAAACTGGCTGGGCATTGAAAAAGAATGGTTTTAGCTTTTAGAGCCCTTGCTGAGGTAAGCGTCGTTTCCCAAGCCTCCTTCACTATCGCTGTCGGCCTAAAGTAACCGGCCTGATGCTTCTCAGTCTCGGATAGCTTTCGTTTCAGCCGTCGATAGGTCGGGCTGCTAGTGTCATGAGTGATTAATTGCCAGGCCTTCAGAGTAAACTCGAAGTTGGCCGGCACCTCATCGCGCCAGCGTACCAACGTTTTGATTTGAGGTGGCTGATAAAAAGTATGCTGAATCTCAACACACGAGAAAGCCAACGCATAAGCCTCCTTCGCTAAACCAAATCCGCAGGTGCCGACCTTCATACCATGCGCTGCATTGACGGTCTTACCTCGGGGACGCCCCAGAGTGCTCATGGCTAAACAGATCACCTTTTAGAAAGAATGCCAACGGTCATTTGCGACGTCGAAGCAATAGAACCAGGAGGACCACTACAAGCAGGACCCCAAGGGAGCCGGGCCACAGAAACCATCCACCTCCGCTACGGTAGCCGCCGACGACTACGCACCCTGAGGAAAACATAAGCAGCAATGGGACAACGATAAGTCGATTCATAATGATCTTTGTCTTTCTTTCCCGGAGTTTGCCGGTCGGTTTTTCAGGCTCAGTCTCGCGCAAGCTCTTGCAAGTGGGAGTTCCCTTTTAAGCTTTGTTTACCTTCGTATTTCTCAAATCGCGAGTTCGCGCTCCCAATGCCGGTGTTGCGAGATACTCTTAATAAACGCCGCAGCGATCTTAGCCGCGTTGTCATCGGCATCAGTCAGGATGCCGGCTTCAACAGAGGGTCGATTAACTTTTGTATCGTTTGATTCCCGAATGATGCCGGCTGTTTTCAATAACTGAACCCCAGCACCGCTGGCCGCAATCGTCTTACAATGACGATAGGCCTCATTTAGGAAGTTCGACGCCTCGCTTTCATTCTTAAGAGCGGCTACGCTTTCTTCACCGCCGGGAACATAGACAGCATCGAACATCACTGAAGAGCCGGTAAGGAAACTAAGATCGGCTTTAACCTGCTCCCCGCTGGCGCCGGTCAGCATTCCCAGCCTCGGCGCCACCGTCATCACTGCTGCTCCGGCCGTCAGCAAAGCTGCCTTCATTTCAGAGACAGATTTTTCGTCAAAACCATCTGCGATCAAGAAGGCGATTTTGCGAGTCTTAATGTTGCCGTTAGTAAAATTCGGATTGCCGATAATCCTCAGTCTGGGAGAATCATCAATTGCCTGTGTCCGGCTCTTTGGTTGAAACTTCTTCGGATCTCCGTCGGCTGGAAAACTCATATTCATCGGCTTGTCCAGCCTCGACGGAACCTTCATGCCCAGCCCTTCAGCAACTCTGTTTGCCAATCTTTTGTCGACCTGTGAAAGAAGAAACAACATCCTTTCGCGAATGTGTGGAGTTTCAACTTTGCCCAACTCGAAACGCAAAGCGTTGACGATATGGTTTTGCTCAGGCTCTGTCTGGCTATTGAAAAAGAGTGTCGCCTGACTAAAGTGATCGAAGAAGCTGGGACTACGAGCGCGAATTTTCCGCGCATCAATCCTTTCCGCATAACTAGTAAAACCACCCATGTCCGCGCCCGCCTGAAAGGGGCAACCACCTCTCAAACTATTTGGTTCGTAACTGGTTTGTCCCCGATTCACCGTTTGGCGCATGTGGCCATCACGCTGGTTGTTATGCAGCGGAGCTATGGGACGGTTGATTGGAATCTCATGAAAGTTGGGCCCGCCAAGCCTAATCAGTTGCGTGTCGAGGTAAGAGAAGATACGACCCTGCAGCAACGGATCATTAGTGAAGTCAATTCCCGGCACGATGTTGCCGGCTTGAAAAGCCACCTGTTCGGTTTCGGCAAAGAAGTTGTCGGGATTGCGATTGAGAGTCATCTTGCCGATCCGGCGCACCGGAACGAGTTCCTCTGGAATGAGCTTTGTCGGATCAAGCAAGTCAAAGTCGAATTTGTGTTCATCCTTTTCTTCAACGATCTGAACGCCGAGTTCCCATTCGGGATAATCGCCATTCTCAATCGCTTCCCAAAGATCGCGACGATGGAAGTCGGGGTCTTTGCCTGAAATCTTTTGCGCCTCATCCCAGACAACTGAGTGCAACCCGAGGAGTGGCTTCCAGTGAAACTTCACGAAGCGCGCTTTGCCGCGCTCGTTGATTAAGCGGAAGGTGTGAACGCCAAATCCCTCCATCATGCGCAGACTCCTGGGGATGGCCCGATCAGACATCACCCACATGATCATGTGCATTGATTCCGGCATCAAGGAGATGAAATCCCAGAACGTATCGTGGGCCGAAGCCGCCTGGGGAATCTCGTTGTGCGGTTCGGGCTTCACCGCGTGGACCAGATCGGGAAACTTGATCGCGTCCTGAATGAAGAAGACCGGCATGTTATTGCCGACCAGATCGTAATTCCCTTCCTGCGTGTAAAACTTTACGGCAAAGCCGCGTACGTCGCGCGCCAAATCAGTTGAACCTCTGGACCCGGCCACGGTTGAGAAGCGCACGAACACTGGCGTTTTAACTGCAGGGTCCTGCAGGAAATTAGCCTTCGTGTATTCCCCCATTGGTTCATAAACCTGAAAGTGTCCGTGCGCTGCTGAACCTCTGGCATGAACGACTCGTTCGGGAATGCGCTCATGATCGAAGTGAGTGATCTTTTCACGCAGGATGAAATCTTCGAGAAGGGTTGGCCCACGATCGCCTGCCTTTAGCGAGTTCTGATTATCGTTGATGCGAACGCCCTGATTGGTTGTCAAGTACTCGCCCGAGCTATCTTCCGTGTTTTTCGCAAGATCCTCACCTTTCGGATCAGGAGCGCCGTAGCCCGCGTTCGACGGCGAATTGTCATCCGCCACTGAAGATTTGGCAGATTCCTTTTGCTTCTTTCCCTTTTCCATTTTTATCCCCTTACCTATAGATATGACGTGGAAACGGACGCCAGCGAACGGAATCCGCTTCGTTTCGAGTCAAATTGTTATTGAGTGAAAGGTGTTCTAAGAGCCAGCCTTTTTAGCCTTTGCCTTTGGCGCTCTGGACTGTTTCGCTTTTGCCGCTTCGATTGCGGATTTCACGTTCTTCACTTCTTCCGGTGGCGGCAAAACCGCCGGCATTCCGAGCGCTTGATGCCAAAGCTCGCGAGTCCACCCCGATGTGTGGTAGAGATGCTCATCTTCTTCGTCTTCAACCTGGTCGTGCGCGGGTTGCAACAGTGTCGCATCGGCATTCTTCACCAGTTCACCAAGCAACTCCCAGTTGAGATGGTCTTTCGTTTCCGCCAGGACAACGCATTCGGCGGCGACTATCTGCGCCGCTTGAGGATCGGCAATCCGTAGGGCCAACTCCATCGCCTTGACGAGTGAAGTGCCGATATATCGGACCACTTTGCGTCCTGGGGTCTCCGCATTTGGATCGAGCCCGAGCTCGCGCAGAATGTCAGTGAGCACTTGCACGTGTGTCTTTGTCTGACCCAGGTACTTGCTCCATTCCTGTTTCAAGTCCTTGTTAATGACACATCGCAGCGCGGTCGAATAAATTTGAACTCCACCCTTTTCAGTCTCGAGCGCCTGGTAAAGCAGGTCCAACGGGACGGTCTCTTGTAACTTATCGTTCGGCATGTCTATATCTCCTACTGACAACTTTTGTTTTGATTTCGCAGGCACTTGAAATCTTCACTCCTTTTGGCGAACTAAAAGACTGCTGACGTATTCCGAGACGCTGAGCGAAGTTGTCTCTAGCAAAGCAAACCGAATACCGCAGCCAGGATCATCCAGACGGCGATCAGCCTGAGAGGTGAATTACGGGCTGGCCCTGCTCACATTCAGAGATAGTGAACCGGAGGACGATAGCCTCCAGCGCGTAGCGTATGCGTACACGTCTTGGATGGATCGGAGGGTTTTGGCTCACAGGATCAAATCAGAGATGCGGTGAGACGCAAGGACCTGAGCTTCAGGACGCAGGTTCGTTGAGGTCTAGCAGCAGTATGAAACTGTGGACTATCGCAAGCGATTCCTAACTTAAATGAAGCTGCCGCTATTTCATGAGAAACGTAAGCATCGGCGCTATACAAACCGTCTGCGCATTCAATATTGCAGTCGAGAGCTGTCCGATCCCGGAGTGGATTTGGCGACGCTGGCTGTGAAGCGGGCTCGCCGTTTAAAGCCATTCGACCCGCACCTTCACAACACTTACAGGGCTGACGCCGCGAACTTTTCGGATGAATGTCGTTGGCGGCTCGAGTCGCGCCTTACCAAATCACCTCTTCGCCATTAACAATCCGCCGTCTCCCGCCGTCCTTCGCGGACGGCGGATCGCACCCATCACGTAATCCCGATTATGCTCGCTCCGATCCTTCCGCGGACAGTTGGTCCAAAAGAGTCAACTTCAGCGACATTAGATCTGCTCTTGCAGAGTCTGGCAACACTGTCCGACATAACATGACCGCACTTATTCTGAAGGTCACTTAATTAGTGCACGATGATTTCGAGATTTGGATTGCCACTGCCGAGCTCGCTAGTAGTATTGCGAGCAAAAGCGAACTTGTAGCCGCCCCACCCGCTAGCGATCACTTCCCAGTTTGATCCGCTCTATTTATTGGTACCATTTTCCCAGCCGGTGTGCTGCCTCCATACCAGTACGTCATCCCGAACGTAATAAATATGGCCTTCACCGGGTGAAAAGATTTGCGTCACACCAGTCATGCCGCTCCCGATCTCCACAGGCCCCATCCATTGTTTCTGCCATAGCGCATACTTCGGATTACCTGGAAGTATGATCCCGGGATCCGGCACTGGGCTTAGATACAGAATGTGCTTCATCCAGTACAGGCGACCATCGTAGCCAATTCCGTAGAGCACACCCTTACCTCCGGCAAACATTGTTTTGAAGGCGGCGAAATTAATAGTCTGGGAGGTTAACCTGAGACCGATGGCAGCCGAGGGCGGGCCGTTCTTGCGATCGTAGCTTGAAGTTCCGCCCCAGAAGATGCCAGGATCGCCTTGAATTCGGGCGTAAAGGAATCGGAGAAGGGATCTTTTTGAGCCGGTACCCTCAAGGCTGCCGTCGACAAGAAAATCGAACCTGTCAAACAAAAGGTAGTGATACGGCGGAATCCCTTTTTCATAAGTGCGAAAGTTGATGATTTTATGATGGCTTCGGATTTGCTCATTTTACAGGTCCTCATCGCATAAATGGTTTTACAAATCGTTGACCGAGATTGGCGGCGTACAAGACCGTTCTCCTTCTCGGCGTTTACCGCCAGCCGCGGTGGCAATTTACTTGCTCTCTACTGTTCCCATGCGCACGACTTCAAAGTCAGAGCCTTTGAGCGAGCGCAGAGTGCCCAACTCGTCTTCATCCCAGCGCGAGTCTGGCACACCGCTCAAATACCAGTCGCTGCCGTTATCCGCCAGTATCATCCCGTACTTCTTCAAGGCCCGGAGGATGACCTGCATCGCCGGCGAAAAGCCTGCGATGTCAAAAGAATCTTTTAAGCGAACGCGCATTCCCATCGGCGGAAGATTCGGGTCGGGGTTGTCACTGGCAAAATGGCGTGCTGGATGGACGCAGCCTCGGCGTGTGCGTTGAGCCGTAAAGCGAAAGGCGTGGGTGATTGCCTTCTGCTCATAAACCTCGTCGTAACGAGCAACCCGGCGAAAACGGGAAGGCCTGCGGCGTCTGCAGATGTCCATCCGGCTCGGCGCAAGGCGTTGGATCTTAAGTCAAAAACCGCACCGCCGACGGCCTTCCAGGTTGCACCACCCTTTGAGGGGTACGCAGAGAAGAGTTCGTAGAGCTTCCAGTTATCACGATCGATCACTATCACATGTCGGTCGCCCGTTCCGTTTGGCCCGCCCTCGATCGGTGCGTCCATCGGAATGGGATAGGGGCCGGGGTCGCTCTCGTCGGCATATTCAAAAATTATCGGGACGGTCTTCTGTTTACCGGAGACGACGACGTAAGGGATGCCGTTCGGTGCACCCTCCCACGCCGTTCCAAAATCGGGATGCAAAGTTGTATTAACCCCGATACTGGCGATCAGTTTTGTGGAATTTGGATCAACGAGGGCTGCCGAAATGTCCTGATTCCAGGAGTTGTCAGATGGAAAGATGGGTTTACCACGCAGGTTGGCGCCAGCCCCGAGGTCCGGCACGGCCTGCAACCGCTTTGCGGGATCAGTGCCTCCCCAGCCCAGGTGAGGCGGCAATTGTAGCGGAGTTGGGGTTGACGTGCCAGGAATTGTTGGATGCAAAAATTGATGGATGCAAAGTCTCCTGCTTCTCCTTAGTCTTTCTGGTGCTCTCCAATAATGGACACCAAACAGACACCAAAAACTTCTTTTGAACATGTTACCCCTGCTGCCGAATCAATACTTCGGCGCATGACGGCATCAAGCAACTGGATTCTACTGGCGAAGCCAACACTCAGTGTCCTTGGCAAATCATAGGATTTTCTTCTTCGGGCTTCTCTTGAAGATTGAATCATCACTCGATCTCCAACGAACGGGCTTACAGCCGAAGGGCTCGGCACAATCTAGTCGCGGACTCTTCCGTGGATCATTCCGTCGTAGTTATCGGCACCCATACTGATCTAGAATGCCTGTGTCCAGCAGAGCATCTGTTAACGTATTTTAGAGAATTCCTAAAAACCGCACTGATTTCGGTACTGGCGAGACCCAGACGTCCGTTACGCATGAATCCTAATCTCTCTCCTGGCGCTCGTTTAGGCCATTACGAAATCCGGTCCAAGATTGGCGCGGGCGGGATGGGAGACTATCGAGGCGTTCCAGAAAGCCATATCGATCGAACACGTCATCGCCACGCCAACGATAGGGCTGGGCCGTGTGTACGCGGTGTCCGGGAAGAAGGACGAAGCTATCAAGGTGCTCGCCGACTTGAACAACCGGTCAAAGCATCCTTGCGTCTCGTCGTACCTGACCGCGAGTATCTATGCGGGCCTTGGCGACAAAGATAAGGCGTTTGGCTCGCTCGAAAAAGCCTATGAAGGACGTTCATGGTATATGACGCATCTTAGGCTCGATCCGGAACTCGATAGCCTGCACTCGGACACGCGATTTGCCGAGCTCGTCAGGCGGGTAGGTTTGCCGTAGCGAATCATGAGACGATGCCCTGAATGCAGAAGAGACTATGAAGACACGCTGCTTGTTTGTGAGAACGACAAATGAGAAATGAATAAGGAACTCGAAGCCAACACCAATCTGTCGCATTACCGCATCGTCTCCAAGATCGGCGCGGGCGGAATGGGTGATGTGTATCTGGCGCAGGACACGAAGCTTGATCGCAGAGTGGCGATCAAGTTTTTGTCGGCCAGTCTCGAGGCCGATGAGCAGGCGAAGAGTCGTCTCGTCAGAGAAGCGCGGGCTGCAGCCAAGCTGGACCATCCGAACATTTGTTCGATCTATGAAGTCAGCGAAGGTGATGGCCGCAGTTTTATCGTGATGCAGCACGTCGAAGGTGAAACGCTCGACGTTAGGATGAAGCGGAAGCCGTTCGATCCGTCAGAGTGTCTTTCCATATCCTCCCAGGTCGCGGACGCTTTGGCTGAGGCCCACGCCCAGGGAATTATCCATCGCGATATTAAACCATCGAACATACTCATCACGCCGCGCGGCAAAGTGAAAGTGCTCGACTTTGGCCTGGCGAAGATAATGAGTGACAGAGTCACGGTTGATCCGGACGCAGAGACGGCAATGCTGCTGACGCAAACCGGGGTAGTGCTCGGCACCGCGCCCTATATGTCGCCCGAACAACTACGAGCCGAGAAATTGGATGGGCGCAGCGACATCTTTAGTTACGGTGTATTGCTATATGAAATGGTTAGCGGACGGCGGCCCTTCGAAGCAAGAAGTTTGGCTGAACTATCGTCGGCGATTCTGATGCGCGATCCACCGCCGTTGCAATCTCATTCAGGCGTTGTCCCGGCGGGATACGAGGCACTAATCTTGAAGTGTCTTCAGAAAGAGCCGTCGCGGCGCTATCAAACAATGGTTGAGTTGTCGGTTGATCTGGATCGCGTCAGCCGCGAGTGTGAGAGCGGAAACATCCCGGCCTCGATCGGCGATGCGCACACCATTCGGATGGACCCTGCTGCTTCGAAACCGCCGCGAAGTTGGCCACTGATGGGATCTCGCACAGTTGCGGCTTTCGTTGTACTGGTGATACTCACACTGGCACTAGTCGGGTACGTGCGTTTCTTCCGTCACCCGGTGACCAACGCTCAGCCAGTAGGTAAATATGAAAACTCACCAGCCTACGACGCATATTTACGTGCCAGGGTAAGTCTCAAGAGTGAGAATCCTGCCCAGATTGAAAATGCAATAGTTTTGTTGAAGCAGGCGATCAGCGTCGATCCCAGTTTTGCCCCCGGCTTTGCGGCACTGGCGCGCGCTTACAATATTAAGTCCTTTTACTTTTCTGCTCCGGATTCCGAAAAGAAACAACTAAATGAGGATGCCGCCGTCTACGTTGAAAAAGCTCTCTCGTTGGATCCGAACCTCGCAGAAGGCCATTTTGCGCGCGGCATAACTCTTTGGACGCATGCCAACCATTTTCCGCACGAAGCGGTTATTCGATCTTACCGGCGCGCGCTGGAGTTGGATCCAAATTTCGATGAGGCGTACCACCAATTGGGCCTCGTGTATTTTCACATTGGGATGCTCGATAAAGCCGAGGCCGAAATTGAAAAGGCAACCAACATCAACCCGAGCAACACCATGGCGCGCTTCCGCTTCGGCGTCATCGATATCTATCGGGGCAAATATGAAGACGCTTATTTTATCTTTAAGAGCACGCCTTTGTCATCGAACCCTTCGCTTTGGGCTTTTCTATGTGCTAGCGCTCTGTGGCGGATGGGTCGCGCTGAAGAGGCAACACAATTACTCGATGATTATTTGCAGAAGTATCCGCAGGACCAAGGTGGGGTAGGGACCAGCGTGAAAGCAATGATGCTGGCGAAGGCTGGCAAAAATCGCGAAGCCGAAAGTGCCATTCAACGCTCGATTGAGTTCGGCAGGGGCTTCGGCCATTTTCATCACACCGCCTACAACATCGCTTCGGCTTACGCGCTCATGAATCAAACTGAACTCGCGATCAAATGGCTGCAAGATGCCGCCGATGACGGGTTCCCCTGCTATCCATTGTTTGCAAACGACACCAATCTCGAGAGTCTGCGCCAAGATGAACGATTCATCGCTTTTATGGCGAAGTTGAAACAGCAGTGGGAGCATTATCAGGCGACGCTCTAGTTTCCTTCGCTCGTGACAAGGCACGAGCCATAAACAACCTCCTCTCCAGGTTGCGGCGCTGCCTTTGGAGCTAAGCAGAGTACTCAGGAGTCTTCTGTCTTGGGACTTGCTCGCCCATGCCAAAGCCCATCGAGTTACGCGCGCCGAACCCCGCTTCGTAGCCAAGCTCAATCAGTTCCCTGCTTCCTTCTACCAGGAAGGGAGCCAGCCAGCCGCGCACTTTGGTCCCATGAATATCGCGCAGGACAGAGAGCCGCTTCCCTCTTCGCTCAGCTTCGTCGATGTAGTTTTTATTCCACGTCCATACCAGCCGCTGATCTTCGGCTGTGCGCCCATGGAGCGCTTCATACTTTCGCAGTAGGTTTCGCTGAATGACCTCCGACCAATTGTCCGCAAGGGAAAGAAAGGTTGGATGGTCCGGAGCAACCCTGACGCTCTCCGTTATCGGCGAAAGCGCCCGGAAACTCATACGCTCGGCAAAACGCGGTGGCGGAATCAATTCAGTGTGGGCAAGCCGAAAACGGCCGTTGGCAATCTGCCACGATTCTAGCCGGGACAGTCCAGCCACCAGGTGTTCAATAAACTCGTTAACCGGTGAGCCTACCTGTAACTCTATGTTGGGATCTTCGAGAACGAGATTGTCGCCCTTGCGGAACGCCTTGTGAGTGAGTACTCGCGAGAAAGTGAAGAACTTGAACGTCCGACCGCCTGACTGAAAGCCGACGTCGTGAAGGTTCGCGGCGAATTCCGTCGACCCGGAGCCGAGTGCGGAATAAATCAGCGACGCAACTGCGTGCTGGTGGTCCAGAGGCAGCTGCGTTGCCTCTCGCAACGCGATAAAACTGAGCCGTACGCGCATTCAATTCCTCATGTGGTTCGACTAATCGATCATCACCAGTCTACAACTCTCGAGAAGTAGAGCGGCGACTTATCCCGTTTCAATTCCTCATGTGGTTCGACTAATCGATCATCTCCGACATTTTGGATTCACACATAAAGCAGGTTACCGGCAAGTTTCAATTCCTCATGTGGTTCGACTAAGCCTTCGACGTGCGATCCTCTTGGCTCCCTTCAACGGGATTTTCCAGGGTTTCAATTCCTCATGTGGTTCGACTAAGCCTTCGACACGAAGCAACCTATTCAAGAATTGTGGAGGCAGAAGTTTCAATTCCTCATGTGGTTCGACTAAGCCTTCGACGTCCATCCGCGCGGTAACACTCTATGTCTCTGGATTCGTTTCAATTCCTCATGTGGTTCGACTAAGCCTTCGACGCAATCCTCGGGCTCGGTTGGAAGTTGATGCGACCGTGTTTCAATTCCTCATGTGGTTCGACTAAGCCTTCGACTGGACTTCGCTGCGCTATGTAGTAATGATCCCCGTTGCAATTCTGTGTTTCAATTCCTCATGTGGTTCGACTAAGCCTTCGACGACAAAGCGAATCTCGCACAATCATTATCACAGCGGGCGTTTCAATTCCTCATGTGGTTCGACTAAGCCTTCGACCGCCCTCATGCTGGTTTGTGCATTGCATCTAGCATGCGTTTCAATTCCTCATGTGGTTCGACTAAGCCTTCGACACGTCTCAAGTAGTTCTGAACCATCACACAGTTTTGTTTCAATTCCTCATGTGGTTCGACTAAGCCTTCGACCGGGCAAAATCCCGCTTATCATGCAGC
>JBBRYS010000001.1:0-645863 GCA_038237475.1 Pyrinomonadales bacterium | reverse complement strand
TCAATTGAGTGCGATTCAACGCCGGCGGTAAGCGCCTTTCCAGAAAAGCGCACGATGCGCAGCGGAATGATGTCTTCCTTTGGAGATCGGGCTTTTCCATCGATTGCCATCCAAATTTCATGCGGCAACTGCGTAGTCAACGCATGAAAGTTTAGAGCGGAAATCAGACAGACCACGCCATGGGGCACGCGCAGGGCCGCCTCTACAGTCGTTTGATGTTCGTTGAGAGCAGCAACGCCGGGAATAGCATACATTCCTCGTCCGACCCTGTTGATCTTCTCCTTTTTATGGAGTCGCCAGAGATAGTCTGTCGGAAGCCCCTTTACTCTGAAGGTCTCGCGGACGCAGGATTCCCGTTTGCGGGCGAGGTCGAGAACCTTCTTCGCTGCCGAATCGCTCATTGTTCTTTATACTTCCCTTACAATAGACCGTCGGTAGATATGCACAACTGCCGAAGTTTCATTGATAGCATTCTAATCTGAATTAGTGTCAGAACCACTCATCCTTTGGTTGAAGACGATCTCAAGTCCTTTATCACCCCTTCAACCTTTCCATTCTTTAGCGGATCCAGATTGTTAGCATGTGTGGTAGCCCATTGCAGCCACTCGGATCCTGGGCCATCGTGGTCTACCTTACCTTGTTGACTAAGTACATCTTTACAAGCAGAGAGAAATGCTTCAAGGTTCCGACTCTTCATCCAGCATTCAGCCTGCTGCTCGAGAGCCACGAAGCGTGTTTTTTCATCGAGCTGTCGCTGCTCAGCTTCCTTCCGGCGCTGCGCTTCCTCTTTCCGCAGCCGCTCCGATTCGTCCCATTCTATGCGCTTTGCACGCATGCCCGCGGCCGCAGTTAAAAGCCCTATTACTATGTCGTTAAGCTGCACTTCGAGCGGTTTCCCTTCCTTGTCCCTCCAGTTCCTTTTGTTCAAGTCGTCCCAGTGCTCGTTGATTGTGAAAGTAAGCTTCCCACTTGGCGTGAAGATCCATCGGTCCCGGCGCTCCCAGGAGGGCTTCGCCAGTTCCTCCTTTGTGTACACGCGATCGCTACGATTATCCTTCTCCCAAAGGAAGAAACCCACTTCCTCCTCGCCAATTCTGGCGCGGGTTGGCGTTGCGCCTTCATTGGGCACTTCGACTGAGAATCCCCTAGCCTCAAGCGCCTTTAACAGCGCGTCAAGAATAAGCAATGCGCGGTGCAACAGCGGCTTCGAGACACGCAGATCCAAGTGGGGCTTTGCCCCGTGCCCAAGCTGTTCGCTGAAGTCCTTGGGTGCCTTTTCGAATACATTTCTCGTTTGCCTGATAAGTGGATGTGCCTTGCGCAAGTCCTCCGCTACCGCGATTTGGTTCTCAGGGACGCGCTCGGATTCGATCAGCTCAAGCGTCGCAGGATCCTGCTGCTTGAGATAGTGCCCTCTGTGCCGCGGCCAGATGGTGATGAAGTCGGGCACGCCTTTTTTCGTATCCGGCAGTCGCGCTTTGTGCACGCGATGACCTGCCTGTAGTTGCTGCCAATAGCCTGGATAGGGTTTGGGCACGTCTAGCTTTTTACATATCTTGCCGAGCGCTACGTCAGAGATGCCCAATTCTTTAGCCAGTTTGGTTGCAGATATACGCCAAACCCGCTCATACAGTTCTTCGCGTGACAAGGTGATGCTTTGACGAGTCATAAAGTCTATTAACCTAGAATTCGTGGAATATGGTGAAAGATCGCTGGCAAATACTACTACGGCTTCCAGAATAGTCCGCGTTCTGGAGTAAGCTGCCTACCGGACAAGTCAACATCATGCGTAGCGCAGTGCGTGCCGGCGATAAATCTGGGACTCACTTACCTATTTATTGTCCGCGCGGTTGCGAGGGATTTGATTTCGCAGTACGCGCACAAATTTTCCGTGCATCGTGCGACAAAGCGAACCGCGTTTGATCATCCTGTACTTTGAGGAGCGCTCCAATATTTGGGTGCATGCTTCAATTCGTCATACTCGAACGCTGAACAGAACGCAGTTCAACAGCTTGCAGCGGCGACAAGCAGTCCGCCAGGAGTCGCTGCTTGATACCGGATGTCGTCAGCGCTGCTGAGGCTGGAAAGGGAAATAATCTAGAATCGGAGATCTTCCGGCTACGAACAGCGTTCAACGCTGATTGGCGGCGGTTCTCTCAAGGCTTATTGGGCTAAGGTCAATCATCAGATTGTCGAGGATCTCCTTCATCTCGTCAGCACTGAATTCGTGCTCTAGTAAGTGTTCCACCAGCTCTGCCTGCCTCGGTTGCCCGAATGCCAGTCGGTACACCGTGAGCGTTTTCAGGATTTTGTTCAGTCGCGCCTGATCACTGCTGTACGGGTAAAGCGGAACCACCCGCTCGATCTTGATGGTATCGGTTTCAACATGCCAATACGGTACGAGTTCGCATTTTCCTCGATCCTGTCGCTCATGTAGATCTGCAAGTTCAAATAACCGATCCCAAATATCACCCGACAATCCTGCCGCGTCGCTGCCTAGCGCATCACGGTACTTCGTCGCCAAGAACTGCCGGATGACAAGCCCTTTGTAGCGGTTGATTCGCCCCTCGCGCTGTTCCAGATCAATGGGATTGCCCGGCAGGTTCCAGTGAACGATTCGCCGACAATAGAAATGAAAATCCAAGCCCTCCTGTCCGATTGAGGTTGTAGCCAACACAAATGGCCGAAATGGAGAGTTGAATACTTCGCGCAGGCTAGTGGCACGTTTTCCCCCTTCATCGGTTTCGATCCGCTGGCTGCCGAACTCAACCGCGTAGTGGCAGCGCATTTTTTTCGGCTCACCTTTCAGGAACGTGTTCACGTCGTCGACGTTGATCGAGGCTGTGTCAAGATTGACCGAGCTAAGCAACTGGAGGATAGCTCCTTGCGCGTCGACGTTTTGGCCTTTCAGCATATGAAAGTACTCGTCAAGAACCGCTTGGAGACATCCGTCGGCGCAGTATCGAGCTACCATTTGCCAGTATCTTTTTCTCTCTGTTCCGAGACGAACGGCGGCGATGGATTCCGGCTTGTTAAACAAATTGATGAATTCATCAGCCGCATCAAACGCACCGACCATCACCTCCGGATCACTCTGCTGGGGAAACATCCGGCGAAGACTTCGGAGCGTTAAAACGGCTGGCGAACCGAGCGCAAGGTCCGCGAGCACTTTGGAGAGGTCCGCCGGCAGCGGCCCCAGTCCAGCCGTATTCGGCTCCTCAAGACAGTCCTGCAAATGCTCGAAATGCTGATCCTTGGCCGAGTCATTTTCCGATGCGCCACGGAACCGGGTCGTGCGCCCCCACATCTCATTGGCGTTACTTCCCCGGAACCACTCCTCAAGGGTCACCCGCCAAAGCTCATTTGATCTGTCGAGCAGAAGAGGAGCTGCCCAATACCAACGATCCACGTCGCCACCGGCGGTTGAGAATTGCTGTAATTGAGCCTCTTCAATCGCTCGCTCGAATAGCACTTCGAGTTTGCTTCGCAACTGATCGAGACTCAGTTGATGATGAAGATTATTGACCACATCCACCATTCCGGCGAGGCTTAAGCTGGGGTAAAGCAGGCAGAAGTTACTCATGTTTCGCAGCTGAGCATCGCGATCGCGCCCCTTACGGGAAAAACGAATCTGAGGAACGGGATGTCGTCGTTCTCCTTCGGCGGTGAAGTACTTGCGTTCTTTCTTCTCGCCCGACTCGCGTGTCTCGGCATTTCCGACGGTACGCCGTTCAACTTCGTAGGATAGTAGGGTTCCGATTACACGCGGCACCATGACCCAGGCGGAAAACAGAAGGGTTTTGGAAAAATTACTCGTTCCTTCGAAGGCGCCATCGAGCGAATAGTAGGGCAGGCTCGGAGGAATCCAAAGCAACCCGGCTCCCTTCGGACCTATCGCCTTTTCAATCAGCATTGTTAAGCGAGCGTTGGATGGGCTACTGCCGTTCGTACGGTCACCAACGATCATCTTGTACCGTTGAATAGCTCCAAGATTGAGCCAAGCGTCCTTGGTCTGCCGGAGGCAGGACTCAATTTCCGGATTAGTCTTGTGGTCGGCGAGCAGTTGCTTAATCTTGTAGTGATCAAGGTAAGAGAATGGAAATAATGCGGACTTGCAGTACTCGACGGGTTTGTCGGCTCGCAGTTTCAGTCGATTGAGCGCCAAGACGATTTGGTCGGTGTGCCGAAAATTCGCAATGTCGCCGGCGCTGATTTGCACGGGTTCTCGCCATTGATCATCAATCATGATTGCCGGATCGTCCGCTACGCTATTTCGTTCTGTGCGGCAGATCACCGAACGCAGAAGCGTCTCCACCTCGTGGCGGTGTGCGGGGCTCAGATCGATCTCCCCCTTCCGAAGGCCGAGAAGTTGCATGTACAGTGCCTGGCGATGTTGATCGTAATGCGCCAGTCGAACTTCATCTTTTTCCAAAAGAAACTCGAGAACCTTGCGAAAATCACGGTGATGGTCCTCCCCCCGTTCCACGTCGTCGTGGTCGGTGAAGGCCTTGAAAGGCGTTGCCGACAGCAGGAGGACCCGTGAGGCTCGTCGCGATAGGAGCACTTCGCGCGCGATGATGGATTGCTCTTCCTGGCTATCAAGGTCGATCAGATCTCGAAATCGCTGAAACTCGTCAAGGATATAGAGGTCCGCATTGATGTAGCGGAGACAGCAGCGAATCAGGATTCTGCGGAGAATGTAAATCAGAACTAGGCAACCTCGATGCAGTGTCTTCTCTGTTCGGCCGTCGAGCACTTCGGCGAACTCAACCACAGCCTCGTAGACAGTTCTGGTCCGCCATCCCCGCAGGTTGTCATAGACCGCTTTCTCCGTCTTTGGCAATTGCTCACGCTTCAACTGACGAATGAAGCGGCGGGGCAGGTCGTCCTTGTATTGCCTCTCCACCATCCGCCTCAAATACACCTGGTACTGCTGCATCTTTTCGACACCGCCCTTCAAAAGCCATTGGAGCCCCTTGTAGCGGTTGAGGAGTTTTCGATCCCGACACAGCAATGCATAGATGATCGCTCGTTCTTCCTTGAGGCCAGAAGAGTTGTGAACTTCAAATGATGTCGCGGGCGTCAGCGAGTTCAACTCAAGAAGGTGTTGCTCCAGTTTTCCAGCTTCGACGAATTCTTCCTCGTCACGGGCCAGAAATAAGAGTCGCGAGACCGGCTTCTTTAAATGTACAGACGAAGGGAACAGGTTTAGTTTCCGAATATTTTCGTGCGCGATCACCTGATTCGAGCAGATATACGTGACCCGGAATGGTGTTCTTTTCCCCTCGTCGAGACGCTCCTTCAGCTTCTTGGCGATCACGCCTTTTGCGACGATAGTCTTGCCAAGCCCTACTTCATCGGCAACCAACATGCAGCGTTGCTCGCTTTCGAATAGTTGCCGGTAGACGGTGTCGACGGTGCAACGCTGAAAATCCTTGAGACCGCTGAGTGCATCTTTGACGTAGTGAGTGAGTTTCTGCCTACTCATGATTGCCCTGCCCCTGCGGGACCGCCGCTTTGAAGATCTCCCATAGCGAGAGAAAATCCTGCGGAATGACGCCGTCACCATCAGCTTCACGCAGGCTCTCGATCACACGGTCCACCTCGATTAGTCGGTGCGGGTTGCGCGACGCGGTTACCAGCAACTGTTCGAAGATCGGCATGTCGAGGTCCCAAGCCAGCCCACTTGCCTGATGCTTGCCCTTTGGAGGCGAGCCTTCCAAGTCCTCTTTCGACAGTTCGTCGGTGAGCAGAAATCTCAGGTAGGTAAAAAACTTGTCTCGACTATTAATAATGCTCTTGAAGATATTGTCGAGCCGCGTCGAAGGGATGCCATCGATAGCGACCCGAACAAGGAACTCTCTGATCGTCTGATCACCCTCACGAATCGCGACGTGCAGAAATCGACTCAGGCTTGTCTCGGTGATATTTGCGAAGTGGAGATTATTCACAAACCCCATCCGCACAACTTGTTCATCGATTCCGACAACGAATGGACGGACCTCGACCGTGAATGGGCTGTTTTGAACAATCCCACGAAAGTCGAGAGTTAACGAAAGATCATAATTCACTTCGTTAGCCGAAGCGCGAACGTCGCCATGTATTCGCGCGTTCAGGATCGCGTATTCAAGCCTGCGGAGCGCCGTGCGGCGTCGCTGGTCTTCCTCATCTTCGTTTCCGCCCTCGGGGGGCAGGAAGACCGTGAATAGATTGCCTGCCTCGTCGTTTCCCAGTAACTGGTTGCGCACCCTGTCGAGTCTCGTGGCTGGGGTGGACCCCTTCAACTCCAGCATGAACTCGACGTTCCGCTCGAATGCGGCTTTCGTGGCATTTGCCGATCCGAGAAACCAAGTCGTGTAGTTAGCGTGATCGAAAAGAAACACCTTGGCGTGGAGATCCTGCTCTAGCGGTTCGGTGTCCCCCTCCTCAGCACTCGACAGGCGTTCGCCATCGACGACAACGTCCGACAGACAATACGCCTGCAGAGCATTCAATACCTCTTCTGGAATTCGCTCCAACTCGTACCGGCGGCTCAGGACAAAAGGAGCCTTACGGCAGTTCTGCGTAAGCGTCGCGAGCGCTTGTGGATGCAGGAATGGCGACAAGCACATCAGCCGGTCAGCCGTGCGTGTTGCTGTCGGGTTCGCCTCGTAACCCGGGATGCCGATCGGATGAAACTTGTACTCATCGAAGTCATCGGCCTGCGCGAATTTGACTCGCGCCAATTCATCAAGAAGGGATGAACTATTGGCGAACCTCGTTTGCCCGTTCAGCCACTTCAAAAAGTCAACGAGAGGTTGGTTCTTGGGATGCGATTGTGAACCCGGCTTACCTTCAAGAAATGCTGCGACATCCCAGTTCCGATCAAAAGTTAGGTTCCGGCTCAGAACGATTAGCCGGTAAACGAGATCCCCAGGAATATCCTGAGACTCGTACCGCAACACCCACGTCTTGGGATGAAACGAGGAAAAAGCATCGCCGGGCAAGATCGGAGCGAGGGCGTCTTCAAAGTAGGCGTATATCTCCTTGGCCGCGTTTGGAACCCTTACTTGGCCCTCCTGATGGTAAACCGTTAGCAAACGAGCTGTATGTTGTATCGCTCGAATCAGCTGGACGTCCTTGCCTTGCAGTTCTCCTTCCAGAGTCTGAGCGTAGTACAGTGCGATTGGAATTGAGAGCAGCGTGTCGAGATCGACGCTGTAGGTCGTTGCGACGGCTTGTCGGAGGGTGAAGCCCTCGGGTGGAATCAACAATCGACCGTAGTCAAGGCGATTGCGTTTAACGTCCAACATCTGGATCTGCCTCCCCGGATTCCCCGCGCTGGATGTCTTCGACGAGAGTTCTGACTTGCGGAAACCGGTAATCCAGTTCCCGCAAACCGATCCACCCCTTGACGCGCTCATCTTTCGCTCCGCGCCGTAGCCTGGCCCGATTCCTCTTGTTGGCGAGTTCCTGGTTAATGACCAATCGGTCGCACGCCGGTAGATCGCGACAGGCACTTCGTGTTTGCGCAATCCAACCATCCACGAAGGCGCGCGTCGCTGGCTGTACGCGGCTATCGTGCAACTCGACTAGTCGCCAAACGTAGCCGGTATCCCAAGCTCTCCAGTTGAATATGCCGATGAGTTCTCGCCAGTTCTCCCAGTCTTCATCGCGCAATGCCTTTGCTTGAGGCGTGCCGAACCTCGCTTGGAGGAGGCAGTTGTAACGAATATGAGCCCCTTCCAGGATGATCCAGAAATCGCGGGCGTGCTGCAGAGCTTGCCGTAGGTCCTCGTTTTTCAAATGACGGATAAACGGCAACTCGGCGAATTCGTAAAATGTTGCCGAACGTGGAAGTTTGAGGAGCTGAGACGATGCGTATCGATCGAGCAATATTTGGCCCAACAAGGTATCGGGAACGCTGGCGGTTATGTGCTGACGCAGGAACTCCGCTTCGCCAGCACTCAGGGTTATCGAAGGATTGTTCCAGTATTGTTCGTCAACTGTTGGCACACGAACCCGCGGGCCGTTGGCAAGATCGGCATCATGATCGTCGCCCTTGTTCCGATCTGTTTCCGCGAGGACAGACTTGAGGGAACGGCGACCACCCGCATTCCGACTGAATTCACTTAGCGACAATCGAGTGCGAACAATGCCAAATGTCTTGAGTCCGTTCCAGTACACAGACGATGGTGGGCGTTGAATATCGCGATCGCTTCGCTCGCCGAACGTGATGCCAATAATCCCTCGTGCTTCTCCCTCGCTTCCGTACCGCGTTGCCAGCTTGATGCGACACCACTTTTCCCAGAGTGCTAGGTACTCTTCAAGCGTTTGCTTCTCCTTCTTCGGTTCCGGTTGGCGCAGATAGTCTTGAATCAGCAGCGCCGTCAATGTGAAGTACTTCGCCCGTGTCTGGATCGTGGAAACTCCTGGGAACAACCGATCGGCAAATGAATTGCGGATAACTCCAATCCCCAGTTCATCCACGACGCCTTGCTTTTTTAGCAAGTCGATCACGGTGCGAACTTTGTCGCGGTGCTCCGACGAAAAATCAATCCAGCCGACCGATGCCATCGTGTGTGCCTTTCGTAAATCAGAGATCATGCAAGATCCTCGTAGAGAGTCCCGGCGTCAATTAGTTTTCCCGTCCGGGAAATCTAATTGTCGCTCATCACTATTGCAATTCCGGGGGGATTGAGTATCCTCATGGCTCTATTGTCAGAAATAACGACCTCCTTTTCTGACATTATGCTCCGCAAAGCACCATAATTCGTCAAATACTTGAGCGCGCATCTCACGGTGACGCCCTTGGTTGGGTTCGAAGCGTTGGAAATTGGCTCTTGACAAAGCCAGGGTTTGAAAAGAGCCTGCTGTCTATCTAGGAGGAGCCATTCCAATGTTCATTAAGACTACCCACGAGGGAACTGCACTTGTAATCAATCTTGAACTTATCGTGACCGCCAGACATGAAGAAGCAAAGAAACAACTCCATCTAGATTTCTCGCATGGCGAAAAGATCACCCTTGTGGGCGATGAAGCTGAACGAGTCTGGGGAATATTTAGTCGAGAGTCTGACCGCAATGAAGATGACGATCGAGACGAATTCGATGATCCAGATGACGATGAAGTTACGGATGATTTCGAACACATTAACCAAGAGATTGCCGACCTAGAAACGCAGCTCGCTGACGGTAACATCACTCGGCTGTGGGTAGGGCAACGTCTACGTGACACCGCGAGAAGTCTGGGAAGTTTCTGGCCCACCAAGAAGAAGAGGGCGCTGTCGGAAGAAATCAAGAAGGTGAAAGAAAAAGCATTGGCAATTGCCGATCAGGCCGAGATGGCGGCCCTCTCAAATACAGTCAACGAATGCCTGATGGCGGCATTGACCAGTAGCGCCTCCGTCACGAGCACGGTCAAGAAATTGACCGAAGTGCAGGTTGAACTTCAGCGGCGCAAGAAGATTACTCCTGAATTGAAGCAACAAATTCGAGCCGGTAAGGAGCGTGCCGCTCGGCATCGAGCAAGAAGGAAGCTTAACGATGCCCAGATCGCGAAAGCTGGCGGTAGTCTTATCAAGTACGATAGGTATACACGTGAGGCGGAGGCAATATTCAAACAAGATTGGGCAACAATATTCCCAAAAGATCAGGTGCCCCAGTTTGAGAGTCTACAAAATGCAGATTCTCAATGAAAGTTCAATAAGAGCCGCACCCCCTTGCCGCGTCCTCTAGACTGGCGCAAGCTGAACCATGTTTACTCTGTCAATGAAGAGATCGCCAAGTTGATCGCGAAGCCATTCATGTCGCCGTTTGTGGCAGCTAAATATCAGAACCTGATGCTCCTTCGGAAGCACCTCGATCACAAAACGCATTAATCGCAAAAATCGATCGTCATCAGAGGTCACTAGTGGATCATCAAGTATTAGAGGTAATTTTACGGAGGAATCCGAGAGAAACAGACTGACAGCCAGGCGCTGGATGAGAAATAACTGTTCGCTTGCTCCAAGCGAGAGTCGACTTGTGATATCTCTCATCGTAAGCAGACCCAAGTCCGCGGTCTCCACGGTGAAGCTGAGGTCATTAGCAAATCGTATAGCCTTATAGCTTGACTTGATTGCCGGAAGCATCTCCTCACAAATGCTGTTTAGGGACTCAGACCATTCGCGATGCACGTCGCGCGCGATCACTTGTAATTTGTCCAGGGCGAACGATACGGCATCGCGATAGGAGATGACTCGCCCAAGATGCGCTTCCAGTTCATCACCCTCCTCGGCCAGGGATTGACTTTCACTTTCGTAATCTCCCAGCGCCTTTGAAATTGCCAGACGAATAGCTGCCAGCTCTTCAGTCAGATGTTCTAGCTCGGAATTAACTCTAGCGAGCTCGCTGGTGTACTGCCCGTGAGTCTTATTTGGAACGTGTTCCGCCGCGCCCAGTTCCAAGAGCTTCTTGTGTACCCCTTCTTGTTCGTCCTTCCACTCCACAAGTTGATCGGCCGGCACTTTCACCTTTTCGAGCCGAGGCAGCTCCTCCCTATCGAGTCTTTTGAATCTCTGATGCTTTTCGAGTCGTTCTCGAAAGAGCTTGTACGCTTCGTCGAACGCGGAATCTTCAACCTTGATCCCACCTTCCTGAAAGCCGTCTCTCAAACGACTAGCTAGGGCGTCTACATCTTCCTCGTTGCGTTGTTGCTCACCCTCTTGGCGAGTCATCCGATCCTTAACAGCTTCAATTTGAGCGCATAGACCAAAGTACGCTTCAACGTCATTGCGGACTTGGTCGATGACCTGTTGGCTAATTTCGCTGCTAATCTGCGAGAGATAGCCTGCTCGTTGAAGAAACGGAAAGACTTCGCCTTGAACTCCGCGCCTTTGTTCCTCGAGGAAGCTCAACTCATCAGTCAGTCGTCGAAACTCTCTC
Organism: Pyrinomonadales bacterium; assembly: GCA_038237475.1. Classification (GTDB taxonomy): domain Bacteria; phylum Acidobacteriota; class Blastocatellia; order Pyrinomonadales; family Pyrinomonadaceae; genus JAOAPY01. The sequence goes on along the minus strand of JBBRYS010000001.1, from coordinate 634,959 downwards.
AAGGCCTCTCCCGTGCGTAGGTATTCGAGGCACGCGCGCGCCAATTCATTGGCTGACTCAAGTGCTACAGACTTTGCAATTGAATTCCACTTGCTGTCCAACTGCTGCAACGAAATGCGACCGGCGTCTGCGTCCAGTGTTGCTTGCTGCAAAATGAGCGTGGCCTGAGAACGATCATCCGACCTGAGGATAGAGGCTCGCTGGACGATTACCAGCAACAAGATCGCCAGTGTAAGACTAATTGCTGACAGAGTACCCCACAGAAACCTATAGTCAGAGGTTAGAAGGAAGAGGATTCCAAAGAGGATGATGGAGACAAGGCTCGCGATCAGCAAGTACAGCGCCGTTTTCTTCCGCCTTTCCCGTTCAGTGTCAATCTGTTTGACTAACTGAGATTGTTCCTTAGCTGACTGCTCATGTTGAGTCAATTCGGAGAGTTGGCGGTCGTGCTGTTGTGGGTAGCCCATCGCTGCTTCGCGAGTGGCTGAATCTAGCTGTGACAGCGCGGCTTCTAAGTCGTTAAACCGTGAGGGGGTGACACCCCGGCTCTTGAGAGACTCAAGCTCAGCTTCCTGCAATCTAGCGACCTCGACACGGCGAGATGTTATGGATGAAAACTGCTCTCTCGCGGCGACTAACTTGTCTCGGTCGTTGGCTGTGAATGTCACCAGACGAGAAAATCGCGTGTCCAGCTGGGCGGTCAGTTTCTCTAGTTCCTGTTTAGTGCTCGCAATGTCCTTCTTGAGGCTCCGAAGTTCAGCAGCTTTCGTGTTCCACTGAGCATGCCACCGAACAAGATTCTCATTGATAGCTGCTGGGAAAGTTTCAAAACCAACTAATCCATCTCGCTCCATATTTAACCGGCCAATATCCTGCAGTAACTGCTCTTGCTCGGAAACTCGTACATCCAGACCTTGGCCATATGCAGCGAGCTGAAGGCTCTCTAATTCGGCCTTGTCCTTTCGTCTTGCGTCGATCTCTTCCTGCAGGACGCTCAGTTTACGTACATCGGGCTCGTGGCGTAGTTTGTTGTCTTCTAGTGTGCCGAGAGTGGCTTTAATCCTAGTGATCTTGTCTTGGAGTCGGCTTATCTCTGTTTCAACCTTGATAGTTCCACCCATGGTGGCCCCAGGCAAATGATCCAAGCCTTTCTCCAGAGCGGCGATCGCCTGCGCTGCAGTATTACTCTCTTGACTCGACGAAGCTATCTGTTCGAAGCTTCGCTTCAAATCTGGGTCGGCCGCGTTGTGAATGAGGCTGTGATGACCAATAAAGCAAGTTTGTTGAAACTGCTCTCGCGAAAGATTGATCAATCTTTCCCCAATTTGTGGCGCGCCCTTTTTGGGAATGAAATCCGCAGTAACATCTGTTCCGGATTCGAAGTCCACAATTTGAACACTCTCGTTCTCGAAATCGCGCGTTATTCTGTAACGATGCCCTCGAACACTAATTTCAGAGGCTACTCTATATAGCCCTCCGGATAGTGGGCGCTTGGCTTCAATCCCGGCGAACTTTTCTTGAGTGGTCCGCCCACGAGCAAAACCATATAGCGCCGCGCAAATTGCTTCGGCGATGGTCGACTTCCCAAACTCGTTCTCCTCAACCAAGAGGTTAACGCGGTCTGGCGAAAACCTGATCTGTTGGTTACGGATTTTCCCAAAGCCATCAATGATCAGGCGGTCAATCTTCATAAGCGGGTTTTATCTCTCCTCGGAACCCATCCAGACCGTAGTAAAGGGCTCGCTCCAGGTGCTGTCGTCGCTCGTCGTTTTCAGCAGAGTCGATCTCCTTCTTCATTTCTTCAATGAACCTGCCTTCCACAGTTCTCCGATCATAATTGTCGAGATCGTAGTCTGGCAGTGTCCGGTCGAATAGCTTGAAGTGGAAGTAGCGATCCTGGAAGACTTGCTCGGCTGAACGGACGTTTGCTCCTTTGTGGATCCTGCCGGACAGCGTTACGGCAACCATGTCAACTGGTCGGCACTGCTGAAGCGATGCATTCTCCTCGATTCGCGATACTATCTCCGCGCCGCTCGCTCCAGTCACATCGATGTTCAAGGCGCATATCCTGCGGGGGTCTAATTCAACCTTTTCGAATTCTCCGACTAGGCCATTCGAATCAACCGAACCAATCAGGACGTGTCTTGGACCCTCTTCACCCAACATGCGGGCTCCGGTCGACCCTGCGTAGGCGGCGCGGATCTTTCCGTTGGCGTCAACTATTTGACTAAAACTATGGTAGTGGCCCAGGGCGGTGTAGCTGAACTCTTGCGCGAGCAGTTCTTCGCTCGAAAAAGGAGCAGTTATTTTGGCAACGCCCTCTCGGTTGTGTCCCTCAAGCGAACCGTGGAACAAAAGAAGACTGATCGCCGCAGTTGGCCGAGCGATTCGCGTCCCGAGTAAGCGCTGACTTGTTCTGACGTTCTCCAGAAAGGCCCGTCCCACCACTACGACATCTTCGCGCCAAGGATGGGAAACGGAAGCGAAATCAGGTTTCTCGAAAATAAACACATTGTCAGACCAGGGCTGCATGCCCAGCGCTACTTGCATCTCGCGAGAATACTTCGAGAGAGGCGAACAAAAGTCGTGATTGCCGGGAGCGATGAATACGGGAATCGGATCTATCGAAGCAAACGACTCGACTAAGCTGTGGACTGACTCCTGAGAAACTGTCTCGTCATCCCAAAGATCGCCAGGGATTAGTACCGCGTCTGCTTCTCGCTCTGTCGCAAGCTCCATTGCTTGTTGCACGAGAGCATTTATTTCCGTGATTCGCGTTCTTCGCTTGTCCTTTGGCAAGGCAAGCCGGCTGCTGGTAAGGTTCGAATCTACATGAACGTCAGAGATTTGGAGGAACCTTAATGGTTTTGGATTCGGCATTTTCGAAGTCCTGATTCGCAAGGCTGATGATCTACGATGTCGCCGTGGTTGCCTTATAATTGTCAGACATGACTAGATGAAGAACTCATCCACTTTCGTTATGGCCCGGTTCGTTTCAATAGCCAGGGATTCTCCTGCTTTCCAAAACCCTCGAACCGTGTCAAAGGCCTCGATCTCTCCGATCGACTTAAGATCTCGGTCGAAGATCAGCAAACGCTTGCCGTGAAGAAGTATCACGCCCCCTGGGTAATACGTAACTGAGGAACCCTGCTGCTTCGCGACGGTTCCGCACACCTTATTTTCAGCAAGCGCTACAATCCTCGAATGAGACTCAATTAGCAAGTGGCTTTCGAGCGGCGTAAGCGTAGTAATGGGTTCACTGAATTTAATTGTCTTTACAGTGCGACCGCTAGCGTCGAGTTCGAAAATCCTGCCAGAATAGCACCCGAGAAACACCCTCGTACCCTCTGGATTGATGGCCGACGAGTAGATCCAATCTTGCCATCGACCGACGACGCCAATGCTGAATTCAATGGTGCCGAAGTCCGTTTCGAAAGTGGTCCTGTTAAGGCTTGAATAGTAAGTGACAACCTCGGATTCCGTATCCCACGCCTCAGAGGCGGGCTGCTCCAAGAGTACTTCGTATGCGGCGTTGATGCTCTTCATGAGGTTAAGAGCCTTAGGGTCTCCCGGGTTTTTGTCTGGATGGTGGCGGACAGCCATAGCTCGGTACGCACGCTTAATATCCTCGGCCTTCGCTCCCTTTTCTATTCCCAATATCTGCGCGGCCGCAATGACATCAGAGTTCGAGTCTGAAGCCTCGCTCCTCGCTGGAGATGAGCGCTCCTCTATAACGCCAGGAGCCGGAGGTGTCTGTGCAAGCCATATCTCCCTAAGACCGCCATCCAGAAACGCTGCTTGCCTGACTCGCGAAAAAAGGGACGTAGATCCGTCTCCAGACGTCGCCACGCATCGTACTTGATACTTGTCCGTACCTGGGCCTTCCGGTTGTGTCGAAGGAAGCTGCAGAGAGCAAAGTTGGTTGCCTTGAAGTTGCCGAACGCTCACCAGCATTTCCGGGGACATCGTGATGAAGGCGCTCGCATAGGGATTCCAGCCGATTCTGTAGGCGACCCCGTTCAGTTCGCTCAGACTCGACTCGCCTGCAGAGGAGTGGAACCTCAGCATCGCACGTGGCTCCGGTTCGCCAAACTTTGCTAGTCCCCATGGGGCGATTTCGAGCGTGCCGTACTGCGTAATAACTCTTTCCTTCCACTTGCTTTGGCCTTTGTCCCTTTCGTCCTTGAGGGAAGTCTCCCCAATCTGCCAGCCTCGGGACGAAGTTAAACGGAGAAACGCTTCCGGCTTTCTCTTTGGCGGCGCCATTCTAGTCGACATGGCCTCCGGTATGCTTACACCTAGCGATTGTCCAATTTTAATATGTTTGCGTTCGTCATTAGACGTGACAGCTAACATTTTTTCTCTAAGCAAGTTTTCCGAGACTGCGAAAGCCCCGCGCAGGTTTCCTTCCTTAACGAGCTTGTCTCGTAGCTTCCGGTAAGCCCGAAGGTATAGAGATAGAGCACCGCTGTGAAGATCAGCTGTCTTGCGCAATTCTAAGAACAGCTTCACCGCCTTCTCTGGTTCTTCATTTGTGTACGCTGATTCTATTGCGCCGTAAATTGTCCAATAATCGGTCTTGTGGCGCGGAGGGCCATCAGCTTTCGTTGGGCTCTCGGGCTCTTCTTCGAAGTTCAGTGCAGAGTGGTCATTGAAAACCAGATCGATCAATGGAACGCTTTTCGGCAGCTTACGAGCAACAGCCGCTTCCGTCTCAATCGGTGCGCGGGAGTGCTCGGAGGTTCCTTCAGCAGGGGTACCGAACAGTCGCTTAAGTATGCCCATGAGATTGCGTCTGGTCAGAAAAAGTTCAGAAGCCTATCAAGGCCTTGGGACCGGCCCAGATACATTTTGGCAATTTACATAGCTTCAGACATGTCGCCCGCTTGGGCCGCACGGCAGAAGAGGTTCACAAGCTTCATCTGCTCGATACGCGAGCACCTGGTGCGCTGCAACTTGGGACTCGCGACGACAATCGCGAGGATCTGCGCACGGGAAATTGCCACGTTAAGCCGATTTGTGGAAAACAGGAATTCCCTGCCGCGCGGCGATGCATCTCCTTCGCTGGTCGTCATCGATAAGATCACGATCGGAGCCTCTTGACCCTGAAATTTATCCACAGTCCCAATTCTCGCACCTGGCATGATCGATCTGAGCTTTCTCACCTGTAGGTTGTATGGAGCGACGATCAGAATATCTTCCAGTCCTATAGGGCGCGCTGGTTCTGCACCGAGCTGCAAGGAGTGCCTCAGCAATTCTTGTATGATTTCCTGAATGGCAACAGCTTCTTCTTCTGACTCGTAGGTCCTGGCCTCATGATCGACGGGAACATAAAGCAGTCCGGCAATCCGTGCCACTCGATTTGTTTGCTCCGGTCCGCGGTGGATAGACCGGCAGCTAGTGAGCGATTCGGGTTGAAGTCGACCATCGTAGATGGCATCGGAAATGAACTGGCACACCTCGGGTCGCATCCTCCAGGTATTCGCCAGGAAGATCCCCATATCCTCCGGTACGGTTGCATTATCCTGCAGGAAGTATTCGAGAATGGAAGTTCCGCTCTCACCGGGATGCGTTCCTTGAATGGGCTGATTTAGTTGCATCTGGTCGCCCAGCAGGACGACGTTCTTCGTTGAGGGTGCCATCCCCACCAAGTTTGCCACCGAGACCTGCCCAGCTTCATCCACAAAGAGGTAGTCGAACACGCCGCGAGCCTTTTCGTTGCTGAACACCCACGCGGTGCCACCTACTAAGGCGGGCATTTGCGTCAGCTCGAACAGGTCACCATTAGTTGGGAGCATCTGGATCGACTTGTGGATGGATTCATCATCTTCTTCGCATCCCGCCTTTGCTCCCGTAAAAGAAATTCCCATCTTATCCGCGGCCTCGGCTGTCGCCTTTAGCAGGAGGCAGATCGCGCGATGACTGTTAGACGTTATGCCGACACGCTTCCCGGCATTTAGCAATGCGGCGATCATGTGCCCACCCGCATACGTCTTGCCGCAACCTGGTGGACCCTGGATGCACAGCGTGCTTCCATCAAGCTTCAAAACTGTCTCAATGCATGCATTGAGGATCGTCGTCCCAGCAGGAACAATTGGACCACCGCTAAAGCTCTGCAACCGAGGCCGCCTGCGAAACAGCAAGTCCGAGAGATGCTGTGGAAAAACCCCACTGTTGTGATACTCCTTCACCGTACGCTCGATTGAATCAGCTATTACCTTTGCGGGAACAAGATCGTCGGGGATGAGGCTAAGACGGTTCGGTGGCGCGGGACGATTCTTACCGAGGGCGAATGTGAGTAGTCCAGATTCGTAATCAATGTTCTCTATCGTAATCTTGCTCTCAAGATCATGTGAGTACCTGCATTTATCTCCACTTCTCAGCTTGCTCTCTTGGTCAGGATCAAATCGGTATTCGTATGAGAGCGATTTTCTCAATGGAGTGGGCGCCGTGCCAGTCCGCTCCAGCGCTCCTAAGCAATCCGCATCTTCGACCAACTGCTCCTCGGTTTTAAACCTTCGCTCGAAGAGTTTTCGCCAGGACGGCTTCGCTTCCCTACGATGAAATTCCAGCAGGTGAGCAAGCATCGCGTGCACGCGCCACTTCTCTCCGTCGTCGCTCGGCTCGCTGGGAATCTCACTCAGGATTTCCTGGGCAAGCTCTGCACGCTTGGCGGTGAGTTCACTAGGCTGTTTCGGATCTTCGGTCCGGGGTTCATAGGAGATTTTGCTTTCGAATTGCGCGGTTCGCAGCCATTCGGCGAGTTGCCAAGTGGAGACGCAGTCCTCCTCGTTGTAGTCTCGAATAAGTTTAAGCGTTGGCGATGTACTCCAATCATCACCATCCGGTGCTTCCCGCCACCTATGGTAGTACACAATAGAATCGACTGCGGTTGCTACTTCACCTGTTCGCTTTGACTTGTAGAGGTGCTCAATATTCTTGAGCGAATAGCTCGGTTCTCCCACGATCAATCCCTGGCGAACTACAGCTAAGAGATCGACAAACACTCCATTGCGAAGCAGATCATCCATCTCGAATTCGCAGGAACCGAATCGTCCCGTCAGCTTATTTAACGCAGCGGTCTCATAGGAAGCGTAGTGATAGATGTGCATTGTGGGGTCGCTCTTCCAGCGTGCATGAACCCAGCGGATGAAACCTTCCGATGCAATTTGTTCGTCTGCGCTGGTGTGTGCCCACCAATCGCGAAACTGCATCTCGCCATTCTCGCTGTACGTCGCTCCAAACAAATACTCCAGACCCCCATCAATTAGCGGAAACCCCTCCATGTCGAAACACACATCGTTCGGAGAGGAAGGAGGAAGCAATGCGAGACCCATACGGGGACGTTCAGGATCGGACTGAATTGCTTGCCACCGTGGCCTCTCCAAACCGCGCGATTCAACTTGTAAACGCGCTTGTGTTCGTAGTCGACTAAGAGCGGGCGGGGAGATCTTCAAGACATTCTGAGCGGTGCTCTCCGCCAAGCCGCGAACCGTGTTGATTCCCGCTGCGTGAAGGCGCTCAATCTGGATAGTTCTAATGTTAGCGATGAGGCTCAAGTCATCGCGAGCTTCCAAGAGACGAGAAGCGTGGCCAGTCCAGTGTCGAAGATCACTAAGCCCTGGTATCGCGGGTGGCACGTCGGGATCGAAGCTATGTTGCTGTTCGAGAAATGCGCGTTTGATTGCGCGGTAATAGTAGTAGAAGTCCTCGGTTTGGAGGCGTATGGCCTCGCTTGTACCGAGCACAATCCCAATATGTTCCGGCAAACGGCCTTGCATTGCCTGCACCATCTCCGCATAGCAACAGAGTTGAATAGCAAAGTAAGGCTTCAAACTCCGGGCGAGTTTCGTATCCCAAACTTCATAGTGGTAATTTCCGAGAGCGGATGGACCCTCCACGCGCATAAGGAAATCGGCAAACCCTCTAAAGTTGTCATGTTGAAGCTCGGCTTGGTAGATCACCTCCCGACCTTCCTTCATAGCGCGCAAGGTCGTGGCAACCCGATCGGAATTCGCCTTTACTTCACAAACGTCGCGTTTCGAATTTATAAGGTGTGCGAGGAAATCCTGTTCGTGCTCTTGACCCTTGGTGCGAAGGATCTCGTCGCTATCTCCTGTTTCGTCTCGGTCGGCCACTCCCGGATGATCGAGATCGAAGCGATCCATCCACGAAACGTACTCAGACTGAAGGAAGGTAATTAAATCTGAGGGAGAATAGATGTAAGTCCCATCTAACTTTCGCATGAGGTTGCCCGCTATGTACTGAAGTCACGAGGAAGATTGCCCAAATCCTTCATCTGCCGTGATCCGAATTTCCGAAAAGTATGTCCATAACGACTAATGTCCTTAGTAGGACCACCGTTTTCCCAAAACAAAAAGGCAACAACTTCTCCCGCACACACTCCGAGATATGCTGTCCCTCACTTTTCATTTAGATCAGTGGCACCCATACTGACATATGACCCCTCTTTTTAACGACTTGCATTGGCACAGCGAGGCGAAATAATGAATAATACCGCGCTAACCAAAATGTCGGCTTAAGAGGCACCTTAGCAGAAACGGCTTCCAGATGGCCTTCGCAGCGTCGCAAATACTCAGATGCCAGAAACTTTTGCGCAATACTTAGAGAAGTGGCTCAAGCAATCGACAGCGCAAGGACTAAACAACCCGCTAGTGAAGATGCCGGTTAAGAGGTTCCGGCAGCTGCAGCCTTTGGATTTCAACTCGCTAAGCCGTGGTGGCGCTATCGTGATCGGCACAATGAGCGATCCGATAGCCCGTAACCTTTACCGGAACTTTCAAACTCGAATTCGCGAACGGGGCGAACATTGCGCTTTCATTTGCTCCGGGTCTGTGGAGATGACGATCGCCGGGACTACAGGCCAACAACAACGCGTTGCATTGTTTCCGGTGTGCCTTAAGCGCGCAACACTTCAGACAAGCGGCGTGAATGTGAAAGTGACGGTATCGGAAGATGAATCGTGGCAGTTCAACCCAGTCCTAGCGGCGCATCTCAAGGGCTTTGGCATCCAGGCTAATTCGAGCTTGGCCGATGATCCAACGGAAGCTACGAATTGGATACGAGCACAATTGGGAAACCGCGCTCAGCAGGTAAAGCCTGACGGCTACGTTGGGCTATTCAGTAGTCAGCAAATGGTTGTTCAAGCGCGCTTGACCGAACCGCCGCTGCGTCAAGCTTTGGCCTTGAATCCCATTGTGAAGTCAAAGATCGAAGGTAGTAAGGTGCAAAGCGCCGACCTTGGTGAAATTACAGATGATGGATTAGAGGAACTTGGCTTAGTACTGCCATCGGATGACAGCCAACTTCGGGTCGTACAACTTTCAGATCAAGGATTTTGCCTCCAAGTCGAGGGACCACCTGGAACTGGCAAGTCCCAGACTATTGCGAACATTATCAGCAACGCTCTCGCGCGAGGGCGAAATGCTTTGCTGGTGTGCGACAAGAAGGCGGCGATCACGCAGGTGGAGGAACGGCTTTCCGATTGCGGGCTTACACCGGCACTTCTAAATTTACACGATGAGGATTTGGATAAGCGTGAATTCCTCAAGCAAGCAACCAACAAATTCCCTTCAACACAAACCCCACAGGTTTATCCGTTTGGTGAACTTCGCGAAACGAGAAAGATACTCAACGAGAGGGTGAAATTTGGCCGAACAATAGCGCATCCATCTTTACAGGTTACGAAACGGGAGGCCCTCGCAGGAATGATTGAGTTGCGCAAGGAACTCAAGAATGTGCCCAACGTTCCGATCGCAAACTGGCAAGCGCTTTCCAAAGAGCGGCTAAATAAGCTACTTGCGTGTCTTGGTGAATGGCCAGATCTCGCCGTGATTCTGACCGATACTGAGAATGTCTGGAACAATGTGAGGGCTGAAAACTTCGACGATAACCCTAATGCGGAGAATGAGCTGAAGGATTCGATTGATCGAGTTCAAAAACAGTTGGAATCGCTCGATGTGGCGAGAGAGTGGATTGCATCCGTTGGAGGCGAAGCCCTAATCAATTCCGATGCGAACGTAAGAGATGTTCTGGCCCTTGCTACAAAGGTTTTGGAGAGACCCGATTGTCATCCTAAGGTCGTCGGAAACTCGGGAATAAGTTTGTCGGAAGTTGAATATCTGAAATCGCAGTGGGAACGACGCGAGGAACTGCTTGCTATTCGCCACCCTGTACCGTTGGTTGAGATTTACCCAGAAGATAAGGAGCGAGAAGCGAAAGGTCTATTAGAAGCGGAGGTTGCTACTTCGTGGCAAGACCTATCGGGCCGAATGGTCGTTCATAACAATCGACGTAATGAGATCGACACCTCTCAAGCGGACTACTTGCGACTTAGCGATCAAATCGGGCTGGTTTACTCACCATTGCTCAAGGTCCGCCGTGCCCAGCTTCAGGCTATTTTGTCTCTGGGTAACTTGCACGCATCAATTCCTCGAACTTGGTGGACGCCCGAAGCAACGCCAGTACTATCGGTTGCCGGATGGAAAGCGCATTTCCAAGCCTGTGCAAGTGCAGCAAAGGGTGCACCACTGCCGCTTCACTTCGTCGCGCTTGAACGAGTTTCCCAAACGCATTGGACACACGTAGAAGCAAAGGCTGAGCACGGATTTAATTTTGTCAGTTACTGCCTACACTTCGTCAATGATAGGAAATGCAAGTACGCCCTGCGCCAGGTCTTTCCCGCAATCCCTCCTCGGCGTTTCAAGCAATGGCAAGAAGTCACACTCCAAGCTGTTGGTGCTTTACGAAATGTGGAATCATTTCGATCAGCTTCGGAAACCCATCCAGTATTAAAGCAATTGACCTCTGCCTACCTCGCGGTCGCTCACGAGGAACCTGATCATTCTGAGAAGTATCTTGCTCTGGAGGAGGTCCGGACGCTTGAGAAGAGCGCGGTCTTAGTCGAGCAGATGCGTGGGAGAAATGATCTCTTTGAAATCAGCAATGTACACTGGCAAACCTTCTGGGAGTTTCCCAACCCGAGTTTGCTCTCCCAAGTGCAGACTCTCCTTGAGAGTTTTGACAAATTAGTCTTTCCGGACAAGTTGAGTGACAACGTGGAAACCGCGCTCAAGTACTACGAACACTGTCAGCAGCGTATTGAGAGATTCCTGGCCGAATGCGAAAAACAGGATGGGGACCGAACCAGAGGAGTTATCGAAGCTTTCGCGGCGCAAAAAGAATTTGCGGTTTGTGACAGGGAGCTTGAGCCGCTGACGAAGTACATTGAGTTGCAGGGTGAGCGGGAAATTGAGCCCAATTGGGAATGGCTCCATCGGATAATCGAATGGCGTGATGTGTTTGAACGCCTTCGGGGACAGCAGAGACTCGATATTGATAGCCCACTATGGCTGAAACTAAGTCATAACCTGCATGGCCACCAGAAGGCGATGGAGTTAGCGTATAGTAGTCTGCAAACTTTCTTTGACCACCCCATCGCAAGCTTGGAAGACTATGATTCCCTAAGTGCCCTCGTGATCGAGATTCTGACTGATCTGCCGCGACGCCATCTTTGGTTAGAGAAGAGACGCTGGCGAAATAAGATCCCAGCTTTTCCGGAAATAAAAGCTTTGTGGGCCAAGATTCTCGAAGGTTCCGTAAAACCGGAACATGCTGAAAGACTCTTTTGCTTTAACTTGCTACGGCTCTGCGATCCGATTGCAAAGCCTCATGGATCTGAGTTCAAGCAAACGCTCAAGGGATTCATGGAACAAGACGAGAAGCTGGGGTCGTGGGTGATCAACCATCTAAAGGGCAGGCTCCGAGACTCAATGCAGAAAGCTGCCGTTGCGGCAGCACACAGCGATTCTGAGCTTCGCCGGCTTGCGGGGTTGCAGCGCATTCGCGGCACTGTGCGTGAATTGGTTAACGCACATTTGGATTACCTCTTAAATGCGAAGTCATGTTGGATGATGAGTCCTACGTCATTGGCCAACTTGATCGACTCACAGGTTTTTGAGGAGTATGGCGTGCCGTTCGATTTGGTGATCTTCGATGAGGCATCCCAAATCCGCATTCTTGATGGCCTATTGTCAATGTCGTTTGGTAAACAAGTGATCATCGTTGGAGATAAGAACCAACTCCCGCCAACCGATTTTTTTGCGGGATTTGTGAATCCGGAAGCCGATTCGGAGGTTCAGGATTTTGGCATTAGCGAGAGCTTGCTGGATGAATTCGGGGGTGTGTTCGAGGAAGACAAGACGCAAGTAATGTTAATGTCGCATTACCGCAGTGAAACACCGGACCTGATTCGCTTTTCAAATGATTGGTTTTATAGCAAGACCCCAGGCCAGCCAGGCACGGGACTGCTAGAGATGTACCCACCGGCTCACGTCAGCGGTATTGGTCGCCGATTACACTATGTTCCAAATGCCGTCTACTCAGAAACCGCGGGGCAGCGCAACAACCCAACTGAGGCAAAGGAGGTCGTTAAACTCATTGAGTTGCACGTAAATGAATGTCCCGAAAAGTCCCTTGGCGTCGTTACTATGAACATTCCACAAATGGACCTCATAGACGCGGAGCTCCAGATGTTTACATCGGAAAAACTGCGTGCGTTTTGCGCCGACGAATCCAAGTTCTTCCTGCGAAATCTGGAGACTGTTCAAGGCGATGAGATGGACCGCATTATCCTGAGTCTCACATACGGAAAGAATCCGGCAGGACATTTCAGTGCTTCTGTTCTTGGACCCTTGACCAAGAGTGGCGGCGAACGCCGCCTGAATGTTGCAATCACACGGTCACGTAGTGGATTCACTGTAGTTTCATCGCTGAAGGCCGTTGATTTGGAATCAAGCGGTGCACAAAGCAAAGGCTTTCAGTGTCTGAAAGCATTGCTCGTCGGTTTAGAGAACACTGAACAGGCACGCACTTTTGGTATTGGCAGCAAACGGTTCGAACGGAAACGTGACGGAGTCTCAAATGTGGTGCACTGCGAATCACCCTTCGAGGAACAAGTTGTTGAGTTTCTCGAGAATGAAGGATATGAAATCGAATGCCAATACGGCGCAGGTAGGTTTCGGCTAGATATTGTCGTCAAGGATCGCGGTAAGAACTTGCTCGCAATAGAGTGTGATGGCGCTGGTTATCACAGCTCATTGGTTGCTAGAACGCGCGATAGAGCAAGGGAGCGCTGGTTGAGAGAGAAGTTAGGTTGGCGAATGCACCGGGTTTGGAGTACAAACTGGTGGTTTTTTGAGCAGCAAGAGAAAGACTCTATAATCGAAGCAATCAATTCTGCGCGTGGTACGGCTCAACCTCAACGGCAACCTGCTCGGTAAGCTTCAAGTCGAAAGATGCCAAAGCACTCAATCACATCATGCTGATCCGCGTTAGCGCCTGAGTAGGGCTGCAGCTTCCATTCCAAGCCGACGACAACGCGGAAGAAGAAAGTCGATCTAAGTCCTTCCGCTCTGCGCTTCATCGTAAACCACAGCCCATCCGCACAACTCTTCGCTTTGCTCCGAGTGCTCCTCTCCTTTTCGCTCTTCGGTGTGCAGAGTGGGCACCAAGTCGGTTCCTTTTGTCCCTACGAGGGGGCACATTTTCAAAGCCATCAAACCGCGCCGCGTCGCCCTTTCCAGCCCATCATCAGTCAGTGGCAATCCGTCGATAAATGAGGCAGTATTACGGGACTCCACCCGGACCTCGCTCTGATGGTGAGTGAGCTTGGCACCCAGCAACAGAAACACAAGAAACCGAGGGGACTGAGGACGGTTGGGGCCATCCGACCTTTTTTCTGCCAGATTGAGGCTGTCGAGACGGCCATTTGGTTAAGCGAGGGCGCTCCGGCGTTGCGCGGGCCGGTAAAGAATTTCTGGAGCATTTGGCCAATGCCAACAACGACGCTAGCCCGGAACTCATGCGGCTGGGGCAATGAAAAGTGTTGACCGTTAAGTGATCGAGTTTCAAACGGATAGATAACCAAAAGAGGCCGGACCATGCCAACCATCCAAGAGAATATCCTAGAGGAGTTCTACAAGAAGCTTTCCGAGTCAGAAGGCTTTAATCAGGCAATCGTCGAGCAATTGCGCGCACTTCTCGAAGCTGACAAGAAGCTTAATGCCGCGGCTCTGGTGACCGTTCTCTCAGGCAGCGCCGAGGAGAATCTCCCGTGATCCAAATCGAGAGTGTTCACATCAAAGAGCTCCGCGGGATACGGGATCTTACGCTGACAATGAACCGCGAGAGTTTCGTGGTTTCGGGACCCAACGGATCCGGAAAGAGCGGTGTCGTAGATGCAATTCAGTTCGTGCTTACTGGGGAGATCGGCCGGCTTAAGGGTTCAGGTACGGGCGACCTCAACCTTGCTGATCACGGGCCACATGTCGAAGCCCGGAGCTATCCTGATGCGTCGTCCGTAACTTTGGACGTGCATATCCCACACTTGGGGAAATCGGCATCTATCACGCGGCGGATAAAGAAGCCGAAACACTTGAAGATCACGCCCAACGACGCCGATGTTAAGGCGGTGTTTGACGAGATCGCACAACATTCCGAAATCACACTCTCGCGCCGCGAAATCATCAAGTTCATTCTCACCGAGGCCTCCCAACGCTCCCGCGATGTACAAACCCTGCTCAAGCTCGATGACATTGATCAGACGCGTGCAACGCTTAAGACCACCGAAAACAAGCTCAACACAGCCTATTCAACAGCCAAGGCACAAGCCGAGTCAGGGGAGGACAGCCTCAAGCGTCATCTCGACTTGGCGAAGCTCACTGTCGAAGACTTGCTATTAACAATTAACAAACGGCGTAAGTTGCTTGGTCTGTCAGAGATCAAGGAGATTGCCAAGGATACCTCCGTCGCTGAAGGCATTTCTGAAGGCGGCGCGAAGGGGAGCGCGGCGCAGACCAAGGAATCAGCATTGAGGGATATCAATGCAGTTTCCGATGCGGTAAACAAAGGCCTCGAAACCACTACCGAGGTTGCGGTCAAGTCGGCGTTGAGAAGCATCCTTAAAATAGAAGCGAACGCGGACCTTCTTTCCTCGATCAAGCGACGCTCGCTCCTCCAGTCCGGTCTTGACCTGGTCGACGGTCCACATTGCCCGCTTTGCGACACGGACTGGGATATTGGAGCTCTTCGCGCACACTTGCAGGAGAAGCTCGAAAAGTCGAAAGAAGCGCAGGTTGTGCGAGACAAACTGCTTGAAGCCGGCAGGTCAATCTCTAAGGAGGTCATCCGCATTCGGGGGCTCATCGAACCCCTAACCAAGATCGCGGAAGTAGACAAGAGATTCGTCAAACGGTTAGGGCAATGGTCGGGGAATCTCCTCGCTTTCTCGGAGGCTCTTTCCTCCTTAGAAGGAGCCATTGCGCTGAAAGAGAGACTTGAGTCGGGATGGGCATCGATACCAGACACGCTGAGCAGCGATCTGGATTTAACCAGGGAGAAAGTGAAGGCACGTCCGGATAAGAGTGCAACTGTTGAAGCCCACGACTTTCTGGTTGTCGCCCAAGAGCGATTGAACAATTGGCGCCTGTTCCGACGCGACGCTGAGACAAAGAATGCGGCAGCTTCCCGCGGAAAAATTGCCTACAAGGTCTATTGTGATGTTGCCGAGGCTGCGTTGGTAGAACTATATGCAGAAGTTGAGGGAGATTTCGGGAAATACTATCAACTCGTCAACCATGATGATGAGGGGGAGTTCAAGGCTAAGTTTGAACCTATGGACGGGAAGCTTGGGCTCCTGGTGGACTTCCATAAGAAAGGCATGTTCCCACCCGGCGCATATCACAGCGAAGGCCATCAGGACGGAATGGGGGTGTGCCTCTACCTCGCCTTGATGAAGAGGGTCCTGGGTACCAATTTCACGCTCGCAGTTCTCGACGATGTGGTTATGTCTGTTGATTCCCAACATCGCAAGCAGTTCTGTAAGCTCCTGAAGACATATTTCCCAGACACGCAGTTCGTCATTACTACGCATGATCAGGTATGGGCGCGCCAGATGCGAACGGAAGGATTGATTGGCACGAAATCAGCAGTCGCGTTTCATACTTGGACCGTCGATACAGGCCCAGTTATTGATGAGGTCGCGGAGATCTGGGATTCGATAGCCGAAGACTTAGCCAAGAATGAAGTGCCGACAGCGGCCGCTCGTCTGCGTCGGCATTTAGAGTACGTGGCCGCAGACCTGGCGGACGAACTGGGAGCGAAGGTCTCGTTTAGGGGTGACGGGGGATATGACATGGGCGAGTTGCTGAGTGCTGTGATTGGCAGGCAGGGCGAACTCCTAAAGCGCGCCGAGAAGGCAGCAAAGTCATGGGATGACGCTCAAGCCAAAGTGAAGGTTGAGGGGCTTCAGAAGGCACGCGCCAAGAGTCTGGCGACCTGCGGCGGGGAGCAGTGGATCATCAATAAAGCGGTTCACTATAACGAGTGGGCCGAACTGTCGAGGCAAGATTTCGAGCCGGTTGTGACAGCCTTTAGACAACTGCTGCACCAGTTTCGCTGCGAGAAACCGAAGTGCGACTCATGGTTGGCTCTCACACCGAGGTTTGATCCGGTGGATTTACGCTGTGCTTGTGGGAGCTTCCGGTTGAACCTAAAGCAGAAGTGAAAAGGGTTTTGCCTTGCTTTGAAGCTGCAGGGCACCTCGGCATCTCGCTGGTCACTCAAATTAGCTTTGACTCTAGATGTTCAAGAACGCTCAGGCCGGACGGCGGTCCGCCATCAGGGTCAGCTCAAACCCGTCAACAAAATTCCAGGGCCGATTCTGATCCTCTCCAATTGCTAGTGCTGCGGCATTTCATACCTGCTGCACCCAAGAGGGTCGATCTCGCGGCTCCCCTGGGCAGGCGCACCTCCCAACATTCCCCGTTTTTGGACACCTGCGCCTCGCGGTTTGTTTCATCGCTCAAAACCTTCTGCGTGAGGAATTCCCAAGGCGCTCCACCATATTAACCACTTCAAGTTCTCCGGCGCCGCAGGAAAACGCCCCTGCGACTGCCGTCGAACAATGGGACTCCGGCGAGGATAAAGCCCCTCGCCTCTGTCTAGGACGGTCATCCGATAACAGCGGATTACGTCCTCCCAAAGCCCGCGCCCAGGAAAGGCGCCCGGACGTAATCTCTGTTATCGAGACGCCTCGCCTTTAATCTATTCTCCCCGTTGCGCCTCCGCTTCGCTCGCCCGCTCGGCGCACCTCGCAGTGCTCACTTCGCTAACGCCCCCGCTGGGGACTGGCGCTAAGTTGTGACGGAATCCGACGACGTTAGAACATACTGACGCGGCTGTCTGGCCATCGTTGTGGGACCTGCTGGTCGAACTCGATCCGGCATTTTGGGGAAGGTGCATCCAAGTTTGAAGTGCAACTTTGAGACTAGTGGTTAAGAGGCAAGCTGTGGTTAGGAAAACGCTCGACCATTTGAAAGCGGAGTCCGGCGCTCCGTGTGACTCTGTTTCGGACCCGATCGGAATTGTCCTAACTCCGGCGTACGGCCACGCCGCGGATCTAGCAGTAGAGGCAGCAACGACAAACGCCTCACCTTTTCTCAGGCATCAAAGCCAAGTGAGTTTGCCGCCGGAGTAGCCTTCGCTGCGGAGGCCGTCAAGGGTCTTCGCTGCGCTCCGATAAACTCCGCGAACTATAAAACAGTTCGCTGCGCCCTTGACTGCCTTCCTCGCTACGGCTGGGAGGGTATATAGGAGCTGCTAACGCAGCTCAGAAACCTGTGGTTAATCATTACGCAACCCTCGTCCGAAGTAGGTTGGAATACCGAAGACATCTGTGGGCGGAACCGTTAGACTCGATCGACGCTGCTTAGTTCTTCCGGCTTCGACTTCCTTTGGAACCACCCTCACCGGTTTAGCCCACGCGTAAGAGAGCGCATATTTCGCCCCCAAACCAAGTTCGTGCAAATGCCGAAAGCCTTCATGTCCGCCGAACTCTGCGTACAGAAGCCTGGAGCACTTACCCAATATGTCAACCGTACATACTCTTCCCGTAACGCGGGCTGTGGCACTCTCGATCAGGGGACTGAAATGTCTGTAGCCTACGGGTCCGCCGCGAGGGCTCTGGCCGGTGCCAACGAATAGGTATGGGTTAGTTGGATCTCGTAGTTTCTGATTACGCTCTCGCATGAATCGCCTAACCAAGTCTCCCAGCCATGGCTCGTCGGCGGGCTCCAGCCGAAGAATCGCTCCAGTGCGACCCAGAAACTGTCTGCCTCTCGAAAGTTCCCGCGGCTGCCACTCGAGGCTGAGAACATCTACCAACGACTCACGCGATTTCACCCCGAGTGCTAGAGGCCGACACTGCGAAGGGATTCGTACAGTCTGGAGTTCCCTCAAGTAGAAAGCATGGTGGAGGAGGAGATAGAGCGCCATGGCCTCTTCGGCCGGCATCTTCGGGTCTTCGATGGCCTTCAAAAGAGCATCAATCACTTCCCAATCGTAATACTGAATGGTCTGCGTGTATTTTCTCGTTCGTTTCCATCGCTTTGTTTTTCCCCGCTTTCTCCTGTGGGGTGTCGGAGCGGGATTCATTTCGATCCCTTCCTCAACATCCTTGAGCCAACCGAAGAAGACCTGGAGCCTGCCGCGGTTCCCGAACACCGTACGCGCCAGGCAACGAATCATCTTTTCAGAGGAGTGGAGCGCGCGGCACTCCAAATTTTCGCACGCGGCCGGCGGAGCCTCGCCTCTGGCGGTTACGTTCTTCGTGAAAGAGCAGTGTCGGCACGTCCATTTCAGGCCGAGGGTATATAGGTATTCTTCGACATGCGCGGCTTCGACCATAGCAAGCGACGTCAGTCCTCGCCTAGCGCACCACCTCCAGAAGCCACCCAGCGTCGCAAAGTGGGCACGCCTGACACTAGGTGTGTTCTTACGCTCGGTGCGGAGCCAAAGATCGTATTTCTCAAAGACCGCGATGACGTTCGCCTCCAGGGAAGAAATGGAAACGAGCGGCCTGATCCTTCTCTTGCACTCTTCCAAGGTCTCGTCCTTCGAGGGATCCAACAGGAGTTCGCCGAGTTGGTGAAGACAGTGGCGAACGTACACGAACCTCGCGCCCGGCAATTCGGATTTAAGTTTGAGGATGCTCCCCCAAGTGAGCGGCCCGTCGAAGCGATAGGTTTGCAGGAATTTGCCGAAGTCCCTGAAGCGGCGGCGAGCCTCCTCGTCGGCCGTCTCCCAATCGATTAACCCAACGAGGTGATTGAACAGAGTTCGGTTGTACTCGCTCGATATGCTCACTGTTTCGAGGTTCTTTTGCAGCCCTCTCGGCGCGTAACCGATCGTGTAGCAGCGATTACAGAGCTTGGCCTTCTTTAGTACGTACTGTTTGTCCTTGCCGCAGCCGGAGCATCGGCCCTCACCACAATTGACCTTCCTCTGACATGGCTTGCAGTATTCTCCGCCGAGCTTCGCAAGCGGTTTGGTCCTCCCGCACCTGGCACACTCGACCTCAGTACATCGGCTCGCTTTCTTAACGCAGTCTGGACAGACGCCAGCTCCCTCCGTCAGGAACCGCTTCTCTAAGCTGCACACGCTGCAGATGGCCTTCGGCTCATGCTTGTGGCAGGTTTGGCAAATCATTCGTTCGAGCGATACGATCTTTAGGCGCCTGCAACACCGCTTGCACTCAGCAACGGGAAACTCTCTAGTCTTTGCCCTACGCAAATCCGTTACTCCTTGGATCTCAATCTATCTTTGTAAAGCGTTCTTGGGTCGGTGAATGTCGCCCGCAAGGACTTTGGCTTTCCCGTGCTCTCACCTTGAACAGTTTCATCTGGCGCCTTCACAAATTCGTCGACGGGCTCGGCGGCTTGAGGTTCGTATAACGGTGATGGCTTCTTACCTTCTAACCTGTCTTTCGCCCACTGCCGTGTTCGCGCCGGATTCGGAGTGAAAACGTAGAAAGCGTCAGAACGGCAGTTGAATACATCGCACAGCAGTTGAATCGTTTCTACGCGCGGTGCAGCTGGCGAGCCTCGCATGAGCGCCCTTAGAGCTTGCACCGTCAAGATCACTCCCGACTGCTCCTGGATCAATGCCTGAAGCTGAAGAGCGGTGGTGATCTGATGGTTTTTTTTCGCAAGTCCCTTAAGATCCCACACTACTGCATCCACTCCCTTCTCGGTTGTAGACCATCGCACGGAAACCCGTCTTGCCTGGCCTCAGTCCACGCGCTTCCTTCATTGACGACCATCTGTTCTTGCCCCTGGATCTGATGTATAGAAGCGTCGACGAGGGGCTGACGTGTCCGAGTAACTCCATCAATTCACAGAACTGATCGGGGTTTGCCTCAAGGTAATTAGTTGCGAAACTCGCGCGCAGGTCGTGAATTGTCAGATTCGGCGGGAGGTTTACACCATGCTTGCGGGCAACCTCTATCAGTCGTGTAAAGCTGTCTCGTAGTGCGCCGTAAGAAAGTCTTTCGCGCTTCAAACTCAGAAACAGCGCTGGCTCAACCAAGTGGTTGCGGAAGCGCGGTCGCACTTCTCGTTCGTATTGCATAAGTGTGATCAGTGCCGGATCCGTCAGGGGCATCAACCGCGTCTGCGGGCCTGATGAGTTGCACCCCTTGCCGTAGCGTGTCTGTATCACTCTTTTGTTATAGAAGATGTCCCTATCGTCACCGAGGGCGTCGAGATTGAGGATTTCAATGGAGCGCATGCCAGTCTCGGTAATCAGCATCACGATCGTATAGAGCCGTCCTACCGTAGAATTCCTATTCGTCAGGCCGGGATAAACTTCCCGCAGGAAGACCAGCAGCTCCAAAATCTGCTCCGGCGTCAGGAAAAATCTTTCGGCGCGCAAAATATCCCGGCTATGGAGCGGGTATTCGACCCCCGTGAATGGGTTTTCGATAGGGCCGTATCTAGATGAGATTGTTTGCAGCCCATCAATAAACGGGGACTCGAGTGTGCTGATGAACAGGCGTTCGAGCTGCGTGGCATACGATCTCACCGTCGTAGGCCGCAGACAAACTTTGTTGTCGTCATCGACGGCGCTAAGCGTCAGCAAGAATTCCTTGATACGCTGGCGCCCTTCGAAGGGCTTCATGGCTTCCCACATGTAGAGTTGATGTTCACCGCTCTCGTCCCGCACCCGGATCTTTTCAAACCAGCGCTGGATGAACCAACAGGCACCGTCTATTGTTCTCTGGCTTAATCCACGAGTGATGTAGGTGTCAAAGTAGTTTTGTAGGATTCGCTTATGATCTTTCAGCATCTCTTGCTGTGATCGTGGGGGAGTGTCGACTGTGACAGGATCTAAATGAGACATTGAGATATCTTCCTTTCGGTCAATTGTCTTAATCGAAAACCTTGAGCACTGTCCTTTAATAGAGAGGAGCTTCAATCATCTATTCGCAACTTTGGCCCCTACGCAAAAAGGCAAGATTGTTGTTCACTGTGACAGCTGTTGATGGGAGTAGCGAACTAGTGTCAATGAGGCTCAGTCTGCATGCAGTGACCACGGTCGGACCGTGGATTCAGAGCAGCGAGGGACGTAACGAAAGAAGATCTTTCGCGCGAAAGAAATCCTTTCCCCAAAAACTCACAAATAGCTAGAATATACCGTGCTACGTGAATTGTGCTGGCCCGGCCATCCTTTCCAACACCAATTGTTCCAATATAAGTTTTGCATTGCACACCACTCTCCTTAACAAAGAGTGTGCCACCAAATTCCATTGATCAATCGTAGCGAGGCGATGCAGATCGTAAACTGAGAAATGATTCTGATTTACTCTGATTAAGAAATCTTGTCTGGCGAGTAACGAGCATCTCCAAGAGGGTGCTAAGCGCGGAAAACCGAAAGGATACTTTCCAGTGTAAAGCAAAGTTACCGGTGTTTGAGGTCGCGGACGAAGCTCAGTCACGGTAAGCTCCCCGGCGACTTCATCGTGATTTTCGTCCGGCAATGGAAAGAAACGAGAACGGGGCGGCAGGCATCACAGCGAACCTTGAGAACTCACGTTGTTAGCGTTCGGGTCCTTCACTAGAATGAGTAAGGGAGGAGATGACGCAATGGAAACCAGCTACGTCATGGAGGTTGATGGCGCTTCTCGGATCACTGGCAGTCGTGTCTCGCTTGATTCAGTTGTCTATGATTTTCTGAGCGGTCTCTCTCCGGAGAGTATCGCCGATAACTATGACACCCTGACGCTTGAGCAGGTTTACGGCGCGATTACCCATTATCTCGCTCACCGCACCGAAGTCGACGCCCACCTGCGGCGAAACCATGCCAAGTTTGACGACCTGCGTCTCCAAGCGCGTGCAGCTCACCCACTCTTGTATCAGAAGCTTGAAGACGTACCAGAGGTTCGGTCTTGAAGGTTCGGTTTCAAGCAGACGCCGATCTGCGCCCCATCATCGCGGACCTCAAACACCGCGAGCTCACTGCATTACTGCTACCACGTTACCAGTGGCATGACGTGAGGTTCGGACAGGACGTCCTTGAGACCCTCAAAGGCGCGGTATCATCTTGCCGATCTCTCGAGTGTCCGCAACCGCGGAAAGACCTGTTCGCAAGCGCTGACACCTCCCTTGTCGCCGGTCGCTATCTTTGATTCGTGGCGTTAGCTATTCAACCTCAAAACGGAAAGTTTACTTTGCACTGGAAAGGAAACTTTCCAGTTTTAGTTCCCTAGCATGCTCTGAGAAAAGCTCAGAACTCTCGGACGGAAAATCTTAATAACAATGCTTTCTATGGCTTAAGGCCCAATCGCGCGTCCACCGAGTTCCCGATGGGTTTCGGTGGCACAACCCTTGTTATTCCGAATCCCCGATGAGCCGGTTCTCGGAATAAGTATCGCCAGAATTTCTGCGTTTTCTCATGGAACGATCTAAGGGCAACTTGATTACTCGTACCGTGGAAGTGTGGCAGCCACATGCCGCTCGCATTATTTCTGACGAAGACGCGAGAGAGATTGCAGAAAACATCACCGGCTTTTTTGGCCTTCTACTGGAATGGGAAGCCATGGAGAATGAAGACGCGGCCTGCCAAACCGATGACTCATGCTACGCAATATCCGCCTGAAGTCTACTCCGTAGCCCTAGGCTGCTCACGGGTCATTACGCTGCCCTCATCGTGGAGTTTTATATGCAAAAAAGCGCGCCGACAGCGTGCCAATAACATATAATGCCGTCATCGCACAACTAAATTTGGCTTTCTTAGAAGGGGACATCTAGCGGGTAGCGGATGAGCATTTTCTATCCTGCAAGTAGACTCAACCACCATGGAAACAAGAGCAGCAGTTAAGTACGGCCGAGTCTCCTCAAAGGAGCAAGAGAAAGAGGGCTTTTCCATTCCCGCACAATGGAAGCTGTTGGATCGGTACGCTAAGGCGGAGCAGTTCAAGATCGTACAAGAGTTCGTTGACATTGAAACCGCTAAGAAACCAGGCCGTCCCGGCTTCGACGCAATGGTCAAATTCCTCAAGCGGTCGCCAACCGTCCGAGTACTGCTAGTCGAGAAGACAGATCGTCTCTATCGTAACTTGAAAGACTACGTAACGATGGACGAATTGGACCTTGAGATCCACTTTGTCAAGGAAAGCGTTGTTCTTTCCAGGGACTCACGCTCGTCCGACAAATTCATGCACGGCATCAAGGTATTGATGGCCAAGAACTACATCGACAATTTGTCGGAAGAGACCAAGAAGGGAATGTTAGAGAAGGCGGAACAGGCAATCTATCCGTCCTTCGCACCGCTCGGCTACCGTAACGTCATGGGACCCAACGGCAAAAGGATTATTGAACCTGATCCTGATATTGCTCCCATCATCACCCAAATCTTTCAGTGGTACGCGACCGGGCAGTGTTCAATCCTCGAAGTTACTGAGAGAGTTCGGCAGGCCGGCTTGGTTTCGCGCGGGGCTAAGAAGCCAGTATCAAAATCCAACATACATAAGTTGCTGCGAAAACGGGTTTACACAGGCGACTTCGATTGGAATGGCAAGACGTACCGCGGCAGTCATCAACCATTGATCTCAATGGGGCTTTTTGATCGAGTACAGGAAATCCTCGACGGGCGTTTCACGACCAAGCAGAAAGTGGCTAAACACGAGTTTGCTTTTTCCGGTCTGGTCAGCTGCGGGCATTGTGGTTGTGCATTAGTAGCCGAAAAGAAGAAGGGCAAGTACGTTTACTACCATTGCACCGGCAACAAGGGGAAATGCGAGGAACCTTACGCCCGCGAGGAGGTTTTGGAGGAGTGTTTTGCGGATTTGCTGAAAGGCCTCGTCTTTGATGATGAAGTGATGGACTGGGTAACCGAAGCCTTGCACCAAAGCCATGCAGACGAGAAACGCTTCCGGGATGAGGCTGTTGCTCGACTACGAGCAGAGCATAGCAAAACTCAAAACCGTCTCGATAAGCTATACGAGGATCGGCTCGATGGTTTTATTGAACCAGCGTTCTTTGAACGCAAGACTCATGAGTGGAGACAAACACAGCGGCGCTTAACTGATCAGATCGCTGAACATGAAGACGCAAATCATGATTACCTCAAAGACGGCGTCCGTCTATTAGAACTCTCTAAAAAGGCCTATTTCCTATTCAAAAAACAAAATCAAAGTGAAAAGCGAAAACTTCTCAATTTTGTCTGTTCGAACTCGACTTGGAAGGATCGAACTCTGACCGCTACATTCCGCCAACCCTTTGATCTTCTTGCCGTTACGAACACTGCGTGGCAAAACGAAAAGGCCGCCGGAGCTCCTTCCGGCGACCTTCGTCCAATCTGGCTCCGCAGGTAGGGCTCGAACCTACAACCCTTCGGTTAACAGCCGAATGCTCTACCATTGAGCTACTGCGGAATAAGCGCCCGCTGCATAGTTGAAAACCATGCTCGGGCGCAGGCAGTTTTTATAACAGATGAGTATTTGAGCGTCAAGAAGCCCGAGATAACCGGAAGGGGGATGAATCACCCCACTAGCGAGATACCCTTGTCGTTCGCACACGATATGCCCGGTCCCAAGCCGCTCGCTTCCGGTGGGTAAGAATGTTCGCTGAAAGGCGGAAAGCTGCAAAGGCTTACGGCTGCGCCCCTTGCTCCAGATGCCTTGTAGGTGCATTGTTTAGATCCACTGGATTGCATTTGGCTCTCACTGTGCGTCGCTCCCCCAGGCTCCGCGGTTCCTCTGCGGGCTTGCGTACGCTGGCCACCTGAGCGAATATCCTTCGTTACAAAAACCGCAACATTCTTTTATCTTCGCAGGCCGCTTTTCTAAAGGGCCTTTTGCTTCGAAAGGTAAATATGGAACGCCGAACAACTGCCTGGTTCAGTTCGAATCTGAATATTGAAATGCCTTTGGTCGCTTACGGCCATGCAGGTTATCCGCTCTTGATGTTTCCGACCGCCGCGGCGGATTATCTCGAGTACGAGCGCTTTCATCTGGTCGATGCGATTCAGCCTTTTATTGACAGCGGGCAGGTGCGCGCTTATTCGATCAACAGCGTCAACAAATACAGTTTGCTCAACGAGCAGATGCCGTCGCACCTGAAGGCGGAACTACTGACGCAATACGATCGCTACATCACGGACGAAGTGCTGCCGCTGATTCGCACCGACTGCGGTGAGGGTGCTCGGCCCATGACGACGGGCGCAAGCCTCGGCGCTTTTCTGGCACTCAACACTTATTTCAAACACCCGGATTTGTTTCGCGGCGTGATCGCCATGAGTGGCGGGTACGACATCAAGTCATATCTCAAAGGCCACTACGACGACAATGTCTACTTCAACAATCCGGTTGACTATCTTTCGAATCTGAATGATGAGCATCAGCTCGGCCAGCTGCGGCAGGCGGATGCGATCTTTTTGTTGTCCGGGCAAGGGAACTACGAAGCGCCCGAACGAAGTCGTCAACTTTCAGATATCCTGAATGCGAAAGGTATCCCGCACACTTTGGACCTCTGGGGCGCCGACGTAAATCACGACTGGCCCTGGTGGCGGAAGATGTTGCCACACACGCTGGGAAAGCTTTTGTAGAAGAAGGATGAAGCCGGACGTCAAGGATTTTGTGTAAACGATCGGGTTTCGTTTTTGGCGGCGGCTTTTCATTTTGATTCGACCCTCTTTGTCACCATCTCGATCAGACTTTCACGGTTGCCGTTGGCCCAGGCTCTTGAAATTTCTTCTTCCGAAATATTGCCGACGCGTCCAAGGAGAAAGAATGGACAAAGCGCGTGTCCTGGACTTTTCCAACGCGACATTTCAATGAGCGATGGCAGGGCATGTAGACGCAGCTTTGCGAGAACCGCGAGATCGCGTCTTTCGGTGATCCGGTACAGAGCGCACGAAGCCTTGTTGCGGTCAGTCCATACAATTGAGTTGAGCATTTCAACAAACGGTTTGGCAGGAACTTCGATTCGTTGATTAGGGAATTGTCGCGCGAAGCCCGCGATGATTGCGAGCGCCCGCATCGAATTATTGCGCACAACACTTTCCGGATCCCCCATTCCATACACAAGGTCCGCCACCACATCCTTCTTGTTTGCCGTATAAGCAATGATTTCGGCCGCCAACGCGCGATGTTGAGCGTCCCCTGACTCGCGCAACACGGCACGAAGTAGCTTCAAATCCTGCGCGGCGAAAGTGATGAACCTCTCCTGGATGGCACGGGCTTTCGGATAGGAGTACAAAGCATGGCCCTGCGAGTCGTCTTCGCTCGCATCCCCCTTTTCGATCCCTTCCGTAGAGGCATAGTCAAACGCCTCCCCCGCTTGTACGATTATTCCAGACAAACGAATCGCGCCCTTTGGCGCTGGACGAAATTGCACCGAAGGCGCACCCTTTTCTTTGATTCCAACGTAAAGAATGGTCTTGCCCGCCTCACAGCACACCAGGTTTAGACGAGCCTGCTGGACGTTTGGTATAGCCTCCAAACGTTGCTGTGCTTCTTCCAGCGAGGCGGGACTCGGATCACGGTCGTTGATGTGGAGCGCTTGCCGCGCCTGCTGTTCAGAGATGCGGCGCAAACCGTAAAAATCAATATTTCCAAGCGGGGGGCTCTGACCGTTTACTGAGCCAAATGGTAAGACAAAGAGAAAAATGAAAAATATCTTCATCACTTGGTCCCTGCCAATTAGAATTCCCTTCATCAGATTTTCGATGGCCTACCATTCAACATCATGAAGCATTTCATAAGAGCCGAAAATCTTTCGTTGGTTCCAATAGGAGCCAACATAACCGGAATTTCGTTTTGTAATTCTGGCTTAATGACATCCGCAGATATCCTCAGTTGTCTGGCTTGTGAGAGCCAACTTTGGGGATCCTTAGCTCCGACTTCAAACGTTCTTTCCGCTTCGGATCGTTGCATAGGTTTTGCCCTAGGAGATAACGCATAACGATGGCCTTCAGCTGCAGCGCGCGCTCAGCATCCGAGCTGAACGAAAAAAGGTTACTTGAAAAGCATGCTGTCGTGCCGGCAGCTGCAAACAAGCTTTGTCAGGCATCGCCCTTGGTGGGTCGGAGCTCTTGATTGTCCTTCGTAACTCTGATGAGGAAGCGCAACGCTTGATTCACTGCGTCGGCGTCTGGGAAGACATCTGCGACGTCAGGCTCCAACCTGACAACGTCCCCAAAAGCCTTTCCGTCCAGGACCGAGCTTCCGAACCCGCAGACCTCGCAGATCGTACTGGTCGAAGATCTTCTTTTAATTCTGATTCAACCTTCTTCATAGGCTTTACGTTCAGTCGGTGTCACTTCGCTTGCGCTAATCAAACGAACGACCTCGTTCCTTTCGGTATACGATACGATTAATATGAGACCCACCTTCGTTGCGCCATTGATGAGATAACGTCTTTCATCAAAGGAATGATCCGGGTCATAGAAATCGACACAGAGTGGGTCGTCGAAGACAGCGGCAGCATCCGCAAAGGAAATTCCGTGCTTCTCAAAATGGCCGCAGCCTTGGCTTCATCCCACTCAAGATTCACCAGGGCAGTATAGCATCCGGCGCTCACCTATGAGACAAGGAGGCACACCTAGCGTCTCGGTTGACCGGCCGCGGGCTACCAGTTGTTACTGGATCCAATATAACGTTTGCCGGTGCGCTGTCCCCTATAATCCCACTCCCTACCGTTCGGCTTTTTCGCCGTTGCTCGAGGGCAGGTTCATCTGGTTGCGAAATAGATTCAGCAACAGCAGCGTGCCAATACCGCCGCCACCATCGGCGCTGCCCGCACCACCAGAGGCCATGATGTCGGGTGTGATGCGCACACCCTTTTCGCCGATCACCTTCAGGACTTCGACGAGCGCGACCCCCTGGGCTCCCAGTGCGTTGACCTGCTCACGATAAGCGACACCCTGGGCCTCGCCCATCAGCCGCACTTTTTCAGCTTCGGCTTTACCGGTTTGCAGGATGTAGTGGGCCTCGCCTTCGCCTTCTGAGCGGCGCTGTTCGGCGCGCTTGCCGGAGATCTCAACGCCCACGGTAGCGGCCATCAAGTCCTTCTGGTTGTCGGCCTGCGACTTGGTGCGTTCCAGTTGAATGCGCTTGTCTTCAGCTTCACGCTGAGCGTTGTACATGCTCTGGCGCTGTTCAGCGAGAATCTTTTCCGTCTGCGTCTTCATCAATTCTTCGGGCAGATGGATGTGGCAGATAAGCACGTTGACGACATCAACGTGATATTTCAACAAGTGCGCGCGCACCCGAGCTTCGGCGCGTTCCTGTTCTTCATGCCGGTTCTGGAGGTAAGCCATGGCCGACGATTCTGACGCCTGATTACGAAAGATTGAATCGATCAGCGGATGCATTACGTTCTGTATCAAACGTTCGATGCCGCCAATCTTGGCCACCATGAAGGGCGCGTCCTCAGGCTTGACGCGAAACACAACGCGCACTTCCAACTGCATCGTGAAGCCGTCCTTCGAGATGACTTCGAACGGATTAAAAGTATTGACGACCTCACCCGAAGTCCATTCCACCGTCTGGTTAGTGGTAGGAATAATGATTGGTGTGATGGCGAGTGTGTTGACGTAGTAGCGGCCTGGGCCAACCACGGTTTCCTGTATGCCGCGATAACCTTCGGGCACGACATAGGCTTCGTGCGCTCCCTCATCAAGCCGCCGGTCAGCGGGGTCGCCATTCATCAGCTCGTTCTTGATTTCCGCAGCGTCTACCGAATCGAGATGGGCGGCCGATTGTGCTGCCTGCTCTTTCTCTTCGCGCTCCATGCGTTCTCTAACCTTAGCGGCCATCTGGCGGCGAATGTCGTCTGAGGGATCCTTGCCGGTGTTGGAAACGATCACCGCGACCTCGCCTGGCTTGACCTCCTTGGCTGATTCGGGAATGACCTTGAAGAGCAAAGGGTTGATGTAATAGGTGCCGGGCAAAAGAATGTCTTTCTGTGGTCCACGTTGACCCTTGCCATCGATGAACTCGTGTCCATCCTGAAAATTGTCGTGACCCGCGACTGATTCAGCCACGTAATCGCCGGGATTCAGTGGCGAGCCGTCGAGCGCCTCGACGAGGCCGATCTGGTTTTCATTAATGACCGTAGCGTCGTACAGCCTGACCGCAAACAAACCCGGTTTGACTTCCTCACCGCCTTCCAGCGGCGTGGATTGCGTCAGGATGCGATAAGTTCCCGGCGTCAGGATGTCGACCTGTGGTCCACGCTGTCCTCCCGACGACGTGAACAGTTCAGCGTTTTGAAAGCTGAGATGACCGGAGATTGATTTGGCGAGCAGGCGTCCGGCATCGAGCGGCGCTCCATCAGCGGCCATGAGGATGCCGACCCTGCCTTGGGGAATCACAGTTGTCTTGGCTACCGACACACGGAACAGATACGGGTGAATCGGCCACAAGCCCGGCGGCAGCGTTCGCAGTTGAATGCCCTTAACGCCGCCCTGTTTGATGAACGCGATCGGATCCTGAAAATTGTTATGTGCATTCTGTGCTCGATCCGGAGCAAAGATTCGCCCGGGGGCCATCGGTTCGCCATCGATCGCTTCGACTATGCCCAGCTCGTCGGCGCCAATCTCAATCAGCGGCACCTTGCGCACGACTTTCTCAAAAGGGAATCTGATCAAGTGCAGACCGGGCTTGAGCACGTCGGCCTGAATACCAACTTCACCTTCGGTGGCGACTACTCGTCCGGGCGGCATCTTGGAGCCGAGATAACGCCGTTCCTTGATGGCTATCTCTCTCGCTCCGACGTTAACGAGGATACGACTCAGAATGATCAGCAACGCGATTAGGATGACAAAGCCGATCACCAAAGCGGGCAGCAGTTCAAAAATATCGATGCTCATAAGATTTAGACCTCACCTTTCAGAGGCAGTGGCAGCATGGAGTTATTGGTTGACGCGCATCGCGCTTTCCAGTTCGCGACGCGCTTTTGCGAGGCTGCGCTTTAAAATAAAGCCGGCCCCGGAATTCCTGGTTGTATTTGACAGCACCCAAAACTCTCCATCGAACAAGGCGCGCAATTCCGCCGGGGTGACATCGGTTAATAAACCCCTGCGCCAGACGTCAAGGACGGTGGCGACGGTGTCCTGGTAAAGTCGAGCATCGTCGGCGAGTGCTGTAATATGCATGGTCCTTGAGGTCGAACCGCGATCAGGTGATCGCTTCCATGAATCAATGGTTGCCTGGGCCAATGCCTTGTTGACCGGGAGTTCATTGCGTGTGATGTAAGTAAGCAGCGAGAGCAGCTTCGCGTCGGATTCGACCTGCTTTACCAGTGCGGTCAGTATCTCATCATAAAACCTGGAGTCAAAGTTTTTGTGCGCTTCCCCGGCAGCAGTTTGGTCGCCGGCAGCCGAGCGGTTCCGAAGATCTTCACGCTGAGTTGCTGCAAGGCTCTCGGCAGAATTCTGCTGGTACTGAACTTCTTCGAAGAGCCGGCGAGGTTCCGTCCGCGGCAGGCTGTATTGAGAGTCATCCAGACCTTCGATCTCGGGCCGGGAAGACGGTTTCTGCCAGAAATAAAGTGCTACCAGCAGGAAGGCCAGCAGAACGATTGCAGTAAAGATAAAGGTAACCATTAAGGCGTCGGCGCTTTTACATCCAATTTATCGTTGCGCCGTGCGATTTCTTATACGGTGCGCAGTGTGTGAAGGTTCAAGTTTCCGGAGCGTTGCACCGGCGATTGCCAACTGCAACGATCACCTCATAATTATCGCCACTCCTAACGAAGTGAATTAAAAAAGAGCGGGTAAGTCGCGAGCGATTGGCCGCGGTACTGTGGACGAAAACCAAAGAGGATGATCCGGCCTTTGCCCAGCGTGACCTCGACGAGCGCAGCCTTTCCTTTTATGCGCTCACCGCCGAGTAACCATCCGGAAAGCAGTGGATCTTTGTCTTTGGGATACCAGCCGATGATGCGCACCTGTGGCGGACGCTTCTCGTCCGCGCCGCTGAGAACTTCAAACACCGGCGAGTCCTCGGCCCAGGCAATCGACTCTCTGGGCATGCCTGCGGCAAGGGGATTCGAAGTGTCTAGTTCAAGTCGCAGGATCGAGCCCGGCACATAGAAGTCTGTGCGAGGCAAACCAGCCACGATATTTCGCAACGGCAGCTTGAGCTGTTCGATCGCAAAGTCAGAGGCGCGGTTTAGGCAGACCAGCGTGCCGCCTTGCTCAACAAACTCGCGTAGTCCCTTCACTCCTTCCTCGCCCAGGCCCGCGGTGTATTCCTCAGGCATTGCGCCAGTCCTGTATCCGTTAAGAATAGACCGCGGCGCTTGATCGGGAATCACGATGGTTCGAAACTTCCTGAGGTCCGCCGCGCGAATTTGTGAATCTTCGACTGAGACGTAATTGGTGCAACCCTGCTTATCGAGTACCCATCTGGTCCACCCTTCATCAATCACGGGCAGGTGCGATCGATAAACAGCCTGCAGCTCGCCATCGCCACAACCGCCGTTCCTGACGGCAGGCTGTGGCAGCAGACTGGCAAAGCGAAGTGGTCCATAAACTGATTTCACTTCAACACCCATCAGCAGCGAAAGCGTATGGGCGGTTACATCATAAGGTGCGACGGGATGACCAGATTCGTCTCGCAGATCGGGATAGTGCTGCGCCTCGAGCAGGGTTTTCGCGAACGCGAAATACGGCTGTCCCGCGCGAATGACTTCAGTACCGGCTGGGTAAACTCGTCCGTTAAGCGTAAAGCGGCGGGCTGATTCAGTTTCAACGGCGCCGGTTTCCAGAATCCGCAGCAGTTGGTCTGAATTCTTCGTGCCCAGGGAATCGGAAAATCTTTGTTCGCTTTTAGAGGGTAAGATTAGCAGTGCTTTCAGCTCGCCATTTTTTCGCGGCCGCACTGCTTCTTTGCCAATCTCGTAAAAGCGTCGTAACCACTGCTCGCGATGCTGCGCCGCGTGCCGCAGCAACAAACCCGCGGCGGTTGTCATGTGGTTTGTGATATCGCGCAGGTGCCACTCGCCCCCGCGCCAGACCGGACCAAAGTTATCGGTCGCTTGCTTCGGATCGTAACCCTCGCGCGAGTTCAATTCATCAAACTTTACTTTGATCGGTGTAGCCAACCGGCAGGATGCAGTTTCGGAAAGCATGCGCACGCCGCCGTGATAATGCGAGTAGGCGCGCGCTGGGGTCCAGGCGTCATAAGTTGAATTCGTCGTAATCCCCTTAAAGCCCGTGGCGCGCATTTCACGTGCGATGTAGCTGCCCAGCTCGGTGTAGCCTTCGACTAACTGCTTGGGCACGTTTGGCTCGACGGGCTTCATGTAGGGCGGCAGAAATAACCGCGCGCCTAACGCTCCCTGCTGATGGATGTCGTGAACAATCTGCGGATGCCAGACATTGTGAATCTTATCGACCGTGATTTGTGTCTCGACCTGAGTGAACGCATACCAATCGCGGTTGTCGTCATGCCCGACATATTTGTGATAGAGCTCTGGAGGATCCGTGCCTTCATAAGGAGTACCGAGCGTCTTGTCGTACCAGTTCTTAATGATGTCAACACCATCGGGGTTGAGTGAAGGCACCAGTAGGACGATCGTATTCTTCAGAATCTCCTGAATCTCAGGATCGTCCGAAGAAGCGAGGCGATGTGCGATCAACATGCTCGAAAGATAAGAACCGACCTCGTTCGAGTGAACGCCGCAGGTAATCAATACTATAGTCTTGCCTCGCTTAATCAGCTGCTCAGCTTTCCTGTCGGCGTTGGGGCCGAGCTTGCGCGGATCTGCCAACTGCTGCTGGATGCTGCGATACTCATCGAGCCGTGCCAGGTTCTCAGGCGCGCTGATAGTGGCCATGACAAACGGCGCGCCCATTGTCGTCCTTCCCAACTCCGCGAACTCCACTCGATCGCTGGCAGCTGCGAGCTTTTGAAAATACTCAACCACCTTCTGCCAACTTGCCAGCTTGCGGTCATCGCCCGGGCGGAAGCCAAGCACAGCTTCCGGCGCCGGAATCGAGGACGCTGGTCCAGCGCCGGCATTAACTTTTGTCGGCGACAGCCAATCGAAGGAAATCACTGCCCCGCTGATGAATATCGCGCAGAGGGCTACAAGAATTTGCGCTCTTTTGATTCGCATTGTTTCTCCCGGCCAGCAGATAGAGAGGCAACGTGATATCACGACGCTGGAAAGCAGGCAACAAAAATCACCGGCTATTGATTAGGAAACCAGAAAAGACTCTCATGCCAACCTCATTGGGCCAAAGCTCATCCTACTATCCGCTTGCCCTGCTTCGGCTCGCGCGTGTAAAGTAGCGAGGATTATTCATCCCCTCGTTCTCCCTGTAACACATTCTGCTGGAGGTCACTTGATGTCTTCTGAAAGCGTCGGCGCCAAAGAGCATGCGGGCCTGGAGTCGTCCAACCCTTACCTGGCTACGTTCAGGCCGTATATTCCTGCCAGCGTGCGTATGCCGGAGTTAACTGTGCTGCCGCTGATCATCGGCACGCTGCTCGGCATGGTGTTCGGGGCTTCTTCGCTTTACCTGGTCCTGAAGGTTGGTCTGACCGTCAGCGCATCGATTCCCGTAGCGGTGATTTCAATTACGATTTTCCGTTTGTTCTCCAAGTTTGGGATGCGTGACGCAACCATTCTTGAAAACAACATCGTGCAGACGGCGGGCTCAGCGGGAGAATCGATCGCCTTCGGTGTCGGCGTGACCATGCCGGCGATCATGATTCTGGGACTCGACCTGGAATTCACCCGCGTGATGCTGGTGGCGATGCTCGGGGGCCTGCTCGGCATTCTCATGATGATCCCGTTGCGGCGCGCGTTGATTGTGGCCCAGCATGGCTATCTGAAATATCCCGAAGGTACGGCCTGTGCTGAAGTACTGAAGGCAGGCGCTTCAGCGGAGTCGCGCGCTGCTGCCGCCAAAGGCGCTAAAGGTCATCCCGGCGTCGTGGATGAAGGCGAATCGACCGGGGCCAAAACCATCTTTGCCGGACTCGGCATCGGGTTTCTTTACCAGGTCCTGATGACCGGCTTCAAGGGCTGGAAGGACACGCCGGAAAAGATTTTTGGCGCGCCTTTCAAGGCCGGTTCAGTATCGGCTGAAATCTCTCCGGCATTGCTGGGTGTTGGCTACATCATTGGCCCACGCATCGCCTCAATCATGTGCGCAGGTGGCGTGCTCGCTTACCTGGTTTTGATTCCGGCGATCAAATTTTTTGGCGAAGGCATGACCACCGCGTTGCCGCCGGGAACGATCCCGATCAGTGAAATGAGTCCCGGTCAGATTCGTGGCGCTTATGTGCTTTACATCGGCGCCGGAGCCGTGGCTGCGGGCGGCATCATCAGTCTGTTCCGCTCGCTCCCGACCATCTGGAGCGGATTGAAAGGCGGTCTCGCTGATCTGCGTGGCGGTCAAGCCGCGACCGACAATGCGCCTCGAACGGATCAGGATCTGTCGATGAAATTCGTGATTGGCGGCATCGTGGCCCTGCTCGGCCTGATCATGATCTTCCCGCAGTTGAATCTGCGTTGGAATATTCTGGGCGCGCTGCTAATCGTGGCCTTTGGTTTTCTGTTCGTGACGGTTTCGTCGCGTCTGACAGGTGAAATTGGTTCATCGTCTAACCCGATCTCCGGCATGACAGTAGCCACGCTGTTGTTGACTTGTTTGATTTTCCTGTTGATTGGCTGGACCGGACCGAGCTATTACATCACCGCGCTTTCCATCGGCGGCATCGTTTGTATTGCGTCATCAAACGGCGGGACTACCTCTCAGGATTTGAAGACAGGCTTCCTGGTTGGATCGACGCCAAAGGCCCAGCAGATTGCCATCCTCGTGGGCGCCTTTGCTTCGGCGCTGATTTTAGGTCCGATTCTTTTGCTGCTGAATGACTCGGCTACAGTCTATGTGCCGCGAATTGGTTTTGAAGAGGCAAGCAAGAGCGTCACGATCGATCCGGCCCGGGCCAGTTCACTGCCGGCGTATTCGGATTCAATTAAACCAGCCATCGCGGGCAACTATCGAGTGCTGAAAAATGAAGCTGGAGCAACGGCAGTAGCTGGTCTTGATCCAGGCGAGTATCTGGTGGATGGATCCGGCAAGGTCGTCTACAAAGTTGAAGAAAACTTTCCCGCCACACTAAAAACCGATCCGGCCAACGCCGGCGCGCCGGAAAAGTTAAAAGGACCGCAGGCTAATACCGACAGCGGCATGTACCGGCCGTGGCACAAGACCGACACCGAGGGTGGACCGGCAGGACGCTATCTCCTGAACGATCAGGGTGTACCGGTCTATCTGGCAGATCCCGGAATTAACGGTATTCACAGAACCAGACCCGATGGTTCGGCTGTGACCAAGTACGACGCCCCGAAAGCTACTTTGATGTCTTACATCATCAAGGGAATTCTCAACCGGCAGTTGCCCTGGGGCCTGGTGTTGCTGGGCGTGATGATTGCCGTCGTGCTGGAAATGAGCGGCATTCCTTCGCTGGCCTTTGCGGTTGGTGTTTACCTGCCGCTGTCGTCCTCGAGCCCGATTTTTCTTGGTGGCATGATTCGTTGGGGCGTGGACAAATATCTGCGCAAGAAACTGCAGCATAAAAAAATGACCGAGGATCAACTGGTCGCTGAAACCGATAAGAGTCCCGGCGTGCTGATGGCTTCGGGTTACATCGCCGGCGGCGCCCTGGCCGCGATTGTGATCGCGATTCTGCAGGGCGTACCGCGGCCGGCCCTGGCGAACTTCAACAAGTCCGTCGAAGACTGGGCCACGAAGCACAATCCCATGTTCGGCGGGCTTAACGCCGATCTTTGGTCGCTGGTGCCGTTTCTGATCCTGATGGCATTACTCTATCTGGTCGGCCGCGAGGCGATTCTCAGAACCAACAACAACGGCGATAGCTGACGAAGCAGCATCGAATAGCCGGCGCAGCTAGCCGTTCATCTTATTATCCGGTTACAAGCGGTGAACGGCCGTTGCTGAGATCAATGGCGTGCCGGTTTCTGATTGAGCAGAAGTTTTACAACGAGGCGCGTTTGCTGGTCCATCCAGTCGCGCCTCGAAATTCGTCGCTAAGGAAATAAGATAGATGTTTCATTCGCGGTCTTTTTATCGGAACTCAAAACTCATGGTCGCAGCAGTCGTGCTGCTCGGTTTGTCCCTGACAGCACTGGCGCAACAACCGGCCCGCTCGCCTTCAGATACGGTGCGCGAATTCTACAAGGCTATGCGCGAAAAACGTTTTCGCGAAGCTTTCGCCATGTCGATTTACAAACCGGCGGTCGCAGAACTTAGTGCACAGGAGTTCGAAGACCTGCGGCCGGATTTTGAAAACATGGCCGGAGCGATTCCCGATCAGATCGAAATCAACGGCGAACAAATAAGTGGCGAGATTGCTACGGTTTTTGTGAAAGTCGCCAGCGTGGACGATCCCGGCGACAAGCCAGAACCCGTCACGTTGATTCGGGTTGAAAACAATTGGATCCTGGGAACAAAAGAGGACCAGGCTGTAGTCCAGAAGGCCGGGAGTAATTTTTTCTTCAAAGCACGCATCGATACTCATCACGGTGAAGTCATTTCGATGATGAAGCGGATTAACGTGGCTGAACTCATTTATTCGCAGCAGCACAACGGCTCATTTGGCGACCTTCCAGCTTTGATCGCCGCCGCTTTGATACCCAAGGATATCGAGGGTACAGCCTCCACGGGCTATCAGTTTCGTCTGGTCCTGGGCAAAGACGCGCGGTCTTACACAGTCAATGCGGAGCCCGCGCAGTATGGTCGCACCGGCAAGCTCTCGTTCGTTATGGACCAGTCGGGCATGCGCAGCGGCGATAACGGCGGCAAGCCTCTGAAAGTCAAACCCGAACCTAACTGAGAAGAAGAACCACAATTAGCCGCGGAAAAGACGCTGATCTGAAAAGTTCTAAATGAATCCGCGTCTTATCCGCGTAATCCGCGGCTAATTCGGTTTGTTTGCCCCTTCAAACTCTTCCGCCGGAATTAATCATTGCGCCCCTGCCTCCCGATCTCTAGAATGGTTTCCCGACGGTTTTTCCTCCCAGGAATTCGCACTTACCCATATGCCTGAATTAGCCCGCAATATCGCAGCCCGACTACGCAAATTCATCGGCGAGCGCCGTCGAGCCCCGCGCTGCACCGCGCGCGTGGCCCTGTCGGTATCGCTTCTGGGTCCCCCGTCGGCCCTGCATTCAAGCGTGGCGCGCTCTGTCGCCGGTTATTCTTTGGATATCAGCACCACCGGCCTTGCTTTGGTAGTTCCGGCTATTCGCATTGGTGATCATTATCTGGCAGGTGAAAACCGTGAGCTGCGCATCGAGCTGGAATTGCCGACCGGTCCCATTGTATTGCTGGGCCAGGCGGTGCGTTATGAGCGTCTCGATGAAGAAGAAGCTGAGAGAGGCTATCTCATCGGGGTGAACATCTCCACCATGAGCGATACCGATCGTGCCTCCTATGAAGCTTACCTCGCCAGCCTGCTGAGCAAATAGACGCTTTGCCTAAGGCCGTGCTTAGCCTCTTGAAAAGAGTCATAGTCATCTTCGGCTGATTCGTTTATCAAACCGCCCAAGGTCTTTAGACGATTCCATATGAACACGTCAGCTTAGCGGATGAAGGCAGATCTGATCAGACCTTAGTCAGATCCCTCTCTATCCGCGACTAATTCTACTGCTCTGCGATTGACAGGGTGGCGATTCAATCAAAGCGCAGCCAGCCGAAAGCTGACGGCACATGGAAAGCGGGTTCAGGTGTGTGCGTAGGTTGCCAGGCGAGATAACCACGCGTTGGGCCATCGCCCACACAACGAAAGAGATTCGCGCGCCAGCGTTCGCCCTTTTGCGGTTTATGAATCCAATGGTCCCAGGGTAGACGCATGGCGATGATCACGCGTCCCGGTTCCACTCGAGCAGCAGCGGTCATGCCCGAATGAAACTCCCAGTCAGTCTCACGCTTATCCGGGGTTGTATGAAGCGCCAGATCAATCCATTCACTCGTCGGCGCCGCCTCAAACTCAAAATAACGTTCCGGCACATTTGGGTCCGGCGCGAGAAAGATCTCGCAAACATCCCGGTCCCATAATCCCAGGGTCTTCTTCGCCAGCTGTGGGTCGGAGCTGGCGATCAGAGGCTCCGCTTGCCGACAGACATAGCGGACATGAATCGCGTTGTCGGACCAGAGTAGTGTCGCTTCTGCGCTGCGGCCCGCGGGAGCCGGCTCGCCCGACCAGTAATGATCGATTTTGATCGCGTGCGCGCTCTTCCAGGCGGAATGATCCAGCTGAGTGGCCGAGAGATCGACGGCGCTGTGCGTGGCGCTGATGAGGGCTGCGCGGGGATTGGCTGGCTTACCGCTCATAGGCTATGGTCCACTAAAGGCCTAGGGGTTCAAAGAATCCAGGCAGGCTGTTAAAAGGTGCTGCGGGTCGCTATGCAGAAACACCTGGGCGCCGGTTGGTTTGGAAAATTTCTCCAGCAGATATTCGACTTCGTCGGCCACGCCGCCGGTATTGGTCAGACAGCCGATCACTTTCCCTTCATCGTGTGCGATGGTGAATTCATTTAATGAACCCATCGCTCCCGCGATAAAGAGCACCACGTCGCAGGATCGCACGAGGACTACATTGCGGCCTTTCAATCCAAAGCCGGTGTAGATCAAAACGTCGCAGGCATCGGTAGGCAGTTGATAGTGCTCCACGTGCTCAGGCTCGTTACTGGCGGGCGAAATCCCGACGTGGAAAACTCCGGCTTCGTGCGCCTGCTTGCCGGCGGTATAGACCACGCCGGTAGTGGCGCCGCTCAGCAAAATCACATCGCGCGCCGCAATCACCCGGGCCAGGGATTTAGCTTTCTCGCGCAACGCATCTCCAGCATCACCGGCCGTTTCACTCGCCGAGCCCATCACACCAACTTTGATTTTCATAACTGGAAGTCCTGATTATTTTGACTTAAGCCTTGTCTATGGCTGACCCTGGTTTGTCCTGAATTCCGACCGTCCCATGATAAAGGCCCAAAGACCAAAGCCCAAGCCAAAGTTTCATTAAGCGCTTTCCGTCTCCATCTTTGGCTCAACCGGAATGGTACGATCACGATGCTCTTCCTTGCCCTGGTCCCACCAGCTCCGGGTAACGAACCACAGGACTCCGGGAATGAGAAAGAAGATACCAATGCCAATAGTCACCAGACGGGGGGACCAGCCAAAACGATCCAGCATCTCTCCGGTCAGGTAATTTGAAGCCGCCATCGTCAGCGTCAGCAACGCCAGCTCGGCGGCGAAGACGCGGCCACGAAAGTTATCTTCGACCCCGCGTTGTAACAGCACTGTCGAGAAAACCCAAAGGATGCTGCCTCCGGTATGGGCCAGTCCCAGCACCAACAGCGCCAGGACAAAATTGCTGGCGCTGCCAAAAGCAATATAGAAGACGCCGCCGATCAAAAATGCAATCCCGATCGAAACCTGCATGCGAACGCGGCTCTCTCCGGCGATGCGGCGCGCTACGATCGGTCCCACGGCTGTGCCAATACCCCGCGCCGCGAACAGGACACCGATCCCGGTAGCAGTGCTGCCGACGGGGAAGATTTTTTCACCAAATACCGCCAGCAATGTCAAAATGCCGCCGCCCAATCCCCAGGCCGGTTTCACCAACAGCAGCGCGAGTACGCGAGGCCGTCGCTTCACGTACTTCATACCTTCGATTGTCTGGGTAATTCCCAGGGCCTTGCCGAGCGAAAGCTTTGACTTCACGCGCTCGGGCCGCCTGGGAAAACGAATACTGGCGATGAAGAAAGCCGACAGCAAGTACGACGCCGAATCCAGGATGAATGCTGTACTGGTCCCAAACATGCCCGTTACAACACCGCCAATGGCCGCCCCGATTGTCAGCATAGCTGACCAGGTCACTGAAGAAATCGCATTCGCCGGCAACAGTTCGCGATCGGAAACGATTGAAGGCAGGGCAGCCGTGCGCGCGGGCTCAAACAGCGTCGAGAAGATCAGTTGCAGAACCGTCAGCACATAAATTAGCCACAGCTGATCCGCGCGTCGCACAAATAGGAATCCCAACACCACCACTGCTCGCAACAAGTCAGAGAGAATCATGAGCGTGCGCCGGTTGAAGCGATCGGCGAGCACACCGGAGACTGGTCCAAAAATAAAGCTGGGTAGAAAACGCGCCACCATCAACAAGCCGACGTTGCGTCCCGATCCCGTCAGTCTCAGGATGATGGTGTAAAGGGCGATAGTGTCGAACCAGTCTCCCATCTGACTGACCACCTGGCCCAACCAGAGGTTTCTGAACGCACGGTTGCCGCGCAGCAGTTCGATATAACCTACCGGAGCGTGCGTTTCCAGATTCTTGATCGATTTTGCCAAAGCCGTCCCTACAGCAACCGGTTCGTTATTGCTTTGAATTTCAAGTGCAGGGTGCCGTTTCGTCGTGCAGGTTGTCAAACACTAGTCACCAATCTGACCGAGGCTTCAATCTGATGCCTTCAATTTGCACGACCGGCCTGACTGCTGCCAGGCAGAATGCGAGAAGGGCTTTGATTTGCGCGGTTTTTACCAGTCTGGCGAGCGCAAAATTTGCGGCACATCAATTGAGAAGGGAAGACCGCGGCTCGGAGGCTTTTTAAGTTTCCAAAAAGGGTTCTCCGCACAAGGCCTTTTAAAGCCGCGACTTTTAATCGCGAGGCGCGGAACAGTGTGCTGGTCAGCTTTCAGCAGCAGCTGAGATTTACCCCGGACGCTCTTGCCCATTTCCCGGTGGCAGCATTTGCTGAATTGCTCCCAGCAGACGCCGCCACCGGGAACAACTAGATCAATACTTTCTGACGCAAGGTGAAGCGGTAGTAAACAAATCGGATTAGCTAAGGACAATTGATGCACACACCCGATGTCACCGTTTACCAACGTGCCCTGCTGCGCTACTGGGCTGTTTTGTTTGTCAGCCTGATAGCCGTGGGCGCCTGGGATGTATACGACGCGCCGGCATTTTCCGGCGCACACTGGATCCGCTCCCTCATACCGTTGTTGCTGGCGGTAAGTATCACCTATGCTGCCCGCAAGCTATTCTTCGATCGGCTGAGTACCAATGCCGACGAGGCTGAGGCAATGAGCCGCCTGCACCTGGCGATCGCCGAAGCGCTGGCCACTGCCATCGATGCCAAGGACCAGACAACCCATTGCCATGTACGCCGCGTACAGTTGTATGCGCAGGGAATGGGAGCGGCTTTCAAACTGTCTCCGGCCGAGATCGCTGCACTCAAAAGCGGCGCTCTGCTGCACGACATCGGCAAGCTGGCTGTGCCCGCGCACATCCTGAACAAACCCGGGCGGCTCACGTTAGCCGAGTTTGAAAAAATGAAAATCCACACGACCGTCGGCGCCCAGATTTTAAGTCGCGTCGATTTCCCCTACCCGGTGGTCCCCATCGTGCGGCACCATCACGAGCAGTGGGATGGTCTGGGCTATCCCGACGGGCTCGCTGGAATCCAGATTCCCATCTCGGCGCGCATTTTTTCGGTCGTCGACTGCTTTGACTCAGTCCGTGAAGATCGGCCGTTTCGGCCCGGCATGACCAGCGAAGAAGCCGTGG
Source organism: Pyrinomonadales bacterium (assembly GCA_038237475.1). GTDB lineage: Bacteria > Acidobacteriota > Blastocatellia > Pyrinomonadales > Pyrinomonadaceae > JAOAPY01. The sequence continues at coordinate 592,988 of JBBRYS010000001.1, read as the reverse complement.
CCCTGCTGCGCCGCGGCGCCGGCACCCACTTTGACCCCAACGTCGTAGAGCGCTTCATCCAGCATTTGCCGTTACTTGAAGCAGAGGTCATCGCTCAGAACCTGCAGTCACATAGCCGTGGCGACGATTGGCGGGAACCGATCAAGATGACGAATGTCGACCTGGCGCAAACACGCGAGCGTGGTTGCTACATGGCCTACAACCAGATTAAGGACGCCCACCGCGAAGGCTATGCGCTCTATGAAATCGCACGCACCTTTGGTTCGTCGCTGGAACTGAAAGAGACACTCACAGTGTTGGTTGACAAGGTGGGCCATCTGGTTCCCTGGGATACCTGCGCGGTCTATTTGTACGACGAGCCGAAAGGCTATGCGACACCCGCCCATGTGGTGGGCCAGTACGCTGACTTGATCAAGACCAGGACGATTGCGCCGGGCGAGGGTGTGACCGGCTTCGCTTTGGCCAATCGCAGCCCCGTCAACAAGCTTCATCCGAATCTTGATTTCGTTGACTTTCCTTTACCAGGCACCGCTTTCCGGTCAATGGCGGCGCTGCCGCTCTTCAAAGACGATGTCCTGATCGGCGCCCTCTCGGTTTATTCGGCGGAGTTGGACCAGTACACGGATGACCACATGCGCATGCTGGAAACGGTTACGCGGCTCGCGTCGGACGCTTTGACCAACGCCATGCATCACGCCGAGGCCGAATCAAATGCGCTTACCGATCCGCTGACCGGCCTGCCGAACCCGCGCTACATGGCGCTCAGGTTTGAGCAGGAAGCAGCGCGAGCCCGTCGTACCGGCAGACCGTTCCAGGTGGTGATGCTGGATCTGGACGACTTTAAGCCGGTCAACGATAACTATGGGCACAAAGTGGGTGACAAGATGCTGCGCGAGGTGGCCCACCTGATTCAGGAGCAGTTGCGCGAGTATGATTTCCTGGCGCGTTATGCAGGCGACGAGTTCGTGGCGATCGTGCAGGAAGTGGAAGACTCGCAGGTGGATGACTTGCGTTTTCGTATTGAAGACGCAGTCACGCGCTTCTCGATGCACGTGCGCGGGGACAGGTATGCGCGGGTCGGCATCAGCGTTGGCACTGCCACGTTTGATATCGACGGCGAGACCCTGGACCAGTTGCTAATCGTTGCCGATCAGGCCATGTACCGGGTGAAGTCAGAACATAAGCAGGCTCGCAATGCGGGTGTCGTTGATAATGCTCGAACTGCCCCGCTGAGCTCGCCCTCGTTGACGGAACGTTCAGAGGATGAGTTGACGTCAATCGCCGTAAATTAGGGAAGCTGAGTCTGCAGCCCATCGCTGTCTCCAGGAATGGCTTTGGGCTGCTTTGCTCAGTTGTTAGATCAATCTCAAGCGGCGCTGATTGAGTCAGAAACTTCCTTCGCTTCAGTTTGTCCACCATTTATCCGACACTAAGCCGGGCGGTAGTAATGCACTACCATGCCGGCAATCGCCTGGATCAATACTGCCAGTATCCAAACGCCGGCCGTTGACAGGAGCCATTTGGAAAAAGCCGCTTTTCCGAAGAAGCGCCAGGATGCTTTGCGTCCCCAGGCCCAGAGCGGATAGCTCAGGAAGTAGAGCAGGGCCATGATGAGGGCCACCCAGCCTTTGCCCAGGTTCCCGCGGAAGTAGCGATTGTCGATCCAAATGGCTCCGTAGGCACAACCGAACATCACTAAGCCGTCCAGCATTGAACGCACCCAAACTCGCATCATTTGCCTCCTGTGGGTGTTATGCCCGCCTCTGTTCCCTAGCGAAGATGTGCCACTTTCGTGTTTACTTCGTGATTACATTCGTCCTGTCGGGTTTGTTTCGATTGAGATAAATCAGAGCCATGAAGTTCGTAAATATCATCAGCAGTACGAAGTTAAGCATGAACCATGTGACATTGCTGCGCAGCTGGGAAATGGAGCTGATCATTGTGGCAACCTGATCGACCGGCATTCCGCTCTGAGAGAGGCTGGTCGAGCCACTTGCCTGGACGCTCGCGAAGTCACGGTTAAATAACCAATAATTCGCCCCGAAGGAAAAGACCTGTACCCCCGCGAGGAAAAGGAAGAATCGCGTTCGTTCCTTTATATTAGTCACTGCAAAGCCTCCATGGAGATTCGAGCCGACGACAACTAGTCGGAACTGCCAGTGAATTGAAGGAGAGTGAGTGAATTAATGGTAACCAGGCCGAGCAGCACTCCGAATATAAACGACGAAGTGCTGCGGCTCGCGCTCATGAGTGAACCTGCGAGGGCGAGGGCCTGAGCAGGAGGTGTCCCAGCATGCGACAAGGCAGTCTCAATGCTTTGTCCTATCGGGCTTTCTCGGTCCATCGTGGTTGCATTTAGGACTCCCAGCACGACAGATTGAATTAGCCAGACAAAAAAGATCAGGAACTTTCTTCTAGTCCCTCTCGACATGGAACACCTCCCTTAGGTTAGTTTGTGTCTCACACCAATTTCTCAAAGTGATCGCTCGATCAATTGTGTCCCGCGGGTTTGGTAACACGCGGTCCGCATTGTTTTTCTGCGTCGCGAAGCCAGTCTGAATTTATTTTGGTCCGAGCGCTGGCTTCGTCCATGTGGAGGTTTATCACTCCCCCGCTAATGACCGTGGTTGAAATGGGCCTCGAGACACCAGACGCGGCCATCCCGGCTGTTGATGTAATGACCAGAATCGAACTCTTTAGAAGAAATCTGTTGGTTGTCTTACGCCAGTCAGCTTCGGCTTGTTTTGTAAATGGCGCCGCGCAGGCCTCCCACTGACGATATGCCTCCCAGCGATTGCCTGCGTCAATGCGACGCTGGATTTCTTTGCGGTTGAATTCCGAAGTCGTCTTCGGATTGAAGACGTTATCGAAGCGCCCCTGAGGATCCCAACCGCCAATCGGCACTAGGGAGAGACTGAAGTCACAATGGGTATAGAGGAGATGTCGCTCCTCTGCGATGACGCTTCCAAAGTTGTCTCGTATCTGAATAACCAGGTATCTGTCCCAGCACACAAGTCCGCTGGGATCCAGACGGTTGGGAGCGTCGTTGTTGACATAGGCATACCGATTGAGGCTCTGCGGGTTCTGGAGATCCATGCTGCCGTTGTAAGGATCCGGACTGGTCCAGCGGCCCGAGCGGCTTTCATACTTGCGCCACCACGCGTGATCCAACCCGGTCAGATCGTCACGCTCAACCAGCGCATACTTCTGCCGGTTCCCGTCGATTGGGCCATAGCCCTGATCCGATGTGCGCAGGCCGACGCCGGCTGAAATCTCTTCACCGAACGGCAGATAATCATGCCGCAGGGTGACCGAGCTCGCCGCACCCAGGTTGTTCATGGCGGCGCGCGCGGACCCTTGCAGATCCTGCAGCACGTAGGTGATCGCCCCCGCGCCCGACGTTGCCGCACCCCACGCTTCGACTTCAACCACCCGGCTATAGATATGATCGGCGCTGTCGTTCACGGTCAAACGAATCTTACCGGTCGTGATGGCGGGAAAAGTGAATTGCCGCCAGACCTTGTTGTTGCCGGAAACGCTGCCACCTGTAATCGTGACCCAGCTCAAGCCATTCCAGTACTGCACGTTAAAGGCCGTGATGCCCCAGTTCGCAAAGGTCTGCGTCATTGTGGGCTCAGACGGATTCACGTTGTTGTCCTGTTGCGTGACGATATCGATCTCGTCGATCGTTTTTGAGCCATTGAAGTCAATCTGGAGCCAGTCGGGAAATGCGCTGTTGGTATTGTCCAGCCAGATGGAGTTGTTGAGAGAAGTGCGCGCGCCGTCATTTGCAGAAGCCGGCGGATATGTTCCGTAGCTGGGGTTGGAAAAATATGACGAGGCTGTGGCTACTCCGCCATTGGCTGCGAGCGCAACATTCGCGCGTGCCTGGCTGAAAGTCTGGCTTGCCAACAACTGGCCGCCGCGAAAAATATTTTCCCGTTCCAGCGTTTCGCCGCTCGCGCCCAGATAGTCGGCCACGTTTTGCCCAAAGACGTCGTAGACCCGTGTGCGTGTGACGCCATTCTCCTTCGTCTGCACACGCTGTCCCGCTGCGTCGTAAACAGAAGTTTGGGTGACACTTCCTGCGGTAGCAGAGACCTGCCGGTTGGTTGCGTCATAGCCGTAGCTTGAGCCACGAAACTTGGCGTCGCTCGTGATGTTACCCGCGCCGGCGGCATTGTTGTCGTAGCCGACTGGGGTGCTCCCGTTGGAGATGAAACGGTTGCTGGCCGGGTCGATGTCAGATGGCTGCACAGGGGTGTAATTGACGTTGACGTTGTTTTGATACTGGAAGCGATTGCCAAACCGGTCGTAGTCGTAATGGGCCGCATAAGATTGTGCGCCATTGTCGCCGCGAAATTCGGCTGCATCAGTCAGACGCGCGAGTTGATCGTAGACAAAGCGCTGCTCCCATTGTTTCGCGCCGTTGGTAAAGCCGTCGACGCGCCCGATCTGGCCATTGTTCTTGTTCGTCTCAAAGACGCCGGATGATTGGTTTAGCTTGCCGTAGATGTAGCTGAAGCGTTGCAGTTCAGCGCCTTGCGAATTCCTGAGTTTGATTTCACTCGGCTGCAGAGCGCGGTTGTAGGCAATGCTATGCACGGCGCCGTTGCCCCAGGTTTCTGAACCGAGACCACCAGCGGGATCGAGCACGAAGGCGCTCGCAAAAGTAGTCGCGCCATCGCTGACGCTCGCCAATCTGCCGGCGTAACCGTAGCTGATGTTGAACACGCGATTGCTGGGATAGGTTTCCGCAGTAGGCGCGCCGGCCAGGTTATAGGTGTAGCTCAGCAGATAGTTCGTCGCACCGACGGATTGCCGCTGGCTTTTGATCTGGCCCATCGCGTCATAATCCAGGTGTTGCACCGTGGCCGGGATACCAGTCGCGGCCGCAGTTGACTGCTCCGTCAGGCGACCGAGATTGAAGTAGCCGCTGCGTGGCTGGTCATAGAAATAGTTGCGGGTCGGTGTGCCCGCCGGAGAAGTGCCGTTCGCAATGAAGTACTCGATCCTGGTCACGCGATTCAATCCGTCGTAGCTGAAGTGCGTGTTGAGTTGTGCTGCGTCGTAGGCATCCTGCACCAGACTTTGCGAGTTGTAAATGATTTTTCGTGACCATTGGTTGTTGCCGGTGAGCGGATCCGTCGCGGTCCACGGCGCAGCCTGCTCGACCGGGCGTTCATGGGTGAGCCGCGAGAGCGAATCGTATTTGAAATAGCGATGCTGCGTGACGGTTGTCCCCGGCTGTGCAATATGCACGAGGTTGTCGAGCACATCGTATTCGTAGTTGGTTGGCTGGGTTGGACTTGTGATCAAGCCGAGATCCCCGGACGGGTTGGGTTCATCCAGACGCACCAAACGTCCCAGGGCGTCCACTTTCTGCCGTTTCGATTTCAGCGCCTGATCGGTCGAGGTCGTAAAGGATCCGGCATAGGCGTAAGTCGCGGTAGTGGTCGTCGGGGTGGTGTCATCGCCACTCGGCGAAGTCAATTGCGTCAGGCGCCCGAGATGATCGAATGACTGCGTGGTCATTGGACCATCGAGGTGCAGACCTCCGCCATAACCTCCGGTTGTAAACGGATTGGTAGATCGATACATGCGGCCCATGATGTCGTATTCGAACACTTGTGAATTCCACGGCCCGCTGCCGGTGCCGTCGTAAAACGTCTGCGCCAGCTGGCCGCGCCCGTCGAAAAAGCTGTAGGAATCCCGCCAGTTATTTGCATCGACGCGCATCGATCTGTTGGTGTAGTAATGCAGGCGACCCGCCGCGTCCGCCCACAAACCGTCGTTGTAATAGAAGTAGTTGGCGCCGCCGTTCGGAAGGTCCGTGTGGTTAGGCCTGAGCGAATCCGCGTTATAGAAATAGGTCGTGACTTGTCCGTTTTCGTCTGTCGTGGTGCTAGCCAGACCTGTATTCAGATCGTAGTTCGCTGTCATCGTCAGGTTTGGCCCACCAACAGGCCCGCTGGTGATGCCGGTAGGATAGGCATAGTCGAAGCTGCTCGCGTAGCTGTATGACTTCAGCTGGCAGCAATCGACTTCCGTGGAGGTCACGTTGCCGGCGATATCGTAACTGGTGGAGTGCGTGATCGGCCCGGTTCCGTTTGCGGCATTAGCATAGTTTGTAACGCTGGTGATGTTGCCTCGGTAGTCAGTGGCCGGTTGATAGAGATTGACTGTGTCACATTGCCAGTCCCACGCGACACATTCGCGGCCAACTCTTTCCGTACAGACCCAACGACAATTGGTTTCGAAGGTTTGCTGGAAGGGATCGAAAGCCGGATCGTGCATTTCGATGTCGTCGCGTCGGGTGAGGCTGGCATGGGCGCTGCCATAGTTATCGTAAGCATAGTCAATCCACGCGGCAGGCGTGGCTGACTGCCCGCTGAACACCTTAACGGAGAGCGGCAGGTGCAGAATATGTCGAGCGACATATGGCTGCGAGGTTTGATAGGTCGTCTCAGTCCGTCGCAGTTCGCTTCCGATTGCATTTGGATCACTCGTGAAGTCGCGTTCGCTGACAATTGCAATGTTGTTGTAAGGCCCGTAAGTGAAGACGGTCGCTTTGGTCTGGCCAGTGTCGTCGGTGATCCTGCTTTGCCTGATGCGCGGTTCGCCCGCCGGACTCTGCTCCCAATCAACTTTCGTACGAGAGAGAAAAGACGCGCCCTGTTTGTCGATATAAACATCACTCAGCAGCCCATCGTCCCATTGTCCCGGATTAACAATCGTGTGAGTTTCAGTTACGGTGCCGTCCGGCGCACTCACCGTCGACAATCCGGCAGCCTTATCGATTGCGAAGTGATAGACGGGCTGATCAGATATGCGTCCGGCCCAGTTGTCCGTGCGCTCGGTGTAATCCGGAGCGTCGGACAGGCCGCCGGCAGGGATCGTACGGAGCGGCGTCCCTTCATAGTTGTAACTGGTAGTTGCAGCCATAGTATTTGTGCCCTCGTTCGGGTACTGGCCGGGATCGGTGAAGGAGTTCCATGACGCTGAGATGCCACGGAACTGCGTCATCTTATACATCATGCCGTAGCTGGAATAGTCGAAGCGGTAGCCTATGTGCGCGTCGTTTGTTTCCACGCTGTTGGGCAGGTAGATGAATTTGATGGTGCGCACCGAAGCGGGGGCACTGACGTTGATCGCCGAGGTAAACAGACCGGCTTGACTGAGGGGAAGATCCTGATAGTAGAGACGCATTACCGCTCTTTCAGCCTGTCCGGTTAGGCCCGGAGCCGTGATGGTTACGAGATCTCCGTTCGCCGCGTAGTAAAAATTCACGTAGCGCTGGAGCGTGTCCTGAATGGAAGCAATCTTTGGTCCGACTCCGCCCACGTAGTCAATGCGGATAAAGTTGCCGTTGCGATCGGTGATCGTGGTGGGATAAATCCGGTAGCCATTGCCGCTGGCGCCGTAGGTAACCTGTGCGCCGTTCGAGTAATAAAGAATTCCTGAAGCGCCATTACCGGTGTAATGAATAGAGGTCCCATCGTTGGCTTCGTATTCATTGGTGTTGGTGGCTGTCAGCGCGTGTCGCGTACCGTCCTGGTCAGTCAAAGTAAATCCGTAAGATCCCTGGTTTTCGATCTGGCCGTATCCAAGTCTGAATCCTGGCGCCGGCCAGCCGGAGTCGACGTCATACGTCATTTGCACGACGCCATCAGCAGGATTGACTGAGCGATTGAACAACTGACTGTTGTGTACGAGGGTCAGTGATACGTCCAGGCCGCGGCCCGGCGGTGTCTCGATGGGGATGCCAAAGATGAAGTTCTGGCTGCCGGGATTCTCGGTGCCATCTACCGCCGGGCTGGACACGTTTGCGCCTGGAAGTGTTTTCCCCGGAGGCGACCCGACAGCATTCGCAGCCTGATAAAGTGAATAAGTCTGGTTGTCTGGAAGCGGATTGTCAGTAGGTAGGTGCTGAGGCCCTGGGCGAGAAGCGTTGTTGCGAGCAAGACCGGCTGCCATCGATTTTTGATCGATGGATTCGCGGTCGGTGTGATTGCGCAACATTTTCAGCTTTTTCGCGGACCACGAGTTACCCTTGCTCTGGCCGGTCATGGTGTTGCCGGTTTCCCCCTGCTGGCGAGCGGATCTATCCGGATTTTCTTCGCTGACAATGACGTGGACTGTTGTTCTCACTCGGCCAGCGCGTGCGGTCAGGGTTGCGTCACCGGGTCTTCCGGCGATCGCCTGGCCGTTGCGATCTATGTAGATGATTTGCCGATTGCTCGACCTCCATTCGGCCCGCAGGCCATGAACAGCAGAGCCATTGCCATCGAGGGGGACGGCGGAAAGCGAGATGGTTTGCCGGGACTTGAGTAGAATTTCTGAACCCGTATTCAACCGAATGGCTGCGACGCGTGCCTCACGCCGTGTTCTGGATTCGCTCGGCTCGGGCGTTACGCCAGGAGGAATAACTGGTCGCGGCGGCATGTTGCCTTCCTGTGAGTTGCTGCCTCCCCAGCTGGAATGTTTATACCAACTGAGCAATCGGTTGTTTGCCAGATCAACGAGACGGACTGAGCCCACGATTGTCTGTTGCACAAGCGAGAGCCTGGCCGCTGCCGGCGCGGTAGAAAAACAGAACACCAGGATCAGTGCTTCGGCCGACAAGCGACGGATCATTCGACGAAAGCCAGTACGATTCGACAGGAAATTGCAGACGAAATGGATTGGGAGATTGTGCAGGTCTTTGATCTTGTTCAACATGGGAGTTCTCCTGTAAATGCGGTCATACAGCGAGCCGGCAACGCGGTGAACAGGGAGATTCAGGTGGGCTTTGGAGCTTGACTTCCAAGGGACCGGGCACAGGGAAAGTGGTCAGGACGAGAACAATGCCGATTCGTCCCAGCGTCCCTGTCATAGGTGGAAATCAGCGGTGGTGAGCGCGCCGGTTATTGCTGACGTGGTGGGCAGCAAGGGCTGGCTCGTTACTTGAGTCGAACAGGTCCTTCATGACAATACGACTGCGAAGCAACAGAACATGCGTCAATTTTGAAAAGGTCACGGACCGGCACAGGGAGAGGCCTGTGCCGGCCCTTGTGCGCCACGTAATGCTCAGTTGCGTGGCGACTTCGCGGCAGTTCGTTCCCACCATAAACGATCTGCCAGCGCAAGGGATGCACGGCTCGCTAACAGTGCATCCCGAGTCGGTTCCCGTGGGCAACTCGGGGCGAACAATAAAAGTAAATCTGCTGGTCACGACTTCTAAATTCCCTCGCTCTCTTCAAATTGTCCCAGGCGAATTGGGTCAGGAATCTGGTTGCTGAGAAGGTGCAATGTCCAAAGCTGCGCCTCAGTTCGGGCACACGGTCCCGCCAACGATCTCAATTATGGCAAAGCTAAATGCGCTTAACTGGAAGACTGCAGAAGCCTGGTGATTGTCTCGCCAACTACCGCGATGTCTTCCGGTTTGCGCAAAAACGCATTTGCTCCCGCCGTACGCACGGTCTGGTCATCGAGGGTGGCGGAAAGGATGACGATTGGTGTCTGATGGTGGTGGGCCAGGCCGCGCGCGTGTTGGGTTAATTCCAAACCGCTGACGCCTGGTAGTTCGTTATCGAGGAGCAGAAGGTTGTAGTGATTGTTACCGGCGATTTTTTCTAATGCTTCCCTGCCGTCCGCACACATATCAACTTCGAACCCGGCCAGTGATAGCCTCTCCTGAACCAGTTGTGCGACGACCTCATTGTCTTCAACATGCAGAATGCGAAACTTCTTTGCGCGCTTTTTCGTGAAGTTGGAACCATTGGCATTTGTGGTCCGAATAATACTGCGACGGCGCGGCACGATTGGGTTGCTGCGGTGACGCAAAATTTCATGACGACCATTCAGCAAAGCAAGCAGGCTTTGATGGTGGTTGAATCCCAGCAAGCGTGCGGCCCGCGAAACCACTCCCCCGGTATCGTCAAGCGCCAGACCAATGAAGTGAGCTTCGTAATCGAGAATCGCTTGTTTGAAGGAGAACGTATTCCAGTCGATGTTGGCGGGGAAGCGAGGCGAGGCATGAACCAGCGAGAGGACTCGTCCGGCGCAGGTTGCCAGCCTTTTGAGGGTTGAGAGGTCCTGGGTGTCGACCAATAATTCGCGCGCCCGGTCGACGAGGGCTTTCAATTCGTCATTGGGAAGAAATGCGCCCAGTTCTTCGATTAGAACCATCGCGGCATTGCCGGCGCCCTCAGGGTCACCCGCTCGGCTTGCTACTTCGACGGCGCGCTCCAGAACCGTTTGGCTTTGTTCCGGATGGTTGAGTCTTGCCAACGCAAGACCCTGGGTGGTCAACGCTTCTGCCAGGAGTGATTGTTCGTCACCCTGATCAAGTGTACGCACTGCTCTCCGCGCAGTTTTTTCCGCCTCGACCACTCGGCCTTCCGCGAGCATCACGCGCGCGCGCGTTTCATCAACCTGGGCGAGGTGAACACTATCCTTTATCGTTGTGAATAGAGTTTGCGCACGATCGAGATGATCATGCGCTTCCTGAAATCTAGCAATAGTCCCAAGGAGAAATCCCAAATTGTTCTCAACGCAGGCCTGGTACCGAGCATGGCCCTCTAGCTCGAAATGGAAACTCGCTGCGGTGTACTCTATTAAAGCGCGATCTGTATAGTCAGGACGATTTTCGAGAACTCCCAAGTGATTTAATACGTTTGCTAACCCATGATGGAATTGCGCTCTGAGTAGACAATTGGTGTTATCTGTGAACAGCGGAGTGGCCTGCACATAAATACTTAGAGCATCGTTAAACCTCTTCGCTGCTCTTTCGACCATTGCTCCGCGCAGCAAGGCGACAGCTTTCATTTCGGAACCAGCTTCGTTGAATCGAGCTAGGCTTTCCCTAATTAAGACGCGAGCCTCATCAAAGGACCCCTCGCGCCAATAACAGACAGCTAGGTTTGTATTCGCTTCCGCTACCTTATTTCTTGAATGCAAAACCTCAAACATTCTAATCGCTTCGCTTATCAAATTTTTGGCCATTTCCTGGGCACCTTCGATCTGATGGGCGCTCCCAATCCATCCCGTTAAAGAACCGGCTCGCTGAAGAACTTCAGCTTTTTCTTCTTCACTGAGGCCAGAGATGTTAGGCCTTTCACCCACGGAATTCCAAAATTCCCCCATGACTTCCCGAGCTGCATCATAATTGCCAGCCTCTTCTAGTTCCCGAGCGAGGCGACATCTCAATTCAGCACGCTCACTGAGCGAATGGTTTGAATTTTCCAAGTCTTTAATCATCTCTCTGGTTAAGTTCATGTGAGTGTGTCCTTTATGATTGACTCGCAAAACATTTTGCAACCTTGTGTGAGCGGGTTAAGATGCGACATGTGTTGTCAGCGCCCTGTTCTCCTCAAGCGTGCCGATTGTCGGAGGATGGAGCCAAGCTTCGGATGCGATACCACAGTTTTGGAGATACCTAACGATGAGAAAAATCCACCAAATTACTTTGGTACTGACTCTAATGTTTGCATTTGCTACTTCAGCGTATGCTGGCATTATTGATACCCCCGCGCCACCGCCACCGCCACCCGCTGCGTCTTCAAGTGCCAACGTCGAAGAGAACCCAGCTCTGAGGAGTACTGACGTCGCGGGGTCGTTCAACCAGGATTCATTGGCCGAAGAAGCTTTGAATTTATTTCAACTGTTCTTAACAGTGTTCTAAAAGCTTTCCGGTCCGGCCAGCTTGGATTTACCTCGTCCGCCAATTCTTACCTCCTGGCGGCCCGGTATTGCCGTGTTTGACGAGGCGCGCGAGAAACTCAGCAATACGGCGGGGTGAAAATCAAGGTGCGGTGAGATTAAACCCTGTGTTCCTAATAAATCAACTCATTTCTTTAAATTCGTCTGTCGAATCTAAAGGAGTTGCGTCAATATGCAACCGCACTTGCCAAAAAAATCTACCGAGAGGGGCCCGCGAGCGCGAAACAACAAGAAATGCGGGAAAAATCCGGCTGAAGTTGGGACCCGAACACCTCTAAATAAACAGGACACCAGTTACTGGGATAACTTTCTTGACATAAGATTCCCGATAGCTTTCAATCAAACCGGCATTTGTGATTGGAAGTGCTGCTTTCAATGGCTGAATCCAAGCCCCGATTCCAGCCAGAACCCCTTCGTTGGAAATACAGCGCATGTCCGCTACTGCTCCGGAAACTACAAACAACGCGACCCTGCTGATTGTCGATGACGATGCGCTCGTCAGGACTAATCTGCGGCGCGTGTTCGAAGATGCGGGTTATCGAGCCCTGGCCGCGGCCGACGCGCCTGCGGCCCTGCGCCTGCTCCATAAAGAGCAGTGCGACCTGGTCGTGCTCGATCTCGAGATGCCGGGAGTGGACGGCTTCGCCTTGTGCCGGTTGCTGCGGGCTCAGAACGCGACCAGTAAACTCCCAGTGATCGCGTTTTCCGCCAGCGATGATGAGAACCGCAAGGTCGAAGCGTTCGCCGCCGGCGCCGATGACTACATCACCAAACCTTCCAGCTCAGGCGAACTGCTCTCACGCGTTAGCTCGCACCTGCGCGCCGCTCAGCGCGAGTGGGCGCTGCTCGGCAGCAATCGCGAACTGCGCTTTCTCGCCGATCTCGGCCGCGGACTTTTGCGCGCGCTCGAGCCGGACCAACTGGTGCGGCGCGTGGCCGGCGCTACCTTTGACGGCACGAGTGCGGCGCTCTGTGCCGCCTACGTCGACCTGAGCGCAGATACCAAAGCCGCCTGTGTCTTTGACCGTGAAGGTAGTGCTGAAACTGATTCCCTCCTGCACCTCGAGCATTTGCGCGAATGGCTGGCGAGCGCAAACACCAGTGAACCAGTTCTGATCAATGAGCCCACAAAGTTTTTGCTGCGCGATGAAAACCATGCGGTCGAATACGCCGCGCCCTTAAGTTTTGGCGGCAAGAACAAAGGGGCGCTCATCGTAGCCTTTGACACCGCTGAAGCCTGCGGCGAGACGGAATGCCGCCTGGTGGAAGCGGCCGCGCAACAGGCTTCGCTGGCGGCGCACATCTCTTCTCTTTATCTCGGAGCACGCGATGCGTCTGCCAGCCTCGCCAAGATTGTCGAAGAGCGCACGGCGGAAGCGGAAGCACAACGACGCTTTACGGATGCTATTCTAGACAGCCTGCCACTCTCGCTTTATGCCATCGATCGCGATTATCAAATCGCTGCCTGGAATCGCAATCGCGAGCTGGGCGAGCTGGGTCTGCCGCGCGACGCAGTGATGGGCAAGAATATTTATGGAGTACTGACGCGGCAGAAGCGCGAAGTGCTGGAGAAGGAATTCTCGCATGTGTTTGAAACGGGTGGCATCCAGCGGGTCGAGCAGGAGACACTCACTGACGACAACCTGACGCGGCACTGGCTGGTGAGCAAGATTCCCATGTGGGCCGATGGCGGCACCGAGGTGACCCACGTGATCGCCGTCGGCGAAGACATCACTGCGCGCGTCGAAGCCAATCGCGCAGTGGCCCGGGCCGAGAAGCTGGCTGCCGTGGGACGGCTCGCTTCGGGCGTGGTCCATGAAATCAATAATCCTCTAGCGACTATCTCTGCCTGTGCTGAGGCTTTGGAGTCGCGTCTCAAGGAAGGCGCGTTTGACGGCACCAGGGCCGTTGAAGACCTGCGCGAATACCTGGGCTTGATTCGCACTGAAGCCTGGCGCTGCAAGAGCATCACCACGGGGCTGCTCGATTTCAGCCGCACCCGCGCGCTGCGCTATCGTCCGATCAATATCGCGGAAGTGATCTCTTCCGCAGCTCGCCTGGTGGCGCACCAGAAACGCGGTGATGGTATCGAGATAGTTTTAAAGACGGACGAGTCTTTGGCTCAGGTCACCGGCGACTCAGGCCAGTTGCAGCAGGCGGTAATTGCCTTAGCGACGAATGCCATCGATGCCATGCCAGCTGGCGGTGTTCTGACCATCACTTCCGGGAATCACGGCGATGAGGTACGGATTGAAGTCAGCGATACGGGCGTGGGCATCGCAGCGGAAAATCTAACGCGGATCTTTGAGCCATTTTTCACTACCAAGGAAGTGGGACGCGGTACAGGTCTTGGCCTCGCGGTCTGTTATGGTATCTTAACCGAGCACGGCGGGGGGCTTAATGTCCAGTCCAACGTCGGCTCGGGCACGACGTTTACGATTACTCTCCCGGCCATTAATCAATCGGCAACAACTGACACGGAGACTTAGTAGCTTTGGCAGATCCACAAGCAGCACGAATTCTGGTCGCAGAAGACGAAGCCAACCTGCGCATGGTCCTGCAGAAAGAGCTGGAGCGCCATGGCTATCGCGTCCAGGTCGCCCCGGACGGCGAAGCCGCGCTGCGCCGGCTCGAGGAAAGCAATGTTGACGTCCTGCTGTGCGACATCAACATGCCGCGCATGGACGGCATGGAGCTTTTGCGGCGCGTGCATGAAAGACCGAACCCGCCGGAAGTGATCATGCTCACCGGTCAAGCTACGGTTGAGACCGCGGTCGAGGCAATGAAGCTCGGCGCTTACGACTATCTCACCAAACCCTACAGCATCGTGGAGTTGGATGTGCGCGTGCGCCAGGCGGCGGAAAAGCGCCAACTGCGGGTCGATAACCAGCGCCTGCGCGAGCAACTGGCGCGGCAAACGGCGCTCCCCGAAATTGTTTCCGTGTCGGATGCGATGAAGGAAGCGGTGCGCCTGGTTTCGCGTGTCGCCCCTTCCGATACTTCGGTCCTGATCACGGGCGAGTCGGGCACAGGCAAGGAATTAATTGCGCAGGCTATTCATCGACTATCGACGCGGGCGCAGGGCTCGTTTATCGATTTGAACTGCGCTGCGTTTCAGGAGTCCCTGCTTGAATCAGAATTGTTTGGTTATGAAGCTGGTGCGTTCTCAGGCGCCAAGGCGCGCAAGCTTGGTCTCGTCGAGCTGGCTGATGGTGGCTCATTGTTTCTCGATGAAGTGACTGAGCTGCCGGCGCAGTTGCAGGCCAAGCTCTTGCGGGCGATTGAAACACGAACGTTTTTCCGCGTCGGCGGCGTGCGCAAGGTCGAAGTCAACGTGCGCATCATCGCGGCCACCAACCGCAACCTTGACACGGTGCAGGCGGATGGCTCGTTTCGCTCGGACCTGCTTTATCGCATCAACGGTTTTCAGATTGAATTGAAAGCGCTGCGCGATCGGCCTGAGGATATCGAACCATTGGCGGGCCATCTGTTGAAGCTGGTGGGTGGCGCAAATCCACCTGAGATTACGCCAGACGCCCTCACGGCAATGCGTGCTTATCACTGGCCGGGAAATGTCAGGCAGTTGCGCAATTGTTTAGAGCGCGCGGTGATCCTCGCGAACAACGGGCAGATCACTGTGAGCGAGTTGCCACCGGAAGTAGTACGCGCTCCTTTCCTCGCTCCGCCAACGCCGAATGCGCCGGCAGTGCCAGGTGCACCGGTTACGGAAGCCGTCTCGCCTGCGAATGCAGGGACTTCGCTGCGCGAAGTGGAACGGCAGCAGATCCTTTCAGCGCTTGAACAGACCGGTTGGCACCGCGGCAAAACTGCGGAACTGCTCGGCATCTCTCCGTCTACACTCTATCGCCGCTTGCGCGATTACAACCTCGAACATCGTCTGGCGTAAGAGTATTTAGCCGCAGATGAACGCAGGTAAAAGCCGGATCTGAACAAAGAGAGTTCAGATCTGTTTTTATCCGTGTGATCCGGCGAGACCTAGCCAAAAAAAGCCACAGAAAATTTAGCCGCGGATGAACGCGGATAAAAGCCGGTTCTGAATTGCCTGTTCTTATCAGCGTTTATCTGCGTAATCTGCGGCTAATTGTCTTTCCCACGTTTGACAAGCATATAGATGATTGTATATATATAAGTCCATGGATGAGCAGCCGATGGACACCAACCGCTTCCAGCGCATCGCCAAAGCCCTCGCTGACCCGCGCCGTTTCGAGATCCTTGAAGTGATTGCGGCGAGCGGCGAGCTGTGTTGCGGCGAAATCGTGGAACGCTTTCCAGTGGCCCAGGCCACCATCTCTCACCACTTGAAAGAGCTGGCTGACGCCGGGCTGATCGACGCGCGTTGCAAAGGTCAGTTCAAGTATTTGCGCGCGCGGCCTGAAGTGTTGAGCGAATACATCGCCCAGCTCTCTGCACGAATTGTGACGCGGCCAAAGGCTCGCGCCAAATCGGCCAGCACCCGCGGCAAGGCGCCTAACAAACGTGAGACGCGACAGCGCGCTGCGACCAAAGCATAAGAGGAGATTGAACGACTGTGAGCGAGAACGAATCAAACAAAACTGGCAACGGGACCGCGCCAGAGAGCGCGAAATTACTGTCGCCTGTCCGGCTCGGTGCCTATGAACTATCTAACCGCGTGGTGATGTCTCCTTTGACGCGCAGCCGCGCCGGCGAGGGACTGGCCCCGACTGAAATGAATGTCACCTATTACACTCAGCGCGCGTCGGCCGGGCTGATCGTTACCGAAGCAACTTTTGTCCTGCCTCAGGGTATTGGCTATACACTCACGCCGGGCGTGGGCACCGCCGAGCAGGTCGCGGGCTGGCGCAAAGTGACTGAGTCAGTGCACGAAGCTGGGGGACGTATCTTCCTGCAGCTCTGGCATGTCGGCCGCATCTCGCACCCGGCGATGCAGGAAAACGAAGCTTTGCCGGTGGCACCTTCAGCGATTGCTGCAGCAGGCAAGTTACTTACTTATGACGGTATGAAGGATTTCGTCACGCCACGCGCGCTCGAAACTGATGAGCTGCCGGGTCTCGTCGCATACTTTCGCCAGGGCGCAGAGAACGCGCTGGCAGCAGGCTTTGACGGCATAGAGATTCACGGAGCCAACGGGTACCTGTTGGACCAGTTTCTTGAAGACGGAACCAACCAGCGTACAGATGCATACGGCGGCAGCGTGGAGAATCGCGCCCGTCTCCTTGTAGAAGTTATAGAGGCAGCGGTGGAAGTCTGGGGCAAGGACAAGGTTGGTGTCAGGCTCTCGCCCGGCGGCACCTTCAACACGATGCACGACTCGAATCCAGCCGAGACCTTTGGTTATGTCGCTGAACGGCTCGGCGAAATCGGCATCGCTTATCTTCATGTGATCGAGCCCGCGGACAAAGAATCCTACCAGGTCAATGGTGAGGTTACGTCCGCGACAAAACATCTGAAGTCCTTGTTTGGAGGCACGGTCATCACTGCGCAGGGCTACGATTACGAGTCCGGCAATGCTGTCCTTGAACGTGGCGATGCGGACCTGGTCGCTTTTGGCAAACTCTTTTTAGCCAACCCTGATCTGCCTTTGCGTTTTGAATTGGGAGCGCCGCTTAACGAGCCGGATCCCAGTACTTTTTACGGCGGTGACGCGCGCGGCTACACGGATTATCCAAAGCTCGCGCTGGAAACAGCCGCAACCAACTAATTGATAAAGGGGATAAATAAATTGTTAGCAACGAAAGCTTTTGGGACCCAGGGTCCTGACGCCAAACTGGCGCCATTTAATTTTGAACGGCGCGCAGTCGGCGCTCACGATGTGCTCATTGAAATACTATTCTGCGGGGTTTGTCACTCCGACATTCATCAGGCACGCAACGAATGGGAAAACTCGACTTACCCGATGGTGCCCGGGCATGAGATCGTCGGGCGCGTGAAACAAGTCGGCTCTGCTGTAACTAAATTTAAGGAAGGCGACATGGCCGGTGTGGGCTGCTTTGTAGATTCGTGCCGCGAGTGCCGCAATTGCAGCGAGGGCGAGGAGCAGTTCTGCGAGGTCCACATGGTAGGAACCTATAACGGGACCGAGATGGACCAGCAGACACCGACCTACGGCGGCTATTCTTCGCAGATCGTGGTTGACGAAAACTATACGCTCAGGATTCCTGAGGGACTTTCACCGGCTGGAGCTGCCCCGCTGCTTTGCGCAGGCATTACAACTTATTCGCCTTTGCGACAGTATAAGGTAGAGGCTGGACAGAAAGTTGGAGTGGTGGGACTGGGTGGTTTGGGTCACATGGCTGTCAAACTCGCTCACTCGATGGGAGCGGAGGTCACTGTCTTCAGCACTTCTCCCGGGAAAGAAAAGGATGCGCTGCGGCTCGGGGCGGACAAATTCGTGGTGACCAAAGACCCGGCAAATCTCGAGCCTCTCGCCAATAAGTACGACCTGATCATCGATGCGGTATCGGCTCAGCACGATCCCAATATCTATCTCAACCTGCTGCGTCGCGACGGCGTGATGGTGCTGGTCGGGGCCCCCGAAAAGCCAATGGGAGTTTCTGCTTTTTCGCTCATCATGGGGCGACGCAAACTGGCCGGCTCGCTCATTGGTGGCATTCCTGAGACGCAGGAGATGCTGGACTATTGTGCCGAGCACGGCATTACTTCGGATGTCGAGGTGATTCCCATTCAACAGATCAACGAAGCTTACGAGCGAACTATCAAAGGGGACGTGCGCTACCGCTTTGTCATTGATATGAAGTCGCTTTAAGCCCGGCGCTCAGAGTACCGGCTTTAGGCGGGCTTTTCTGGGGGGTAAGCCCGCCTAAAGGCGGTACTACAGCTGGAGACGAATAAAATCGGCGCGAGTGTGGGCAACCCACTCGCGCCGATTCTTTTTTTGAGTGATTAGGGTTTAGACCGCGGCGTTAGCCTGGGCCTGTTGTTTGCGGCGTCGTTTCAAGTAGAGACCGGCCAGACCTGACCCCAGCAACACCATAGTGGTGGGCTCGGGCACGCCGGTCGGAGTGGTCGTGAAATTGAAGGTAATGCCGTTGTTCCAGAAGTGACAGTCCGGGTCGAAACCAAACGCGACGTTGTTTCCGTTCTGGAGATAAGCAGTCAAAGCTGCGAGTTGTGCAGTGTTGAAGGTGATGGTCCAGTCCATGCCCGTGGTGCCGAAACTACGTTGATCGAGAAATGTGTTCGCCGTCCCGGGGTTGACGAGCGGATTGCTGCCGTAAAGAGCGCCGGCGAAATTGTCGGCAATCTGCGAAGAGGGCACCGGTACGCCGCTGGCATCGATGAACGAAGCAACGCCGGTACTTCTGGCCGAGTCCAGCAGGTGCACGAACAACATGTTCGCATTGGTATCCCAGTTGCGAATGTTGTGGAAGGTCAGCGTCGCACCAGTAATGGTCTGGCCGGCGAGATTTACATTGTTAATCTGCCAGGTGTAAGCCTTGTGGTGGTCCAGGTCGAATTGGTTTGGGCCGCCACTTCCTTGATTCGCACCGGTAGCAGGTGCTCTGTAGGTGAAAGAGTCAGCGAAGGCAGTGGCCGGAATTCCCAGCACAACCATGGCGATAAGCGAAATTAGAATCTTTTTCATGTGTCAGCACTCCGTTTTAAAAGGAAATCTCTCTTTTCGGTGGAAATCTCTCTTCGGATATAAAGTGCCCATAAGGGAGTTCTTCCAGAATTTTCTTCCTAAAGGGCTGATGTTTTTGAGTCAGTAAATCCCTGGCAAGGGAGTTAGCGGGTCGATATTCAAGCGGGATTGATACAGTTGAGCGGCGTATTCCGGTCTGCAGAGTTGCCGGAAGAGTCAGGCAAAGTGAGATCACCGGACCCTGGTAGCGAGTTCTTTCAGCGTTCCTGCGAGAGCTCTTTCAGGCTTTTTTTGTCGACTTTGCCGCGGTCGTTTTTCGGCAGAGCCTCGATAAATTCGATCCAGCGCGGGTACTTGTAAAGAGCGAGATTAGACTTTACGAATTCCTTGATCGCTGCCGCTAATGCTTCGGTTCCGACCTGGCCCGGTCGCAGCACGATGAAAGCCTTCGGTTTAACCAGACCATCGCCATCGTCGTATCCGATGATGGCGCATTCAAGCACCGCTTCGTGTTGCAGCAGACAGTTTTCAATTTCGGCGGGAGCGACGAAAACCCCAGAGACCTTCAACATGTCGTCCGTGCGGCCGTGATACCAGTAGTATCCGTCTTCGTCGAGGTGGAATTGATCGCCGGTCGTGCACCAATCGCCCGCAAAAGTCTCTTTTGATTTTTCGTGCGCATTCCAGTAGCAAAGCGCGGCTGAGTCGCCCTTGATCTTCAAGGTGCCCATTTCCCCAGTCGGGAGTTGTTGACCAGCAGCGTCGACGAGGCTCGCTTCATAACCTTCGACGATGCGACCGAGACTGCCCAGCTTCACATCACCGGGACGATTGGAAATGTAGATATGAAACATCTCGGCTGAGCCGATACCGTCATAGATCTCGACGCCAAATTTTTCTTTCCAGCGCGAGTACAACTCGGGCGGCAGCGCCTCTCCCGCGGAATAACAGAAGCGCAGGCTCGAGAGATCGCGTTCAACGCCGGCGGCAAGATTCATCATCGAGTTAATCATCGTCGGCACGGTGGTGAGAATAGTCGGGTGGTAGCGTTCAATCATGGAAAAGATCTGTTCGGCGGTGGAGCGTTCCGAAAACAAGGCTGTCGCGCCGCCGACTGCGAAAGGGAAAAGCAGGTTCGTGCCGGTGGCATAGCCAAAAAAAAGTTTGGGTACTGAGACCGTTAGATCATTTTCGGCCACCCCGAGCGTTCGCTTGGCATAGACTTCGGTGTTGTACGGCAGATCGTGCTGCAGGTGGACGGCGCCTTTGGGGTGTCCGGTTGATCCGGAAGTAAAGAGCCAGATCGCGATGTCGTCTCTCAGGGTGTCGGCAGCCCGGCAGACACTCGGCTGGGCATCTATGCATTCTGCAAAGGACTGGAACTTCACATGCCTTTGTTGGGGAGCGAGCTTGTCTTCATCGACGTTAGCCGGGTTGCTGACGGTCATCACGGCACGCAAAAATTCGGAATCGGCGGCTGCTTCGGCAAATACATGAAGGAGTGACTCGTGCACCACGGCGACGCGCGCGCGAGTGTAATTGAGATAGTAACGATAATCGGCCGCCGGCAGCAGCGGATTGACCATGGTGATCACGGCCCCGATGCGTGCTGCGCCGAACCAGGCCCAGACAAATTCCGGGCAGTCGGGCAGGGCCAGCAGCACTCGATCTTCGATATTCAGGCCGAGTTCCCGGAGGGCGTTGCCGGTGCGATTTGACAGCCGTGCGGCTTCGCCATAGGTCCACGTCTGATCTTCGAAATAAAGACAGGTTTTGTTTTCCCGCCCTTCCTCCAGATTGTGATAGAGGAAGTAGTCAGCCATGTTGAATCGATCAGGGAATTGTATGTTCATCTATTTAGCATGAGTTCAGCGTGCGGCAGTTAGGCTTCGGTAGTGGCCGCCGCCAGGGCTGCGGTTATGAACTTCACCAGCCGCCTCACGTCTTCGTCTTCGCTGGGCGACGTAAATCGTGCGCCAAAGCCGATATCGTACGCGTGGTCACCCACCTCGGCCCAAATAACGACGGCCTCGTCCAGAGGCAATGATATCTCCAGCCTGACTAATTCTTTGGCTTGCACCTGACCACCGCTCAGCACGAAGCAGCCATTGGTACTGATATTGGTGATGGTACCTTTTTGGCGTTCGAGTAATCCTTCCCAGGTCGTCGTCAGATCGACTCCGACTCTCGGGGCAGCTCGTCGATTATATTGCATGGCTCTCCTGCATAATCAATTCGAATCAAGTGGCTGGACGGCCACGACTCTGTCACTCTCGCCAAGGTACAGCGCAGCGGACAGACTGAGCAACGGGCCAAGTACATCAAACAAAGGTCTGGCGACGTTGCCGCCGATATCTCTGAAAACGCCCAGTGCCAACGCGACCAACGCGCTGCAGCCGGCTGCCCAGATCCATGCTCGCGGCAAGCGCCGCAAACGCAGAACCCCCACGGGTAATAACCAGATGAAAGCGTACCATGGAGTTGGGCTGGCCACGATACCACTGAAACGGCCCCAGCTTCCGGAGGCGTGCGTCGGGAGCAAGGCATCCGTAAGCAGGGGGCCGGCACGCATCGCATAACGCAAACCGAGCATCGTCAGACTTCCCAACGCAATCACGCAAATCACGGGCAGCAGCGTCCGTAAACTGCTGCTTCTCCGGCGCTGATCGAAGTACCACCACGCCAGCACAAGTACGCTCGCGAGCGGCAGAAATGTTTCCTTGGCAAGCGTGCCAACGAAGCCCCACAAGGGCAGCAGCCACCAGCGTCTTCCCAACATTGTCAGAACCAAGGCGAGCATGAAGCAGGCTTCTGCGGCATCGACCATGCCTGCGAGTTGAAGATTTACGATCGAGAAGTTGAGTAGATAAAGTGTCGCGGCTAACAGCGCCGTGGCTGGACTCGCATTGATCCTGAGTGCAATGGCTAGCAGCAGACAGGCAGTAGCGGCGCAAAAAATGGAATTGGAAATTAGTAGGGCAAGCGCAATGGCTCGCGACTGGTCGACAAACTTTGCCGCCGCTGCATAGAAGGGTCTGGCAATCCACGGGACGAGCACACGAAAGCGCATTTCTCGCGCTCGCACGTCCTCTCCCGGCACCATGCGAAAGTAGATGGCAGCGTCGCTTAGCCCCGGGGTCTGACGCGGGTCGTAGCGCTGCACACTTGCATAACCGAGACCAAGGCAAATCAAAAAAAACAGCAGCCAGCGCACCAGCCAATAACTTATCTGATTCCGGTGGCCGGGAGTGGGAGACGTTTGCTGCGCCGGTTGAGCCATTGCTGGTCTCCGCGAGATTGCGACGTTATTTTGGGCCTGGAATACAAACTTCAGACCGGGCTGTTTCTTTTAGGACAAGACCCCTGGATGGCAATCTAACTCTTAAACCTGGGACTAAGGCTATGAGGCAGTGGAAAAAGGACAGCCCCCTTCGCCGTGTTTGAGATCCAGATAGGTGCGCGCTTCCCAAAGTTCCGGAAAGAACTTCTTATCCAGGGTGGTGCGCAGATAGCCGATACCTTCCGAACCGCCCGTGCCACGTTTGGCGCCAACCATGCGCTCAACCATTTTGATGTGGTGCGAGCGCCAGAGAGAAAAGTACTCGTCGTGTTCCAGGAGGGCTTCCTGAAGTTTGTAGGCTTCATAACGTTCTTCAAAATGCGTTAAGAGCTCGAGCACCGCGCGCGTTCGCTTGCCATAGGATTGCCTGCGTTCGCTCTCGTTGTTTTCGGGGCTGTCAATGGGAGCCTCGAGTCCCTGGCGTTGTAATAGGTTGAAGAATGCCTCGCCGAGTGTCGCACCAGCGAAGCGAGCCGAGAGCCGCCCGTGAGCGAAGTCTTCCGCGCTGAAAGCTTTCAGGATGCTTTCATCCTTGAGGCCGGAAGCAAATTCAATCTCGCGAAACTGCATTGACTGGAAACCACTGGCAGGATTCAACTGGTCGCGAAACTGCAGGAAGTTAATCGGCGACATAGTCTCGAGAATATGAATTTGATTGACGAGTAGCTTTTCAACCTCGACGATGCGCCGCACCGATCGTTCCGCGGCCGCCGCCCTGTCCTGGTCCATAAACGCGATGGCGGCGTCGACTTCCTGCAGAATTATTTTGAACCAAAGCTCGTAAGCCTGATGGATGGTGATAAAAAGAAGCTCGTCGTGATGCGCCGGATCGGAGAGGCATTCCTGCAGCGCGATCAGATCCTGAACGCGCAGGTACTGGTTATAAGAAAGCAGTGGCTTGGTTCCGTAATCTGTCATTAATATTGGGCCTTGAAAATATCTGGGCTTTGAACTCTGTGGCTTGTACTTTGATTTCATTCCGTACGCACATGTCACCGGAAACCAACCCTTGAGTAAAGGCGCAGAAACGAAGCAACAAAGAACAAAGTACAAAAAAACAGCTCTAGAATGCGGCCCCGACTGCGTCCTGGTCAGCGAAAGCCTTTTCGTCACGAATCTTTTTCATCTCGGCTATTACCAATTCCAATTCTTCATCTTTGGTATAAAAGTGTGGCGAGATGCGCACGCCCGCGCCGGGACGATAATCGACAATGAACTCGCGGCGTATCAGTTCTTTCGTAATCGCACCCGCCTGCTCGTGACTGACCGTAATCGTGCCGCCGCGTTGGGCAGGAAGCCTGGGGCTGGTAACTTTGAAGCCTGCCTCTTCCGCGAGTTCAATCAAGCGCGAGGTCTGTCGCGTGCTCTTGCGGCGAATCGCTTCGACGCCAATCTGGTTGATGATCTCGTAACCCGATTGCGCTGCGTACAAGGCCGGGATCGCGGGCGAGCCATGCAGAAAACGCGTGATGTCCGGCGCGTAATGCAGCTCCTTTTCAAAAGCGAAGGGTGACTCGTGGGCCATCCAACCAGTGGTTTTAGGTTCGATTTTTGTTTGCAGATCCGGACGCACATAAAGATAACCGGCGCCGGGCCCGCCGCACAGCCACTTCACTGAACCGCCGGTCGCGAAATCCACGTTTAAGTCTTTTACATTGAAAGGCACGGTGCCCGCCGATTGGTAAGTGTCCAGGACGACCAGCGCGCCGACCTCGTGCGACCGTTCTATGATGGCCTTCGCATCCTGCAGAAACGCGCTCTTAAATAGCACGTGTGAGAACGGAACCAGCAGGGTCTCTTCATCGATAGCTGCGAGCATGCGTTCGAGCGGCACCGTGATGCCGTCGTCCGACTTGACCTCTTCGATCCGCAGGTCACCGGCGCGCGCATGCGCTTCGTAGACGTACATCACGGAAGGGAAGTTCAGTTCAGAATAAACAATCTTGTTGCGTTGTGGCGTGGGTTCAAAGCAAGAAAGGATCAGGGACTGGCAGATAGAGACGTTCTGATGCATTACCACCGAGCGTGGGTCGGCGCCGATGATGCGCCCCACTTCGTCGCCGACGGTGACGGGCATATCCCACCAGCCTTCTGCCCAGGCGCGCACGCCACGCGTGGCCCAGGTATCGGCATATTCATTCAGGCGCTCGAAAGTTTTCCGCGGCATTGCACCCAGACTGTGCGAAATCAAATAAACAGCCTGGTCCAGGATGGGAAACTCACTACGCCACTTAAGCAGATTGTCGACAGTCACATCGTACCTTTCAAAGTACCTTTCAAAAAAATAGTGTGCTTAATTTACCACAGATCATTGGAAGTGCTGTGTCGGACCGGAAATTAGCCGCAGATGGACGAGGACGAGCGCGGATCAGATCTGAATTATTTAGATTCGGTTTTTATCTGCGTCAACCGGGGCAAAATGGTTTTGAAGACGAGGGGGAGAATTAGCCGCAGATGGACGCCGACGAGCGCGGATCAGATCTGAACAAATTCAGATGGGTTTTCATCCGCGTGATCCGCGGCAAAATGATTTCCTCCGCGGCAAAATGGTTGAGCTCCGTGATAAAGTGAGACCGACGATGTGGAAATTCAAGAATCCGATCAAACACCCGATTCCCGCTACCAGTTGGCCCAATGCCAACGAAGCTGCCGGCTCGCTTCTGTTTCAGCCAATCGATATCGGCCGGTTGAAGGTGTCGAGCCGCACCTGGGTGCCGGCCATGGTCCCCTGGCGCGCCACCGAAGATGGTTTTGTAACTGAGGCCAATATCGAGTGGTACCGGCGCTTTGCCAAAGGCCGGCCCGGAGCAATCGTCGTGGAAGCTACCGGCGTCCGCGATGTCCCCAGTGGCCCGCTGCTTCGTATCGGTCACGATCGCTTTGTTCCTGGCCTCAAAAAACTCGTCGAAGCCGTGCGCGAGGCAAGCGATGGCGAGACGCGTCTCTTCATACAAATCATCGACTTTCTTTCTGTACGCCGCCGTCCGGAGCCGGAAAAGTTTTTTGCTCGCTTCCTTAAACCAAACGTCCAGCACCGGGAAGCGCTGGCAGAGATCACCGATGATGCGAGCTGGCTGCACGTTGACGAGCCGGAAGTGCGCGAGTTTCTGAAGACTGCTTCGCCGGAGACCCTGGAACTGGTGTTGAGCGGGCGAGAGCTCGAAGCCCTGCGCTTTGGTTATCGCGAACGGGTCACAGACGTGGAGTACGATCACATCCGTGAGCTGCCCCAGGTGCTGCCCGGAATTTTTTCTACGGCAGCGGTGAGGGCCCGCGAGGCCGGGTTCGACGGAGTTGAGTTGCACTATGCCCACGCCTACACGATGGCCTCTTTCCTGAGCGCGCTGAACACTCGCACAGATGGATATGGTGGGCCACGCGCACAGCGAGTGCGCTTGCCGCTCGAAGTTTACGCCGCCGTTCGCTCCCGCGTCGGCAGTGATTACACGGTCGGAGTTCGCTTTCTGGGTGACGAAGTAATCGCCGGAGGTAACCGCATCGACGACGCGGCTTATTTTGGAGTCGAGTTTGCGCGGGCCGGCCTTGATTTCCTTTCCATCTCAAAGGGCGGCAAGTTCGAAGACGCGCAGCAGCCAAAGGTGGGCCAGGCTGTCTATCCCTATACCGGGCAGAGCGGGTATGAATGCATGCCGACAACTCTGTCGGATGAGGCTGGACCATTCGGGCGAAGTATTCCTCTGGTTGCGACTATCAAGGAAGCAGTGAACGCCGCCGGGTTCCGAACACCGATCGTTGGCACAGGCGGTTTGACTACTTTTGAGCAGGCAGAAGCCATGTTGCAGGCAGGCCAGGCTGACCTGGCCGGCTTTGCGCGCCAGGCACTCGCCGATCCTGACTGGTTCCTGAAAGTTAAGCTGGGTCGTGGCGTTGAGATACGCCGCTGCACCTACACCAACTACTGCGAGGCGCTGGACCAGGCGCATCGCGCGGTCACCTGCAAGTTGTGGGATCGAGTGGCGCTGGATGAGCCGGACATCGCTCTCGTTGATGACGGGCGCAGACGTCTGTTACCGCCTGATTGGGAGAAATAAGGGTAGCGTCATTCCGGGATCATTTGTTTGCTGCGACTTCCTGCTCGTAATCGGCAACGAAGACCGGATCGCGCCGGCGCAGGCTCTCAGCATCAACGCGCCCGCTTCGCGTCATAATCAAGTAGGCCAGCTCGAGGGGACTGAGATGCATGTACTGGCGGGCATTCTCAAACCAGATACAACTCTCGAGGGCCGCTGACTGGTAAGCTTCAATCACCGGTTTTCGGATTCTTTCAAACTCCGTTAATGCTGCCGGCACACTTGTCGCGTCGGCGAAACAGTCCTTCAACGCAATCGCATCCTCAAGCGCGAGCTTGGTACCCGAACCAATCGAAAAATGTGCCGTGTGTAATGCGTCGCCCAATAGCACAACCTTGCCCTGATGCCAGTGAGCGTTCTTCACGTTCAAAAAATTAATCCACTTGGAATTGTTTGAAAGCAGTGGCTGCCGGTTCAGATCATTGGCAAATACTTTTTCGAGTCGCGCGCGCGTTTCCGCTTCGGACATGGTCGCGAAGCCGCCGTCACTCCAGGTTTGCGGATCGCACTCGACAATAAAAGTGCTGGTAGTTTGATTGAACTTGTAGGAGTGAGCCGCGAATACGCCGCCATCGAATTCGCGAAAGGTGAGAGTCAGGCCGTGAAAGAGCTGGTTTGTGCCATACCAGATGTATTTGTTGGGCCGCGCTTCCAGAGTAGGTTCGAAGTATTGTTTGAGACTTTCACGGACCGTGCTGTTAACGCCGTCAGCGCCGAGCAACAGGTCGCAATCTGCAGCGAGCCTTTCGAGGTCTGAGATATCAGTTTTGAAATTGAGCTGCACGCCCAGTTCGGTGCAGCGTTCCTGCAGGATCCTGAGGAGTTGCAGGCGCCCTATACCTGAGAAGCTGTTGCCGCGAACAGTAATTTTCTGATCGCGATGGACCACGTCGACATTGTCCCAGGCGGCGAACGCAGCGGTGATGCGCCCGTGCGAAACCTCATCAGCTCCCCTCAAATGGGCCAGGGTCTTGCCTGAAAACACGACTCCCCAGCCAAACGTATCGTCCGGTCCATTGCGTTCGTAAACGGTAATATGGTGCTTTGGATCGGCGTGCTTCATAAGGATCGCGAAATACAATCCCGCTGGTCCCCCGCCGATGATGTTGATCTTCATGAACGTTTACAGAGAGTTACTCTTTCAATAACTGACCTGCGATCACCAGTTTTTGAATCTCTGACGTACCCTCATAAATCCGCAACGCCCGCACATCGCGATAGAGTCGCTCGACGACACTGCCACGCACGAGTCCGGCGGCGCCGTGAATCTGCATTGCCTGATCGATAATGCGGCCCGCGGCTTCCGTCGCGAAGAGTTTGGCCTGGCTCGCTTCGCGTGTTACGCGCTCGGCGCCATTGTCTTTCAGGTAGGCGGCGCGATAAACCAACAGGCGGGCTGCGTCGAGTTCAGTGGCCATGTCCGCCAGTTTTTCCTGGACCAGTTGATGCTCCGCGAGCTGGCGACCAAACTGTTTGCGCGCGCCCGCGTAGCGCAGGGCTTCATCAAGTGCGCGACGCGCCATGCCGCAGGCGGCCGCGCCCACGCTCGCGCGAAATACATCCATTGTCTGCATGGCGAGGCGAAAGCCGTCGCCTTCAGCCCCCACCATATCTTCAGCCGGCACGCGACATCCGGCAAATTTTATTTCACCAATCGGATGCGGCGACATCAGTGCAGTGCGTTCAACGAGGCTGAAGCCGGGAATTTTGGCGCTGACCACGAATGCTGACAATTCAGGCCGGCCATCAGCGCGCGTGTTGGTGCGCGCGAAGACGGTGTAGAAATCAGCAATGCCTGCATTGGAGATGAAGCGCTTGTTGCCGTCGATAACGTAAGCATCGCCGTCGCGTCGCGCGCTGGTTTGGATGGAGGCCACATCTGATCCGGCTTCCGGTTCAGTCAGGGCAAAGGCGGCCACCGCTTTTCCGTCGGCCGCGCGGCCCAGCCAGAAATCACGAACGTGAGCGGGCGCAGCCTGGGCGATTGCATAGGTCCCCAATCCCTGCATCACGAAAGCACTGTCAGCCAGCGAGGAAGAGTAGGCGAGTGCCTCGCGAATCACGCAAAGTGAGCGTACATCGAAAGGTTGATTTGGATCGGCCACTGCATAACGCAGCACTCCCGCGCTGGCCAGCAAGCGCACGTACTCACGCGTGCGTTCTTCAGCATCCCGTTCTTCAATCGCGCGAGTCTCGATCTCGCGGTCCACAAAAGACGTGATGCTGCGCGCCAGGGCCCGGTGCGCGCTGGTAAAAAACGGGGTTTGTTCTATAAATTGGTCCATGTTTTTATTCGTTGAGCGCCAGCTTGGTGCTGCGCCGTCTTGTTGAAATTAACTTTAGTACGACTTCAGAGAATCAACTCAGCTGCGTCGCTAAACATTCAGATACTCCTGATGCGCCCGGCATTACTTGAATTGCGGTTTGCGCTTTTCAACAAAAGCCGTGTAGGCCTCGCGAAAGTCCGGGTGCTGGGAACAGATCGCCTGTGCCTGGGCTTCGCATTCAAGCGCCGTGTCGAGGTCCATATCAAGTTCGCGATTCAGCATCTCTTTCGTCTTGGCGATCGCGAATGCGGGGCCACTCGCCAGACGCTCTGCGAAGTTATGTGCAACCCGCGCCAGCTCTTCTTTGGCGACCACCTGATTGTACAAACCGAGTGACCAAGCTTCCCGAGCCGAGATGAAGTCTCCCGTGTAAAGCAACTCAGTTGCTTTGGCGAGGCCGATAACGCGCGGTAATAGATACGCTGCGCCCATGTCGGCGCCGGAGAGGCCCACCTTGATGAAGAGGAAAGCAATCTTCGCGTCTTCGCTGGCGATGCGAATGTCTGAGGCAAGCGCAATACAGGCGCCGGCCCCGGCGACGGTGCCATTCAGCGCCGCGATGATGGGCTTGGGCAGCGCGCGCAGGCTGCGAATCAGATCGCAGGTCATGCGCGTGAATTCCAGCAAGCCTTCCATGTCGCGCTGAAATAGTTGTGCGATGATGTCGTTAACGTCACCGCCGGAACAAAAGGCACGTCCGGCTCCGGTGATTATCACCGCGCGCACATTCTTTTGATCACGCAACGCATAGAAGGTGTCAGTCAATTCTCGATAGATTTCAAAGGTGAGCGCATTGAGACGCTCCGGGCGATTGAGAGTAATCGTCGCCACCGCGCCGGTTTGTTCGTAGAGAAAAGTTGTCGGTGAAAGCATAAGTCTGTAGCGCAAAACTGTCAGCCTGGCGCCGGTCCGTAAGTTACTGCAGAAAAATCAGAATCTGGCACTCGCGGGCTTGGATTACAGGACGGCAATCGCTTCGATCTCGACTTTTGCCAGATCGTCCAGCAGGCCCTTTACTTCTACCAGCGCCATGGCAGGGAAGTGCCGTCCCATTCGAGCTCGATAACGCTCGCCCACTTCGCGCGTGCGTGCGACATATTCCGCCTTGTCAGTCACGTAGATAACGAAGCGTGCGATCTGGTCCGCCCGGCCCCCGGCAGACGTGACTACGGCCATTACATTCGTCAAGGCTTGATCAAATTGCTTCACAAAATCAGCGTCGACGATCTGCTGCTGCTCATTCCAGCCAAGCTGACCTGCGACGAACAATAATCTGCCTCCAGCTTCCGTGAGCACGCCATTCGCATACCCATGCGGCGCTCCCAGTGATTCAGGATTGATGAAAGTGAATGACATCAGCGTAGGGAGACTTTCAGACCTAAATATCAAACCATGATGGTTCCGCCATCGACACTGATAGCCTGGCCCGTAATACCGCGGCCGTCTTCCGAAGCCAGCAGCAATGCGACTGCAGCGACTTCTTCACTTGAAACCAGCCGGTTCTGGGGACTCATGGCTTTCAATACTTCCAAAGATTCGGCCGCCGTCTTGCCCGTGCGGGCGGTGATATTTTCGACGCCGCGCGTCACCATGTCGGTGTCCACATAGCCGGGACAAATTGCATTGACCGTGATGCCTTTGCGCGCTACTTCCAGCGCGAGCGAACGAGTCAAGCCCAGCACTCCATGTTTCGAAGCCGCATAAGCAGCGATGTATGGCGCCCCGGTCTTGCCGGCGATCGAAGAGATATTAATCACGCGTCCCCAACCGCGTTCCAGCATAGAGGGCAGTGCAGCGCGCGTGCAATAGAAGGTACCGGAAAGATTTATCGCCAGGTGTCGCTGCCACAATTCTTCATCGGTCTTAAGGAAGGCGGCACTGACGGCAATGCCGGCATTGTTGACCAGAATATCCGGGTCGCGACCTGACGCATTGTGCAGCTGGACGAAAGCAGCTTTGACGCTTTCAGGTTGGGAAACATCGCAGACCAATGGAAAGGCCCGGACTCCACACTCGTCATGAATCGCCGCCGCTACCTGTTGCACCTGAGCTTCCGTCCGCGCCGCCAATGCGACGTCTGAGCCTTCACGGGCAAAGGCGTAAGCGATTGCGCTGCCGATGCCGCGCCCCCCTCCAGTGATAAATGCCAGCTTGCCGGTTAGCTTCATTCCGATTCCATCAATGACCAGTGAAGCGTGGGTCTCGTTTTTCGAGAAAGGCGCACACTCCTTCTTTCCCATCCTTCGATTCGAAGCAACGCATCTGGGCTTCGACTTCGTAACGCAGCATACCCTCGAGATCCTCGCCACCGCTAAGGTAAACGGCCTGCTTGGCTGACGCGATGGAGATTGGGGGCGCGTCGCGCAGGCGCTCGGCCAGCATCCGGGTTGCATCCGCCAATTCGTTTTCCGGCACGACCCAGTTGAGGAGTCCAAGCCGATGGGCTTCCTCAGCGTTGATGGAGTCGCCGAGAAAGAACATTTCACAGGCTTTGTTAGCAGTCACCAGGCGGGGCAGGAAATATGTGCCGCCCCAATCCGGATGAAAACCGATCTTGACGAACGATTGGGTAAAGGTCGCATTGCTGGCGGCTATGCGCAGGTCGCAGGCGAGGGCCAGGTTACAGCCTGCACCGGCAGCAGCCCCATTGATCGAAGCGAGCACTGGCTTGGTCATCTGCCGGATTGCAGTTACGACCCGACGCGCCGCGCCCAGCAGTCTCGCGAACTCTTCTGCATCATTGCGTTCCATCAACTCTGCCGCGCGTTCGATATCGCCGCCGGCACAGAAGGCCCGGCCGGCGCCGGTGACTACTACGACGCGCACCAACCGATCGCTGGCTGCCTGCTCCAGCGCTTCCGCCAGATCGCGGCGCATGTGGCCGACCAATGCATTTAGCTTGTCGGGCCGGTTCAGCGTAATGGTAACTATGCCTGAGTCTTCAACTACTTCGATGTTGTCGTACATAAGAATACTGCGAACGGTTATCAGACTGATCCGTGATTGTCTGACACTTTAGCGGCCCTTGAACTCCGGCTTCCGTTTTTCCACGTAGGCCGACATGCCTTCTTGCGCATCTTCGGACTGAAATAATTGCTGCTGCAGTTCGCGCTCGAGAGCAAGAGCTGATTCGAAGGGAATCTCTGCGCCGGATTGGACACTCCGTTTCATCCGCCCAACCGCGCGGGCCGCTTTGTGTGGGCTGGTGAATTGGCGCGCGTAGGTCATGACCTGATCCATGAAAGCGCTGCCACTGTCAGCGTCGAAGAGCCGATTCAGAATACCGAGCTGCAGACCAGCTTCGAAGTCAAGCAGTTCGCCCGTCGCCATTAATTCAATGGCTCGCGATTTACCGATGAGGCGCGCCAACCGCTGCGTGCCGCCGGTACCGGGCAGCACGCCCAGGCTGACTTCCGGCAAACCAAGCTTGCCCGCGCCGCGGCGCGCGATGCGGAGGTCAGCGGCCATGGCCACTTCCAGACCACCACCGACGCAGTGACCATTGATAGCTGCGATCACGAGCTTTGGTGTCTGTTCAAGTCGCGAGAGGGTTTCGTTGGCGTGCAGGCAGAAATAGTATTTGAATTCCGGCGTGACATTGCCGAGCATGTTGATGTTCGCACCCGCGCAGAAGAACTTTTCGCCGCCTCCCGTAATCACGATCACCTGCACACCTTCGTCCATGCGTGCCGCCAGAATACAGGCGTCGAGCTCACGCATCATCTCATGCGTGTAAGTGTTCGCAGGTGGATCGTTAAGAGTCAGGAGGGCGACGCCGTCTGAGGTGCTGTACTGCACCAGCGTTGCTTTAGTCTCTGTTTTGCCGAGTTCCGCTGCCATGCTTTTCACTTACTCCTATTAGTTCTAATGCCCTCAGATTTGCGAAGCGCAAATCCGTCTTCAAGATTCGCTGCAGCTCCTGCAAAAACAATACGTCGCTAAACGTTGGTGGAAGTTTCAGCCGGTTCGCGCCACATACTCAGGTCTTCAGCACCGGCACTGCGTGGTAACTCAAGGGTCCCCTGCTGCTGTTCCTTCACGAATCCGTTCAGGTAAAGTCTGGTGACGTTATCGACCAGTTCAGCGACGGCTAACTTACCTTCGGGGTTATACCAGTTATAAATCCAATTCATCATACCGAACAACGCGTAGGTTGCCACAGTTAAATCCACGGCCTTATCGCCAGGGCGACGTTGCTGCTGCACCTCGCTGAGTATCCGGCGGGCAACGCGCGTGTACTTTTCTTTCTTCCCTGAGACACGCACTCGCAGGTCGCCACCTAGCGACTCAGCTTCATGCGATAGCACTTTCATCTCAGCCATGTTGGCCGCAAAGAAGGCGAGGTGATTGTCAATGAAGATGCGCAGTTTCTGCACCGGGTCGCGCACGCCGGCTAAGCGCTGCTCCAACCGCTCGCTCACCCGGCCGAAGCAGTTGTCCTGAATCAGAAACAACAACTCTTCTTTTGATTTGCAGTAGTGATATAGCCCGGCGAGACTGACACCGGTGGCTCGCGAGATATCTCGCATAGTGGTGGAGTGGTAGTTCTTCTCGGCAAAAATGCGCGCCGCATTCCGAAGAATGAATTCGAGCTTTTGATCGTAGCGCGTAAAGTCCATACCAATCATTCCGACAAAATCAGGACAACCAGCCGGCGAAGCAGCTTCTTTAAGATTCGGCCCTGTTAGTTACAATCTCACATATTCAAACTCGAACGGCTTTCCCTTAACTCCGGATGTTGGTGGAGAGATCCAGCTGGCGATCTTGCCCGGCTCGAATACCGGATGCATCAGGCTGCGGACATACTCGCGGTCTGCCATCGTGGGAAGCCACTCGGACTGCCGTCGCTCGAACTCTTCCGCGCTAATCAGATTGCCTTCGACGTCGAAGTTGTGTCCGGCGAATTCGCCGACGTGCCGGTGAAACCGCGGGTGCGGTAACGAGAGGGTTTCGCTGCGACCCTCATCTGCCAGCGCCTTGTTCCAGCGCGCCAGACCTTTTTCGCAATCCGTAACGTACTCGCCCCGCAGCACTTCATTCAAAGCATTGCGCAGCGGCACTTCGCGCTCCTTTAGTTTCCCATCTTCAACTACGGTAAGGGTGAATACTTCGTTAGCTGCAGTATGCTCGGTGTACTGGTCCCGCTCCTTATAACGACCTTTCAAGCCGGCCGCAAAAAAGTCCGCGGAGTTTGAGCTTATCTCCCCGCCAAACAGATCGAGCGAATAGCTGAACCAGAAGTTGATGTACTTCTGAATTATGTCGAGCGGTATTCCGCCCAGGTCGCGGACGTCTCCCTCATTCAGCAATTGCGCCGTGCGGCGGACCACTCGCGACAAACCTGTGTCGCCGACGAACATGTGATGCGCTTCTTCGGTAAGCATGAACTGGCAGGTGCGCGCGAGCGGTTCGAAACCGGATTCAGCCAGCGCCGACAACTGATACTTACCATCGCGATCCGTAAACATGGTAAAGGCAAAGAAGTTGAGCCAGTCGTCGCAGGGTTGATTGAAAGCTTCGAGAATGCGCGGCTTGTCCGGGTTGCCGCTGCGCCGTTCCAGCAGTGCGTCCGCTTCATCGCGCCCGTCACGGCCGAAATAACCGTGCAGCAGGTACACCATGGCCCAAAGATGCCGGCCCTCTTCTACGTTGACCTGAAACAGATTGCGCAGGTCGTAAAGCGAAGGACAGGTTTGGCCCAGCAGTCTTTGCTGTTCTACCGACGCGGGTTCAGTGTCGCCCTGTGTGACGATGATGCGGCGCAGTGAATTGCGAAATTCGCCGGGCACTTCCTGATAGGCAGGCATTCCGTAGTTGTCACCAAAGCCAACCCGGGCATCGGGATCGGCCGGTTTTAGAAAGATACCCCAGCGATAATCAGGCATCTTTATGAAATCGAAATTTGCCCAACCATCAGGTTCGACGCTGATGGCCGTGCGCAGATAGACATCCTTTTCCTGAAAGCCCTCGGGGCCCATCTCGCGCCACCAGTCGAGAAAATTAGGCAGCCAGCTTTCAAGAGCGCGCTGCAGTCGCTTGTCTCCAGAGAGATTTACGTTATTAGGAATGCGTTCGTATAAATTCATGGTTGCCTCAACTGACCAGGGATCAAAGGATCAGAGTTCCAAGTTTCAAGTTCCAAGCACAAAGCACAAACCACAGGCTTTATGTCCTCTTGAAATCAAACTGCGACTGCGTCGGCTTGCCATAATTGGTTAGCGCGCCCTGTGGCCCGACTGCATTTGGGCGTTGAAAGATCCAATTTTGCCAGGCGGTCAAGCGACCGAATATTTTTGTGTCCAGCGACTCCTGACCGGCAAACCTCAACGAGGCTTCCATGCCGGTCAAAGCGTCCGGCGAAAGAGAGGTCCTTTCCTCGATCGCCACGCGGATCTCATCTTCCCAGTCAAGATCGTCAGGTGCGAATGTGATCAGGCCGGCAGCCTCAGCCGCTGCGGTATCGAAGGCGCCGTCATGTTTTAGAATTTCCTCTATCTGTTCCGGGGTGGCCAGAAAACGCGACTGCAAGCGCGTTAGTCCATTACTCATTGGCAGCGCGCCGCCGTTAAACTTGCTGGTCGCGATCTCAACTACTTCATCAGGATCATCGAGCATGAAGCTACGATCTGCGGCCAGGGCCAACTCGAGCAGATTGCCGGCAAAACAACTGCCGGGTTCAATCAGAGCAAAGAAACTCTTGGCCGTCAGATCCAATCTGCGCAACACGCGAGCCATGTGAAGCACGATCTCGCGGACCAGCCAACTATCTTTCTCAGCCAGCAGCACTCGATCGACTGCGAGCACGTCTTCGATCTTTCCTTCCGTGCGCAGACAGACAAGACCTATTTCAGGCTCGTTAACGCGCATGTAAAGCAGTACGTCATCCAGTTCGCGATAAGCCTGCAACGGCCAGTAAGCAGCGCCCTGCTTTTGCATCGCGCTCGCTGTGGTGGGCTGTTCGCCGGTGGGGCCGCGCATGGTCAAATCTGCGTAGCGTTTTTCGCGATTGAATTTGACGCTGACGTATTTGTAAGTGCGTGTGTCGACGGACGATTCGAACTGCAGCGGAGTGAGTTTGATGCCGCCGCCAGTTGGTCCACCGTCGGAGCCGGCTGCCTGCGTTACCTCTGCTACACGTTTCGCGATCGATTCTTCGAACTTGCTGGTGGGAAAGGTGTCGTCAATCACGCCCCATTCCTTTGCGCGCTTGCCCTTCAAGCCCTCGGCGAGGGTTGAGAAGACGTCCGCGCGATCGCGCCGGATTTTTCTTTTATCGACCAGTCGCGTCAGACCGCCAGTGCCCGGCAAGACTCCAAGCAGTGGAACCTCAGGCAGGGAAACGGCGGAGTTGCCGTCGTCAACCAGATAGATTTCGTCACAGGCGATGGCCAGCTCATAGCCGCCTCCCGATGCCGTACCGTTGAGCGCCGCGATGTAGCGCCGGCCTGAATGCTGCGAGTCATCCTCGATAGCACAACGAGTCTCGTTCGTGAATTTGCAGAAGTTGACTTTGAACGCGTGTGACGAAGTGCCAAGCATGTAGATGTTGGCGCCCGCGCAAAAAATGCGTGGCTTGAGGCTGGTGATTACGACTGCGGTAACTTGCGGGTGCTCGAAGCGCAACCGTTGGATGGCGTCGGCGAGCTCAATATCGACACCGAGGTCATAGGAGTTGAGCTTCAGTTTGTAGCCTTCGACCAGCGTCTGATCCTCCTGGACGTCCATCGAAAGGGTCGCAACCGGGCCTTCGAGGCTGAGTTTCCAGTGATTGTAAGTGTCCGGGGATGTCTGAAAATTGATCATCAATACCTCACTCCATAAAGCGAACGAACGTTCGAACGGCCATCATAAAGGCCAGGGGCGATGAGGTCAAATTGGAAAAAAGTTGTGGAAGGAGTTGGAAGGTAGCAAACAGGTCCGAAGCGGCGGCGGGCTTTTTTGAAAAAATCTTTTGGGCGGAAATAATAATCCAGAATAGACCCGGTGACATTTCAACTTGGGGCTCACGATGCCGAATAGACCCTTGACAGTTTTAGGGTGCGCGGGTAGGTTTGGAGTCACCCACCTTGAACTCAAAAACATCAGATCCGAGAGACGGGATCTGAACAAGCTTCCGGAGGCGAATCTGTTCTGGTGAACGGCGCGGTCTTCAAAACCGTCAGTGAGACTGTGAGAACAGGCTCAGGTAGGTTCGATTCCTACACGCCTCCGCCAAAGGTTTGCTGATTGGGGATTGCTGATTGCGGAATCGGCAACCTGCAATCTGCCTTCTGGAATTCAATGAATCAACAATCTGCATTATGAATTCTGAACGTTCATCAATCAGCAATCTGAAATCAGCATTCTGAAATCGATTATGCTTGCCTGGGTGGCGCTAAATATGACAGTTGGCATCGGACCACGTGCCGCTGCCAAACTCCTCGAACGCTTTGGATCGGCTGAAGCAGTCTACTCAGCAACGCGTTCGGAGCTTAACCAACTGCGGATTCTGCCGGAAGCCGTGGATAGTATTCTCGCGCGCGACCTGAACCGGAAGGCCGAACTTGAAATCCAGCGCGTGCGCGATCTTGGCGATGACATCCTGGTACTCGACGACGGAGTCTATCCCTCACTGCTACGCGAAATCTACGACCCGCCGATTGTTTTATACGTTCGAGGCGCCTGGGAAAAATGCCTGGAGCAGCCCTGCGTCGCGCTGGTGGGTTCGCGCCGTTGCTCGACCTATGGCCAAAACGCGGCCTTGATGTTGGCGCGCGACCTCGCCCAGCGCGGCATCACCATCGTTTCCGGCTTTGCCCGGGGCATTGACGCGGCGGTGCACCGCGGAGCTTTGGAAGCTGGGGGCCGCACTGTTGCCGTGCTGGGAACTGGCATCGATGAATGCTACCCGCGCGATCACCGCAAGCTCGGTCTCGAGATTCTTGAGAAAGGTGGCGCCATGGTTTCGCAGTTCCCGCTCGGCACGCCGCCAGTGTCGGAAAACTTTCCCTATCGCAATCGCATCATTAGCGGTCTCAGTCTGGGAGTGGTAGTAGTCGAGGCAGCTGAGAATTCAGGCTCGCTGATCACCGCCCGGCTGGCGATTGAACAG
This sequence comes from Pyrinomonadales bacterium, assembly GCA_038237475.1. Classification (GTDB taxonomy): domain Bacteria; phylum Acidobacteriota; class Blastocatellia; order Pyrinomonadales; family Pyrinomonadaceae; genus JAOAPY01. Next base: position 554,830 of record JBBRYS010000001.1, on the reverse strand, counting down.
AACCGTGAAGTTTGGGCCGTACCAGGTAACATCACTTCGCGAAATTCTTTCGGCACCAACTATCTGATTAAGGGGGCGGGCGCAAAACTAGTGCAGCAATGGCAGGACATAGCCACTGAACTGCCACCGCAGATTGCCGCGAAGCTATTGCCACCACCCTTTGGAGCAAAGAAAAAGGGCCAGGCTCTGGCGGATCAATTGCTGTTATTGCCGGCCAATCTCTCAGGCTCGGAACGGACGGTGTTAAGGCTCTTGTCTCCCGACGATCCAGCGCATATCGACGCGCTGCTGGAGAAAACGAAGTTATCGATTTCTGATTTGACTGCGGCCCTCCTGACTCTGGAAATGAATGAACTGATTCGCCAGTTGCCGGGGCGCTGCTTTGTTAGAAAGTTGTGAGGCAGTAGCCGGAATGCGTTTGCGCGCTGCCAAATTGATGAGATCGGGCGTGTTGAGTGCGCCGTTTTTTGTCGAAATCTCAGAAATTTCGGGGGCTATTTTCGAAAGGGCAGGGCCTTTCCGCGCGTTATTCCGGCCGGTGCCGGCGCTAGAGGCCGCTCTGGATTTTCCGACTCACAATGGCAGGTGGCTGCGAGCACTCTATTTGACTAGCGGTCAAAGATGATGTTAAGTCGTAAGCCATTGGGTACCTTATGGCAAAGAATCTCGTAATAGTTGAATCGCCTGCAAAGGCAAAAACGATTAACAAATACCTGGGCAAGGACTATTTGGTCAAGGCCTCCATCGGTCATATCAAAGATTTGCCGGCCAAGAAACTCGGCGTCGATGTCGACAACGATTTTGAACCTACCTACGAAGTAATTCCGGACACCAAAAAGCGCAATAACAAACGAATCGTAGCGGAATTAAAGAAGGCCGCTAAAGAAGCCGATGCCATCTACCTGGCCGCTGACCCGGACCGTGAAGGCGAGGCAATCTGTCAGCATCTGGCTGAAGAAATCGTTCCCAAGCGTCCCGCGAAAGCTGTCTTTCGCGTCATGTTCAATGAGATAACCAAGCGCGCCGTCAACGAAGCCTTTGAGCATCCGAGACAAGTCGATACTAATCTCGTCGATGCGCAACAGGCGAGGCGTGTCCTGGATCGCCTGGTGGGCTATCAGGTATCACCACTCTTGTGCCGGGCGGTGGGCGGTCGATTGAGCGCCGGCCGGGTGCAGTCAGTGGCCCTGCGCATGGTAGTCGAACGCGAGCGCGAGATAGAACAATTCATCAAGACTGAGTATTGGACCATCGCGGCTAATCTCGCCGCGACTCTACCGCCGGCCTTTGATGCGCGTCTTTATAAGGTGGCGGAACAGACCGTCAAGACCAGTGGGTTTGACGATGAAGTTAAGAAGAATGAGATTCTCATCGGCAATGAAACCACGGCGACTGAGCTCGCCGCCGAAGCCGAAAAGCAGTCATTCGTAGTCAGCGAAGTCACTACCAAGGAACGCAAGCGCAATCCCGTACCTCCCTTCATCACTTCCAAGCTGCAGCAGGAAGCCTCGCGTAAGCTCGGCTTTGCAGTAAAAAAGACGATGATGCTGGCGCAAAAGCTTTATGAAGGTATCGAACTGGGACCCGAAGGCGCCGTCGGCCTGATCACCTACATGCGCACGGATTCGACCCGCGTTTCGGAGACGGCCCTGAACGAGGCCCGCGACTTTATCGGCGGCCAGTATGGCCCGGCTTACCTGCCGGAGAAACCGATTCACTATCGTTCCAAGAAAGACGCGCAGGACGCTCACGAAGCCATTCGCCCAACCGATGTCAAACATACGCCCGACTCGCTGGCCAGGTACCTCAACAAGGAAGAGTTGAAATTGTACCGGCTCATCTGGCAACGCTTCGTCGCTTCGCAGATGATGCCCGCCCTGTTCGATCAGACAACTATCGATATTCAGGCCGGACGTTTGCTGTTTCGCGCTACCGGGTCCGTGCAAAAGTTCGATGGCTTTCTTAAAGTCTACCAGGAAGGCCGCGACGAAAAGACCGAAGAAGACGACGAGGCCGAACGAACGCTGCCTTTGGTGAAGAAAGGCGAGACTCTCGAGTTGAAGAAGATCACTCCGGAGCAGCATTTTACCGATCCACCGCCGCGTTACACGGAGGCGACGCTCGTCAAAGCACTTGAAGAGAAGGGCATTGGCCGTCCGTCGACCTATGCCGCGATCATGTCGACGATTCTGGAACGCGAATACGTGGAGAAGCTGGAGAGCCGTTTCCATCCGACTGCGCTGGGCATGACTGTCAATGATCTCCTAATCGAAGGTGGATTCGACGACCTCTTCAATGTGACTTACACGGCACGCATGGAAGGCGAGTTGGATCAGGTTGAGGAAGGCACGCTCAAGTGGACCGATGCCCTGCACGAATTCTACGGTAAGTTTAAAGACGACCTGGCCAAATTCAAGCTTCACGTCAAAGACATCAAGGATATTAGTCACCCGACTGAAGAGGTCTGTTTGAAGTGCAATGCCCCGGGCATGGTGATGAAATGGGGTCGCTTTGGCAAGTATTTGAAATGCCTGCAGTGTGAAGCTACGCGTGACGCCGGCACACCCCCAACTGATGGCGCGGCCTCTGCCAATGGCGGCGAAGAAGCAGCCGAGCCCGAGGCTTGTGAGTTGTGCGGCAAGCCAATGCAGCTCAAACGAGGACGCTTTGGACCATTTCTGGGCTGCACCGGTTATCCCGAGTGCCGTAATATCCGCAAGATTTCCAAGTCCGGCGTCGTCGCTCCAGCTCCCATTCCGCTCGATGAGAAGTGTCCCGTCGATGACGCCCAGTTGGTGAAGCGCTTTGGCCGCTTCGGCGAATTCATCTCCTGTTCGAACTATCCGAAGTGCAAGTACATTAAGCAGGAGACAACCGGAGTGTCGTGTCCCCGCCCCGGCTGCGTGGGCGAATTGGTAGTCAAGAAATCTCGCCGCGGAAAAATTTTCTACAGTTGTTCGCAGTACCCTGATTGCGATGTGGTGTACTGGGATAAGCCAGTCATTGAGGCGTGTCCAAAATGTGCAGCGCCGTTCCTGCTCGAAAAGACAACCAAGAAGCTGGGTACCTATCGCTACTGCGCGAAGGAAGGGTGCGGCTACACTTCAAACGAGTTGGCCACGGTCCCCGTCCCCAAAACTGGCACGGGATCCGAGAAACGCCCCGCGGCCCGCTAGCAGCGGCCCTGTAGCATGTTGAAGATGCTTTAATAGCGTGCCTCGCGTACGGCTCGAGCAAGCGAGGTCGGCTAAGTCCGCCCTCTGAATTCAATAACTTTTCTAATCTTATTCAGGAGATAACGATCATGATGTTACGACGTACTGCGGCCGTCGGACTGCTAGTCATTTCCGTGCTTGCGCCCGGTTTCGTCCTGGCGCAGCAGCCAACCACAGCAGCGGCGCCTGACCCCAACGATCCCATCTCACGCATTAAAGACGAGGGTATGAATCGGTCTCAGGTCATGGACACCCTGAGTTATCTCAGCGATGTCATCGGCCCTCGCCTGACCGCGTCACCAGGCATGAAACGCGCGAACGAATGGACGCGCGATCAATTGCAGGCCTGGGGACTGCAAAATGCGCACCTCGAAGGCTGGGGACCGTTTGGTCGTGGCTGGACACTCAAGCGATTCAGCGCCCAGGTAGTCGACCCACTAAATATTCCGCTGATTGCTTATCCCAAAGCCTGGTCGCCGGCGCTGGATGGTCCACTGACCGCCGATGTGGTTTACGTAGACGCGGCCACTGAAGCTGACCTGGAAAAGTTCAGCGGCCAGCTAAAAGGAAAGATTGTTCTGACTGCGCCAATCCGCGAAGTCAAAGCGCGCTTTGAAGCGCCCGGCTCCCGTCTTTCTGAAAAAGACCTGCTGGCGTTGGCTGACGCTCCGGAACCACAGGGAATTCAACGACGTGGCCAGCCTAATCAGGCAAACGAAGCGTTTCGCGCCGCGCAGCGCCTCGCTGCAGCCAAGTATCTGTTCTTCCAAAAGGAAGGCGCAGCCCTTTTGGTAGACCCCAGTCGCGCGGGCGACGGCGGGACCATCTTCGTCCAATCAGCGACCGTGCCACAGCCGGCATCCGGCGGCCCGGGGCAGGGCGGCGTGCGCTCAATGCAGAGCTATGACAAAGCGGCGCCGAAGATTCCACCCCAGATGGTGATGTCGGTTGAACACTACAATCGCATCGTCCGCATGATCAAAGCGAAAGAGAAAGTGCGGATGAATGTCGAGCTCGAAGTCGCGTGGCAGGACATTGATCCGATGGGCTATAACACTGTTGCCGAGATTCCCGGCAGCGATTTGAAGGACGAAATCGTCATGCTCGGCGGTCACCTGGATTCATGGCATGCGGGTACCGGCGCGACGGACAACGGCGCCGGTGTAGCGGTGGCTATGGAAGCAGTGCGAATTCTTCAGACGCTCGGCTTGAAGCCGCGCCGCACAATTCGAGTCGGCTTCTGGACCGGAGAAGAGCAGGGACTGCTGGGGTCTGCCGCTTATGTGGCAGAACATTTTGGCAGGATGGAGCCAGGCAATCCCGGCGTCGTTCCTCCGGGTACACCTAATAGCCAGCCGGCGGCGCCGGCAACGCTCGTCAAGAAACCTGATTACGATAAGTTCGATGCCTATTTCAACCTGGACAATGGAACGGGGAAAATTCGCGGAGTTTATCTGCAGGGCAATGAAGGCGTCCGCGGAATCTTTCGTCAGTGGCTGACCCCCTTCCGTGAGCAGGGCGCCGCGACGCTTACAATCGCGAACACGGGTGGCACCGATCACCTTTCGTTCGATCGGATCGGCCTGCCGGGCTTTCAGTTTATCCAGGATGAAATTGAGTACGACACGCGAACACACCATTCAAACCAGGATGTATTCGATCGAATCCAAGCTGACGATATGAAAGAAGCAGCCACCATCATGGCCGCCTTCGTGTATGCGACGGCGATGAGAGACGAGAAACTGCTGCGGAAGGCGGCACCTACCAGATAGCAGCGCTAAAAAAAAGAGGCGAGTCAAACGATTCGCCTCTTTTTTTGTCAATTGGTTGTGACGCCGACCGCACGGCTAGTTATAAGTTGTACCGGACTTCTTCGGCAGAATACCTCCGAGCCAGTTCTGAACGAACGCTACGGCAGCGGGTACCAATAATTCCTTCGCCGTCTTTGAGACCTCGCTGACCAGATCATTGCCGATGGTCGCCGCCTCCGTTTTTATGCGATCAAAAGCCGGCGTCTCCTGAATTCTCTCCAGGAACCCGGGGCCATTGTCTGCTTCAGACTGGCTACTTCCCGATTCGGCCGCGGATTGGGCAGCATAGGCGCGCGGTGTGGCCGGCGGATAGTCATAACCCAGCTGTTCCTTGTAGTCCGCGTAGCGTCCATAATCTTCGCCCTTCACCATGGAGGTGATGGCGTAGCCGGTTAAGAAGCCCACGCCGGCAGCTCCTGCGACCCAGGCAACCGGGCGTTTCTTAACCTGTTCCCGCCAGTCCAGGGTTTCCGAAATGGTTTCCTTGACCGTTTCGTACTGCTGCACGACGTTGTCTTTGATTTCGGTCACCGTTTGAGTAATTGATTCCCGCGCTTCGTCCATCCGGCGTTGCAGTTCAGCCTTTGAAAAGTCGTCGCCGGTGTCCTGAGCGCGAACCATCCCTAAAGTTCCTTCTTCAGCCATTGTGTGTCCTTTCTAAGTTCCGCCACCGTGCGGGGTGGCACAACGCTTTGACGCGCGAGCCGAGCTTTCATTGCAGCTACAATGATGGCGCCCAGCACCAGATAGATCGCGCCTGTAATCACAAAGCCAAGGGCGTATTGGGCCGCAGGCGTCAGATTTGTACCTGCAAACAGAATCGACACCCCCAGGGCAACCGCTACGTTCACCAGCGCGAAGCCAATCGTTGCAATGACACCGCCCACTGCGATCATCACTCCGCCCCGAACGAACGCGTTTGCTTCTTCTTTAACTTCCACCTTCAGCAGGCTGATCTTGGAGTCGACGAGTTGCATTACATCCTCACCAAGTCGGCCAATCAGGTTTGGTAGATTTTCATTTTCAGCGGGCGTCGCCGGCACTCGTGCCGGGGACGTAGCCATGCTTGTTGACATCGCGCGCTCTCCTTTCGTGCATTACAGAGTAAGTCGTCAGAAATTCGCTTAGCGTCGTCCACGAATCAGGACGCCCAGAAGCAGACCTGCCGCGGCCGAGATGAGCATGGCCTGACCTGGTTTTTGACGCGCATAGTCCTTGGCGTTTTCGGTCAACTCCGCGAAATCGAGTTCCTTGATCTTGTCTCCCACGACACCGACTTTGTCGGTCACATATTCCTTAGCTTGAGCGGCAGCGTCAGAGACCTTGCCTGCGTATTGCTGAGCTGTTTGCGCGAAGCCGGCTGCAGTGTCCTGTTCGCCGGAAAATCCGCCGTTACCTGGAACCGAAGTCAATCCGCTTCCGGTCTTGCCGCCTGTCGAACCTGTCGTTCCTGATGTTGAATTGTCAACCATGTCTAATTCTCCTTTTGAACTTGAATTCTAATTAAAGCGATATGTTGTAGCAGGAATATCAACTGCAAGAGCCATGCCTTTTCCTAATGGTCAATTTTGAGAGAGAAATTCGAGACTTGTCCTGGTGATTTGTGATGAAAGAGTACGACTTTCAAAACGGTGAGGAATGAGAACCGTACAAAGTCGCAGCATTCGAGTTATCCATGTTGGTTGTCATCGGCGATCTTCACCGGGTGACAAAACCAGAGTATGGCCTTGGTACCCCTCTGAAATTTGCCGCCTGCTTCAGATGTCGAGGAATTAACCGCACACTTCTGAGGAATGCTTCCTTATCTTCACTTGACGCTGCTCCTATTAGGTGGTAAGTAAGTACTTACTTTGGGCAGGGAATTCATAGCGGCTGGTGCGGAAAGAGTGAGTAAGCAAATCAATCTCAATGAAGAAAGTTCGGCGCCCGGGGCTCCACGCATGGCCGGCGAAGACCGGCGCAGGCAAATACTGCAACTGGCAGTCAGTCTCTTTTCACAACGCGGCTTTAGCGGCACCACGACACGCGAGATTGCCCAGGCCGCCGGCATTTCTGAGGCGATGGTCTTTCGCCACTTTGCGACTAAGGAGGAGCTCTACAGCGCCATCCTCGACCATAAGGCCTGTGGGGATACTTCTTTTGATCCGTTTGCTGTGGTCGCCGATGCAGTGCGGCGGAAAGACGATCGCGGCGTCTTTGAAGGACTCGCTTTCAGTGTTCTGCAGCATCACGAAACCGATCCGGAGTTTCACCGGCTCCTGCTTCACGCCGCTCTCGAGCAACACGAGCTCGCCGAAATGTTTTGGGAAAGAAACGTTCGACCCGTCTATGAATTCCTGGGCGACTATGTACGCCAGCGGCAACAAGACGGCGTCATGATTGGGATCGAGCCGAAGGTGGTCGTCCGCTGCTTCATCGGCATGGTCATTCATCATTCGTTGAACAACACTCTCTGGGATCGAAAACGCAGCCTGCTCGATATTTCAAACGAAGCGGCCGCTCGTGCTTTCGCCGGCATCCTGCTGGATGGAATTAACAAACATCACGTCTCTGAACAAGTCACCAGTGAGATATCTGACGACCTTCGGGAAAGCAATTGACAATGACTCTCCTAAAACAATGCACCCTTTCGCTGCTGGGCGTGGCCCTGCTCGCTCTGGCGGCCTTGTCGCTGTCCTGTGGCGGCTCCCAGGCCAATGTAAAGACGCCGGCGGGCGCCGCTCCCGCTCCCACGCCGATTGATGTCACCACGGCGGCGGCAATCGTGCGTCAGCTACCGAGATTTTTTGAAGCCAGCGGTAGTCTGGCCGGCGACATGCAGTCCGAGGTGCAGCCACAAACCAGTGGCAAGGTGATAGCAGTGGGCGTCGATCTGGGGAGCTACGTGAAGCGCGGACAGATGCTTGTGCGTCTCGACGCCGCTGATAGCAAGTTGCGGTTGGACCAGGCCGTGGCTCAACTCGACAACACCAAAGCCGCAGTGCGCCAGGCTGAAGAAAAAATTGGTTTGCGCGCGGGCCAGGCTTTTGATCCCGAGCGCGTCGCTGAAGTTGCGGCTGCACGTGCGAATTACGAGCTCGCAGAGAGGAGCTTGCAGCGGGTGGCGAAGCTGGTCGAGACAGGCGATGTCTCTCGTTCAGCCTTTGATCAGCAGAAAACTCAGCGTGACGCGCTGCGGGAGAATTACCAGGCGGCAGTCGCCCAGGCCAGACAAAACTACGCTGCGGTTGCGGTCGCGCGTGCCAACGTCGCTAGCGCGCAAAGTCAGGTCGAGCTGGCCCGGCGCTCGCTCTCTTATACAGTCGTTGCCTCTCCCATTGATGGCTTTGTCGCTGAGCGCCCGGTCGATCTCGGCGAGTACGTCACCACCACTACGAAAGTAGCTACAGTCGTACGCACCAATCCGCTGCGCGTAAAGATCGATGTGCCCGAGCAGGCCATCCAGCAGGTGACCCAGGGAGCGTCCGTTTCCGTTACGACCAGCGCCTGGCCCGATCGTTCATTTAGTGGTCGCATTGCGCGACTCTCGCCGAATGTAACTCCCACTTCGCGGACTCTAACAGTCGAAGCCGAAATTGACAACAGTAGCGGTGCTCTGAAGCCTGGCCAGTTTGCCACCATCCGGATCCTGCTGCCCCGTTCAGAGCCGGCCACGCTGGTGCCGGCCCGCGCGGTGCACACGGAGTCAGGCGTTAGTCGAGTCTTCGTTATTAAGGACGGGCACGCACAACAGCGACTGGTGCAACTGGGACAGACCGAAGGTGACCTCGTCGAAATCCGTCAGGGAATCGCCGCTGACGAACAGGTCGCGACCAGCAATGTGGAATTGTTGAGTGATGGAGCATTAATAAGACAATAAAAAGGTCAGTAGTCAGTTGTCCGTGGTCAGTCGTCAGTCGTCATCTATTGAGTGTCGCGCAAAGGACAAACTAACAACCAACTGACAACCGACAAAGGACTGACTGAGCCACTGACAACTGACTACCGACCACGACTAGTTAAATGCAAAAACTCGCTGAAATCTGTGTTCGTCGCCCGGTCTTCGCGACCATGATCATTCTAAGCCTGACGGTTGTCGGGCTGTTCTCTTACAAATCGCTGGGGGTCGATCTGTTTCCGAAAATCGACTTGCCCACCATCACGGTAACGGTGATTAACCCCGGCGCCTCGCCCCAGGAAATCGAAACCGAAATCACCGACAAGATCGAAGGTGTCGTCAACACCATCAGCGGCATCGACGAGCTGCGTTCGACTTCGGTGGAAGGCGCCTCGCAGGTCTTCATCACCTTTGTCCTTGAAAAGAATGCCGACGTTGCCGCTCAGGAAGTGCGCAACAAGGTTGACCTGATCGTCAACGACTTACCGGTTACGGCGGAAAAGCCAACGGTGCAGAAATTGGACACCGATGCGACTCCAGTAATTCGCGTCGCTGTCTCTGCCCCGCGGTCACTGAAAGAAGTTACCGACATTGCTGACAAGCAGATCAAGCAGAACATCGAATCTATTAGCGGTGTCGGCGACGTGCAAATTATTGGCGGCCGGACGCGCGAGATCGCCATCTGGGTAGATCCGGAAAAGCTGCGCGCTTTCAACGTTACGGTTGGCGAAGTAGCCAACGCAGTACGGTTGCAGAACATGGAACTGCCGGGCGGCCGGGTAGCCGAAGGCGCGCGTGAGCTGACGGTGCGCACCATGGGCCGCATTGTCGAACCAAAAGACTTTAACAACCTCGTCATTGCCAGCCGCGGCAGCTATTCGGTCAAACTCAGTGACATTGGCTACGCGGAAGACAGCTTTGAAGAAGCCCGCACCGAGGCACGCTTAAATGGTGAGCCGGCCGTCACCCTGGTGATCTCGAAACAGTCCGGCCAGAACACGGTCGCGGTCGCTGAGGCCGTCAAGCAGCGTTTGCACGAGCTTTCCACGTCGCTGCCTCCCGGTTTCCGCACGCAGGTGGTGGGCGATCAGTCGATATTCATCAAAGCCTCCATCGAAGCGATTCAGAAACACCTAATCGAAGGCAGCATTCTCGCGGCGATCGTGGTCTTCCTTTTTCTTTGGAGCGTGCGCTCGACCCTAATCGCGGCGATTGCGATTCCCACTTCGTTGATAGCGACCTTTGGCTTGATGAACGCGATGGGGTTCACGCTGAATCAGATAACCATGCTGGCCCTGACGCTGATGGTGGGGATCGTCATCGACGATGCGATTGTAGTGCTGGAAAATATCTTTCGCTTTATTGAAGAGAAAGGCATCCCCCCATTTCAGGCTGCCATTGAGGGAACGAAAGAGATCGGGCTGGCGGTTACTGCCACAACGCTATCACTGCTGGCTGTCTTTCTGCCGGTGGGTTTCATGGGTGGTATTGTCGGACGATTCATGTCGTCGTTTGGTTTCACAGCCGCTTTCGCAATTGCGGTTTCGCTTCTGGTTTCATTCACGCTGACGCCAACCCTCGCGGCCAGGCTCATTAAGCGCAGTGACGATGCACAAGAGGGACCCATCGATCGGGCACTGGAACCGTCCGACCACGGCTCGAAACAATCTCGCTTCTACCGTCCAATTGATCGCGGTTACACCCGCATGCTGGAATGGGCCATGGGCCATCGAGTCCTGATAATAGTTGCGTGTTTGCTGGTAATCATCAGCATCGTGCCGTTGTTCATGTTCGTGGGCAAAAACTTTTTGCCGGTCGACGATCAATCTCAATTTGAAATAAACATTCGCGCTCCGGAAGGCTACACCCTGGACGCCACTTCGGCTTTGAGCGAACGTATCGCAGCCGACGTGCGGAAGTTGCCGGGTGTGACGGACACACTGACCACAATTGGTTCGGGCCAGCAACAGCAGGTGAATCTCGCGAACGTCTACGTCAAGCTGGCGCCGCTCGATGACCGCTCGCAATCGCAGGACGCGCTGATGCTGCAGGCGCGGTCCGAGATCCTGGCCAGGTATCTGAAAGAATATCCGAACCAACTGCGCACCTCTGTGTCACAGGTTGCAGCGTTTTCCGGCGGGGGCAATCGCAATGCCGACATCCAATACGTGATCAGTGGACCGGATCTCGACAAGCTGGCCACGTACACCGACGAGTTCCTGAAGAAGATGAAGACAATTCCAGACCTCGTCGATGTGGATTCAACTTTGATCCTGGGCAAGCCGGAGCTGCGTCTGGTTATTGATCGCGCCCGCGCCGCAGATCTGGGAGTGAGGGTGAGCGACATCGCCCAGGCGGTCAATACTCTCGTGGCCGGGGAAAAGGTTTCCACCTTCAATGCTGGTAAGGACCAGTATGACGTGCGTGTTCGCGCCGTGGGACAGTCGCGAGCGAGCGTGGAAGGCTTGCAGCGGATGATTGTTGCGTCTGCGAAAATCGGCTGGGTCACTCTGGATAATCTGGTCCGGGTCGAGCCGGGCACGGGACCGTCGGCTATCGATCGCCTGAACCGGCAGCGGCAGGTGATGTTACTGGCGAACGTGAAACCGGGGGGCTCGCAGTCAGCGGTGTTGGCTACTCTTGACAAGTTCAAGACCGAACTCAAAGTTGACGCTTCATATCAGACCGGACTGGCAGGCCGTTCGAAAGAACTGGGCCGCGCCGCCTATTACTTCCTGCTGGCAATCATTCTTTCTTTTATTTTCATGTACATGGTGCTGGCAGCGCAGTTCGAGTCGTTTGTGCACCCGATTACGATCCTGTTGACCTTGCCGCTGGCAATTCCCTTCGGCATCGTCTCGCTGCTGATCACCGGACAGACAGTGAACATTTTCTCGGGGCTGGGATTGCTGCTGCTTTTTGGTGTCGTCAAGAAGAATGCCATTCTGCAGATTGATCACACCAACCAGTTACGCGACCGCGGGATGGAAAGGCTTGACGCAATAATTCGTGCGAACCGCGATCGGCTGCGGCCGATTCTGATGACGACGATTGCGCTGGTTGCGGGCATGTTGCCGCTGACAATTTCCAGCGGGCCTGGATCGGGCACGAACAGATCCATCGGCGTACTTGTGGTCGGCGGCCAATCGCTTTGTCTGTTGCTGACGCTGCTGGCTGTGCCGGTCTTCTATTCTCTCTTTGACGATGTTTCGCGCAGCGGAGTTTGGGGTCGCATAAGCTCGGTTATCAGCAGCGGCTTTGGTTGGATGAAGAGGAAAACAGCGGGGGCGACGGCATCGCTGCTCGGGTTGATTTCCAAACACTAAAAAAACAGACGCCAGGATTATCAAGAATAAGCGCGGATCGATTTCGCGAAGCCAGAACAAGATGAGGATCGAGTATTCAATGTTCGAGATGTATAAGCAGTTAAGCCGTACTGTAATGACTAAATTCCCCGCGGGCGTTGCGGTGGCAGTGTTGCTCCTGGCCAGCGGTGCTGCCAGGGCCCAACAACCGTCGCCTTCGCCAACTCCGGCGACTCTTCCAGACGTGCCGATGGTGGCGCAGAGCTATCGCGCTGATCGAACACCTCTGCCCGAGTTGGGCCGTGTGGGGGTCGACATGGACCAACAACAGCCACTGACCCTGCGCGAGGCGCTGAAGCTGGCGCTTGAAAATAATAAGGACATCGAAGTGGCGCGCGAGAATGTAAAAATCGCGGAGTTCGACCTGTTGGGTGCGCACGGCGCCTACGATCCGCGGCTCAGCAGCCAGTCCTATTACGAGCGTGTCCAGACTCCCATCTCGAGCTTTTTGAGTGGTGGTTCGAATGGCGCCGTAACCCAATCAGACTACACTGGTACGCTGCGACTTGAGGGCCTGGCTCCGAAAGGCGGAGGCACTTATCGGTTGGACTTCTCATCGATTCGTTTGACCAGCAACAACCAGTTCTCGGCTTTGAATCCACAGTATCCGACAGCTCTAACGTTTAATTTTACTCAGCCGCTCCGGCGCGGTTTACACACGGATAACGCTCGCCGTCAGATTGCTATTTTGAAAAAGAATCTGACTTTGACAGACGTGCAGTTCCGCCAGCGGGCCATAGATTCCATCACCAACGTGCAGCGTGCCTACTGGGATCTGGTTTTTGCCCTCCGCAACCTTCAGGTGCAGCGCGATGCAGTGCATGATGCCCGTGTGCAGCTGGAACACAACCAGCGACTGGTTAGCGAAGGCCAGCTGGCTCCGATCGATATAGTCGCCGCCGAAGCGCAGGTAACGACCTTTGAACAAGCTCTCTTCAGCGCGCTCGAGGATGTCTCGCGCTCGGAAAATAATCTCAAGAGTCTGATTGCGCCTGACGCCAAGGCACCCATCTGGACTGCGGCGATCGTTCCGACCGACGCAGTGGATCTGACACCGCCTCCAATGAATTTGCCGGAGGCGATGAAACTCGCGCTGGACAACCGGCCCGAGCTGCAGCAATCAAATCTGGCGCGGGAGATTAATCAAATCGATCAAAGTTATTACCGCGACCAGACCAAACCTCAGGTTGACTTGACCGGAAGTTACGGACTGGTTGGGCTGGCCGGTACAGCCAGTTCCGGGGTTAATCCATTCACCTCGTCTTCGCTCGAGGTCCGCAATCGCGTCAACCAACTCTCAGTTCTCAATGGCCTGCAACCATTGCCGGATATTCCCTCGCAGTCTTTGCCGCCAGTTCTGCTGGGCGGATACGGCCAATCGCTGGACAACCTTCTGTTGAATAGGTTCAACAATTTCCGCGTGGGAGTGTCGCTTAGCCTTCCGCTCAGGAACCGTACGGCGCAAGCGCAACTGGGTCGTTCCCTGGTCGAAGGCCAGCGTCTGACGACGCAGCGCGAGCAGTTGGAACAAATTATTCAGGTTGATGTGCGCAACGCACTGCAGGTACTACGAAGTGCGGAAGCTCGCTTGCGCGCGGCCGCGGCCAATCGTTCGGCCAATGAGCAGCAGTACGAAAGTGAGAAACGAAAGCTCGACGCCGGCCAGTCGACCGTTTTTCTGGTGCTCGATCGCCAGACTGCCTTGACGACGGCTCGAGGCAACGAATTAAGGGCCCAGACGGATCTGAATAAAGCGATTGCCGACCTGCAGCGGGCCACCGGCAATGCTCTTAATATCAACAGCATCGTCGTGCGAGTGCACTGATATCGGCTTCATTTTCGGTAGCACCGCACAACGAAGAAGGCAGTGAGTCTCAGGGGACAAACTCACTGCCTTCGATCTTTCAGTTTCGACAAACTTCTCCAGACTGTAGCCTTCATTCGAAATTACAGGATATTATCTCCGGCATTAAGAATTGATGAAGGAGGAGTTCGAAGTTTGAAGGATCAGATTCTCGAAACCTGGGACATTCACAATCGCATCAATCTTTATTTGCTCGATGCCGTCGCACCGGTGGCACTGACTGCATCATCTGCTTCGAAAAGCCGCAGCGTCGGCGAGCAATTTGCTCACCTCCACAATGTGCGGTTGATGTGGCTGAAGGCTGCGGCGCCTGAACTATTACAGGGATTGGAAAAGATCGAGAAGGACGGCGCGGTCGATAAGAAAAAACTGCGAAAGTCTCTGGTCGATTCAAGTTCCGCGCTGCGAACCCTGTTAGAGCAGAGTCTGGCAGCAGGCGGAAAAGTAAAGGGTTTCAAGCCCCACGCAGTGGCATTTCTCGGCTATCTGATCTCCCACGAATCACACCATCGCGGACAGATTGTGTTGTCGCTGAAGCAGGCAGGACATCCGCTCGATAAGAAGGTTCAATATGGCTTGTGGGAATGGGGCGTCCGGTAAACTGGCGCTTTATCAGCCGGCGTGCCAGGGTAATTTCCCGAGCATTGCCAAACCACCAACGCCGATAACAATTGCCGCCAGAATGATCAGCACATAAAGGCGCAGGAAGGGACGCTTGCAGGCGGGGCACTTTTTTCTGAGCAGACCCGAATCCCGGCTACATTTAGCACACTTCATTCAACTGTCTCCGCATTTTGATTTTTGCCCGCGAACACGGATGGCCGTCATTTCGCGAGCGATGAATGAAACCGCGATACTTTAGCACAGCCATTAGCAGTAGCACAGATTTTCGGTTTGCATCATTTGAACCAAGGACCGCAGTCCGTGAAACGGACAAATCGAATAGGACAGCGATTTATCGCTGGAAGAAGAGTTTGGCAGTAAACAGCAGTCCGTTACACGACTCACAATCAGATGGCTAGTTTGACCTTAGCAGTGAACTGTTTAGGCTATTATCAGCCGTCCGTTTCACGGACTTCATTTTTTCCCGTCGTTGATCCCAGCGATAAATCGCTGGGCTATTTCCAATCGTCCGCTGCGCGGACTAACAATCATCTAGCCGCTTGTGATCCCAGCAGTGAACCGCTGGGCTATTGCCGGCCGTCCGCTAGGCGGGCTAACAATCAGCTATACGGCGCTTGACCCTGCAGCGGCAGTTGGGCAAACTCACATCTGCTGAAGCAATGGCGACAAACAACCTAGAACTTGATGTGCTGGCGATCTTTTCCCATCCCGACGACGCGGAGTTGAGCGTTGCCGGGACGCTGCTGAAGTTGAAGGCCCTGGGTTATCGCACCGGTGTCTGTGACCTGACACGCGGTGAAATGGGAACGCGCGGCACGGTGGAGATTCGGGCGCGGGAAGCGGAGAGAGCTGCCGGCATTATGAAGTTGGACGTGCGGCTGAATCTTGAGCAGCCAGATGGTCATATCTGGTTAACCGAGGAGTCACGGACTGCGATGGTGCGGGTGATTCGCTCGCACAAGCCAAAGTTGTTGCTGACTACTCATTGGGATGATCCTCACCCGGATCATGCAACTACCAGTCGCATAGTGCGTGAGGCGGCCCGTCTGGCGACGATGAAGCGTTATGACGCAGAGTTCGGTCAGGCAGCCGTAAAGATGCCGGCCCTGGCCCACTCGTTATTTTCGCGGCTGGTGCCGCCTTCTTTTGTCGTCGACGTTTCCGGTTTCGTCGAGGAAAAAATGGAATCGATTCGCGCGCACGCTTCACAGTTTTTCAGCGCAGGCTCTGCTGAGCCCGAGACGCGTATCAGCGACGAGGGTTTCCTGGAGGAGATCGAACTGCGTATGCGCTACATGGGCTCGCTGATCGGAGTCGAAGCCGGCGAGGCCTTTTTCGTGCGGGAAGCCCTGAACGTGGATGATCCTTTTGCGTTGCTCACCCGCCCGATGAACATCTATTCGTAACCTGACAACAGCATTTTCAGTTTGCCCTCGAAGGCTCCACCGGTTTCGGTTCCAGAATCGCGCGCGCGGTCGCGATGGTCGCGTTGGCCCGCGCGGTTTCCGCATTGAAAGTTTTTGCCAGTTCGCTTGAGCGATAGAGATCCTCGGCAGCCAGTATCTGAAACACTCCTGCTACGTTGAAGTCTTCCGCGCCGGCAGCCGTTGCCACAGTCATGTTTCTGGTTTGTAAGCGAGAGATCAGGGAACCATCATCCCCGGTGAAACCCGGCGCGCTGTTCGCGGCTTTAATGGCCTCGGTGATCATTTCCCAGGCGCGCACCAGATCGCTGCGCGCGTAGCCGCTGGCAACCGCAAGCAGTCCCCGAGCTCGATCGGGATCGGTCGCATCGATTCGCCGGGCAGCCGTGGCCGCCTCCTGTAAATAGTCTCCAGCACGCGCCGTATCTTTATCTCCAGTCAGGCGGGCTGCCTGAGCGTATCCCCACGCGCGTTGGATGTTCGTCAAATCGCCGGACTTTGCGACGCGCACCAGTTCGCCTACATCCTTTTTCTCAATGGCATTGCGCAAGAGTTGGAAGTCGATATACGCCAGAGTCTTATTTCTTAGTTCAGAGTCTTCGATCTTGCCTGCGAGTTCGCGTCCCTGGGGATCGCCATGGGCTGCCAGCGAGGCTGCCATGTCTGTATAGATCGCATCTCGTTCCTCTGAAGTCTTGGCGCGGTCCAGCCGATCCTGCATGGTCTTGAGCGGATCTCGATTTGTGCGGTCGGGGCCGATGCCCCGGTTCACGGCCTGATTGCCTTCAGCAATTTCCGGTTCCGGCTGACCACCGGCAAGTGCCGTCATATGTGTTCGCAGCAGCACCGCTTGTTCCGCATCGTATTGTTCATACAGCGGCAGCAGGCGCTTGATGATCATCAGCTTCCCGCTTCGTCCGGAGGAACTTGTGTCCTGTCCAGGTGGCAACAGCGGCCGCAGCAGAATCCCACTGGCGGTCCTGAAGAATGAATTGCGCAGCGCGGCGGGCAGGTCTGGAGGTCCGGAAGGCGGCCCGGACTGATTTACATACGAGCCGCCATCAGTGGAGAACGTGACATAGAGGAGTGGAGTAAAGGCGTAGGAAGACAGTCCCGACACAGTGTTAGCGTCGGCGCCGGGATCCATGGCAACACGCGCCAGCAGGGCTGCATAAGCCCCATCCGCCGCCCCGACATTTTTCTGCCGCAACTCGGACAGGAAGAAGATTGAGTCCTTGTTAACCTGGCCCAGCGCCGGCGCCGCGAACTGCATGGCTCGCGTAACATCGCCATCCTGTAACAGGGCTCGCGCCATTGTCAGCCGCTTGGCGAGGCCGGCCGGCGCTGACCACTGATCGTCAGGGCGGCGGCGAGCATCAGCAGCCGCTTCTTTAGCATCTCGATCGGCCGCCTCTTCAAGTTTGGCGAGAAACTCTTCCGCTAATTTGCCATCGCGCTTGGCGATTACAAGCAGCACTTCTGTTCGCATGTCGCGGCCGGATCGTCGCATCATTACTCCCTGTTGCTGCTGGCGGCGCATGTCTTCCGCTGCCAGGCGCGCTGTTTCCGCGTCACCGGTTTCGGCCGCATCCCAGGCCCGTTGAAACAGATCGCGCGCCCGCTCCGGTTCGGTGGTCCAAAGCGCATCGGCAGTGCGCGCCAGCACTCGCGCGCGCACTTTCTGATCCCGAAAGCTGCGCGCGTCATCAGCCAGCGAGGTCAGCAGCGAGACAGCCATGTTTCGCCTCTCGAGCGCAGCCGGATCCGGCTCTACGACTTTCGCATCCTTCAACCCCTGTTCTTTGGTTTTTATCTTTTGGTCTTTCGGGGCTGGTGCTTCTTTGGAAGCCTGGGCGTTAGCGAGCAGTAGCGGGGCCAATAACAAAAGACCCGCCAGCGAGAGGCGTAGGCTGTTCGACATTGGGATTCTCCTGATAGCGACGGTTGGAAATCTGGTACTGAACGTCAGCTTAAACGTGACTAAGGCGATAAAGTTCCAGAAACAGTTGTCCGAGAATCTTCAGATTGCCTCTCTTAATGAGCAAAGACATCAAAGCCAGGATCAGGCGATCCTGGCTTGTTCGAAACATGAAAAACTATAGGCACCAAACAGCAATCTGAAAAAGTTCTACACCGCAATCACTTCAAGAGCCGGATCAACTTCGGTCTGCAGCAGGCTCTCGACTGCCATCAGCGTTCCGGTGAGTGAGCTGGGGCAGGAACCGCAAGCGCCCTGATAGCGAATGCTCAGGGTGTTTTCCTTCAATCCGAGTATCTCCAGATAACCACCGTCTCCCATCAGTGCTGGCCGCACTTTTTCATCGAGGACCTCATTAATCTTTAACAGGCGCGGGTCGTCGCTGGTGACGGCGGCGATTGCTCCGCCGACTGCTGCGGCCGCGGCCATGCCGTTGGATGAAGCGACTGATTCCGTGGCGCGAATCGGCACAGCCAGCACCGGTAGCAAATCGTCCCAGTCGCCTTCATTGTCTTTTTCGACCGTAATCATTTTGTCCATGTAGAACACGGACACGACATGGCCAACATCGAAGAGAGCTTTAGCGAGAGGATCCTTCTCGGCCTGTGAGGCTGAGTTAAATTGTTGCGCAACCCCATGGCTGACAGGTTCGCGGAGAATAAATTTTACCGCATTTGGATTTGGTGTTTCTTCGATATCGCTGATTTTAGGCATCGTACTTCTCCGGCTTCAGTTAATTAATGGTCCTTCGCCAAATTTCATGTGCTGGGATTATACCTTGTTTCGCTGGTTAGTCAGAACGCGGCTGAAATAACGTGCTTCAGGTTGGCAGTGGGCAGGAGCTGTCCTCCGAAGGGAATCGATAAGGAAGGGGTTTTAAGCGGTGATTAGACTCTTTTTGGCAAAGGCAACAGCGCGGCTGTCTTCTGAACTTGTCCCGTCCACGACCTGGGCTATTCGCTGCCGGATTTTATTGCCAACTCGAGGCCGCGGGAATATACTGCCGAGCCTCACTTGCCCCCCTATCGAAAGATAGACAAGACAAGTTGAGAATGAGGCAGGCGATTGCGAGGGTCGCCTGCCTTTTCATTATGGTGTCAGTCGTCAGTGTCAGTGGTCAGTTGTGAGTTTAGTTGTCTCTCGTTGAGTAAAAGATTTAAGCTGGTGTCACCGGCTTCATAGAAGGCCTTATGCTGCCGCCCGCTATCGCGGGCTGTCGCAACCGACCACTGACAACTGACAACTGACTAAACCAATGAACATCGGTATCACAGTCTATCCAACTTACGGCGGGAGCGGCATTGTCGGGTCGGAGCTGGGCAAAGAGTTGGCTGCTCGTGGCCATACGGTCCACTTCATTGCTTCAGCACTCCCGACGCGGTTGACCGAATTGAGCGAGCGTGTGCGTTTTCACGAGGTTGAGATGATGTCGTATCCGCTGTTCGAGCATCAGCCTTACACGCTTGCACTTGCCACCAAGATGGCTACCGTGGCTGAAACTGAGAACCTGGACTTGCTCCACGTGCATTACGCCATTCCGCATTCCATCAGTGCCATTCTCGCGCGCGAATCCCTGAAGCCCAAACGCAAGTTGCCGGTGATCACCACGCTGCATGGAACGGACATCACCCTCGTCGGGGCCGATCGTTCTTACCTGCCGATCACTCGCTATGGCATCGTGCAGTCGGATGGGGTAACCGCCATCTCAAATTATTTGAAGGAAGCGACGCGTGAGAGTTTTCAGTTCGATGACATCACGGTCATCCCGAATTTCGTTTGTGAGCATGATTATAAACGGCAGCCCAACGAAACATTGCGCCGGACACTGGCCCCGGCCAACGAACTGCTGCTTGTGCACGTCTCAAACTTCAGACCGGTCAAGCGACCGGTCGATTGCGTCGAGATTCTGGCTCGTGTTTTGAAAAAGGGAATCAAGACAAGGCTGGTGATGGTTGGTGATGGCAGTGAACGGACCAATGCCGAACATCGCGCGCGTTGCCTTGGAATCTCTGACGCCTGCGCTTTCGTCGGCAAGCAGGCCCGCATCGTGGACTACCTTTCAGTATCGGATGTGCTGTTGCTGCCTTCAGAGCAGGAGTCATTTGGACTAGCGGCGCTTGAAGCCATGGCCTGCCAGCTACCGGTGGTTGCTTCACGGGTCGGTGGTCTTCCTGAAGTGGTCACCGATGGTGAAACAGGATTTCTCAGTGAAGTAGGAGATGTTGATAAGATGGCCGACGATACCGGCCGTCTGTTGGCCGACAATGATTTCCGGGCCCGCATGGGAAAGCTGGCGCGTGAGTCGGCGCTCTCAAGGTATCGCACTGATCTGATTATTCCGCAATACATAGCATTCTACGAAAAAGTGCTCGCGCAGAGTGGTGCTTGAAATTCAGTGAAGAAGAGTTCCCTCACGATGAATCCCTGTTACAAGCTGGCGATCCCGCTGCTTTGCCTCGTTATCACAGTCGCCGGGCAACAGCCGGCCAGCCAAAACCCAACGGAAAAGATAGACGATGCCGACGTCGTGCGCATCAGTACGAATCTGGTCCAGATAGACGCCGTGGTCACCGACAAGAATGGCCGCCAGATTACGGATCTAAAGGCAGAAGATTTTGAAGTTCTCCAGGATGGCCGCCGGCAGAAGGTAACCAACCTCGTTTATGTAGCGACTCAGCCAACTGGTCCGGGTGGACTGATCACGCGGGGGTCGGCACGCGCGGGCGAAGCTTCCGTTGCGGCTCCTGTACCTCAGCCGACGCTGCGGCCGGACCAGGTGCGACGCACCATCGCCCTGGTCGTCGATGACTTGGGATTATCGTTTGTAAGCACTGCATTCGTGCGCCGGACTTTGACGAAGTTCATAAATGAGCAGATGCAACCTGGCGATTTGGTGGCCATCATCCGCACCAGTGCCGGCGCCGGCGCTTTGCAGCAATTCACTTCAGATAAGCGGTTGCTGGCAGCTGCGATAGACCGCGTGCGCTGGTCTCCTTTTGGGCGCGGAGGTCTCAGCGTTTTTGCTCCTCTCGAGCCCGATGACGTAGCCGAAGCAGCAAACACAATTGGTCGCAGCGGCGACAGCGCGAGCGCTTCCCAAGCCGCCGCTAATACTCGTCGCCTGTCAGAAAACTCTCAGGTGGTGAGCGACGATTTAAACGAGTTACGAGAACAGACTTTCACCGTGGGCACCCTCGGCGCGCTCAGCTATGTGGTGCGCGGACTGGCTCAACTACCGGGCCGCAAGTCAGTATTGCTGCTTTCGGATGGCTTCCAGCTATTCACCAGAGTGGGCCGTGACGCGCCTTCCGTACCAAAGCAAGGACCCACCGGGGCCGGCATAGTCGACACGGATGCGACCAGCATAATTACAAACCCGAGCGTCCTGGAAAGCCTGCGCCGGCTCACTGATCTGGCAAACCGCTCCTCCGTGGTTATCAACACGATGGATACGCGAGGTTTGCAGACACTGGGATTAACCGCTGCGGATAACTCTACCGGGTTTGGGCCACTCAGGTTGCGCCAGGAAACCACCAATCGCGAGCGAGTTTTCTTTGATACACAAGCCGGGCTGTCGTACATCGCGCGACTCAGCGGCGGCTTGGCGATTCGCAACGTTAATGATTTGAACAAGGGCATTCAGCAGGTGCTCGACGATTTATCGGGCTACTACCTGATTGCCTACCGGCCCGAAGAATCAACCTTCGATCCAAAAACCGGCGGCCAGGATTTCCACAAAATCACGGTCAAGGTGAACCGGCCCGATCTGCGGGTGCGATCTCGCAGCGGCTTTTTCGGGGTCGCCGACAGCAAGGCCAAAGAAGCTCGCAAGACCGGCGATCTGGGGACCGCGCTGGCCACGCCTCTTGGAGCGGCTGATGTTCATCTGCGGCTGACATCGCTATTCGGCAACGACACACTCGGATCAATTCTCTCCTCAGTACTTCACATCGATGGGCACGATCTAACTTTCAAGCAGGTAGAAAACGGCGACCATGAATCCGAGATTGAGGTGCTGGCTTATACCTTTGGCGCGAATGGTGAAGTGATCGATTCCTTGTCACGCACTCATAAGATTCGGGCCGGTGGCGACACCTATGAAAGCATGATCCGCGACGGATTGCTTTATACAGTAAACGTGCCAATCAAAAAGGCAGGCGCTTACCAGTTACGGATCGCGGTCCGCGATACAGCGTCGCGGCGAGTGGGCTCGGCGAGTCAATTCGTCGAAGTTCCGGATCTGGCCAAAGGGCGCTTTGCGCTCTCGGGGATTTTTGTCAGCGGTCTTGATCCGCAAAAGACGACGCAGCCAAATGCCGGCGCGGGACGTTTGATGAGCGCTGATGACTCTGCCACTGCACAGGCTAGTCCGGCCCTCAGACGTCTGCGGCCGAGCATGGAAATGCATTACGCTTACTATATTTACAATGCCAAGCTGAACACCGCACACAAGCCGCAACTGACCACCCAAATACGTCTGTTTCATGAAGGCCAACTTGCCTATGAAGGAAAGGTCGTCGAATACGATGTCGGCCCGGAGTCCGATATGATGCGTTTGCGGGCCGGCGGTCAAATTAAACTGAGCAGCAAAGCAGCGCCGGGCGAGTATGTGCTGCAGGTTATCGTCACCGACAAGCTTGGCAAACAAAGCCAGAATACAGCGACGCAGGGGATTGATTTTCAAATCGTGCAGTAGCACAGTCGTGCATTCTCTGATCGACCACCAGGAAGTTACGCTTAGAAAACAATCCACCCCGAATTACAGACTGTCAGTTTGTGCTATCACATGAGATCAATAATTGTCGGCACGGCCGGACATATCGATCACGGCAAGAGCGCCCTCGTGCGGGCGTTGACCGGCACTGATCCGGATCGTCTGCCCGAGGAAAAGAAGCGCGGCATCACCATCGACCTGGGCTTTGCCGATCTTGATCTGGGCGAAGTGCGCATCGGTTTTGTCGACGTGCCCGGTCACGAGCGCTTCGTCAAAAACATGCTGGCCGGAGCGCATGGCATCGATCTGGTTACGCTGGTGGTGGCGGCTGATGAGGGAGTGATGCCGCAGACGCGCGAACACTTTGACATTTGCCGGTTGCTGGGTGTTCGTCATGGCCTGATTGTCATCACCAAGACTGATCTGGTTGAGGAAGAACTGCTGCCCCTGGTGCGCGACGAAGTTGAGGAGTTGGTTGCCGGGTCGTTTCTCGAAAATGCTCCCGTGCTGGCGGTCAGCGCACGTACCGGAGCCGGGCTCGATGAGTTTCGTGCCGCTCTGAAGAAAGCTGCGCTGCAGATTCCGGCGCGCTCGTCGGAAACTGTAGCGAGGCTTCCGGTTGATCGCGCTTTCACGATGAAAGGATTCGGAGCTGTAGTCACAGGCACTCTAATCTCGGGGGAGATCAGAGAAGGTGACGAACTCGAGTTGTTGCCGCAGCGGTTTCGAGTGCGCGCGCGCGGAGTGCAGGTACACGGTCATAGCGTCCCGCTCGCGCTCGCCGGACAGAGGACCGCTGTAAATCTCGGTGGCATCGATACGGCTGCGATTGAACGCGGCATGGTGCTGGCGCCGGTGGGGCGACTGCGACCGATTCAGATCATGGATGTGCATCTCGATGTGCTGGGATCTGCGAAGCGCCCCTTGCGTTCGCGAACTCGCGTGCGCGTGCACCTTGGCGCAGCCGAAGTATTGGGCCGGATCCGCGTTCTTAACAGCACAGGAACTCTGGAACCAGGATCGCAGGGGTTTGCCCAACTGCGTCTCGAGGCGCCGGTCGTGGCGCTGCCGGAGGAGCGATTCATTATTCGCTCATACTCGCCGTCCGTGACCATCGCCGGAGGGCGCATTTTGGATCCTTTTGCCGGTAAGCACCGCGGCAAAGATATGGCTCGGGTTGGGGAGCGCCTGACGAATCTATTGTCAGCTGACAATCCGGGGCGGTTGGCTCTCTTTGTCGAGAACAGCGGAGTGTTTGGCTGTCGCCTGGCTGAGCTTGCCGGGCGCACGGGTTTGAGAGATGAGTATCTGCAGCCCGCAGTACGCGAAGCTGTGGCGAACGGCTTGATCATCGAAGCCGATGGCGTCCTGCTGACTTCAGAAAATTTCGCGCAGCTTGGCCTGGCGAGTTTGGCAGCGGTGGCGGCACATCATAAGCGTGAGCCATTGTCGCGTGGTCTGCCGCGCGAGACATTGCGCGAGCAGCTCTTTGGCGAGGCGCCACCGGAGATCTTTCGGGCGGTGCTGGCCCAACTGGAACAGCAGGGGAAGCTGGTGGCGGAAAAAGATCTGGTGCGCGCGCGCGATCACAGTCTTGACCTGTCCGGCGCCGAGGAAGAAATGCGCGCAGGCCTGGCCAGGGTTTACCAACAAGCCGCGTTGACGGCCCCTTCCATAGACGAAGCGATGGATCGAGCGGGCGTGGCAGCCGCGCAGCGCGCTCAAGCTAAGAAGATTCTGTATCTTCTGATTGATAACGGTGTCCTCGTTCGCATTCAGGGTGACCTCATCTTCCATCGGCTAGCGCTCGAGCAGTTGCAGCAGCAATTGATGAGTTATGCTGCGGCCCATGAACCGGAGCGGACCATTGACGTTGCCGCATTCAAAGAGCTGGCCGGCGTATCGCGCAAGTACGCGATTCCTCTCCTCGAATATTTTGACAGCAAAAGAGTGACGGTGCGACAGGGCGATAAGAGAGTGATAGTAAAGTCAAAGAATAAAGACTGATGCCCTCTCGAAACAGGTGTGCAGAGTACCGCCTGGAGGCGGGCTCTTAAGGTTAAATACCTCCTGAAGGCGGTACTCTAAACACGTGAAATCCTTGACAACTGAGCAATCTATCTACGGGGTAATCCCTCCCATTCCAATTACCGGATCTGGACGGGCCACAAAACTATTTCTGGAATTTGACTTGAGTTTACTTTAGCCACTGATCAGGGCCGCACCACTCTCAGGCAACCAACCAGAATACGATTCACCCCTGCCTATGACGTGGTGTCCGAGAATCTGCTTTACGACTAAACCCATAGAGGATGCCCGACGATTTCGACAATTAGCAGCGCTGCAACGGCGGTTAAAAACCAACTGGTTGAATGAGTTGTTAGGCGCGTTAAAGTGAATAGCCGATTCCCAACTACAAGACCCTCACCACGCCCACTAAAAACAGATACCTATTATCGAGTTCATCATTCTTCTTTTCATCATCGATTAGTGGTTTAAGCGCCGAAAGAAGATCAGGAACCATGCGCTTAGCAACAGCTTCCGACTGATATGGACCTAAGTAGACGGAAGTAATAGCTGACCTGGGGTTAGAGGTCTTCTCCAGGGATTTAATGTTGTCATCACTAACCTGACTTTTAAGCTCGCCGGTAAATGCTGCAAAGCCTTTGAACCTAAGTAAAGCGATAGTTCTCTTCTGCCAACCTGGGTGTGCGCGCACGTATGATCTCTTAATTTCGAGGTAAAACCCTGACGTGGCCTTGTTCGCAGAACCCCTCTTGATTTGGGTCGAAGAGGAGCGGAGTGGGAAAAGGTTTTGCGCCCTGGAGGCAGGAGATATGAATAGTAAACCCAGTAGCGCGGTGATTAGAAATCGTCTCATAAGTGATTAATTCTCAGGAGAGGTAGCGCTTAACATCTGAGTTCAAGTGGCGACGCGGTAACACGCAAGCCGCGCCGGACAAAGCTAGTTGAGAAGGGCGCTACCCCGCGCTTACCTGCAATGACACGATGAGTGCGGGCAAGAAGTTAGGTTCAAGCACAGATGTCTCCAGCAGGATAACATCCTCCTTTACCTAATACCTGTTTTAAAGGGAGGAGGCATCTGCATGGACAAAGTTTACGTCGGACTCGATCTCGGGTCGAGTATTTCCAACCAGCAACCCAGGCGCTTAGAGTACCGCCTGAAGGCGGGCGTTTGATCGTAGGAAAGACCCGATTTGAAGTCGGCACCCTGAGCGCTTGTTAACAACATGGAAATCCGCAAATCCTTTAGAACCATTTGAAACGAATAAGAACCTTGCCCGAGCGTGCCGAGACGGGTTGTCGCGCGGGATTAGCTCACGCGAGCAGAAGCAGGACCGGTCAACCGCACCATCTAGACTTTTTCATAACGACTCCTGTCATAAGGCTCTCCAGTGCATGACGTTTATGGAGCGGGCGTAAAGCCCTGCGGCGGGTTGCCGTAGAAGGCGTCGGTCTTCCATGCCGCCTTGTTCCACGGCCCGTCCTGAGCGTCGAGGATGGCGACGGGCACGAGGACGCCGGACTGACGATCACCGTCTCCGCTCCGCACTCTGTAGAGCAGCGGGACGCCGCCGGCGAAATCGCCGCCCGCGCGGACCGAAAACTTGATCGAGCGTGATAGTTCGTCATTCCACAGCACCTTGATCTCATACTCGCCGGGGTTCGACATCAAGTAGTGAATCGGGATGCCGAATGTCTCCCCCTTGTCCCTGATCTGAACAGCGGACGTTATCTGGCATTCGACGAGCTTCCAGAAAGGAGCGGGTTTGACCGAGCGTATGTACGCATCCCCGACTTCTGTCTTGTCGTTACAGCTCGGCTTTCCCTGCAAGCCTATCTCTTTCCCCTGATAGAACAGGTGCGGCTCTACCTTGTAGGTGCTCCCGCGCACCCAGAACGAGGTGAAGAGGTGGTTGTCGGCAGGGCTGTAGTAGACGTAGCCGATGGGCAAGGCCCAATCCATGTTGGGGTAGTAGAAGGATTTTTTGGCGCGCTCGGCGGGCGTGCCGGTGTCGTCGGGCGCTTTCTCGATCTTGACCTTGCCGGTGAAGAGCGTCTGATCTGTGCCCTGAAGCTCGTTCCGCATCTTGATGACGAAGGGGAAGAGGCCCGTCGCCGTCGTGCCCTGATCCTCCGGGGTATCCGGGCCACCGCACTGGTAATAACTTCTTTGGCTACTACTACTCCACTTGCAGTCCACGTCAACCCATGGAGCGCCTCCGGGCAGCGAGACCACGACGTGGTATTGGGCGCCGCTCGGGGTGTTCCCGTTGGTGTCGAACTTGATGACAGGCGTCCAGCTAAAGGTGCTGCCGTCCCCCTTGTAGGACGTGACCGTTCGAGCAGTCACGCTGACCTGATTTTTCAAGACGGCAAGTGTGCTCGGTCCGGCTGGTACCTGCGGCTGTGCGGCGGCGGGCTGTGGCTCAATAGGAGAAGCGGGCTGTGACTCGCCGGATGACGACGGCTGCGCGGTCTCGGTCGGCGTTGGCTTAGGCTTACTTATTTTCGGAATTTTTAAGCCTCCGGGTAACTGTGCCGGGGCGTTCTGGCAGCAAAAGCCTGCTATGAAGACAAACGCGACCGCGACCAAAATATGTTTTCTCGACATTCTTATAGTTCCTTTCTAGTAGTGATAAGTAGGGGCGCATGCGGTGCGCTAGAGCGCGCCCGCGAGCCGGTTCGGCCACTGCGCTGAGGCGCTCTGGCAACAGAAACCCGTGATGACGATGGATGCGAGCGCGAATACGATCTGTTTTCTCACTTTGATCTTCCTTTCAGAGGGTCACAGCCGTCTCACCCCAAACGGAACCATGGTGCGTTCGGTTGACCCCGGGTATCATGCAGAGGCTTTCGGTTCTATTGGTGCCGCCCATTTGTTCTCTACCTGCCCATCAACTCAGAAACACTTTGACGAGAGCGACTGCGACGCTGAGGACGAAGCTGAGCAGAAAAAAAGCGATGATCAGCGTCACTTTCCATCGCATATCGCTCTTGAAGACCGCCCCGCAGTTCCAGCAGGCCGGCTCTGCGGTCGGCGTCACCCGTCCACATCTCTGACAGGGACGACGCGGGGCCGACGGCTCACGCCCGCACCGCCCGCAGATGTGTGGGCCGGAGTTGAGCGGCGCGCGGCAATAGGGGCACGGCGGCGGCTCGGGGACAGGTCCCTTTATCATCGTCTGTAAAGGTCGTGGCGTCATGATGTCTATGCCATCGCAGGCTGCCCGGTCAGCGCTGCCGCTATCGCCATCGCGCCTTCGCGGTTGCCGGGCATCCCCATCCGGTGGAACTTCGCGACGAACGGCTTGGCCGCATCCTCAATCTTGATGTGGGTAAAGATCGGGCCGGTCGAAGCCTTGACGGGCGGGCGTTGGCCGTTGTTGAAGCGATAGTCCAGCACCTCCTGCACCTGGACGCTCTTGCCCTTGAAGCGCAGCACAATGAGGCGTCGGTCGGTCAGGCCGATGACGTACTCCTTCGTCAGTAGCGCCGTGGCAATCGCCCCGGGCAGGACAGCGAGCGCGAAGAGCGGGAGCATCAGGATCAGGTTCGGCTGCTTGACGCCGAAGGCGATGTAGCGGAGTTGCTCGCCCGGCTCAAGATAGGGCGCGAAGGCCGCGGCCGGGACGTTAGGGTCTTTGAATCTTGCCATCGTTATCTCCTCCAGTACCTGCAGAGGCAGGCTAGTCTTGTACGTGTGTCTCATCTTCAGGTGCGAGCGGAAGACCGAATGCAAGGCGAGTTAGCCAAGCCGAAGCCTTCTGTTTACCAACCACAAACTTTGCTTTAGTAGCTTGTATGTCTGAAGCATTTGCAAACCGGCAAGTGCGCGCCGTCGAGAAATTTTTTAATTTCCTTCGTTAAAATCTTTTATTCGTTTGAGCGCGGTGAATTACACGCTCTACCGGCAGTTGCAGTCCGCGCCTTTGCCGCCGTGGTTATCGGCGTACTTCTCGGCGTCAGAGAGTGTGTCGAACTCGGCCAGCACGCAGACGTTCGAGCCGCGGGCGTTCTTCTCTTGCTCGAGTGTGCGCTGCTCAACCTCCATCTTGCCGTTGGCACAGAAGACCCTGTACCTGGAATCGTCATGGCGGCCCGCCGTGGCTACGGCTGCCAAGAGAGCGATCAACAGGAGAGCACTAAGATTGGGGATAGCTTTACGGACTTTCTTCATGGTAAAACTCCTTTTTGTCAGCGAGCGGCTGTGCGACGACGCGCTACTTGTTTAAGAGCGCACATCTCGCTGCCCCTCTTATTGAGGTATGCAGCTTAAGTGGGACGCTGCCGGCCGGCCTGGACGTCTGGTCCCGGTGTCCGCCCACTTCGCCCCGAGGGTTAAGGCGCGAATGGCGCGCGAAAACACTCACGGCGACGAAAGAAATTTTAGTGGCGCCGGTTTGGCTGGCATGACGACGAACTCTCCGAAAGAGATCACAGAGCTACTGCACGCTTGGAGCGATGGCGACGCGTCCGCGCTCACGGCCCTGACCCCTCTGGTTTACAGGGAGTTGCGCCGCCGCGCGCACCGCTACATGATCGGGGAGCGCGCGGGCCACACACTGCAAACAACCGCGCTCGTAAACGAGGCTTACCTGCGACTCGTCGGCTCACAGAACGTGCGCTGGCAGAACCGGGCGCACTTCTTCGCCGTCTCGGCAGAGCTTATGCGCCGCATCCTCGTTGACTTCGCGCGGTCGCGCGGCTATCAGAAGCGCGGGGGCGGGGCGCCACTCCTCGAACTGGACGAGGCAGCCGTCGTGGCCGATGTCCGGGGCGCGGAGATGGTCGCGCTCGACGAGGCGCTCAAGACGCTCGCCGAACTCGACGCGAGGCAAAGCCGCGTTGTGGAGCTGCGTTACTTCGGAGGCTTGCACGATGCGGAGATCGCCGAGGTGCTGAAGGTTTCCGTAGCCACCGTCAGGCGCGACTGGACGCTCGCGCGCGCCTGGCTCAACCGCGAACTCTCTCGCCAGGAGCCGTGAACTTCTTCATATGACACCCGAACGCCATCGCAAAATCGGCGAAATCTTCCACGCCGCGCTGGAGCTAGAGGCGCAAGAGCGCGCCGCCTTCCTCTCCGACGCGTGCGTCGGAAACGCGGAACTGCGCTGCGAGGTCGAGTCGCTGATCTGCTCGCATGAAGATGGCGGGGGCATTATGGACAAACCGGCGCTGGCAGTTGCTAACGAACTGCTCTCCGGTGACGAGGCCGAGCAGGTCGTCGGGCAAACCCTTGCAGGGCGTTACCACGTGCGGTCGCTCTTGGGCGAGGGCGGAATGGGGCGAGTCTATCTGGCCCAGGACGTGGATCTCGGCCGGCTCGTCGCCTTAAAACTCTTGCCCGAACACCTCACACACGACGAGGAGCAGGTGCGACGTTTTCGACAGGAGGCGCGCGCAGCCTCCGCCTTAAACCACCCGAACATCATCACCGTCTATGGCATCGAGCAGGCGGGTGACTCAAGTGTCATCGCCTCTGAGTACATCGAGGGCGAGACCTTACGCAAGCGTCTGACGCGTGGGACGCTCGCACCGGCCGAGGCGCTCGACGTCGCCGCGCAGATCGCCTCGGCGCTTCGTGCCGCGCACGAGGCTGGCATCGTCCACCGCGATGTGAAGCCCGAGAACGTCATGCTCCGACCGGACGGTTACGTCAAGGTCCTCGACTTCGGCATCGCCAAACTCGCGCCGCGGCAAACGACAGTAGCTGAAAGGAACGGACATAACCCCTCGACGGTCAGGACTACACCGGGACTGATCATGGGCACCGACCGTTACATGTCGCCAGAGCAGGCGCGTGGGCAGGACGTAGACGCGCGTGCCGACGTGTGGTCCTTGGGCTGCGTCCTCTACGAAATGCTTTCGGGCACCGCGCCCTTCACGGGCGAGACGATGAGCGATGTGGTCGCGGCTGTCCTGCAGACGGAGTCCGCGCCGCTCCCGAAGGTCGTGACCGGAACGCCGGGGGAGTTGCAGCGCATCGTTGGGAAGTGTCTGCGGAAAGACCGCGAGGAGCGTTACCGCTCGGCCGAAGAACTGCTCACAGACCTGCGGCGGTTGCAGAAGCGCCTCGAAGCCGGGGGCGCGGGCGCGGCCACTCCGTCAGCGCGCCGCAGTCTCGTCGCGCGCATCACCCTTCCCATCGCGCTCGCTCTCGTCTGCGCTATCGGGCTTGGGCTCTATTTTTACAAGGCAAGAAGCGCGCCCCCTGAGGTCGGCAAAAAATCAATCGCGGTTTTGCCACTCAAGCCAATCGGCGCGGCCAACCGCGACGAGATTTACGAGCTCGGCATTGCCGATTCGTTGATTTACAAACTCGGCGCGATGAAGGGTTTCGTCGTGCGCCCGCTGAGCGCGATTCGCAAGTATGCCGACATCAATCAAGACCCGATTGCGGCGGGACGCGAACAGCAGGTTGATTACGTCCTTGCTTCGAATTACCAGTTGGCGGGTGGGAAAGTTCGCGTCACCTCGGAACTTCTGAATGTGGCGAGCGGCGAGATCGTCGAAACGTATAAAAGCGGGCAAAAAGACACGGCCAATGTCTTTGCAACGCAAGACCAAATTGCGGCCGAAGTGGGGAACCTTCTGTTGACGCGATTTAACTTCCAACAAAATAATCCGACCAAAAACCGCGGGACGGACAATGAAGAGGCATACCGGCTCTATTTGCAAGGGGTGTATTTTAACGACAAACGATTCCCGCAGGACGGTTTGAAAGCAGTCGAATTTTTTGAGCAAGCCGTCCGGCTTGACCCGAATTACGCGCGGGCGTGGGCAGGTGTCGCATTTTCTCACCGCTCGTTGTCTGACATCGGAGCAGATGTAGATATCCACGAACAGCATCGAATTTCGATGGCAGCAGTTAAAAAAGCACTGGAACTCGACCCGAATCTTTCCGAAGCATATAACGCGCTCTGCATGAACAAACTGAATTACGAATATGATGTCAGCGGTGCGGAATCGGCATGTAGGCGCGCCATCGAGCTAGACCCGAATTCTCCGCTCGCGCACAACACATATGCGCGTCTTTTGTTTTCTTCTCAGGGCAGGCGTTTTGACGAAGCGATAGTCGAGATTAAGACCGCTATCGATCTCGACCCAACATCCATTTATCATCAAATCGTCTATATGGTCGCTTTGACATTTGCCCGACGCTACGATGAGGCTGCCCAACAATTGGAGAGACTCGCGCAACGGAATCCGCAACGCGCCATCAGCTATTATTGGCTTGTCGGCGGCGTCGCCTTTCAGGGCAAACAGTCGGAAGATTTTGAACGGCTGATGAGATTTCAAAAGCTGTCGAATGTGGACGAGGAAACCGTCAGGATGTTTGAAACTGCCTATCAAACCGCCGGTTGGGAGGGAGTTTTGCGCGAGCAAGCCAAATGGAGTTCTCAATTTAATCTAAGCATGTATTTCACCGCCTGTATTTATGCCCAAGCAGGAGACAAGGATAAGGCACTTGAATACCTGGAGAAGACATATCAGCGCCGCGAACACTGGATGGCTTATCTTCAAGTTGATCCGCGTTTTGATTCACTGCGCAACGACCCGCGCTACGACGCACTGGTGAAACGCGTGAGGCTGCAATGAAGATATGTGTCCGTGCCGGGTGCGATCAGGAAATCATCAGGCCGTTGTTTAACCGCTTCTCGCAAGGCACCACATTTCAACCCACGATTCCCGATCGCCACCGCCAAAGTGGCTGCGCGTCGCGGCCGAGGAGGGCTTCCCCTCCTACTCGATCCCACATGGCGATCCCTACCTCAACCGCATCAGGCAGGAGCCGAAAATTGCAAGTACGACGCTCAGGACGAAGGTGAGCAGGAAGAGCGACGATGAGGGAACCTTCCAGTGCATGTCACCTTTGCAGAATGCCCCCCCTTATCTGCATGGACAAAGTTGACGTCGGACTCGATCTCGGGTCGAGTATTTCCCCACAAGCAAACCCTCAACCATCGATGGCAGCGAATGTCTCCTCATGCCGAGAGCAATAAAAGAGGGCGCAGGGTTGCCTTTTACGCTATTGGGCAGGAATGTTTCTTTTCCATTTCTGATCGTCACATGTAATCGAAAACAGAACTTTCGTGAGGCAGATCGCGACGACTCAGGTCTCTGAATTCGTGTCCTGAAGGTTCAGTGAAAAATAGTGTGCTTCGAGGATCATCCCTTTGCGCAGGTAAAAGCGGTGCGCGTCGAGACGGCTGACACGTGAAACCAGACGTACCTGCAGGCAGTTATTTTCTCTCGCATGTTCGACCAGCCAATCGAACATTGCGCCGCCATAACCCCTGGATCGCTCACCGCTCTTCGCCACCAGATCTTCAATCTCCAGATATCTGCCGCCGGCCAGCCATTCAGAGATTCTGAAACCGGCGACAGCTTTGATCTCTCCGTCTCTTAAAGAAGCCAGCCGAAAGCCGGCAATTGCTGCGAGCCTTTTTACGAGCGGCAGAAATTCGTGGGGTTGGATGTGAGGACGCAGTTCGGCCATCACCGCATAACAATCAGAGATTTCCTGATCAGATCTGGCGATGACTATTGTGTTGTGCACTTCTATTCTCCCTTTGGTTCCCATGGATACGGGCTGATTCTGGATTTGTTCAGCTTCAAAAATTCGTGGACAAGAGAAATCCTAAGCGAAACTAAAATCGTGGTGCTCGGAGAATGAACCACCAACCCATGATAAAGATCCCAAGCGCAGCGAGAAATGCAGCGATCCCACCAATGAGGCGGAACGTTCGCATCGGATCTTCGTCGCTATTTTGTTTGGGCAAACCTGCAACCTCTCCGATATGTGACCTTGGAGCAAGGAGCATTGAACACCCTCAACGTCGTGGGGCGAGATAATTACGCGCCTCACGCTGGATCGACTGCCTCGATCCGCTGGCGCCCACTCTCAGCAATTCCCGGTAGCGTGCGTCTGGCACAGCAGCCACGCAAACCTCACCCCACGAGAGTGGTGCGATCTCATCCTGGAGGTACCAGATAAACAGCCCAGGTACATGCAGTTAGTTTGGCGGGGTTTCGGGGGCCGGGCTTTGCCTCCTGTTGGTAAGGTTGGCGATGGCCATCACCAGTTCAGCAGGTTCCACGGGCTTCGGCATATGCAATTGGTAACCCGCCGAAAGTGCCCGCAGCCGATCTGCCCCCCGAGCATGAGCCGTTAACGCAATGGCCGGCATTTGTGCCGATTCTTGTTCCAAAACTCGCACCTTGCGAATTAACGAATACCCGTCTTCGTTAGCCATGTCGATGTCGCTAATCAGCAAGTCGGGCTGCTGGTGCCGCATTGCTTCCAACGCCTCTGCGACGCTGCCGACAGTTCTAACCAGTGCGCCACTTTGAGCCAATACAGTCGTTAACAAATCACGTACGTCCTGTTCGTCGTCGACGACCAGCACGTTCACGCCATCGAGCCTTGCGAGCAGCATGGGTTGTGAATCACTCGCGATGGCTGGTTGCTCCGGCACGAGGCTGGTGCGGTCCGGCGGATCATGAATGATGATGACGGGCAGCCTGACAATGAAGGATGCGCCTTGTCCCTCTCCCGGGCTGACCGCGCGAATGGTGCCACCGTGCAGTTCGACGATGTGTCTTGCGATCGACATCCCCAATCCCAATCCGGTCTGCCGCCTGATTGTGGTGGCATCTGCCTGGCGGAAGCGGTCAAAGACGTAGGGCAGGAATTCTGCACTCATGCCCTGGCCATTGTCACTGACCGTAATTTCAACGCTGGAATCCACGCGCTCAAGCCGCAGCTGGACTCGTCCGCCTTTGGGAGTAAACTTGACTGCGTTTGACATCAGGTTCCACAACACCTGCTTTATGCGTTCGGGATCGCCGGAGACTGGGCCCGCTCGCGGGTCGAGGATGGATTGGACGGTTATTCCCTTGGCTTCGGCACTGGGGCGAACGATGTCAAGCACGGCTTCAGCGAGCGAGCCCATTTCGATCTTCCCAACGTCGAGGCGAATTTTTCCGGAGATAATGCGGGCGAAATCCAGAAGGTCTTCGATTAGCTGGCTCTGTGAATTGGCGTTCCGCTCAATCGTGTCCAGCGCGCGCACTCGTGTGATCTCATCAAGCTTGCCAATCTTAAGTAGCCGCGTCCACCCAAGGATCGCGGTCAGTGGTGTGCGGAGTTCATGTGAGACAACCGCCAGGAATTCATCTTTGGCGCGCGTCGCTTCCTCCGCTATTTTTCTGGCCTGAAGAATCTCGTCCTCGTACTGGTTACGCTGACGCATCTGCATCAAAATGCAGTCATAGACAGTGACACCTTCGCGCTGTTGGCGCGTCGCGTTCACGAGCACCGGCATTTCGGTCCCGTTCTTCGCGCGCACTGAAAGATAAACCTCCTCGACTCGTCCGTTCAGCTTGAGGAGCGGGAAAAAATGCGTCTGGTAAAAGATGCGGCTGGCTACGGGCAGGATTGATTCAATGTGTCGCCCCAGCAACTCACCCACTTCGTAGCCGAGCGAGTCCAGCAACGTGGTGTTAACCAGCACAATCTTGCTGTCGTTGGCGAAAGAAATAAACCCGCAAGGCGCTTTGTCGAGCAATTCGTTCATGTAAACTGAGCCCGTGTGGTCTCCTGGCTGGGAACGGCACTTAGATACTCCCGGATCAAGCTGATTGTCTCCTCAGGGTGACTCATGTGTGGGCAATGTCCGGTTGCCTTCATAACTCGCAGCGTGCTCTGGGCCAGATGCTCGTGCAGGTATGCGCCCACCTCAAGGGGAGCAATCGCATCTTCAGAGCACTGCAGAATGAGAGACGGTATCGTCACCTTCGGCAAATCGCTGCGGTTGTCGGAGAAGAACGTTGCTTCGGCAAAGCGGCGGGCGATTTTTGGATCGGTAGAGCAAAAACTTTCCTCAAGCTCGAGCGTCAACTCGGGCCGCTCTGGATTTTTCATGACCACGGGCGCGAGAAAATTTGCCCAGCCGATATAATTTTTCTCCATCACATCCAGCAACCCGGTGATGTCAGCGCGCTCAAAACCGCCGACGTACGCGGGCGCCTCGTTGATGTAGCAGGGCGAAGGCCCGATGAGAATCAGTTGCTCAAATATCCCGGGCTTTTGAATCGAAGCCAGCATTCCAATGACTCCGCTCACAGAATGCCCGACATAGATGACCTGCTCCAGTGAGAGTGCCTCACAGATATCCAGCACGTCCTGCGTATAACCGGCGAGGTCGCCGTATCGTTGCTCGCTGTAGGCCGATAGATCAGACTTTCCCGATCCGACGTAATCGAATAAAACAATTCGGTAGTCGTTCTCGAAGGCAGGCGCCACGAACCGCCACATGTTCTGATCGCAGCCAAAGCCATGGGCAAACAACATCGTTTGCTGCCCGCTACCAAAAATTCTCACGTTGTTCCGCACCAGAATGTTCTCGGTCAATTCCATCCTCCATCCAAATCTCTTCGCCAGTCGAATCGATTCGACTCCGAATGCCGGTCCCCGGCCG
The DNA here is from genome assembly GCA_038237475.1 of Pyrinomonadales bacterium. Taxonomy (GTDB): domain Bacteria; phylum Acidobacteriota; class Blastocatellia; order Pyrinomonadales; family Pyrinomonadaceae; genus JAOAPY01. Next base: position 518,450 of record JBBRYS010000001.1, on the reverse strand, counting down.
TGGTCAGTTATCGACCTGTAAGAGTAAATAATCGATCTTTTGGAGACCGTCGCTCAGGTCTGTTTCCGGCGCAGTATCGCTGTGCGACGCCTTCATCGTGCTAAGGAAGATTTCTTTGAGCGAGGAACTGTCATGGGGATTCGACGGGTAAAAGATGTCACTGAGTTTCCAGGCTGATTTTGGGCTGGTCCGTTCCAGTCTAAATAGAACGGTTTCGGCGGTGCCCATGTTTTTAAAAGTGACCGGCACATCAGCCAGGTTGTTGTTGCCCTCTCCGTATTCAGGTTTACCGATCTTAAAAGCGGTGATCTTCAGGTCCTGGGCGTTATATAGTGGGTCGAAATCAAGCGCGCCAACTTCTCCTTTGGAGGCAATTGCGTCTTTCCAAATTAAATCGGCAAGCTCCTTGTTAAGGTATTTATACAACCGCGCGCGGCTTTTTGTCTGAAAGAATGGACCCGAATGGCCCTTGTGGGCCGCATATAAATTTCTCACCACTGCGTCAGGAGCAACTCCTGACTGGGCGTGTGCAGCCGGGCTTAACACCAGGCAGAACAATGCCAGCAAAATTATTTTTATTTTCATCTTATCTCCCAAGTTCGCTCTTTCCCTAGAGTGGATTCCTCTTAATTCAGCGGTCTCTTAAGCAAGCGTGCATTGAGTGGCAGCCAACTCAGAATTCCAGATAGCGACAGCACTGCGCCGCTGGCCATCGGGTTCACGGCGCCAAATAGTAATCGCGCGCGTCCCGAGATGGTGATGGGCGTGCCGTCTGGGAGTCCATCTTAACTTCATTTTGGCCGTACATGTAAGCGAGCGTGAAATCCTCTGAAAAGTGGACGTCCGTCAAGGTCCAGCTAATCCTGAAACCGGGGATTTGCAGACTGCCCTGGTAATTGCGCAACGCGTCCCTGCCTGGCCGGTGCCGAAGCGAAATGGTATTTGAAGGCCTTCGAAATCCCTAGATAGCTCTTTTTAAAGCGGCGCGCGCGAGCAGTCGGGTCGAGTCCAGGACCGGCAGGGGGAAGTCGTCCGCGCGGACGATCAAGGTAACTCAGTGCAACCAAGCACCACCGCTTCGCAACCACGTACCTTGAATGTTTCCGCAACTTTGTCGAGGAAGAGTCGGGAGCCTTCAGTGAAGATGCCGTTTACCAGTTCCTTAAAAATGATCTCGCTCATCCTCTCCCTGTCCGCCTCATCAGGTATCGTGCCCTCGATCCCGAATTCCTTAAGCGTCTCAGAGTAGACAGGTCCTTCAACGAGATATTGTGACGAGCGACTCACTGCGTCCACGGTACCAGGCAACAAAACTTATCGGCCCATAGTACAGAGGGAAGATACGTAACTCTGATCCGGTGAAGTAATCAAGAATACCAATGGCGGATAACCCAAGAGCGGCCGAGCCCCACACCTGTATTGCCACCAACGATTTTTTTCGGTGTAAACCCATTGGGCTTCGTAACGCTTTTTCACCGGGGGCCGCGCGGTCTTTGATCTCAACAGTGGGAATCGAGCTCAGGCTGCTTGTTACTTCATCGAATGCAGGCCGAACATATTCCCTTCGGTGTCATTTGCCAGGGCAATGAAACCATGCTCGCCGATCGAGAATTTTTCCTTCTCAACGCGGCCGCCTGCTTCGACGACGCGGCTAGCTTCCGTTGCGCAATCATCACAACTGAAATAGACCAGGGTGCTATTTCCCCCTGACGGAAAGCCAGGCATATGCACGAGGGCACCCGACGCTCCGCTGGATTCCATATTCATAGGGAAGGTCCACATCTCAATTCCAGGACCCTTCAGTTCTGCGAGCTCGACCTGCAGTACTGACTCATAACATTTCTTCGCCCGTGCCATCTCCTGCACATAGATCTCAAACCAAACCACTGGATTTTTTGCCATTGCTTTTCTCCTTCATGAATTTCGCTAACGCACCAGAAAAAGTCAGTTAAAACTGCGCATTCCGCGCCGGCGCAATAGCTTCGTCTACAAATTGATTAATTAGGCTTCACTGGTTGGTCTTCTCCCAATCGAAGCCTTTAGCGCGTCTCTGACCGCTCGACGTGATTTGATATGACTTCACGGCATACCGCAGCACGACTCTTTCATTCGGTATATATTCGACGACTTTGAAAATGAATAAACCCCGCTTGTCGTGCTCATTCAGGAGAACGGCGTAAGTATGATTTGCCGCGACCTTCACGATGGACGCGAAAGTCGAATACTCCGCGTACGAATGCAGGCGTTTTAGATTAAAAGCCCGCGATGCGGAGACTTCTTCGAGCGAGACTTCAGGGCCCAAATCGGCAATCAGCGAAAATCCGTCGCCGGCTGTCGACGCCTGAAAATCATCATCCGACTTGCAGGCGCCGTTGAAGAGCAGGTCGGGGCCGTTTTTATATTTGGCGTAAGTCGACAAAAAGAGAGCCGTGTTCGCATACCCCTTTTGAAATTCCTCAGCAGAGCGACAGCTGTACGAGGGCGAGAGTGTAACACTTCTGATGGTGTGCAATTCGGGAAGACCTAATTCCTCCTCCGTTGCCCGCTGAGCAAATATAGAAGGGACCGCGATTAGCAAAAAGCAAACGGACAGGCCCAAGGATTTCATTGTCATACTTCTCCTTTCTTGTCTACCACGTCGCACCGACCTTTTGGTCACTAGCGACTCGCGGGTGCGACAAAGGCCCTGGACTGACAAGCTAATTGTCTGATGGATTATGGCCTTGTCCTTAATGTAAACCACTCCGCTTCAGCACTCCGCCTTGAACATCGGCTAAGGCATGCACGATGATAAATGCCTTTCCGTCTATTTCAATGGCAACCCTTTTTACTCGTCCAATTTCTAACCGCGTTACCACGCAATATAGGATTTCTTTCTCCGAATCAGACATACCTCCTCGACCCTTGTAAACGGTGACGCCGCGCTCCAAAGAATTGGTTATCGCCTCTCTGATTTCTTCGTTCCGCTCAGAGATGATGATGATGGCGGTATATTCCTCAATACCATGGATGAGAAAGTCAATGGTTTTCGATGCCGCGAAATATGTGAGCACAGAATACATTGCCGATTCGATTCCCAGGAAAAAGGCTGCGGCTGAGAAAATGAAAATATTCAGAACGAGAATAACGTCGCCAACTTTCAGATAGTGACTACTTTTACTTACCAGCAGCGCCGCGATTTCAGTCCCATCTAAAACGGCGCCGCCGCGAATCGCCAAACCAATGCCTGCGCCGATAAAAAAGCCTCCGAAAACTGCCGTCAAAAGTTTGTCTGTTGTCACGTCCGGATATTTGAGGAAGGCCAGACAAACCGATAACCCGGCAATCGCGAGCGCGCTTTTGAGCGCGAACCTTCCCCCCACCTGACGATAACCAACGGCGAGAAACGGAAGATTGATGATAAGGATTAGAATTGCAAGAGGGAAGCCAAGCACATCTGCGAGCAGCATCGAGATGCCGGTTACGCCGCCATCGATGAACCGGCTCGACAAAAGAAAACCTTTCAGTCCCAGGCCGGCTGAAAGAATTCCGAGAATAATCAGCAGCAGATTCTTCGCTTCTCGTAGGAATGTTCTCATGGGCAGGACTCAGCTTGGCACAGAACGTTCGGGGGAAATCCGGTTTGATCGTCCTTAGCAAAGCGCCTCGGTCATGATTACCCGGCTAAGTTTGTTGTCACGAAAGTGAAAAGTCACTCCGCCGAGACTTCCTTTCGTCACATAGTGGTAAATGCTTTCTCCCGATTGTTCCTCTTTGTTAATCGGCTGACCGAACTTTGTAAGCACTTCCGTTACTTCTGCGCCCATCGGTACTCCGGAGGCAACCCACTTTGGTGAAGATACTTCGATGCTATAGACAGCCAGTTTGCGCCCTCGGCCATCGCCCAGCAGAGTGAGTTCCAGCCCGGAATAAAAAAGCGTCAAATGGGTCTCGGCCGAGCCACTACATGAATCGGTGGCTCGAAGTTTGACGGTCTTGCTTCGCAACGCTTTGCCCAACTGCCTGACGACGACGGCATGGGAGGTACCTGAACCTACACCATTAATACGAAGGTCAACTTCGCGCGGGTTCTCCTGGCCGAAAATTGGGGTTGTAAGAAAGATCGTCAACACGAGAGTCATAATTGTTTTCATAACATTCACGTCCCGGTTCCTCTGCGTTCACTTCATTTGGTGGTTCGACCAATTCGCCCTTAGGAACGCCAACCATTCGGGTGTCGGAATAGTTACCGCTACCTGGCGAGGTTTGAAGGTCCGCTCAACACTTCGGCGACTTGCGCTTCTTGCCGATCGCGCTGCGGGCGGCGAATTTCTTGATCTGTTCGGGCGCGAAGGGAATCTTGCAGTCCCCGACGAGATCGACGGCGATCTTGCCCATGTTCAGCGCCGTGTCGACTGCGAGCTGGTGGAGTGGTTTGACGTGGCAGCCAACAGCGATGACGAAACCATTCATCGTATATCTGACGCGATTCGGCTGCTGATGGATCGACTTTGCCACGCGCTTCAGCAGCGTCTTAATCTCGCCGAGATCGAGGTCCGCGTCATCCGTGATTGCGACCATGCTGCTGTAAGTCTGCCAGCCGGCCGTGGCGATCCTTTCATTCGTGGACTCCATCCACTTCAAAGCCAGCTCGCGTCCATGCGGGCCCGAGGACGCGACCCAGGGAACTGTGTATTCGGCAACCCAGGTCGAACTGGCGGCCGCGACCCACTTTTGCAGATCCTTTTTAGTCATCTTCGCGTCGTCCGCGATCAGACCAGCGAGATACATCGCGTCAGCGATGCCGGTATCGTAGAGATCCAACGCGAGCTGGTAGTCCGTCTTGACGCGTTTCCGGATTTTCTTCATGTCCTCGACTTTGACGCCAAGGCAGGGCTCCTGACCGCCGTGATTCAGCCATATCTTCTTAATTTGAGGCGTGCCGAGCTGCTTGAGTTCGGCGACGATTTCTTTGGCGGTCATTTACTTTTCTCCTTTTGACTGGTTGCCGGCCAGAGTAAACCAGAACCGACGGACTCATGCGTCCGAGAGCTCTATTGCTTTACTAGATAAATGACCAGGAGACAAACGTTTTTGCAGGTCCTGGTTTTATGCCGCCATAGATGAGGAGAGCTCGCATCAACAAAGTGTCAAGACCTCTCTGCCGCAGCCAACCCTCGCTCAGGTGCGCTGCTTCCAAACAACTTCTTCCACTGCGAGGCCAATCGCCAGAATCTTGCGATCGGTGTCCTGCGTGCCGGCGATCATCATACCGACCGGCGCGGTCCCGGGATCATGACAGGGAACTGAAAGTGCGCAGCCGTCGAACAGGTTGACGATTGCCGGGTTACGTAGCATAAGGCCGTTGAAGCGCGCATAACTTTCGTCGTCCTTTGTCGCTTCGGCGATCGTAGGCGCGGTGCTTGGAGTGGTTGGCATCAGCATCGCATCGTATCCACTGGCGACGGCATTGATAGTGCGGATGAAGCGCTCGCGCGCTTGTAACAATTCAATGTAGTTCGCGTCAGTAATCGTCTCGCCGGCACGAAGGCGACTGATGATCCGTGGGTCATATTGCTCGGCCCGAGCCCTAATCCATTTGCGGTGCCACGAATAGGCCTCGGCATTGGTCAGCGCGCCGAGCGGGTTCGTCGTCGCCGCCTGCGCAAACTCGGCCATCGGCAACTCGATGATGGTCGCCCCGGCGAGCGACAAGCGACCAAGCGCTGCTCTGAAAGCGCTGGAGACTGCCGGCGACAAATCATTCTGGAACACCGTCGTTGGAACGGCTAAACGCAAGCCGTGCAGAGGCGCAGCACCAGACGCCGGATCGCTCTCGCCTGACAGGACCTGATCCAGCAGGATGCAGTCGGCGACAGTTTTGGCGATTGGTCCAATCGAATCGAGTGTGAACGAGAGTGGCAGCAGACCGTCGCGCGGTATCCGCCGCGCGGTGGGTTTGAAGCCGACCAGACCATTCAACGCAGCCGGGATGCGGACCGATCCGCCCGTGTCGGAGCCGATCGCGCCGGCCACCATGCCGTCGGCGACTGAGATCGCGCCACCTGAGGTCGAGCCTCCTGGAATACGGCCAGTGGCCCGATCGAAGACGTTCTTTGGTGTGCCGTAGTGTGGGTTGATACCGAGGCCCGAGTAGGCAAATTCGGTAAGATTGGTGCGGCCGACAATAATTGCGCCGGCTCTTCTCAAGCGATCGGCGACGGTCGAGTCCCGTGATGCCGGCGGTGTACCGACCAGGACTTTTGAAGCGGCCAACGTGACTACACCCGCTTCGTCGAACAGGTCCTTGATCGAAATGGGAATGCCTGCGAGCGCGGGTAGATTTGCGCCGCTGCGTCGCTGGGCGTCCACACGGTCGGCGGCAGCAAGCGCTTCACTACGATGGACGAGGAGAAAGGCACGCTGGCCCTCTCCCTCTGGATCGTTGATAGCCGCGAGCGACTGTTCTACGAGCTCGCGACTGGTGAGCTTCCCGTTGGCAAGCAGAGCAGAAAGTTCAACGATGGTCATGGTTGCGAGTTCGCGCATGGGTCCAGTCTCAGCCAGTGCCTCTAGGCTGTGCCCAGGAGCGGCGCTTGTACCGCCAATCGCTCGCCTTATTCCTCGCCTTATACTTAGTCCAGACAATAAAACTGATTAAATAAATGGCGATCGGAATCCCATAAGCAAACGGGGTCATGAGCAAATGTTTGAGTAGCAATGGGATCTTTAAAACGAACAGGTAACCATCAGCTATGAGGATTAACCATTCGAGCGTCCAGCGCCAAAATCTCACTGGTGGGTGAGGCCTTATGAAATATGCGACGATGACCGCAAAAGTTCCTCCCACCAAAAAACTCTCATCCTCAGGAAATGCAACACTTGAGAGATACAGTGAAAGAAAGCTGCCCAACATTATGGTCAAGAAGTTAGCGAATCCTGGGATCGGTTTTTGTTTTTTTGGTTTTAGCCATATTCGGGCTGAAGCAAACGTTTTGAAGTCGTCGCGTATTTGGACCAGGCCTGCATTCTCATCACGCCTTTCGCGTCGAAGACTAATTCTTCGTCGCGTGAACGATGAGCGTATTCCCACCCAGCAGCACCTCATCCGATTGCAGTTCCGTTGACCACCGTTCTCGCCTTCTCTCGGCGGATTGGAGACGGGTCAGCATCCGGATCACGGCTACCACCGGCATGTAAGCCCAGGAATTTTTCTTCGGCTTATCGCGATGCAGCCGTACGACCTCAAACCCATACTTCTCCAGCAAGTACCTGAGTTCGGGATAGGCGATGGGGTTGATATGAAGGGCGATTTCTTCCGCTCCGGTCCAATCGGTAATGATGCTCTTCGCCAGGTACTCGCGCGAGAGCGGCTTAAAGTGTGATGAGTAGCCGTAAAGCAGAGTCTTAAATCTTTCTTCTATGTTCAGCGTGTTCGGGACGCTCACAATGAGTTGCCCACCTCGCCGGAGGATCCGGCTGAACTCACGGATGGCCTGATGTGGGTTCTCAATGTGCTCCAGCCCTTCGATGCAAGTGAGATAGTCAAAGCTGTCATCGGCATAAGGCAGGGAAGCTGATAGATCCCCGGGCTTAATATCAACACCGGGCAGGCGGAATATCTCGGGATGAAGATCGCAGCAACTGACATCGAAGCCGAGCTGCACAAGTTGCGCCGCCAACGCTCCTTCGCCGGCCGGGACATCGAGCAATAAGCCTCTCGCTGAACCTTCGAGAATACGTGTCACGCAGGTATAAATCGCTTCGTGAGCAAATGATTTAATCAATTCGTTGTACACTTCAGCAGGCGTTTAGAGTCGGCCTTTAGGCGGGCTTTCGCGCCCTTCAGTGGCTTTCAGACCGCTTTCCAAGTGGGCTTTCGCGTTAAGGAAAGCCCGCCTAAAGGCGGTACTCTGAGCGCCTGGTTCGAATTCAAGTACGCATGCCGATGCGGTTGGCAAGACTCACTATCACTGCTATCAGCTCCGCCGGCTCGACGGGCTTCGGCACATGTATGTCATAGCCCGCAGAGAGCGAGCGCATTCGATCCTGAATGGCCGCATGGGCCGTCAGCGCCGCTGCTGGGATCCTGCCATTTAGTGATCCCTCCTTCGCTCTGAGCTTGCGAATTAACGAATAGCCATCCTCGCCCGGCATCTCGATGTCGCTGATGAGTACATCAATCTCTATTCGGTTGAGCGCGTCAAAAGCCTCATCCGCCGAAGCAACCGCCGTCACAACGACCTTGCAACGTTCCAGGATTGTCGTCACTAAATGCCGCGCATCCGGTTCGTCTTCCACCAACAGCACGCGCAGACCTTCAAGTTCTACCGGGTATTCAAGCGGAACAGCGTTGGAAGAGATCGAGTGCTTTCGGTTAACAATCTCAACAGGAAAGTCCTCCGCCTCACCGATATTCACGAGCGGAAGGCGAATTGTGAAAGTAGCGCCCCGTCCTTCACCATCGCTTGCAGCAAAGATACTGCCACCGTGCAGTTCGACCAGATGGCGTACAATCGACAGCCCCAACCCAAGCCCACCGTATGATCTGGTCAAAGTCCCATCGGCCTGGCGGAACCGATCAAAAACATTCGGCAGGAACTCGGGACTGATGCCGATGCCGTTATCGCTGACGGCAATCTCAACGTAAGAATTCACCCGCTCAAGTCGCACTTGCACACGGCCATCTTTCGGAGTGAACTTAATCGCGTTTGACAGCAAATTCCAAACTATTTGTTGTAAGCGAGTGGGATCACCAGAGACAGGCCCGGCGCTCGGATCCAGCGCCATGCTGAACTGGATGCCTTTAGCCTGTGCAGCCAGCCGGACTGAGTCGACAGCTGCCTGAATGGTGGGCGCGAGTTCGACCGGCTGTGCATCAAGCCCCATCTTGCCACTGATAATACGTGAGACATCCAGCAGGTCTTCGATTAATTGCGCCTGCGCCATAGCGTTACGCTCGATGGTTACCAGTGCGTGCTGGCTGGTTTGCTGATCCAGTTTTCCGCTGCGAAGCATGCGCGACCATCCCAGCATGGCGTTGAGCGGCGTGCGCAACTCGTGTGAGATAGTGGCCAGGAATTCATCCTTGAGCCGACTTGCTTCTTCAGCCTGCTCGCGGGCGGCCTTGGTCTCCTCGTAGAGCTGAGTATTAATTAGCGCAATGTGTGCCGCGTCGGCCAACGCCTCGAGCAAAGCCACTTCGCGATCATTAGCCTTCCGCTTTTTCTCCCAGTAGACGCCCAGAGCTGCCAGCGGATCATGACTGCGCACCGGAACCACTAAAAGGCTTTTGACGAAGGTGGACTGGTAAGCCGCGATCGGCAGACGGTTGTCATTGTAGATGTCTTCAACGATAGCCGGTTTGTGCTCAAGGATAGCCCAGCCCGAAACGCACGAGGTGATCGGAAAGCGGGATCCCTTCCATAGTGGTTCGATACTGTTCTCTTCCACGTAATGCACCTGATCGCCTTCGCGCAAAACGAAGGTCGCGCCATCGGCGTCGGCAATTTCGCGCGCTGCACGGCAGATGGCGGGCAACAGATCCTGCAATTGAAGTGAAGCTGAGAATTGTCGTGTAGCTGCTGCTAATAATTGACTCTCTCGCCATCGTCTCTCGGCTTCAGCGCGCGCGCTCTGCTCGCGAGCCAGCAATTGTTCGCGCTCCTGCTCCATTTGTTTGCGCTCGGTCAGGTCAACCAGCATGTTGACTGCACCTACTACCGCCCCTGACTCGTCGCGGATTGGATCAGGATAGGGAAGGATCCAACGGCGGGTTCCATCCTGGCGCTCGATGATAATTTCCTGCCCCAGGATTGCCCGGCCGTCTTTAATAGCGATCGCCATCGGGCAGTCTTCGAGGGGAAGAGGCGAGCCATCAGGCTTGTAAATCTTCCAGGAACCGCACCAGAGATCCTTACCGATTTCGGGCTCGCCACCCCAGAGGGCGGCCGCCGCGTCGTTATAAAGGGTCACGCGTCCCTCTGCGTCGCATGCATAGATGGCAGCGGGCAAGGCGCGGATCAGTTGGCGGTAACGTTGCTCGCTTTGGCGCAATGCCTGCTCAGCATTTTTCCGGACGCCGATATCCTGGGAGTAGACCGCCAAACCATCTTTTGAGGGGTAGGCACGTACTTCAAACCAGGTATTAAGGGGCGGATAAAAGACTTCAAATTTGACAGGCACTTGCTCGGCAACGGCGCGGTGGTACTCTTCATAAAACGCGGAGCTGGCCATGTCCGGCAAGAGTTCCCAAATATTCTTTCCCAGCACTTCTTCCCGGGCGAGGCCAAGGCGCGGCAATAGGTTTTCCGCTTCACGATTGAGATGAGTAACGCGCCACTCCCGGTCATAGACACTAAAGTTGTCGGTAATGCTCTCCAGGATATTGGCGACCTGTGCTCGCGCTGCTTCCGCCTCAGCACGTTCACGGTCTGCCAATTCAAAGAGGTGAGCTTTATCGACAGCAATGGCGGCCTGGTTTGTCGCTACCCGCAAGACCAGAGTCTCACTCTCAGTTGGGAAGTCTGACCGGACGGAGCCGACGATTACCAGACCGGCCTCTTCGCCAAGGCCCAGCGGAAAGCGCGCGATATGAAGGACACCTTCTCCAACGGGATTCTGGACGGCCAGTGGAAAGGCCGACGCATCATCGCTCAACCAGGCTTTGAGTGCGCCACTCAAGTCCGGCAGCTTTTGACCTTTTTGAAGCTTCGCGATCCGTACGGCTTCTATGGGCAGGCCGCTCACCGGATCCTTGAGAGACGCGTAAGCAAAATCGACCCGTAACATGCCAATCAGCGTGTCGAGTAGCGTCTCAATAATCTGAACCGACTCGCGGCCACTCCACATCGCGGGCAGCGCAAGCAGACTCAACAGATCGTTGAGGGCCCTGCGAAGTTGGCGAACCTCGGCAGTTCTTTCTTTCGGTTCGACCGGCATACTTATCTCGTCAGGTATTGGCAGCGCCGCGGGTCGCTTCTCGCCCCTGGAGTTCCCGTAAGAATTCGTCAGGGGGGACGAAAAACGGATTCTCCTGAAGAATGCCACCGATGATAATCATCGGGTGCGTCCGCATGATGTCAATGACGATTTGCCCGCCAAACTTGGCGAGATCGTATGTTCATATAACGGGGTCCTTGTAACGGGGAAGGAGGTAGTTAAGTCGCGTTTCGTACTCCACCAGATCGTTGACCCCAGGGCGATCTTCCAGGGCCCACTCCATATGAGCCACCAAACGCGTGAGGGAAAATCCTTCTTGCTTGCCGGAATCAAGCACTTCCTCGATCAGCGTGAGCATCTTGTTTTGATCGAAGTGGCCTTCGCGCAGATAGGCGTCTTCCCAGTTGCGTAGCTGAAATTGTCCGCTCTGCTCTGCCGCATCAACCTCAATACCGACAGACTCCAGTCGTTTTATATGCTCGCAGCGCAGACGTGGGTCAACTATGTGGAAGGCCTTATCACCGCGCTCAAATCCCTCTTTGATGAAGGGCAGCAGCACACCGTACTCTTCATCGGGACTGTGAAAGAAAGCGCAGATGTGCCGATAGGCGCCAAGCGTCGAGCCGGCAAACCGAATTGGTTGGTCACTCCCAGAGTTGTTTGGGATTTGAGACTCTTCTTTTTTTCCAGTGGTGTCGTTAATCAAGTTCATATGGTCCTCTTTTACTCAGGACATTATAGTTTTTACCATCACTCGATTACTGCACGGCAGAGTTTACGATCTGAGCGAAGGTGGGGTCGAGCATTTTTGGACCAGCGGCCACGAGCCCCGCTTACACAGGTGCTTAGAGTCCCGCCTTTAGGCGGGCTTCTTATTGCATGAATGGGCGGAAAAACTCTGACTGAAGTCGATACTCTCAACACCTGTTAACCACGATCCCCGGTGTCGTTTATTTACGGTTCGCCGTCGCCTTTTTTGCCCTTCTTCTTAGGCGGCTCGACTTCGCGCGGACGAGTAGCCGGGGGCGGGGGAGCTTCGGATTTAGGCGCCGCTGTTTCGGGCTTGGCGGCCGGGTGTTCGGTGGTGTCTGCCTTTGGCGGCGGCGGCATTGTTACCTGTTCCATCTTCGGCTCAGTGGATGTAGCGGGCAGAGTAGTATCCGGCTCACCACTGCCTTTAGATTCAGCCGAAAGCTCAGCGCGCTCGGCAGCCAACTCCCGCTGGCGCTGCTTGAACAATTCCTTCATATCCTCAGGCATAGTCGGCGCCTTCGGAAAATCTTCTTTCGGCTTGCCCTTCAAAAAATCTCTCATGAAGTCGACAAACATCGGCAGAGCGCCATGGCCACCGGTCATATCATTTCCCAAAGGCTTCTTGCGGCCCGGGTAGCCCATCCAGGTGCCGGTTACATAGGTCGGTGTGTAGCCTATAAACCAAACGTCGGTGTGATCGTTGACCGTGCCGGTTTTGCCGGCCAGGGGTACTCCCAAAACTCCGGCAGCAGAGGCCGTGCCGTTCTGGACCACGCCGCGCATCATAGAAACCATCGTCAGAGCCACGTATTCATTAACGACTTTGTAGGTTGTGCGCTCCCACTCTTCGAGCACTGCGCCATCGCGATCGAGGACGCGCTTGATGATGTGTGGATCCACGCGCACACCCTTATTTGGAAAAGCAGAATACGCCGAGACCATCTGGTCCAACGGAACTTCAGTTGCGCCCAGCGCTGACGGCAAGTAAGGAGCCATCGGCACCTTGATGCCAAAGCGGCGGACCATTTGCGCGCCGGTTTGAATGCCTACTGTTTGCAGCAGGTGCACGGCAGGAATGTTCATTGACTTAGCCAGCGCCGTTTTCAAAGGCATGTCGCTGCAGCCGAGCGAGCCGTCATAGTTATGTGGTTGCCAGGAGCCAATCGAGATCGGAGCGCCGCTGACGTTAGTTTCAGGAGTCATGCCCCATTCCACTGCGGCCGTGTAGACGAAGGGCTTAAAGCAGGAACCAGTCTGCCGGTAAGCCTGCGTAGCGTTGTTGAACTTGTTGGTATAAAAATCATAACCACCAACCATGGTGACGATTTCGCCGGTTTTGGCGTTGAGCGTCATCATCGCTCCCTGCACCGCCGGCACCTGCGAGAGTTCCACCTTGAGGTGTCGATCTTTTTCTTCGACATCCTTGATGGCGAATTCCGCCAGGTAGCCCGGCTTGAATTCATCGCGCGGTTGGCGATGTGACCAGCCCATGTCCGCCGCAGTTACAGTAGCCGTGTACTTGCCGAAGCGCACCGTCGCTTCGTTGTGCGCATTGTCTACTTTTACCACCATGCCGATCAGATAGCGGCCCGTCTGAAAGTCATTGCCATACCAATCCGGATGTTTATAGTTCGCCAACTCCTGCGCGGTCGGTGTGGTTTCGCCGGCTGCAGTCGGTATGTGTGTGTAGCTCGAGCGCCAGCCGCTGTGGGTCCGGTCGTACCAGCGTAAGCCTGCGCGCAGGACCTCGTAGGCTTTCTTTTGCGCCTCAACATTGATGGTCGTGTAGACCGCCAGCCCACCCTGCGCCACGCGGGTCGTGTATCTGTCTTCCAGATCCTGGCGAATGTGTTCGACTGGATAATCAAAAGGAGAGGATTTGGGAGCAGCCTGGTAGTAGGCCGTGTCCGCGAGTTGAATCGGTTTTGCCTTGGCAGCGTCGACGTCGGATTGAGTGGCGAAGCCGTTCTTCGCCATCAGGTCGAGAACCAGATCACGTCGTTCCTTTGCCCGGGCAGGATTGTTCAGCGGTGAATAATCTGTCGGCGCCTTTGGTATTCCAGCCAGCAACGCGGCTTCGCCGATAGTCAGATCCTTCGCTTGCTTCCCAAAATAAGTTTCGGATCCGGCTTCGACCCCGTAAGCATTGGCACCCAGAAAAATGTGGTTGGCATACAGCTCCATGATCTGGTTCTTGGTGTAGTACCGTTCGATCTGGAGTGCCAGGGCCCATTCATTTAATTTGCGTTTGAGAGTCTGCTCTTTGGAAAGAAAGAGATTCTTGGCCAGCTGCTGCGTGAGCGTGGAACCGCCTTCGACTTTTTCCGTCGTCAGGTTTTTCCAGGTCGCGCCGACGATGCGAATCGGATCGATGCCGATGTGATCATAGAAGCGCGCATCCTCAACGGCGAGGATCGCGTTTTTCATTGCCGGGGGAATCTCTTCGTATTTAAGCGGGATACGCTTTTCGAGGGCAAACTCGCCAATGACTGTTTTGTCGTCGTCGGCGTAGACGCGAGTGATTACACTCGGGCGGTAGGTAGCCAGCGCCGCGACTTCACTGGCAGCAGGAGAATAGTTGAGTTTGTAGGCGGCAATAAGGCCGGTTATGCCGCCGGCCGCGAGTCCCAGCAGCAATACTGCGGGAAGCCAAAGCCGTTGTAAGCGATGTCTGCGCTCGCCCCGGGGAGCGGTAATAATTGCTCGCGGTGAATAACCTTTAATGCCTGAGCCTGAATATCTTGTCGCCATAAATGCCTCAATTTAGCCGCGGTATTAGAACCCCAAACTTAAAGGTCGCCGAAAACCGCTCGGCGGACAACGTGGCTTCCCACAGTGTGGCGGTAATCGGGGGTCTGAGGCGTAAAAGTATAGCCTATTTCCGGAGAGTCTTCCCGTCGGCACTGAACGCGGATCGGACTACCGGAATTCACTGTCATCCGCGGAGGGCCCGTAGATTGCGGGGACTTTAGCTCCCAGCAAACGCAGGTAAACGGTCAACTGGCCGCGATGATGGGCCCAGTGCAGATATGTGTCCTGAATCATCTCGTACCGGGGGGCTTCCATCACTACGTTTCCTGCGGCCTTTAATTGCCAGTTCGTCATCAGGTGTTCATCGGTAGTGTTGTGGAAAGCTTCGCGGGCGCCGGCCGCTGCTTTGTCCAGGGCGTCGATTAATTCTGCGCTGGTATCCATCCGTTTCTGTTCCATCTTGCCGCCTTCTTTTGGAGCGACATCCAGCTCATTCTGATTAATCTCCATCGAGATCCACATGGGAATCGTCGCGACCATATTTGCCAGGTACCCCAAAATCATTGATCTCTCGTGCGGCTTCCAGTCATATTTGCCCTCAGGTATTTCCTTCAAAGCACGGCGTGAGCGCTCAACTTCACGATCGAGTTCCGCAGACAAGAATTCAGTTAACTTCATAAGGACCTCCCTTTTGGTTGTAATTGTTCCGATAAGGACGTCCGACCCGCGAGGTGATATGTACCGTTGTTGACAATTTATCAACAATTGACTTGGTTATCGAAATCTCGGCCAGGTTTCAGCGGACTCAGATGACAGGATCGGGGCAGCGTCGTCTTGTCTCAGCGCTATTGGCATCTTTGAAGACCTCGTCGATAAAAATGCAGACAACACCTATAACCGCCGGCAGCTCGCGCTTACTTACTTGAGGTTTAGTCAATTAAACTCCGGTATGGGTGATTTGCCTGGCGCAGTCAAGTATGCGAAACAGGCCATCACTCATTGCGAAAAGCTGATTGGGATTGACACGAAAAATCTAAGTATTTTGCGGACTCTCGCAGAGTCCAACGCGCAGCTTGGCAAAAGCCATACGTTGCTGGCCGCGCGAACAGGCAGACCGCTGGATCATTGGCGCGAAGCCCGCGATTCGTATCAGAAGAGTCTCGACATCTGGCAAAGCATGCGTGACAAGGGGAGCCTGAGCGGGGCCGACAAGAATAAGCCGGACGAAACAGCCAATGAACTTGCCAAGTGTGTCGCGGCCCTGGGGAAATAGTCTTCGATCGTCTTGCGATTTCGGCTCGCAAGCTGACATCTCATCCCACATCACCTATAATCATTTAGCTTACAAACGGGGGCGACAGGCTTCGACAGGAGATCCTGACGACCGATGTGATGCATGCCGGGCTACCTTATGCAGCTCGTTAAAAAGCGTAGGGAAAACACAATTGCCAATAACAATGAATTGGCTCTCGCTGCCTAATTAGCACCGAGCGTCTCGCCGCAAGTTGCTTATGCGCGCGGAGGGAGATGTCACTCAGATAAGCTGGCCCCACCTTTCGGTCCGTAAGGTGGGGTGAGATAAAGTCGGACTAGCTTTGGCCGCGGTCTTGTCGCTTCACTTACTCGGCCTGAGCGAAATTTTGTCTGGTTTCGATCAGACAAGCAAGAGAAGCGACTAAGCATGTAGATTCCACGGCGCCGGCTCTTGGATCCGAGTTCAATTCTCGGCGCCTCCACCATATTCCGAATTGCGGATTGCGGACTTCGAATTGCGGGCTTGAATTCAGGAGCGTCACTGAGAATTCGCAATCCGCAATCCGCAATTCTATTGATAGTTCGCAACTTGAATTCAATCCGCAATCCCCAATCGCCAAATCGCAATTCGCTTCCTATCGGCATCTTTGACAGCGGCGTAGGTGGACTGACTGTTTATCGCGCACTGCATGAGCGTCTACCGAACGAACGCTTCATCTATCTGGGTGACACTGCACGAGTACCCTACGGCACCAAATCACTGGCTACAGTTGAACGTTACGCGATTGAGAATTCCAGGTTTCTTGAGGCGCGAGGTATCAAGCTGCTGGTAGTTGCCTGTAACACTGCCTCAGCCCTGGCGCTGCCTGCAATTCGCGCCGCCGTCGCAGTTGAAGTAGTGGGAGTGATTGAGCCCGGGGCCCGCGCGGCAGTCGAGGCCGCGTCCGGCAAACCAATTGGCATCATCGCCACCGAAGCGACTGTGCAGAGCCGGGCCTACGCGACCGCCATCCGGGCTATCGCTGCTGAGGCCGACGTGATCGAACGCGCCTGCCCCTTATTTGTCTCGCTCGCTGAGGAAGGCTGGGTCGACACTGAGGTGACTCGCAGCGTTGCAGCTGAGTACCTCGCGGAACTTGCCCGCAAGGATTTGGGAGCACTCGTGCTCGGTTGCACCCACTATCCCATTTTGCGCAAGGTGATTGGCGAAACGATTGGCGCGAACGTTCAACTGATCGATTCGGGTGCGGCCACAGCCGCTGAAGTCGAAGTTCTTTTGAGGCTGCAAAGCAGCGCTCGCAGCCCGCGCGAAAGTTTTGCAGCCGAGCGGAAATTATGTGACGATTTGGACCATTTTTATGTTACGGATGCAGCGGAACGGTTCGCTAAAGTGGCAGAGAGATTTTTAGGCAGCGCTCCATCGGTATTGGAAGCGGTGGAAGTCTGGGGAAATGATGAATTACGTACGCACTGACGGCCGGGCGCTCGATGAACTGCGCCAGGTCCGTATCACAGCGGACTATCTGCCGTATGCAGAGGGTTCCGTTTTAATCGAAATGGGTAACACCAAAGTCATTTGCGGCGCCTCGCTCGAGGATCGGGTGCCGCCCTTCCTCCGCAACTCAGGCAAAGGATGGGTGACCGCTGAATATGCGATGTTGCCGCGGGCCACGTTGCAACGAACCTCGCGGGAGACCGGTCGCGGCGGACCATCGGGAAGGACCCATGAAATTCAGCGCCTCATCGGGCGCAGCCTCCGTGCGGTGGCTGATATGGATGTCCTGGGCGAGCGAACCGTGACGCTGGACTGCGACGTGTTGCAGGCGGATGGCGGTACGCGCACCGCAGCGATCACGGGGGCCTATGTTGCTTTTGCCCTGGCCAGTAAACGCCTGCAGCGGAGCGGCAAACTGAAGGGCAGCCTGGTTAGCGACGAACTGGCCGCAGTCAGCGTCGGCATTGTTGATGGCGTTCCGCTGCTTGATCTGAAATACGATGAAGACTCGCGTGCAGCAGTCGACATGAATATCATCTGCACAGGTGATGGTCGATTTATTGAAATTCAGGGAACTGCAGAGCGCGCCCCTTTTACCGATGAACAATTGCAGCAACTCCTAACCCTCGCCCGGAAAGGCATCGGGCAACTGATCAAGGTGCAGCGCGAAACGCTGTCCAATTTTAAATAATGGATCGCAACACCTGAGCTTTTTGGACAACCGCCTGTAGTACCGAGCCATCTGATAAGCCGAGCGGGCAAGCTTAAATTAATCTAACAGGGTACCAAACCGAGTTTTTAAGAAGGAGTTATTGAACCCAAAATGCGCAAGTCAATGCTTTTGTTCGCAGTGATTGTAATGGTGGCCGCAGCGGCTTCTTTGCAGGCTCAGGGCCAGCTGTACACGACGGATGATCTGGAGTATTCACTGGAATTGCCATCCCCAACCTGGCGGGCAATCTCCGGGCGCGACGCCGTCCATCAGCACCCTGAGTTCCTGAATGGCGATAAACTGAGCGGGTATCTGCGAGTGCGGAAGGAAGCTATCGAAGCAAACGCGACGATGTCGGATCTGGCGCGCCGCGATCTTGAGCAGAAGTTGCGTTACCTACCGGGGTTCGTCGAAGGCAAAGAGGAGAAGTTCAACGGAAGGTTGGATGGTGTTACTGCGTCGTATGAGTTCACGCAGACGGGCAAGCCAATGATGGGCCGCATCTACTTCCTGCAGAGCGACGCCCGGACTGCTTACGTGCTTTACTTCACGGGACTGCGCGATAGCATAGCGCGCATCCGCAATCAAACGGACGCGATTGCCCGTAGCTTTAAATTAAAGTGAAGCGTCGATCGAGACGCGACAAGTGTTCGGGCCGCCGGTCTTTTTGCCGGCGGTTTTTTCTTAATTCGATCGTGAGGCGCTGCTGCTAAACTAAATAGCTTTCAATTTTGACTCAAATAGGCTTTGCTTAACTGCACCCGATGAAAATCAAACTTGCGCCCGGTCTTGCAGTAAGGAAATCTCGAATTAACGGACAAGGCTGTTTTGCCACCAGCACCTTTAGACGCTGGCACAAAATAGCTCCCTACGCGGGTGAAAAGATTTCCAACGCGGAAGCACGACGCAGAGGGAATCGCCGCATCCTGCGCATTTGCGGGATCAATTCACGCTGGAGTCTCGATGGCAGTCGCGGTGGTAACGGCACTCACTACGTCAATCATTGCTGCACTCCCAACGCCTTTACCCGCACTCTCTATGGACAGCTAATCTTCTTTGCCTTGCGTGATATCGCGCCTGGCGAGGAGATCACTATCGACTACGAATACACTCTGCACTCAGACAACAAGAGATGCAGTTGTGGCGCTTCCAATTGCCGGGGCACGATAAATAAGTTGACGTGATTATTTAGTGGTTTGCCGAGGCTTGCGACCATTAGAGACGCGGCAGAGTAAAGCTGAACTTTGAGCCCCGTCCCGGTTCGGATTCGAGGGCCACGTTTCCGCCATGCTGCTCGACGACTTCCCGGACAAAAGACAAACCGAGGCCGGTCGATTCCTCATCCTTATCATGACCTTCGCGCTCCACGCGATAGAATTTTTCCCAGACGCGATCCACTGCTTCAGCCGGAATTCCATATCCGCGATCTTCCACCGAAACCCGCACGGTTTCGGCCTCCAGCGCAGTTGAGACCGTTATCGTCGTACGCTCGGGACTGTAGGTGATTGCATTGTTCACTAGATTTTTTACGACTTGAGTAATCAGGCTGCGGTCGGCCGCGACAGGAGGGATCCGATCGGCTGGCTGCTCCACCAGGCGAATGCGCTTTTTGCGCGCCGAAGGCTGTAGCGTGGAGACAATGTCGCGTACTACATCGTTCAGCTTCAGCGGAATTTTCAAAACTCCCTGTTTGTCTTTGCGTTCGAGATGCGTGACCGCGAGAAATGTATTGATCATTCGCGAGAGGCGCTGAGCTTCAGTATTGATGATGGTAACGAATTCTTTCAGGTGATCGGGTACAGCTTCGTCTGCAGCGAGTAACTCCGCAAAACCATTAATGCTGGTGAGCGGCGTGCGTAACTCATGGGACATAAGGGAAACCATGTCGCTCTTCAGCTGCTCATATTCTTTTCGCTGAGTGATGTCGCGAACACTGAGTGCGAGACACAACGGCTCAGATTCCTGACCTCGCCCGCTGCGCGGATCAGTAAGCAGCGAAATCCTTAGCCCGAGTGTTTGGCCCCGGTCAGAAAAGTTTAACTCGCATTCGTAGGACTCGCCCGTTTGCAAAACGCGACGTACCGCGATCACTGGTTCGTCAAAAATATCGCAGCGAAAACGATCAAGCAGACCGAAGATATCCATCGTGCGAGCGTCCGATGCGGTTAGTTGCGCCGCATGTAGCAGTTGAGAATTCACCTGCGCCAGGGTTCCGTCCAGGTAAGCAACCGCTAATCCTTCAGATGATTCAGAAAGACCCTGAGCTCCAAAACGCCCTTCCGTTAATAGTCCACCCAGCATGTAAGCGGACTCCAGCCGTTGTTCGGCCGCCCCCGCCGACAGATAGGTGAACGAGCCAATTCGCAACGGTTCCTTGAAGGTTTTTTCTCGTTGCAGATTGCGGGCAATTTGAGCTGCTACCGCCAGTAAGAGAGGCCGATCTGCCTCCGAAAATTCTTCCCGCAGTCGCAGGAACAACGCTCCCAGAAGTCTGTCTTCGTGGCTCAAGGGCAAGGCTACGAGGGGGCCTGAGTTCCCACCGTCACTCGTACGCACTACCAGTTCGCCGCTGTCCACCGCTCGCTGAGAAAATGCCACGCCTTCCCGCCAGGCTGAGTTGCGACTCGCGACCAAAGGTCCACTTGTTGCTGGTTGTAGCCGAACTGCAGGAACCAGATGATGGTTTTCATCCCGCACGAACACCACGGCGTCCGAGACAGCGAGGACAGTATCCAGAAGTTTCAACCCGCTCATAAGACGTTGCTTCGAATCTGAGTGAGTCTGCGTCGTTCTGCTCAAAACGCTGTTCACCCGCTCGCTCAACTCCAGGTCGAGACTCCAGAGTCGATGTACTTGGACCACAAAGACTGCTGAAGCGCAGGCGAAAATCATTGGCACAAACAGAATGTCGATGCCCACGAAGCGTGAAACCAGGAGGCTGACTGCGCTTAGCAGCAAAAAGCTTCCACCCAGATAAGGAAAGGCACGTCGTGCTCCGGTGCGCTCAATCAATAATCCAGCTGCCAAAGCCATCCCAAAAATCAGGCAGGTTGCGATGCGAAATTGGGGAGTTACTAGCGGAGCTAGGGGATCATTGCGAAGGACGACGAAGGCCTGCTGCAAAGGCAGGAGAAAACCTTCGAACCATAAGAACCAAACGGGAATTCCCGCTGCCAGGGACAGCCCCAGCGCGATGCTGATGGATTTGAAAGGAGATTTTGAGCTTTTCAAGCGGGTCTTTGCGATTACTGAGCGAATCTCGAGGAGCAGGTGGGTTTCTAACGCTGGTCGAACCAACGACCACGGGGATTGTACACTGTTGGCCGTTGTTAAATCTACCGAAAATTCGGCAATGTGAAGTTATTTGACCAAAGTGAGCAGGCCGGCGAGTAATTCAGCTTCCTCTTCTTCAGCTACCGTGCGAAGGTCGATCATAACTTTTCCATCTGAGACACGGCAGATGATAGGTGGGTAGCAACAACGCAGAGTTGCAGCAATTTCGTTGGCAGTGAAGGGCTCACGAGAGAGAGCGATGACTGAAGTATCGGGATGGGTGTTGGGACCGGCGCCCCCGCCGATCGCGGACTCAGCATCCCGAATTTCAAAAACCAGCTCGGCGGTGCTGCCGTCATTTAGGGAGGCTTGCCGATACCGTTCAAGCAGCGATTGCGCGCGCTGAGTAAGCTGAGCCCTGGTGAGCGAAAGCATCTTCAGCACAGGGATCTCTGTAACAGATCGCTGGTGCCGATAGGCTTCCAATGTCTTTTCCAGCACTGCCAGCGAAAGTTTGTCTACCCGTAAGGCTCGATAAAGTGGATGCTTCCGCAAGCGGTTAACGATGTCGGAACGGCCTACAATCAATCCCGCCTGGCACGCGCCCAGAAGCTTGTCTCCACTAAAGGAAACCACGGCAGCGCCATCCCTGAGGGATTCCCGAATGACCGGTTCATCGGCGAGGCCGTAAGCACTGAGGTCGCTCAGTACGCCAGAACCGGCATCTTCGTAAAGCGGAAGCCCCAACTCTTTAGCGAGCTCTGATAACTCACGTAGCGTCGGTGTCGCAGTAAAGCCAACGATGCGATAGTTAGAAGGATGGACGCGCATGATGAGGCGCGTGCGTTCATTGACGGCACGGCGGTAATCGTCGAGTTTGGTGCGATTGGTGGTGCCTATCTCGACCATGCGAGTTCCGGAAGTAGCCATCACCTCGGGAACGCGAAAGTCACCGCCGATTTCCACCAGCTCACCGCGAGACACGAGAGTTTCACCGCCGCCGGCCATGACACTCAGGATCAGAAGCGCCGCGGCCGCGCAGTTATTGACAACCAAAGCTGCTTCCGCACCCGTCAACTCCACCAGGAGATCTTCTACCCGGCCACCTCGTCGGCCTCGTTCTCCGGTCACGATGTCGTGTTCAAGGGTGCAATATCCGCCGGCCTGAGCTAAAGCCGTCCGAGCTGGTTCAGAAAGCGGGGCCCGGCCAAGATTCGTGTGAAGAATCACTCCTGTAGCGTTTATTACGCGTCCAAATTCTGCAGTTTGGTCGTTTTGGCAGCGTTCACCAAGCCTTCGCAATGCTTCATCCAGAAGCGCCTCGCGAGTGTACTCGGCTTCGTTCTGCGCTGCCGCGAGCCCCTGCTGCAACTCCGTGCGTAGTTCGCTTGTAATTGAGCGAGCCAGGCTCGTGAGACGTTGTAAACCAACCGCAGCGCGGAAGCCTTCAGCCTTCTGAGCCCGCAATAATTCGTCGACTGAGGGCATGATGCGCAGCACTGATGAGTTTACCTGTTTCGCGTGTGACATAGATTTGGCTCAAGAGAATATGATTTTCATCGGAGTGAATCAAATCAGTCCCCCGTTACCTGACAAGAGAGCGATCTACATTGCACAAACTTGTTGACAGTTGGCTTTGCCACCACCTAGACTCAGTCCAGAACGCGTCTCCTCACGGCGCAGCCTTCCAGCCAGAGCAGCCCGTCAGGTCTATCCGCAGGAGGAACCACGCATTGGGCATTCGTGATAACAAGTTAGTCCGGTCGAATCAACGAGTTAAGAACAAGAATGTCGTGGACGACCAACCGACAGTCGAGGAACATCTGTCTCGGCTCGAAGACGATATTCGTCGTTTGAAGATTGAGTTCGACGTTTACTTCAACGGCGCCTCGAAGAGGCCACCCTACGATACCAAGAACCGTGTGGAGACGATCATCAAACGAATGTTGGATGATCGGACCTTGACCTATGCCCAGCGTTATCATTTCAATACGCTGGCTGCTCGCTATAATGCGTTTCGAGATCTCTGGCGCCGCACTCTACAGGGTCGGGAGGAAGGTCGCGATCCGGTAGCTGCAGCGCGGGCCCAGAATAGAAATCTTGAAATGGGACCAGTCGATCCCGCCACATTTGTTTGTGCCGACGCTCATAAGGATGTCGGTACAGTCAAGCAACTTTACGACTCCCTGCTGGAAGCGAAGCGGCGTTGCGGTGAGTCAACGATAGGCTTCTCCTTTCCGCGATTTCACCGTTTGATCGCGTCCAAGTCGGACACCCTCAAGGAACGAATGGGTTGCGACCGGGTGCGCTTCTCGGTAGACGTGGAAGGCGGACACGTAAGTTTCAAGGCAAAGGCCGACGATTAAAGAGTCCTTCTGGTTACCGTGCGGTTCCAGTGTTCACCTGGAAATGTCGGGAGACCCTGAAGCAAGAAAGGCGACCCTTGAAGGTCGCCTTTTCTTTTGCCGCGCTTACCGGGTAGTACCGGAAGCGGTCAGTGGCTTTGCTACTAGCAAGCCGGGGAGACGTCACATCTTGGTCACATTCTCGGCCTGTGGTCCTTTGGGGCCCTGCGTTACTTCAAACTCGACTTCCTGACCCTCTTCCAGGGTTTTGAAGCCTTCGCCTTGAATCGCGCTGTAGTGAACAAAGATGTCTGAAGAGCCAGGTTGTTCGATAAAACCGTAACCCTTCGAGTTGTTAAACCACTTGACCTTACCGGTTATTCTAGACATACAAACGAATCCTCCTAAACGATTCGGTAAAACGGGCACTAATAGCCAGATCTTTCGGCTTGAGATGTTCAGGCCAAAGGGCGCTGCTACTTTGCGCCTTCCAGGTTAATGCTAGTGAGCCGAACGCGCTTGTAGGGGGCGAGCACGGAACCACACAGCCAAAAAAAAGCATGACGAAAAGCGCACAGCGCGCAAATCATCATGCAGACACTTACAGGGGAAAGCTGAACTACTCATTACTGTGGAGCTTTGAAAATCGGACTAGCAGGACCAACCGGGTAACCCTGCAAAGGAACGAGCGCGCATACTAAGCGAAACCAAATCAGCCTGTCAAGCAATTAAAAACCGTGCTTTTGAGGCCTTTTATCTTCATTCCCCGAGTCTGAAAATCAGCCGGGACCTTTCAGTGATGGCTTTTTCGAGCGGCAGCGGCCCGCGTTTTGGGGACCCCAACGAGGCTCAATTCCTTGAGTAAATATCCCGCACCACCAAATTTATCTGCGACAAAGAGAACATAACGGATGTCGACTGAAATCGACCGGCCCTTCTCTCCGTTGTAGAAGAAATCGTTACCCAGACCCTCGTAATTGCCGTCGAAGATAATCCCTACCTGCTCACCCTGTCCGTTCAGGATGGGGCTGCCCGAGTTTCCGCCAATGATGTCCGTGTCGGAAAGAAAATTCACCGGGACATCTGTGCCATCCGGGGTTCCATAGATACCAAAATCATGGGCTCGATAAAGTTGCTTCAACTTTTCAGGGGCATCAAAAGGCTCGCGTCCGGTATCCTTTTCAATGACCCCTGAGAGATGTGAAAAAGCCTGATAGATGGCGGCGTCGTGCGGCACATAGCCTTTTACCTCACCGTACGAGAATCGTAGGGTGCGATTAGCATCGGGATAGGGCTGGCTGCCTCCTTTCATTTCGATCATCCCCTGCAACAGCAGTGGCCGCCAGCGGCCTACAGTCGCGTTGAAAGTACGAGTGCGAATCTGTTGTTGCACGATCAGAGGTGTCAACTCGGCTGCAAAATCGAGAAAGGGTTCATGAAGCTCGCGCAACTGGCTTAGTGTCATATCGAAGAGTTTGCCGATCGTATCGGGGCCCACAAAATTCTTTGTGTCGACTATCGAGCGGGTAAAGTCATCTTCGGCCCGGCGCCGCGCGTCCCCCTGAAGCGACCCAAATCGTTTTTCTATTGCGGCAATTTTTTGTGCTTCGGGAAGTTCTGCGGCGCGGCGTAACAGGTAGGTCAGAAGCGTCCGCTCCAGGATCAAATTGCGATCTGCCAGGGCTTCTTTGGCGCGCTCGCGGGCACTGATAGTGGCCGCTGCGAGGGCAGGTGCTGAATCACCACCCGGTCTTTCCTTCGCCGCGGCAAGGTCCTGGATGCCGAAGGCAATCGTCAACAAGTCGCTGGCTTGGAATAGCTGCAGGGCCAGCAAATCGCGCAGGCCTGTCGCATTGAGTTCCAGATAAGCCTTGCTCAGGTTAGGCAGCACTTCCCCGTACTTACTCTTGCGGGCCGGGTCCGCTTCGAGCCAGCGGGTAAAGGTAGCTTCTTCGGCTTGTTTGCGGCCTACAATATCCGCGCGCCGCATGGCGATGACTGATCCTTCGTCATTCTTCAGCGTATTGGCCAAATCAAAAATCGTGCTTTGCAGTTTTATGCGTAGCGCCGGGTCGTCCTTCCCCGCTGCTTCCAGGGCTTCAATTTGCGTGGTGAAAAGGTCCACTGTTAAGGGCATTAACGTGTCCTGGTTGTAAGCAACCGAGTAACTCTCGCGATAGCGTCGGGTGGTCCCGGGATAGCCCATCACCATCATGAAATCGTTTTCCTTCACACCTGCCAGCGATAACGACAAAAACTTTTTCGGCTTGTAGGGAACGTTCGCCTGCGAGTAGGCCGCCGGTTTACCATCCGGACCGACGTAGGCGCGCATAAAAGTAAAATCGCCGCAGTGTCGAGGCCATTCGAAATTATCGGCATCACCCCCAAAGAATCCGATGTTCTTGGGTGGTGCATAAACAATTCGCACATCGTTCAAGACCAGGTAAGTGAATTGATAATAGGAGAGACCTTCATTCATTGGCATGACGCGGACCCTGATGCCGGCTGCTTCATTACCGCCGGATAGCTCCAACCGGCCAATATTTTGCGCGATCGCCTTTTGCTTCTCAGCCGGCGGCGAACTGCCGGTCACTCCCTTGAGGACCTCAGTGGTAACATCTTTCAGGTCCTGCGTAATGGTAACTGTGTAGTTTGTGGCTGGCAGTTCCTCGGCCCGCGAATTGGCCTTAAAACCATTAGTCGCATAGTCGTGGCCGGCGTCCGAAGAGCTGACCAGCGCGTCAAACGCAACATGGTGGTTCGTCAGTAATAAACCTTCCGGGGAGACGAACTCTCCGGTTCCGCCGTCAACGATGACGACGGCATCTTTGATACTGACACCATCTGGATTGTAAATGTCGGTCAGGGGAATCCTGAGTCCGCGATGCTTTAGTTGCTGCTGCGAGAGCCGGTTAATCGTGTCCG
Source organism: Pyrinomonadales bacterium (assembly GCA_038237475.1). Lineage (GTDB taxonomy): Bacteria > Acidobacteriota > Blastocatellia > Pyrinomonadales > Pyrinomonadaceae > JAOAPY01. Next base: position 492,022 of record JBBRYS010000001.1, on the reverse strand, counting down.
GCAGAAACATTCCTTCATCGCCAAGAACGCGCAAAGGAATGGCGGAAATACATAAGGCTGCAGCCAGCACGGTGGCCGCGAAACATCGTAAACGTGAACTCATCGATTGTTTGATCCTCTGCTACGTCCGGATTGAAGAGGTGTGATAGTAGCAGAAGGCGGGTGAGTTTTAGAAAGGCCAGGCGGGTCGAATCGCCCTGTTTGAGGCAGCGACTCGCCCACTCCTTTGGTTCGAATTCTAGTGCTTGGCGCTGGTCAATAGATACTGCAATGGGTTGACCGGATTGTCATTGATTCGGACTTCATAATGCAGATGCGGTCCCGTAGAACGTCCAGTCGACCCTACGCGTCCGATGAATTCTCCGCGCGCCACGTCGGCGCCCTCTTCCACGTCAAACTCGGACAAATGACCGTAACGAGTTGTCAGACCGCCACCATGATCGATCACCACTAGCCGGCCGTAGCCGTTCTGCCAGCCAACAAACGTCGCCACGCCTTTAGCGCCCGCCACCACCGGGGTGCCTGAAGGAACAACGATGTCCTGTCCATCATGAAACTCGTATGAACTGCCGCCGAAGGGATTCGAACGGCCCCCGAAACCGCTCTCTAGCTTGCCATCGACGGGCCAAAGCGACGGTGTGAATCCGCGCTCGCGGAGGTTTGCCTCGTGCGTGCTCATTTCCTTTTCCACTCGACTCATCTTGGCTTCGAGGGTCGCCAAAGCAGCAGCGTTGAGCGGGATGGCCGGGCCACCTGCACCGTGAAGATTGGAGTCCATCTGAGTGAGAAGACCTGATTTTTCCGCCAACTTATGTGAGGTATCCTCAACCTTTTCGACGCGCTGATTCAGTTCATTCAGCTCCTGGCGTTGGCGCTCCGTTTCGGCTCGCAAGCGTTCATTTTCTTTTTCAATGCGCAGATGCGAGGCCTGCTGGGTCAATCCATAAAAACCGTAGATGGAGCTGGCAAATAACAGAAAAGCAATAACCGCCGACAATCTCAACCATTTCTTATGAAGGCAAATACGGCGAATATGGGACCGTGAGCGAGAGGTGTTGGAAATTATGAAAGCGTATAGTCTTTCGTCTCGAACCATTCTGAAGACTCCTTGTCACGTTTGCGCAAAACGAAAAAGCGGCGCAAGCGACGGCAAAGGCACAGTCTGCTGCGGGGGTAACTGACTGATGCGAGTTAACGATTTATGAGGGCTTACAGCTAAAAGCCTGCCTGGAGATTGCAGCGAATTGGTCGGGACCTCGAAGCTTTGAGGTCGATGAACCCATTCGGCCGGTGCTGCAAAGAAGGCGCACCCTACCACACGAAAATCACTTTTTCAACCTCGGAAGGACGCGAAGTTGCAGAGAAAATAGCAGGAAAACAGCTAAGAGCAAGTGGGAAGGGAGGTTAAGTATCCCGCTGAATTTTTACAATCCCCGTTCCTCACGGCGGCGGCGGGTGCGGTCGCTCCAGATCGCCAGGACGATCATCACGATCACGAGGACAAAGGCCATGATGATGGCAAATTTTACGAGGGCCAGCAGAAAGCCGAACATCACGATCAGTTGCTTTAGTAAAGCAACGATGAGCAGGATGGCTGCGACGACACTACCAAGACCAAAAGCTCTAAAGAGAAGGGCTGTCATAATACGTTCCTAATCTACCCCGTTAATTCTGTCAACGTCTTTCAAAAGGTATAGAAGATCCCAGTTCTTGCGCAGTGGGACGACCAGTTATTTCTCCGCCACGAAACGAAGCAGCGTCAAAAGTTCGAACCGAGAATGCCGAAGGTGTAGCCGGCCGGGAATCAAAACGAACAGCTCGTTCAGATCCTCTACGGCTGCGCAGATAATCGAAGAGCATATAGGCGCCGAGTGCTACCAATGCTACTGGCAGCAGTTTCCTAACCGGAAGCTGCCAGCCGAGCAGTGTATGCAGGAGAAAAACGGTGCCAATAACCATTAAGGTCACGCCCCACGCGAGCGGGTTCCCATAAAGCCTTCGGGCGATCAGATCTTCCTCTGTGTCAACTGCAAATCCGGCTCGCAGCAACTGGGCGGTGCGGCAGGCATCGACCGCTGCGAATAACCAGGTTCCCAAAACTCCAAGGACGAAAAAGTGCACGCCCTGTGTAAGAACGGCCATCTGAAAGAAGGTTGCAAAAATTGCAAAGTGAACAATTGCCTTGGCCGTCTGACCGTTGTAAGCCGCCCCGAGACCGGGGACGAATGACAACAGAGTAGCTACAAAAGGCGAACTGCGCCGCCGCGCAATATGCGACGCGGGTGACTGTGATTGTTGGCGCAGCATCTCAACGCCTGCAACGATGCAATCCTGACAAAAGGGAAAACCGCGAATGCGATGATCGCAAGCCGCGCAAAGTGCGCGAGCGCACTGGTTGCATTGGACCACCGCAGGGTTTCTGGAATGATACGAACAGTACATCATCGGGCGATCACCTGGCGCCACCGCAGTCAGCGCTTATGCTGGCTCTTGGGAGTAACTTCCGGCTTTCTAGTAACACTCTCGTTCTGCTGAACTCCGTTTCCCGGGTTCGGTTCGGGTTGTAGGTCCGGGCTAGCGGTCTTTGGAGACTTTTCAGTCCCGCCCACAAAGAATTTTTTAAAGCCATCGGAAATGCCGGTGCCACTGACATCCTTGCTCTTGGAATAACTTTGCTCAGCCAGACGCAGGCTCGCGCTATACATGCCACTGATGGAACCGTCAGCTGAAACCGTGCTGGTCAGAACGAATATCGCCACCAGAAGCATCGTTGCCACGGTAGCCAACTGCGGTGACATGATCGGATCAAGCCAGAGACGTAACCGGGCAGCCACGCGAGAACTGAGCGGAGCTCGCACTTCGGCTGGAACCACAGTGCCGAGGGTTGCTGCAAGGATCTTCTCATTCAGGCCAACTGGTACGGGCAGCTCCTCACCTTTATAGGTGATGCAGGCGCCGATTGAGCGCACGACTTCTCCCGGAAGCTTTGTGCACTGCGCGCAGAGCGCTGCATGCCGTTCCCAGCGATGAAATAGCGGAGCAGGGAGGAAACCATCCAGATAATCTGTGAGGGCTTCTTCAAATTCTTCGCAGCCCATCGTGGATTCCGGCATGGTACGCAACAGAATGCGCGCTTCCAGTTCATTGCTGGCCGGCGGCACGTAGGCCGTGCGGCAGGTCTGAATAGAATTCTTTACCTGGCTCAAAGTGTCGTGACACACAGGACAACGCAGAGCGTGCTCTGCGAACTGACGGTGAGTCTCGGCTTCGAGTAACCCGTCGATGTAGTCACTTAATCGTTCTTCAAAATCTACACAAAGCATATTGCTACCTATTTTCTGCCCCCTGGGTTCTTAATGTCTTCGGCGATCCGCAGCGCCGAACCAATACCTACGTTTCACTTACAGCCACTACTTTCATTCGCCTGAGAGTCTTTGCCAGTTCAATGCGGCCCCGGTTGATCCGCGACTTGACCGTGCCTTCAGGGATTTTGAGGAGATCCACAATCTCCTGATAACTCAGTTCTTCGATATCACGCAATATCACGCAAGTACGCAAGTCAGCTGAAAGCTTGTCGATACCGGACTGCACTTGCTCTCCCAGTTCGCGTCTTTCCATTTCGCGTTGCACCGAACTGGTCCCGGCGCGCAAATGGTAAGTGTGGTCCGCCAAGTCCTCGGCATGGCTGTCGTGTGGCGTACGTTGCCGTTTTCGATAATCATCAATAACCAAATTACGAGCCAGTCGCATCAACCAGTTTTGCAGGTCACCCTGTCTCGGATCGTACTGTTCCAACGCCCGGTAAATACGTATGAAAACGTCCTGAGTCAGGTCTTCAGCAGCATCGGAACGGGAAGTAAAGCGATAGGCAAGATTATAAATCCGTCGTGAATAAGTCTGGACAATTTCTTCCCATGCCGCCCCGTCTCCGGCACGACAACGCCTGACTAATTCGGCTCCTTCGCTGGCAGCCAAAGACCTTACAGCCCCCACTAATGCTTCTCCAGCCTCAAACTAAAACATTCCGAACGGCTTTACTACGGGCACGTACCCTTGACCTGAGGCGATTACGATTTGCCGCTGGGTAAAGTTCCCGGCGGATCGAGTAAGCGTATTACCGGCGTTCGAAACCGCTGGCAGCGTGTCTTTGATCGACTTGTTGCGCCTCATAAACAATTATTGTAGCCTTGCACCGCCACCCAATATCTTGTGGTTCAGGTCGTGGGGTAGTCAAGTCTTTGCTGTTTGCCTCCCGTAGTTTGGTACCGAAGAGCAATCCTTTCGACTTTATCTAACTTGAAAGAGAACCGAAAATACGTCGAGTTTAGCGTGCTGCTCCTGCTGGCCGCCGGAATACTCTGGTGGTTTGGCAGGCGTTTGGATTGGACCCAGGTGAAACTAGCATTGCGTCAGTCAGACTGGCGCTGGATAGCCCTGGCTTGCGCGGTCATTGCGGTTGCATATTTATTCCGGGCTCTTCGCTGGCAGGCTTTCCTGGCGCCTCTGACTAAGTCGAGCTTGCACGAAATCTGGGTTGCGACCACGGTCGGTTTCGGTGCTGTACTGTTAGTGGGACGCATGGGAGAAGTCGTGCGACCCCTCGTACTACCAATGCGCGATCGCAGGGTACGGCCGGCAGCTTCATTTGTGACGATCATGATTGAGCGTATTTACGACTCGATGACGGTCGTGTTTATCTTTGCCGCAAATTTGTTGTGGTTTCATCCCTCGTTTGGCAATGCAGAGTCTTATCATCGGGTCCGCCAGTTTGGTCTGGCCCTGGTCATAATTGGAGCCGTGGGTCTTGTGGCCTTGATCTCGTTTCGGATCAAGTCGCAGTTGCTCATTGGCTGGGTTGAGAACATTTTTAGCAAATTGCCTCGGCTGCCGGGCCGGCTGAAGACAGGCATCATCAGCCTGATGGACCAGTTGGCGCGAGCGCTAAAAGTGCTGTCCCATCCACGCGATCTGGCGATCACTGTTGGCTGGACCTTGTTGTTGTGGGGGTCTGTCGTAATCGGGAACTTGTGCGTGTTTCGCGCCTTTCACCTGGAGGTTGGTGGTCGTCCGTTCGGGGTTACCGAGTCTTTGTTTATTCTTGGATGGTCAATGGTTGGTTCTGCCGTGCCTACTCCCGGGGGGGCGGCCGGCGCCTTTCATGCTGCAACTGGCGCGGGACTGTTTTTTGTGGGCATCGAGAAAGAACAGGCAGCTGCCGTGGCTATCGTGCTGCACCTGGTGGATTTTGGTCCGGCTGCGCTTTGCGGCTTGTTCTATTTTCTGCGTGGTGATATCAACCTGACGAATTTACGGAACCTGGCAAAACCGGAAGCCATCGAACATGCAGTTGAGGACGAAAAGATCACGCCTGAAACCAGGGCCGATCTGGGAGCAGTGAGTAGTAACGATACGTTCTAGTTTCACAAAAATATTCCAGCGAGGTCCATATGAAGTGTCCATTCTGCGCTTTTCTTGAAGACAAAGTGGTTGACTCGCGTGAATCGCGCGAAGGAGATGCTATCCGTCGCCGCCGCGAATGTCTCCGTTGCGAGCGGCGCTTCACCTCCTATGAGCGGATCGACGAAATTCCCTATATGGTCATTAAGAAGGATGGCCGGCGTGAGACTTTTGATCGCAGCAAGGTCATGGCTGGTCTTCTGCGTGCCTGCGAAAAGCGCCCGGTGCCTTCCTCGAAACTGGATTCAATTGTCAATGGTATTGAAAAATACGTGCAGGAATCTCCGGAACGAGAGCGGCCGACGAGCAAGATCGGCGAAATGATCATGCGCCGGTTGAAAGAGCTCGACAAAGTAGCGTATGTGCGCTTTGCTTCGGTCTACCTGGAGTTTGAAGATGTTTCGGAATTCATGAACGAACTTAAGCATCTGGTTCGAGCGCGCGCTAATGCTACGGCGCGAAAGGGCTAAAGTTTGGCGCACGACCTTTAGCCGGAATGGAATAATGATCAAACATGTGAGAGCGTCCGGTCTTGAACGTCTTGAAGTACAGCAACTGCGCGACCGCGTTGGGCGATTATTCGCCGCACTACAAGAGGCGGCTGAAATTGATGGTCCAGTGGTCTCAGGAACGTGGGCGCCTCCTGTAGATCTCTGCGAGTCGGTCGCGGAAATTCATATTCGAGTCGACTTGCCCGGCTTGGCTGCGGAGCAGATCAGGATTGGCCTGACCAATTCTCAGCTGCGCATTTGGGGTGAGAAAAAACGGAGCGTACCGCGAAATCGCATTACTTCGCATCTATGCTCAGAGCGCAATTACGGGCGCTTTAACAGAATCGTTCCTCTGCGTTGGACGATTAATGTGCGCGAGGCATCAGCTGAACTGGCCAACGGAATCCTGTTGGTGCGCTTGCCCAAGACCCAGGATCGCCGAGGAAGAGAATTCAAGATCGCGGTCAAAGACGTCAATCAGCAGTAATTGTGGCGCCTGGGGAAACATTTAAGTAAGACGTGCGGTAGAATGAAGCCATGGGAATTGTAAACGAAGACGACATCACAGCGGGACTCGAAACACCAGACAGCGAACAGCAGTTACAGATTCCTGGTGAACTGCCGGTATTGCCGCTGCGCGACATTGTGATTTATCCATTCATGATTGTCCCCTTGTTCGTCTCGCGCGAAAAATCAATTCGCGCCGTAGACGAAGCGTTGGGTGAAAACCGGATGATCCTCCTTGCGTCGCAAAAGGACCTCGACAAGGAAGAACCCACTGCGGATGACCTTTATAAGGTCGGCACGGCTGCCGTGATCATGCGGATGCTCAAGTTGCCTGATGGCCGGATTCGCATTCTGGTGCAGGGATTGGCGCGCGCCGAAGTTGAGTCCGTCGAGACTACTGGGGAATACATCCGAGCGAGGCTGCAAGTCGTCCAGGAAGTGCTGCCTGAGCGTTCACTTGAGGTTGAAGCACTGGTGCGAAATGTGCGCGCCTCGATGGAGAAAGCCATCAATCTCGGGAAAAATATTTCGCCTGAAGTGATGGCGATTATCGCCAACCTTGACGATGCCGGTCGGCTGGCTGATCTCTCTGCCTCTAACCTGGAATTAAAAGTAGAAGATGCCCAATCGGTTCTTGAAATTGCCGATACAACTGCACGGCTGAGGCGCGTGAACGATCTGCTTAACAAAGAAATCGAGGTCCTGACCGTGCAGCAGGAGATTAATACTCAGGCGCGCGCGGACATCGATCGATCACAACGAGAGTTCTACCTGCGCCAGCAGATGAAGGCAATTCAATCCGAGTTGGGTGAAGGTAATGAGCTGGCTGAAGAGATCGCGCAGTTCCGCGAGAAGATCGAAGCCTCAAACATGCCCAAGCCGGCTGAGGAAGAAGCGCTGCGGCAATTGAAGAAGCTCGAACGAATGCATCCTGATTCCGCAGAGACTGCGACGCTGCGCAATTGGATGGAAATCATGACTGAGCTGCCCTGGTCCAAGGCTTCGATTGACAACCTGGATCTGGCCAAGGCCGAACAGATTCTCAACGAGGACCACTACGGGCTGGAAAAGATCAAGGATCGCATTATCGAAGCCCTGGCCGTGCGCAAGCTCAAGGAAAAACCAAAAGGCCCGATTCTCTGTCTCGTCGGCCCGCCGGGTGTCGGTAAGACTTCTCTCGGCCGCTCAATCGCGCGCGCCCTCGATCGAAAGTTTGTGCGCCTATCACTGGGTGGTGTGCATGACGAAGCCGAAGTGCGTGGTCATCGTCGGACCTACGTTGGCGCCATGCCCGGTCGAGTAATTCAGGCAATACAGCAGGCAGGCACTAATAATCCGCTGATCATGCTCGATGAAATCGATAAAGTGGGCGCGGATTTCAGAGGCGACCCCTCATCGGCTTTGCTTGAGGTACTTGATCCGGAACAGAACAACAGCTTCCGCGATAACTATCTCGGCGTAACTTTTGATCTCTCAAATGTCATCTTCATGACCACTGCAAACATTCTGGATACGATCCAGCCGCCGCTGCGCGACCGCATGGAGATCATTCGTCTGGCTGGTTATACCGAGCAGGAGAAGCGAGAAATCGCACGCCGTCATCTTTTACCAAAGCAGATGGAAGAGAACGGCATCAGCTCGCGTGAACTTCACATCTCGAACACGGCACTGACCGGAATTATTCAACAGTACACGCAGGAGGCGGGACTGAGGCAGTTGGAACGCGAGATTGGCACGATCTGCCGCAAGGTTGCGCGGCGCATCGCGGAAGGTCACAAGACAACTATCCGCGTGTCCACGAGGAACCTGCATGAATTTTTGGGAGCTCCCAAGATTATTCCCGAAGAAGTGCTGAAGAAAGATCAGGTCGGCATCGCCACCGGTTTGGCCTGGACCGCAGCAGGCGGTGACGTGCTGTTCATCGAAGCGTTGCGGATGAAAGGCAAAGGGAATCTGGTGTTGACCGGACAATTGGGCGAGGTCATGCGCGAATCTGCGCAGGCTGCGTACTCGTACGCCAAGTCCCGCGCGAAAGAGCTGGAAATAGACGAAGACGACTTCAGTAACTATGACCTGCATATTCACATTCCCGAGGGCGCGATTCCCAAGGACGGACCTTCGGCTGGAATCACACTCGCGACCGCTATGGTTTCAGCACTCTCGCTACGTCCGATTAGAAAAGACGTCGCCATGACAGGTGAGATCACTCTGCGGGGCAATGTTCTCCCGGTTGGTGGGGTGAAAGAGAAAGTCCTGGCAGCCCGGCGCGCCAGGGTTTCCACCATCATCCTGCCGTCTCTGAACAAGCGCGACCTCGACGAAGTGCCGAAGGAACCTTTGAAAGACATTCGGTTTGTTTTTGTAGATCACATGAGGCAGGTGTTCCGCGAAGCGCTCAAGGAAAGAGTCGCGCCGACGGCGCCGGCGGGACCTCGTCCCCAGCGAGTACCTCAGGCCGCATCAGGCCGTCTGGCGCAGGCCAAGATCTAAAGGAACAGGTCCTTGGCGCTTCGAGTGGGTCGGGTTAGCTGGAGAAACCGGCCCGACTCCCGCGGTTTGTACGGCGCTATCCTGGTCAAGCCTGACGGACAGTAAATCCTCAGATCCACGCATCTTTGTATCCGTGGAACAAAGGTGAGCTCAGATCGTTAGAAATAGGAGTGGAAAACAGGCCTGTTTCATCGTTTCTAAATAGCGGGAGATTGTTTGACACTCTCTAAAATCGTGTGATAGCCTCTGGGCACCGGTTTAACCCCTTTGCCAAGATTCGAGGGTGTTAAGTCCGGATAGGGTCCATAATCACCTCGCTCTTGTAAGTACCTGGAATACGGTTTGGCCACCTGAATGGCGGGCAAGCGTATTCGGAGAAATTTTTTCTTGAGGAGATCCAGTAATAAATGGTAGCGAACTTCCGATTGATAGTTTGCGCGGCAGTGTTAACAAGCCTCCTGGGCGGCATGGTCGGCGCCTCAGCGCAAATACCTTCGGGTTCGTCAGCGCGTTCAATTCAAACTGATGTTGAAAGGACCAATGGCCGCGTTTCCCAACTCATTACGCGCGCAGAGGATCATTTCCGCAAAGGTAAACTGAACCTTGATGATAACAAGCGCGATGCGGCTCGCGATGAATTCGATCAGGCGGTCGATACATTGCTTGAGTCCGGCTTGGATGTGCGCGCCAACCAACGCCTGCAAACTTTTTATCTTGAACTCGTGGAGCGCATCTATCGCGAGGAAGTTCCGATTGGCCACGGTGTCTCACACGCGACAACCTCTCTGGTGGCCCAAAACGGCACGGTTCCCGTCGCTGGGCAGGACTCTGAACTTTTAGCCAAATCGCAATCAGTTCAGGTTGGTTTTCGCGAACAGCGATTCGATCCTTCGCCGCTTGATGAGTTGAGCAAGCTCGTGCTGACCGCGGATGAGCAGAACGTTTCGCTGGCAGATGTCGATGCGCTTGAGCAAGCTAAGAACAATGTGGACTTCGCCTTCACAATTAACCCGCTGATCCAGCAATACATTAATTACTATCAGGGCCGTGGCCGTGCCACGATGGAAAAGGGACTGCGCCACTCTGGCCGCTATATGGCGCTGGCCCGCAAGATTTTCCGTGAAGAAGGCGTGCCGGTTGATATTACCTGGTTGGGTCAGGTCGAAAGCGCCTGGCGTCCAGGTGCGTTGTCACACGCGGCCGCTTCCGGCCTCTGGCAATTCGTTCCCGGTACCGGGCGTCAATACGGTTTGCGACAATCTGCCTGGATCGATGAACGTAACAGCTTTGAACAGGCAACCCGCGCCTCAGCGAGATATCTGAAAGATCTAGCCCGACGCTATAACGGTAATTGGGAACTGGCGATGGCCGGGTACAACACCGGAGCCGGCAACATTGATCGTGGTATTGCGCGAGCCGGCACGGCGAATTTCTGGACCATCTATCCCTACCTCTATCAGGAAACCAGGAACTATGTTCCTAACATCCTGGCGACAATTTTGATTGCCAAAAATCCGGAGAAATATGGGTTCGCTGGTATTCGTCCCGATCCGCCACTGTCTTATGACGTCGTGCAATTGCCGACGACAACCAGTTTGCAATTGATCGCCGATGCCACTGACTCAAGTGTAGATTTTCTGCGCAGCCTCAATCCGGAATTGCGACGCGATGTCACGCCTCGCGATGGTATCTACAATGTGAGAGTTCCGGCCGGACGCTCAAAACAGTTAGTAGCTGTGTTGAAGAGAATACCGGGCGATCGACGCGACACAGCGCGAATCATTCAAGTGGCTCCCGGCGAAGACTTTCAGTCAGTCGCCAGCCGCACTGGTGTTTCCGTAGCGCAGTTGCAGGCGTTCAACGCCGGCGTCGATCCGAAGTCAACCACCAAACTGGTGGTTCCGGCTGGCGGCATCAAACTGACCAGTTGGAAACGGTCCAGCACTAATGCGGAAGAAACTCCTGCCGCCGCCTTGACCAAAGTTCGCGCTCGAAAGGGTGATAGCATTGCAAAAATTGCAGCTAGCTACAATGTCTCCGCGAACGATGTCGCTCGTCTCAATGGCTTGTCTCTGAATGCTGAGCTGCAAGCTGGACAGGAGATCAAGTTGCCCGCCGCAGCCAAGTCGCCTGCGCCGCGCCGTCGTCGATAATTCAAAACTGCTTCCGGTTCAAGGATCGGGCATCAAGTACCAAAGCGCGCCCTCGATTCTCCGAGTGGCGCGCTTTGTTTTTAATCTAAACGCATTAGTCGCTTTTCACGACCACCTCATGAATAGCTAATGGGGGTCGTATGCTCTTTCGCACACTTTCAGCTGCCGTTTATGGCATCGATGCCGATCTGGTTGACATAGAGGTTGACCTCACGCCACTGCGAGGCGAAAGCGACCAGCCAGCCTCGGTTACTATTGTTGGCCTGCCCGATGCCGCAGTGCGCGAATCGCGCGAGCGAATCCGTGCAGCGATCACCAACTGCAATTTCTTTTTTCCTTTTCAAAAGACGACGATCAATCTTGCGCCGGCGGACGTGCGCAAGGAAGGCGCGAGCTTTGATCTGCCTATAGCGCTCGGGATTCTGGGTGCGAATGGCGATTTAGCTGAAGAGTCGGGACTCATCGAGATGGTTTCCGTGGGCGAGCTTTCGCTCGATGGCCGCGTGCGTCCAATCAAGGGCGCCTTGCCGATTGCGATTCTCGCGCGTGAAGCCCTCATCAAGCATCTCCTCGTTCCTGAAGAAAACGCGCGCGAGTGCGCCGTCGTTTCGGGAGTCAACATCTATCCCGTCGCCAGCCTGCGCGGCGCCGTAGACTTGATCGCTGCGCTCCGATCCCCGGAGCCCCCTGTTCCTCTGAAGGTCGATCCCGCGGAAATTCTCAGCTACTCGGATCACTATAGCGTTGACTTTCGCGAAGTGCGCGGCCAGCAGGCAGCCAAACGCGCGCTGGAAGTTGCGAGCGCAGGGTCTCACAACATCCTTTTGATTGGGCCACCGGGATCGGGCAAGACGATGCTGGCCAAGCGACTGCCGACTATCCTGCCGTCGCTGGAATTTGAAGCCGCGCTGGAGCTCACCAAGATCCATTCAGTGGCTGGTCTGACCGGCCGCTCCGGACTTGTAACTGAACGGCCGTTTCGCTCGCCGCATCACACCATCAGCGACGCCGGCTTAATCGGCGGTGGCGCCGTGCCGCGGCCAGGAGAAGTATCACTCGCGCATCAGGGCGTACTCTTTCTGGATGAGTTGCCGGAATTCGATCGCAGCGTGCTCGAGGTCCTGCGCCAGCCACTCGAAGACCAGAAGGTAACCATTAGTCGCGCCTCGATGTCGTTGACCTTTCCCGCTTCGTTCATGTTGGCAGCGGCGATGAATCCCTGTCCGTGCGGATTTTGGAATGACCCGACGCGTGAGTGCCGCTGTACGCCGTTGCAGATTCAAAGATATGTGGGCCGCATCTCGGGTCCCTTGCTTGACCGCATCGACATTCATATCGATGTGCCGGCAGTGCGTTTTCGTGATCTGACCGGTGACCCTGCTCCGGGAACCGAAGCCTCCACCGACATTCGAGAGCGAGTTATCCGCGCGCGCGAACGACAAAGGACGCGCTTTGCGGAGGAGAAGATCTATTCGAATGCGGCCATGACGCCGCGTATGATCCGCCGCTACTGCCGCATAGATGCAGAGAGCGAGCAGATGCTGGAACGGGCTATGACCCGACTCGGTCTCTCAGCGCGCGCTTATGATCGCATCCTGAAAGTCTCGCGCACTATCGCCGATCTTGAAGGCTCCGACTCAGTCTGCTCACCACACGTCGCCGAAGCCGTCGGTTATCGCTCGCTGGATCGCACCTACTGGACTTGAGAAGCGCCAGCCTTGCGCTACGCAAGAGCTCAGAAATATTCGCTTGTCGTAAGCAAATTAAAATGTCCGGTTCTAATGGGACAGGGAATGTCCCGGGGTGGTTTTTTGCGGGACTCAATTGATTTATCCCCCCTTGGGCGAAGATCGGTGAATCAACCCGCGCTGAGCATGATTGTCAGGAGGTGCAACGCTTGTCAGTGTGTCTCATTCGCCGTATCTTAAAGTGGTCGCGAGGCCCTGGGAGCTATAGGAATGCTATTTTCTCAACCAATGACTTGGGATTGACGACCCCGGGGTCAAATGATGCCGGTTGCCTTCACTAAAGGCAGGTTATTTGTTTGACCCTTGGGGAAGTGGCGGCGGGAGCATCCTAAACCGGAAAGTATTGACGCGACAGGGAAAATTGGGAGTTTTTGGGTCCGAGCAAGGCAACGACGAGAGCAAAGCACCGCATCACACACGCGTTTGAGGGATCCGAAAACCTCGCACTGAAGAGAACCCTCCTGCAGGTGCAACGGGGACGGGTAGCGCTCGGTTGGAAATAGCGGACGCGTAAAAATATCGTGGTGAACAATTCATTGACGTCGTCGCCACTGGCGTTATTGTTTGCCGGAACAAACGAACACGTGACCGCAGCCGAAACTGAGACAGCTCCGAGCACGGATTACGCCCTGGCTCAAAAGGCCTCGGCAGGGGATATGGCTGCCTTCGAGGAGCTTTACCAGCGTCATAACCGTCGAGTTTATTCACTCTGCCTGCGGATGATGGGGAATGTTTCGGAGGCCGAAGATCTTGCGCAAGAGGTCTTCATCCAGCTCTTTCGAAAAATTGGTAGCTTTCGTGGCGAGTCGGCATTTACGACCTGGCTCCACCGGATGACGGTTAATCAGGTTCTGATGCACTTTCGCAAGCGAGGAGTGCGCATGGAACAGACTACCGAGGACGGTGAAACTCCGATCCAGGTCGTCAAAGGGACCGAGAATCCGAATGCCATGCCAGTAGTCGACCGGATTGCCCTGGACAAGGCGATCGGGCAATTACCCCCGGGCTACAAAATGGTCTTTACCCTTCATGATATTGAGGGTCATGAGCATGAAGAGATTGCACGCATGCTGGGTTGCTCGGTGGGTACTTCAAAGTCGCAACTGCACAAAGCAAGAATGAAGTTGCGGGGATTATTGAGGCAACAGAATCCCAAAAAGTAGCCTCCAAAAGCTGCAGAAGATTTGGAAGCCGGCAGAAAACGGAGCTCCTGAGACTTTAAGGAAGAGTTATCACGCGCAGTCTCCCCTTGATTGCACTGGAACCGGGTTGGGTGTCACGTCAGCATTCGAGCTATCAGATTTAATCGTGACAAGTTAGAGGTTGTACGACAATGAACTGCGAAAGATGTCAGGAATTAATCAGCGATTTAGTGGACGGCACTCTCAGTCGGAGCGAGGCCGCAGAGTTGAATCTGCACTTTGGAGAATGCTTGGAATGCTCAGATGTCCGCGCCGATCTTGAATCCGTAGTCAGCTTCTGCCGGGCGAATCGTGGCCAGTACGAGGCGCCGCCAAACGAGCGCGCCTTATGGCTGCGCATCCGGAATACGATTGAAGCCGCTGAAAAGAAAACCGGCAACTATGCTGCGGTCAAGCCTCACCGTTTGGATTTTCTGAGCCGGAGTTGGAACCTTTCGCTGCCGCAAATGGCAGCTTCCGTGGCTGCTCTCGTGCTGATTGTTTCCCTCGGGACGGTCGTCGGAGTGCGACGTTTGGACAGCAGCAGTGCACCTGAAACTGGGCCAGTGGCGCAAAAGAAATTCGATCTCAACTCCCGGAAGTGGCAACAGCAACAGACAATTAATTATTGGAATACGAGGATCGCTACCAATCGCGCGCGCTGGACTCCAGACATGCGTGATACGTTTGACCGGAATCTGAACGTCATTGATCAGGCTTTGAATGATTCCGTAAAAGAATTGAACAAGAATCCTCACGACGAAGTGTCGGAAGAGATGCTCAACGCAGCGCTCAACGAAAAGATAACGCTGCTCAAGGAGTTCTCTGAACTTCAATAGCGCTCAACCGGGTGACGCAACGCTGAGATTCGGACCACCGCATACGGATTAGATTTTGAAGAGCCCCACAGAAATGAAAATGAGTTTGTGTGAAGCCCGCATTCATTCAGGGCGCCCAAAAGTCTCTGCGATCGTCACTATCCTGACAATGCTTTCGCTTGTTGGGGTTCCCTCGCTGTCTGCGCAACAACATGTCTCAAAGCGGTATCCCACCGGCAAAAATGTCCGTCTCGAATTGAAAAATATCCAGGGCACCATCACCGTAGAATCGTGGGACCGCGACGAGATTAAAATCTCCGCGACCATGGAATCGCCTTCGGCCCACTTTACACCGCGGGTGGTAAATGGAGGAATTAGCATCGACGTCATGAGCGACAACCGCGGTCGCGCCGACGTCGGCGATGTCAATTTTAAAATTCAGGTTCCCGTCAGCACCTCAGTGGACGTTGAAACCAGGCGCGGAGATATTCACGTATCTAATATTCACGCCGGTTCAGTGCGGGCGCGTGTATCTTCCGATGGTGACATAGACCTGACAGGTATCAGCGCCACTCAGGTGATCGCCTCAAATACCAGTGGCGACATTCTTTTTGATGGCGACTTTGTGCGCGGTGGCACTTATGAATTCAGCTCCGGCCACGGGGCGATTAACATTCGCATCCCGGGCGATTCGGCCTTCCGGCTGGTAGCCGCTACCACCAGTAAGAACATCCAGCTGGGCCACTTTTGGAATAGCAGCTTTCAGTCTTTTGGCGGCGGCCGCAAGTACGCCGGCGACGTTGGCGATGGCCGTTCATCGGTATCAGTCACGACGCTAAGCGGCAGTATTATGTTCTTCAGAAAATAGCAGCGCCTGGTTGGCTTGCTGTTGACGCTGTTTGATCTCCCGATTGGACAGCGTCTTTGTTTTGCTCGTTCGGGAACTTGCTCTTTCCATTTCTTTACAGCAAGCTGGACGCGGAGGCTGCTAATCAGTTTCCCTCCCGCTAAGAACACGTAATAAAGCATTTCCTATCGAAGACCGGCTGACAGAGAATACATGACCCATAAATATTCCAACCCAATAGTCAAAATCGGATTTGTCGCGGCAGTGATTGTAGTGATTGGC
The DNA here is from genome assembly GCA_038237475.1 of Pyrinomonadales bacterium. Classification (GTDB taxonomy): domain Bacteria; phylum Acidobacteriota; class Blastocatellia; order Pyrinomonadales; family Pyrinomonadaceae; genus JAOAPY01. Next base: position 476,048 of record JBBRYS010000001.1, on the reverse strand, counting down.
TTTAGTTCGCCCGCGCGCGCGCAGAAAAACAAAAAAGATACGGCTGCACCGGTTGGACCTTTGCTCACGCGCACGGTCTCGAGACACGAAGTCAGACGTTTTGGTTACGGTGGCACCGTCACGGTCGTAGGGGCACCCAGAGGCTCCATTACCGTCGAGGGCTGGTCCAAAAACCAGGTGGAGTTGACGGCGGAAATAGAAGTACAGGCGTATACAGAAGAAGATCTAGCCAAGCTGGCAGCTATTAATGGATTAGTGCTGGACGACGATTTGAATCATCTCAGTGTACTGACAACCGGTATGCATGACCGGGCCCACATGAGAAAGGCCGGCAAAAATTTCCCCAAACAGTTGTTGAGCATGCCCTGGAAGATCGACTACCACCTGAAAGTTCCCACTTCTACGCAGTTGGATATCAATGGCGGCATCGGGACGCTCAGCCTCACCGGTGTGGAAGGCCCGATGCGTTTGGGCGCTCCGCAAGGTGACGCGAACTTGGTCCTGACTGGTGGTGTAGTGGATGCGACCTTTGGCACCGGCACTGTCAAGGTGCGGATCCCGACGCGCAGTTGGCGCGCAGGGAGCCTGCGCATTGAACTTGCCGCGGGAGATCTCGAAGTCGAGTTACCCGCCGGCTTTAGCGGGGACATCGATAGCGACATCCTGCGTACCGGCAAAATCGAAAACAGCTATCCCGATCTGGAAACGCGCGATCGTACTGCTTTCACTGAAACTTCAATTCATGCTCGAGCCGGGGCCGGTGGCGGTTATCTTAAATTCACTGTTGGCGCGGGAACAATCAAACTCAAAAAATCCAATCCGGATTGAGTTTCCGAACGCAGCGTAGCGCAGCAAATGTACTTTTGACCGCGTTCTTTGTATTCTGACCGCTCACCCTAACCGCGTTCTTCTTAAGCTTGTTCGATCAGGATCATCATGGCAGTCAAAGCAGACAAATGGATTCGCAGGATGGCGCTCGAGCACGGGATGATCGAGCCATTTGAAGCAGGCCAGGTCAAGCAGATAGACGGCCGCCGCATTGTTTCCTACGGCACCTCAAGCTACGGCTACGACATTCGCTGCGCGGATGAGTTCAAGCTGTTCACCAACATCAACAGCACCATCGTCGATCCCAAGAAGTTCGACGAAAAAAACTTCGTGGATGTCAAAGGCGACTCGGTGATCATTCCCCCGAATAGTTTCGCGCTCGCGCGCACGGTGGAATACTTTCGCATCCCCAGAAATGTCCTAACCATCTGTCTCGGCAAGAGCACCTACGCGCGCTGCGGGATCCTCGTTAACGTCACGCCGTTCGAACCGGAATGGGAAGGGTTTGTGACGCTCGAATTCTCAAACACCACTCCCTTGCCCGCAAAAATTTACGCGAACGAAGGTGTTGCGCAAGTAGTCTTTTTTGAATCCGACGAAGTCTGCGAAACCTCTTACAAGGATCGCGGCGGCAAGTACCAGGGCCAACGCGGCGTCACCCTTCCCAAGATGTGAGCGAGACGAAAATGGACAGACTTGAATTTCGACGACTCGATGAGCGGGCGATCCTGCCGACTCGCGGCAGCGCTGCGGCTGCAGGTCTGGATCTTTATTGTCTTGAAGCGCTGAGTCTCGCGCCGCGCGAGCGTGCGCTGGCTCGCACTGGTTTGTCGGTCGCGATTCCCGAAGGATTCTATGGGCGAGTGGCGCCGCGTTCAGGCCTGGCAAGCAAGCATGGACTGGATGTCCTTGCCGGGGTCATTGATGCTGACTATCGCGGCGAAGTGGGCTGCATCATCTATAACACCGGAAGCGAGCCGCTGGAACTGCCCGCCCAGAGTAAGATCTGCCAGCTAATTATTGAAAAGATCATTATTCCTCAAGCGGTCTGGGCTGAAGAACTTCCCGAAACAGAGCGTGGTGCGGCCGGTTTCGGCTCGACCGGTTAACAATTCCTCCTCTTCTCCCCAGTTTTTTGCAGCCTTCCTACCGTGTTAAATAGTCTTTGCCCTTGTTAATCACACCCTCGTCCCGTATAGTAATGGGGCGTAAAGGGAAGGACGCGGCTCCCGGTATTCACGACTCTTTGCGACCTTCAGGTAACAGTAAGCGGCCTCCCTTGACCTGAATCCCATCTTTGTTGCCCTCTTCGAGCCTGATCGCTGATTCTGATAGTCAGCTGGTGCGTTGCTTCGACTCCTGGACTTAGAAACTTTGTTAACACCTTCCCACACTGACTCGTGTTCTCAGCAGTCGCTGGCGCCCGGAGATATTTTGCAGGGGCGCTACCGTATTGTCCGGCAGTTGGGCAAAGGTGGCATGGGAGCGGTGTACGAAGCGCTGGACCTGCGTCTCGATGCGACCGTGGCATTGAAGGAAACCTTTTCGGTAGACAATCGTCTGCGCAAACAATTTGAGCAGGAAGCCCGTCTGCTGGCGCAACTGAATCATCCCGCACTGCCGCGTGTCAGCGACTATTTTACAGAAGGCGACCGTGCGTTTCTGGTGATGCAGTTCATTTCGGGAGTCGACCTCGCGGAAATTATCGCCAAGCAACCGGGACCGTTCCCGCGCAATCAAGTAGTGGCCTGGGCCGATCAGTTGCTCGACGCGTTAATCTACTTGCACACCCGCGACCGGCAGATCATCCATCGCGACATTAAACCCCATAACCTCAAGCTCACCGCCGCCGGTAAGATCGCGCTGCTGGATTTTGGACTCGCTAAAACTCAGTCCACCGAAACCGGAGAAACCACCAACAGCATTTTTGGATACACGCGTCGTTATGCGCCCCTCGAACAAATACAAGACCAGGGCACTTCGCCGCAAAGCGACATCTACGCACTGGGTGCGACCTTGTATCATCTGTTGACCGGCACCAAGCCAGCAGATGCGATTGTGCGCGCTGCTGCTACCGGTGGCTCGATGCCCGACCCGCTCAGGCCCGCTGACGAAATTCATCCGGCCGTGGGTCATGAGCTCGCGAGTATTCTGTGTCGAGCGATGGCACAAAATCCGGAGGATCGTTACCAGAGCGCCACCGCCTTTCGCGAAGCACTCTGGCGCTTAGGAAGAAATGACGCGGACGACCTGGAGCACTCCGGTGTGGGGACGGTCGTGATGAAACTGTCTGCTCCACTGCAAGGCTCAGCCTTAAGCTTGCGCGCTCGCTCGAGCGATCCGTTCGATAGTTATTCCATCCTGAAACCTGAAGAAGCGGCCTGGTTTCTGCCGCGACCAAGTCGCAATCCCAACCCGGTCATTGCTGGTTTCTTACTTGTGATTTTGGTTGGCCTCGTCGGCAGTCTCTATGCCTTTCGCCAAGAGAGTGGGGCGGCGGCCAGTTCGAGCACGGCCACGACCAGTGGGCAGCAGCGCCTTAATGAGGCACTCGTGCAACCTGGCAGGAGCGGTCGCGCGCGTCTCAACACTAACTCAATCGGAATTTCACCGAATGGTCCATCCGGTATCTCTGAGGGCAGGGAAGCAAGGCCGTTGAGCAACGATACTGAACGGAAAGATGCGAGGACAGAACGTCACTCGTTTACGATCAATAATCCAAACCTCCAATCGCTCTCCCCACTCATCAATCCTGAAAGACGTGTGCCAGCGAACACCAGGGTGAACCTTCCTCCCGCGCGTTTGTCAGGTGTCGATCCGAAAGTAACTGAGCCGGCTCCTGTAATCCATGGATTGCCGGCGTTCGCTCAAGCGGAGAGTGTGATAGAAAGACAGGTTCTGCGTACACCCGACGGCACGCAGGTCGTAAAGTTTTCTGATGGTACAACTCGCGCTTTTCGCCCCGGTGAGAAAAGCACTCCTGGAATTTCTCCTCGTTGAAATCTTCTTCACCAGGATTTTTTCCTCGCCAGACCAGCTCTCGCAGGCGCAAGTCTAAAAATTTGTAGTTCAAGAAATGATCAAATTACTTTTTCTATTGCCAGTTGTTCTCTGCCTGGACCTGACGGTCGCAGGCCAGAGTACTTTGTTGAGATCTAACTTGAATGCGGTTGAGGCACCTGCCGTCTCAGAATCAGAGTTGTCGTGGAATGTGAAAAGCTATGAGGCCCCGTTTCAGCGTTTGCGGGGCAATGCACGTTCGGAATTTCCTGGTCAGCTTGTTTACCCGGAGGCTGAGTTTGCTTTCCCGCTCTTACAGGTTCTCTCTTTTGCTGCCGAGTGTGATTGCTACAGCCTGATGGTAAGCAGACGATTGGGAGGACCGCTGGAGATAGTTCAGTTGTGGCGTGCGCAGGCAGGTTTTTATCGCACTGCCATTGGTCCCTACCTGGAACTCGAACAGCTCGACTCACTCAAAGCGGTAACTACTCTCAGGAGAACTCGTTTCCTGTTTGCTCAGGTAGGGGATGGCGAATGGCGCTGCGTTTCGATTCACGCTCCGAACGGAAGTTACCTGCTGGTGGATTACCGCGCCGATGGATTGATTGACCGGTTGCGCGACTCATTCGCACGCACGGCCGTTCCAATGTATGACGGCAGCCGTTTGCGTTCACTGACACAAACCTGGACCAACCAGGCAGGCCGGGAAATGAAATCGATTGTTGAATGACGAAGAGATCCGTGGAAGATAGCTGAGCGAACTAGTTCAAGCTGATCTCGAGCAGTTGAGGTAAACCTTTGATCTCGAGTACCAGCCCGCCCTGAGTGTGCACAGGGTCCTTGCCGGGCGTTTGGAAGAATAGAAATCCCTGTCTCCGACTTTCAGAGTTAGTTAACGGATTCTTTAGTTCGATCCCATACGCACCGAACTCCGCTTCAAATTGCTTGCGTGAGTTCGGGTTGTAAAGGTAGATATCGTTGGCTTTCAGTATCCGCGTCACGGCTTGTTTGGGCTGCAGCATTTTCCACTCACGGCCTTCACTGTCACGAATGCGAAACCGAGCGCGCTTGAGCTCCAGGGGCACGCCGCCGGTTTCGTACACAAACTCGATGCGAATGGGCAACACACCTGCCACAGGCAAGTTCGCTTCAAATAGTTCCTGATTTTCTTCGTCCGTCAAAAGCGGCGCTGTGCGCACTACCAGTCCGCCGCCGCTTACGCTTTTCGCAGAAGCAGGCAGCGCGGGTAACTCAACCGCAGGTTTGACTTTGAATAACGGACCCGCACACGACGCAAGCGTTGTGATAAACAGGCCCAGAGCCAGGCAGGCAGCAGTCTTTGGTATTCGCTGGAGGTAATCGTTCACGCGCGCAATCTCTCATGCCGGTCTTGTTGCTGTCAATCATCGGCGGAGCATTTCCAGTGGCAGCACGCGACAGCAAGCAAAAAAAAGCAACGAGCGGGAATACTCGTTGCTTCGGATGTTTTGTCTTTGACTTCTAATCAACCCTTCGGCGCATTGTAGAACGCACGTGCCTGGACCGTAAATTCTTTATCATCGTAGACTCCGTCACCGTTGACGTCGACCTTCACAACAATCTTATGCTGCTTACCGTCACGCACGTCGCTGGGCTTGAAGCCGAGGCTATACTGATTGCGCAGCAATGTGTTAATTGATGATAGAACGTCCGGTAACTCACCTTCAAACGTGACTGGGTAATACATCCCGCCAGTTTCATTGGCAAAGGTCTTCAGCGTGTTCTGGGCTTGTAAGAAAGTCATTCTGCCGGGGGAACCGGTGATGCTGTCCGTTGCACCCAGCTGATTCTCGTATTTTTTGAAAAATAGATTACCCGTCCCGATGACATAGATTGGCACGCCGGCATTCTGCGCAACTTTCCTGGCGTCGCCATAATTGATCTTGCTGAAGGTATCGATCCCGGAGGAAACCAGAATCACCGCTTTGCGACGACCCTGTACACTGGCCAGCCCAGTGTATTCTGCACTTTCTGCTTTGGAGTCTTCGAGCACGACCGAATCGCCGCGACCACCGATAAGGGTAAACTTCAAAGCGTCGAACAGATTACTCTCGCGAAACGCGGGAGTGTTGCGTAGCAACAGGCTAATAACCTGGTTGATACGAGCAGGATCGTTCGTGAAATCAGTCAAAGGCGTTGGTCGCATATCGTATGCAACTACGGAGACATAATCATCGGGCGGTTTGATGAACCGCGTCAGGAATAGCGCGGCCGGTCGAATCACCTCGGCGGTGCCGGAATCGAAGCCACCACTGCCATAGTAGCCGAAGGCTTCTGACCACTTGCTGTACTCGAGCACCATCACCACAGTGATCGGAGCCTCAGGAGTCGAGAAATTTGTGATGGGCATCGGTTGCCCGTCAACGAAGATAGCAAAGTTTCCCTGTTTCAAGCCGGGTACGATTTGCCCGCTCTTCTTGTGATAGACGACTGCATCGACGTTCACGACGGCGGTGGACACCGTCAGTTTTTCAGCTTCCTGAGGATGGTTAACCACGTCGCCGGGCACAGGATCCTGAGTTTTATCTTCCGACTTGGAAGGATCGGGACGCTTATTCTTCTTTTCGTTGGTTACTGGTGGCTGACGGCGGGACTGTGCAAAAAGATTCACCGCGCCGGTTGCTGTCAGGACGAAAAGAAAGGTCGTCGCTAAAACAAAGAAGCGACGATATGCAGCAAGAGCTTTCATAAAGTTCACCCGGACCTGGGAAAAAGTGGCGAGCAGCGTGCCTTGTGTTTTAGTCCCGGCCCCAAAAGGCCGGAATCTCAACAGGTATTGCGGTGTTTGTGATGCTTTTTAATGCAGGCACGTTTGCTCGCCCGATCCGCACTGCTAGCGCGGCGTGCCTGCCTCAGCCTCGATAACCACATCGTAGGAACCACGATTGTCAGTCAGATCGCCTTCGTTGATCCCCAGGAAAAGCACACCGTCGCGTTGCGCCACGAATTCATGACGGGCCCCAAGAAAAACAAAGTCGTCATTGTCATCGCCAATGACCCCAATCAGCCCTCCAGTCGGTTCGGTCCGCATCAACCGATCGTTATCATTCGCCATCGCCACTCCAGCCGGCGTGGAAAACCCTCTTCGTCCGAGATCCACCCGGCCCGAAGACGTAATTCGCAGACGCTGACCGCGACGAACGACCAGGCCGCTATTTGTCCAACCATTATTAGTGTTATCGGCGCGTACGCTCACCTTGATGGTGAAAAAAGTCGGCGCAGCAGGGCGAGGATTCGTGTCTTTTTCCGGGGTAGAGATAGGCCGCGCCGGTTGTGATATCGGTTCAATTGGCGTGCTGGTATCGGTGTTTCCGGCTACGCTACCGACGTTGGAATCGAAGTCGATGGAATCGATGTCTTCGACATATACCAGGGTACGACTTCGCCGGCCTTTGCTCCCGCTGCCAATCAAAACGGTGAACTGTCCGTCTTTAAATGCAACCACCTGTCCGTGAATCACGCTTCCATCTTTCAGCTTAATGGTATCGGCTAGGGCAGGTACTACCAGCGCGAGGCTGAGCATCAGCGCGGACATCAAAGGCAATGGTTTTTTCATGCTTTTCTCCGGGACGTAACGCGTTTACAAGAACGAGGTTTAACAAGACTCAAGGGCTTTTGCAAGCGGGAGAGGTAGATGCGGGGAATGGATGCGGGCATATCAGAAAAGGTTGCGGCAACACCGCTCCGCGGTCGTCTGCGATTGTCTCGAGCACCAGGAGGCCTCAAATGTGTAACAACGCCGGACATCATTTTGCCCGAGGGCATTGTCGAGTGGTTTAATTGATTGGCGAGAAACGCGAGCAGGTTACAATCACTAAGCCTTGCAACCCGGGCACGGTTCAGGGAATCTCAGTCACGACCTCGTTGCCACTGCGGCTTGTAAAAATCGGCAAAAGAGTCATTATTTACAATTAAATACCAACCTATTGGTAGTATCTTAATTTCGGAAGGGATACTTATGATAAAGAAAAATTCAAAGAAAAAAAACAGCCTGTTGCAGCTAATAGCGAGTTTCCTCCTCATTGCTGGCGCCACTTCAATATCTTTGGCCCAGGACAAAGACAGCAATTTCCAGTCAATTAGGATTAAGAACTTTGGGCAAATGGATGATCGCTTTTATCGTGGCGGGCAGCCAAAAGAGACCGACTACAAGGACTTGGCCTCGCTGGGTGTCAAGACTGTAATTGACTTGCGAGACGATCCGGAATCATACGAAAAAAGAGCTGTCGAGGCGCTGGGAATGCATTACGTCAACATCCCGATGAGTGATAAAGAGTATCCAAAGGCTGACCAGATCGATTCCTTTCTAAAACTTACGAACCAGCCTGAGACCGGCAAGTTCTTCGTTCACTGCGCCGGCGGCCGTCATCGCACTGGTGTCATGGGCGCCGTTTACCGGTTCACAAATAACCACTGGAACTACGATCAGGTTTACTCGGAAATGAAGACCTATGATTTCTATACCCGTTTCGGTCACGGGGCCATGAAGAAGTATGTCGAGGATTACTGGCAGCATCTGCACACTGCCACTACCACCACGGAGAGTAGGACCACCGGAACCAACTGACTTCTGAGCGATCGCTAAACAATACAAAACCAGCCCAACGACGTGACGTTGAGGCCGGCGTTATCTTTCCAAGGGCCGGTAGTCTCTACCGGTTTGCCACGCGATTATTACGTGGAAGATTATTCAGTTCCTGAATCCTCTCGCGCACAGCTCGAGACAACAGCCGGACCTGTTCTGGAGAATAATTAGCAGCGCGAAAAGCGTCTTCGATTTGTGCTGGACTGAGATGCGAGAGTCTCTGTCCCATCCAGCGCGCATCTTCGCCACTGACATCTTTCAAAATCCTGCCGTTCTTTGACCAATAATTGAGGCTTACCGAGTTACCGTCGGTTTTATTAATGAGTCTCGCTTTGGCGTAGCCCTTTGGGTTGTTGCGATCTCGTTTGAAAAGAAGGTTGCGTTCGAACCAGTTCAATTTCTTCCCAAAGGAAGCGCCCACGTCGTGGACTACGTATCGCGATTCGTCCTGCGTTACCACGATCTTGTTGTTTGCGTCCTTGGTGTCCCAATTGTTGAGCAGCGCCATCATAATTTTTAGTCCCTGAAACTCACGCTTGCCGACGAATGGGTTAGTCTTCCATCTCCAGTTGTCGCCACGCTTTTCATCTTTGGGCCGTGCGCCGAAGCGAACATTTCGCAGCGTCTTATTGAGCCCTTCGACTCGGACGCTGGGCACAAGATAATCAACATCAGTGAAATACCCCGTTCCCCAAAGCAGGCGCGTTGCCGCTGTTTCAGACTGGGCTTCCTTGCCGACTTTGGCGACCCATTCGCGGCCGGAGGCGTCCAGCACTCGATACTTCTTAGAGTAGCCGCCGCTCTTCTCTTCTTTGAGCAGCGTGACCCTCCGCAAGTCGGGTTGCATGTCGGCCCCACCCGGGCCTAAGTAGAGATTGCGCCTGCCGATGTCGGTGGGCTCGCGCCACATCACGGCGTTCCGGGCACTATGGGACTTACCCTTCTGATCCCGGTGCTTCCTCGCGACACCGTAAGAGACGGTGATTGCGGCGAGCACAAACAAAAGCGCGCAAGTCGCTGTGACGGTTCTTTTTTCAAACATGCTTCTTCCCCCTTATTCCTGGCGCGCACGAGTAATCGCCGCAGTCTGACTTTAGCTTCAAAGCAAATTAACAATTGGCATCAATACCCTGGTTGGCCTTCTCCACGAAATATTTCTGCACATCAAAAGGCTCTTCATCAGCCGCTATTTCGACACGTTCATAGGTTCCCTGCGGCGAAAGGCGGTGCGCTTTGACGTTATCGCGTAAATACGCATCAAGTACAGTCTCTTTCAGATAGCGCTTCAGTTTCGGATCGTGAACCGGGGTCACGACTTCCACGCGGTTTGAGAGATTGCGATGCATCCAGTCGGCGCTGCCGATGAAGACCTCCGGAGCGACGCCGTTCTCAAAGTAGAAAATTCGACTGTGCTCGAGAAAGCGGCCCACGATATTTCTCACCGTAATAGTTTCAGAGAGCCCTGGTACACCCGGCCGCAGGGTGCAAACACCACGCACGATCAACTCGATCGGCACCCCCGCCTGCGATGCCTCGTAGAGCTTATTAATAAAGCTGGTATCGGCAACTCGGTTAATCTTGGCGATGATGCGCGCAGGACGACCTGCTTTCTGGTGTTCAATTTCCCGATCGATGAGTGCTGTCATTTGCTCGCGCAGGTTGACTGGCGCAACCATCAATTGCCGATACTCCGCTTGCTGCGAGCAGCCCGTCAGGTAATTGAACAATTCGCTGGCGTCGGCGCCAATCTCTTGGTTGGCAGTAAGCAGCCCCACATCGGTGTAAGTGCAGGAAGTTGTCGGATTGTAATTTCCCGATGCGATGTGAACATAACGCTTAAGCGAATCGCCTTCGCGCCGCACCACCAGGGTCAGCTTGCCGTGGGTCTTGAGTCCCAGCAGTCCGTAGACCACATGGACCCCTGCTTCGTCCAGGCGTCTGCCCCACTCAATGTTGTGCTCTTCGTCAAAGCGAGCTTTGATCTCGATCAACGCCGTCACTTGTTTTCCCTGTTCGCACGCCCGCATCAGCGCGGGAGGTATAGGCGATTCCGGGCCGGTGCGATAGAGACAAATTTTGATCGCCACGACATCCGGGTCTTCCACTGAAGCCTCGACGAAATCGGTGACGGAAGAATAGGAATCGAAAGGATGGTGCAGCAGAATGTCACCTTCCTTGATTGAGTCAAAGATCGATTCCTTTGCCGAGTAGCAGCGGGGCGCTACTGGAACAAAGGGCTCATCTTTCAGCTCGGGGCGATCCAGATCGTAGAGTTTGAGCAGGCCCTGAGGGATCATGCTGCCTTCAACGGGATAAACGTCTGCTGCACACAGTTCGAGCGATTCCGTCAGATAGTCAATCATCGCTTGAGGCATCGATGAAGAAATCTCCAGTCGAACCGGAGCGCCAAAGCGTCGCTTGCGCAACTCGACCTGCATCACTCGAAGCAGGTCATCTGCTTCCTCTTCACGAATGCTGAGGTCGGCATCGCGCGTGACGCGAAACATGTAGCACGTACCGGGGTTGGCGCCTGGAAACAGAGAACCAATGTTAGCGATGATTAAATCCTCAGCCAGAACGAATCTGGACTCGTGACTCCTGATCGGAATCAAGCGTGGCACCAGCGAGGGAACTTTGATCCGCACAAATCGCGTTTCGTCAGTCGAGTGCTTTCGCCCGGCGACGCTTGGTGTCTCGACCCATAAGCCGATATTAAGACTGGACGGAGAGATGAAGGGAAATGGATGGCTGGGATCGACCGCGAGCGGTGTCAAAACCGGAAAGACCTTCTCGGCATAAAATTTGTCGAGCAAGTCGCGCTCGAACTGGCTGAGCAACTCGTAAGAGGTGATTTCAATGCCTTTACTTTTCAATTGCGGCAATATTTCCAGGTTCAAACAATCGGCCTGGGCCGCAAACATTGGCAGCAACCGTTCCCTGATGCGGGCAAGCTGCTCTCCTGGTGTAAGTCCGTCGGGCGAAAGCTCACTGAAGTCTTCTTCCAGTTCCTCTTTCAAGGCAGAAACTCGGATCATGAAAAATTCATCGATATTGGAAGCGAAGATGCCGAGGAATTTTAAACGCTCGAGTAAGGGATTATTCTCGTCGCAGGCCTCCTGCAGCACGCGCCGATGAAATTCAAGCAGGCTGAGTTCTCGGTTCAGCAGACTAACTTCAGCTGAATCGTTTGCCTCCACTGTTGAGGGGGGACCCACGCTGGCGGGGTTCTCTAGTTGTGCAACCATTTAATTTGTTTTCTCCCGAGTCTCACCTGGTTGTGGTTGGACCGATGATTCAAAAAAAGATGCGGGGAGAGCTAGCTCACGAAGTTGTTTTCAGCCTGGCAAAAACATCATCCTTTTTGCCGCCTCTTGACGACAGTGCCGAACCGATTACCAGTCCTGGGTACCAGGTGTCCGCTTCACTCTCCTGTAACCTGAGCAATCGTCATTCCTAAGCTGCGGCGATCTAGAACCCCAGTAAATTACGGTTTTGCTGCCGTGTTCCATGCTGACGTCAAAAATGCGGACGCGCATGTATCGATTTCGTGCTTTTGGGGAATGCGAGGTAGGAGTACTGGAGGACCTTCAATGGACAATGTTTGAGCAAACTTTGAATAGCAGCAGTTAATTTGGCGAGCGCTCTTTCCTCGCGAACCTGAAGGCACCGGCCAGAATCATTCCAATGGCTGAAACAAATCCCAACCAAAACCATCCTGTCAGTCGTGCCGAAACAAGACTCGCAGTGTTCGAAACTTTGGCGCGTTGCTGGTTCATCAGGAAGAGACTAACTGCGCCGCTCAGCATGGCGATCAAGCTCAGGATCACTTGATTGATCCGAATGAACCGCAGCCCGCAGAGAGTTAAGACAACCGCCAGTAGTGGAATCAGCCAGAGACCACCGTCCCCTTGCCGTGACAGGTCGAGTCCGGTGGCCGTCTCCTGACTTGAGCCGCAACTTACCTGAACCCAGGGCAGGAAAAAGCAGATCAGCAATATGATTGAAAAGCTGACTGTTGCTTTGCTGATTTTTTCCATGAAACTAACCCACCAATGCGGCCGCTTATTTCGACGACAGTATAGACGGTAGGTTTGTTACCAAGGAACTATTTTGGCGCGCTGATGTTTACGTCGACTTTCTTGCTACCGCCAAACAGGCGTCCACCAAAGATTAGCAGGCCCGCCAAGACGATCACGATAAAGATTACCAGTATGGCCACGACGCCTGCACTTCCACCACCACCATTCTCACCCATTGATTTTTCCTCCGTTTGAATAATAGAACCGTCTTATCCGGCGGTTGTGTCTCCGCCCAACAATGTAGCTGTCTCTGCCATTCCACTTTGTCCAGGCCATGACATTTCTGCGAATGCTTTCAATCAGCCGGTCACGGGTTGAAGCGCCAATCGCAGATAGTCCGCTAAAATCCTCGACCGCGGGCGGGTTCTGCTCTTGCAAATTTGAACTTGTCAATAAGGGCTGTGTCGCTACTCCCATCTTGGAGACCCCCTTGATCAATCTCTTCCGGCGCGTTTTGTTCTCAACGTGATGTAAGTCTTTGTGTGATATCGCATGCAAAATGCGCTCCATCGGGCCGTCCGGTATCCAAGGAACGTTTAGCAGATTCATTCTCCAGGACGGAATTGCAAATTCATGGGCGCGCGAGTTGTTTGGCACCGGTGTTGCGAGGACGGCTGCGAAAGACAACCTTGTTCCCAAGCGGCACTCAAGTGGTTGGGAAGTAAACAGAACCGCTCGAGAAATGTACGGGACAAATACACTTCATCGATCTAACACGGAGGGGATTCATGGCTGGAAAATCAAGAGAGCTAATCGATACCGGAAAGAACAAGAGTTACGTACGTCGTAATGATAAAGGGCAGTTTGACGAAGTTTCAGATGTAGGCCGATCACTGACGCAGGACAGGAAGCAAGCTGCTAAGACAAAGGTTCCTGCCGGTCAGGGAGATCGAGGAGATCAGAAGAGATCCAAGTGATTTGCCCGGTGAATAATTTTCTCGACCTGCAAATGGGCTCTACTTGAATTAGGAGTAGGGCTCATTTCTTTTCTCCATCGCGACGGGGGAAGCATGATTGCTAGTGATGCTGGCATTGGGATTGCCCTTGGAATTATCTCCGGGAAAACTGTCCCATTGATATGCATAGAAGGAAAAGGAGATCACTACAATGAATGCTTTTACATTGCTCAAAGCCGATCATGAAAAGGTAGCCGGCATTTTTGAAAAGCTCGAGCCCACCACCGAACGCGGTGTCAAAACCAGAGAAGCGTTGTTTGCTGAACTGAAGAAGGAATTGGATGTTCACGCGCGGATAGAAGAAGAAATTTTGTACCCGACTTTAGAAGAGGCGGACGAGACCCATGACATCGTGCTCGAGAGTTACGAAGAGCACGGCGTCGTCAAGACTCTGCTTGCGGAATTGGACGAGTTGGCGAAGGACGATGAAATGTGGGGCGCTAAGCTCAAGGTGCTACAGGAAAATGTCGAGCACCACGTTGAAGAGGAAGAGGGAGAAATGTTTCCCAAGGCTAAAAAAGTCCTGAGCGCGGAAGAGATCGAAGCATTAGGTGAGAGGCTGGAGGCAGCCAAGAGTGAAGCGAAAGCGGCAACGGCTCTTTAGCTTAAACAACAAACCATTATTCGGGGGCAAACGCCGACAGGCTGATTCCAGATCGTGCTGGAATCCTGCCGTCGGCGTTCCCGCGGCGGTCTCGCCTCTAACCATAAGGAGAAAAAATGCAAGGTCCACTACGCGGAATCCTGGCAGGCGTCGCAGCCTGGAAGTGGGGCGGCGGATGCCTGTCCACAATTATCATCTTCATTATCGTGTTTTGGCTGTTGGGACAGATCCATTGCTAAACACTAAACATACGCGAGACGCCTCACACTTCAGTTCCCGATCCCTCATTAACTTACAACCACCCGGATCGGGTATCATCGTCTCGCCGGTATAAAAACTCCGCAAGTTTCCCCGTGGGAAGTAGCTTGATCCGCCCTGGGCTGGTGGCACCTCGCGTTTCCTCTGCGAATTCGTATGGCTGAACTTTTTCGATCGCGACCTGCCAAAAAGCAACCGACTCTATCCGGAGACGGCGAGCCGATTCGTGGAGAACTTTTCAGCGTCGAACGCCTTGAGCAATATGCAATCGCGCTAGCGCCCGAACATCGCATTCTGAAAAAAAGAGGCCGTGCGCGACTCTTGCCGCGCCTGGAAGACAATGGCCGCAAACTCGTCGCGGCTTACCGCGCTCTGGTGGAAGCTGTTCGCCAGGGCGAGTCGATCACGCCTGCTGCCGAGTGGTTGCTGGACAACTTCCATATCGTTGAGGAGCAACTGCGGGAGATTCGCGAGGATCTGCCGAAGGGGTACTACAACGAACTGCCTAAGCTGGCTGACGGCGAATTGGCTGACTACCCGCGTATCTACGCAGTTGCCCTGGCACTGATTGCACATACCGACAGTCGTCTGGATCCGGCCACGCTGAAACGCTTCATCGCTGCTTACCAATCAGTTTCTGCCTTGAATATTGGTGAACTATGGGCAGTCGCGATCAGTTTGCGTCTGGCTTTGGTGGAAAACCTGCGCCGCCTATCCACCCAGATAGTGCTATGGCGTGATGAGCGCTCGCAGGCCGACAAGTTTGCAGACAAGTTGCTGGATCTGGCTGCCACGCAACCTAAGGATTTGGTGGCACTGGTGGCAGACCGATTCGCCAAACGCGAAAAGGTGCCGCGCGGTTTTGTCGTTCAGTTAATGCAACGTCTGCGCGAGCAGGACACAGCCGTCACTCCCGTCTTTGAGTGGTTGGAACAGCAGTTGCGCCTCCAGAACACCAGCATTGAGCAGGTGATGCAGAACGAACATCAACGACAGGCGGCGGCGCAGGTCACGGTCGGCAACATCATCACCAGCATGCGGCTGTTGTCGAACCTGGATTGGCAGGACTTCTTCGAAAGTGTGAGTTTGATCGAGCCCATCCTGGGCCGCGATCCGGCCGGTGCTTATCTCACGATGGAGTTCGCCAGCCGCGATCGCTATCGTCATGTGATTGAAAGAATCAGCAAGCGAACCAACGCCGATGAGGTGAAAGTTGCGCAGGCCGCAGTCGACTTTGCCCGGCATGCTTCACAGGTAAAGTCGCCCTCTGCCGTAACCGATTTCCAGTCCCACGTTGGTTACTACCTGACGGATGACGGGCTGCCACAATTGGAAGCAGTGTTCCATTACCGGCGGCGACTCGGTGAGAGATTCCGGCGCTCAATTTTGCGTCACCCGACCTTCTTCTTTATCGGTGTCCTCCTTCTTTTGACAGGTGTCATAGTCTCACTAGTGACTACGGCGCTTTACAGCGCTGGTGGCGGGTGGCCGCTGATGATTGTAGTGGCGCTGCTGGCGATTCTGCCTGCGGGCGATCTGGCCCTGAGCGTTCTCAACTTTGATATCACTCGACTTTTCCAGCCGCATGTGTTGGGACGGATGAATATGGAGAAGGGCGTGCCCCCTGAGGCCCGCACGCTCGTTGTCATACCTACTATCTATTCAAGTATTGGGGTGGTTGAGCACCTGATAGAGAAGCTGGAGGTATTGTTTCTCGCCAACGAGGATGAGCGCATTCACTTTGGCCTGCTCGGTGACTTTGCGGATGCCGCCGAGGCAGAGATGCCGGGTGATGATGCATTGCTAGAGGCTGCCCTCTCTGGCATTGAACGGCTCAATGCCCGATATGGCAGCAAGAACCAGCAGCCGCGCTTCTACCTGTTTCATCGCCGTCGTCTTTGGAATCCGTCCGAAGGGAAATGGATGGGATGGGAGCGCAAGCGCGGTAAGCTGCGCGAACTGAACCGCATTCTTCGCGGCGCCACCGATACTACTTTCATCGTCCGGACCGGCGATCAACACGAACTGTCCGCCATTCGTTATGTGATCACCCTCGACGCGGACACGCAATTGCCACGCGACGTCGCGCGCCGTTTGATTGGGACTGCTCTGCACCCGTTGAATCGCGCGAAGATCGATCCTCGGTTGCGCCGGGTCACGCGGGGCTACGGCATATTTCAGCCGCGCGTCAGCGTCTCGCTCCCGAGTTCCTATCAGTCGATCTTCGCGGGTTTGTTTTCCGGCAACACCGGTGTCGATCCCTACACCACAGCCGTTTCGGACGTCTACCAGGATCTCTTCGGAGAAGGAAGCTATACAGGTAAGGGTCTATATGATGTCGACGCGTTTGAGGAGACCCTGGCCGGGCGTGTGCCGGAGAACGCGCTGCTCAGTCACGATCTCTTCGAGTCTCTTTACGCGCGCGCGGCGCTGGTTACGGATATCGAACTGCTCGATGACTATCCCACTCACTATGACACCTACGCCAAGCGGCAGCATCGTTGGACACGCGGCGATTGGCAAATCGCTTCCTGGTTGTTTAGCAGAGTGCCGGATGAAAGTGGACGCCAGGTACCTAATAACCTGCCACTTATCTCTCGCTGGAAGATCCTGGATAACCTGCGGCGCAGTCTAACCGCCAGCGCCATGGTTTTGTGGCTGCTGACAGCATGGACCATCCTGCCTGGTTCGCCCTGGCTCTGGAGTCTATTCATCGTAATCACGATGGCCTTCCCGATTTATATGCACGTGACCACCAACGTCATGGCGCATCCGCGCGGCATACCATGGACCAGTCACATGTGGAGCGTCTGGGAAGACTTGCTTACGAACACGGCTCAGTTCGCGCTGATGTTCATCTTCCTCGGCCACCAGGCTTATCTGAATGCGGATGCGATTCTGCGCACTCTCTATCGAAAGAACTTCTCGCGCAAACACCTGCTGGAATGGGTCACGGCTGCTGATACGGAACGACGCAGCAAACACGATCTGGCCTCGTTTGTTCGTTACATGTGGCCGGTGGTTCCGCTGGCATTTGCATGCGCGGCTGCGATTTTGTTTTCACGATCGGCAGCGCGTGTCCCGGCTGCCGTCTTCATCGCAGCCTGGTTGAGTTCACCACTGATTGCATGGTGGGTGAGCCGCAGGGTTGTGAAAGAAAAGCGCAGCTTATCCGGTGACGAAGTGCTTTTCGCGCGGCTGATCGCGCGTCGTACCTGGCGCTTTTTTGAAACCTTCGTGGGGAAGGACGATAACTGGCTTCCGCCGGACAATTTTCAGGAGGATCCGGTAGCCACCATCGCGCATCGTACCTCACCGACGAACATGGGCCTGCTGCTGATTTCAACCGCGGCGGCGCACGACCTGGGTTACGTCGGAGCGCTCGAAGCGACCGAACGCGCCGAATTGACTTTGGCGACACTGTCGCGCCTGCAGAAGTTTCACGGCCATTTCTTTAATTGGTATGACACGCGCACACTTGATCCGCTATTACCGCATTACATCTCGACCGTGGACAGCGGGAATCTCGCCGGCCACCTGATTACACTTAAACAGTTTTTCATTGAACTGCAGGAAGAGCCGGTCTTTAAAGAGGCCACCAGACACGGTCTGGCTGATACGATCGAGCTGATAAGCGAAGAGGCGGGCCGGTTGGGAACTATCCGGCAGCGCACCGAAGTCATCACCATCAAGCATTTGCGCGAAGAGATCGAAGCGTGCAAACAACTGGCCG
The DNA here is from genome assembly GCA_038237475.1 of Pyrinomonadales bacterium. Lineage (GTDB taxonomy): Bacteria > Acidobacteriota > Blastocatellia > Pyrinomonadales > Pyrinomonadaceae > JAOAPY01. The sequence continues at coordinate 457,966 of JBBRYS010000001.1, read as the reverse complement.
CCGCCGCCACGCCGCCGACGCTGTCTGCCTGGGCCACATTGTTTGATGCTTTGAGCGAGCGGGCCGCGATAATCGAAGACATAGTGGGGGCCCTTGCCCTTGAGCATGGCGAGGAAAGCTACGCCGATCTGAGCTGGTGGATCAGTGCGCTGCGGCACCAACTGCGAGGCCTGCGCCGCGACGTCACGATGCTGGTGCCCTGGGCCGTTATCAGCGGTGTTGAAATCGAAGCGCTCGCCGATCGCACCGGCCCGGCGGTCCGAGAACAATGGGAACGAGTCAAAGCATTCACCGATCGCATACCGACGCTGGCGGATATTCCGGAGCTAGCTAATGAAGCTATGCAGGAACTCGCCGCGCTGCGGGCATTGACGGATGCCACTGGAAAAGCTTCGCTGGAACCAGGAAGCGCCGGCAAACCTCTGGGTGAGCTGGCTGCCAAACTGGAAGGCGCAGTCGGCTCGACTCGGGATGTCCTGGTGCGCATGCGACGTCTGGCGCAAAACTGCGAGAGCAGTTTTCACGAGATGGACTTCGCGTTCCTGCTGGACGAAGAGCGTGAGTTGTTCACCATCGGGTACAACGTCGGTGAGCTGAAGCCGGATAATTCCTATTATGATTTGTTGGCATCCGAGGCGCGTGTCGCGAGCTTTGTCGGTATCGCCAAGGGCGACGTCCCACAGGATCACTGGTTCCGTTTGGGCCGGCAATTGACTCTGGTGCACCGGGCCCGCGCCCTAATCTCGTGGACCGGCACAATGTTCGAATATCTCATGCCGCTCCTGATGATGCGCACTTATCCGGAGACGCTGCTCGATCAAACCTATCGTGCGGTGATTACCCGGCAAATTGAATACGGTGAAGAACGCGATGTTCCCTGGGGTATTTCAGAGTCAGCCTACAACGCGCGAGACCTGCACCTGAATTATCAGTACGCGCCTTTCGGCGTACCTGGCCTGGGCCTGAAGCGCGGTCTGGTTCAGGACCTGGTCGTATCACCCTATGCGACCATGCTCGCTGCGATGGTTGATTCCGGCGCTGCCATTACCAATCTGATCAAGCTGCGACAAGAAGGAGCTTTGGGGCGCTATGGATTTTATGAAGCAATCGATTACACCCCCGAGCGCTTGCCGCAGAATCAACGGCTGGTGCTGATTCGCGCTTTCATGGCCCATCATCAGGACATGAGTCTGGTCGCGCTCGATAACGTCCTCAACGACGGTTTGATGGAAGGCAGGTTCCACGCCGACCCGCTCGTGCAGGCCACCGACCTGCTGCTGCAGGAACGAATTCCGCAGGGAGTGCCGGCGACGCGTCCGCGCGCGGAAGAGGTCCTGATTGGGAGGGTCGCCCGCACTCTTCAGGGAACAGTGGCGCGCACCTATCGCAGTGCGGACCAGGTGACTCCGCGCACCCAACTGCTCTCCAACGGAAACTACACCGTGATGTTGACGGCGGCCGGATCGGGCTACTCACAATCCGGAGAACGCGCTGTAACGCGTTGGCGCGAAGATGGAACTCGAGATGACTGGGGTACTTTTATTTACCTGCGCGACGTCTACAGCGGCGCCGTCTGGTCCGCGGGACACCAACCGGTGCGCCGCGCGCCCCAGTCTTATGAGGTGTCCTTTGCTGAAGATAAGGCAGAGTTTTGGCGCGCCGATTCCGGTATCGTTACTCATACTGAAATTGTGGTATCCCCGGAAGAAAACGCGGAAGTGCGCCAGGTATCGCTGACGAATAATTCGACGCGTACCAGTGAGATTGAGCTGACGAGTTATGCCGAAATCGTTTTAGCGCCCGCCAGGGCCGATGATGCTCATCCGGCCTTTGGCAATCTCTTCATCGAAACTGAATTTTCCGCCGCCCAGAATGCGCTGCTGGCCCATCGCCGGCAGTTCTCGAATGACGATCCTCCCGTCTGGGGCGTGCATGTGGTCCTGACTGAAGGCGCGATGATCGGTGGTGTCCAGTACGAGACCGACCGGGGCCGCTTTCTCGGGCGCGGACACACCGTTTCCGATCCCGTGGCCGTGATGGAAGAGCGCCCTTTATCAAACACAGTCGGTGCTGTACTTGATCCGGTATTTAGCCTGCGTTGCCGGGTGCGTCTGCGGCCCAATGAAACCGCACGGGTGACTTTCACGACCGCGGTCGCCAGTTCGCGCGAAGAGGCAGTCACGCTCGCTGACAAATATCACGATCCCAATACCTTTGAGCGCCAGTCGCGCCTGGCCTGGACCAGGGCCCAGGTTGAGATGACTCATCTCAGCATTGGCGCCGAAGATGCACACTTGTTTCAGAGGTTGGCCGGACGTGTGATCTATTCCGACGCTTCGCTGCGAGTTCGACCGTACGTACTGGCCCTGAACACGAAGGGTCAATCGGGTCTCTGGGCCTACGGCATCAGCGGTGACCTCCCGATCGTGCTGGTGCGAATCGGTCGCGAAGAGCATTTACGTATGGTGAGGCAGATCCTTCACGGTCATGAGTACCTGCACTACAAGGGACTGAAGATCGATCTGGTGATTCTCAACGATCATCCCTCCAGCTATGTCCAGTCTCTGCAGGATGAGTTGCAGACGATGGTGCGCACCAGTGGCTTGCAGGGGTTGCAGGATAAGCCTGGCGGTGTGTATCTGCGCCGCTCCGATTTAATGCCCGATGAAGACCGAATTCTGCTGCATGCGGTCGCGCGAGTGGTGCTGGTAACGGAACGCGGCTCGCTGGAGGAACAGATTGGACGTCGGCCGGTAGATGAACCTTTGCCGTCGGTTTTCACACCGCGCGGGCCGGCTCGACCTTACGTTGCCGAGGCAAAATCTTTTCCCGAGCTTAATTTCTTTAACGGCCTTGGAGGTTTTGTTCAGGATGGACGTGAGTATGTAACCGTGCTCGGTGAGGGGCAATGGACTCCGGCGCCCTGGGCCAATGTCGTGGCCCACAATCCGTATTTTGGTTTTCAGGTGACCGAAAGTGGAAGCGGCTATACATGGTCCATCAACAGTCGCGAGAATCGCCTGACACCGTGGTCGAACGACGCCGTCAGCGACCCACCCGGAGAAGTCCTGTACCTGCGCGATGAAGAGACCGGTGAAATCTGGTCGCCAACTCCGCTCCCGATTCGCGAGCCCGAAACTTATACCGTGCGGCATGGTCAGGGTTACAGTGTCTTTGAGCACAGCAGCCATGGGATTTCACAGGAACTGCTGCTGTTTGCGCCGCTGGAAGATCCCGTGAAGATTTCGCTGTTGCGACTGCGCAATCTCACAGATCGCCGCAGAGTTTTGTCGATCACCTTCTACAACGAACTCGTGCTGGGAGTGATGCGCAGCACCTCGGCACCCTACATCGTGACCGAGATAGACAAGAGCGGTGCAGTCCTCGCGCACAATCCTTACAACAATGAATTCGCCGGTCGTGTGGCCTTTGCCGCCACTAATGGCGAGGTCACCAGCACCACCTGCGATCGGCGGGAATTTGTAGGCCGGAATGGGAATCTCGCGCGTCCGGCCGGCCTGCGTCGCACCAAATTGGGCGGGCGCGACGGCGCTGGTTTGGATCCATGTATTGCTATCCAGGCCACCATTGAATTGCAGCCGGGGGAAGCGCGCGAGATCGTTTTCCTGCTGGGCGAGGCCGATGCAAAAGAGAAGGCGCTGGAGTTGGTGTCGCGCTATCGACAGGGAACGATCGTTAACCAGGCGTTCGATGAAATCCTGCATTCCTGGGACAGCATTTTAGGAGCCGTGCAGGTTCGCACGCCGGATGCAGCCATGGATTTAATGTTGAATCGCTGGCTCGTTTATCAGACGTTGTCGTGTCGTATTCAGGCGCGTACCGCTTTCTATCAATCAGGCGGCGCCTATGGTTTTCGCGATCAGTTGCAGGATGTGATGGCGCTGGTCTATGGCGATCCGAAGACTGCGCGGGCTCAGATCGTCAGGGCCGCACATCACCAGTTCAAGGAAGGCGATGTGCAACACTGGTGGCATCCGCCAACCGGGCGTGGCGTGCGCACGAAATTCTCTGACGACCTATTGTGGTTGCCGCTGGTGGCTGCGTTTTACATCAACGTGACTGGCGATACGACCGTGCTTGACGTGGACGTACCCTTTCTCGAGGCCCCCTTGCTTGGTCCTGACGAGCATGAAACCTACCTGCAGCCGACAGTGTCCAATGAATCTGGTTCGGTCTTCGAACACTGTGTGCGGGCACTTAATCGCAGCCTTCCCGTTGGCGAGCACGGGCTGCCGCTGATGGGCGCGGGTGACTGGAACGACGGCATGAACCGGGTGGGATATCTCGGCAAAGGCGAAAGCGTCTGGTTGGGATGGTTTCTCTATACCACGCTCGAGGGGTTCGCGCCGTTCTGCGACCAGAAAGAACAGCCGGAATTGGCGCAGCGCTATCGCGCGCACATGACACAGTTAAAGAAAGCTTTGAATCAGAATGCCTGGGACGGCGACTGGTATCGGCGCGCTTACTTCGACGATGGCACCCCGCTCGGTTCGGCGCAAAACGATGAGTGCCGCATAGATTCCATCGCGCAATCGTGGGGCGTGATCTCAGGGGCAGCGGAGCCACACCTGGCAGTGCGAGCCATGGCAGCAGTTGATGAATACCTGATCCGCCGCGGCGATGGACTGGTGCTGCTTTTCACTCCGCCGTTCGACAAGGGCAAGCTCAACCCGGGTTACATCAAAGGCTATGCTCCGGGGGTGCGGGAAAACGGCGGGCAGTACACGCATGGAGCCATCTGGACCATGATCGCGTTTGCGTTGCTCGGCGATGGCGATCGCAGCGGAGAATTATTCTCGTTGCTCAACCCCATCAATCATGCTTCGACGCGAGCAGGCCTGCATAAATACAAGGTCGAGCCCTACGTCGCGGCCGGCGACGTGTACGCTGTGCCGCCGCATACCGGCCGGGGAGGTTGGACCTGGTACACAGGATCGGCCGGCTGGATGTATCGCGCCGGGCTTGAGTCTATTCTGGGATTCCAGTTGCGAGGCGATCGTCTGCGGATTGAACCCTGTATCCCGCGCTGGTGGCGAGAGTTTGAAATGATTTATCGCCGCGGCGACACGACCTGGCGTATCGCAGTGGAGAATCCAAAAGCCGTCAGCCGCGGCGTGGCATCCATTGAACTTGACGGCAGGAATGTTTCGGGAGGAGAAATTCAGCTGACCAGTGATCGTGGCATGCATATCGTGCGTGTCGTGTTGGGAGAAGTTCCAGCCACGGAGCCAGCTGAAGAGTTACCGAGTGCAGCAAGCTTGCCCGCACGTTAAAGGTCGACGGTCCCGCCCACCAAGATTTCCGGAGACCGCAAAAGTACTTTATTCCAAGGCCGCTGGATGTTCAGTGACCGTTGCCACCAGGGTGCCCGATAACAAAACGCCGCCATTGTATGAAATTTGGGTGGATTCAGCCCTCAACCACTAAATTCAGTCATTCCGACCCCTCAATTCAATCCCGCCTCCCGAAATCAGTTTGTGGTACAAAAATTGACTTAGCACTTTATAACCTTGGGGGAAAGCACTTTATAACCTTGGGGGAAAGTACTGCCGCTCGAGGCATATCGGACATTTCCTGATGTAAGTTAGGCGTGAAAAGGGAGGGAATTTTGAATCCCACAACAGTCTTAAGCAATTTCTTTGTTGAGCACCTCGCGGTGGACTTGGGCACCGTGAATACACTCATTTATGTGCCGGGTCAGGGCGTCGTTCTGAATCAACCATCCGTAGTCGCTTTGGCTAAGCACTCGAAGGAAGTCATCGCGGTAGGACAGGCAGCACAAAAGCTTTTGGGGCGGGCACCGCGCGACATCGAAGTGCACCGGCCCATTCGCGGCGGCACTATCGATAACTTCGAGGTAGCGCAAAAGATGCTCAAGGCCTTTCTTCGGTTGGGCCGCCAGGGGCGGCATCGACGCAGTCACCTGGTCATCGGCGTGCCCGGCTCATCAACGACGATTGAGCAACGTTCGGTGAGAGAGGCAGCCCGTGACGCGCGCGCCGGCCGTGTAGATCTTGTGGACGAGGGCCTCGCGGCAGCCGCAGGGGCCGGAATCGATTTTGAAGATGAGCATGCACATCTGGTCGTCGACATCGGCGGCGGCACTACCAACATCGCCTTGATCGCTTCCGGAGGTGTCATCTCTTCGCGCAGCCTTCCCGTGGCTGGAAACGCGATGGATGAGGCTATTCGCGATCATGTGCGAGCCCGGCACGCACTGCAGATTGGTGAGTGCACGGCGGAACGAATCAAGATGGAGTTAGGTACCGCCTTTTCAGCAAGTGCAAACGAATCAGAATTGGAGATTGTGGGTAAAGAACTATCGAGCGGTTCTGGTCGAACGGTCAACATCAACGCCGCCGAGGTTCACGAAGCTCTGCAATCTTCTCTGACGGAGATGATTGCGACCATACGCAGCGTGATCGAAGCCGCTCCCCCTGAGGTTACCGCAGATATTTACTACGCCCCGTTGGTTTTGACCGGCGGCGGCGCGCTGCTCAAGGGTATGAGCGAGCGTTTGCACCAGGAACTGAATCTGAAAGTTGTCCTCGCTGCTGAGCCGCTGTCTGCAGTAGCAGCCGGCGCCGGGAGATTATTGGAAGAACCTCAAAAGTTGGAACGCGCTATAATCCGCGAGGACTTGCAGGCTTGGGAGGGATCTCCGGAACTGGTTGTGAACTGGTAACCTCGGACTGCGGCAGTGGGTGTTATTAGCAGGACCTGTCGGTCTCAAAATTCATCGGGCTAGCCAGCACTGTGGCAGCGCATGGTCCCTCGAAAGAATGAAAACTGACAAGCTCGCGGTCGCAGCAATCTTTCAGGAAATCGGTCTCTTGCTCGAAGCAAGAGGCGTTGATATTTTTCGGGCTCGCGCTTATCGCAACGCCTCAAGATCGCTGGCTGACTTCCCAGGCGATCTGGCCCAACTGGCGCGGACTGATCGGCTGACGCAAATCAAGGGCATTGGCGCAGCACTCGCTGCCCAGGTTAAAGAGATCCTCGCTACCGGTAAGTCAACTTATCTCGAACGTCTGCGCGCCGAATTGCCACCAGGCGTCATTGAGCTTTCCCGAATCCTCAGCTTGAAAAAGATCGAGAAGCTGCACGATGCACTTGGTATAACCAGTCTTGCGGACCTGAAGACTGCTCTTGAGTCACATCGTATTCGAGAGGTTACTGGTTTTGGCGCCAAATCCGAAGAGCAACTGCTGACCGCGATCAAGCGTTATGAGAATCGTGGCGTCCGCATCCTGCTGCTGCACGCCGGACGTCTGGGAAGACGCATTCTTGAGCACATGGAATCATGCAGCGAAGTGCGCGACATCGAACTTGCCGGAGCGATCCGCCGCTGGAAGGAAACCGTGGGTACGGTGCGGATAGTCGGGAGCGCTAAACGCTCACCAACTCGCGTCATCGAGCATTTCCTGACCCTGCCATCGATTGCTTCAATCGAGGAGCAAACCGAGTCGAGCTGCAGCGTTACGTTGGCCGACGATACCCGTGTGGTCCTCACGGCTGTGTTGCCGCGCCAGTACGCGGCCGCTCTGCATTACGAGACTGGAGCGCGAGCCTATGTTGAGAGAATGCAGACGGTGGCGGCGGAAAAGGGTCTGGAGCTAACAAGCCGGGCGCTGCTTCGTGGGACTGCGACCCGTCGCAAAAGCAAACTCACTGCGTCGCCTCGTAGTGAGGTTGTTCTGCAGAACGAAACAGACCTGTTCCGCCAGCTCGAGATGCAATTTATCCCGCCGGAGCTGCGCGAGAATGACGGCGAGATAGAACGGGCCCAGGCTGGCAAACTTCCCAGTGACCTCCTGAGGATCGACGATATCAAGGGCATGGTCCATTGCCATACCACTTATTCAGATGGCCGTAACACGGTCGCCGAGATGGCCCAGGCAGCGGAAGCAATGGGCATGAAGTACCTCACCATCACTGATCATTCGCCGACGGCGTTTTACGCGAACGGCGTCAAGGTCGACCGCCTAATGCGACAGTGGGATGAGATCAGTGAAGTGCAGGAAACCGTAAAAGTGAAGCTGCTGCGGGGAACTGAGTCGGATATTTTGAAAGAGGGCGCGTTGGATTATCCCGATCGCATCCTGGAACAGTTCGATGTCATCATCGCCAGTATTCACAATCGCTACAAGCTGGACGAGGCCAACATGACGCGACGCGTCGTACGGGCAATGAAGAATCCACTGTTCAAGATCTGGGGCCATCCGCTGGGCCGGCTCGTACAAAGACGGCCACCTATAGCCTGTCGAGTCGAAGAGATTCTGGATGTCATCGCCGAGTCGCGCGCGGCGATAGAGATCAATGGCGATCCGCACCGGCTCGATCTCGAACCCCGCTGGCTCAAGGCCGCTCGCACTCGCGGAATCAAGTTTGTGGTCTCAACCGACGCTCACTCGATCACTGATCTGCAAAACCTACCCTTCGGGATTGGGCTCGCGCGGCGTGCCGGGATTAGAAAAGGGGAAGTTCTCAATACTCTGGGTGTGAGTGCATTCCGCAAGCGTGTGTCACCCGCCTGAAAGTGGGCCCCACCTAACTCAGTTCACAACGCGTCGAACCGCTGAGCCTGGGATTGCCCGCTATCCGTACAAACAATTCTCGGCGACGTTCCCTAATGAGTCAGCAGGCGCCAAGTTCTTGCTAAAAAACAAGACTTTAATGTTGCCCGCCGTTTGCTGTGGCCTAAGGGTTAATGCCCAACTCCACTGTCACAACCGTCGCTAAAGGGGCGGCCCATTCTTCGCCTCAGGAGCGCGCAGCGGAGGTGGCTGAACTCAAGCAACAGAGCGATATCCAAAAGGCACTGAAACTAACTTCCAGCCAGACACAAACAGAGCCCAGGGAAGAGAAAAAACAAAAGAGGTTCGTCGGAATATATCTAATCGTGGTTGTGATTCTGACCGGCCTGTATTTTCTGCTCAAACACTACGTCCTTCGCGACGGCACTTTGCTTCCTCGCGCCGTGCTGGGGGCCATTCTGATCGCGACCGTAGTGATGGTCGTCAAAAGCATTGACGAGTATCTGATCGGTCGCGTGCATGACTCGGTTTCCGAGTACAACCTGCGCCGAGTGTTGAAATTGTTAGCCACGCTGGTTGTCGTCGTGATCGTCATCTCGGTACTGTTCGTCAACTGGTACACGGCAGTCGTCTCGCTCGGTGTCTTATCTATCATCGCGGGCCTTGCCCTGCAGAATACCTTCACGAGTTTCATCGGGTGGATCTACATCCTTGTGCGCACTCCCTATCGCCTCGATGACCGGATCAAGATCGGAGACGCCACCGGGGACGTGATCGACGTGGGCTATCTCGATACGACGTTGTGGGAGTTTGGGGGAGACTTTCTTTCCACCGATCATCCCAGTGGCCGCGTCATCAAGTTTCCAAACGCCGCAGTCCTCAGCTCTGCGGTCTACAACTACAGTTGGCCACTGTTCCCTTACATCTGGAACGAAATCCGGTTCAACGTAGCCTACGAAAGCGATCTCGACTTCGTGGCCCAAACGATGCAAGCAGCCGCGCAGGAGGAATTAGGCGAGGCCATGATTGAACGAGTGGGCGTCTTCAAGGACCTGCTGGGGAATACACCGGTCGATGAGTTGCAGGTTAACGAACGGCCGAATGTGATCTTTCGTGTGAGCGAGAATACCTGGCTGCAGGCCATCGTGCGCTACCTGGTGCCGCCGCGCGAAGCGGGCCGTATCAAGACGCGTCTAATTAAGAAAATGCTGGCGCGTTTGAATGCTGAGCCGCAGCGCACGACGTTCCCGAAATCCGACGCCAGATAATCCCTGGCACAAGGTCATCTGGTTCCAATGAATTCATCACTGCAGTAGGCGACTCTGAGAAATAACCATGACTCGACTTGAGCAACTCCAGAAGAACGGAATCCGTCGTTTGGGAACGCCAAAAAGCGGCTTCCGTTTTAAGCATGCCGATAACAGAAAGGTAACGGCTGCTGATCTGAAACGGATCGAGGCACTGCGGATTCCGCCTGCCTGGACCAATGTCGCCATCAATCCAGCTGTGGGCGGCGCAATCCAGGCCGTGGGAATGGATGCCGCCGGACGCTGGCAATATCTGTATCACGAAAAACAGGTCAAGCGGCGCGAGCAGAAAAAGTTTGAGCGGCTGCTGAAGTTTTCACGGGCCCTGCCGGAGATGCGCAAGGCCGTTGCGCGCGACTTGCGGCGCCCGGACCTGGGCCGCGAGCGCGTGATGTCTTCTGTCTTGCGGATTCTCTCGACCTGCTTTATGCGGCCGGGCAGTCAGGTTTATGCCAATGAGAACGGCAGCTATGGGCTGGCGACTCTGAGGACGCGTCATGTGCGGCTGCGGGGAGATTTAATTGAATTCAATTTTCGCGGTAAGAGCGGAGTTGAGCAACATCGGGAATTGAAAGATCGCCAGGTAGCGAACGTGCTGCGTGAGCTGTTGCGCGTGCCCGGTTGGGAAGTGTTTAAATATCGGAACGGCGACGACAAATACGTTAAAGTGACGCGGCCGCAAATTAACAGCTACATTAAGGAAGTGATGGGGACCAGTTTCAGTGCCAAGGATTTTCGCACCTGGGCGGGCACACTGGTTTGCGCCTGCGCCCTGGCACGGGCGGAGGCGGACTTGCCTGAAAACAAAACCGCTCGGAAGCGCAGGGTGGTCGAGGCGATCAAGGAGACAGCCGAAGTTCTGGGTAATACACCTGCGGTTTGTCGCTCAGCGTATATATCCCCCGTGGTGCTTGATAAGTTTGAACGCGGTAAAGTCGTAGGAAACTATTTCAGAACGGTTGAGGACCTGGTCAATCACAAGGGAAAACAAATGCACAAGGCAGAACGAGCGCTCTTGCGGTTGTTGAAGGAAAAAAATAAATAGTAGAGAGCGGCGGGAATTCATTAGCGTAGAGTGGTTCATTCTCAATCTCCATCTGCCATTTCTCATTAACCATTGAGCAGCGGAGACCCAACGAACTCTCTCGTTAGACTTTTTGAGAGAGGTAAGTGTTTCTAAAATGCGACCCTGAAAACGATGCCGAAACAACTCCCCATAAAGCAGCCTTACCTGCCGATGGAGGCACTGCTCGTCGACAAGATTCCCGCCGGCGCAGAATGGCAATATGAGCCGAAGTGGGACGGCTTTCGCTGTCTGGCGTTTCGCGATCAAGCTAAGCTTGAGCTGCAGTCAAAGTCGGGCCAGTCCTTAACGCGCTACTTTCCTGAGCTCGTCCAGGCATTGTTGCAGCTTGAGGCGAAGCAGTTCGTGCTCGATGGTGAAATAATAATTCCCATCAAGGGTGGTTCGTCGTTTGACGATCTGCTGCAGCGGATTCACCCTGCGGCCAGCCGCGTGAACAAATTGTCGCTGGAGACTCCGGCCCGCTTGCTGGTTTTTGATCTGCTGGTAAACGCACAAGGAGAGTCGCTTGCAGATCAGCCGCTCAAGCAGCGCCGCGGCGAGCTGGAAAAATTCGTCAGGGAATACTTTAAGGAAAAGGACAGACTAGAACTCTCACCACGCACGCTCGCACTGACGACAGCGCAAAAGTGGCTTGACTCGGCGCGTGTAGGATTTGACGGTGTGATTGCCAAACGTCTCGATCTGCCTTATGCCTCAGGTGAACGCACGGCCATGCAGAAGATTAAGCGCATGCGCACCGCAGATTGCGTGATCGGTGGATTTCGCTATGCGTCGAAAGGCAAAGTTGTCGGCTCGCTGCTGCTGGGCTTATACGACGATGACGGCTTGCTGCATCACGTTGGTTTTACTTCGAGCTTTAGCGAAGCCGACAAGAAAGAGTTAACAATCATTCTCCAGCCGCTCGTCAAGCCTCCGGGGTTTACGGGTAACGCTCCGGGTGGCCCAAGCCGTTGGAGCACCAGTCGCTCTGCCGAATGGGAACCGCTCGCGACAAAGTTGGTGGCCGAAGTCCAATACGATCATTTCTCGGGCGGCCGCTTCCGGCACGGCACGCGGTTCCTGCGCTGGCGCTTTGACAAGAAACCGCGGCAGTGTGACTTCAAACAAATCCCAGCCGCTCGCAGATGAGCCTTTTCGCTGGCAGCTTCTAAGCCTGCCGAGGTAAATAATTTTCCTGCACCTGTCGACTTTTTAGCGCGGCCCGATGGTACTTTCCTCCGTCGCCAGGTCGGATATGCTGGCTTTTCGAGAGGCCAGCGGGTTGCTTTTTCTCTGTCGCTGAAGCGCCCATTCTGTATCCTTTTGGAGGAAAATATGTTCAAGACAGCTATCTCGCTCGCGTTGATTGTGATTATCGCGCTCTGCCTTGGAGCCCCGTCCGCCAATGCTGAATCGAAGGTTGAAAAGCAGACACGTCAAACAGAAAAGATCAAAACCGGAATCACTCAGTTAGGTACCGGCGAACAGGCAGGAGTTCAGCTAAAGCTTAAGGACCAGACAAAGCTGAAGGGATATGTCAGCGAAGCCAACGACGACCATTTTGTGGTAGTGGATTCCAAAACAGGAGCCTCAACGCGGGTCCAGTACGCGCAGGTGCAGCAAGCCAAAGGAAACAATCTTTCTACCGGTGCGAAGGTTGCGATTGGTCTGGGCGTCCTGGCAGCCGTTCTGGCGATATTGCTGATTTTCGAAAACTACGGCTGACCATGCCCCGCAGTTTGCTTTGGTGGTGAGAGTTGTTCTCCTGGCCGCGAAGGGACGACTGAGTCGATCTTCAGCCGTCCCTTTCACGGACTTGAATCTGCTAAAAAAACCCGGCAGTTGCTTTAACGAAGCTCAGGGCCGTGGTCTGCCCGCCTTGACCTTGCCTATCCCAATCCGCGTCGCCCTGGTGTATTATTCACCAGCTTCCACAAGTTCATTTTCCAGTATCGATCCGAATGAAGAAATCAATTCTGCAGTTTGTTGAATGAGGAGCTGGGCTGATCGATATCAGATCCTCAACTTGCAGACGGAAACGAAAACCGTAGCCCCTCGGACTTAAGGGACTAGTAAAAATGCGAAAACTCATACGACGGTCTCTCATCGCGATGGTGGCCGGCCTTTTATGCTTTGGTCTTCTTGGCAGTGCGTTTGCACAGCGCAATCCAAATATGACTGAACAGCAGCGTGATGCGGATAAGGAAGATTTGTTCGCGCAATACACCGAGCTCAAGCGCGTCCCGCAAAGCGTTAAGCAGCGCCTGGCTTACGAAGCCGCCAAGAAATATCTCCGTCTTTTCGGCACCGATACCGATCCCAACGTAAAAGAAGTGCGGCGCTTTGTCGCCGAATATGAAAGGGTCCGCCGCCGGTACGACATCGACACGGCCTATGGTTCAAAAAACTACGTTCACACATTTGAGATTGGACGGACCCTGCTTTCACAGGAGCCGGATGACTTCTACGTTCTCGGCACGCTGGTCGAAGCCGGTTATGACAATGCAATCGCTGGTAACCCGAGTTTAGGCGGCGAGACTGTCACCTACGCAAAGAAAGCCAGGCAGTTGCTCGAGGACGGTAAGATCAGCTCGGCAGAACCGTTCACTTCGCTCGAAGTGGCCCGCGGTTTCTTGAACTTCGCCCTGGGTTACCTGCTGCGCGATCAGTCTCCGGCTGAGGCCGCCGCCGCGTTTCACATAGCAGTCCAGGCTGACAGTCCTTATAAGGCCGACCCCTCGGCCTATCATCGGATGGGAATCGCAATTCTCAAGGGAGAGTTCGCACAGCTCTCAGCTGAATACAACACACAGTATGGTAATAAGGAAGCTTCTCCAGAGCAGACGGCAATGCTAAAGCGCATAATGCATTTGGCTGAGCGGGCGATTGACGCTTATGCCCGAGCTGTCGCGCTGAGCACCAGGCCGGAGCAACAGGAAGCGCGCAATAAAATTTTGGAGCAGCTGACTGGGCTCTACAAGAACGTTCACAACAACTCTGACTCGGGCTTGGCTGAATTGATTGCCACCGTGCTGGCGAAACCTCTGCCGGATTAGGATCTCTGCTCGAGTCCTCGCCAATTCAATCCCACTGAATCGAGGCTTTTATGTAACCGGAATGCGGGCTCCGGTGTCTATCATGGTGCAAGGAAGCATTCCGAAAGGTGACGGCAAAAGAAAAGCAATAGAAGTGCAATGCATTTTTTTGGAGCGCCGCCATCCCAAGAACGGACTCTGCTCGTATATTAGTTAGAAACATTTTTGAGAAGGATTATTTTGAGAAGGAAAGAAAGGATACAGAACGTGAAGAAAATTAATTTAGGGACAATTATCGCAGGGTTGGTATTGAGTCTTGGGTTGCTTACTATGACCGTGCCGAATGCCTACGCCGCGCCAGCTGGCAGCGTAGCTAATGCCGCCCCTAGTCAGGCTCGCTTGGCTAAAGAGGTGCGTCACAAACTATTAATGCTGCCGTACTACGGTGTCTTTGATAATTTGGACTACAGCATCGACGGGAGCCGTGTAACGCTGCATGGTCAGGTTGTGCGACCTACCACGCGCAGCGACGCAGCTCGCAGCGTGGCCGGCATCGAGGGTGTTAGTCAGGTAATCAATAAGATTGAAGTATTACCGCTGTCACCATTTGACGATTCTATTCGCTCCCGGACCTACCGAGCTCTAACGCGGGCAGGAGGATTGAATCGATATTTCCTGGGGGCCAATCCCTCGCTGCACATTATCGTCAATCGCGGTCATCTGACGCTTACCGGTGTGGTGGACAGCAGCCTTGATAAGCAGGTGGCTTACATGACGGCGCGAGGTGTCTCGGGAGTGTTCTCGGTTACCAACCAGCTGCGCATTGGGGATGAACGCGAAGCGCGGTAAGCGAATTAAAGCAAGGGGCAAGGTTGAGGCCGAATTGGAATTAGTTCCAATTCGGCCTCTTTGTTTACTGATTAGCGTTCTTGGTTTTCATCCCGTCATGTTTCATTTTGCCGCGTCGATAATGCCGTCGCGCGCGGCGGTGCCGGCGATGACGGCGAGCCATGTGTTTGCCGTTCATGCTGCCGCTCATCGTATTGTTGGTGGTACTGCTGTTAGTGTTCTGAGCGAACGAAGTACTCTCGAACACGACTATGCCAAGCACCATGGTGACCATCATTGCCATGGCTGTAAGAATTTTCTTGCTCATATGTTAGCTCCTTGAAGAGGTTAAAGATCTGGGAAGCCAGGGCACTTTAGATCTGAAGTATCACTCTGGTCAATGATTCATTTCGAGGAATTTGCCTTCGCGGCATCCATATTGCAATTCAGTCAATTAAAGCAACCAAAGGCGTCCTTATTTCTCGAAAAGCCTGCGCATTACCAGACACGCGCACTGTAACTTTGTACTGTAAGGGTGCAGGTTGAGACCACAGATTAGGAGGAAACCATGGAACCCGTTGTAGGTATTTTTAAAACTAACGCCGCCGCAGAACAGGCGATTCAGCAAGTGATGGCGATTGGCGTGCCCACTGACCAGGTAACCCTTTTGCGTCCCGGGACGACTGAAGAGCAGGTGGAGAACGCGACCCGAGTCAGCGACTCAGAGTCGCCCGGAATGGGCGAAGCAATGGGCGGCGCCGTCGGTGGAGCACTGGGTGTAGGTGGGGGCGCTGGACTAGGCTTGGCGGTAGCCAGTTTGTTTATACCCGGTGTCGGTCCAATTCTCGTGGCTGGCGCGCTGGGCGCCGTCTTGCTGGGCGCTGGTGGGGTGGTTGCCGGGATGGCGGCTGGAGATGCAATGGAGGAAGGGCTTACCAACGGACTCCCGCACGACGAGTTATTTGTTTATGAAGATGCGCTACGCCAGGGGCGCACCGTAGTTATCGTTTCAGTAGGGGACGATGAGATAGAACCGGTGCGAGGTCTTATGGTCCGGGCTGGAGCCGAGAGCACAGATGCCGCCCGAGACAATTGGTGGATGGGAATTCGCGACGCAGAACAATTGGAATACGAACGGGCCGGTGGAAACTTTCGCCAGGATGAGATTAGTTACCGGCGCGGATTTGAGGCCGCTCTGCACCCCCAAATGAGACGCAGGTCCTATGATGAAGCCGCGAACGAACTGAGGGAGAAGCACCAGGGAACCAGTGCGGAACGACCATTTCGAGCCGGGTATGAGAGAGGGCGAACTCTTCAGCAAACCTGGGAGCAGCAGCGAGCCTTGGCAGCCAAGGGCAAGCAGTAATCTGAGCGAAACCGGAAAACAGTAACTGCGGGGATAGTCAGAATATGAATATCGAAACACCACGGCGCCCCACGGCGCCGCATGATCCACTAGATCCCGATCCGGCCAACCCGGCGCCGATTCCGTTGCCGCCTGATTCGCAACCGAATCCGCCGGTGCCCGTTCGCGAGCCCGACCTGCCGCCCGAGATCAAGCCAGAGCCGGAAGAACCGACACGTATCTTTGGGTTCAGCTTGTTGGAAGGATGAGTTGTGCGGCAGCAGTAACAAGAACTGTTAGACAGCTTGGCAATCCTTTGTCAAAAACGAATTCGGCAGCAGTCGCACCGGTTCGCAGTCTCGGCTAGCCGGATGGCTTCGAGCTCTTAGCCATCAACACCCTGAAATTTCTTGCATCCCTTCATTCTAAGTTCCTGGGCGTACTGCATCTTCCGATTCTTTCGGCATCTGGGGCCGTTTGGTTTGCTGCTGCTCGGGATCCTGGATTCTTCTTTTCTGGTGCTGCCCCTGGGCAACGACTTACTTCTGATTGCATTGTTGACCAGTATCCGTCCCGGACCAGTCTGGATTCTCTACATAGTGATGAGTGCGCTGGGTTCAATGCTGGGGGCGCTGTTGGATGATCTGGTGACCCGCAAGGCCGGCGAAAAGGGACTGGAAAAATTCGTCGGTCCAAAGCAAATCAAGAAACTTAAGAAGCAAATCGAGGAGAAAGCGGGGCGCGTTGTGTTCATTACCACACTTTTGCCGCCCCCCTTTCCTTTCACAGCAGTGATCATGACGGCAGCGGCCTTACAGTACCCGCGTAAAAAAATTCTGCTGCTGGTGCTCGCCGGCAGGTTATTAAGATTTACCCTGGTAGCGATGTTGGCGCTTTATTTCGGGAAAAGATTACTGGTGCTGGCCCGGCACTCCCCGTTTTTCGAATACATAGTCTACGTGATGGTTGGCATCGCGGTGATCGGAACGATCGCGACGATTATTAAGTTGATGAAGAAGAGGAAGTAGCAGCACGCCACAGTCATAAGCTACTTCGTTGTCTTACGCTTCTAACAACTGCCAGTTGAGTAAATTTTATTCATCGCTCGCCTTGTCAGTAAACACGATCGTGAATGCGAGCCACAAACCCATTCCTGCCGCGATGAGGAAGAAGATGATCGCAAGCCCCGGATAGCCGAGAATCTTAAACGAGGTTTCCACTCGGGTCAGCAATGCCGCGCCTACTATCAGGGAAGCTATTACCAATCCCAGAGTGATGCGATTGGCTATCTTCTGAAATGCTTCCAACAGCAGCTTCTCATCGATAGTGTCGACTTTGACGCGCAGTTCGTTATTCGATAGAAGGTGCAGAAAAGTGTTGAGCCGCCCGGGCAATTTCTCAAGCAGGCCCTTGGTTTCGACTAACATGCGCAGGACGGCGGTGGGTGAAAATGCCTTCTCCATGCGCTGCTGGAGAATTTCAGTCGCGTGCCTTCGAATGGATTCCTTCGGATCAAAATCAGGATCGAGGACGTGCACAATTTGATCGAGGTTGAGCAGCGTCTTGGCGACCATCGTGAATTCAGCCGGCAAACGAAAGCCTGACTGTCCGGCGATACGCGTAATTTCCAACACCACTCGACCGGCATTAATGTCCTGCATGTTGGAGCCCTGATGACGAGCTACCAGATCACTGACTTCGTGGCGGAATTTCGCTTCTTCGAAACCGCCCCGGGCTTCTCCCAGCCTGATCGTGAAATCCGCGGCTTTATCGCCGACTCCTTCGCTGATGGCCAGCAGCAGTTGTAACAACACGTCCTGATGTTCAGGGAGTATCTGGCCGACCATCCCGAGATCCAGGAGCGCAATCTGGTCCTGGTCGGTGAGGAAAACATTGCCTGGATGAGGGTCGGCATGGAAGATCCCATCGACCAGAATCTGCTGCAGGTAAGCATGAAACAATTCTTCTGCCAGACTCGTCCCGTCGATATCGATATGGGCCAACGGACTAAGCGAAGTAATCTTCTTGCCGCGTATGTGCTCCATGGTGAGCACACGGGAAGTCGTGTAATCCTCAATCGGCGTAGGAACCACAATCGTCTCCATTCCGGCGAGATTGTTTCCTACAGTTATTAAATTTCGAGCCTCAATGCGATAGTCGAGTTCGAGCAATAGATTCTTGCGAAACTCCGCCAGGATTCGCTCGAATTCATAACGCTTTCCCATCTGCGTGTGGTTGTCGAGAAACTCGGCGATCTCAGTCAGTGCTTCAAAGTCTTCTGCGATGCGGGCGCGGATGTTGGGGCGTTGTACTTTAACAACTACGCGCCGCCCGTCGCGCATGACAGCGCGATGAACCTGGCCGAGTGATGCCGCGGCGATTGGCTCACGATCAAATTCAGCGAAAGCCTTGGATAGACGAACGCCGAGCTCGGAAGTAACCAACTCCTCAATTTCTTCGAAGGGAAAAGGTTCGACATTGTCCTGCAGACGGGCGAGCGCATCCAGGTAGGGTGCCGGCAAAAGATCGGCGCGCGTAGAGAGCAATTGGCCCAGCTTAATAAAGGTGGGCCCCATCGCCTCCAAATCTTTGGCGAACTCATTCGCGTTCGGAGCGATTGCATGCTCAGGATCGGAAGCCTCATCGAGCAGGATTGCCTCATCGAGGCTGGCGGAGTTGATCAGATCAGAGCGTCCGTACTTGATAAACAACCGTGCGATGTCTTTGTAGCGTCGTAGCCTTTCGGGCTTTAGAGAAATTGCCATTTGTTGTTTACATCACCGCCGGCCCACTCAACCAGCAGAAGCGCTCCTCATGTCGTCGAATGGATCAACGAACTAACGACTGGAGTCTATCAAGTAGCGTTCCCTTGGCCCGCACCTGGACTGGGCACTGGCCTGCTTGAGATTTTAACTGGCATTCGATTTGCCCACCAAGTGGACTGACGTTGGAAGTACCTGGAAGCCACGCGAATTGGACCAGAAGCGAACGCATGGCCGGCCTTGTGTGTATGAAAATTGAGCAGAGGGCCCGTGAGGTTCTTGGCGTGAGGGTATGACAACGTCTCTTAGCACTGGTCAACCCGTTCGATTTAAATTGAGTAAGTAAACTTAAAAGGAGAATTTTTATGGCTGACAATGGAGATGGTGGAGGCAGCGCCGGAGTAGTGGCAATTGTGGCGATTTTCGTGCTTGTGATTTTGGGTGCGCTGTTTGTTTTTCGCGGCAAGCTGTTTCCCGGCGGCGGCGGTACGCAAAAGATTGACGTCAATGTAAGTACGCCTGGAAAATAAATTAACCTGCAAATCGTTTCTTCTGCCGGACCTTCATGGTTGAAACGCTTGAGCAATTGCACAAGAGAGCCTTAGATTGCGAAATCAGGATCTCCACGGGAAGGCGCCTGATCATTCGCCGGTAGCATTGCTTCTCATTGATGTCATCAATAACTTTGACTATCGGGCGGCTGGCGCTCGGACTTCAAGCGAACGGTCGAACTTGTCGCGCGACGACGCGCGCGGCAAGCCGATCGCTGAACTGCTTGCGCCCTGCGAGGAAGACTACTTTGTCCTGAAGCCAAAGCATTCGGGCTTCTTTTCAACCAGCCTGGATTTGCTGCTGACGCAATCTCGGGGCGAGGACTCTGATTCTGACTGGCTTTGCAGGAAATAATTGTGTGTTGTTCACCGCTAATGACGCTTATTTGCGGGACTATAACATCCTGACTGAAGGAGTCGCTGATGGCAGCAAACGACAGCAGCAAAAAGCGGCAGCAGAAGGTGGGCATACCGGATAATCGGCGTGGCCAACAAATGGGAGTAGCCGGACAACCGGTTCAGAATAGGGAACGGGAAGTCGATGCGCCTGCCCGGCGCGGACAACTGAAAGACTCCAATAAAATGTTCGCAGACAAGTCTGCTCATAGCACCAGTGCCGGTGCAACGCGCAGCAACTCTCCCTCGACATCAGGCATGACCAGTGGCGGACATCCCGGAGAATCGACGGGTGAGATGGTCTTCAAACGCCGGCTGAAACGATCCGGAAAAAAATAAGCAGGCATACTAAAAACTGACTGCGTGCCATCCCTTGAAAATCGGACCCGGACCGATAACCAACCTTCTCAACTTCATATTGCTCTCGAATCTGAACAGGCTTGGGTGCTGATGTGCGCTTTCTGAATGCGCTCCCTTCGGGCATCCGGCTCGCTTCGACAGAATTTACCTCGGGTGAAGACAGCCGCTTATAACAGTACAACTGCCGGGCAAGCGATAGAAATTCATACATCTCTCACCTGTGTTTTGATTAATAAGAATCAAACAACCTAGCGAAATCTCAAACTTTCCCATCATTTCCAACCTTCTAACAATTGCGGAATGACAGTTGCCAGTTGGGAGAATGGATGTGCAGTCTTTCTATTTGACTGAACATTTATTCTTGGAAGCGGTTGCTCACCCTGGTTGATTCTCATATTTGGCGTTGACGGCGTGAGTGGGTGAACACGCCGTCGCGATTTCGAACGCTAACGGGAATACTTTGAAATGCATACTTCATGAGGAGATAAAACATGGCCAACGACGAACAGGAAACAAAACGAAGCAGGGTGGTGGTCGAGACACCTAATACGCGCCGCGAAGTGACGCGAACCGAACGAGAGTACACGCCGGATGGCGGCGGTACTTCAACTGCGACTATCGCCGTAGTGGTTATTCTGGCCATAGGCGTTGTCGTCCTCTTGTTATTGCTGGTGATGAACCGGCAGACCAATGACAATGCAAATCTGGCGGCGCAACAGACGCAACAGCCGGCTCAACAACAGCCGCTTATCGTTCAGCAGCCCGCCCCGCAACAGCAACCACCGATCATTGTGCAACAGCCCGGCGCTCCGGCTGCGCAACCGCCAATCATTGTTAACAACCAACCCGCAACGGGTGGCTCAACAGGTACCACTGCTCCGGCCGTGCCTGACGATGGCAGTATTCAGGCGGAAATCGATAAGCGTTTGCAAAAAGACTTTGCCAGCGTCTCCGCCGATATCACAGTCAGCGTGATGAATGGCAAGGCGATGCTGGTAGGCTCAGTGAAATCCGATCAATTGAAAAACCAAATCGAAAGGGCAGTGCGAGCCATCAAGGGAGTGAAGGCTGTTGATAACCAACTCCTGGTGAGCGCCGCTTAGGTCCGTGTGTTTGAACCTTATTGGGTATGAGCGCTAAACGCCGTCGTTTAGCGCTCAATAAATCTTGCGGATCCGCGGTGAGGAGAGTAATCTGAGCCTACTCCGCAGGATTGTAACGTTCTTCAACAAAAGGTCGAGCCCGTGAAAGTCCAGTTTTCTTTCCTGGCAGTTGTCGTCACGCTGTTGGCAGCAATTGGCACGGCCGCACAACAAACTTCAAGTCCCTGGTTGAGCGACGCAGAGCGTGCGCGTTTCGAACAATTGCGCGATGCTGGTTTCGAGGCTCTCTATAACCTTGAATACGCAAGGGCGCGCGAAAATTTTAGCGAATTGGAGAAGTCGTTTCCCACGCATCCGGCGGGTTCTCAGTTTCTCGCCAGCGCGTTGTGGATCGAAACCCTGCACAAGACGCGGCGCCTGCAGTCTTCACTTTTCAGCTCCCGTTCCTTCTACACCAATAGCGATGAGAAAGTCGACGCTAAGATCGTCGAACAATTCCGCAACTGGACTCGTGCCTCAAAAAAGCTGTCTGAAGCCCGCCTGAAGCAATACCCTCAGGATTTGGAAGCGCTCTACTTTCTCGGCTCGACCGAAGGGCTAAAGGCATCATTCGAAGAGGCAGTCGAGCGTCGTCACATAGCAGCGCTACGAGACGGCTCCGACGCTGTCGATCATCACCGGCAAATTATCAAGCTCGATCCCAACTATCGCGACGCCGAAATAACTATCGGTCTTTACGAGTATGTAGTTGGTTCACTGCCGCTTCCGGCCAAGATTGTGGCCGGCATAACAGGTGCGCGCGGTTCAAAGAAAAAGGGCATCGCAAAAATAGAACGAGTGGCGCAGGAAGGCCGCATGGCTCGCGATCAGGCCAAAACTCTCCTGATTGTTTTATACACTCGCGAGAAACGCTACAGCGACGCGGCGGCCATGGCTCGTGAGTTGGCTGCCAAATATTCCCGCAATTACATCTATCGATTGGAAGCCGCCGATGCTCTCGTTCTGCAGACGGAATGGAACAAAGCCAATCACGCGAGCGCAAGCGCCGGCGCTGAAGATGAGGCGTTTGGAATTTTTGAATCACTGTTGCACGACAAAGCGGTAGCGGACAGCGCGGCTCGATCATTTGACCTGATCCATTTTGCCTATGGCGAGGCTCTGCTAAGGGCAGGAAAATTCGAACGAGCTGCCGAAGAATTCATGGCCGCTACCAAAGTGGAAAACGCAGAGCAGGGTCTCGCTACAATCGCTCATCTTTTTGCGGGACGCGCCCTCGATGCGGCCAACAAACGAGATCTGGCGCTGGCCCAGTACCGGGTTGTCCTGGCCAGGCCGGATGTCTACGCATCTCACGACGAGGCCAATAAGGGCCTGCGAGATCCATTTAAAGCCGACGATGCCCGCCTCAACTTACGCTGACCTTATCTTCTGAAACCTGGATCTCAGCGTCCTTACCGTCTGCTTCAACATTTAAGCTAGCAATCGCCAGCACGCAGGATGCGTGCGGTCCCAGGGGCACTTTCCATTTTCCCGGGCGTATGGTCTATTTGACCTCAACCAAATGATCGCCCGGATAAACGTACAAGTCAGCGGCATAGTCCAGGGTGTAGGGTTTCGGCCATTTGTATTTTCCCTGGCCCGCCTGCACGCGCTCAAGGGGCGTGTCTGCAACAATTCCGCGGGGGTCATGATCGACATTGAAGGCGAGCGCTCCGACATCGATCACTTCCTCGAGGCATTGAGGGAAAAGCCGCCGGCGCTGGCGCGCATTGAATCCATCGAGTTGGAAGAAGTCCCCACCATCGGCGCTCACCATGACTTTCGCATTGAAATCAGTAACGTCGCGGGCCGGAAACTAACCCCCATCTCACCTGATATGGCCACTTGTGCAGACTGTCTGCGTGAGTTATTTGACCCGCTGGATCGGCGTCACCGCTACGCTTTCATTAACTGTACCAACTGCGGACCCCGCTTTACGATCATTGAAGATATTCCCTACGACCGCGAGCAGACGACCATGCGCTCGTTTGCCATGTGTGCGCAGTGTCGCGACGAATATCAGAATCCCCTTGACCGCAGATTCCACGCTGAACCAATCGCCTGCGCCAACTGTGGTCCGCAGGTTAAATTGATCACCGGAACAGAAAGTCCAACGGTCGAACCTGGTAATGGAGCCGAATTGATTCCCATCGTGGGTCGTGCAGGTGAGGCTGCGGTGGCAGAGGCGATCGCGCTGCTTGCGGCTGGGAGAATCATCGCTATCAAAGGCATCGGCGGCTATCACCTCGCCTGCGACGCCGCGAACGCGGCCTCAGTAGCTGAGTTGCGGCGACGCAAGTATCGGGAGGACAAACCATTTGCCTTGATGGCCCGGGATATCGATGTGATCCGTAATTACTGTGAGGTTTCCGCGGCCGAGGCAGAGTTGCTCTCCTCAGCAGCTCGGCCCATTGTACTGCTGAAAAGACGGCCGGAAACACAGTTGCCAATGGAAATCGCTCCACGTGTGAGGTCGCTGGGCTTCATGTTGCCGTACGCTCCGCTTCATTATCTGTTGTTGGAAGAGTTAAAGCGCCCGCTGGTTATGACGAGCGCGAATATTTCCGATGAGCCCATCTGTTATGAAGATCAGGATGCACGCAAACGCTTGGGCGAGATTGCAGATTACTTTTTGATTCACGACCGGCGTATCCATATGCGCATGGATGATTCTGTCGTCCGTGTGTGGGAAGTGGGGAAAGACGACCGAAACACTGATAGCCCCATGGTGTTACGCCGCTCGCGGGGGTATGCACCCGCGCCATTAAAAACCGGGGTAAAATTCGAAAGACAGATTCTGGCCTGTGGCGCTGAATTGAAAAATACTTTTTGCCTCGCGCGTGGCGATTCGGCCTTTGTCAGCCACCACATTGGCGATCTGGAAAACCTCGAGACGTTGAAATCGTTTACGGAAGGCATCGAGCACTTTAAGCGGCTCTTCTATCTTGAGCCTGAAGTCGTCGCTTACGATCTGCACCCGGAGTATCTTTCTTCGAAGTATGCCCTTGAGCTGGATATCGAAACCAGGATCGGCGTCCAACATCACCACGCGCATGTCGCCAGTTGCATGGCCGATAATCAGATTGAAGGCGAAGTGATTGGTGTGGCCATGGACGGGCTGGGCTATGGCACAGACGGCAGGATGTGGGGCGGTGAATTTCTGGTGGCGGACTTTGCTTCTGCGGAACGAATTTCCCATCTGGAATACATGCCGTTGCCGGGCGGGGCTCGGGCCATTCGTGAGCCATGGCGCATGGCAGCGGTTTATTTGCACCACACTTTCGGCGCTGAGTTTCTAAATCTTGATTTGCCGTTTGTGAAGGAAATGGACACGCGAGCCTGGGCGACATTGAAAGGCATGATTGTCTCGAAAACGAATTGCCCTGAGACTTCGAGCATGGGAAGGCTGTTCGATGCGGTTGCCAGTTTGCTCCGCCTGCGAGACAAGACTCACTACGAAGGACAGGCAGCCATTGAACTGGAGCAAATCGCGGACCGTCAGAACACGGAAAAATATGACCTTGAAGTTTCGGAAGATGGGAGTATCATACGTCCTCAGAAAATGATTCGCAGGGCAGTAGAGGATCTGCTGAGCGGCATTCCCCCCTCTATCATCTCGGCCAGGTTTCACCTTGGAGTCGCCGATCTGATCGCGAACATTAGTAATAATGTGCGAGATCACCGGAAACTCAATCGAGTAGTTCTCTCGGGCGGTGTCTTTCAAAATATGTTTCTGCTTCGGGCGACGGCGCAGAGATTGAACGCGTCAGGGTTTGAAGTTTTTACCCACGCGCTGGTCCCGGCTAATGACGGCGGTATCTCCCTTGGCCAGGCGGTCATCGCGAATGCTCGTTTATCGCGCACAGGTGGTTAGCGGTTTTTCCCTCGGTGCCGGTTCAATATGGACTCATTTACCTTATTTTCTTTGCTGGCATTTGGTTTCGTGCTCGGACTGAAACATGCGGTTGATGCGGACCATTTGGCTGCGGTGTCGACTATCGCCAGCGAACGTCAAAGTCTGCTGAGTTCCTCGCTAGTTGGTGCTCTCTGGGGCGTGGGACATACGCTTGCGCTACTTGCCGCTGGAGGCGCAGTCATCTTTCTGCATTTGCAGATTAGTGAAAGAACTACGCAGGTGCTGGAATTCTCGGTTGGTATCATGTTGGTTGGCCTGGGAGTTAACGCCTTGCTGAAACTCGCCCGCGGAGGGCATCTTCACGTTCACGTTCATGAGCACGGCGGACATCAACACGCTCACCCGCACATCCACCAGAAAGAGCAGCGCGAGGCTGCCCACACTCACCATGGCGTGGGCTTTGGCGCCAGACCGCTGCTAATCGGAATCGTACATGGATTGGCGGGCAGCGCAGCGCTTATGCTGCTGGTGCTGACGACTATTTCATCGCCGGGCGTCGCCTTGTTATACATCATCGTATTCGGCATCGGCTCGATAGGCGGCATGATGGTGATGAGTACTTTGTTTGCGCTGCCGGCCCGTTTTGCGGCGCGACGTTTTGCGCGAGCGAATCTCGCTCTGCGCGGGCTGGCTGGTCTGTTCAGCCTCAGCTTTGGCCTTTTTATGGTTTACCAGATTGGCTTCGCCGGTCATTTACTGCGATAGCAAGTGGAAGAAGAGTGCGGCAATAGGAAGTCCGTGAAAGAGACGAATGAAAATAGCCCAGCGATTCATCGCTGGGATCATCAGCGGGATCTGGAAACTATCTGTAGTCATCAAACCCAGCAGTGAACTGCTGGGCTATTGTCAACCGTCCGCTTCGCGTACTGGAAAACAGCTCTGCCGACTGGAAAGCAGTCGTCCGCGTGCGGAATGACAACTCTATTTTTTGGGCATAAGCCCTAACTGGGGCATGATCGGCATCGGCTTTACTTCCTGCTCTGAGGTTTCGATCACGCAGTGCCGCGCAGCCGCTCTGGTCTGAAATGGAAAACGATAAATGGAAAAGCGAATATTCAACCCCCGAACATCTGACTGAACCAACCGCCGAGTCTTTTGAGTTGCTCGCTGCCCAGGCCACGCTGGAAAATCTCGCCAGCGTTTTTTTTCCTACAAATCTCTCGGCCAGCCTGAATCCACTTTTCGAACGTCCGAACAAACTAAACTCGACTGATCTGGAACTTCCGGATGTCGACGCGATCTATCGCACGCTGGTTGAACAGATACCGGCCGTCGTGTTTATGGCCGTCCTTGATAAGGGTATCGGCGAAGCGTATGTCAGCCCGCAAATCGAAGAAATCCTTGGTTTTTCGCAATCCGAGTGGCTCAACGATCCGGTTCGCTGGTACCACCAGATCCACCCCGACGACAAGGACCGCTGGAGCACGGATGCCGCCGGCTTGTTTCTGTCCGGCGAGTCTTTGAGATCTGTCTATCGAGTCATGGCCCGCGATGGTCATGCGGTCTCGTTTCACTGCGAAGCAAAGATGGTGCGGCGAGACGATGGCCGCCCCTGGTTTATTCACGGCGTTGCCTTCGACATTTCTGACTTAAAAAGAGCCGAGGATGCGCGCAAGAAAAGTGAAGAGATGCTGCGCGGGTTGTTTGAATTCGCGCCCGATACGATTGTGGTGATCAACCAGGATGGAGAAATTGCGCGCGCCAACTCTCAACTCGAGACGATGTTCGGTTACAGCGGTGAAGAAGTACTCGGCAAGACGGTTGAGATATTGCTGCCCGAACGCTTCCGGGGCCAGCACGTGAATTATCGTTCGCACTACATCGCCGAACCGCACACGCGGCCCATGGGAGCCGGCTTGCAGCTTTACGGCCGGCGCAAGAACGGCAGTGAGTTTCCCGTTGATATCATGCTCAGTCCATTGAAGTCCGAAGATGGCAGCATGGTCATCGCTGTCATTCGCGATATCACCCGGCGCAGCCTCGCTGAGGAATCTCTGCGGGACTACGCGGCCCGGCTGAAGTTTCTCTCGCGCCGGCTCATGGAGGTGCAGGAGACCGAACGGCGCAACATTGCTCGCGAATTACACGATGAAATCGGACAAGCCCTGACCGGATTGAAGCTCACGCTTGAGATGGGAGCGCGCTTGCCCGCCGACGGAGCCCGCGCCAGCCTTGAGCAGGCTCAGATTCTGGTCAACGAACTAATGGCGCGAGCGCGGCGGCTCTCGCTCGATTTGCGACCGGCGCTGCTCGATGACCTGGGGTTAGTACCGACCCTGCTGTGGCACATAGAACACTACACGGCACAGACCAGGGTAAGGGTAAACTTCCGGCACATTGGTCTGGAAAATCGCCGCTTTTCAGCCGAAGTCGAAACCGCAGCCTACCGCATCGTCCAGGAGGCGCTAACCAATGTGGCGCGGCATGCACAGGTGGTGGAGGTAACCGTTCGCCTCTGGACCCAGGAGTCCAAACTCTCGATACAGGTGGAAGATGCGGGAGCGGGTTTTGACTGCAAGGCTGCCCTTGCTTCCAGCGATACCAGCGGTCTGGCTGGGATGCGCGAGCGAGCAGTCTTACTCGGTGGTCAGTTAACGGTCGAATCGCAAAGGGGTGACGGCACCCGATTGACAGCGGAACTTAGCATCGCCGATGTTCCCGACAACAACTCAAATGATCGGGCAGGAGAAAATAATGGTTGAGAGCGAAAAGCTCACCGTAGTCCTGGCCGATGATCATCAGGTGGTGCGTCAGGGTCTGAAGGCCCTGCTGGAAGCCGAGCCGGACTTCAAAGTTGTTGGCGAAGCTGGCGATGGTTTGCAGGCAATTCGGCGAGTGGAACTGCTTTGTCCGCGCGTGCTGGTCCTCGATTTAATGATGCCGGGTCTCAACGGTTTGGACGTGGTGCGGCAGCTCAAGAAGGGTTCGCCCCACACTCAGGTAGTAATTCTCTCGATGTATGCGAACGAAGCTTACGTGCTCGAAGCCTTGAGCAATGGCGCCTCGGCTTATGTCCTTAAAGACTCGAGTTCCGCTGACCTGGTTCACGCTGTCCGCGAGGCGGCCGCCGGCAGGCGTTACCTCAGTCCACCTCTTTCGGATAGAGCAATTGAGGTTTACCAGGAAAAGGCGCGCGCAGCCACCCTCGATCGATATGAAACTTTGACCGCGCGAGAAAGGGCAGTGCTTCACCTTGCAGCCGAGGGGCACACCAGTGCTGAAGTAGCGCTGCGTTTAGGCATCAGCACGCGCACGGCTGAGACTCATCGCTCGAACTTGATGCATAAGCTGGATCTTCACACGCAGGCTGAATTGATTCGCTATGCGCTCCGGCGCGGCATCGTTCAGATGGAAGACTAAGACGCGTGCTAAATACAGGCTCAGATATTCTTGAGCTCCAGGCCCCCTTGCCAACTCCGTGATGAGTGATAATGGGCGCTGCCGTAAGCAACTCCATTCCCCGCCTCCACGTTTCGTCACATAAAATACGTAGCTACGTAAAACTAATTACGTAGATCTACGAATAGACAGCATTCTGCAAAGCGCAAGATAATGGGTGCCGTTTGAAACCAAAAAAGTCAGGGAAGTATGATCGGGATTGGCTGGAAGGGTCCCCCGGCGTAGTAGTCTCCCTTTGACAGAGTAGTGGGAACGCGTTCAGGCAATAACTATTGGCGGCTTTCTCAATCTTTTCTAGACGACATTGCCAGGTCTTCGTTCGTCCGTTGCGGTAAAAGCTAAGCGGTGATGTGAGACAGCTGTTATCAACTAGCATCAG
Source organism: Pyrinomonadales bacterium (assembly GCA_038237475.1). GTDB lineage: Bacteria > Acidobacteriota > Blastocatellia > Pyrinomonadales > Pyrinomonadaceae > JAOAPY01. Next base: position 428,922 of record JBBRYS010000001.1, on the reverse strand, counting down.
TCTGAGACAGATTCAGAAGGAGGAATGAATAATGGCAGCCGAAACCGTGCCGTACGGCCGGAGCACACAAAAGGCACCGGCAGTAAAGGATGTTCACATTCTTTGGATTACCGCGGGCCTGGGCTGTGACGGCGATTCTGTATCCATCACCGCCGCGACTCAACCTAGTATCGAAGATGTTTTGTTGGGAGCGATCCCGGGACTGCCCAAGGTCCACCTGCACAATCCTGTGCTCGCCTATGAAAACGGGGATGACTTCATGAAGTTCTGGTATCAGGCTGAACAGGGCCTGATCGATCCATTTGTGCTGGTCGTCGAAGGTTCGATACCAAACGAGAAGATTAAGAAGGAAGGTTATTGGGCGGCGCTGGGTACGGATCCCATGACCGGCCAGCCCATCACCACCTGCGAATGGATCGATCGCCTGGCGCCGAAGGCCGTCGCGGTGGTTGCCATCGGCACTTGTGCCACCTACGGGGGCATTCATGCGATGGAAGGCAATCCGACGGGATGCATGGGATTGGCCGACTATCTCGGTTGGGATTGGAAGTCAAAAGCCGGCCTGCCGATAGTTAACGTGCCGGGTTGTCCGGTCCAGCCCGACAACTTCATGGAAACGGTTCTTTACCTGCTTTATCAGCTATCAGGTCTGGCGCCGATGATTCCGCTTGATCCAGAACTGCGTCCAACCTGGCTCTTTGGCAAGACAGTTCACGAAGGCTGCGACCGTGCCGGCTATTACGAGCAGGGTGATTTCGCAGAAGAATACGGATCTCCTAAGTGCATCGTAAAGCTTGGCTGCTGGGGGCCCGTAGTGAACTGCAACGTTCCGAAGCGAGGTTGGATGGCTGGTATCGGCGGTTGTCCGAATGTGGGCGGCATCTGTATCGGCTGCACCATGCCCGGCTTCCCCGACAAGTTCATGCCCTTCATGGATGAGCCTCCCGGCGCGCGCGTCTCGGCCGGCACCATTGGTATTTACGGCAAGATGATCCGCAAACTTCGCAGTATCACCAATTCTACGGTTAACAAGGAGCCCAAGTGGCGCCATTCTCGTAGTGAACTTACAACCGGCTACCAGCCGAGAGCTTTCTAGGAGGAAACGATGAGCACTCAAACGATTACTAAAGCTCCGGCGAAACCGCGAACTCTGGTGGACATGAGTTGGGACCCGATCACCAGAATCGTCGGCAGCCTGGGCATTTACACCAAGATCGATTTTGCAAATAAAGAAGTCGCGGAATGCTATAGCACCTCATCAATCTTCAGGGGCTATAGCATTTTTATGAAAGGTAAGGATCCCCGCGATGCCCACTTCATCACCAGTCGCATCTGCGGCATCTGCGGTGACAACCATGCGACCTGTGCCATGTATGCGCAGAACATGGCCTTTGGCATCAGGCCCCCCAACATGGCTGAGTGGATCGTAAACCTCGGCGAGGCCGCTGAGTACATGTTCGACCACAACATTTTCCAGGACAACCTGGTTGGTGTGGATTTTTGCGAACAGATGGTAAAGGAAACAAATCCAGGAGTATGGGACAAAGCTCAACGTACTGAGTCGCCGCACGCAAAGGATCATGGCTATAAAACCATCGCCGACATCATGACGGCGTTGAATCCATTTACTGGTGAGTTCTATCGCGAGACGCTTCAGGTCAGTCGTTACACTCGTGAGATGTTCTGCCTGATGGAAGGCCGCCACGTGCATCCGTCGACGCTATATCCGGGCGGCGTAGGCACGGTGCCAACAGTGCAGCTCTTCACTGATTATCTCGTGCGCTTGATGCGCTACGTGGAATTCATGAAGAAGGTTGTGCCGCTGCACGATGATCTGTTCGACTTTTTCTATGAAGCCCTGCCGGGTTATGAGAAGGTAGGACAGCGTCGCATTCTGCTCGGCTGTTGGGGTTCTTTCAACGATCCCGCCGCCTGCGATTACAAGTACGAAAACATGGACGCCTGGGGTAACAAGATGTTTGTTACGCCGGGTGTGGTTGTTGATGGCAAGCTGGTTACTACCAACCTGGTCGACATCAACCTGGGGATTCGCATTCTGCTCGGGTCGTCTTACTACGACGATTGGGAAAATGGCGAGAAGTTCGTCGACAAGGATCCGCTTGGCAATCCGGTCGACATGCGCCATCCATGGAATCAGACCACGACGCCTCGTCCGCAGAAACGCGACTTCAATGGTAATTACACCTGGGTCATGTCACCGCGCTGGTATCATGAAAATGAACCCGGTGACAAAAAGTATTTGGCGCTTGATACAGGTGGTGGACCAATTGCCCGGTTCTGGGCGACCGCGCTGGCGGGCAAGGTTGACATCGGCTATGTAAAAGCCACTGGCCACAGCGTAAAGATTTACCTGCCGCAAACGGCTATGAAACCGGAGGTTGAGCTCGAGTGGAAGATACCGAAGTGGAGTAACGCCATTGAGCGAGATCGAGCACGTACCTACTTCCAGGCGTACGCGGCAGCCTGCGCCTTGTATTTCGTCGAACAGGCTCTGAAGGAATTGCACGCCGGCAATACCAAGACCTGGACAGAGTTCAAGGTGCCGGATGAAGCCATTGGTTGCGGTTTCCATGAGGCGGTTCGGGGCGTGCTTTCGCATCACGTAGTGATTCGTGAAGGCAAAATCGCGAACTATCATCCATATCCGCCGACACCATGGAACGCTAACCCGCGCGACATCTATGGCACGCCGGGTCCCTATGAAGATGCGGTCCAGAACACTCCGATTTTTGAAGAGAACGGACCGGACAAATTCAAGGGAATCGACATCATGCGGGCGGTCAGAAGTTTCGATCCCTGTCTGCCTTGCGGAGTGCACATGTATCTCGGCAATGGAAAGGTGCTCGAAACAAGTCACTCGCCGATGTTTGGAATGGTGAAGTGAGTTTAGGGCGGTGCTGATTGTTTGGTGTCCGCACCGCCCAGAAATCGGCTAAGCTCCGTAGGGGCGGAATGTATATCGCACGGCGGTTAAGGCATTACGCTTCTACGGAGTGGTGTCTAAATTCAAGACCCGGGTAAATCTGGAAAATTTGGCTATGTCTCAAGACGCAACATCGCGACAGCGAATTCAGAAGATTGAAGCGCTGATACATAAAGTTGAGGGCATGGCTGACGATGAAGCTCGTGCCAATACACTGGAACTTGTCCAGGCGCTGATGGATCTGCACGGCGAAGGAATCAATCGTCTGCTCGAGATCGTCTCGGACGATCAGTCGGGTCAGGCAATCATTGAAAGAGTCGGTGACGATGAGTTGGTGGGCGGCTTGTTGTTGCTGTACGGCTTGCACCCCGTCGAATTGGAAACCCGCGTCATGAAAGCCCTCGATAAAGTGCGCCCGTATTTGCAGTCACACAAAGGAAACGTCGCGCTACTCGGCATTGACGACGGAATTGTGCGTTTACAAATGGAAGGGAGCTGCAATGGTTGTGCGTCGTCTGCGGTAACCATGAAGCTTGCCATTGAAGAGGCTATCTTTGAGATCGCGCCTGACGTTTCTGAACTGTTGGTGGAGGGCGTTGTCGAAGCGCAGAAGCCACCCGCATTGGTGACGCTCAACATGAATCGCAAGCAGAAGGAGTCATCTGATGGTGCTGACGGCGGCTGGAAGGAAGTTGCCGGGGTCAATGCACTGGCTCAGGGAGCGACCCAGGCGATCGAAGTCAGTGGCAGGCAGGTTTTGTTTTGCCGCTTGAACGGTGATTTTTATGCCTACACCTGCAACTGCTCGAATTGTGGCGAGACGATGAGCGGCGCTCTTTTAGAAGCCGGAGCGCTCGGCTGTCCGAACTGTGGCGAGCGTTTCGATATATTGCATGCCGGCCGCAGCCTTGATCGTTCTGATCTGCAGTTACAACCATTCCCCCTCTTGATGGAAAACGGACAGGCAAAGATTGCTTTGCCGCAACACCCCTAAAACTAAAGCTGGTACTAAAAGCGTTACCGAACGCAAACACGAGCAAACGGGAGGGCAGGAAATGGACAATGAATTTGATCAGGATAGGGCTTCTCATGAAGGAGGAAATCGTAAGGGAGAGGAGTTGGGTGGAAATGAGCCCGGCAGACACTCCGGGCCTCAACATCCAGACGATCAGTCACCAGGCCGCACAGCGAGGGATGCGACAGGCGTAAATCCGGAAGGCGTCGAGCCAATCGATCCGTCGATGCCGCACATGCCACCGAACTAGAGTGTACAAACGCGTAGCACAGACTTCAGTCTGTGATTTGTTATTTACGTATACCCGGATTGAGATGAAATCAGAAGAGACACAGACTGAAGTAGTGCTACCGATGCAAGCGAGCGCAGCCTCGAATCCGCGCAATGAGTTTGCCGCTTTGCGGCGTTTCATTCCGCGGCGAGCGCCGGCTGAGCAATGTGATCTTTGCAGCGCCCCGGTTGGACATGAACACGATCATTTGGTTGAGCCCTTAACGCGAAAAATAAACTGTGCCTGCCAGGCGTGCGCTCTCCTCTTCAGCGGGCAGGCGGGAACGAAATACAAACGCGTGCCGCGACGCGCCCGCTTTCTGGTGGATTTTCAAATGACTGACCTGCAGTGGGAAAGCCTGATGGTTCCCATCAGCATGGCTTTCTTTTTCTTTAGCACGCCGTCCGGCAAAGTCGTGGCGTTATATCCCAGTCCCGCAGGACCAACAGAGTCTCAGTTGACTCTGGATTCCTGGGAAGAGATTGTTGCCGCCAATCCTTCGTTGCAGAAATTAGAGCCGGATGTGGAAGCTTTACTTGTGAACCGCATAGGCTCAACCCGCGAATACTATGTGGCGCCAATTGATGAGTGTTACAAGTTAGTTGGTCTGATTCGCGCCCACTGGCGCGGACTTTCGGGCGGCACAGAAGTCTGGGCCGAGATCAATAATTTCTTTGTCGCTTTGAAGAAACGATCCTGACTGCACTGACGTCGCGTCTGTTCCTGCACGGTACAGCCCGCGAAGGTTTGTTATTACAGCTCATGCCTGATCTAAAATTCAACATCGAAGGCGCTGAAGCGGTACCTTTTGCCGTCGCGCCCATACTGGCTCTGAAGCTGCGAGTCAGCAGCGCGGATCCGGAAGAGAATATTCATACTGTCACGCTGCATTGTCAGATTCAATTAGAGGTCGCGAGGCGCACCTACAAACCTGAAGAGCAGGAGCGCCTGCTCGATTTGTTCGGACAGCCGGAACGCTGGGGCCAGACCCTGCGAAGTATGCTCTGGAGTAACGTCATAGTGGTCGTGCCTCTTTTTAAAGGAACAACGGTAATTGATCTGCAGGTCCCGTGCTCTTTCGATTTCAACGTGGCGGCTACGAAGTACTTTGCCGGACTGGACAGTGGGGAAGTGCCACTTTGCGTGTTGTTCAGCGGCAGTATTTTTTATGAAGCGGATGAGGGCCAGTTGCAGGTGATGCAGATTCCATGGGATCGCGAAAGTACCTACCGGCTTCCCATAAGTGTTTGGCAGCAAATGATGGATATTTATTATCCCAACAGTGCCTGGCTTTGTTTGCGGCGGGATGTGTTCGATCGATTGAATTTATACAAGATGCAGCAGGGGATCCCTACCTGGGAGCTGGCCATTACGGGCCTGCTGCCGGCGCCGCCAGCGGCGGAGACGAATTTGATGGTCGCGCCGGAAATCGGTTTGGCCGGCACTCCGGATGAACTGGACGCAACCGCAGACTTAGTATCATGAATCTTGAACTCGTCGAGAAAATTGTTAATGCCGTCCTTTACGAAGGATATATGTTGTACCCGTATCGTCCGACGGCGGTAAAGAATCAGCAACGCTGGAATTTTGGCGTCCTTTATCCGCAGAGTTACGGCACGGGTGGCAGCGAAGCCGACAGCATGCAGACTGAGTGCCTGTTGCTTTCAGATGATGCAACTACTTTGGAAGTGCGCATCAGATTTCTGCACCTGATGCATAGACAGATAAGCAAGGTATCAGACAGCGGCGCTGCGGAATCCGACGATCGGAATTATGAACCCGTCGAAGCGCTCGAAGTTGAGGGACAGCTTTTTCAATCGTGGCAGGAAGCAGTTGAGCGCGAAGTGGTGGTTCCGATCGCTCGCCTTAAGGATCTGGAGCACGAGCCCGTCCTCTTCAACTTCAGTTTTCCAGCTGAGTCGGAATCCAATCCTTTGAGAGAAAAGAGCGGCCGCGTGGTGGGGTCGGTAACTCGATGTCAGGAACTGGTAGCCGGGGAGATCAGCCTCGCAGCCAGGACCGAGGGCGAGGGACTGACGAAGCTTACGGTAAAGATCACCAACCGCACCCACCTCGAGCCGAGCGGCGAGCAGGATGCCAGAACGGATCGCGATCAGGCGCTACTGCGCGCGGCTGTGTCGACCCATACAATCATGGGTGTGAATGATGGTGAGTTCGTTTCGCAGCTCGACCCGCCGGAAAACTTACGCGCGGCCGCAAGCGGCTGCAGGAATATCGGCACCTGGCCGGTGCTGGTGGGTACAGATGGCGCCACGGACACCGTCTTGTCTTCGCCGATCATCCTTTACGACTATCCGCAAATCGCTCCGGAGAGTGCCGGAAATCTCTTTGACGGAACTGAGATTGATGAAATCCTTACCTTGCGGATCATGACGCTGACAGAGGAAGAGAAGCGCGAGATGCGAGGCGCGGACAATCGGGCGCGACAAATTTTGGAGCGTACTGAAAGCCTACCCGTCGAACAGTTGATGAAGATGCATGGCGCCGTCCGCGGCCTGAAGCGCATCACTGAGGGTAGTTAGGATTACTTTTCGCCAACCCGGCAAAGTGTTGCGACAACGATGCTTTGGTTCGGAAGTTGGGAAGTACAAAGGCTTTTACGGCTGAATATGAACGAATGGGAATGGCAATTGCTGGAAGATAAGACGCAACTGGATTCTGTGTGCGTTTTCGGCATCGACCTGAAGCTGGGGGACAAAGTGCTGTTACGGCCGAAAGCCGGAGGAGACATCTTCGATCTGGCTCTAGCAGGCAAAGTTGCCGTTATTGAAGCGATTGAGCAGGACTACGAAAACAAAGTCCATTTCGCCGTAGTCGTCGATGACGATCCCGGCAAAGACATGGGTATGTTGAGACAGCCTGGTCATCGATTCTTTTTTTCGCCCGAAGAGGTCGAGCCATTCCGCGATGACTAAGCCACGCATTCTAATCGCCGGCATCGGCAACATCTTCCTGGGTGATGACGCCTTCGGAAGCGAAGTGGCGCGAAAACTTCAGCAGCGCGAGTTGCCTGCAGAAGTCAGCGTGGTCGATTTTGGTATTCGTGGATTTGATCTCGCTTATGCGCTGCTCGATGATCACGAAGTGACAATCCTGGTTGACGCTACGCCTCGAGGTGGAGCGCCGGGCACGATTTACACGATCGAGCCGGAGGTGAGCGAACTCGATGAGCTGGATACAGAAAGTCTGGTGGTGGAAACGCATGGCATGAATCCAATGAAAGTGCTCGCCATGGTCAAGTCGATGGGCGGTGTGTTCCGCCGCATTCTCCTGATCGGTTGCGAGCCGGCGCCGCTTGAATCTGAAGAGGGACAACTGGGGCTGAGTGAACCGGTTGGCTATGCAGTTGACGAAGCGGTGAAAATAATCGAGTCCATGCTGGGGAAGATCCTGGCTGAGACTCCCGTTGAAAAACAAATTGAAGCGACAGCTTAAAAAGGGGGGAGTAGAAGATGAGTGAATCAAGACTTGAACAAGCAATGGCCAGGGGTATGGAAAGACAGAGAACAACATCTCAGCGTAAAGGCGGTGGAGGCATGGGAATTTGGTCGATCTTTGGTGGCGCGGCGCTGGTGCTAATGGCTGCGGCAGTGCTGGTCAATCTGCCGGACATCAAGCGCTATATCAAAATCAGTACCATGTAGGTGGCTCTTTGTCCCATGGCTTATAACGGAAAGACCGACAGGGACATCTGGAAAGGCCTGGCGGCTGGATTGGCCGGCGGCTTGGTTGCTTCGTTGGTAATGAATCGATTTCAAGCGCTGTGGGCCAAACTGGCGTCCGATGAAGAGCGGCCCCACGGCGCCCAGTCCAGGCAAAAAGGATCACCGGATCTGGGGATCGGCGCAGCGTTAAGCGCCAGGGGATTGGATGATTCGGACGACGATGCTACCGAGCGACTGGCTAATGCCGTTGCCGTGGTCGCCCTGGATCAGAAGCTGACGGAAACCGAGAAGCACGTCGGTGGACTCGCGTTCCATTACGCGATGGGAATTACTTCCGGAGGAATCTATGGCACGGTTGCGGAATTCATGCCCCTGGCCAGAATAGGTTTCGGATTAGGATTTGGGACGGCTGTCTGGGCCATTGCTGACGAGGGCATCGTGCCCGCCACCGGCTTATCGAGAGCGCCGAGTCAGTATCCAGCTGAGATTCATGCTTATGCATTTACTTCGCATCTTGTTTTCGGCCTCACAACCGAGCTCATGCGCCGGTTAGTGCGACGCGCACTTTAAGAGTGTGTTCCGCGAAGTAGATATGCACCTCTCTTGAGAGTTAGCGCGGCAATTTAAAAGCCTGCGATACAAGTGTTTCGAGCATGGGGAGCGGATTTCCAAAATAACTGGAGGACAGCTATGGACGACAATGGACACGATAGCTCAAGAGACTTTATGTTTTTTGCGGGTGGCTTGGCATTAATGGTTTTAGGAGCGGGGTTGATTGCGGCGCATCCTGCAGTGCGCAAGACCCTGAAGACAGGTCTTGATTCAGTGCTGCCTGAGGTCCAGAATCGCCTCGGTCTCGGGACAGTCAGCGCGTTGGTGCCCGATATTCAACGCTACATGAAACTCAGAGCCATGTAGTTATTGGAAGTGCAGGTTTCCCTACCTGCGGTCCACGACCTGCAGGGTTGGTTTTCAAAACTCAACCCAAGAAAAAATATGAATTGCCGCGCCCTTCAGGCGGTCCAGGGAACAAGGTAAAGCTATGCACGGAGACTCGGCGGCAGATGCAGCGACAGCAAAAGAGGGAAGTGCTTCGGTCTATAAAGTTAACCCTCGTGAGAGTCGATTCACGGTACAGGCGTTTGCAGAGGGTCTGTTCTCTTCCTTCGGCCATAATCCAAAGTTGAGTCCGGGTGATTTTTCCGGCGAAGTTCAGTTTGATCCCGACAACCTCGAAGCCTCGAGTCTGCGGTTCTCAGTCAATGCAGATTCGCTTAGAGTCAGCGATGATGTCAGCGACAAGGATCGACGTGAAATTGAACGCATGATGAAAGAAGACGTGCTCGAGACTGGACGATTCCCGGAAATTGTCTTCGAGAGCAGGTCGGTGATGGCAAATCTGATCTACGCAGGTTTTTATCGAGTGCAGATCAGCGGACAGCTGTCACTGCACGGTGTAGTGCACGATCACTCGATCGACACGCAGGTACGGCTGCTGGACAATGGCCTACGTGCCGAAGGCGAATCGAGCTTGAAGCAAGCTGAGTATCGCATTAAAAAAGTCTCGGTGGCCGGCGGCACGTTGAAGGTCAAGGATGAAGTGAAACTCTCATTCTCGATCGTCGCTTCAAAATAGTACCGCCCTGAAACTGGGGTGGTGGATTGCGCTCGCTGGTTATGCACGAACTATCAATTGCCATGAGTATGATCGAAATGGCAGGCGAAGAGGCCGCCCGGCAGGGAGATGCGCGGATCACTGCTTTGCATCTGAAACTGGGGCCGTTGTCGGGCGTGGTCAAGGACGCTTTGCTGTTTTCCTATGAAGTGGCTACACAGGGCACGGCCCTGGAAGGATCACGGCTCGAGATCGAAGAGGTTCCGGTGATTATCTATTGTCCCGACTGTGACGTGGAGCGACCGCTCGATTCAATCCAGCGGTTCTGTTGTCCGGTTTGTGGGGCTCTAACACCCGAGGTACGCCAGGGCAAGGAGTTGCTGGTCGTAGCTCTCGAATTCGAACCATGGGCGGAAAGTGCAGCCCTGCGGCCCGGCGCTGCTTTGCTGGAAAGCGAGATAACACAATGATCACTCAACCTCGTCTGGTCGAAGTCAGACAGAACGTACTTAAGCAAAATGATTTGCTCGCGCGCAGCCTGCGCCAGCAATTTCAGGATGCAGGAGTTCGCGTAATCAGTCTTGTCTCCAGCCCGGGCGCCGGCAAGACCATGCTGCTGGAAAAAATGTTGACCCTGCTCAGAACTCAGTGCCGGGTGGCTGCCCTGGTGGGCGATCTGGCAACTGAGAACGATGCTGCACGGCTCGCGCGTAGCCAGGCTCCCGTCAGGCAGATCACCACCGGCACCGTTTGCCACCTCGACGCCGAGATGGTTCAGCGGGCACTATCTGATTGGGAGCTGGCCGAGATCGATTGCCTGTTCATTGAAAATGTCGGCAACCTTGTTTGTCCTTCCAGCTACGATCTGGGAGAAGATCTGCGGCTGGTTCTGATGTCAGTGACCGAAGGTGAAGATAAACCTCTGAAGTATCCAACGATCTTCAACACCGCGGATGTGGCTGTGATCACCAAAATGGATTTAGCGGTAGCGACAGAGTTCGATTCGGACGCCGCACATGCGAACATTCAGGCTGTGCGTCCCGGCATGAAGATTTTTGAAGTCTCTGGAAAAACCGGCGAGGGCCTGCCTGAGTTGCTGCAATTCCTGAACGCGACACCCGTGTCAGCACCAGTCTTAAATACTGAATCTAATTATCAAGGAATGCCAGAAGGAACTTAACTTTTATGTGTCTTGCCATCCCCGGAAAAATCGTCGAATTCGTCGACCTGGAAAACTCCATCGCCAAAGTCGAAGTCGGCGGTGTGAAACGCAACGTCAACATCGGCATGCTGGATAAGGACGACACCCATATCGGTGACTACGTCTTAATTCACGTCGGCTTTGCCATGAGTAAAGTCGATGAAAAGGAAGCCGAGGAAACCCTGAGGACGCTGCAGGAGTTGGGCCAATTACAGGAAGAGCTGGAACAGTTCAGCCAGTCGGATATTGAGCAGTAAAAACATTCTTGTGGCTTTGTTCCATGCCGGCTGTTAATAACAAATAGGACGCGAGCAACAAAGAACCAGGACCGAGTTAATGAGTAACACCTCTGATGATTTTTCACGTGCCTTTTATCCCTTCCTGCACGATGACGAGAAGGCGCCGGGTGAGTTGCGCAAAGAACTCTGCTTTTCGCTCCTAACTAAGGTGCGTGAAAGTGTCGAGGTCAAGCAGGCGTTCTTTGAAGAGAACCAGGACAGAGTACTGGACGCAGCGATGGCCATCGCGCGGTCATATCAAAAAGGCCGCAAGCTTCTGGTCTGCGGGAATGGCGGCTCAGCTACCGACGCGCAACATGTCGCTGTCGAATTCATGCATCCCATTACCGTGGGCCGCAAAGCCCTCCCGGCTATCTGCCTCAGTACCGACATGGCAATGGTGACTGCAGTCTCGAACGATGTTGGCTTCGCCGATGTTTACGTACGCCAGATTATCGCGCTGGGACAAGCTGAGGATGTGCTGCTGGGAATTTCCACCAGTGGCAATTCTGAGAACCTGTTACACGCTTTTGCCACCGGCCAGCGGATGGGATTGACGACGATTGGTTTTGCCGGTAACGACGGCGGGAAGATGGAGGAGCTGGCGGCGGCCGGGTTGCTCGACATCTGTCTGAGCGTGCCCACGCCGAGTATTCACCGGATACAGGAAACACACGTTACGCTTTATCACATCATTTGGGATCTGGTGCATACGCTGCTGCAGTCACCGGCACTACTGTCAGAACCGGCCACAGTGACAGTCGGCACGAATGGGCACGGATGAATTAGGAAACGCGGAGAGTTAAATTTCATCGTCCGGGAGTGGGCACTTTTCCGCACGCGCGGCTTATCAGTTCGCTTCCGAGACGGTGGCAGCCAGGGACCACGGGGCACATCATGAAATACATAGACGAGTACCGGCAGGGTGATATCGCAGCCAGGATGGCTGAACAGATTGCCGCGATGACTGATCGGCCGTTGAAGCTGATGGAAGTCTGTGGCGGCCATACGCACAGTATCTTCAAGTACGGCATCGAGGATCTACTGCCGCCGAATATTGAAATGATCCATGGCCCCGGTTGCCCGGTCTGCGTGATACCGCTCGGGCGCGTTGACGACTCAATGTCCATAGCCCAGACGCCTGGAGTGATCTTTACGACATTTGGTGACGCGATGCGCGTGCCTGGCTCTAAAACAAGCTTGCTCGGAGCCAAAGCTGCCGGCGCCGACGTGCGCATGGTTTATTCGCCGCTTGATGCCTTGAAGCTGGCTAAGAAAAATCCGGATAAGGACGTTGTGTTCTTCGCGCTCGGTTTTGAAACCACTGCGCCTTCGACTGCCATGACGGTATTACAGGCCGCCAAGGACAACGTTGAGAACTTTACTGTCTTCTGCAATCACATCATGATTGTGCCGGCTCTCAAGGCCCTGCTCGACTCTCCCGATCTCAAGCTGGATGGTTTTGTTGGGCCCGGCCATGTGAGTACGGTTATCGGCACGCGGCCATACGACTTTGTTGCCAACGAATATCACAAGCCGGTAGTAGTGGCAGGCTTTGAGCCGCTTGATGTGCTGCAGTCGGTGTACATGCTGGTCAAGCAAATCGTCGAAGGCAGGGCGGAGATTGAAAATCAATATGGCCGGGTTGTCTTCCGCGAAGGCAACCGCAAGGCGCTCGAGGCGCTTTTCGAAGTCTTCGAGCCGCGAGATTATTTTGAATGGCGCGGGCTGGGTTCAATTGCGCACAGCGGCATGAAACTGAACTCCAAGTATTCCCGATTCGACGCTGAATTGAAGTTCAGCGTGCCCGGCTTGCGCATCGCTGATCCCAAAGCCTGCCAGTGCGGCGAGATATTGAAGGGCGTCAAGAAGCCCTGGGAGTGCAAGGTCTTTGGCACTGCCTGTACTCCTGAGACGCCGATTGGCTCCTGCATGGTATCGTCCGAAGGGGCCTGCGCCGCCTATTACAACTTTGGACGTCTTTCGAAAGTCGCCGAGCGCTCGGCTCGCGCGAATGCAAGTACTTAGACTTCCGATTCCGCGGTCGAAAAATTATTTGAGCTAAACGCCCGATTACAAGTCGGTTCACTCTACCTTGCTATGGCCACTCCCTTTACACCGTCACCACTCTTCGAGCGCGTTGAACGAGCGCGGCGTCGCAAGCACAAGCTGCGCGATGAATTCATCACGCTCGCACATGGCAGCGGCGGCAAGGCCATGCATGAACTGGTAGAAGGACTTTTCCTCGACTACCTTCGCAACCCGATGCTGGAGTTGCTTGAGGATCAGGCGGTGTTTGAAGTTGCTGCCGGGGCGAAGCCCGCGCGTGTGGCCTTTACGACCGATTCTTATGTTGTTACTCCTATTTTTTTTCCGGGCGGCGACATCGGCAAGCTGGCCATCCACGGCACCGTCAACGACATTGCCATGAGTGGCGCGCGGCCACTCTATCTCTCAGCCGGGTTTATTCTTGAAGAGGGATTTCCCATCGCGGATCTAAAACGCGTCCTGGCGTCGATGAGGGACGCAGCGGCCGAAGCTAGTGTCATGGTAGTCACCGGTGATACGAAGGTGGTCGAGAAGGGAACTGCCGACAAGATTTTTATCAACACCTCGGGTATCGGGATCATCGACTCGCCGGTCAAGCTTTCGGCTGCGAACGCTCAGCCGGGCGATAAAGTGATCCTGAGCGGCACAATTGGCGATCACGGTACCACTATCATGATCGCGCGCGGCGAGCTGGAATTGGAAACTGAGATTGAAAGCGATAGTGCAGCGCTTCATTCACTGGTGAGCGAGATGCTTGAGGAAGCCGCCCGCGTCTCCACGGTCGAGGCCATCCATTGTTTGCGCGATCCGACTCGCGGCGGAGTCGCCACCACGCTGAATGAAATAGCCCTCAGTTCGGAAGTGTGCATTCAGATTGCCGAGGAGAGCATTCCCGTCCGTGAGGAAGTTCATGGCGCCTGCGAGATTCTCGGTCTTGACCCGCTTTATGTAGCTAACGAGGGAAAGTTGCTGGCCATAGTGGCGCCTGAACTGGCGGATCAACTGGTGGCGCGTATGCGACAGCATCGGCATGGCGCTGACGCCTGCATCATTGGCGAAGTAAAAGTCGATCCACCCGGCATCGTCGCGATGGTAACGGGTTTTGGCGGGACCAGGATCGTGGATATGCTCACCGGAGAACAACTGCCACGGATCTGTTGATGCGAATTTAATCCTCGCCCTTTCGAAATACTCCAATAAACAACTGGGCTTTATCGGCCTCTTTGAGCGCAACTGCTTTTGCGTCAACTGAGTCCGTTACCAGAAGGCAAGTGAAGAGCGCTTCAGGATTTTAAACAAGTGGGTCCGGTTGCTTTCGTTGGGCTTGCGCTTAGTGGTGACCCGCAGAGCCTAATGAGATGGGGTGCGATATCGCGCGCGACGATCTTTTGAGTACAAAATTTCAAACTACTCCGGCGTTTTCATCGCGGAGGCACTTTTCCCGAGGGGGGCCACAACCTGCAACTGTTCCTTGAAGAGGCGCGCGCTGGCATCCAGGAAATCATAGGAAGTGACAATGCCAACCAGTTGGCCGTTATCTACGACAGGCAGGCAGCCGAGCTTACTGCTGCGCATCAGTTCCATCGCCTCCAAAGTAGGTGTTGTAGATGAAACCGCAACTGGATCGGTTTTCATTATTTCGCGCACAGTTAACGAATTCGCCGATGATGCCTGCGTGCCTTGAGTCAGCAGGCGCAGCAGGTCTCGATGAGTAATCAACCCTACTAGTCGTCCCCCTTTATCCTCAACCGGCACGTGACGAATATGACGCCAATCCATCACGCTCGCGGCCAGTCCGACCGGATCATCGGGCCGCACTGTAAAAAGATCGGTTGTCATAAACTGCCCCACACTTTGATAGCTCTGCCGCCAGTTCGCATTTTGCGTGGTCTTTATAATCGGCCAGGCATGCGCAGGAATCTCCTGCGCTTGATGCTGCAGCATCGCCGCAGTCAACATTTGATAGCTCATATCTTTTGGTCCGGGTCCTGTGGTGGCAGCCAGAGATTTCAACATCCATTGCGCACCGGCTTGGCCGCTGCTGACTCTGTCGCTGATCACGCCCAGGTACTTTTCGATATCTGCCGGCTCAACTTCAGCCCCGGCCAGTCCGGCGCGCGCGTGCGGCAGCAGTTGGTCCAGAATAAGGGAAGACGCCGAATAGGTTTGTCCGTCAACCCAGCTGAACTGAGCCTGCAGTCCCTGGCGAGCAGCCGTTTGTCTCCCGCGCGCTCCAGAACCTTTAGGGCCAACGGCGCCGGTCCCAGGTTTCGATCAACAAGAAACATCTCCTGCTCGGCACCCATGCGGCGCTCTCCGCTTGCAATGAGGCCCCCCTCCAACATACAGGCGAGCGCGCGGAGGTCTGCCAGCAGAGCCTTCATGAACTCCTGCAACTGATGCTCGTCAGCACACCCTTCGACCGAATGTTCGCCCATATTTATCCCCTACGTATTCCCTCTTGTGGCAAGTTCGATGCCAGTTGACCCATCCATCCAATAACACTGTTGCTTGGGAGTTAACGTATGAACAGTGGGGAATTTTTCCGTGAACGCTGCAACGCGTGCGAGTTATGGCGCACTGAGTTAGCAGCAACGTGTATTGGGGGCTAGCATTTCTGCCACTGCAGTTCTTTCTTTTGCATGCCGGTGGAGGTTTGCCGTGCCCTCACTTTTCCAGCAGAATCAAGGCTAAGTTTTTCAATAGTGGCGGAACTGGAGGAGAGCGTATGTCCAGGCATTTCTCTTTTGATGAACGCAGTTATCAATACCTTGTTGATGTTTCGGTGCGCGAGCCGGAAGTCGCAGCGCGCTTGCGTGAAGAGACACAAAAAATGGCGCAGGCACAAATGCAGATTGGCGCCGCCCAGGGACAGTTCATGCAGCTGCTGGTCCAACTGCTGGGCGCGCGCAAGACGCTTGAAGTCGGGGTCTTCACAGGCTACAGCTCACTCTGGGTGGCTCTCGGTTTGCCGGCAGATGGACGCATCATCGCGTGTGACGTCAGCGAAGAGTACACAGCTACTGCGCGACGTTATTGGAAGGAAGCGGGCGTTGACGGGAAGATTGATCTGCGCCTGGCGCCGGCCCTGGAGACACTAGACGACTTACTCGCTGACGGCCAGGCGGGCACGTTCGACTTCGCTTTCATCGACGCCGACAAGACAAACTATGAGAACTATTATGAGCGGGCGTTAACCCTGTTGCGGGCAGGCGGCTTGATCGCGATTGACAACGTTATCTGGTCCGGAAAGGTGGCCGATGCGGCCGAGCAGGATGCCGACACAGTCGCGATTCGTAAGTTAAACGAAAAGCTGCTCCACGATGAACGGGTGTCCCTCAGCATGCTCACCGTCGGCGATGGTTTGACTCTCGCATTGAAGCGCTGAAGCTGTCGCCGGTGGGGAATTCCTTTAGCGTGAACTAGGAATTGGAACAGGAGAAGCCAAACTTGATATAGCCGGATAGAAACCCCGAAATGATCGACGACCCAACCCATATCGCAGAGGTAGCCGGCGCCTATGATCGCTGGTCAAAAACCTACGATAGCGATCCGAACAAGACCCGCGAGCTGGCAGCGCTCGCTCTGCGCAGTGCGAATTTGCACTTGACTGGCCAGCGAGTGGTCGAAGTTGGGTGTGGCACGGGCTTTAACACGCACTGGCTTGCCGCTCAGGCTGTCAGCGTGGTCGCTTTCGACTTCTCTGCGGGCATGCTGCAGCAGGCCCGTGCTCGAGTGCGGGAAGCACACGTGCAGTTCATTGAGCAGGACATTCGGGTCGCCTGGCCAATGCGCGACTCGAACGTTGACCTTGTCATCATAATGCTGGTGTTGGAACACGTTGAGAACCTCGACCCAATTCTGATCGAAGCAGCCCGCGTCCTGCGACCCGGCGGTGAGATTTTTCTTTGCGAGTTGCATCCGATTCGCCAACTGCTCGGCAGTCAGGCGCAATTCACGGATACAAATACAGGCGAGCTCGTGTTTGTCACTGCCTACCAGCACGATGTTTCCGAGTTCGTAAATGCAGCTTTGCTGGCAGGGTTTGAAATGCTGCATTTAGGGGAGCCGCGAGACCCGAATGCTCTGTCAAGCGAACCACCGAGACTGTTGACGCTTCATTTGCGACTGCGAGCGCAAAGTTGATCATTATACTGTCAGATCAGCACGGCGTCAGGCTTGGCCGCTTGCTGTCCGACAGCTCTCAGACGGAGGCTAATTTGGGTAGCGAAACCTTTTCCTGCCGCTAACTCTCACACTTGGACTTCTGTCAAAGGGAGGCAATAACTTTTGCATAAATTTCGTTTGTTCATAATCTCCGTCATGATTTTTCAACTCAAATGACGCAGGTCCAATGCTCCCAATGTGGATTTGTGAGCGCGCAGCCTGATGGGAACTGCCATCGATGCGGCGCGCAGTTTGATGTTGACTCAGCCGGAACCCAGCCGTCCGCAGCCGGATACGATTCTCAATCGATCAACGGAGACAGCGTCGCACTTCAGCCCGACCTCTTACAATTCGGACCTGTCATGCACGCGTTCCACAGCGCCGGCGCCATTATCAGTCCCACCTTCACGCTCCTCAGAAAAAACTTTTGGTTGATCACAAAGATCGTTTCCATAATTTTTGTTCCTTTAGAGATGTTCCGAGAGCTGAAGTTCGGGACCTCACAACCCGACTGGCGAGCGACGATTGGATTCTTTCTGGCTGAAGGTTTCCTGCGAGCCCTGGTCGCTCCCTCTCTGATCTTTGCTTTGCTGACTGTAATGCGCACCGGCAGCGCGCCCCGCCTCGGTGACATCTATCGTCGGGGAGTGGGCCGACTGGGCAAATTAATACTAGTCACATTGCTGGCGGCACTGGTTCAGCTAATTGGTTACCTCTGTTTGATTATCCCCGGTGTTCTGCTGAGCATTGGATTTGAGGTTACCTATCCGCTGGCGGTGCTTGAGAATTCGGGCCCGGTCGCGACACTCAAGCGCAGTTATGAATTGACCCGGAGTTACAGGGGCAACATCTTCTTGACGCGTTTGGTTCTCTGGATGCTCCTGATGGTGGCCGGCATTCCCGCCACTGCTCTGCTGATGATCCTGGCTGCTTATGGAGTCGACTACTGGCCTTTAAGAGCTGGCGTGAGATTCACCACTGATGTTATCAATCAATCGTCGACGATAGTGTCCCTGGTTATCTATCTCAGTATCAGTAGACAGTGGCCGGCGTCCTCTGACATTTCCGAAAACGAGGTACTGCCGCCTCCCAGAGCGGGAGTATTGGTAGACTCGTCCAATCGTTGAGAAGCATCGCTTTATAAAAAGTTCGCAATGTTTGCTACCGCACAGACGCCACGATCCCAGGTAAACTAGACTGTTTTCCCCATATTCTGCTTAGCCCCAACTGTCAGTCAATTCACCGGTAAATCGAGGTGTCTTAATGTCTCTAAATCCATCCGCAACAGAACCTTCTCAGCCATTGCCCGTACTCGCGGGTTCAGGGAACCGGGTCGTGTTGGTTTTAGGAGACCATCTGGATGCCAGACCTGAACTTAAAAAGGGCCTCACCTCTCGAGGTTACTGCGTTATTGATACTGATAATGGGCTCGAGGCGACCCAACGTGCTTTATACGCTCACCCCGACCTGCTGCTCGTGGACATGGATGTGCCATTGCTCTATGAAATTGTGGCCGCACGGCAAATCTTAAAGAATGCCCGGCTGGGCCTGTTGCCGGTGGTGATATTTAACGACGAGGTTGAGTCGGATTCAGACTCAATCGATTAGCTTGGCTCACGCCCGAACGAATACATAACTCACTGGCTCGACTTTAACACCCTTAGACCCTTGCTCGATTATCTCTTGCCTTCTGTCCTGACTGTGGCGCTCTGAGATTAGTGCAACCTTCAAGTTGCGGACTTTAACGCTTGACTTGAGCAGGTTCTCGCACTCGCCGCTCTTAACTCCCAATGATTTGTATAGAAAGACACCGTTCTTCTCTCGGCATATAGGTTGCTCAATACAAGAGACAGGAAAAGGTGGCAGACGTGGAAGTGAAGATTCAGGACAGGAGGTCTGAACATGTCTAAAGCTGAGCGGGACATTCTCGAACTACTAAAAGAGGAGTTGAGGGCGAGCATGTTAGTGACAAGGGAAAGGTCATCAGCAACGATTGCACTGTGTGTCATACGGTCATCTATGATTCACTGCGGCCCCCTGATATGAATGCCAAAATCGGACCCTTCGAACATCCGGCTAAGCTTGGCGATCTGTCCCGGCTCGAATGTAAGGTCTGTCATAAAACGAACGGCCCATTTAAGCATCCGGTAAACCTGGGCGACATCTCCGAATTCCAATGCGTGGAGTGCCACCCGAAGAAGGGCGCGACTTAGAGAGGATTGTCTGATAGTCGCTTCGGAAAGTGGCAACCAATCTCCTGGGTAAAACTACGCGGTGTTGTGGGATCTCACCCAACCATCAGATGCCTTACTCATGATGGTCATATCTCCACTATCGGTATGCCTGTTGCTTGTTTAAGATATGAAAGTGAGAGGCAGAGGGGTATTGTCGTTTGTATTACACGAGCTTTGCCTTCGTGAAGTGCGAGCAAGCTCATATAATCCAGGTGCCGCTGGCTATCCATAAGTCCGACGCAAAGGAATTGAAAGAGGATATTCTGAAAGACCATAAGCAAAAGATACTTATCGTGGACGACGAGAAGATGATTCGCTGGTCGCTGGGCGAAGCCCTGCGGGGCTGGGGCTACGAACCAATCGAAGCTGAGACTGCAGCTGGAGCCTTGGCAGCTTTCGAAGCTGATTCCCCCGCTGCGATCCTCCTGGACATTAATCTGCCGGACGGATCGGGTCTGGACATCCTGCGCCAGATTCGCAAACGCCAGCCGGAAGCGGTGGCCATCATGATTACAGCCAACGTCCTGCTTGACGAGACGATCGCAGCCTTGCGCGGTGGCGCTTACGATTTCATAGGTAAGCCGATCAACCTGGAAGAGCTGCAGGTGGCGATTCGCAATGGGATCGAAGCCAGTCGCTTGCGTAAAGAAGTAAAACTGTTTCGCCGCGAGAGCTCGCAACAGTTCAGTTTCGATCAAATCGTAGGTGCATCTCCTGCAATACAGGAGATGCTAATGCTGGCGCGCAAGGTCGCTGAAAGCGAAGTCTCTTCAGTCCTGCTGCAGGGTGAATCAGGCACCGGAAAAGATCTGGTCGCCAAGGCAATCCATTATCACTCGCCGCGCGCTGAAGCGCCGTTCGTAGCCATCAACTGCGCGGCATTGCCGGGTACTCCAATTGAAAGTGAATTGTTCGGCTACGAAAAGGGCGCGTTCACTGATGCAAAAGTGCGCAAAGAAGGACTGTTCGAGCAGGCGGAAGGCGGCACTTTATTCCTTGATGAGATCGGCGAAGTTGAACTCAGTCTACAGGCAAAGCTGCTGCGAGTTCTGGAAGAAGGTTGTTTTCGACGCGTCGGCGGCTTGAAGGATCTTCCTCTCGACGTGCGCGTGATCGCATCATCGAACCGTGACCTCAAAACTGAAAGCGAAGCCGGACGGTTTCGTGCGGATTTGTTTTATCGTCTTTCGGTGATTCAAATTGACATCCCGCCGTTGCGCGATCGTGGTGATGACGTGAGGCTACTGGCGGAACATTACATCCAGAGCTTCAGACATCGGCTGCGGAAAAGCATAAATGGCATAGCGCCGGAAGCGCTCGCCGATTTCAGGCGTTACCATTGGCCTGGGAATGTTCGCGAGTTGAAGAACGTCATTGAGCGTTCGATGATCCTGGAAGACGAGACAATGATTACGACAAAGTATTTGCCGCGGCCGTTGGTTGTTGATGCGCGGACCGGCTCCGAGTTGCGGACGGAGAATGGCAAATTTGCTTTGGAGTTTCGGCTACCTGCCGACGGTGTGTCCCTGGAAAGCGTCGAAATGTCGTTGGTACGGCAGGCACTGGATCAATGCAGTGGCAATCAGACCAAGGCAGCTGAACTCCTTGACATCTCGCGTGACCAGCTCCGCTATCGCATGAAAAAGCTGGAAGAGAGAGACGCAATGTCAGAATTGGAAAGACTCTGATGGGGCGCAGCCGCGTCGGTGCCAACTCTCATTAGGTGTGCTCGCGGCGGACTTCGAGCGCAATGACGAACGACCGCTACTCTGATCCGCCTGGGTGAGTACTCACCGGTATGAACAAAATTAAGCGGGACAGCTTGCCAGATACTGAACAGACGTTGGAAGAGTCGCTCAAGGAACTTGCCGATATCAAGTTCGCACTTGACCAATCCACCATCGTCGCCATTACCAATCAGCGCGGTATCATCAACTACGTTAACGACGAGTTTTGTCGTATTTCGAAATAGAGCCGCGCGGAGTTACTGGGCCAGGACCATCGCCTCATTAATTCAGCCTTCCATCCGAAAGAATTCATCCGTGGGATCTGGACTACTATCGCCGCCGGCGACGTTTGGAAGGGCGAAATCTGCAATCGCGCGAAGGACGGTACGATCTACTGGGTCGACACGACCATAGTTCCGTTCGTTGACAAAGAGGGCAAACCTTATCAGTACGTAGCTATCCGGCACGACCTCACTTCGAGAAAACTTGGCGAGGCAACAGATTCGACAACAGGCTGAATTGCTGGATCAGGCCCAGGACGCGATCCTCGTACGCGATCTAGATGAGAAAATGACGGAGGCTGCGCTGGCCGGCCGCGGTTACGACCTGGCGATTTTAGATCTAATGATGCCGGGCATGGATGGCTTTGGAGTGGCGACAGCAATCCAGGAAATCGCGAGCTGGGCGCATTACCGCTCGTGTTACTGACCTCGGCCGGAGAACGTGGCGATGGGGCCCGCGCAGTGGCGGCGGGAATTTCAGCTTACCTGAGTAAACCAGTACGTCAGTCACAGTTGTTTGATTGTCTGAGCTCGCTGGTAGGTTCGGACCATAAATTGAATCTGTACACTTTGATTACCAGGCATACGCTCGAGGAGACAAGAAATATGTCCGACAAACTAATATTGTTAGCCGAAGACAATCCTGTGAATCAAAAGGTGGCTATGCGCCAGTTGCAGAAACTGGGTTATCGAGCCGATGCCGTTGCCAACGGACGTGCGGCAGTCGAAGCACTGAGTCGCACTGCTTACGATTTGGTTTTGATGGACTGCCAGATGCCGGAAATGGATGGGTATGAAGCCACGGCGGCGATCCGCCGCAGTGAGAATGGACTCAAGCGAACCCCGATTGTGGCCATGACCGCTCACGCGTTGGCCGGTGATCGCCAGAAGTGCCTGGGAGCGGGGATGGATGATTACATCACCAAGCCAGTCAACATAGAAGAATTAAATCGAGTGTTGGAAGCTTTGCTCCACGAACCCAAAACCGCGGCGCCGGTCACCCGTGCACCGGAAAAAGATTTGCCGGTCGATATCGCGCGCATGTATGACGAGATGGGAGAGGAACCCGAAGAGTTCCGGGAAATCCTGGACTTGTACCTGGAAAGCATGACCAGGGAGCTTAGGGCTTTGGAGCAGGCGGTTGAATCGGGCTCTGCCGAAGAAGTGGAACTGATTGCGCATAACTGTGCTGGAACAAGCGCCAATTGCGGGATGGTCGCGGTGGTCGCGTCGATGCGCGAACTCGAACGAGCAGGTCGCGAAGGTCAATTGGCCCAGGCGCCAGTGATGCTGGCTGTAGCCAAAATGGAATTTGAACGAATACAGAGTTTTCTTGCCGAGAGGAAATTAAGCCTGCAGACGGCGATCTGATCGGGGAATGCGGAGCGCTGATTTCGGATTCAGATCCTCACAGGCTGCGCCACCAGTTTGCTGTTAGTGATTGAGTGCGCGGGCGAAGCTCCGCCTTCCAATTTTCGACCTGCTGAGTTGCGTCAATATTCTTGACGCAATCCCGGCCGGGTTTTTGTTGTTCCAGTCCGGTGTGGGCGAGGTGGGGCGCGGGTTTGACTACGTCGTGAAGTCCAAATGGAGACGGCTGATCGAGTCCGTCATTTCTTTTGGTGAAAGCCCTTGCCGTTAGCCCCGGAGACGTCCGGCGACACCTTCGTGAAATAAGTTGCTCGACAAAACAAAGGCTCGCGGTTTAATGTCTGCCGTTAGTCAATCCTTGATTCGGGAGCAATGCCAAAATATGCCTGTCATTTTAGAGTCCAGGCGGACTGCCTTCATCTCTGCCTTGCTGTTGGCGAGTGTCGCGTTGAACCTATTCGCCTCGCCGAGCGCGATGGCTCAGGAGCCGATTGACGATGTGAACCCCATGATCGGCACCACCGGTCCCAGCGTTTATGACTACGGCGGGATGATTCCAGGAGTAACGACACCCTTTGGGATGACCCACTGGACGCCAATGACTCGGGAAAACAAGATCAGTGTCTACTCCTATAATCACAACGACCAGACCATTCAGGGCTTCATTGGCACTCATCAACCCGCCATCTGGATGGGAGACTATGGCTACGTAAGTCTGATGCCTTCCAACGGCGAGTTTCAGCTTGGGCGGAAGTTGCGTTACAGCCATCAGAACGAAGTGTCGGCGCCCAACTACTATTCAGTCCGGCTCGGCGACGCAGGGAAGTCGATCAAGGCCGAGCTAACTGCTTCTACACGCGCGGGTTTCCTGCAATTTACCTTTCCCGCTTCGCAGACTTCCCAAATTGCTGTCACCGCGAGCCGCTCCGAAAAATTTCCCGGCTCAATTCAAATCGACACCAGCAGGCATGAGATCACCGGCTACAACTCTGACCGGATGTCCGCCGAGCTTGGTCCGCCGCTGCCGAACTTCAAGGGTTACTTTGTGATCCAGTTCAGCAAGCCTTTTACGAGTTCCGGAACGTGGGAGAACAAGGAGATTCACCGTGGACGCACGCAACAGACCGGTGATTTTGTCGGGGGCTACGTGACTTTCTCAACCACCGAGGGCGAACAGATCAAAGTCAAAATCGGCACGTCATTCATCAGCCTGGACCAGGCCAGAGAGAATCTCAACAAAGAAATTCCCGACTGGGACTTTGCCCGGGTCAAAACCGAAGGCCGCCGTATCTGGAACGAAGCGCTCGGTAAAATCATGATCGCAGGCGGCACGAAAAACGATCGCGTCAACTTCTACACCGCCATGTATCACACGCTCCTGTTCCCCAGGATCTTCTCGGAGTATGGACGCTATTACAGCGCCTACGACGATCGGATACATGACGGTGCCTCCTACAACGACTATTCGCTCTGGGACACTTTCAGAGCCGAACATCCGCTGTTGTTGCTGACGCAGCCGGACAAAGTCCCGGACATGATTACCTCTCTGCTACAAATGTACGACGAGGGCGGTTGGATGCCGAAGTGGCCTAATCCCACTTACAGCAACATCATGATTGGCACTCACGCAGACAGCGTAATTGCGGACGCCATTGTGAAAGGCTTTAGCGGGTTTGATCTCAAGAAAGCTTATGCAGCTACTTATAAGGACGCGATGACTCCACCCGACGGCGATAGTAAAAACCGCTGGGCTGACCGGGCGCCCTGGACTGCATACGAAGCGCGTGGTGGGTTGAGCTGGTACAAGACGCTTGGTTATGTGCCCATCGATAAGACGGATGAGTCAGTCTCGCGCACGCTGGAATTTGCCTATGACGATTTCTGCGTGGCCCAGGTCGCCCGAGCGGTGGGCAAGCATGACGACTATGAAACGTTCATGGAGAGAAGCAGGAACTACAAAAACCTTTACGACCCGTCGGTCGGCTTCATGCGTCCAAAGAAGTCTGATGGAAGTTGGGACGAAGAAGCCTGGGCCTCCAGTGAGGATCGTAAGCCGGGCTTTACCGAAGGAAGTCCCTGGACTTACCTGTTCTGCGAAATGCAGGACATTCCCGGGACGATTAAATTAATGGGTGGTCCGGAGAAGTTCGCCGCCCGGCTGGATGAAAATTTCTCCGGCGGCCACTACCGGCACGACAACGAGCCCGGCCATCACTACACCTATCTTTACGACTATTGCGGCCAGCCATGGAAGACTCAGGAGCTGGTCAGGAAAACGATGGCGGCGAACTATCACAACTCTCCCGATGGCTTGAGCGGTAATGACGACTGCGGCCAAATGTCGGCGTGGTATATCTTCAGCTCGATGGGCTTTTATCCTGTGACTCCCGGCAGTCCGGTCTATGCTCTTGGCAGTCCGCTTTTTCGCAAGGCCACGATCAGATTGGGGCGGCCGTATAAAAACGGCCCTTTTACTGTAGTCGCCCGGAATCAATCGGCCAAAAACATCTATATTCAGTCCGTGACCCTGAACGGAAAGCCGTTGCCTGAGCCATTTATTCAGCACAGCGATATCGCCAACGGTTCCACGCTCGTTTTTGTGATGGGCCCCAGGCCCAATAAAAAATGGGGCTCCGGGACGCGCTAACATTGCAGGTATTTGGTGTTTGTTTGCTTGGAAAAACCCGACTGAAGTCGGTACTCTGAGCGTCTGAAATTTCAAAAGCAGTCCTACCGTAATTCGCGCCCTTGACAGTAATTCGCCGGCCCAGATTTGAAACCCGGACAGGGACAGAACCTCCGTCCGTTTCGAGATGCGCGAGTAGAGTAAGAACAATCGAATGCTACGAGGAAGATAAATGAAAATTTACCTGGCAGAACTAATCGGAACAATGATCATGATTATTCTGGGCGACGGCGTTGTTGCCAATGTGCTCCTGCACAAATCAAAAGGACAGGGCAGCGGCTGGATGGTGATTACTACAGCATGGGCGCTTGCAGTCATCATCGCTATCTTCAGCGTCGGGCGGATCAGTGGCGCGCATTTGAACCCGGCGGTCACTGTTGGGCTGGCGTCGATCGGTTCCTTTCCCTGGCACCAGGTGCCCGGCTACATAGCAGCGCAGTTGTTGGGTGCGTTTCTCGGCGCTGTCATCGTCTGGTTGATCTATCTACCCCATTTCGCTGAGACCCCTGACGAAGATTTGAAGCTGGCGGTATTTTGCACAGCGCCGGCCATTCGTCATCCTGTCTACAACCTAATCAGTGAAGCAATCGGCACCGCAATTTTGTTATTCGGTATTTTGGCGATTGCTGCCAACGCGCAGAAATTGACAAACCCAACCGGGCTTGATCTGTCACTCGTATTCAGCCAGGGTCTTCAACCTATTCTGGTCGGCTTCCTCGTGTGGGGCATTGGTCTGTCTCTTGGTGGTCCCACTGGCTATGCGATAAACCCCGCCCGCGATTTGGGACCGCGACTGGCCCATTGCCTCCTGCCGATTGCCGGTAAGGGAAAATGTGACTGGGGTTATGCCTGGGTGCCGGTAGTGGCTCCATTGCTTGGCGGCGTCATGGGCGCCGGCCTCTTTACTTTAATTGGATTCTGAAGCGGAGGAATAATTAATGACTCGATACGTTGGCGCTGTGGACCAGGGCACAACCAGTACGCGCTTTATGGTTTTTGATCATGCCGGAAGGCAGGTTGCCTGTCACCAGATTGAGCACGCTCAGATCTTACCGCAGGCGGGCTGGGTGGAACATGACCCACTCGAAATTTACCAGCGCACCTGCGAAACAATTACCGGTGCAATGTCCGGGGCGAACCTTACGGCGCAGGATCTTGTTGCCGTCGGCATAACCAACCAGCGCGAGACAACGGTGGTTTGGAACCCGAAGACCGGAGAACCGTTTTATAACGCCATCGTCTGGCAGGACACGCGCACCGATCGTTTCATGCGTGGCCTGGAACAGCAGGGCGCTGGAGAAATCATTCGCAGAAAAGCGGGCTTGCCGCCTGCTACCTATTTTTCCGGGGGCAAGATTCAATGGATTCTCGAAAATGTTGAGGGTGCTCGCGCGGCTGCTGAGAGTGGTGAGGCCATCTTCGGCAACATCGATACCTGGCTCCTCTGGAATCTGACTGGTGGGACCCAGGGAGGAGTTCATGTTACCGACGTGACGAACGCCAGCCGCACGATGCTTTTTAGTCTTGAGACACTTGATTGGGACGATGAACTGCTCGGGCTCTTCGACATTCCGCGGCAAATGCTGCCGTTGGTGCGGCCGTCTTCGGACTCCGCGTTTTATGGTTTGACTCAGGTGGACGGTCCATTCAAGGGAGAGATTCCCCTGTGCGCAGATCTCGGCGATCAGCAGGCCGCAACTGTGGGCCAGGTTTGCTTCAGCCCTGGAGAGGCCAAGAATACTTACGGCACCGGCAACTTTATGCTGCTGAATACCGGCACCAGTATTGTTCCTTCGCACGCGGGGCTGTTGACAACTGTCTGTTATCAGGTTGATCGTTCGCCGTCGATTTACGCGCTCGAAGGTTCGGTGGCCGTCACTGGTTCTGCGGTTCAGTGGCTGCGCGATCAGCTTGGCATTATTAAACAAGCCGCCGACATCGAAGCCCTCGCCAACACCGTTGCCGACAATGGCGGAGTTTATTTTGTGCCGGCTTTTTCCGGACTCTTCGCTCCCTATTGGCGTGCGGATGCTCGCGGCTGCGTCGTCGGATTGTCGCGCTTTAACGACAGAGGTCACCTGGCGCGTGCGACCCTCGAGGCGATCTGCTATCAAACGCGCGATGTGCTGGACGCGATGGTGAAGGATTCGGGCGTGAGGTTGGAAGTTCTCAAAGTCGACGGCGGCGCTACCGTTAACGACACCTTGATGCAACTGCAGGCGGATATTTTGGGAGTACCGGTAGTACGTCCGGTGGTGGCGGAAACCACGGCGCTTGGTGCTGCATATGCGGCTGGGC
This sequence comes from Pyrinomonadales bacterium, assembly GCA_038237475.1. Taxonomy (GTDB): domain Bacteria; phylum Acidobacteriota; class Blastocatellia; order Pyrinomonadales; family Pyrinomonadaceae; genus JAOAPY01. The sequence goes on along the minus strand of JBBRYS010000001.1, from coordinate 401,099 downwards.
TGGCAGTGGGCTTCTGGAGCGATGCCGGTGAGATGCGGCAGAACTGGCAGGCAGACAAACAGTGGGAGCCACGTTGGAACGACGATCAGCGCGAAGCTGGGTACGCCGGCTGGAAAAAGGCGATCGAGCGTACGTTGAACTGGGTTGAGCTGGAGACTAAGTGAGAAAGGCGAAAGAGATGTCTCTAACACGCAGGACTTTTCTGCAGGCCCTGGGCACAGGCGCGGGAATCGCGGGTGCAGCTGCCTTGACCTCTACCCTTGCGCAACGCCGGGACAAGGGCAGAGTTACCGCCGCGCCCAGGAAGATCCTGATTGCGCATCGAGGGGCCTCGGCCTACGCACCGGAACACACGCTGGAGTCTTATAGCCTGGCGCTGAAACAGGGAGCCGACTTCGTCGAGCAGGATCTGCAGATCAGCCGCGACGGCCAACTGGTTTGCCTCCACGATCTCACACTTGAGCGCACCACGAACTTTAAGGATGTCTTTCCCCAGCGCTTCCGTGAAGGGACGGTTGACGACAAATCCATCTCGACACGCCATTGGTATGTTTCGGACTTTACCTTGAAAGAGATTAAGCAACTCGATGCCGGCTCCTGGTTCGCACCAAAATTTAAAGATGCGAGAGTGCCTACTTTTCACGAGGCCGTCGATTTGGTGAAAGGGAAGGCAGGTCTCTATCCCGAAACCAAGGAACCCGAGGTCTATGGTCAACTGGGTTTCAATATGGAGCGGCTGTTGCTCAAGGATCTTCAAAAAAACCGTCTCGGCAATCGCAGTTTAGCGCGCCACACGCCGGTTATCATTCAGTCATTCAGTGCCGAGAGTTTGAAGACACTTTTCGGCCTGGTGGGTTCGAAATCGTCGCTGGTGCTACTGGTCAATGAATCTGTCGCCCCGTACTGGTTGACGGCAAAGGGCCTGGCAGAGGCGAGCAAGTTTGCCGGCGGGATCGGACCGGCCAAGACTCTTATCGATAAGAATCTGGTGCAGCAGGCGCACGACCTTGGGCTCACGGTGACACCCTATACGGTTCGCCAGTCGGATCACGGGCCATTCAAAACACTGAGTGCTGAGATGAGTTATTTCCTGTACGACCTGGGTGTCGACGCCCTGTTCACGGACAATCCTGATTTGTTTCCGAGGTCACGAATCACGAACTGATTCTGAAGGGTTAGCAGCCAGAAACGAATCTAATTCGGCGCGCGTCGGCAGCGCGGTGCGTGCACCTAAAGCTCTGCAGCCGAGCGCGGCCACTGCGCAGCCCAGCCTCAGACTGGTCTCAACTTCTTCGCCCTGCAGCAATCCGTAAATAAAGCCCCCGTGAAAAGCATCTCCGGCGCCGGTCGTATCAACGCATCCACCGGGAACAGGAAAAGCGGGCGCCTCCAAAAATTCTCCATTACAAAGCACCGTCGCACCTCGGCCTCCTTTAGTCAGGCCGACGAGCGCACAACCATATTTTGATTTTATTTCTTTGAGCGCTGCGTGAGAGTCATCGATGCCGGTCAGGATCCGCGGAAACTCTTTTGATGAGATGAGCACATCAATCAGCGGCAGGAAATCCAGCAGGCCATCATAAACATTGTCTATGTCGGCGGAGACAATAGTTCCAGCAGCGCGCGCCGCCAGGGCCATACGAGTGCAGGCTGGTGGATCATGAGCGTCAAGATGGATCACGCGCGCTCGTCCGGCAAATTCTACCGGCGCCTCCGCGGCCGAATAGACAAGGCGCTCGTCTCGATTCCAGAGTACGGTGCGCTCGCCTCGTTTAGCTTCGATAATGATGTAGCCGATCTGGGTCCGCGCGTCCTCAACCAACTCGGCATAGACAACGTCGATGCCTTCGTCCTGCAACGATTGCAATCCAAACCGGCCTTCGGGATCGGTGCCGAACCGACCGGCATAAGTGGTTCGTAGATCGAGTCGTTGCAGAGCCACAATCGCCGAGGCAGTCTGTCCACCGGCGCCCTTGCGATAGGCAACCATCCTGGTACGCGTAGCAGGATCAGGGAAGTCGGGAACGACCATCAGGTGATCGACTGCGTTCACGCCAAAGCCCGCGCCGTCGAATTGCTTCCCGTTCGGAAGATTGAATGGAAACCGCACTTATGCCCTCTCAAACTTTTGGACTGAATCAGGCGAGCAGGCTAGCATACATCAAGTGCTTATGCTGCCAGCGCAGAGTGTGGTGGAGTCTGATTCACAAATCATGTCTGACAATCCGTTCAGCGCAAGCTGAGGGACCGTTTAGATCCATCTCACCAGTCGCAAAAAAAGTGCGCCGAAGGCTGGGCCTTCGGCGCACCGTTCTTTCTCACTTCTGCATTCTAGAAGTGAAACTTCAATGCGAACTGCATCACGCGTGGATCGCCGGCCAGCGACGTGATCGTTCCTACCGAGGTGGTGCTGGAAATATCACGCGCCGGCAATCCGAACTGCGCGTGATTGAACATATTGAACATCTCCCAGCGGAACTCAAGATCGCGTCCTTCCCCAAAGTAGGCGAAGGTGCGCGCGACCCCGATATCGAAGTTCGCCAGGCCCGGTCCCCGAAGTGTATTGCGTCCGCAATTACCCAGACGCGCTTCGACTACGGGATTGCCGCTCGCATCCAGCTTGGTTGGATTGGGAGCAGTTGGTACCGAGTAGGCTGTCTTGTCAAACCAGCGATTGATGGTCCGTTCGCCCTTTGATAATGAGCCGTCGCGTAGACAATCGGCGAAGGCGCTGACGAGACCGCCACCGCGCGGCCCACCCAGGGTCGAGCTGTTACCTCCCGCAGCCACAGTGAAGGGGCGCCCGGTCCTGAGATTCGTTAGACCACTAATGCGCCAGCCACCCAGCACCGCTGCGCCAATGCCCTTATTCAAGTAAGCCTTGCCGCGGCCGAACGGCATTTCCACGATATAGCTACCAACGAACCGGTGACGTACGTCAAAGTCACTCGGGCCGTAACGTTCGCGCAGGTTATATGCATTTTGAGTAAAGCTGCCGGTACCACCCGCCGCCAGGTGTTCCTGCGACTCGTCCAGAGACTTCGAGTAGGTGTAGGCAGCGCGGAACGAGATACCCTTGCTGAAGCGCTTTTCGAGTGTTGCTTCGCCGCCGTGATAATTTGAGTTACCGCCGTTGTCGCGGTATTCGATTGGTCCAAGTGTCGGGTAACGAAGCACCGGCGTGTACGTGGTGCCTACCAGTGCGTTCGTGACCGTCCCATTAGCATTGAGAAGCGGCTGGTTCAAATTTCTGAGCGTCGAAAGATGAGTGCCCTTGGTGCCGACATAGTCCAGCGTGAGCACCATGTTTCCGGGGAGCAGGCGTTGCAGGCCCAGGTTCCATTGATCCACGCTTGAATCTACGGCATCAGGATTGACAGCGCGCAGACGAACAGTGATCGGATTCACTGCGCTGGGATCCAGCGACAGATTGAAGCCGGTGTTAAAGCGCATATTATTCGCTGTTGAACTGGTGTTTGCCGCCGAGACTACGTTATTGACCAGGTATGGCAGGTTAAGGGCCATCTGGTCCTCGCTGCCGGCGCGTTCAAACAGCATAAAGAAGCGGCCATAGCCTGCGCGCACAACGGTCTTGGGGTTGTACTGATAGGCCAAGCCAAGACGCGGAGCAAAGTTATTCCTATCGGGCTTCACCAGGCTGCGTCCGACCGTCGAGGTCGCGGGTGTGAATTTCAATCCGGTTACCGGATCGAGATTGGTCAGCCGGTTTGCTCCTTCATATGGCCAGGTAGCATAGTCATAACGCATCCCCAGATTGAAGGTCAGCTTCTGAGAGAATTTCCAATCGTCCTGAACGAAACCGGAAAACATCTTCAGCCGCGAATCAACCACTGCGAGGTTTGTCAGCTGTGCTCCCGAAGGATAGCCGAGCAGGAAGTCGGCCAGGCCGATACCTGTACGATTGCCGTCGAAGCTGTAACTGCCGCGCAGGCCGGGAACATCCAAATAGATGTTGCGCATTGGTCCCCGGATATCGGCGCCTACTTTCAATTGATGTTTGCCGGAGGAAAGGCTGAGCGTATCAGCCCACTGGAACTGGTTCGTGCGCTGTGATTTCGGCAGGAAATCGGGTGAGCCCAAACGGTCAAACCCAGATTGGCCGCCTACTAGTGACGTGCCCCCGCGGGCTGAAATGCTGATGCCAGGAATTCCGCCGCTGTAAATGGGCGAATCCTGTACTCCCTTAAAGCCGAGTTCCGCCAGAGTGTTCTTGCCAAATGGATCCTGAGTGGCGACGGAGTTATTGCGTCCCCAGCCGATGCGAAACTCGTTCACCATGCGGGCACCGATAGTGCGGTTCCAACCAATCGAGGCTGCCTTGCCCTTCATGGAGAGCCGGCCATTGGCGGACGAGCCAGTTCCGTCAATGATGCCGCCGAAAATACCTGGAAGGTAACGGAACCGGCTGGACGCGGTGTAACGCACGAAGACGTTATTGTTGGAATTTATGTTCCAGTCTACGCGCGAGGTATAGCTGTTTGTGTCATCGATGATCCCTGGAGCGCGCACAAAGTTACTGGAATTGAGCGAGCCCGATCCGGGTACGATATTGGGCCCAGGCAACATGCCGAGAATCTTTTGTGCGAGCGGATCGAGACAGGCGGCGGGAATCTGATTGTTGATGAATGAGCCATCGGCATTGAAAGCGCCGGGCACTCTGGCGCGGCAGTCTCCAACGCGGTCAAAGAGTTTGGCATAGCCGCCGGGAATCCGGTTGGCCGTTCCGGCCGCCGCGGAAAAATCTCCTCTGATTTCATTCGCCAGCGGCACCTGCCCCAGGCGAGTCACGCCCTTGCGGATGCGCGTCCCTTCATAATTGAAAAAGAAGAAGGCCTTATTCTTGACGATAGGGCCACCGAGGTTTGCGCCGAATTGATTTTGGATCTGTTGTGGCTTGGACCGACCCGCGCGATTGCTGAAAAAGTTATTGGAGTCAAAGATACGATTGCGGAGAAAGTCATAGACCGTTCCATGAAAGGCATTGCCGCCACTCTTGGTGGTGACGCTGATAACAGCGCCGGGACTGCGACCGTTTTCCGCATTGTAAGGATTGGTGCTGACCTTGAACTCCTGAATCGAATCTACTGAAGGCCGCGCCACCTGGGTGGTCAACTCCTGAACATTCTCGGAAATAGAATTGTTATCGACACCGTCGAGTACGAAGTTATTCTGCAGCGAGCGTACACCGTGAACATTAGCGCCGCCGGTGCGGCCATTGGCGGTACCGCCACCTTCTTCTGTGTAGCGGTCGGCCTGGACGCCGGGAACCAGTCCGATCAGATCGTCCCAGTTGCGTCCGCTCAGCGGCAAATCAGCAACCATGCGATTTTCGATCACGCCACCAGTGGTTGCTTCCTGAGTGGTGAGCAGGGGTGGGGTGGTAGTTACCACCACCGCTTCTGTTACTGCTCCCACTTCGGCGGTGAAGTCTATCCGGGCCTTCTGCCCGACCTGGAGGGCTACGTTTTCATGAATCGATTTCTTGAAGCCCGGTGTCTCCATCGTTAAGACATAAAGACCGCCGGGTAAGGTCACAAACGTGTAATAGCCCGAGCTGTCAGCAGTCGTAGTGCTCTCGATCCCCGTGGCTTTATTTTTCGCCGTCACGGAGGCGTTGGGAATCACCGCGCCGGTGGGGTCCGTGATTTGCCCGGTTAGACTCGCAGTATTGACCTGAGCAGAGGCCTGGAGGGCCAAGCCTGCTGAGAGCAGTAGCAGGCACAAAATCATTCGTCCGGTCTTCATCGTTTTTTCTCCTTCAAAATTGACTTCTGGCACGAGCATTCTGCATATGCTCTGTCAAATAAGTGGGAAATCAGGCGCTGATGCCGGGCCGCATTTTTCTGCCAGGACAAGCCTGTCAGAAAAGTTAAGCGCTGATCTGGGTAATAGTCGGATCGCTTACTAAACGCGCAGCAAATGCTGTTGGAATCTACAATGCTACTGCCGCCGGTACTATCTGTTTCTTTTGAGACCGCCGATTTGCCTGGTACCGATTACTCAGCGACTAGCGTAACTTGAATGTCTCATGCTCATGTGAACCAAACTTGGGTATTCAAGCGGCGCTCTTATCTCTTGAACATTTGATTAGGTACCCCAACAGACAAGCCATCGTTTAGGTGTGTGGCGCAGAATACCATAATCCTCCCAGCGAAGTGAAGATTTAAATTCGGAATTAGTTGGCAGGTGCCTGGGAGCCACTGGCGTGAAAGTTTTTATGAGGATGGTGAACCGTCTTGCGGTTGAAATAATTATTGAATTGCCGTAATTTGAGCGGCCTCTCCAATAGTTTCCGGAGGCACGTCCCGAAGGTCTGGGGAAGAATCAAATCAAAATCCATATGAAAACCAACTTAAAATTTCTCGGCCTGACAATCCTGGCGTTTGCTTTTATTTTTGTGACGGCCAGTGCAGATCGCAGCGCGCCGCTCGGATCCAGCGAGACGCCAACTGAACTGGCTCATGAGATCGTTAATCTGAAGACGGAAATGGAGATGGGACTGGAAATCGAAGCGCGAGCCCCCGGAGCCTCCTGGCTCCGTGAAGGCAAAGAAGCTCCCGCCGTCTTGATCTCCGTTGACGGTGTCTACAATCAGGACCTGCTGTTGTGGGCGGGTGACGAAACGTATTCTTACCGAGTCTCGCTGGGACGATTGTCTAAAGGCCGGCACAGAATTTCTGTCACACTCAACCCGGCTCGGTCCGCTGCTGAGGCGCGCCAGGCCGAAGTAAAGGCAGTTCATGCTCTGCCATTGGCAGCAACCAACACAGCCGCGGAAGATCGTTTGGCGTTTGCCTATTCTCCAGTCCTCTACGCGCGCGCAAATACGATTGATCACTTCACCGACATTCCCTTGCTCACCTATTACGAGATCCTGCGACCTCAAACCGGGGATTTGATCGTGCGCTATACGACAATCTTCACGAATGAAGACGGCGGGACACAGACACTGGCGCTGATGGCCCGCTGGGGCCGTGGCACAGACATCGAATGGGTCTATGAGGTGCGGCTGCGCACCGGCAAGGTCGTCGCAGAATCCTTTCAGGGCGTGAATCATGAGACAAAACCTTTTACCGGTTCATACACAGGCGGAAGACATCCACTGCTTGCCGTAGCTTCGGACAATAACAACTTCTCAGATCTGGCGTGTTCGGCGGTACGTTTTGCGAATTTGCCGGTCAGAGCTGACCTCGAAAACGCGACTCGCGAAAGTGTGATGGACAGGTATCCGCAAACTTACCGAGTCATGACTGAGGAATTACAGCGAGAGCATCGCATCGATCCCCAGGCCACCGGCATTAATGTCATCGCTGATCCGCGTGATTACTTTTATGTCGAGGCAGCTTCGGAACAGACCGGGGCCACTCTCGGGTTTGACGTTAAGGTTGCCGGTGCAAAAGAAAACTTTTCGTCGGACCTGGGCGATGGGCGATTGCGCATCGATCGCAGTGGCAACTTCCGAACCGCGGTGCGCTTGCCACATGGGGTCGCGCCTGCGTCGATTGAAAGCATCACAGCTCGCTGTCATGCAGGCGAGCATCCGGCGAGTGAACGCAGCTGCAAACATCTTAGGCTGCTGCGAGTGCTGACGCTTGATGAAAATTTCCTGCCGCACCCGCTGCCACTCCAATCGCAAGGAGAAGTTTCGCTGTCCCCGGGGCAGTCGCAGCTCTACAAAGTACAACACTGACCTGCAGGCGCTCAGAGTACCGCCTTCAGGCGGACATTTCCCCCGAAAGAAAATTATTAGCCGCTAATTATTCTTCTCAACTCTTACATAAATCGGATTAGTCAGTGCGAGCATCGAGTGGGTCTTGTCGCGCACCTCAACTCGAAAGTAGCCACTCTCTCTGCACTCGATCTCGATCGCTTGCGCCGCCGCACTCGCTGGGAATTTCTGCAGGACCTTGCCATTGGAAATAAATGAGACGGTGGCGTCAGCGGAAGCGGCGTCGCTGCCAATCATGAAGCGAACGATGCCAGGCGTCGTTAAATGCACCTCCATACCGATACCATGTTGTCCCTGACCCTCGGTGGTTTGGGCCGTGAATGTGATCGTGGGTCCGGCAGGTTCACTTGAGAGATAGACGCTGCCGCGCTTAATTGCAGCGAGCAATGCCGTCTGCGAAAGGGCATTTGCGAAAGCGTGTGTGGTGGGTTGGCCGATCGGATTGGTTTCCTTGTGCGAATCGCTTGAGCCGATAGCCGTAATGCGCCGCCCCGCTTGTAGGAGCTTGTCCCACATCAAGAGCGCCTGCTCATCCGTCTCCTCCCATGATCCGTTCCATACTTCAATGCCATCGAATGACGCAGCGCTGTTCTCATAGCTCCAGTTACAGCCGCTACACAATGCAGACGGATGATTGATTGAGATCAGAGCGCCGGCGCGATGTGTCTCGGCCGCGATGGCTTTGATCCGGGCGCTGTCTCCAGGATGAGCGCGGAAATCAATCCAGGTTCCGGAGGGTAGACCCCACGCATTAGTGTGTCCGCCGTATGTAGTGATCTCTTCGCCGCGCATTACCAGCGGTGGCGGCGCGGTATTCAAATGATCGATTTCGCGGTGGTGACTGGCTGTGTTGTGGTCGGTGATGCAGATGAAATCAAGACCTCTGGCGCTTGCGCTCGAAATTAGCTCAGCAATGGTCCAATTGCCGTCGCTGTGGACCGTGTGCATGTGCATATCGCCGCTCCACCAACGGCTGATTTCTCCAGCGGACTTTCCGATCTTCTGACTAGCTGAGGGCCTGGTCCCGGGCTGATGGACTGGCGCCGGTGATTTGGATGTGCCAATCTCAATAGTGATCTTGAAAGTTACATCAACGCCGCCCGGCGCCACCCGATAGAGACCGAGAATAATGCGCCAGGTTCCGGCCGGCAGCGCGCCCGGCATGTAGCCTGGTGTTGCTTCGCCCTGCGAGATGAAGAATTCTGCACGACGGCCGCCACTCCAGCCGCGAAATCCTGCCGGGTCGGTGTCCCTCCCGCTTGAGCGCGCATCAAACAGGCCGATATCAAGTGTGTTCGTCTCTTTGGCTCGATCATATTGATAAGTAACATCGATACGCGCAGCATTGTTGGGAACGTTAAAAGGAACATAAAAATAGCGGCTGTCATTGGCGGCCGGTGGCTTGATATGAACCTTTAGTTCGATTGGCTCAGGCTGCGGCTGTGCGGTCGCGGTAGAAACAGGAGAAGCCGAGCTACTGTTCAAGCAACAGAACATAGCCGCCAGGAAAATTAACCGTATCGGCATGGTCATCTATCACCTCATCTGAATTGGGGATCTCATGGGATCGGGAACGCCTTGGGAGAGCCGGCCCTGCCTCCTCTGGTTCGCCCTTTCAGGAGGGTGAGCCGGGAATCAAGAGTTTCAACCGCAGGCAGCGCTGAAGCTTGCGCTGCTTCTGTTGGCGAACTTGGGAGGGACAAAGACTAAGCAACCAGGAACAATGCTGCGCCGCCGTAAATATTAATTTTCTTTCGGCGCCGACATCGATGGCGGCTTGCTCAGACGCCCCCAATTAGAAGGCGTTGGGCCCATACGCAGGACCAACCGGCCGCCGCGCGCAATTTCTTCGTGTTTGAGCCAAGCCCGATCAAGAGCGCGTCCATTCAGCGTTGCCGCTTGCACGTACAAGTTCGTGGCCGACGTTTCGGGCGCTTCAATCACAAACGGCCGGTCACTGCCGGGGTTTATGGTTGCGCGCGGAAACAACGGGCTGCTGATGTAGTAGAAAGGTTGGCCCGCGTTCGGATAAAGTCCCAGCGCCCCCCAGATGTACCATGAAGACATGGCGCCGCTATCGTCATTCCCCGGCAATCCACCTCGTCCGATCTTGTATTCAGTGGCGAGAATGTGCCGCACGCGAGCCTGGGTCAAATCAGGGCGGCCCGCATGGATATAGAGAAAGGACGTCAGGAAATCAGGTTCGTTGTTGTGATTGTAGAGCGCTGGATTGAAGGACGCATCGCGCGTTGGCGCGTTGGCAAAGAAGGTGTCGAGCCAGGCTATGAAGTTCGTGTCGCCGCCGAGTTTATTAATCAGTCCCTGCGCATCGTGCGGCACATACGTGCCATAGATGTAGCCGCTTCCTTCATAAAACGGAGCGTCCCAATAGCTGTAATCTTTGTCAGGGTAAAAGTGCGCGGCGGAAAAGGGCGTCAGCCAGCTGCCATCCGCATAACGCGGCCGCGCTGAACGGGTTTCGTCACTCCACACATTCATCCAGTTTTTGGCGCGCTCAAGATATTTACGATGGTCGTCGGGATGTCCCAGGGCCTGGGCCACCTGCGCGATGCAGAAATCGTCGTAGGCATATTCGACGGTGCGCGAAGTCGAGCGTGGGTAATTGAGACTCACGTAACCCAAACGCCGGTATTCCGATCCCTCACGTCCTTCGTAGAGCGGCCGCGGGCTATCTGTCTCGGCATTCTTGATCATCGCCTCGTAGGCTTTGCGATAATCAATTCCCGTCACCCCTTTGGCGAGTGCGTCGGCGACCACGACATCACCGTTTGATCCGCCCTGCGTCATGCCGTTGGCGCCTGCAATGCGAGAGTCCGGCATCCACCCGGTATGAACATAAGTGTCCACCAGCGAGCGGACCATATCGCGCTCGCGCTCAGGCTGAATCAGTGTAAGTAATGGAAAATGAGTGCGAAAAGTATCCCAGATGGCGTAGAACTCTTCGTAGTGAGGCTCGGATGAATTCCACCAGACATTCTCGCCGGTGAGATCGTGAGGCATGTAGTGTGAATGAAACAAAGAAGTGTAGAAGATTCTCTGCTGCTCTTCAGTGCCGCCTTCAATCCTGATTTTGCCCAGAGCGGTTTCCCATGCCGTCTCGGCCTGTCGCTTGACGAGATCAAAGTCCCAACCCGGAATTTCCTGCAAAAGATTGGCGCGAGCCTTTTCGGGGCTGATGAACGAAACACCGATCTTCATCTGCACGGTTGGCCGGCTGGTGGTATCAAAGGTCGCGTAGGCACCGACCTTGCCTTCGCCGGCCGCAGCAGCGGTGCCCGCGTCAATGCGACTGTCGCGCCAACTGCCGAAGGCGTTGAAGGGACAGTCGAACTCGGCAGAGAAATGAATCGTGTAAGGCGACTGATTCCAGCCGCCGACAAAATTCCCGCTGCCCTCAATTCGGTTGGGAGCTATCACTCGTACCCAACAGTCAACCGGGTGAGGATTCTTGACCGCATCCTTGCCGCTCTCCGGTTGGACCACAGAGCTGGCTTCAATTAACAACTGCGAGAGACTGGCGGCCGGAAACGTATAGCGATGCATCGCCACGAGCCGCGTTGCAGTCAACTCTGCTTTGATGTCTGAGCGAGTCAGCCTGACGGAGTAGTAACCGGGTGACGCAGCTTCATCAGCTTTGGGAGAGCCGAGATTGTTGAGTCGCATCTGACCCACGATTGGCGTGGTGAGAAAGTTCCCATACTTACTCGCGCCGCCAGTGCCGCTGACGTGCGTCTGGCTGAAGCCGAGAATATTTTCATACGGGTTATATCCGGCAGTGTTGGGATTGGCGGTATCCGGACTGACATGAACGAAACCGAAGGGGACTTGCGCTCCCGGCACGATGTTGCCGCCATTCTCCGTTCCCACGAAAGGATCTGCGTAAGTGATCAAGCGAGGACTGCTTTGTGCTGGAGCGTTGCTGACGTTTGCGAGCACGAGGGCGCTGAGCAGAAAGCTGCGCATGCACGTTTGGAAAACCGTCCGCAAAGAGTTTTTCATGTAGTCGTGCAAACCTGCCCTTGCCTGTTTATATTCCGATAGCCGTACGCAGATACTCCCGGCTCCGCACGGCACTTGCGAATGGCTTGACATCTCCAAAGCGCGTATCGACATCCTGCTCGACGATTGCCCAGTCCGTGTAGCCGTTGTCAGCCATCTCGCTGATGACGGTTTTGAGATCGACTGTGCCTTCGCCGAGTTCGCAGAAGACGCCACGCCGGACCGCCTCGAGAAAACCGACAGCATCACGCCGCGCCTGTTCAAGGACGTGGAGCTGGACATCTTTCAGGTGAAGATGCCGGATGCGCGAACCATAGGAGCGGACCGCATCAATCGCATCTCCGCCACCAAAAGTGTAATGCCCGGTGTCGAGGCAAAGACCCAGCAGCTCCGGGTCAGTACTCTCGCACAAGCGTGCAATCTCTTTCGGTGTTTCTACAAAGGTGCCGGCATGATGATGAAACACAGCCGACAATCCCAGCTTGCGGCAGTCGGCGGAGACGCGGTTGATAATTTGCGCCGCGCCCTCCCACTGGCTATCACTCATTCCGTCGCGAGCTTCATCAACACGTCCGGAAACAGCCATCCGTGTCTCGCTCATCTCGTCGGCTAAGACGATCAATGGAGCGCCAGCTTGCGCGAGTAACTGCGCTACAGTCATCGCTTCCTGATAGCCCGTCTCGTGACGCTCGGCGTGCGCCAGTGGAAGAGGCACGAAGCTGGCAACAAGTTGCAGGCTTCGCTTTGATAGTTCCGCAGTCAACTCATCCGGCGCGGTAGGCAGGTAACCGTATGGCCCAAGTTCCGTACCCGCATAACCGGCTTCAGCAATCTCATCCAGCACTTTGGCGTACTCTATTTGTTCGCCCCAGTCAGCTACTTCCATCACGCCCCAACTGACGGGCGCATTCCCAACTTTAATATTCATCTGTGATTCCCTCGGTTCGCTTTAAAAGTGTTTCTGACCTAAGTGGGGCTATCAAGTTCCGCTACTTTTACGGGACGATTCTCCTTGAATGACAAGCTGGCAGCGGCGCTTGCCTGCAGCGCGGCAACTCCGTCGGCACAGGTTACGGCGGGCGGCTTCCCCTGCAATAGGTTGTCGACAAAATCCTGCAGCTGTGTGAGGTAAGCCTGTTCAAAACGTTCGGTGAAGTACGGCACGGTATCGTGAGTGATGCCGTCCTTAGTCATGACCATGATCGGAGTCTCGCGCAGGTACCCGATCTTCAGCGTACCTTCAGTGCCCAGAATTTCCGTACGGATATCGTAGCCGTAGACTCCGTTACGGCTGAGATCAATTGTCCCCAGCGCTCCGCTGCTGAAATAGAGACTGGTAATGGCGTTATCAATGTCGCCAATTGCTTTCATCTCAGGATACGCGAGCGTCCCGCCGATGCTATAGAGGCTCGCTATTTCGCCCATGTACCAGCGTCCCAAATCCAAATCGTGAATACCGCAGTCAACAAACAAGCCGCCGCTGTGGGCGGGGTCGAGATATTCGAGACTCGGTCGATAAGGATCGCGCGAGGATGATTTAAAAACCACGGGCGTGCCGATTGCGCCAGCTTCGATCTTTTGTTTGGCGGCGAGATAACCCTTGTCAAAGCGCCGCATAAAACCCATTTGAAAGTACACACCCGTCTGCGCGACGGTTTGTTGCATCGCACGCGCGGCGGGCAAGGCTATGGACAAAGGCTTCTCACAAAAGATCGGCAACCCGCGATTGGCGGCTTCCACGACAATTTCCTGATGCGTGCTGGTTGGGCTGACAATCACTACTGCATCAACTTGCTCGTCAGCGATCAAGTCCTGATAACGCCCATACCAATTCGAGACACCAAATTCCGCAGCCCGGGCTGCGGCGGCCGACTCGTCCACATCAGATACAGCCACCAATGAGGCGCCCGCGATACGTCCGGTAAAATACCGCGCGTAAGCGCTGCCCAAACGGCCTAATCCAATCACACCAATACCAAGCTTTTTACTCATCTATAATTTCGCTCCCCTGATTCCTCTATTTGTCGCTTGTACCTGCATTCTCTTTCGTGATCAATTTGATCGGGACCACGAACTCGGCTTGTACCTGTTCACCTTTGATCAGGTGGTATGCATTCTCAATCGCCATTGCGCCCATCATCGCAGGTGATTGGGCTACAGTGGCATCCATGGTCCCACCCAGAATCGCCTTGCGCGCCTCGTCCGAAGCATCAAAGCCCACTACGGTTATTTGCCCGGTCTTTTTGGCAGCGGCGATCGCTTCGACGGCGCCCAATGCCATCAAGTCGCTGCAGGCAAAAACTGCCTGGATTTCCGGATGCGACTGCAACAGATTTTGAAAAACATTGAACCCCTGATCTCGTTCCCAGTTCGCAGTCTGCGTGGCGACAATTTCAATGCCCGGAAACGCTTTGAGCGCTTCACGAAAACCCTTCAAGCGTGAGTCACCAGTCTCGTGACCAGGAATACCTTCGAGTACCGCCACCTTGCCCTTGCCGTCCAGCTTCTTCGCTATAAATTCTCCGGCGAGTCTGCCGCCTTCATAATTGTCTGAACCGATAAAGGTCGCGACTTTGCCGGTTGACTCGCTCATTGTCTTCGCGTCGACGCGGGTGTCGACGATGACAACGGGAATGCCGGCGCGATTGGCCTTTTCAATGGCGGGCACGATCTCTCTGGAGCCGCTCGGAGTGACGCAGAGCGCCGCCACTTTGGTTTGAATCAGGTTCTCGATGATCTGCATCTGCTTCTCGACATCAACCTCGCGTTCGGCTGCCTGAACGATGAGAGTTACTCCCAGTTTTTTGGCTGCCTCTTCCGCGCCTTTCTGCATATCGATAAAGAAAGGATTGTTGGCCGTCTTGAGCACGAGGGCGATCCTGGGAGTGCCTCCGCTCTGCTCAGTACCGCGCTGGCAACTCAAAAAAGTCATCGACAAAATTCCCAAAAGGATAAGACCCAGAGCCTTCTTCATTTATGTTTCTCCTTGTTTTTCCGGTAGCGATACTATTTTCCCCGCCGCTTCAGACCCATATCGATTAGCACGGCGAGGATAATAACCGAGCCGATGACGACCTGCTGAAAAAAAGACGAGACCGACAATAAATTTAGACCATTGCGCAGCACCGCCATAATCAGTGCGCCAATCAAAGTACCGGTAATGGTACCTTCGCCGCCCAGCAGGCTGGTACCGCCGATGACGGTGGCTGCAATCGCGTCCAGTTCATAACTCATTCCCGCGATAGGCTGCGCCGAATTCAGGCGCGCAGTGAGGAGAATGGCCGCGAGGCCGCTCAGCAAACCGGCGATGCCGTACACCATCGTCTTGTAGAGGCGGACGTTGATCCCTGAGAGAAGGGCCGCCTCTTCATTCCCGCCGATGGCATACGTATAACGGCCCAGCTTGGTGCGTCGCAAAACGAAATGAGCGATGAGATAGACGACGATCATGATGATCACCGGCGTAGGAATTTTCAGTACCTCACCCGTCGCGAGCGATCGAAAGCTTTCCGTGAAGCCCGAAATTGGCCGGCCTTCGGTGTACATCAGTGCAGCGCCGCGCGCCACGCTCATCATGCCAAGGGTGGCGATGAAAGGGGGCAGGCGACCGACAGTGATCAGCAGTCCATTGATCAAGCCGCAAGTAAGACCAACGCCCAGTCCCAGCAACAAGGCCAGCGGTAGAGGCAGACCGCGCAGCAGCGCGCTGGCCATTACCACCCCTGAGAACGCCAGCACTGAACCTACCGCCAGGTCGATGCCTCCCGTGATAATGACGAAGGTCATACCGGCTGCAACGATGGCGATGATGGTTGCCTGCTCTGCAATGTTGAGCAGGTTCGAGACGGTCAGGAAATGAGGCGTCAATCCCCACAACACAAGGATGAGACCCACCAGGCCCGCCAACGTGCCCAGTTGTCGTCCGTAGTGGGAAAAGAAATTTGGCAGCCGCGTTATTGGCCCAGGGCGCATTGTAAGATTTTCTCCTGCGTTGCTTCTGCGGCAGTGAACTCACCCGCGATTTCTCCTCCGCGCATTACCAGAATGCGGTCGCTCATTCCCAGCACTTCGAGCAACTCGGAGGAGATCATAATGATGGCGACTCCCGCCGCTGTCAGTCGATTCATCAGCTGATAGATTTCGGTCTTGGCGCCTACGTCTACGCCGCGAGTCGGTTCGTCAAAGATAAAAACTTCAGCCTCTGAGCACAGCCACTTACTGAGTACTACCTTCTGCTGGTTACCACCGCTCAGGAAGACGACTTTTTGATCGAGACTGGGAGTCTTAATGCGCAGTTCTTTCACGTAGCGATCTGCCGCCTGGTCTTCCGCGCTCGGTCGCATCACTCCCCAGGCCGAAAATTTGTCTACACTCGAAAGGCAAAGATTCTCCTTGACCGACAAAGGCAGGACCAAACCCTGAGACTTTCGGTCTTCGGTGAGAAATCCAAGTCCGGCATTGATCGCCGCGCGCGGTGAGCCGATACGTTGTGGTTCGCCTTTGACGTAGATGGTTCCGGAAGTAATCCGGTCGAGACCAAAGATGGCCCGCGCGAGTTCAGTCCGGCCTGCACCTAACAGGCCCGCAATTCCCAAGACCTCTCCCTTGTGCAGGGTGAAGTTGATGTTATTGAGCCCGTCACGGGAGCAGAGTGATTCGACCCGTAACACCTCGGCGCCGCGCTCTGCCTTTTTTTTCGGGAAAAGGTCGGTCAATTCGCGATTGACCATCAAACGAATCAATTCGGACTTGCTCATGCCGCGCACGTTGTAGGTGCCGACCGAACGCCCGTCGCGCAGTACGGTGACGCGATCGCCAATCTCAAATAATTCTTCCATGCGATGAGAGATGTAGACGACCGAAACACCTTTTGCTTTTAACGCGCGGATGATAACGAACAGATCTTTGATTTCATGTTCAGTGAGAGCGGCCGTCGGCTCATCCATAATTAGAATTCTGGCATCGAGTGACAGTGCCTTGGCAACTTCGACCATCTGCTGTTCAGCCACTCGAAGTTCTTTCACCAATCGTCGGGGATCGAGTGCCAAGCCCAGTCCACTCAGGGCGCGCTTTGCATCCTGGAAGATCGCACGTTGATTGATCAGGCCAGGTAGTCGTGAGGGTTCGCGCCCGAGAAAAATGTTTTCCGCCACCGACAAGTGAGGAATCAGATTAAATTCCTGATAGATCGTGCTGATGCCAAGCGTTTGCGCGTGCTTGGGATTGCGAATCTCGACTTCGTTTCCGTCGAGCACAATTTGCCCGTCGGTCTTCTGGTAGGCGCCGCTGAGGATTTTCATCAACGTAGATTTGCCCGCGCCGTTTTCCCCGAGCAGGATGTGGACTTCGCCCGGACACAATTCGAAGTCGACATCATCCAGAGCGATGACGCCCGGAAACTTCTTGCGGATGTGCCTCATTTCCAGGACGGGAGTATCCGGCATGTCCGTTGAACCTCTGCGTGAACCGTCAGCGCACTGGGCAGCACCGTGACGGATCGTCGTTTTCTGAAGACTTATCTTTAGAAAAAATTTCGCTCGCGCTTTTTCGCTTCGTCGTAGCCTTTACGAGCCTGCTGGACCGAGTCCATCTCGGAAACTTCGGCTACCGGCACGTCCCACCAGGATTCGTAGCCCGGCACGCGTACTTCTTTGTCGACCGCCATCACGATGACGGTGGTGTGTTCCTGATCGCGTGCTTCTGCGAGCGCTCGCTCTAAATCGTCGCGTGAGCCGGCCTGAATCACATGGGCGCCGAGGCTGGCTGCGTTGGCGGCAAAGTCTATTTCCAGACGCGGTCCATCGAGTTGCCCGCTGGCGGCCTGCCGCGCTCTGTAATTAGTGCCAAAGCCCTGCGATCCAAGCGCTTGAGATAATCCGCCGATGCTGCTGAAGCCGAAATTATTCAGCAGGACAATGATCAGTTTGTAGCCTTCCTGAATGGTCGTAATGATTTCAGATGACATCATTAAGTACGAGCCGTCTCCGACCATGACATACACATCGCGATCGGGCGCGGCCATTTTTACGCCCAGGCCGCCGGCGACTTCGTAACCCATGCACGAGTTGCCGTACTCAAGGTGATAGCCTTTGGGGTCGCGGGTGCGCCAGAGCTTGTGCAGATCTCCCGGCAGGCTGCCGGCGGCGCAGACAACCACATCCTGCGGCCGGGAAAAATTATTTACGATGCCAATGACTTCGCTTTGACTGATTGGCGGTCCCACGCGGAGGTCGAACAGACGTTCGACCTCGACGCGCCATTTTTCTTTAAGGGAAGCAACGCGTTCCGTGTATTCAGAAGCAACTCGATAGCCGTCAAGAGCCGCGCGCAACTCGTCGAGGGTGGCGCGAGCATCCGCTATGAGCGGCAGCGCGCTATGCTTATAAGCGTCGAGCCCAGCTACGTTGATGTTGATGAAGCGCACGTCAGGATTTTGAAAAGCAGTTTTGGAGGCGGTCGTAAAATCGCTGAGGCGCGTGCCGATGCAGAGCACGAGGTCTGCTTCGCGCGCGAGGATGTTCGCGCCGATGGTGCCGGTGGCACCGATGGCTTCGAGGTTCTGCGGGTGATCCCATGCCAGCGAGCCTTTGCCCGCCATAGTTTCACCGACCGGAATACCCGTCTGCTCCACGAACTGCTGCAGAGCTTCGCACGCATTACTGTAGCTGACGCCGCCGCCGGCGATAATAAAGGGACGTTTGGACGCGCGTATCCATTGCCCGGCGCGCTCAAGCATTGCGCGATCTGCCAGCGGTCGCGAAATATGCCAGACCCGTTTTTCGAACAGCTGAACGGGGTAATCCCATGCCTGCGCCTGCACGTCCTGCGGCAGCGCGAGGGTGACTGCGCCGGTGTCAGCCGGCGACGTCAGCACGCGCATCGCTTCAAGCAGGGAAGTCGGCAACTGATCCGGACGATTGATGCGGTCCCAGTAACGCGAGACTGGTTTGAAGGCGTCGTTGACCGAAATGTCCTGGGTGTGTTCTGACTCGAGTTGTTGGAGCACAGGCGCCACGTTGCGACGCGCAAAGATGTCACCAGGTAAGAGCAGCACCGGCAGCCGGTTAATCGTAGCGGTGGCCGCACCGGTGATCATGTTTGTGGCCCCGGGCCCGACTGAAGATGTGCAAGCAAACGTGCGCAGGCGATCGCTCATCTTGGCGTAGGCGATGGCTGTATGCACCATGGCTTGTTCATTGCGCGCCAGGTAGTAACGGAAGTCCGGTGTCTGCTGCAATGCCTGGCCGATGCCGGCTACGTTGCCGTGTCCGAAGATGCCCCAGACGCCGCCAAAGAACGGCCAATCCTGTGCGTCGCGCTCGACGTACTGCTGCCTTAAGAAGGTGATTAGCGCTTGCGCGGTAGTCAGTCTTTGCGTTTTCATTATTTGATTGTGATAGTCCGCCGCTTCTACCGGTTGGTCAGAAATCTTGTCTGCGACAACTGCACCTTTGCCTGAAAGGATTCAGATCGGGACTGCATCTTACACTGCCAGGGCGGGCTAGTGGTTTAAAAATTCGGCGATCTGATTCAGGTCGCGGCCGCGGCAGGAATCCTGCGCTTGAAGTGCTTCCTCGATTGTCGCGTTTTGATGAATGATCGATCCCGCTGCCTGGGCTACCACCAGGGGATCTTCGTCGCCCGGGTAGAGCACATTGCGGCCGACGAGCGCGCCGCGCACGTTCGGTCCCGCAGCCAGACCGGCGGCGATTTCCCGCAGCAGCGGCGTCGCATCTCCCACCGATTCTCCCCCCAGCAAGAGTATCGGTAGCGATGTCGCACCGGCCACGACGCTATAATTTTCGCAGTACGGAAGCTTCAGCCAGAGGTTGCGGCAACTGTCACCGAGGGCCGCAGCGACTCCTACAAGTTTCGCCAGTGCGTCAGCAGTTTTGATGACTTTGTAATTATTGTTTTCCTTGATCACGGGCAGGGGCTCAAGGAAGGTGGGCAATCCGATCGCGTTCATTTCCGTGATCGCCTGGCTACATTCCAGCATAGTCTTGAGCGAGCCTGCTTCTTCATCGCAAACCCGTAGCAGAAGCTTTGCCCCATCCAATTTCCAGGCCGCGCAGGTAGCCGGCGCCGGTCCCGTAATCGGATCATCCATTTCCCAAACGGTGCCGGCCAGACCGCCACGATTAAGGCTGGCGATGAGTAATCGGTCATCGAGCAAGCCTGGACCGCCGGCTTCGCGGATAAGGTGATGAATGATCAGCAGGTCCTCTAGGACATCCATGGTCGCCATCACACCATCGACAACTTCGCACTGAAGGACGCGTAAAATTCGCGCCAGGTACTCGTGACGATTGGCCATTCGCAGTGGATCGTCGCCTACTTTCGTGACTCGCCGCGCGGGATGATCCGCAGCCAGGATGTTGAGCCTGCCGTCGCTGATCAGATTTCGAGTTTTGCGCTCTTGCGCCACTCGCAGCGCACACTCAGGATCGGCGAGCCGCGTTTCGGTAATTTTCGCCAATGCCGCAGCCGGTAGAAAGTCCTGCTCGAGAAAATTCTTCATCTCAGAATCCCCCACGTGCTTCGATAAATGTCAGGGCTTCCTGTTCGTAAGGCATAAAGTTGGCGCATCCATGACGCGTGACAACGATCGCACCGCAGGCATTGCCCATGCGTGCCGAGCGCTGCCAGTCCCACCCCTTGAGATAACCGTAAAGAAAGCCACTGGCAAAAGCGTCGCCCGCGCCCAGCACATTGTGAACTTCGACAGGAAAGGTCGCAGCCTCGACAGTGTCGCCGTTTTTCAAATAAACGCTGGTTCCATCGCCACCGCGCTTCAGTGCCAGAGCTTCCGGGCCGGCCGCCAATATTGCGTTCACCGCAGTGCCCACATCACCAGTTACCAGTGCGCCGGAGATTTGGGAATGCTCAACTTTAACCGAAAGACCCTCGCGCAGCGCGCCGGCTTTTACTTCGTCGGCGGTGCCCAGGACAACGTCAATCAACGGCAGGACTGAACGGATGGTCACGCCAAACGAACGCGAGTCATGCCATTGGTCGGGCCGAAAGTCCAAATCAAGAACTACTTTGGTTCCTGCTTCTCGGGCGCGTTCCGCAGCAAAGATGGTGGCGCTGCGACTCGGTTCTTTGCTCAAACCAGTACCGGAGATCAAGAGCACGCGACTTTCAGCTATCGGCGCTGCCAGCACATCTTCGATCGTCAGTTCAATGTCGGCGCAGTTATCGCGATAGTAGACGAGGGGAAATTTATCCGGCGGCTCGATGCCGAGAATTACCGCGCTGGTGCGATGGCCGGGCTTGCGGGGGATGAATTTGTGAACCACGCCTTCCTGCTCGAGGAAGTGGAGGATGAAGTCGCCGACTGGATCTTCACCGACCGCTGTCAGCAGCGCCGAGCGTAATCCCAGCCGGCGAGTGCCGACGCTGATGTTGGTTGGGCAACCGCCGACGTAAGCAGCAAAGCTTTTGATTTCCGGAAAGGGCGCGCCGATCTCATTAGCGTAAAGGTCAATCGAACTTCTTCCCATCAGCAGGACGTCGAAGTTGCGGTTCGTCATCATCTCCCCTCTTGTTCCATGCCGGCGGTCACGACCGGCACACGTGGATCCTTGTCAGTCCATGAATCTCGAACCCAGGCATAAGCCGGATCGTCCGTGGCCGCCATGGAGCGGGCAGTGCCGGCCAGAGCATTCAGGTAGTACACGTTGTAGCCATGCGCTGCGACCACCGGATGGTAACCTTCGGGGATCAGCACCAGTTCACCGTCGCGCACCGTCAGCGTCTGATCGATGCTGCCATCGGCCGTGTAGACCCGCTGGATCGCATATCCTTCCGGCTTGTCCACCTTGTAGTAATACAACTCTTCGAGATCCACTTCCTGTGGCGGGCTATGCACGTCATGTTTGTGTGGCGGATAGCTGGACCAGTTGCCGCTCGGCGTATAGACCTCAACGAGCATCAATCGTTGAGCTGAGAATTCGGGCTTTAGAATGTGATTGATTTGGCGAGTGGCATTGGCGCCGCCCCTGATTTCGACGTCGACTTGATCCGGAGTGACCAGGCGCGCCGGGAAAGCTTCGTCCGCGCGCGAGAAACAGAGAGCAGCTTCGCAGTCCGTATCGGCCTTAACCGTAAACTCGGTATTAATCGGCAGGTAAAGCGCAGTAGGTAAGCCGGAGAAAACGTGGGTGCGATTGCCAATCCGTGCCCATGATCCGGCACTCGACTCCACCGAACAGGTTCCGCCCAGCATCACCAGTCCCAATTCACAATCACCCGTAGCGCTGGAAAACTCTTCTCCTCGCCGAAGTTTGCGGATGCGCATCGTTAAATATTCAAAGCCCGTCGACTCCGGCGTGACGACTAACGATTCTCCCGATTCGCTCGGTGGTGAGACTGGTTTAATCAGCAAGTGATTCGAGTAGTCCGGCATAATTCATTCCTCAGCGATGGATTTTGGTCTCGGCAGTTTACGCATCATAGCGAATTTTGCCAATTCCTCCAGCCGGATTTTCTTATTTCTCGATTCTTGATGAGAACGAATCAGTGCCGATTCAGTTTGCATCGGCGGCATTTCAGAAAACAGCAATCTAAAAATGAGTTCGGGATTACAACTACCGAGTGATAGCTGTAATCCCGCGCATTAATGCACCCGTGTGCGCGAGTCTATGGCTGCGTCATTGAAGAAGTGTGCGGTGTCTGCGTCAGCCCACGATTGAGAATTAATTTCACTTCCACACGGCGATTCTGTGCGCGCCCTGACGGAGTTGAGTTGTCGGCTACCGCTTCCGTTTTGCCGTAACCCATCGGCGTCGCGAAACGTCGCACCGGAATTTTGTGATTCACCGCGAGATACTGAATCACCGCGTCCGCGCGATCGCGACTGAGACGCATGTTTTTAGCTTCGCTGCCGGTGGCATCAGTGTGGCCCGCAACCTCGATCATATAACCCTTCGCTACCAGAGCTTTCTCGGCCAGCTCATCAAGCTGTTGCTTTGCCTCTGGTGAAAGGACCGTGCTATTGACCTTGAAATTGACTGCCACTGATTCCTGGACGTCATAGTCATCGAGCGAGGAAACACGGTCATTCACTTCGGTGACCGTTTTTCTGGCTTCTTCCGCAATGGCATATAGCTCATCCATCTGACCCGACATTCGTTCTTGATTAGCCTCAACCGGGTTAACACGAGTGTCGGTAGTGATGGCCGCACGCATATCGGATTCGTTGAATCTGATCTTGTCCGCGACGAGCTGACCGTGGTTATCGCCGCGACCCTCGACCTCAACGATCAAACCGCGCAGGATATCTGTAACCGGGTAACTCTTGCCGCTGCGAAGAAAGCCACCGTTGGTCTTGATACTGGTTCTGTCAGTCAAGAGGACCTGAAAATTTGTCCGATTGCGGTCGCGAATCACGAATTTATCAGCGTCCCGAGAAATAACGACACCCTTAAATTTTAGCTTTGCGCCGTTAGGAACGGATTGAGAATTTGTGCTTTGCGTGCTGACGCTTTGCGGTCCTGTACTCTGCGCCTGGACCAGCGTGGACAATCCCAACACCAGCGCCAATCCACAAGTTACCGTCAACGATTTCCTTATCTCATTAATACTCATGCTATGCTCCTTAAAATATTAGTTGAGGAACCAGTCGTGTTCCTGGATCGGATTCGGTTGCCACTCAACTCATCATGACCTAACGTCAAATTGTCGGGCAACAAAACACATCATCTCCTCAGTTCAAACGTCACCGAGCTCCACAGCAGCGCCGTAATCTATTGCGGATGCAACAAACACGGCCCGAATTCAGCCTTACTGGCCAGTCCGGACGGATAAGTGAATTAGATACGAGACTCCCAACGGGGTGGTTACCAGTGGTTTGCAATAACCTTGTGAAAGGGTTGTTCGATTAGACACAGCGAAAGAGAACGAGAGGAAACTGTGGCGTTTAGTGGAAATAAAACGCAGAGCATCACGAATTTATGTTTAAGACTGTTCATTGTGATTGAGGTCATATCAAAAAGTAAGAGACGCAGATCAGAAATGCATTGATCACATCCGCGTTTTTCGCGCGCACCGCCGCCTTTAGGCGGGCATCGCGTGGGGGAAAACCCGACTAAAGTCGGTACTCTGAACACCTGATAAGAAAACGGCGAGGTCCGTGGTGATCCACGGGACCTCGCCTGCTTCTGGTTGTTGCTGCGCGAACCTTTAGTTCCTGGGGGCGCTCGCCTGAAGCGTTATTTCAGTGCCGGTTGGCAGATCAAGATCGTCACGACCCTGAACATAAACGGAACCTACTCCGGCCCCTGCACCGACTGCGGCGCCAATCGCTGCACCCTTTCCGCCTCCAGTAATCGCTCCTATCAAGGCGCCTATCGCGCCTCCGATAGCCGTTCGTCCTACTGTGGAGTTGGTCTTATTGTCATCCTGAACTGCGCCTTCAGTGTCGACGCGAACTTCCTCGTTGTTTGTGCCGCGAATGGTTTGCACAATGCCGGCAAACATATAAGTATTGCCGTCCAGTAGCCGGATGCGGTCAAAGTTCAGAGTCATCTCCGAGCGACCAGTCACTCGACCACCGCGCTCAATACCAGTTACATGACCTTCAATCACTGCGCCCCGATATTCGTACGGCTCGCGTACCGTCATAGTGAAGCGATCATCGTTGCGGGCGCTCTTCGTGGAAAGACTTTCATTAAGAACCCCAATCACCTGAGTTCCGTTCGGAATCAGGAAAGTGCCACGCACCGTTCCGGCGGTGGGCTGAACCGCATTGGGATTGTAAAGGTCCCAGCGGGCTATGGTTGAAGTTCTATCGTAATAGCTCTGCACCAGCACTGGCCGATTCAAACGTTCCGCGTAAATCTCGCGTGTTACCAGCAGCCGATTCCCGTTGTTGACCGGCGTGAAGGAGACGGTGAAATCATTGGCGCGATCGCCGTTGGAGACAACCGTCAGGCGATCGCCAGAGAAAGTCGCGCGAACCTGCGAGGCGTGGCCGTTGGGATATGTTTCGGTTCGTTGCTGGCCGTCAACGTCAAGGATGACTTGGGGCGAGATAGTTGAGGAAAGCGTCACCATATTTCCGCGTCGTTCTAGTGCGATCATCTCCGGAGCAGTTAGCCTACTGACCAAGTGATCGGTGACTGTCCGCCGTTCGTTATTGCGCAGAGTTCGGGTCGCATCATAGGCCACCGTGCGCGGATTATTACTGAGAGAAGTGTTAAGACGATAAGTGCCGGTGAGCATTGCATCGTATCTCGGTATCACCGGATCCGTTGCAGTAGTAGGCCATGTTGTAGTGGTCCAATTGCGAGCCACGTCAAAAGAGTTGGCGAGGCGGTCAAGATCAATTTTCACGAGAGACCAGGCGCGCTCGGTGGCATAATCCAGCCGGCGGTTGTTCATGAAAGTGTTGATTAGCGAACCGTGCTGCAATACCAGTTGGGCATCCATGTCTGTTGAGGTCCGATTCTCGAAGCGTTTCGTTAGCTGATCGGTGGCATATTCAAAGTCTGTAACGATCTTATTTACGTCATCCTCGCGCTGCGTACCATTGATGCGGCTGCGATCGAGTGCATCTGGTAACAGTTTGCTGAACCGATCAGTGCGAGTCTCGAGCCGTTTGAACAGCTGTCGCATGTAATTATCATTATGGCGATAGGCTCGCTGACGCTGTGCGGTCGCTGTCGGCATTAAGCCAAAACTGACCAGTGTCAGTACCAATGTCAAAGTTAATATTTTTATTGTTGTCTTCATTTTTTTCTTTTTCCTCCTGAAATATATCGACCACTGCACCCCTTCCAGTCTGCCTCATTGCAGCTAAAATTAGCTCCGGCAATTGTCGGGCGGGTTGCTATCTGTTGGGGGGGGTGAAGAACGGGTATCCGTTCCCGGTACTTCGTGAATCAATGGGACCAGAACTGCAAGTGTTTACAGCATCTGAATTGTCACCGTGGTGGTGGGATTCGATCCGGCAGTGCGGCTATACGCGATCCAGTAACCATCCTCGGGGTAACGCCTGAGTTCATGCATCGAGCCGTCGGGCTTTGGCTGCAAGGCCTCTCCGATGACTTTTTCGGGTAGTGGTGCGCCGCTGTCAATGCCCACGTAATCTATCGACAAGGCTCTGACTCTGCCCTCGGCGTCGTAGTACACCTGGGCCGACTTCTTGTCTGAGAAGACGAAGAAATCCTGAGCCGGACCTTTGTCTTTAAGCTTAGCGACTTTCGCTCGCACTTCAGCAGCGCTCATGCCCAGTCGCACTCCCAATAGTTCCGTATAGGCTGGCGGGCTTATTAATGATGTGTCCGGCCTGCTGGTTGTAGTTTCGTTCTGGCTCTTTGTCGTTTCGTTTGGATCGGTTTGATCTCGGTTGAGCTGCTGCGCTTGCGCCACCGAGCTCAGCAGAAAAATCGAAACCGCCAGGGCGATCGCGAAGATAAAATTGTTTTTAATAACTGGTTGTCTTTCGAACATGATTCTCACCCACACCTTTCACATTAATCATAGAGCACCAGCAAGGTCTGGGAGAGAGAGCAATCACCTAAGAGGAGTAGGTAATTACACCTATCTACTGATGTATTTGAGGATTTAAGAAGCGGGAGCGCGCAATAACGCTGATTTAGGGTCCTGGATCGAAGTCTGTCATCTTACGCAGAGTGTTGGCGCTCCAGCACAAAGCGCGCGATCTCTACTCGATTACTAAATCTCTTTTTGTCCAGGATGTGACTGATGTGATTTTCAACCGTGCGCACGCTTAACTCCAGTTCAGCGGCAATCTCTTTATTGCTCAGGCCGCGCGAGACGGCCAGGGCGACCCGGTCTTCTGCCTCAGTCAGTTCGTCATCCTGAAAGCTGTATGTTTCTTCGGCCTCCGTAGAGCCTACGAGTTGTGCGATTTGAGAATGGGTTCGCTCTACTCTGCGGAGGATTCCATCGACCACCGCGATCAACTCCTCAGGCTCAAATGGTTTTGTCAGAAAGGCATCAATGCCGGCCTGAAATCCTTCAACGCGATCGACTGTTTCATCTTTGGCTGTCAGAAAGACAATCGGCACCAGGGCCGTGCGCGGGGAACCACGCAGATTGCGCGCTAGCTGGTATCCGTCCATGCCGGGCATTCTGATATCGCTGATGACGAGGTCGGGCACCGTTTGCGCCAGGTGCATTAAAGCCTCTCGACCGTTGCGCGCGGTGGTGACTTCATATTCCTCCGCTCTGAGGCACGCTGCCACCGCGAGGAGAAGGTTTGGTTCATCGTCAACTACCAACAATCGCTGGGCCATCTTTTACACCTCGTTTTTCGCTTCGGCATCGCTGTCATCAATCCACAGCGGCAGGATCACTGTAAAGATTGTGCCGCGCCCATCTTCGCTTGCGACGACAATTTTACCATTCAGTTGCGCCACTACTCGCTGGGCCAGGTAAAGCCCCAGTCCCACCCCTGGCGCGGCCGTGCCCAGTGCAGTCGACTGATTGGCCCCGCCGTCAGACTGAGCTGCGCCCGCGCGATAAAACTTTTCAAAGACATGCGACATGTCTACCGGCAAAATGCCCAGACCGTTATCTTTGACGGCGATGGCCAGGGTCTCGCCCGCGCGGTGAACCGAAACCGTGACCGTCCCGCCAGCAGGAGTATATTTGAGCGCGTTGTCGATTAAGCCGCGCACCACTCTGCGCAAGGGCTCGAAGTCTCCGCGCACGGGCGGCAGGTCGTTGGGGATTTCGGCAATTAATTCCAGGCCCAGTAATGCGGCACGGTGTCTTTCAACTTCCACACACGAAGTGATCAACTCAATTACTTCGAGCCTCTCCTGCCGCAGCGTATAGGCGCCCGCTTCAATGCGCGAAACATCCAGCAGGTTGCCGACGAACTCGATTTGCCGGTCACACTCAGTGGCGATGGTCTTCAGGTAATTGATCCTGTCCTCGTCATTGAGCGGAGTTCGCTGCAGCAGGTGGGCCAGCAGCTTGATAGTCGTCAAAGGTGTTTTTAATTCGTGGGAGACGCTCCCGACAAATTCCGACTTCAACCGGTCTAACTCAGCCAGCCGTTGCTCACGCTCCTCGATTCGCGTGGCCATCTTATTGAAGGCGGCTCCGAGTTCCCCGATTTCCCCCGCGTCGTTGAGGGGAGCACGTGCCGTCAAATCGCCTCCGCCCAGCCGCTGCGCGGCCGAGCGCAGCCGGCGTACGGGCAATACGATACTGCGCTCAATCACCAGCGCGGCCGCCATCGCAAGGAGTAATCCAAGCAGGCCAATCAGTGCGTAACGGTTCAGACGATGACGCGCTGGTTCGTAAAGCGTTGAGCTCGGGATCCCAATCATCGTTATGAGCCCGGTGTCCCGGATGTGTGCTACACCATACACCCGATTGATCCCGTCTATTGGACTCCTGAGTTCTAATACACTCGTGCGGCCGGCGCCGACGGCTGAGCCAACCGATGTCCAGCTGACATCCGCATCCGTCGGCGCTTCCGATCCGCGCCGCCGATAAAGAACCCGTCCATTGGAATCCAGTACAGAAATCACGACATGCTGCGACAGTTCTATGGTGTCAAATAACTCGTTGATTGCTGCGCCATCGATACGAACGATTACGGCGCCGCCCGTTTCGATGGGAACGGCTATGATCACAATCGGCCGTGCCTCATCGAGGGTTCGATCTGTAACGACGACCCATGAATTTCGCTTTCGCATCTCGGCCACCAGATAATCGCTGAGTGCGCTCGAGAGCAACTCCCTGCGGGCCGGTTGAGCGATTATGACGGTGCCCGCAGCGTCCGTAACTCGCAGATCCATCCAAAAGGGACGCGTGTGCAGAACCTTCTCAAGGTTGTCTCGAATGGCCGGTAAGCGAATGTCGTTGTCAGCAGCTGAGGCGGCAATGGCGGCAAGGCCTTTCTTTTGATCATCCAACCAGCGTTCAAGCGCGACTGAAGCAAGGTCAACCTGCTGTTTGACTGAGTCGTCAAGTTGAGCCCGGCTGAGTTGCCACATGTTTCTCAGATCGAAAGCCCCTACGAGAAGAAGCGGCACAGCTATGCCAATGGCGAGAAGCAGTAATTTGCCACGAATCCCCAATTCCAGTGCCACCTCAATTCCTTACACCCAAGCTCCGCTTATTGAAAGACCAGCGCGAGGAGTATAGCAACCATGATTCTGGTTACTGTAAGGGTAAACACTCAGGTTAGCCTGTAATTTCACTGATTCGCCGAGGTCAGAGCCAGCTTACTATAAATTAGATGTACCTTCAGTGGGGCCGTTAGCAAGGCTAGCGCTTCCCGCTGTTTCCTGAACGAAGCTGGTCCTACTGAATTGGATCAGAGGAGAAAGTCATGAAAGCCGCAGAACAACAATCACCCAGCCAGACCGCTGTCCTGAGAGAAGAAATTTCAGGAGTGGCAATCTCGTGGAAGCGTGTGGCTCTTTACGTCACGTTATCCCTCGGGTTCTTTATGCTCGGACTTGTTCCCATGTGGCTTAAGGCAGGCAGCGCTATCGAACAACGCGATGCCGCGCAACGGGAGGTACGCTTAAGCCAACTCAAGAACAGTCTGGGGACTGCGATGTTTGAGATACAGCGCGGCGACTACGAACCGGCTCGTCAAACTATGAGCGATTTCTTCACACACCTGCGCAGTCAGATAGATGCAGGGAACAACTCGGTGTTCACCGAGTCCCGGCGCGAGGTGCTCAGGCCCCTACTGTCCGAGCGCGACGGCGTGATCACACTGCTGGCGCGAAGCGATCCGGCTGCGAGTTACCGGCTGTCCACCTTCTACTCCTCCTACGTCAAACTCGCAGGCGACGGCGGATAATATCGTTGTACTCCACTCGAATTCAGGACGGTGAGGCAGGCGTGACTCTCTCCGGGGAATATAGAACTCTCAGGAAGGGAGGAGCAATTAGAGTCGTCGCGACTGCCATCATCAAGACAACGCCATAGAGCGAGTCACTGATGATGGCCAGCCCCATTCCCAGCTGGGCAACCACGATTCCTACTTCGCCCCGGGGCACCATACCCATACCAACCTGGCCCACCTGCCTCCATCCCATCCCCCATGCTCCCACGCCACAGCCAACTAGTTTGGTGAGCACTGCGACTGCGGTTACCAGGACTGCAAATCCAACTATCGCCGGGTCTCGAAAGACCTCGAGTTTTAATTGCATGCCTATGTTCACCAGGAAGAAGGGAACTAAAAACTCTGTCACTCCCGACATCTGCTTATGCATGGTCGGTCTTTCTTCCGCTACCTCAGCGAAGGTCATTCCAGCCAGAAACGCGCCGACAATTGCAGCCACGCCGATAAAGGCCGCCGCGACGGAAATTCCCAAACACAGTAAGAGCGCGCTGACGAAAAGCGCTTGACTACCCTGCAGGTTTTCGATCCGGGGCGCCATGCGATTCACGACGGGCGCGCCAACCAGCACTACGAAGGCGGTGAAGCCGATGGCAAGCAGCGCCGTTGTAATGATCGATAGGTAATTGACCGGGCCGACAGCGAGGCCCGAGACAATGGCCAGGATCATCAGTCCCAGAATGTCATCGATAACCGCGGCGCCCAGGATGATCCGGCTGGTGAGAGAGCTCAGCACTCCCAAAGATGACAACACACGCGCTGTAATGCCGACCGAGGTCGCAACCATCGCCGTGCCGAGAAACAGAGATTCTATTCCTGATCCGCCCCAGGATTTCATGAGCAGCCAGCCGGCGAAGAAAGGCGTAACCACTCCCAGGACAGCCACGACCAGGGCCCTTTTGCCAACGCGGAAAATTGTGGCCGGCTTGGTTTCAAGTCCAACGGTGAAGAGCAGAAAGATAACGCCGATTTCCGCCAGCGTATCTGTGATCTCGGTTGGACCGATCCAACCCAGCAGGCTGGGGCCGATCAAGACGCCCGCCAATATCTCTCCCACCACTGCGGGTTGGCGCAGACGCTCGAAGATTTCGGCCATTACCTTGGCCGCTGCGAGCATGATAAAGAGTGTTAGAAGTACTCGGGTCCCGCCAGCCATAGAGAAACCCAACAAATAACTCATTCATCTCTCCTTATAACTCCAGGCAGTCTCGCGCTGATGCTGCCTGATTACCGGCGCTCCGGGGTAGGCGTATTCGGTCCGATGCATTAATCTTTATTCCTTCCCGGTTCAGATTAGTAAGATTACCCAGCTAGCATAGTCCTTGTCTCCTGATGACTGCGTCTATCGCGTCAGATTGCTGTTCATTGCTGGCTGCGCCCGGATTCACTGTTACTTTTAGGACAAACTTATAGGCATGACAGGTCACGTTGTTACTGAGTTCCGGACTTTCCCTTGCACATTGCACAAAGGTACCGGCCAGCTTTGCCATTGAAGAATCGCGCCGAGCAAAGGAATAGAATCATGTCAGACTCAACCATACTTTCCAATTTGAGAAAAGCCAAAGAAGAAGAATACTTTCATAAAAGAGAGAAGGAAATTCTGGAGCAGATGCGCCAACTGGCTTTGAAGGAACAAGAGCGCCAGGAGTTAGCCGACTTCTTTTTGGTGGAAGACGTGGACATACTGGACGGACTTCAGGAACTAGGCTATTCACGCGACACGGTCTTTCTGCTCTTTCTGGTTCCGGTGATCGAGGTCGGCTGGATCGATGGAGAGTTAACCGAGGATGAACGCAAAGCCATTTTGGAGATAGCCAGGCAACGTGGTATGGAAGCCGGCTCGCCCGCTGAAGCCATGCTGCTTGATTGGCTGAACCACCGGCCGTTCGATGACTTTTTCAAAAAAACGCTTCGTCTGATTGGGGATATCCTGGCCACCAGACCTCCCGTAGTACACAGCATTCGAGAGCAGAGCCTCGCTTATTACTGTAATGTCGTGGCCAGCGCGTCGGGTGGTTTTCTGGGATTCGGCAAAGTCTCAGCCGTGCAAAAAGAATTAATCAACAAGATTGCGAATGAGTTGGCACGCAAGCACCCGAAGGCTACCGCCACGGTTATCCGGCAGGTGCTGGCGCAAAGAAAAGAGGATTAAGTTCGGGTCTGACCTCTATGCGCAAACTGCGCGACTGGTGAATAGCATTGGATGATACCCACTCGACTATAACCATCCTGATTGTGTTGTTGATGATCGCCTCGGGAGTGGCGATGGCTTCAAAGTGGGTGCCGGTGCCTTATACGTTGGCCCTGGTAATTGTTGGGCTTGTCATTAGTCCGATGCACTTCCTGCCTGTTATTCACATCTCTCCGGATCTGATTCTGCTTATCTTCTTGCCGGCGCTTTTGTTTGAGGCGGCCTGGAACCTGAAACTGGACCGGCTCAGGGCTAACCTTATTCCAATCTTCAGCCTCGCGGTACCGGGGGTAGTTTTTGCCGTGGGAGTGATCGCTGTGATTTTGCATCTGGGCACTGGATTGCCGTGGATGTCAGCGCTGCTTTTTGGTTCCGTCATTTCGGCAACCGATCCGGTTTCAGTGCTTGCCCTTTTCAAAAAGTTGGGTGCACCCAGGAGATTGACGGTTCTTTTGGAAGGCGAAAGCCTTTTCAACGACGGGACCGCGGTGGTGGTCTTCCGCATCATTCTGGGCTTGATGATTGGCGCCACGGGTTTCGGCTCGCCGGGGGCTCTGCTCGCAGACTCCCTGTTTCGTTTCGCCGTTGTGTTCCTGGGCGGGGCGTTGCTGGGGGGAGTGATTGGTTTTGTGTCTGCACAGCTCACGTCATATTTCGATGACCACCTGTTGGAGATCATGCTCACCACGATCGCGGCTTACGGATCGTTCATCGCGGCTGAGAACATACATGTTTCGCCGGTCATTGCCGTATTGATTACCGGCATAGTTATCGGCAACTACGGGCGGAACCAGGGGATGTCGCCGAACACGGAAGTGGCGGTCGACTCCTTTTGGGAATACGCGGCCTTCGTAGTCAACTCGCTGGTGTTTCTTTTGATAGGCATTGAGATTCAGTTTTCGCTGCTGGCTGAGCACGTGGTGTTTATTCTCTGGGGAGTACTCGCGATGTCCGTGGCGCGCGCCCTCGCGGTTTACGGTTTCTTCCCGATAATCAATCGCCTTAATGAACCCGTCTCGTTTCGTTGGCAACACATTGTCTTCTGGGGCGGGCTACGCGGCTCGCTGTCCATCGCGCTGGTCTTGAGCATTCCATTAAGTATTCCCGGTCGTGAGCAATTGGTGGCAATGACTTTTGGCGCGGTTACTTTTAGCCTACTGGTACAGGGATTAACAATCTCGCCGTTGATGACACTGCTCAAAATCAAGCGAACAGATGATTCGATTCTCTAGCTGTAGGGAATGCGCTCAGGTGTGATAAACAGGTCATGAAAATTTTAGGAGGAAGTAAGATGCCAGGACTCCGAACATATGGTTTGTACTTTTACCCAAGTCTGCTGCTCATCGCCATTGCCTGCTTTGGCCAATCCATCCAGGCGCAAGGGTCCATGCCTTCGGCCACGCCCAGTCAGGAGATAGGACCGCTCTACACTAACTATCGCGGCGTGACGGTCGGTATGACTACTGCGGAAGCGCGCGAAAAACTGGGTAAGCCCAAGGCAAAAAGCAAGCAACAGGATTTCTTTGTTTTATCAAAGATGGAATCTACTCAGATAGTCTATCTGGATGGAAAGGTCCGAACAGTCTCTGTCGACTATGTCGGGGCAGATAGCGGAGCGCCAACGGCGATGGAAGTGCTTGGCGTTGAACTCAAGCCCGGCAAAAACGGAAATCTCTACCAGCTCGTGCGTTATCCGGCTGCGGGATATTGGGTGGCCTATAGCCGCACCGCAGGGAAGTCCCCAGTGGTCAGTATTACAATGCGAAAAATGAGAACACCAAAACAATGACAGCTGCCGCTGTCGCTGGTGCAGAGTCGATTTCAAATGGAAAGTTTTAGCGGCCCGGTTGACTCGCATTCGCGCCGGCGACAAGCCTGTCCGGTAGAGTTGCAATAAAGATCAGGGCTGAGGGTTGAGTTTGGCTGGCTGACGTTAGTTGCCAAGGCGGCTCGGAGAAGTGCAGAATGGCAGCCATCAACCGGACGATCCAAACAGGGCGCCCTCTCAACGCTGTTCCCTGGGCGAAATTCAGACTATAAAAAAGGCGAAATATACCAGTGACAAAACGAAGCTTCAGGGAAAACGTTTTCTTCTCATTCGATCAAGCCGCGGCTCTTACTAGCCATCCAAGTGGGCTGCTCGAACAGATCAAGCGCTGCAACAGCATTTATGTAGTCCAATTCCCAGTGCGTACCTCACGCGGGTATGAAGTAATCAAAGGCTGGCGCGCCCAGCACAGCCATCACAAGCTTCCAGTCAAAGGAGGCATCCGTTTTTCAGAGGAAGCAAACGAAGACGAGGTCGTCGCGCTGGCTTCGCTGATGACCTATAAATGCGCCCTGATGGACATCCCTTTTGGCGGCGCCAAAGGGGCCGTCAAGATTAATCCGGCAAACTACACACTGTCTGAACTCGAGCGAATAACCCGGCGCTATACCGCTGAACTAATTAAGAAGAACTTCATCGGGCCGGGACTTGACGTCCCTGCGCCCGACTATGCCACCGGCCAAAGAGAAATGGCCTGGATTGCCGATACCTATGCGGCATTTCATCCGGGTCAGATCAATGCCTTAGCGTGCGTGACTGGGAAATCCGTATCGCAAGGCGGCATTCGCGGCCGCTTAGAGGCGACAGGCCGCGGAGTGGTTTTCGGATTGAAGGAAATCTGCAGTTACGCCGAAGACATGAAGATACTTGGATTGACTCCGGGGCTGAAAGGCAAGAGGGTAGTCATTCAGGGACTCGGTAATGTCGGGTATCACGCCGCCCAGTTCTGTCAGACAGAGGGTGCAATTCTGGTGGGCCTCGCTGAGCAGGAGGGCGCTATTCACAACCCCGCCGGACTCAATCTTGAAGACGTCATGAGGCACCGCAAAGAGACCGCCTCTCTCTTAAATTTTCCAGGCGCCACTAATCTGTCCCACAGTGCCGCAGCCCTGGAACTCGAGTGCGACATCCTGATTCCCGCAGCTCTTGAAAATCAAATCACTGAAGACAACGCTCCCCGGATCCGGGCCAAAATAATTGGGGAAGCAGCCAATGGTCCAACCAGCGCTGCGGCCGAGCAGATCCTCGCTGACAAGGGTGTGATGGTCGTTCCTGATATTTACCTTAACGCCGGCGGCGTGACCGTTTCATATTTTGAGTGGCTTAAGAATCTCTCTCACGTGCGCTTTGGCAGAATGGGCAAGCGGTTTGAGCAGCAGACCTTCGCCAGTGTGCTTGGAGCGATTGAAGAGACGTCGGGTAAACATCTTTCGGATGAACAGAGGAAGTCAATTGCGCGTGGTCCCGACGAGATTGACCTCGTTAATTCCGGGCTGGAAGAGACGATGGTGACCGCCTATCACCAGGTGCGTGAGGTTTGGAAAGCGGATTCTCGAATTAAGACCTTGCGCACCGCCGCCTTTGTAAGTGCGCTGAACAAGATTGCTACTTCATATGCCGAGCTGGGAGTTTTCCCGTAGTCGTCCGCTTAGAAAAGAATAAGAATTTTGTGCCGTCGCGCCGAAAGATTATTCCGCCCCCGCCGCGCCGATTAGCCTGCAGGCGACAATGTTCCGGCTGAAATTTGCTGGTGGGTGCCGCGATTTTCCACTGTGACTGAAAGGCGATAACCGGGGCTATGTCCTCGCTGCTTTGCGAAATATCTAAAAGAGATCTGGAGTACGTATGAAAGAAGAAAGTAATGCCTCAAGTGTCCAGCCTGATTCGCTGAGAGGGAAAGTAGAGGCGAAACTGATCCGCGTAGGAATTGCGCTGGTAGTTGCCGGCATCATCTTCCTACTTGGACTCCTGCCCATGTGGTACCAGGCGCGGCTGCGCGCGCAGGAACGCGACGCGGCGCGCCATGAGCTTCGTCTGAATCAGTTGCAGAATAGTTTGGCTGCGGCGGCAATCGATGCGCGACGTGGCGAGTACGAACCGGCGCGGCAGGAGGCAAGCAGATTTTTTTCGGAATTGCGCACCGAGGTTGACGATAAAACCAGTTCCGTCCTGACCGCAGAGCAGATGGGAAAACTAAATCCGATCTTCGCCCAACGTGATGAGGTGGTCACCCTGTTGGCCCGAAACGATCCAGCAGCCGCAGACCGTCTCTCTGATATGTTTGCTACTTATCGCAAGGTAGTTGGCAGCGGAAAGGCCCAGCCGTGAGGACCAGCCCTCAAATAGCGGAGAAAGAAAGTTATGGCAGTTAAAGGAACCGGCCGAAAGGTTGCCAGCAGAGCGGGCAAAGTCCTGAGCAACCCCGCCGCCAGCAAGAACGCGAAACGAACCGCCGGCAGCGCTTTGTCACAGCGGAAGTCGCCCAGCCGCACGACTTCAAAAAAGGTCGCCAAAGTCGCTTCAAAAGTCATGCGCAACCCCAAGGCAAGCCGTGCCGCCAAATCAGCGGCGGGCAGCGCTTTATCTCAGAGGCGCCAAAAGCAAACGAGTAAAAAGAAAGCGGCGAAGTAGTGTGGGGCAACGCGGCCAGCCAGTCAGGATCTAAAAGGTGTAAGAAAGCTGGCCGGCTGCAGCAAGCGATTTGAAGTAGGGATTTATTTTATTCAGTAGGATCCTTGTGCACCATCAATTGCAGGAGATCGTAACGGGCTACGATCCCTATGGGCACGCCGTCGCGCACTACCGGAATCCGGTTGAGATCGCGATCAACCATTAGCCTGATCACCTTGTCAACCGTGTCATGCTCAGTCACGAAAACTACATTGCTGCTCATGATCTCCTTAACCGGAGTCGTGCGCGCCTCTTCGTACATCTGCTCAATGCCCTCGGGAGTGATCCACTTCCCGAATAACTGCGGCGCCTGGAAACGTGAAAAGGGTATGCACTTGTTCTTGGCCATATAGTCGGACACACTGACGAACCCGCATAGCTTGCCCTGATCATTTACTACCGGCAGACCACGAAAGTCATGCTCAAGCATGATTCGTGCAGCATCTTCGAGAGATGCGTCCTCGTCCAGAACTATTGCCGGCTGACGCATGATTTGGCCTACATTCATAGAGCTGCTCTCCTGTTCTGCTGGATTATTTTAAACGAATAAGCCGTCCCTGTCCTGTTTACTCCATCAATTCGAGTCGCCGAAGGTTTGGAGTATCATGGAGCCTGTCCTGAAGCTCCGGTTGCAAGACGAGCGCTGCTGCGCCAACCGGCGTTGGAAAGAACAAGGGTTGACTGCCGATTCGTTGGAGGAAGAGTGATGGCGAGAATACTGGTCATCAGTGCTGATCCGATTGACCTGACCTGGCTTGAAAATGCGCCGTCTCTGCAGGAGTGCAGGATTGAAACCGCAGCAGCAGAGGCGGACGCGATCAGACTGCTCGAACGGCGAAACTTTGATGTCGTGTTGACAGACCCCGGTAATCCGTTCGACAAAGATCTAGCGCTGGTCGAGAAGCTGCGAACTCTTCGTCCAGGGCTACGCATTATCGTGCTGGCGCCGGCGGCTACGACTCAGGAACTGATCGCAGCACTGCGCGCCCACGTGTTTGCCTGCTTCTGTGCTCCGTACGACCCGGGCGAGGTCGTTGCGATGATCGCACGCGCAATCGCGGAAACTGACTGGAGGGACGGCATAGAAGTTTTGTCAGCCCGCCCCAATTGGATTGCTCTCAAAGTCGCGTCGCGCAAACTAACCGCTGAACGACTGATCCGGCTGATGGATGAATTGAAGTCGGATCTGCCTGACCCCGAGCGCGAGGCGCTGATCACCGCCTTCCGTGAGATTCTCATGAACGCGATGGAGCACGGTGCAGGTTTCAACCCGGAATTAGTGGTCGAGGTCTCGGCCGTGCGCTCTCAACACGCAATCGTTTACTACTTCCGAGATCCTGGACCAGGCTTCAATCGGGAGGATCTGCCGCACGCGGCAACTTCCAATACGGCGGAGAATCCCATCGCTCATATGGCATTTCGTGAAGAGCACGGGTTGCGTGCAGGTGGTTTTGGGATACTGGTGACCAGGCAACTGGTGGATGAACTGATCTATAACGAACGCGGTAACGAGGTCATGCTAATCAAGCATCTCAAGTGACGTCTGAAAACTTGAAGGATGGCCGCGCTCTCAACGCCAGAGTTTTAAGTAGTAAGACAACCACTTCTTATAGGCCAACAGCTGCTTAAGAATTGCATCCAGTCCGGCCTGCTGATTAACCTGCGCCAGCGTCGGATAGACATGAATCAGACTTCCCAGGGTTGTAATCCCAAGTCGTTGTTTCATCGCCAGCACGACTTCGTGAATGACTTCGCCTGCATGCGCGCCGACGATGTGCGCGCCAATAATTTCATTTTTTTTCCCGCGACAGATTATCTTCGCGAACCCTTTGCTGTCCTCCTCAGCCTGGGCGCGATCATTATCAGCAAATTCTGTGCGGTAAATATTAATGCTGGCGGCCCCAAATTTTGTCCTGGCTTCAGCTTCAGTTAAACCAACGCGCGCGCATTCGGGATCTGTAAAGGTCGTCCAGGGAACTACTCGGAAATCAACCTTCTGTAGCAGCGGCCAAAATAACAGAGCATTGCGGATTACCACCGAAGCTTCATAAGCCGCCATATGAGTGAAAGGAAAATGTCCGGTAACATCGCCTGCGGCAAAGATATGAGACGCAGAAGTCCGCAGGTACTCATCCGTGATGACTCGACCTTTTTCGTAGGTCACTCCTGCAGCTTCGAGATTCAATCCCTCGATGTTTGGCTGGCGCCCCGTCGCCACCAGAATTTCTTCAGCGCGCAGTTCTTTCCGCTGTCCTTCGGTTTCGACGGTGAGCAGTTTTTCTCCGTTGACGCCGGCGACGTGCACTGCTTTGTGATTCAGCAGAATCTCCAGGCCTTCTGCTTTCATGATGTCGGCGATGATCGCTGAGACTTCAGCGTCTTCTTTCGACAACAAACGGTCACCCATCTCAACCACCGTGACTTTGCTGCCAAGGCGGGCAAATGCCTGTCCCAGTTCGAGACCGATTGGTCCGCCGCCCAGCACGAGCAGCGACTTTGGTAGCGTACGCAGTTGGAAAACTTCCTCGTTCGTGATGAAGCCGGACTCTTTCAATCCTTCTATCGGAGGAATAGCAGGACGTGAACCAGTGGAGATGCAAAAACGCTTTGCTTTGATCTTTCGCTTTAAACCCGCTTGATTGGTCAACTCGATTTCCGTGGGCGAGACGAAGCGCGGTGTTTCAAAAATGACTTCGACACCCCAAGCCTCGAAACGCTCCGGCTTGTCGTGCTCGCCAACCGTCTCGATCACACGGGCGATGCGAGCGTTAATGGAAGTGAATGAGCCATCTTTAAACTCAGGCGAGAGGGGCGCGAATCCAAAAGCTCCTGCACGGCGCGCGTCGGCCGCAAAACGCGCCGAACGAATCAGGGTTTTTGAGGGAATGCAGCCGGTGAAGAGACAATCGCCACCCAGCGCCTTTTTTTCTACCAGAGCCACACGCGCGCCGAGTTGCGCTGCGCCGCCGGCAACCACCAATCCGGCTGATCCTCCGCCGATTACTACCAGATCGTACTGCTTCATGTCCTCACCTCTGACGCGTTCAGCTGTGCCGGCAAATGCCAGTCATATTACTGATGGCGATTGAGGAAGGGAACCAGAGTGACCTGGGTTCTTGTACGTGATACTTATGCGACGGATCTCTGGCAACCATTACTGACGCGACGAAATTCGGATCGGCTCCACTTTTTCGAGGTTTCAAAGAGGCGGCAGTGCGGCTACAATTGAAGACCTGCTGACTGAAGATGAAATGTCTCTGCTGTCCAAAAGAGGCAACGAAGACGAACAGTTATCAATTAAGAGGGGAACCTGATGGTTAATACAATTTCGCGGGATGAACTGAGAGAAAAGATTGATAGTGGGCACAAGTTTTTACTGGTGGAGACCCTGGCTGCCACTTCCTATCATCACGCGCACCTGCCGGGCGCACTCAATCTGCCCTCCGATCAGGTTGGGCAACTCGCGCCACAGCTCTTGCCGGATAAGGGAGCAGAAATTGTGGTCTACTGCGCAAACCCGACGTGACACGCTTCTGAGAACGCTGCCCGTGAATTGGCAGCGCTGGGTTACACGAATGTGCGGGACTATGCTGAAGGCAAATCTGACTGGATTGCGGCAGGACTGCCAACTGAGAGTGAGCACAATCATTAAGGAAGAAAAATGAGCACCAACATTGATGTGGAGCGCTCGGTCAATGAGCGATACGGCCGGGCGGCGCAACGACGCGAGGCGGAGTTGTGCTGCCCCATCCAATACGATCCAAAGCTCCTGAGTATCATCCCCGATGAGATCAAGGAACGCGACTATGGCTGCGGCGATCCCTCTGAATTTGTTCGGGAAGGCGAAGTCGTGCTCGATCTGGGCTCTGGCACAGGCAAGATCTGCTATATCGCGGCGCAGCTAGTCGGTCCTTCGGGACGAGTCATTGGCGTTGATGCCAATGACGAAATGCTGGAGCTGGCCATGAAATATCAGCAGGGGATTGGTGAGCGCATCGGCTATCAGAACACTGAGTTTCGCAAGGGACGCATACAGGATTTGCGGTTGGACCTGGCTCTGGTCGATTCTTATCTCGCTGCAAATCCTGTCGCTTCTGCAGGGGACCTTGCCCGCTTCAACGACTATTGCTCTGTAGTCAAAGCTGAGCGGCCTCTGGTGGCGGACGAATCGGTCGACCTGGTGCTCTCAAACTGCGTTCTTAATCTCGTTCGTACTGAAGACAAAGAACAACTCTTCAACGAAATGTTTCGCGTGGTGCGGCGCGGCGGGCGCGTGGCCATCAGCGACATCGTCAGCGATGAGAATGTTCCGAACGAACTGCAAGCTGACCCTGAATTATGGTCAGGTTGTATCTCGGGTGCTTATCGAGAAGACGCTTTTCTTGATGCCTTTGATCGCGCGGGTTTCTACGGGATGGAGATCGTGAAGCGGGATGAGGGGCCCTGGCGCACGGTTCGGGGAATAGAGTTTCGCTCAATCACCGTCGTGGCGCACAAGGGTAAGCAGGGCCCCTGCCAAGAGCGAAAGCAGGCTGTGGTCTATCGCGGTCCCTGGCGCAGGGTGATCGATGACGATGGGCATGTCCTGGAGCGCGGCAGAAGAATGGCGGTCTGTGACAAGACGTTCCAACTCTATAACCGCGAGCCTTACGCAGGAGACATTCTCGCGATCGAGCCCTATGAAACCATTGCTCTTGATCAGGCAGAAGACTTTGTCTGCAAGCAATCGGCTGTGCGCGATCCGCGCGAGACGAAAGGCCTGGACTACGAGCTTACAGATCTGCCCAGAGGCGAACGCTGTGAGCCGGGCACCAACTGTTGCTGAGCTGATTATTTTGATGCAATACAAACAGGTTGAAACATAATGAGCCAAGCCAGGATCCCCTCGTGGTTGAGCACGACTCTCATTCTCGGCACTGCCGGAGTACTTGTCTGGCTGGAGCGACGACGTCCTTTGCGCCGCGAGGTTGAGCCAAAGTTAACCCGTGACGTGCGCAATGCAACAGTGGCCGGCGTCGGTGCTGCGGCGATGCTACTTATGGAAAACCCGATCACTAAACGACTAACCGCCCTGGTCGATCAGAGAAACTTAGGATTACTTAAACTTGTGCGCCTGCCGGTCTGGCTTGAGACTGCGCTTGCAGTCGTCCTGCTGGATTACACGCTCTATGTCTGGCATGTGCTCACGCATAAGCTGCCGCTGCTGTGGCGGTTTCATCTTGTGCATCACGCTGATCGTGATCTCGATGCCTCGACCGCGCTGCGTTTTCACTTTGGCGAACTCATTCTTTCAATTCCCTGGCGCACGGCTCAGATAGCTTTAATCGGCGTGTCGCCACTTTCGTTCTTTGTCTGGCAGACACTGCTTTTGCTCTCGATACTTTTCCACCATTCGAATGTGCGCCTGCCTCTCGCAACCGAACGCAGGCTCAACCGGTTCATCGTGACGCCGCGCATGCACGGCATTCACCACTCCATAGTTCGCGACGAAACAAATTCAAACTGGTCCAGCGGACTCGCTATCTGGGATCTGCTGCATGGGACCCTGCGGCTGGACGTGCCGCAGGAGATGATTACCATCGGTGTTCCCCAGCTTCAGCGACCCGTTGAAGTTGAGTTGCGAGAACTTCTGCTGCTGCCGCTTTTCGAGCCGTTGGAATTGCCCACCTGATTGTTGATCGGAGCGGTCCCATGCCTACACTTTCGATCATCATCCCCGCGCTCAACGAAGCCAGCGTTATGGCCGCGACCCTTGAGGCCATTGCTCACCTGTCGCGCAAGGTTGCAGTTATAGTCGTTGATGGGGGAAGCACTGATAACACCTGCGAAATAGCGCGCGCGCGCGGCGCTGAAGTTATTGCGTCTGAACCAGGACGAGGCTTACAGCTGCACCGGGGCGCGCTGGCTGCGCAAGCTGACATACTGTGGTTCCTGCACGCGGATACGATTGTTCCCGCGGCTGCGTTGGAACGCATCGTTGAAGCTTTGGCGGATCCGCAAGTAGTTGCCGGGAACTTCGAGATCCGTTTTGAAGGTCGAGGAAGAGCGGCTCGCTTCATGACCTGGCTTTACCCGCAACTGCGTCGCCTGGGTTTGAGTTACGGAGACTCTGCGATTTTTGTGCGGCGGGAGGCGTATGAACGGACCCGTGGCTTCAAGCCGTTTCCGATCTTTGAAGATTTAGATTTGTTGCACTCATTGAAAAAGTTGGGACGCATCGTGCACGTGCCGGCTGCGGTCGTGACTTCATCGCGGCGTTTTGAAAAAGGTAGTTTTATGATTGTGTTCGCGCGCTGGACTGCCATGCAGTTGCTCTACTGGGTGGGAATCCAACCCACCACACTCGGCCGCTTTGATGCACCGGTGCGAAATACCAAACCAGGTAGTGCCCCGCAGTAGGCGGTAGAAGCCGCGCGGATTTTCATAAACGGATTGGAGTTGTGACGAGCAATCCAGAAGCCAGCGATATGTATTGGGTGCGAGCGTTTGCGCCTGCTCATTTGCGATCACTTCGGCGCGCAAGCGTGAGAGGTCCGTTGGCATATCTATGTCATACCAAATGGCTAACGCGCGCAGGCGCAGCTTCAACCTGGCAGCATTCGCCACAATTTGTTGGTAAGCTGAAGCCGTGCTCCAGTCAATATTGTCGAACAGGCCCGGGGCTGGTTTATGAAGGCCGACCAGGTAATAACCACCATCCTCTGTGGGGCCCATGACGATTTCGGCTCCGCCGGAAGTGAGCGAGTCGAACGCCTGCGTTATGAAACTTGTGGGAAGCGTGGGACTGTCGGCGCCCAGGAAAATGAAGGGACTGAAC
Organism: Pyrinomonadales bacterium; assembly: GCA_038237475.1. Lineage (GTDB taxonomy): Bacteria > Acidobacteriota > Blastocatellia > Pyrinomonadales > Pyrinomonadaceae > JAOAPY01. The sequence continues at coordinate 357,978 of JBBRYS010000001.1, read as the reverse complement.
CCCAGGCTGAAGGCGTGTGCGGCAACTGAGTCCAACCGTTGGCCGAGGTCGTCGCCTTCCTGTTCAAACCAACGCAGGTTTGCAGGCAGCAGCGCTTCAAGGTCGAGGCGAGCATCTGTTGGGGCGTAAGCGATCAGAACGTCGCGCACAACACTTTGGGCATTGGCAACTGTGTCCTGTGCCAGACACGCTGCCAGTGCTGCGGCTTCGTTTTCTGACAGCGGTGGCACCAGCCGAGTCTTTGCCATTCCCGCGCGCGGGGCCTTTACCATTACTATTACGATTGGTTGCTTCATAGAACCGGGAGTATCGCACAATGGCATATTACGAAGAAGATGACCTGCAGCGCTTTTCAGAAATCGCGAAGCATCGTCCCGATCTGTTTGAGAAGTTCATGGCCTGGTACCAGGCCTGCCAGGAGGACGGCGCGCTCACGCGACGTGAAAAGGCTTTGATAGGTTTGGCCGTTGCGCACGCAGTGCAGTGTCCCTATTGTATTGATGCATTTTCGCAGTCGTGTCTGGAAGCCGGATCGAATATGGAGCAGATGACCGAGGCGATTCATTTGGCTTCAGCAATTCGAGGCGGGGCTTCACTCATCCATGGCCTGCAGGCCCATAATTCAGTCAACAAGGTATCGATGTAATGCCCTCTGTTTTGCCGATCGTTCAGCCGGCGCCAATCCTGCAGCCGCGCACCGATGCTGCCTTCGACGAGAAGTTGGCGGGCCTCGGAATTGAGCTGCGGTCGACCACAATTGATACCTTGCAGGTCAACCTCGGCAAACTCTGTAATCAGGCCTGCAAGCATTGTCACGTGGATGCCAGTCCCACTCGTACCGAGGTCATGACGCGCGAAACTGCCGAGTCCGTGGTTGATGCCGTGCGGCGCTTTCGTATTCCCACCCTGGATATAACCGGCGGCGCGCCTGAACTAAATCCCTTTTTTCGTTACCTCGTCACGGAAGCTCAAGCTCTCGGAGCACACATCATCGTGCGTCACAATCTAACCGTGATGTTTCAGCCGGGCCAGGAAAGTCTCCCGGAGTTCTTTCGCGATCAGCACGTCGAGGTGGTCAGCTCATTGCCGTATTTTTTGGAAGAGCAGACGGACAGCCAAAGGGGCCATGGGGTTTTCAGTCAATCGATCGAGGCGCTGCGCCGACTGAACGCAGTAGGCTATGGGATCGCCGGCAGCGGGTTGACTCTGAATCTTGTCTACAATCCGGTCGGCGCCTTCCTGCCGCCATCCCAGAATTCAATCGAGAGCGACTTCAAGCGCGAGTTGATGGATCGCCATGGCATCGCCTTCGATCATCTCTATACGATCACGAACATGCCGATCAGTCGCTTTCTCGATTATCTTCGTCGTTCGGGAAATGAAGAGCGCTACATGCGCAAACTGCTGGATGCGTTCAACCCGGCGACTCTGGATGGCTTGATGTGCCGTCGTCTGGTTAGTGTCGACTGGACAGGTAAGTTGTACGACTGTGATTTTAATCAGATGCTTGAGTTGAACGTCGCTGCCGAGTTACCGCAAACAATTGCTGACTTTGATCCGGAGAAGCTGGCACGCCGTCGCATCATGACGGGCAGGCATTGCTTCGGCTGTACCGCGGGTTCGGGTTCCAGCTGTGGTGGCGCAGTCGCTGTTAGTAGTTGAAACGGGCAAAGAGTTTTTGCGCGTCGTTGAAAGTTAAACCGTAGAAAGGAAGAACACTGATGAAGCCGCTGGCAACACTATTTCAAATTATCGTCCTCCTCTCAGTAACGATGGCTGCATTACCGCAGTCACCAAATCCGCCCATGCGCAGTTCGCCTATCGGGATAGGGGACATGGCGCCGGACTTCACACTTGAAGATCAGAGCGGTCACAAAATCAGACTTGCCGATGCGCGTGGCAAGAGTCCCGTCGTGCTGGTTTTTTACCGGGGCTATTGGTGACCATACTGTGCTCGGCAGTTAGCCGAATTACGAACATTGTTGAAGAAGAGTGAGAAGGCAAAGCTCTACGCCCTCAGCATCGATGTACCAGAGATCAGCAAGGGCTTTGCGGCAAAGATCGCAGCCGATGGCAAAGGGGTCCTCGGCTTTCCGATTCTCTCAGATCCTGATCACAAGGTCATCGATACATATGGGCTGCTCGATCCGGCTTATGCGGGGCAGAAGTTTGACGGTATCCCGCATCCAGCGGTCTATGTCATTGATAAGAAGGGCAAGGTCAGCTGGGTAAGGATTGAATCAGACTACCGCAAGCGTCCGACGAACGAAGAAATTCGTGCTGCGCTCAGCGCTTTGAAATAGCTTCTCAGGCGTTCAGAGTACGGCCTTCAGGCGGGCTTTATGCCGGGTAAAGCCCGACTGAAGGCCGTACTCTGAGCGCCTGTTAACAAGCAGAGGAGCCGTTGATGTCATTGCCGAAATTCATTCCGCTGACCGGCTACGATGAGTATCAGGCTGAGGAAATGAAACAACGCGCGGTTTCATTTTATGAGCAGATGAATCACCGGCGTACCGTGCGGCAGTTCTCCAACCGTCCGGTGCCTCGGGAGGTCATCGAGCAATGTATATTGGCTGCAGCTACTGCCCCGAGCGGGGCTAATCTGCAGCCCTGGCAGTTTGTGGTGATCGCCGATCAGGCAGTGAAGCGCTGCATCAGAATTGCTGCCGAAGAAGAGGAGCAGGAGTTCTACACCCGGCGCGCGCCCAAAGAGTGGCTGGAAGCGCTCGCGCCGCTGGGCACAGATGAGCACAAAGAGTTTCTGGAAACTGCCCCCTTTCTGATCGCGATCTTTATGGAGCGATATGGAAAATTAGCGACGGGTGCTGCAGTCAAGCACTATTATCCGAAAGAGTCAGTGGGTATCGCCTGCGGCATACTTATAACCGCGATTCATCAGGCCGGCTTGGTTTCCCTGACGCACACTCCCAGTCCCATGAAGTTTCTCAACGAAATACTTGGCCGTCCCGAAAACGAGTCTCCATTTCTGCTGCTGGTCGTAGGCTATCCGGCTGCAGACGCCGTAGTGCCGGACATTAAACGGAAGTCGCTCAAAGAAGTGTGTACGTTTGTTTAGGTGTAGTCGCCAGCCTTAAAACTTCCAAAAATAGGGAATGAAAATCGTCGCGATGATCCAGAACAGGATATTAAGCGGCGTCCCGACCCGCAGAAAGTCGGCAAACTTATACTGTCCCGGACCGTAAATTAAGGTGTTGGTTTGATAGCCAACCGGTGTCATAAAGCTCGCCGAAGCCGCAAACATTACAGCCACGAGAAATGGGCGCGGGCTCACCTGCAGCGTGTTAGCAGTCGCTATAGCAATTGGCGTCAACAGCGCGGCGGTTGCGTTGTTTGACATCATTTCCGTGAAAACAAAAGTCATCAAATAGAATGCCGAAACCAGCGCCACCAGGCCGCCCCACTTAGTGACTACCGCAATAAGCGTCGAAGAGATCAAGGGCGCTGCGCCGCTGTTTTCCATAGCCGCCTCCAGCGTCAGCACTCCAGCGAGCAGGAAAATTATGCGCCACTGTATAGCCTGATAGGCTTCATCCATCGTCAAACAACCAACCAGCACGAGCAGGATGGCGCCAATTATTGAGCTCACCACAATCGGCGCAAGCCCCAGGGTGGCCGATAGGATTACACCAATTACGATCAGGAGTGCCGGGATAAGTTTGCGTCTGCGATAAACGGGCTGCTCGATTTCGGAAATAATCACGAACGAAGGATTTTGCCGCAGTTGATTAAGGCGTTCGGTCTTAACCTCCAGGAGCATTGCGTCGCCGGCACTTAATTTCGTGTCGGAAATTCTTAGGCGCATTAACCGGCCGCGATGTCTGATGGCTAAAACGGTTACGCCGAATCGTTTATAGAACTTCAAGTCGTTTAGTGATTTCCGTACAAACTCAGAACCGGGCGCAACCACGGCTTCAACCAACTTAATGTCTGAAGTCTCGACATCTTCATCGCTCCACTTGAATTGCGACTTAAAAACCACTCCTGAGCGAGCCTGAATCTTTTTGAATTTTTCCAGATCGCAGCGGACTCGCAGGACATCACCTTCCTGCAAAACAAAATCCGGTGGGGGCACGGCTATCGCCTTGTCGTCACGTTCAATTTCGAGGATGGCAATATCGATGTCTTTGGCGATCGGCGCGTCCTTGATCGTGTGCCCGATGGAGTCAGCATTCTTCAGGAGAACAACTTCAGCGATGTACTCCTGCAGACTGAAGCTCTCGATCAAATCTCCTTCGCTCCGCCGTTCGGGAATAAGCCTGATGCCGATCAGGAGCATGTAAATCATGCCGGCGGCGAAGACGATCAATCCCAAAGGCGCAATCTCAAACATCGAAAAGGGAGGTTGACCCTCTTTTTCTGCGAGAGAACTCACCAGGATGTTGGTCGAAGTTCCAATCAGCGTACAGACGCCGCCAAACATCGAAGCGAACGACATAGGCATTAGCAGTTTGGACGCGCTTACTTTTATTTCTTTAGCCACCCCGAGCAGGATCGGAATAAAGACGGCAACGACAGGAGTGTTATTGATGAAGGCAGAGAAAAACCCGACTGCAATCATTACCGTAATGAGTCCGAGCCAGTAGTTTTTCTTGAAGACAAGGACGGTAACTCTTCCCAGATAGCCCACCGCGCCGGTTTTGAAGAGTCCGGCGCTGATGATGAACATGGCGGCTACGGTAATTGTTGCTTTGTTGCTGAATCCGGAAATGCCTTCCTCGGGAGTAACGATGCCGAAGACCAGCAGGGTTGCCATGATCAGCATCGCGATGAGGTCAACCGAAAGTCTTTCGGTGGCAAACAACACCACCGCGCAAATGGCCACCATGAACACCAGGACTATTTCCAGGTTCATATAGAGATCACTCCATGGCTGGTATTGAACAGGGCCATTCGGTTTTCCGCCTTAGCATACCTCATGAAGATGCTGGTTGGGCCAAAACCAGGACTATCCGGTGAAGGCTGTACGCGAAAGGGGGGCGCTCTAAGCCTCCAGACAATGCTTTCCAGGTTAGGCTAACTCGACTACAGCCGAGATCGATAGCTCGCCGGACTTACTTCACACGCGATCAAAAACTTTCTTTAGCAGAGTCGTACTGCGCTCAAGCGGGTTCCTGCGAATTCGTTTTTCTTCGTCCGCTACGATCAGAAATAAGCCGTCCAGAGCTTTCTGTGTGACATAACCATCGCATTATTATTGCCGACCAACACTGACAAAAACCCTGTTTGGCCGACAAGATCTTTATACTGCGCGGCATCTAGCACTCGCTCCCACCGATAAATCGGTGGGCTATTTTCATTCGTCCGCTGCGCGGACCAGGTCTTCATTATAGATGGCTGATCCCACTGATGAATCGGTGGGCGATTGTCAGGCGTCCGTGCCACGGACTGCGCTGTTTTCAACCCCTAAGACGGCACCAGGAACACCGGGCAGTTAGCTGCATCTACAACGCGGTCGGCGACACTGCCTACTGAGGCGTGGCGTTCGACGTTGCCGCGGCCATGAGTCGCCATCATGATCAGATCGGCTTCCTCAAACGAACTGACTTCCAGGATAGTCCGCACTGCGCCAGAACCTGTAACCAATGCTCTCGCCTTGTAACCACGCTCGCGCAAAGCGCTGGCGACCGACTCCAGATACAACTCGATTTTCGGTAGTTCGGCATCGGCTTCCGGGACTGACAACAGGATGATTTCACTTCCAAACGTGTCCGCGAGCAGCCGCGTGTAGCGCAGCACCTGTTCGGCGTTCTCAGAGCCATCAAGGCTTACGAGCAAGCGCCTGAACCTGGTAGTCCTTGTCTGCCACCGATCCGTTGGACGCAGGAGTAGAACAGGTTTGCTTAGGATGCGAATAAGCTGGTTTGCTACATCGCCAACATACATCCGATCGAGTCCCGGCATCCCGTGCGTGCTCATGATTATTAAGTCTGCATCGCTATCGCGCGCCAGGCTATTGATCTCTTCCGCGACCTCGCCAGATCGGTGGGCCACCTCGACTGGAACCTTTGATTGTTGTAATTGCCAGGAGACGTGACTCAAATACTCATCAAGCTTTTCCCCTTTGTCATTGTCTCCGTCGACATCGACTGTTACCAGGGTTATTTGAGAGCTGAAGATGTCCGACAGAGTCTTGGACATGGGCAGCGAATGTTCGGCGAAGGCAGTGCCATCGAGCGGTACGATGAGACGTTGAAACTTGGGTACCTCCGGCGGTTCGGCAGCGCGTTCTGTCGGTAGGAGATACTGCCCCACAAAAAACCGGCCCAGATGTTCCTCAAGTGGCTTTGGCTCGCCCTGCTTTGAACGAAAGTACGTGAAGGCAAAATAGAGAATCGGAATCAGGATCAAGTAGGACCATGCGCCTTCCGTAAAACGCTCGGCAAAGATGATGATCGTTGCACCAGAGGTGAGCAAGGCAGCGATGATTGTGCCCACCAGCGCCGCCAAATGCCCGGCAGAGAATCCCGCTCGTAACTCACGCGTGAGTCTTTTGGCCGCAGCCCACCCGGTCATACTCAGCAGAATGAAAACGCCGGCAGCGTAGAGCGCCAGGTAGGTCTCTTCGTGTGTACCCAAAAGCAAGTAGCAGGCAGTCACGATCGCGACTTCCAACCATACGGGCTTGTCGGCCACGTCATGTTTGTTTCGAGTGCCTAACGAGGCGGGGATGTAGTGACGATAGCGCAGGCCGAGCGCCAGATTCTGCAAGCCTTGAGCGCTGGCCGCCGCAGCTGATGCCAGCACGATGATGCCGATCAGGGTGCCGATATATGGCAGGGGCGACGGCAGCAGCTTATCCATCGTTTGGGTAAAGACAGAAACTTCTGAGTGCATCGGGTCAGCCAGTTGCAGCACCGCCGGGCCGACTATCAACATGGTCAAAGCCGTCGTGCCCATGATGATGAGCAGGCTGCCAAAGGCTTTGCGACTCTTCTCCGCGGCCGTTCCGTCGTAGGCGGCGACCAGATTCGCAAAGATTTCGATGCCTGTCATCAGCGCCAGAATGCGCGCGTAACCGCCGAAGGTGAAATTCAGATACTTCAGACTAAATGCCTGGAGCTTGAAGTCCGGCAGATGAAAACCCAGTTTCCAGATCGTCGCGATGATCATGACCCAGAGCAAAGCGAGCACCGCCAGCGTCGCCGGGCCGAAAATACGCACCGCCACTTTTGGACCAAGATTGACCAACCATCCGGTCATGATACTCAGCAGAATGGCGACGATAGTGCGATACTGAACGCCAAAGACAGACTGGTTCAAGACCGGCATGCGATCGGCGATGAAAGTCACGAGCGCGGCCATGCTCACCAGAAAAGTTAGCGTGTACTCGATGAACGTGATGCCGGCGTTGATCTTGACGGCCCAACTGCCAAACTCTTCTTCGGCCAAACCGCTGCCGCCACTGCCATCCACGACCCAGCGCATCACCAGGCGGTACATCGCCGAGACCATTGCGACGGTCAGGATAACCATCCACACGCTGGCGCCAAATGTGACCTGGGCAACGCCCGCAACAACGATTAGTTTGAGGAATGGGCCGAAGACGTAGAGAGGTGAAGTAGCTGGATCGCCGCCGCCAGCCAGCGCGCCTTCAAAGGCGTTGTTAAGTTTATGGGAAACGTGTGCCATGAAACTCCAAACCAAACTTATCTCAGCTTTATAAAGGATTCACTATGAATGCGGAAGCCTGCGAAGACAAATGAAGAGTAGGACCACTCCCTGCAGATGTTTTTCTAGCGCGCGCTCCGCAATAAGGCTAGAATGAGCCGCTTGGCCATCCGAAAGTTCCCGTTCCAACTGACACGTCCAAACAAAGTGACCAACCCTTCTGTCATAAACTTGCTCAAAAAACCTTTCGCTCCCAACCCTGCCGGTTCTCCAGGAGACAATCATGAACAATCAACGTATCGCTATTTGTTTGCTTTGGGTAGTTGCCCTGACCGGAATGGCTGTTGCGCAATCGCAGCCAACGCCGGCCGTGATCACGGCGATCAAGGCGGGCCGGCTAATCGATCCGGAAGCCGGAACAGCGGCTATTGATCAGGTCATCATTATTGAGGGTGAAAAGATCAAAGCGATTGGGTCCAACCTTGCCATCCCCGCTGGGGCGAAGGTCATAGATTTGTCGAAGCTTACGGTGCTGCCAGGTCTTGTCGACGCGCACACTCACATGGCGCTCACTTACAAAGAGCAACCTGAAAACAATTACTACTACCTCACCTATGCAATGGAATCTACGCCACTACGCGCCATTCAGGCAGCGTCCAACGGAATTCAACTTCTCAATTCCGGTTTTACGGTCATTCGTGACGTGGGCAACAACGCACTTTACGCCGACACCGCCTTGCGTCAGGCAATTGAGCAAGGTTGGCTGCCCGGGCCAACTGTGATTCCTTCGGGACCGATTATCGGGAGTACGGGCGGACAACTCTGGCCGACTCCAGAGATGTATAAGGATCACAATATCGTGTTTCCTGAGTACATCGATGCGGACAGTCCGGATGAAATCGTCAAGGCGATTCGTCAGAACATGTTGTTCGGCGCCCGCACCATCAAGTTGTGCATCGATTGCAAACCCTGGGGCTACTCGGTCTCTGACATCAAACTGGCTATCAGCGAAGCTGCAAAGGGCGGCTGCAAAGTTGAGGGGCACGTGCAAACGCCCGAGGGAGCACAGCGCGCGATTGATGCAGGTATCTACATCATCGCCCACGGTAATGCACTGACTCCCGATCATCACAAGCAAATGGCTGAGAAAGGGATCTTCCTGGCAGGCACTGATACGCCGTTCACGAAGTATCGCGGCAGCGAGGCTGCTTTTAAGGTAACAGTTGCCAAGCTGCACGATGCCTGGGAAAAGAAGGTGCCGCTGACGTTTTCTACCGACTTCGATTACTGGAACGAGCGGATGAAGGACGACAAGACTGGCGAGTGGCTGAGCCGCGGCGATATGACGATTGCTTTTCTTGATACCTGGAAAGCCGCAAACATTCCAGCTCGCGACGTTTTGTATGCGATAACAGTCAACGGTTATAAAGCGGCCGACATCGTCAAAGAGCGCGGGCCGATCAAGCCCGGGTTCTTCGCCGATATGATCGCGGTGTCAGGAGATCCGCTTACCAACATTGACGTGCTGCGTAACGTGCAGTTCGTGATGAAGAACGGCATGGTGTTCAAGAAGGATGGCGTGATGACGCCCGAAAAGTTCTTCCACCCGGGACCGGTGCGTACGCCAAACGGAAGGTGGACTCGCTGATAGCGCATACTTCTCGAGAATAGAAAAAGTCTTTAAGGGTAAACTAAGTTTACAATGTCGTATCAAATGCTCCTGAGTCAGCGCAGCAGAGTATTCTGATGGATCGTTGGCCTGGTGCTGATTGTGCTTAATGGAGTTCTTGACTACAACGCCGGAATTGAGTCCTTTTTCTACCTCATACCGGTGACGCTCGTAGCCTGGTATACCGGGATGGCAGCGGGCTTTGTTGCCTCTTTGATTGGCACTTTCGGTTGGCTTACGGCAAACCTGTGGCTGGGCGAGGGTTTCTCAACTCGTCACGTCAGCATCGGAAACTCTGTCACCATTCTTGGCTTTTATCTCGCTGTTTCGTTCTTTGCCGGCAAGCTGAGGCAGGTTTTGCGCCGTGAAAGCGATCTGGCCCGCTCCGACTATTTAACTGGCGCCCTGAACTCGCGTCGTTTCAGGAAACAGCGCAAAATGAGATCGACAGAGCGCGGCGATACCATCACCCTTTTACGATTGCCTACTTCGACGTCGATAACTTCAAGGCCGTTAATGATCACGCAGGTCATGAAGCCGGTGATGAACTTTTGCGGGCGATTGTCAGAGTCATCAAGGAACTATCCGCACAACCGATAGTGTGGCGCGACTCGGTGGCGATGAATTCGCCGTCCTCTTCCCCGAATCGCAATCTGAATCCATTGTCGCAACCATCCGTCGAATTCAGGCGGAGCTTCTAGCCAGCGCGCCAGCCGGCGTGGGCCCGATTACCTTTAGTATCGGGGCGCTTACTGGTATTGATCCGCCGCCCACCCTGCGCGAAATTATGAAGATCGTGGATCGGCTCGAGTACTCAGTTAAGAGTGAAGGCAAAAACCGGCTGCTGCACGAAATACTTGAAGACGCAGGTGAAGAAAACATTCGGGAATTAACAGTGGCTCTCAGGTAAGCTTGCGAGGCAGCAATCAATGGGGCCCAGGCTTGCGATTAATTCTCGCTGCGGTCGCTTTCACTCTCAGGGATCGGCACGGTCACTTCCTCCTCGGCTGGCGTCAATGCGGGCCCGTTCGGGGTGGTGAGGATGTGCAGATCGCGTTGCGGGAAGGGAATCGAGATGTTCGCATCTCGTAATGCCGCGTTAATGCCAATGGCCAACTCACTTTTAATGTTCTGCCATCTGTCAAAATTACTTGTCCAGGCGCGCAGTTGAAAGTCCAACGAGCTGTCGCCAAATCCCAGGAACAGAGTGTCAGGCGGCGGCTCCCGCATGATGTCCGGATGCTGCGAGCCCACGTCGGTGAGAAGTTTAATCACTCGCTCAGGATCTGTTCCGTAAGCGACGCCAACTGGAATCTCGAGTCTTCGCTGTTGATCCGAAAGAGTCCAGTTCATCACCTCTTCCGAAATCAGCTGGCCGTTGGGCACGATAACTTCTGAACCCTCCAGCGTACGAATAACACTTGCCCGGATTCCGATGCGCCGTAGTTTGCCATCCCGATTTCCTACCTGAATCATGTCACCTACATGCACCGGCCGCTCGAAGAGCAGGATCAGACCCGACACGAAATTATTGACGATGTTTTGGAGGCCAAAGCCCAGGCCGACTCCGAAGGCGCCCGCCAGGATCGTGAACTTCGACATGTCGATCCCAATTGCCGCGACCGCGAAGAAAAAGCCAACCAACAGGATGACGTAGTGCAGCATGGTGGAAGCTGCATACGGAATGCCCCGGGCCAGACTCACGCGTGGATAAATGTCTTCTTCGAGGACGAAGCGAAGGAACCTGGAAAGTAAAAATGCCAGCCACACCGTGAGGATAAAAGCCACCACGTTGCCGAGCGATACAGTCAGGACCCCTACTTCAAGTCTGGCCCCCAGGGCCAAGCGAATACCACTCATCGTGGCGTTGAGCAGCGAAAATAGTTCGAGCGTATAGAAAACCCATGCAAGCGTTGCCAGCCAGCGCACCAGCCGCTGGACTCGTCGCCGGAGGAGCGGACGATGGCGCCGCACCATGCCGAGAGCCGAGAGGGGCCAAAGCCGAAATGAGAACATGATTAGGCCGTCTACAATTCTGACCGCAGCGTAGAAGATGACTGCGACATAGGCGCTACCCAGAAGGGCGTTGCCGACAAGACTGGCGATACTGACGTAACCCAGTGCACTTGCGATCAAGGCAGCTGCGAAAACCACGGCGCCAATGCGCGCGGATACTGCGACGGCTTTCCAAAGCCGGTTCCGTGCCGCTTCCGGCACCCTGGTGAGCCGCTCCGTCTTGATTAGCCACAGCAGGAAAACAAGACCGCCGAGCATCTCCGCCATAAACAGCAAGCGTGACAAGACCGGGAGCGCCGCCGAAACGGCGCGTACTTGATCTACGAAATAAAAGACAACCAGTGCATTCAGAATCGTGAACAGATGTCGTTCAATCAATTGCCGCAGAACGATAATCGTGGGCACCAGTGCGGCCGCTCCGAGAAGGGCGCTCAACATGCGAGGCGCTTGTGGGTAAACCCACCCGCCCGTCAATAGTGAAAGGACGAGCGCCGTGGCGATCGGAGTGTGGAAGACGCGCGCTACCCCTTCAAGCGTCGGCTCTGCTGCAACAAAGGGCTGGACGCGGCGGCGTGTCCAATAGAGACCAAGCATCATTAATAGCGAGATGATTGCGTGAAGAATGAATCTGGATGACTGATGCCGCGTGTAGGCGCCGAGAGCGGTCCACTGTGTGCTGAACGAATTCTGGCTGTCCTCCAACAGGTCGTGCCCAGCGCGAGACCAGGCTTGAGTAGCCCAGATCGGTGGACTGTCTTTGATGAACAAGCGGTTGATGGTCTGGTCGCGTACTCTATTGACAGACGCAATTGCCTCATTGAGGCGGGCGTCCTGCTCAGCGGTGCGGTTTTGCAGTGTCAGAATTTGCGTGCGCTGCTTTTCGACACTATCTCGCGTTTGACGAATAGCTGCGATGACGCTCTGCATTCGTTGGAGTATCTCCGGCGGAGCCGCCCCTTGATCGTTGTTCTGAATCACCTGAGGTTGTTGGCCGGATTGCGGTGCCATCGGCACACTTTGCGCCTGCTCCAGCGTCATGGACCAGACACGATCGAGTTGCGCCAGCTGGTCGATCTCCCGATCGAGTTCAGTCGCACGCTCAGTCAGCTCGCGTGTCCAGACTGGCACGTTCTTTCTCAGAGTCTTCCAATCCGCTTCCAAATTTCTTAGTGTCTCGAGCGAGGGACGTGAATTGAGTATCTTCTCGTTTTCACTAAGGCGCGAGTCAATCTCGCGAATGAGCGTCGGCAATTCTTCGTTAACGGTCGTAGTGATTTGATCCGTTGCCACATTCGCATCGATGTTGCGCAAATTGCCTGTTACGGTCTCGGCCTGTGCAACGATCTCTGGCAAGGGAATCGGAGTGGCTGTGCCCGACGGCGTTGGACTCGTTGTTGCGGAAGCTGTTGGCGAGGCTGCCGGCCCTGCTGTGCCTTGTGCGAGCGCCACGCCTACTGACGCGATGATCGCGAGCGCAGTGATGAGAAAGAAGTGCAGGGTTCGCCATGGACTCTTAGCGCTCGTCAGGTAGGCGTTTTCTGCTTTCATGCGGTTAATCATAAGGCTTTGATATCCAGCAAGCTATCCTCGCTGAACGCCTGCAAACCGGAGTGAGGTCCGGAGGGGCCTGCTGCTGTGACGGAATCACAGGCGATGGCAGTGCCGGTTTGCGGGTTGAAGAGGCATTTTGTGCGACAAGAGCCGCCCGAGCCAGAAGCACGCAGGCAGCTCTTGAAGAGTTAATCCTTAGCTAGTTCTGAAAGTAACACCGAGCGAAAGATGTTAGGCCTTCGCAGCGGCCGCCGCTGCCGGCAGCAGCACAGCGTCAATCGCATACAGGAAGCCGTTCTTCGTCTCTTCCATAGGCAGCGTGACCTTCGCATTCGCAAGTGTGATCTCTTTCAGGTCCTTGGACACGTTAATCTTGATTTCCTGTCCAGCTTCGGTTCTGATGGCCGGCAGCTTTTGCAGATCGACAGTTTTCACCGCATTCGGGACTACGTGAAGCAATAAAAGTTTTTTCAACTGCTCACGGTTTTCCGGCTTGAACAACTCGGCAGCTTTGTCTTTAGGAAGTTTGCCAAAGGCGTCATCGGTTGGGGCAAACACTGTGTAGTTGATGGAGGGGCTCGATAGTCTTTCGGTAAGTCCGGCAGCTTTGATGGCCTCATTAAATCTAGTGAAGCGTGTCTCGCTCGACACCAAATCCATAATCATCGTTTCCGGGGTGTGTGCTTTCTGCATTAATCAGTTCTCCTTTTTTCTTATAAGTTTCTTAGTGAGAGATCCCTAACAAGTTCATTCCTGGGGATTCACTAGTTAGCCTTACGGTGCATTACGGCAGTTTCCTGCGCCGCACTCGCTCAATGCCAACACAGTGATCCTAACACTATGGGATGTCGCTTATCGTCGGTGGTATCCACCCGCAGTGTGAGTGATAACACCTACAAGGTTGTGAGATTGAAGCGAATCGGCGGAGTCAGGTCACTTAATTGACCGAAGGTTAACGGACCACGCGTTGGCGGTCTCGGCTTCGTCTTTGAGCACGATGCGAGCCTCGGTAATTCGCGCCTGGGCAGCCAGGTAGTCCTTGACGGCCTTGAGGCGTTCCTGTGTGGTCGCCTTGTCCTGCTCGTTAGGGTTTGGTCCCGCAGTCCAAACGAGTTCCACCTTAAGTTTGTCATGTTGCTGCAAATAACTCGCAGCACTATTGAGTATCGCCTGGTTGGCCACATCCAGGGTTGTAGTCCTGCCCCGGAAGAGCAATCGTCCCAATGAGACGGGCAGACGCGAAAGCTTTACCGTCGCGTCGGGATAATCGAGGCGCGTCCTGACATCCTGTTGAATCAGAGCTCGCGCATCCGGTTCGATGTCACGATCGCTCAGATAAATGAATGTCAGATCCAACCCGTCAGATGGTTTGGTCGCGAGTTGATAGTTGATGAACTCGGCGGGCGGCGGCAGGTAAAGTCCGGCAATGCCGTTGTCGATCCTTTCAAACAATTTTGATTTGAGCTGCTCGACCGACGGCGGCAACTGTGGTTGTTTATCCGGCGCCTTTAGCCTAATCGCTGCTGCGGTTGTCGGGACTTCAATAATTTGTGCATCCAGTGAACCCTTGGGCCGGTCCAGCCTGGTCTCCATCACCCGAATGAATTGTTGTTTCTCTGTCGCAGTTAGCGGCTGTCGGGTCAGGATTCTCAATTCCAGCGTCAACTTCCCCTTGTCGTCAGCCAGGATATCCGCTCGACTTAAAAACGAGCGCGGCTCGCCGGTCGGCAGCTTGCCGAATTCTTCGCCCCACGTCTCAGTTACCACCTTGCGGACACGATTTGCCCGTTGTTGTGCGCCATATTCATTCTTGAGTTGATTAAAGGAACGACTTAGGGGAATCAACAGCGCCAGCAGGACAATGAGAATCATGATCAAACGTCCGGGCAAGGTCCCGATGTGTCGCATGCCGGCAACGCCGGGCAAGCGCGTTATGAGGCGCAGACCAATACTTTCTGAATCGCTATTGTGCCATTCGTTCATCTTTTCTTTGACGCTTGGGATGTCGATGTGAAGTGCCAAAAAGACGATCATCGCGGTGAACATTATCGCTACCAGATTTGTGAGGAAGAGCAATCCGCCTCCGACCGCCACCTGCATGCCGTCTCCACCACTCTGACTGAACGCGAGCGCGGCTCCGTAGCCGACCACGCCGAGCGGCGGCATTAAAGCCACTGCGATGGCGACGCCCGGAATCGATGTCACTACGCCTTTAACTTCCTTACAGATGGCGAGCGAACCAATTGCGCCGGAGAAAAACGCTACGGCGAGATCCAGAGTATTGGGATGAGTGCGCACTGCGATTTCGTTGGTGATCTCTTTGAAGGGAAGTATGGCTACCAGCAGGAAGGCAAACCCAACCGCTACTATACAACTTAGTGTCAGGTTGAGAGCCGCGCGCAGGGCAAGTACTACATCGCCCGAAGCCAATGACAGACCACCGGCCAGTATTGGTCCCATCAGTGGCGAGATGAGCATCGCGCCAATAATTACTGCAGGACTATTAAGCACCAATCCCAGCGTAGCTATGCCCGCCGAGAAAAGGGTTTGCAGCCAGTAAGAAGGATCGGTAAGAGTCGTGGATCGGGCGAGCTCGAGATACAACTCCGCTTTTCGCTGCTCGCCCACGCCGATCTTTATCGCGAGCGTATCTCTAAAGCTGGTTTTCATGTTGGATACTTGGGGTCTTGACGCACTGACTTCGTCCATGAGGACACTTCGGCAAAATGAGTAATTCCACCCACTTGCGCTGGGTAATATCACGGATGATCCAATCCACTGAACCAGCTAGTATAAACACTCAAAGTAAGCCTTGATGTCGCTTGTTTCTCACTCAAGTCCGAGGTTGTGAATCAATAATCGATGGCCGCCCGAGATAGTAATTCATATTCTCTTTAACTTATAGCTTTTTACCTACACTCTGACTAGCTGACCAGCTAAGTCCACGACCACAGGAGCCATCGAATGGAAATTATAGAAAAGAAAATCGCCGGGCATGAAAAAGTACTCTTCGGAAAAGATCAGGAGGCCGGCTACCGCGGAATCATCGCAATTCATAGCACGGCGTTGGGGCCCGCGCTCGGGGGCACCCGGCTCTGGAGTTACGCTGACGATGAGGAAGGGTTAACGGACGTACTGCGCCTGTCGCGTGGGATGACCTATAAGAACGCGCTGGCTGGCTTGCCGCTCGGAGGCGGGAAGTCGATCATCTTTGCCCCCGGCAAGAACGGCACAATCTTAGATCGAGAAACACTTTTTCGGGCCCATGGACGCTTCATCGAGACATTGAGTGGTTCCTATATCACCGCCGAGGATGTCGCGACGACGACGAAAGACATGGGATTCGTATCTCAGGAGACAAAACATGTGGTCGGATTAGCGGAACGATCCGGCGATCCTTCACCCGTCACTGCGCACGGAGTATTCCGCGCCATCCTGGCATCCGCTACCTACCGTTGGTCCTCTGCGGATTTGACCGGCAAGACGATCGCAATCCAAGGCTGCGGGAGCGTTGGCTATCATCTGGGGAGGGAGTTACATCAAGCCGGTGCGCAGCTAATCGTAACTGACATCGACCCGGAACGAGCCCAGCGGTTGGCCGATGAATTCGCTGCGGCAGCAGTGGCTCCAGAACAGATTTATGGCGCCAGGGCCGACATCTTCGCACCCTGCGCCCTTGGAGGCATTATCAATGATCAAACCTTGCCGCAACTAAGAGTTGAGATCGTCGCCGGTGCGGCCAACAACCAACTGCTGGCAGATCATCATGGTGAGGCGTTGGCAGCCCGAAACATTCTTTATGCTCCTGACTACGTTGCCAATGCCGGCGGCGTGATCAATGTCTGTATCGGAGCACTGGGGTGGGAACCGATGTACACCCGCACAAAGGTTAACGAGATTTACGACACTATTCTCAATATCTTCAGATTGGCTGAATCGGAAGAGATTCCCACCAGCAAAGCCGCGGATCGGCTGGCTGAAGAACGATTGGCAGGCCGTGCTGCGAATGAGTCCCTGGTAGCAGCGGGAGCAGTTGCATAAACCTGCAGCCTGACGCGATGGTGAATAACTTTGGTGACTTCGAATCAGGATAGCGCCTGGGCCAAGCGGCGCACACCAGCTTTGATTTCTTTGGGATCCACTGCAGCGTAGCCAAGCACCAAACCGCCGCGCAGCAAAGGTCTGGCGCTGTACGCGGAAAGCGGCGGAGCTTCGACGCCAAACTGAGCAGCCTTTGCGGATGCTTCTTTGTCAGACATATTCTGCGCCAACCATCCAACCAGGTGCATGCCCGCTGCCGCAGGGCAAACTTCCAGCAGCCCATTCAATTCGTGTTGCGCCGCTTCGACCAGAACTTGCTGCCGCTCTGCATACAACGCGCGCATCCTGCGCAGGTGGCGCGCAAAGTGACCTTCGGTGATGAAGTCAGCCAGGATCGCCTGATCAATTGAAGGTGAATGCCGATCAACGAGTGCGCGCGCGGCTATGAAAGCAGACGTCAAATCTTTTGGCGCCACGATGCAGCCCAGACGCAATGACGGAAAAATTGTCTTGCTGAAAGTGCCGACGTAAACCACCCTGCCATCCTGATCGAGTCCCTGCAGACAAGCCAGCGGATGTCCAGCGTATCGGTACTCGCTGTTGTAGTCGTCTTCGATCACAAATGCCCCGGAACCACTGGCCCATTCCAGCAGCGCGAGACGCCGGGATAAACTCATAGTGACGCCCAGCGGGAATTGATGTGACGGTGTAACATAAACCAGCCGGGCGCGTTTGTTTTGACGCAGGGCTGCGGCCAGATCAAATCCTTCCTCATCTACCGGCACGTCGGTGACTTTCGCTCCGGCCGAGACCAGCACGTTATGCGCACCGGGATAACACGGATCTTCGACCCAGGCGATGTCGCCGGGATCGAGCAGGATACGGGCCGTCAAATCAAGCGCCTGTTGCGAGCCGCTGACTATGATTACCTGCTCGACATCGCATTGGACCCCGCGGGCTGATTTCAAATGCGCGGCGATCGCTGCACGCAGCGGCAGGTAGCCGGCCGGATCACCGTAACAAAGCAGTTCTCGCGGCGGACTTTGCATGCGACGCGCCGCAAGTTGCGACCACACCTTGTAGGGAAATTCAGTCAGGGCTGGTAGTCCATTTTGAAAGGCGTTGTGTTTGCTGTCGGCCTGCAGGCGTAGCTTCGTCAAACTATTTGCAGCCAGCCATTGCCCGCGGCGAGAGAGAAGGTGATTTCGTGGGTGTGCAAATTTCTTTGGCCGAATTGGTTTGTCAGGCTCAACCCTTAACATTTTCTCCGGCAGTGTCGAGGCAACGTAAGTTCCCGCACCACCCTTTCCTTCTATGTAGCCTTCCGACAGCAACTGATCATAAGCATTAACGACCGTCATTCGCGATACCCCTAACTGCGTTGCGAGCAGGCGAGTAGCCGGCAATTGCATGCCGCGGTCAAATTGTCCGGAAAGAATTGAGTGGCGGACGGCCTTATAAATCTGCCGGTAGAGCGGCGTAGCCGAACTCGTACTATCAAGCATGATGAAGGGAATGGTACTTTTCGCCATGGTTCGGGATTGTAAATCGGTCTAGGCACTTTGTCGAAAGGTGGCTCTTGTGAAGATACCAATTTCGAGTAGAATCAGGGCCGACGAGGGACGCAAACTTAAACATGTTGGCCATCTTCCGGCGAAATTGATTATGAGCGAAGCCATACACCCAACCCCGCGGACGAAACTACAGCGACTGCCTAAGCGCGGTTCATATGAACGCGAACTGATTTACCAAATTCTTGATGAAGGTTTCATCTGTCATGCGGGCTTCGTCGTTGAAGGACAGCCTTATGTTATTCCCACCGGATACGGTCGCGTGAGCGATACGCTCTATCTTCACGGGTCGGCCGCGAGCCGCATGCTCCGCCACCTGTCGCAGGGAATTGATATCTGCGTGACGGTGACATTGACCGACGGGTTGGTTTTGGCGCGTTCGGCTTTTCATCATTCGATGAACTATCGCTCGGTTGTGATTCTGGGGA
The DNA here is from genome assembly GCA_038237475.1 of Pyrinomonadales bacterium. Classification (GTDB taxonomy): domain Bacteria; phylum Acidobacteriota; class Blastocatellia; order Pyrinomonadales; family Pyrinomonadaceae; genus JAOAPY01. The sequence continues at coordinate 339,073 of JBBRYS010000001.1, read as the reverse complement.
AGGCCACAGTCGTTGAAGACGAGCGGGAGAAGCTCAGCGCACTCGAGGCACTGACGGAACACATTGTTCCACATCGTTGGGCTGAGGTTCGCGCGCCGAATGAACGAGAGCTAAAAGCAACGCTGGTGCTGGCGCTGCCGTTGATTGAAGTCTCGGCGAAAGTTCGTACCGGGCCGCCGATCGACGATGAGGAAGACTATCAGCTGCCGGTGTGGGCCGGCGAAATTCCTTTGCGGCTGGTGGCGTCGGCTCCCGTCAACGATCCGCGTCTCAACGCGGGTATCGAATCACCTGTTCACGCGCGAAACTACACACGCAAAACCAAAGCGTTGGAGGAGGCGAACTAGTGGCCCTGGAGATGAGATCTAATTGTGAAAAGTGCGAGGCGGAATTGGGCGCTGACAGCGAAGCTTACATCTGCACACACGAATGTACCTTTTGTCCAAACTGCACGAGCGAAATGAAGGCAGTTTGTCCCAATTGCAGCGGGGAACTAGTGCGCCGGCCGCGTCGCGCCGTCAAAAACTAGAAGCCGGCCTTGATATAGGACCAGCCAGCTTCCTGTTTACGAATCACTTCAGCGACGCCCGAGTCGACGGTGGTCGCAAACGGCATCAGATCATCTTTTTTCACATTCAGGTAGCGCATCGTATTCTCGCAGGCGGCGAAGACTACGTTAGTTTGCGAGATTGTGCTGAGCCGCTCCGTCAACTGTTCGTTGGACTTGAGTATTAGTCCCAGACCTTTGCCGTGCATGACAACCTCGATTTCGGTGTTCTTCTCACCGAAGACTTTCTGCACATTTTCTACGTTGTTCAGGACGGCCTGCCAAACTTCGGGCTGGCGGAGCTCACCTCGAAGACGACGCTATGTTTGCGCGCGGTTGCAGACGACTCCAACCAAGATAAAGGAGAGCACCTTCAAAGCGCGCTCGGTGAGCGGCGATTGGATGGGGCGATCCAGGGACTCGCTGCGCGCCAAGCCTTGGTTTGTTCAGGACCGAACCTCAGCGAAGTCATTCCTGGATGTCTGCTGCGGTCCAGCGATGCGAAAGCTTCGAGACTGAGTACTGCATTTCTTATCGGTTTATCGTATCAACGGCGATGATTACGGCAACGGTTATTTGCGGCTGCGCAAGAAATTCACATCGTCCGCTACTACCAGTGCAGATCTCTTTCGCGAAGAAGAGAAGTGGGAATTACGAAGGCTGCCTGGTTAGGTGGTGTGCAGCAACGGCGCGGGTTCGAATCTTGAGGGGCACTTGAAAGGCACGGTGTTTTCTTATGAGTATGTGCACCGGGGAGTGAACATGGACGGCCGCATTTATTATCTTCAGATCGACAACCGAACCTTCTACGTCCTCCACTTCACAGTTGTCAGCGACAAGCTTTTCAACCTGTGCGATCAGATGGATGCGATTGCTCGAAGTTTTCGTGTGAAATAAGTGTTGTGTTTTAACTGGGTGCAACAAATAAATATTGACACCGGTTGGGCGCTGTAATATGGTTGCTGCCTCCCGACGACTGTCCAGCCCGCTTAGAGTGGGTACGGCTCCCAGCATTTCCGATCCTAGCCCATACAAACTGAAAGGAAACAATAAATGTTTACACCTTCGCGCAGAATCACGTTGGGTTTCTTAATGATCTTTTCCCTGATGGCTATGTTCGCAGCAGGTTCGCGGGCGAGCCATTCATGGGGCGGATATCACTGGGCACGCACCGCTAACCCGTTTACGCTCAAGGTCGGTAATAACCTGACCTCGACCTGGACCACTTCGTTCAATACCGCAATGGCGGATTGGAGCAATTCCTCCGTGATGAACCTCACGGCGATCACTGGTACCGCAGGTACCAGCTGCAAAATGGTTTCCGGCACTGTGCAGGTATGCAACCGCACGTATGGAAGTAACGGATGGTTGGGGCTGGCCTCCATTAACATCACTGGCGGTACCCACATTACTCAGGGCACTGCGAAGATGAATGACACTTACTTCAACACTTCTACTTACAACAATCCAAACGAAAAGCTCCATGTCATGTGTCAGGAGGTCGGGCACACGTTCGGTCTTGACCACCAGTCGACGAGCGGCGCCTCGCTGAATACATGCATGGATTATTTCTCCAATACTGGTGCGAATGCGAATAGCACGTTGAGCACGCACCCAAACACGCATGACTACGATGAGCTGGTGACCATCTACAGCCACCTCGACAGCACCAGCACCATCAAGGCGGCCACTACCGCGTCGTCGGGTTCGGAAGTTACGGACAAGTCGGAAACGTGGGGCCAACTAATGAGGCAGTCAAAGAGTGGGCGCAGCTCGGTGTACGGCAGGCTGAATTCCGATGGAACCGAAACGTACACGCACGTCTATTGGACGCTGGAAGCCGCTAGTCGCTGCCAGGATTGCGATCATCGATACGACCAACAATAATGCTTTGGGCGTTCCAAATCTGAGCAACCGAATAAAGGCGAGGTCCAGGTGCCTCGCCTTTATCGTTTAGCGGAGAAACAACAAGCTGAAGCAGGACATTTCACTCAGCACTCTAATTCGCCAAAAAGTTTTTCGGTTTGCATCTCACAGGTTTCATGTGCAGAAATGTAGCTCACTATTTTAGGAGAAGCCCAAACGATGAGACTCTTACCGATCCACCGCTTTCCGATCCTGCTTCTTTTGGTGATACTTGCCGGTTGTAACCGAAAACCCGTTGAGCCGTCACCCTCCCAGAAAATCGCAAACTCTGCGAGCCCTGGTCCGGCCCTTATCATTCAGGCGAGTAACTCCCCGGCCGGCGTTGACAGCCGAGAGCCCGAGCTTAGCGCAACCGCTAACGGGCGGCTCATCCTGAGCTGGGTGGAAAAGGTGGGAGAGAAACGACACGCCCTGCGTTTCGCTTCTCGAGAAGGGAACGACTGGTCGAGGTCCGGCACGGTCGCGGAAGGGGATAACTGGTTCGTGAATTGGGCTGATTTTCCATCAGTCATTGGCCTGACCGACGGATCATTGGCTGCGCATTGGCTCGTGAAGAGCGGCTCCAGCACCTATGCCTACGACGTTAACATCGCCAGATCCAGGGATGGCGGCAAGACCTGGGGGAAGCCCGTCGTGCCGCATACCGATAAGACTCAGACTGAGCATGGTTTCGTCTCGTTGATACCACTGCAGGATGGACGCGTGGGCGCCTTCTGGCTGGATGGGCGCAACCTTAAGGACGTAAAAGATGAAGGCGATGAGCATAGACCATTGCCTGTGAATATGACGCTGCGTTACGCGGCGGTCGATGCCGACGGGAAACTCTCCGAAGAGACCCAACTGGACGATCGGGTTTGCGAGTGCTGCCAAACCTCTGCCGCGTTGACCTCGGCAGGAGCGATCGCCGTCTATCGTGATCGATCAGACACGGAAGTGCGTGACATTTACACCGTTAGCAGCCAACAAGGAAGTTGGAGTGCGCCCCGGGCCGTGCATGCCGACAACTGGGAGATTAACGGTTGTCCGGTGAACGGCCCATCAGTATCAGCCGACGGTCGTCGAGTGGCCGTGGGATGGTATACGGCAGCCAATGACTCGCCGAGAGTTAGAGTGGCATTCTCGGACGATGCAGGTGCAACCTTCGGTAAACCGATCGATGTCGATGACGGTGAAACTCTGGGACGTGTGGACGTGTTGCTGCTCCCGGATGGTTCGGCTCTGGTTAGCTGGCTCTCAGGCAACGCCGAAGGGGGAGCGATTAAAGTCAGGCGCGTTATGCCCGACGGATCACTCGGAGCCGCAGCGGTAATCGCTAAAACGGACATCTCGCGATCAAGCGGGTTTCCTCGGATGGCGCGGCTCGGTAACGAGGTTTATTTTGCGTGGACGGAATTCGGCAAGCCTTCATACGTACGCACTGCGACTGCTGACATCAACGCTTACAAATGAAGAGTCTTGGATGAGACATACGAAAGCCTCGTCCGTTGTCGCATCGGGACGAGGCTCCGTTGTGTTTGCTTTGGTGAACTCACAGCTTAATTAGGCCACGGAATTCTCCGCCACCAATCGCTGTTGCCGTTACGGTTTGTGCGGTAGTCGTCATTCCGGCGATAGTCATCATTCCGGCGATAGTCATCATTCCGGCGATAGTCATCGTTGTTTCGGTTGTTTCGTCGCCGGTTCCGGTTATCCTCGCCATGATTTGCGCCTCCAACTCCATAGGCATCTGAAATCACGCTCAACTCCTGCGTGATCTGAGCCCACTGGGAAACCAGTCGACCGTTGTCGAAGTGATGACTGGAGAGATCTTCAAGGTGACTTGCCGCATCGAGAACTCGATGTGCCTGGTCAGCACTGTTGTACATGTTACGTTCATTAAAGCCATTCTTTAAATCGATCACAGCCCGACGAAACTGTTTGGCGTCAGCATTCAGATGATCCTCATGACGCGATCCGTTTTCGCGACTGTGATCGAGTTCACTATCCAGGTCCCTCTGGAAGTCTCGACTAAGGCGATCAAGTCTGCGAATCGAATCGCGTAGAGAACGGCTGTCATAGCGTCCGTATCCATCGTCATATCTGCGGTCGCTTCTGTAATCTCCGTCTCGACCGTAATCGCGGTTACGGCTATAGGGATCATAGTTACCTTGTGCGGTTGCCAGCACGGGCAAGCACAGAGCCAGGATTGCACCAGCCAAAATTGAGAAACTAAGTGTCCATCGATTTTTCATAAATTCCCTCCTACTCAAATCGTTTTGGCTGACCACTCGCAATTCGTTGAATCTCACTTGGGCCCGCCGGTTTGGAGCTCGTCCTGGGGAATTCGATCGAGCATCCGTTACCGTGTCCTTGGCAATGACTGTGCCGTAATAAAAATTCGTTGGATCGCTGTAATTGGCCTGAAAATGCTCAATTAAAACGATGGTTATAAAAGACTGGCATTTAGAGACGGCCCGAAAACGTGCAGCAGCAGCCGGAATGGTCAAGATGAGCTCGATCTGAGAGCGCGTGGTAGAGAAGCGTAACCGCATTCGTCCGTTCTCATGCAAGCGGACTTTGGAAGGACGCTATGATGACATCAACCGTGATGCACTCGCTATGTTCGAAGTGCGGACTGCCGGATTGGATAATGATTGGGCGAGCTATCGAAAAGAACTGCTCTTACTCTTCGCCGGAAGCTGGTGGCTTCGCTACAGCTCCACCGATCTTTCGCAATCAGTCATACACCTACCCAGCATTCCCGCGCTCGTCTTGTCTTTCGCTGGCTTTGCCCTCGCGGGTGTGGCTGGATGGTTGGGAGGCGAACTGGTCGACCGGCTAAGTGTTGGTGTGGACGACGGCGCGAATCTGGATGCCCCGAGTTCACTCGCAGGCAGTGCAGCGCGTCAAAAGGTTCGTTCAACGTCTACGAGCCCCCGGGCAAGACTTAACTAGCATATGCGAGATGAATATACTGCTCGGCGCCGCGCGCGTAGCGATGAGTTAAGGAGATGTGGGACGGCAGTAAGACGGGAAATGATTGAAGTCAGTAAAGCGAGTCGCCGTAGGGGCGGTGAGGCTTACTTTTGGAAAGTCACTCACGTATAGACACTTGGCCAAAACAGCAATCGCTGCTAATGGCCGTAAATGGTTACGGTAAGTTGCAAAATAATGGTGGAGCAGAGGAGGGTCGAACTAATGGCCTCCGCATTGCGAATTAGACGACGGGCAACAACGTAAGTATTTGCCTTTTCGAAAGTTGCAGCCACCAGGAGATTTCAAGGGTTTTCCCGTTTTTTCCCATGCCTTACTGTCGCATATACGTCGCGTGCAGTTATTTTGTCCACGTATTGGCCACTTGAACTGGATGGGAGAAATGGTCCACAACGCTTGTCATTATCATTAACTCAAAAAAGAGAATTATTTTCTCCTAGCGAATCTGGAAAGAGAGAAGAGACTTTTTGCGCATCTGTCCCCATCCGTCGTCAAAGTGTAATCGACACGCGGTGGTATCTCGGAAAATGTTTGGCCATGAATTGGCGATGAATTAGTCCCGCCTGCTCGAGTTCAACGAGCCTGATCGAGAGAGTGGAGATACTATGTCGTCCATTTCGTTCCTAGTTCCAAGTTCCTTTGAAGCGGTCGCGCTCGCACAGCAGGAAGAGTATCCGTAAGCATACTTGCGACCAGTGATTCGCACTAACCCTGTCGCCGAACAGAAACAATCTTGCCGCAATCACTCATGCGGATGCTGAAGGGCGTTGAGCGCTGCGTTCCAGTGCCACGCGCGCGAGCGTCATCAGAATTCGCCCCCCGGCGAGAAAAGTCCCCCGCAATGTGCCTGAGACTTTCGATTCGCCTCCCGTCCGGCGCCGGTGATTTGCGGGAACTTCCAGTATGCGAAGGCCAGAACGCGCCGCGCGCATCTGCATCTCCAGGTTCCAGCCATAAGTCTGCTCGCGCATTCCCAATTGGTCCAACGCTTCACGGCGAATCGCCCGAAAAGGACACATATCCGTATAACGCACTCCGTAGAGCAAGCGCAGCAGCCAGCCGGCAACGCGCCCAGCGAAGACTTGCTGGAAGTTCATGCTGCCAGATTCACGTCGTCCGCGCGTGCGCGAACCGATCACGAAGTCATAAGTGTCAGCGGTGATGGGTTGCACCAACCGTCCCATCAGTTCAGGACAGTCGCTGCCATCCCCATCGAGGAAGACGACAATCTCGCATTCGGCTCCGACGGCGCGCACACCGGCCTGACAGGCCCGTCCGTATCCGCGTTGCGGTTCCGACACGACACTCGCTCCGGCTTCCCGGGCGCGTTCGGCTGTACGATCTGTGCTGCCGTTGTCAACGACGATCACTTCGTCGACGATCTCGCGCGGCACCGCGTGTACTACAGCGGCGATCGAGTCTTCTTCATTGAGGGCGGGAATTACGACCGAGACCCGTGCCCTGGGTGAAGGCTCGCTGCCAGGGTCGTTGCTCGCCTTGAAATTATCCCGACGGCGCGCTTTCTCGACCTCGATTGATTCGTTCATGCGTGATCTTCTTGCCTGGTATTGACCTTATGCACAATGCCTTTGGTCCGCAAAAGGTTTTCAGCTTCCGCGAAGTATTCACGCACATCCGTCTGCGCGCGAACCCAATCAAGATAGCGCCCGATCCCGGTCGCTAGATTCACCTGCGGCTCGTAGCCAGCGGATTTAATACGAGTCGTATCAGAAGTGAGATGGCGCATCTCGCCGGGACGAAACTCGCCTTGTGCAACCGGCTCGATAGGAATCTCGAGTGCCTCAGAAATCAAATGTGCTATTTCGCGAATCGTCGCGGCCTTGCCGCTGCCGACATTGACGGGCAAACCGTCAAGCTTGTCAGTCGTCGCCGCAAGCAAATTGGCGCGAGCGATGTCTTCGACGAAGCTGAAGTCGCGCGTCTGATTGCCGTCTTCATAAAGCACAGGCGGAAGGTTATTCAAGAGGCGCGTGCAAAAGATGGCGATTACGCCCGTGTATGGATTGAAGATTGATTGGCGAGGGCCGTAGGTACAGGAGTATCGCAGCGCTACTGTCGGAATCCCTGTCTGCTTTCCCCACGTTAAGACCAATCTCTCCTGGTCAACTTTGGTGATCGCGTAAACGGTTTCGCCCCCGATGGGTGCGTGTTCGGGCGTGGGCGCTGGTGTTGTAACGGCATGACAATGCGGGCAGTGAACCTCGAAATCTCCGGCGCGGAGTTGTTCGACCGATCGAACGGAAGGAAAGATCAGGCCGTGCTCAGGACAATGTGCGGCGCCCTCGCTGTAGACGGCCTGCGACGAGGCAACGACAATTTTTCTTACGGGCAGATTCTCTTCGCGAATGACTTCTAACATTTGCGCCGTGCCGAAGCTGTTAACATGAACATACTTGGCAATCTCCGGCATGTATCCGCCGTAGGCCGCCTGATGAAAAACGACGTCAATGTCAACGAGGGCTGCGGCAACGGCGGCGCGATCACGAATATCCGCTTCGAAGAACTCGGCGGCGGTCGGTATCCAGGCGGGCTTGCCGTTGCGATGCGTGTTTGGCTCGGGGTTGTCGAGGATGCGCACCTTCCAGCCTTCGCTAAGAAGCAGATCAGCCAAGTGAGACCCGATTAGCCCAGCGCCACCGGTAACGAGCGCATGTTTATTGTTAGAGCTCCAGTTCACTTTTCATTTCCTTTTTACTCCAATGGCAACGACGCAAGACATGGGCTTTCACCTAGTTCTGTTTCTGTACGTTGATTCAAGCCGCGGCGAGACAGATCGTTTCTTCCGCGCCGCAAGAGGGCAATAACTCCCAGCAGGGCGAATGGCAAATAAATCAAGCTATTGAGCAGCAGCAATTGTGAAGGCCCGGCCGGATGCCACAACTTGTAAAGAACAAAGCAAGTAGTCGTTAGATGAAAAAGCGGTAGCCGCGGCACCAGGCAGGTGAAAGCTACCAGCCAACTAAAGTACCAGGCGTAATGTGGGGAGAGCAGAACAACGAACGTCGTAGCAATAATAAAAGCTCGCACGATGTAGCTGCCGTCATTCTCTTCCCGCTTCCAAAATGACCAAAGCGCGACTAGCCCAAGCGCGAGAATCGCGAAAATCAAATAGCCAACGCTTGGTACTTTCGCTTCGCCAAGCACCCGTCGAGCGAGACTCAGCAGATAAAACTGGGTGCCGTTTTGCAGTCCTTCCTCCCGAGCGTATCCCGGCAAGAATCCCAGCACGCCCTTCACTCCGACGCTTAAGTACGGCAGGTAAGCGATCATCATCGTCAGTCCGAAAGCCAGCGGCATCTTCCATCCCCGGCGACGATACAATGCCGGCAGCAGGATTACGGGAAACAACTTGATCAGCGTCGCGCCGGCCAATGCCGCGCCGGCAACCGCATCCCAACGCCGCCGCCGCGCAAGCAGAGCAAGCACCACGAAAGCAATGGCGGCCGCCTCGACATGCCCGCTGCCGGCAATCTCCCACACGAGCAGTGGATGCCATGCGTAGATGAGCACGCGTTGGCGCGGCAAATTGAAAGAAGTCAGCAACTGAAGCAAAGCCCAAATCGCCACAGCTTCAAAACCAAGCATCACCACTTTCATCCACGTCACGTGCTCGCTCACACGCGTGGCCAGAAAATATATTAACTGCGCCCCAGGCGGATAAATCGTGTGAGCGTAATCGCGCCGGTTAATCTTCGGATAGATCGTTTGGTCGCGCAGTGGCGCCAGGGCCTCGTCAGCAGGGATGTATCGGTAGGGATCGACGCCCGTCGCCTGCACGCGCCCGTCCCAGACGTAGCGATAGATGTCATCGGAAAGATACGGCGGCGCGAATAGAATGCTCAGCCGAAAGAGCGCCGCAAAGACAATAACGAGCACTAAGGTCGAACGTGAGGAGCGGGCGTGAAAAATTATCCAGGCGGCGAGGAGATAGATGAGTGACTGGCCCAGTGCAACTTTGATGAACCACTCAATGTCGTCTCCGCCCTTCGCGCGCAGGCTGACTCTGTAAAGCAGCAGCGACGCACCGCCAAGCACGATCAGCAAAGAGTTGGCCCGCTTCGAGGTTATGCCGCTAAACAGCAGGGCGCGAAAACGAGCGCTAGGAAAGATTTGGGCCATATCGTAGTAAACTTTTTAATCGCTTGTTCCAAAGTCCCCTTGGCGCTGTCCAGCAATCGACGGGAGCCGAAAGGATCAGAGACCACACGGTATCGCCACGGGCAAAGACCTCATGGACGCAACTTGCTTTGTCCTCAAATCAACGTACATACATCTTCAAGTTTCTTCTTCTCAATATCAGGCACTACGGCTGCTTCATCCGGATAACCCACTACCAGGAGAAGGAACGGAGTTTCATTCTTCGGCCTGGCCAGTATCTCATTCAAGAATTTCATCGGACTTGGCGTAGGTGTCAACGAGGCCAATCCAGCATGATGGATTGCGGTGATAAGTATGCCGGTCGCTATCCCCACCGATTCCATCGCGTAGTAGTGCTTGACTCGCCGACCATCCGGCAACAAACCATACCGCTCTACAAAGACAGCGATGAGATACGGCGCTAGCTCCAAGAAAGGCTTGTGTTCATCCGTCCCCAATGGCGCGAGCGCATCCAACCACTCCTTTGGCGCACGTCTGTTGTAGAACTCCAGCTCCTCTTGTTCAGCAGCTATTCTGATCTGGCGCTTCGCAGCTTGATTCCTTACGACTACGAAGTGCCAAGGCTGAAGATTGGCACCGCTTGGGGCCGTGGCTGCTGCTCGGACGCACTGCTCTATGATCTCATGGGGAACAGGCCGGTTGGAGAACTGGCGCACAGTGCGTCTGCGTTGCGTCTGCTCACAGAAAGCAAAGGCACGCCGCGACATTTCATCAATCGGAAATTCACAATAGTTGGCAAGCGGGATGAGTTTTGCAGGTGACATCAGATACTCGGTTCTCCGTCAGTTCTAACGCCCAACGAGATCGGGCGGTTGGCCGTCCAAAGGCGTTGACGTCCTTCCCTCTCGAATAGGCGGGCGAGATATTCAGTCGTGTACGGAGCTTCGTAACGGACTAAGCCCTCGCGAGCGCTGCCCCGGCCGTTCCTCGCAAAGAGCTCATCACAGAGGCGACCCAGAGTAGTGGCGTCGTCAACGTCGTACCATGCGGGCAACAGTTCAACTTCCAGGTCGATCTCATTGGCCCGTTCGATAGTCTGCGATAAGACCCTCGAAGTACTCCAATCCACGTTATGAAATACGTTGGGATGAGCCCGCTTAAGTCCAACAAGGTAGTAACCGCCATCATCGGCCGCTCCAAGCACAACGCGATCACCATCGCGCGCCAGAGCTGAAACAGCTGCTTGCAACAAAGAGGAGGGTAGCGTCGGGCTGTCAGAATTGATGAGACATACCGATTTGTAGCCCACAGCCAATAAATCCTTCGTTGCATTGAGGAGTCGCTCACCAAGACATTCTCCGCGCTGGGCGAGCAGAGTGAATGTTTCCGGCAGCAAGCCGTCAAAGGCAGCCTCCGCACCCTCCGGCGTGTAAACAGCAACGCCTTCCGTGCCTCCTCGATAACTAACACCGGCGATGTTGGCCGCCGTGTCACGCAGGAAGCAGACACTTAGCTCCGCCGCCTCGTCATGCGACAGTGGTGGCACGAGACGCGTTTTACTGTCACTCGCACGCGGAGCTTTGATCATCATCGCCAGCGCGCACGAACCACGCCGAGCAACGGCCGGCGCTAGCGGGTTGAGAATTGGATAAGTCTGCTTCATGAGTTCTAGTGGTAATTGCCTCCCTGTTACGTGGAACCTGACGGTGCCGAGTGCCAGAAGGATTCCAGTTCCACTCCTAGCCCGTCAGCTAATCTGTTGACGAAAGCGAAGTAGCCCGTGATCTGGTTGATGTCGAGTATCTCCGTATCAGGGAACTCGTGTTGTTGCAATTTTTCAACATCATCCTTTGCCATGTTCCACGGCTCAAGCGTGAGCTTCATGGCGTATTCCAACATCGCGCGATCTCTCTCATTGATTTGCGCCGAGCGAAAGTCACTCTGAAGTTGTTCGACCAGCGTATCGTCTTTGGTTAAGCCGCGGAGACCCTCCGCGTGATGAAGGATTCAATAGTGGCAACGATTGGCGGCGGAGACTACGACCGCAATCATCTCGCGCTGGATGCGACTAAGACCCGAAGGCCCGCGCATCAGGGTCTTATACAATTCGACATGCGCTCGCAACGAAGGAGGATTCAGGCTGTGGATTTTAAGAATATTATCCACGCCGCCCCACGGTTCGGTCATCTGCCCGTACAACTCCTTCAGCGCGCCGTCGGCTTCCGCTTCTTGAATGACTCTTATCCAGGCCATCTCTATGCTTCCCCTTTTATCAATCGAGAACCTTTATGCAACTTTACATCGAAGACATCGGGACGATGATAGTGACCCGAAACATCGAGCGTCATCTTCCCTTTATCGATCGCCGCCGAATCAAGTTCAGCGATCAGAATGGTCTCTTCGTCAAACACCGGCCCAGCGATGAAATGCCCGTCGGGTCCGACGACACAGCTTCCGCCTCGCAGCAGCAAGTCGTCTGCCTTGCCGGTCGACTCAGGAGAGAGGTCGAACTCTGCCGGCAAATCTTTCACCGGCATGATCAGACCTGCCGCCAGCACAAAGCATCTCCCCTCAAACGCATAATGGCGGCAGGCGAGTTGGTGCATCTCATCCACCGTCGGCCAGACGGCCACATGAATTTGCTCGCCCGAAACATGAAGCGCGTGTCCTGCGAGCGGCATCCAATGCTCCCAGCAAATTAAGCCGCCAACCCTTCCGGCAGGCGTCTCAACGGCTTCAAGTCCATCACCGTCGCCCGGCCCCCAAACCAGCCGCTCGGTGTATGTCGGTACGAGCTTGCGATGATGATTCAGAAGTTTTCCGTCAGAACCGAAGGTGAGCAGACTATTGTAGAGTGTGCCGTTGCCTGGCCCACTGTCCACACGTTCGTTGACGCCAATCACCAGAGTCAAATTGAAATCAGCAGCGACTTCACCAAGCATCTTTGCTTCGCGACCGGACACGACGAGACTGTTTTGCCGCAGGCGCGCGAAGACTTCTTTGGTTGGCTCGTGATTCCACAATGCCGCTTCTGGACAATGGTCGAGCCAGGCAGGGTAGCCGGGAAGCCAGGTCTCGCCGAACGCTACGAGCTTGGCGCCCTTGCCCGCTGCCTCGCCAATCAAGGTGGTCGCTTTAGCAAGACTGGCTTCGAGATCCATGAAGACCGGACTTGCCTGCACAACACCAACTACAATCTGCTTTGGCACGATTTGGATTTTTCCTTTAACGCTCAAGCTCTCAATTCAACAGTCGCTCAATTGCGATCCCTTCCTGCCGCGCCTGAGCCCACGTCACAGGCAGCGACAGCACCTCGCCGCTTCGTTTCGCGTTGGCGAGATGATCTAACGCGGCGAGAATTATTCGCCTTTGCAACTCCCTATGGAACGGTACGCCGAAGTGATGCCCCATCATAAACGGAACAAAGACCGCGCGCGGCGGCTTACAATGCTCCGTCACGTCGAGTGCGACTGTGATTGAGACCGTCGGGATTCCTTTTCGCTCGATGGCGCGCTGCACGAGCGCGACGGACTGGTGTCATATGGGTCAAGCCGGACACAACAGCGCCGCGTCCGCTCCGTCTGCAACCACCGCAGAGGCGATATCTTCGGCCAATGTTCGCTCAAACGTGGGTGGATCCATTTGATAACCGATGAACGAAAAGAAGTTGGGCGTCAGCGCGCCGATCACACCTTCCGCCGCAAGTTCCTGCAAGCGCTCGATTGGGAAGATCACATTTAGATCACGTGCAGCTCCGTTCGTCGGATATTTGATTTGATGAATCTCCAGGTCAGCAACTTTCGAGTTGGACGGCACCCGCCGGAAACTGTAATCGCCGACCGGGTGTACCACATCGAACGGCATCGTCCCCTTTGGTTGAATACCTGCGGAACTGATAAAGGTAAGGCGCGCTTCCGGCAAGGGCTTTTTAAGACGAACCAAGGGAATGAGGTCATCCTTCGTGATCATCACGCCGGGATAACGCTCGTTGATCGTCTCCCAAAGACTCGGGCGCAACTGCTTCGCGTTATCAGAGGTTGCCGTCATGAATCCATTCTCCTGAACGTTGGACAAAATAGAAGTGCAGATGAAAAAAGAGATGCGCCAATGTGGCCGCGTCTTGTTGCTGTAGAGTTCTCACAATGAACTCGCGGTTCGTTGTCGGCACGTCGAGCAAAAGCTTCAGCGCTTCGATCCATGCCTTATCAATCTCTTTGCCGCCCGCGGCTTCGTTGCCATCGCCGAGATGCAGGCGCACGTACCGGATTAACTTTTCCGTGTCATTGCTGATGACTGCTTCCTTCAGATACTTAAGCGACATAGCTAAAGCTTCTCCGAGTTCTCAACCGTTCGTCCAAGATTTGCTGCCCGAGATTCGATGTAAAGTCCAATCCGGCTCGACACATCCGCCGACTTTCAAAAGACTATTTCGGTGGTGATCGAACGACCAATTCACCAGAACTAAGCGCGAGTGCATGGCTTTTGAAATCGACTCGTCCAACCAAAAGGATAAGACGTAAATGTACACGATGGCGCGAAATCAGCCCAGGGATGTAACAATTCGCATCCGATCGGGTCGTCGGGTGATTGAGTGCAATAGTGCGCGGTTCATGTGACTAATACCCGTTTTGTCTCCGTTTATTCCAACTGGCGTTTCTTTTCGATTATTGCTCCTCATAGGAAAGGGTTACCCGTGGGAATAAGATGAGCCGCATTTGGTATATTCTTGGTAGCCGATCAAGAATGAGGGACACGAAATGAAATTATTGGCAGTTCTGGCGGCAGCGGCGCTTGGATTCTTTTCCGTCTCTATCGCCTTTCATCGTGACGAACTTACCGCAACTTCTCCCGCGACTAGGAGCGCAAGCTCGCCAAATGAAAGCAACTCAACGCCGGTGATAGTGGAGCTATTCACGTCCGAAGGGTGTTCAAGTTGCCCGCCCGCCGATCAACTGCTTTCGCGTCTCGATAAGGAGCAATCTATTCCGGGCGCGAACGTCATCGCGTTGAGTCAGCATGTTGATTACTGGAATCAACTTGGCTGGCGCGACCCTTATTCATCGGCCCAGTTCAGCGCCAGGCAGAGCAGCTACGCAGAAGCGTTCGGGCGCGACGGCGTGTACACACCGCAAATGGTCGTTGACGGTCGCTTGGAATTCGTCGGAAGCAACGCGACAAAAGCGCGTGAAGCGATTACAGAGGCGGCGAGTTCGCCGAAAGCTAAAGTACAGATCGAAATTACCCCGAATACTGAGACGAGGGAAAGCGGGACGGTACAGTTCACGGTGCGCGTCGAGGACATTCCGGCAATCACCGCCGGCGATACGGCGGAAGTGTTACTGGCTATTACGGAGAGTGATCTCAGTTCAAGCGTCGCCAGGGGCGAGAATGCCGGACGTAACTTGCGCCACACTGCGGTCGTGCGACAACTCACTACCATCGGCAGCATCAGCGGGACGAAAGACGAGACTCTTTTCACGGCCGCGCCCGTCGTGAACATCTCGAATAGCTGGCGACGCGACAAACTGCGCGCCGTCGTCATCGTGCAGGAACGCATCAGCCGACATGTGCTGGGCGCGCAGGCGATCGAACTGGCTGCGAAGTGAAGCAGCCCCTAAGAATCTGACGGAATAGTCCAGTTTTTCCGCAGCCTACTAGCCCGGATTATTCACGAAGTGTTCCTTTGGTGGCGAGCCTGCGGAGCAGGCGTCGGCATAAAGCCTGGGGCGTAAGCCCCAGGTCGAAAGCGAAGCAATCGACCGAAGCGGGCGACAGCGTGTGGCATTGCTCCATCGTTCTAAGAGATCAAAAAGCTGTCGCCCGTTTCACGGGCTTACTGACTTTGGCCGCTGGTTTTCCTGGGGCTCACGCCCCAGGCTTTATGCCGACGCCTGCTCCGCCGGCTCGATACCGACGGCACTCATAAATAATCCGGGCTAGGCGAACCAGACGCGCGAGTCTCGCGAGTCTTTAGTCTTTCAGCTTGTGAAGAGTCTTCGGAAATAATATGAAGTTCATGGAGGGCGAGTGATGGGCACTGGAATCCTCAAGCCGGGCGATAAGGCGTTTGACTTCGCACTCGTGGAAGCCGCTTCGGGACAGTTGTTAGGCCCGGCTAACTTTGCCGCTAAACAGAATATCGTGCTTCTGTTTTATCGAGGCATGTGGTGACCGTTGTGCTTGCTGCACCTGGGCAAGGTGCGTCAGGTTTACGATCAGATCAAGCAGCTCGGTGCGGAAGTGCTGACAGTCTCGCCTGACTCTCCGGATTCGCTGCGCAAGTACAAGGCGAAGACAGAAACACTGTTTCCCATGCTAGCGGATGAGAAGGGAGACGTGATACTCCAGTATGGTGTTAAGAACGATTGGACGCCTTACAAGCGTGGCATTCCTCATCCGTCCATCTACATCATTGACCGGGCCGGCATAGCCCGCTTTGTCGAGGTCCGGCAGAATTACTTCTTCCGCGTCAAGATGAGCACCATTCTCGACGAGCTAAAAAACATTTGCGTAACAGGCTGAATAGTAGATTCCGAATAGTAAAGGTTAACGCGCTAATAGAGGAGGCACAGCATCATCGACAATCTCTCCAGTCAAAATACAGCTACGCGCGCGGCGGCGAGCGGCAATCGTAAAGTCATTTACGCAGTGATGCTCCTGCTGGTGATCGTGGGAGCTCTCCTGGTTTACAAGGGAACTGCAGCGCTTGCCGTGATCGAGAGGGTACGAAATACCGGAGCGTTTCAACCACGCGTTAATGTCGTTCCGGTGCCCGGCAGTTCTGCTCGGGTTAACGTTATCGCCCGCTCGATGAATTACTTCTTAGCGATCTGGCCCGCGTTACTGTTTGGCATCCTGATCAGTGGAGCCGTCCGCGCGCTCGTGCCGCCACGCTGGTTGGCTCAGGCTCTGGGAACCGGTCAAATACGATCACAGTTGGTTGCCGGACTTGCCGGCGCGCCACTAATGCTCTGCTCATGCTGCGCGGCTCCCGTCTTCTCCGGCGTCTACGAACGATCATCGCGCCTGGGGCCATCGCTGGCCGTCATGCTTGCGGCGCCGTCGCTGAATCCGGCTGCGCTCATACTGACGTTCATGCTGTTTGACCACCGCATTGCGACGACTCGTCTGGTGATGGCCGGCCTGGCCGTGTTCCTGACAGGACTCTTGATAGACAAACTGTTCAGCCTCAGACCGATTGATTGTCCAACTAGCGAGGAAGAAAGCCCACGACCGGTATTCACAGCATTCCTGCGCTCGTGCTTGCAAGTGGCTGTGCGAACAGTGCCATTGATAGCCGTAGGCGTGTTGATTTCCATGGCCATTGCGCTGTGGCTGCCGGTGGGCGTTTTTGCCTCGACCGGAGGACAGACACTGGCGATTGTCGCTGTTGCTCTGATTGCGGTCCCGCTGGCAATGCCTACCTTCTTTGAGATTCCGTTGGCTTTGATCTTGCTCGCGGCGGGCGCGCCGGCTGGAGCCGCGGTTGCCATGCTCATTGCGGGTCCTGCGGTTAATCTGCCGTCGCTTTTTACGATCGCGCGCTCGACCAATTGGAAAGTGGCGAGCTCGGTTGCCTTTACTATATTCGTGCTCGCAGTCGCTGCAGGGCTCTTGGTAAGTCTCTTCTGATATTGAAGGAGCAGTTATGTCCAATCCACTTCATGATCTTTTCCAGTTTCTCCAAAGCAGCACGCTGCACGGTCGGCTTCCGATCTACGTCTTCATCGGTTTGGTGATCGCGAGTGTAGTCATCGCAGTATTCAACTTAGTGCGCAACCCGGAACAGCGAACAAGCGCGAAGATCTACACGTGGCTGGCGCGACTCTTTGTCGGCGGAATGTGGTTCCAGCAGATGCTCTGGAAGCTGCCGCCATCTTTTACTGACAATCCTGACGGCAGCGGCGGCTTGCGCTACTGGATGGGCGAGATGGGCAAGTATGCAGCCTTCAAGCCGCACGCCTCACTCGTCAACGACCTGATGCTGCCACACTTCAGCCTGTTCGCGTTTCAGGTGTGGGCGGGCGAGACGTTTATCGCCGTCTCACTCATGTTAGGCTTGTTCACGCGGCTCGGCGGGCTGGTCGGCACGTTAATGGCTATCAATCTGTGGCTCGGTCTTTATAACCGGCCGAATGAGTGGCCATGGACCTACTTCTTCTTGATCTTGCTCCACGGCTTCTTCCTTTTCCTGCGAGCCGGGCGCTCGCTCGGTGTTGACGCATTGTTCGCAACCAAGGCGACGCCTTCAACGGGACTTGTTGGGCGCGCGATTATCTGGATCAGCTAAGCTGCTCTTCCATTCGTGCGCAACAGCCGGTCTCGCCATCGTTCCGCGCCACCAGGGCTTAATCGATGTCCTTTACTAAAGCAGGATTGTCGGAAGAAATGCGCGACGCGGCGCCAGGGTTTGCGCTTGGCCTCGGGCTGACCAACGAATGCAATCTTGCCTGTTCGTTCTGTTATCGCGATCCGAATCGGATAGATCGACTCACGTTGGATGAAGTGCGCGAGATCATCGATCGCTTGCCGGTGCGCTCGGTGAATCTCGGCACAGGCGAGAACGGGATGCATCCGGAATTCCTCGCGATCCTCGACTTTCTGCGCGCCCAGACCGTTAAACTGACAATCACCTCGAATGGCCACAGCATTGCCGTTCTGGACGACGAACACGTTCGCGCCTTTCACGATATCGAATTCTCTCTGGACTATGCCACTGAAGCAGAGCAGGACGCGCAACGTGGTGCGGGCAACTGGAAGCTGATCCAGGAGCAGGCAGCGCGCTGCCGCCGTCTGGGCGTGCCGGTAACGATCATCGCGGTGATGATGAAGCCGAACTATCTGAAGCTCGCCGAGGTGGCGCAAGTGGCGAAGAAGTTCGACGCGCCGCTGCGCATAAACGTCTATCAATCGGTAAGGACCGACACCTATGCTTTGACTTACGATGAATACTGGGAAGGATTTCGCCGGCTGTTTGCCGCGACTAATGTGGTTTCGGTTGGCGAGCCGCTGGTGCGCGCGATGTTGGGCCTTTCGCCTCGGGAAGGCAAGTGTGGTTGCGGCGTTTCAACCATACGGGTGACACCGCGGGGCACTATACAGCCTTGCGTGTACTGGCCGGGCATTGGTGGGCCTCTTTCGCAGCTGCTCGAAGTCGGCGAAGAGATTCTGAGCACGCCACCATTTGTCGCAGCGCGCACGCTACCGCAGGCTTGCGAGGCCTGCGAGTTTCGCGAGACGTGTTGGGGCGGATGTGCCGGACGTCGCGCTCTGCAAAACGCTCTCGACCAGCCCGACTGCTACTGCCCAATCATCCGCGGAGACCGTCCGCGACTAGATTTTGAAATGGCGCCCGCTCGCGACCTGCCAAAGATAGGCAGCGCCTGCACCACGGTGGTGATTGCGCGCGACTGAGCTTGAGTTGACTAAGGGGAGTTGGTGGCTGGAGATCGCCGGCGTCGGTTTCAGCCTTCCGACCGGGAATAAAAGAGTCAACGATTGGTATTGATTGACGGGAGCTAGAAATGAGGAGCGGATACAAAGGCTGACGGTTTGAGATTCAGGTCCAATCGAGAAGATATGCGGTTCGCTGAGTGGGCTTCGTTTGAAGGCGAAGCATTACCGTACCAGGCGGACCTCTATCGCATGGCCAAGTGGCTGTTGCGGGACCGTGATAGAGCTGAGGATCTGGTGCAAGAGACTTTCGTGCAGGCGTTGCGGTCGTTTCATCGTTATGAGAAGGGAACAAACTGTCGGGCCTGGCTGATCAAAATCATGTATCACGTGCTCTGGAAACGGAGACGCAGCGAAAGTCGTCTTCATATCGTCAGCGATACCGAGGAGAAGATAGCTGAGACAACGGCGTTCGTGGCGTCGACTCCCCAGAACATTACTGAGCAAGAGGTATTGGAAGCGCTCAAACGCCTGCCACTACAGTTTCAGGAAGTAGTAATCCTCTCGGATGTGGAAGACATGACCTACAAAGAGATCGCTGAAGCGCTTCTAATTCCCACCGGCACGGTGATGTCCCGCTTACACCGAGGCCGCAGACTGCTGCGTGCGGAACTCTCAGCCTATGCAAATGCGCGGGGTATCGGCCACGAAGGAGGGAAGTCCAATGCAGTGTAGTGATTTCCGCGAGCTTGCTGACTCGTATCTCAGCGATGAACTCTTGATTGAAACGAACCATGACTTAATCAGGCACTTGGAGTCGTGCGCTGATTGCCGCCATGAGCTGACGGCGCGACGGGAATTGCGTAGCAAGTTGCGCAAGGGATTTCAGCAGGCGGCGGAATTGCAAATACCCGACGAGTTTACCGGGAAGCTGCGGGACGAACTGCGCAACGTTATGCTGCGCTCTCCGCGCTCTTCATTTCGGAGCACCGGCGCCCGATGGGCCGCATACGTGGCGATTGCCGCTTCACTGGTGATTGCTGCCGCCCTGGGCTTCAGGGCTATTCAACAGCGCTCAAGTGTGCAGCCCAACATTGTTACCGAAGCGGGTCAAGGGACAAAATCGTCCACTGGGGGAAGCGAGTCGTCAAACTCAACTGGGCGGGCCCTCGTAAGTGCGTCGTTAACCGAGAACGCCATCGGCGATCACCGCGACTGCGCAATCAACCATCGTCTGAAGGAAAGGCCCATCGATCTTGATGAGGGTGGCCGCCGCTATGATCGCGCTTACATCAATCTCGTTCAGGCAGTAATGTCAGATGGTCAACTGCCTGGCGGCACAACGCTGCTCGAGGCACACTCGTGCATAATCAATGGGCAGCGCTTCGGTCATGTGATTCTTAAGTATCATGACCAACTGGTTTCGGTGCTGGTAACTGCGGTTGGCGCCGCGCAGTCTTCTGAGCAAAACGCCCTTGGCGCAAGCAACGAGGAGTCGATAGCCAGTGCTGGATCGGATGTTTATCGGGTCGCGCATTTCGAGACGGCGCGTCACGCGGTGTTTGTAATATCGAGTCTTAGCGAGGCCGAGAACATGGCGATTGCCCAGGCCATTGCTCCTTCAGTGTCAAAACATGTGGAGCGCGCAGAGGTCGCTTGAAAATAGATGGGCCGCGCTTGTCGCGGCTATCGCGGCTAAACTGATCGAACGCGAGATAATAGGAGGCAACCGTCGTGAAGCTGTTCACAGCATTCTTTCAAACAGTGGTTCTACTCTCGGTAACCATGGCTGCTAATTTACAATCGGCCACCGCGCCAGAGCGCAGCACACCCGTAGCTGTGGGAGACATGGCCCCCGACTTCAAGCTTGAGGATCAGAGCGGGCATAAGATCACTCTTTCCGCTGCGCGCAAAAAGAGTCCGGTCGTGCTGGTGTTTTATCGAGGGTACTGGTGACCATTCTGTGCTCGGCAGTTAGCCGAACTACGCTCGCTTTTGAAGAAAGACGAAGATGTGAAGCTCTACGCGATCAGCGTAGACCCTCCGGATGTTAGCAAGGACTTTGCTAAGAAGATCGCCTCGGACGGTAAAGGCGAAGTTAACTTCCCGATCCTCTCCGATCCTGATCATAAGACCATTGACATTTACGGCTTGCGCGACCCAGCTTACGATGGGCAGAAGTTTGACGGTATCCCGCATCCGGCGGTTTATGTGATCGATAAGACTGGAAAGGTGACTTGGGCAAAGCTGGAATCGAATTACCGCGAGCGTCCGGCCAATGATGAGATACGTGCCGCGCTTACCGCGCTCAAGTAATCCGGGCGCAAATCTGACTCTAGCTTCTATTGGTGAAGAGCGCGATTGTGGTGGGAAGCGCGGGCGCGAGCCCGAGCTCTGCCAGCTCACACCGAGAAGTACAGGCCCGTAGCCGAACTTAACAGACCGACGAGGCTGCCACCCACTGCTAGAGGCAAAGGCGAGAGACAGTCGCTAAAGACTTCCAAAAATCAGTCTGCCCCCGCCTCAAGATTCAGGGCGCACCTGGGACACGCGCGGAATCTTTTTTCCGGCCACGTATTGGCCAGTTGGGAAAATCAGGTCTTAAGAACTGGCGAGTATAAGTGTTTGAAGGATTGAGTGTTATTGGTGGAGCAGCGGGGATTCGAACCCCGGGCCTCCGCATTGCGAATTAGGATTGCGGCAAAACGCTAAGTTATTGCCTTTTCAAAAGTTGCAGCCACCGAAGAAAAATCGCGATTTTCCTGTTCTTTCCCATTTCTTACCGTCGCTTACCAGTAGCTTCCTGTTTTTTTTGGCCACGTATTGGCCACTTGAGATTCAGAATTCAGAGACACTAGCCACGCTCCCCGTAGATGCTCTCGCGGCTAATGGAGTCGTCAGAAAGATGCGGTGTATTCACATGTGGTTTGCCGCCCACTCTCGCAACAAACGAACTCTCTCCTGCGCGGTAAGATTATTTCTGTACACTGATTCTCTTGACGACTCAGCGACTAATTCCCGCAAGTAGACGGCTACTGAAACGCCGCGCTCTCGGGCTCGTGCCTGGATTTTTGAAGCTACTTCCGGCTCAACTTCCAGCATTGTCCCAGAATTATATACCTGAACACTTGGGCCACCAGCAATCAATCTGTTCCTTGACTGCCGTATTCCTGAGCACCCTTCAGTTCGTCATGCTCGAACGCCGTCTCCATTCGACTAATCTGTTCGCTCGAAATCCCTAATCGCTTAGCTTCGTCACGCCAAGTCAAAACGGCTCCGGCAACTTCTCGTGCGATCGTCTTTATTTCATCATTTTCTAGGCCAAAGTAATCTCCAATCTTAAGAACCAGATCAAAGGAAGCCGAATTATCATTCTCATCAATCATCATTGAAAGGATTCGTGGCTTTACGTCCACGGGCACCGGGTTCAGATCGTACGCGGGAGAAAGGCGCCAACCACGCTTTGAAGTATCGTACAGAAATCCGTGATTCCTTAGATGGTCGTCGACATTGGAAACCAGCACCGTAAACAAAATCCTCCGCCACAACTCTCGGAGGTCTTGACGAACGTCCGCGCCGTGTTGACGAATGGCGTCGACGAGTTCGAGGTAACTATGAGTTTCGTTGTCGGCGGCGCCGATCATGCTCATCGCCGACAAGAAGGGAATTCGTTTGACACCATCTCGATCAAAACGTGTGACCAGCAAGATCTGATGATCATCGACTGTTGTCACTCTGTGCCGAGGAACTTTGATGCCGGCCTTGCGTGCTAATTCAAGGGCAACGCAGCTCCATAATTCGATTTGGTACTCATCCCCGTTCGCGGGGAACTTAGCAATGGCCAGGCTGCCGTCCGAATCTAGAATCGCAGCCTTCGGTCTCGCACCGCCGAGTGATGAACCAGGAGCCAGGAGCAGCCGCAAGTCGTCATCGGTGTCCGTATCGTTGAGAACATGATCTGACGCCGAAAGGAGTTTTGGAAGATCAACGAGGGGCGGGATTGCGGGTTGCGTATGGGCAAGAAACTCAGCCGTGTTTGCTTCTCTAAAGCGGAGAGCACCTTGCCTAATGCGATCATCCACTAACAGAAGGTAGTCTATCTCCAAAAGCGTTCTCGGGGTCCTGGCTTCTCGTTCCGCAGACTTGCGCTCAAACCGGCGCATGAGTGCGCGTCCCCATCGATCTGGCGCGGAATCTCCAATCGCTCCAAATAGCGGCCTGCCTGACTGCGTGTGGTGCGTACCGGTGTCCATCGTCAAGAGAGGTTCGAGCGGAAATCGTGACTTCGACGCCATCCAACTTTTGTCGTATTCAAACGACGCACTCTCGCGTCCTTTGGTCGAACGCGACCATAGACGACCGACGAGAAAAGAGTCGCCGTCGAGCTCAATGAACACTTCGGTTTCGCGATTCATCTCGGTTTCCTCGACGAAGAGATCCTCTTCGGAAGATTTTCGCTTTCCAAATCAAGCCCCGTCCGATCGTGTGACGCATCAGCAATATCGGCCAGTCTGTCTGTCATGCCCAAGACGAACAGCACGGTAGCAAATATCCCAATGGAGACGCCGGGGTCGCCATTTTCAACCTTTACCAGCGTCGTTCGGCTAATCATCGCCCGATGGGCCATCGTCTGCGTTGATATGCGCCGGCGCTTTCGGGCGTCCGCCAAATCAGAGCCCAATTTCTTTAGGGCACGGCTGACACGTGAAGGGAGGGATTTTGACGATTGAGATCGCATAATGTTCAGTATCTCCTACACTACAAAATATAACGTACAGAATACTGAACATAAGTGCAAGGCCTTTTCGTGTGCGTGCGTTACTCGCCGGAGTTCGACGTGTCAGAATGTGATGCCTGTCTCATGTGTCAGAAGTTAACTCAGGGAGCATGACGAGGATGTTGCCGGTTTAGTGATCCTTTAATATGGTATCGGCTCCGATGCGGTAGCAATCAATCTTTGACAACGGTTCCCATTCGAAACGGGAAGGGTTCTGAATGGTCGTCACCTCAGGTTGGGAAGCGCAGTTGAACACAACATACAGCCAGTAGTCTTCGCCACAGCGCTGAGCTGTCTTGTATTCGTTAGCAGTCAATGCGATCTCGCCAACCGCAGCTCGGCCTTTTACCTCGATGAACCTAGTCTCGATCTGTTCTCGTGAAATATCGGAGATCGCCCCGCGAGAGATCAAGTCAAAGCCACGCGTGTCGCTCTCGACGCTTTCGACCTTGCAGCCCCGCGCTTCTTCAAAAGCGATTGCCGCCTGAACTGCGATTCGTTCGACAGTGGCGAACCTCAGATCCGCCTGAGCCTCTTGGTCACCAGACGGCCGCGTCACAGTGTAGCCGACAGCTTCGTATGCCCTTACGCGCCGTTCGAACATGAGACTCAGCACTGGCACCGAAGTATCGATATAGTCATACACTCGAACGACGCGTTTGTTCTCATGAAGCCGGTGCAGGCGCCCGACGTATTGCTGCAAAGTTCCGCGCCACGAGATAGGCATAGCGAGGAACAACGTGTCTAGCCGGGCGTCATCAAAGCCTTCTCCAATGTAACGTCCCGTAGCGAGAATGACTCGTGGCGCTGCCTCCGACACAGCGCTTTTGGAACAACTCGTCGAGCGATTTCTTTCCGGCGCCACCGCTTAGCAGGAAGAGATTCTCAACGTGGCCTTCAAGTTTTGCGGGCCCATCTGAACTCACTGACATCCCACTTGGACGGTTGTAGGAATGCGCAGGAAGGGCGGCAGTATGTTGCAGAACTCGCCGTAAAGCTGTTGAGCTCGGCGGATCAAGAGAGCACGGATAGTCCCGACAAAGTCAGTGGGTTTGATCAAGCTAAGCGGGATGTACACGGTGTTTGAAGGGCACGTGTAGAGTCCGAATAGCGGTCGAACGTCCTCACTGGTTTCCGTCAACCTCGAATTCTTGTTCAAAACGATTGCCATGATCCTTGTGGTCAGCCAGATGAGCCAATGCGTAGCCTTCGGGACCAAACTTCGAGAACTGCGCTCCGCGAAAAACAAATGACCAAAGCTGCTTCGGGTAATCGTTGTCATCCAGTGCAAGAGCGTTAAGTCACCGACGTGCAGTGCGATTAGAGCGCCTCCGACGATAATCGAAATGCCTACTGCTTCAATCCCTCCTGACAGCCAATGCACTATGGAATTCATCATGAATTTAGTTTACGCACGGACGGTCGCCGCGACAAGATGACCGCCGCTGGAGTTTCCGCTTGCAACTCACTTCTGATTATTTACGCACTCATCTATTTGAGATGATACTCACACAGCTCTATGAGGATGGGTGGGATCTTCGAGCGAAAGGGATCAGTCGCAGCGAATCTTACTCACGCCGTGCAAGCCTCGCAATAGTCCCGGCCAATTCGGCAAGCGCTACAGGTTTCGGCAGGTGTGCTTGATATCCCGCAGCGAGCGCCTTCGACTCGTCCGTGGCGCTAGCATAGCCTGTAAGCGCTACGGCAGGAGTTTTGCCGCCTTGTTTGGGCTTCAGCGCTCGAATATTTTCCATTAGTTCGTAGCCATCTTCGCCAGGCATGCCGATATCAGACACGATGACATCGGGCTTCCATTCCTGGACGACTTTGAGCGCCTCGCTTGCGGAGGTGCAAACCCGCATCTCTGCTCCGTAGCGCATAAGGGCGAGGGTGATCAACTCGCGCGTATCAGGCTGATCGTCAACCGCTAGTACCCGCAGCCCGCTTAAGATATCTGACCGAACGTTGTCGGCTCTATGTTCTCTGCCTACGGTTTCGGTGGTTCCAGCCACCGCTTCGGAAGCGCGGGATTGAGGCTTCGACTCGGAATTCGCTTTGGGTTCCGTAAACGGCGTGATCGGAAGAGTAATGGTGAAGGTGGCTCCTTTATCCCTTCCTTCACTTTGGGCCTGAATGCCGCCACCGTGCATATCGACAAGTTGGCGCGCTATTGAAAGCCCGAGGCCGAGGCCGCCCTGTAACCTCTTTTCGCTGCTGTCAGCTTGCTGGAAGCGTTCGAATATATGCGGCAGAAAGTCCGCATCAATTCCTTGTCCGGTATCGCTTACTACAATTGTAATGTTAGTTCCTGCTCGTTCGAGTTGGACTTCGACATGTCCTTCTCTTGGAGTGAACTTGATTGCATTAGAGAGCAGGTTCCAAATCACTTGTTGCAGGCGCACTGCATCTCCCGCGACGGGGCCTACCGCCGGATTCAGCGCCGTTCGTATCTCAATACTTTTGGCATCAGACGCGGGACGCATAACTTCAATGGCTGCCTTGATGACTTCCACCAGATCGACTGGCTGCTGGTCGAGTTGCAATTTGCCGCTGATGATGCGAGCGGTGTCGAGTAGTGAATTGATGATCGTCGCTTGCGCCTTGGCGTTGCGCGCAATGGTTTCAACGGCTCGTTCGGAGGTTGTCTGATCAAGCTGGCCGCCCTGCAAAAGTTGCACCCAGCCTGTGATGGCATTTAGCGGCGTGCGCAGCTCGTGGGAGACCATGGCCAGGAACTCATCCTTGACGCGGTTGGCGCCTTCCGCTTCGGCGCGCGCGGCGGCGATTTCTCGCTCGGTCTGCTTCAGCTTAGTTATGTCCACAAGCACGAGCACGGCGCCATCAATCTTGTCGTCCAAGGTCACGTAAGGGCGCACGCGCAACGAAAAATAACGACCTTCTTTGTCTTGTACCTCCTTTTCTCGGACGCCCGCCGTTTCGATGACTTCGGCAATCATCCCTTCCAGTCCGACGAAATCCAGGTTGGTCTTGATGCGGCTGATGGGCTGGCCGATATCGGTGGACAGAAAGTTAAGCTCCTTCTCCGCTTTAGGTGTGAAACGCCGAATAGTCAGATCGCGGCCCAGCACCACAATGGCCATGTTGACGCTACTGTGTAGGTTATTCAAATCGCTGTTCAGGCGGCTTAATCCCTGATTGCGGTTCTGCATCTCCTCGTTGACCGTGATCAGCTCTTCGTTGGTGGATTCAAGTTCTTCTTTTGAGGTTTCCAGTTCCTCGTTTAGGCTCTGCAACTCTTCATTCGCCGACTGCACCTCTTCGTTAGAAGCTTGCAACTCCTCGTTTGCGGCTTCGTGCTCTTCCTGCACCGTTTGCAGGTAGCCGCGCATTTCCGCCAACTCGCTGGTGAGCTCAGCAATCGCGCGTGCTTCGTCTCGCTCTCGCTTTGCGTCTCTCTTTCGTTTAGAGGTGGAACTTGTCCCGCCCACGTCTGTGCTCGGGGTAACGCCCGCTTCTAAAAGCTGGAACGGCCGCTCGAACAAAATCAGGAGGCTGCGATCTTTGATATGCTTCAGCGGGATGACTTCGATATTCACAATCTTCGTCTGACCGTCCTCATCGATCCGCACATTCTCTTTTCTGATTCGCTGGTTCTCTTTCCTGGCTTTGTTGATCGCCGCGCGCAGCGGCAACATCAGACCCTCGCGCGCCATCTTCAGGACATTGAAGCTGGCCCTGCCCGGCGCGGGCCTAAGGTAAGGGCTTGTCGTGCCGCGAAACTGCAAGACCTCCAGGTCCGCATTAATCAGAACGCCGGCCGGAGCGTACTTACTGAGCGTGATGCGGTCGGCCTCTTTCTGCGCCTCAAGTTCCGAACCTTGGTGGGACGCTGGTGACTGTATTCTGGGGATAGGTCTGTCCCCTCCGCGGTGATGCGATGGAAGCGGGAGGTTCAGCGGACGAGCGGCGGCAGGTTTCTTGGAGTAGACCCTGAACTTTTTGTCCACGGGAGCAAACAGGTCCGTGTTTGCGCCGACCGTTTCCGAAGCGCCCAGAAAAAGGAAACCATTGGGCTTGAGGGCATAATGAAACGTCGGCATGATCTTCTTATGCAAAGCTGGATCGAGATAGATCATCAGGTTGCGGCAACTAATCAGATCCATGCGCGAGAAAGGCGGATCAGTAATGAGGTTTTGTCGCGCGAAGACACACATCTCACGGATTGACTTGCTGATGCGGTAGCCACCGTCTTCCGCGACAAAGAATCGCCGCAGCCTTTCGGGCGAGAGATCGTGCACGAGGGTCTTGCCGTAAAGCCCCGAGCGAGCCTTTTCCAGTAAACCATCGTTAAGGTCCGTGGCGAAAATCTGCAGCGGGATATTGCTTGCTGCTTTGCCTGCAAGCTCGAGATAAGACATGGCAATCGAGTAGGCTTCCTGCCCCGTCGAGCAGCCTATCACCCAGACGCGGATGGAATCGTCCGGCGATTTGTGCTTCAGAAATTTGGGAAAGACCTTGCGCTTCAGGGCTTCAAAGGCTTCCGGGTTGCGGCAAAAGCCCGTCACGCTAATCAGCAGGTCCCGGTACAAGGCATCGAGCTCGTTCGCGTCGCTCGTTAAATGACGCCGGTAAGCATCCAGGGTTTGTATTTTGCCCAGCACCATGCGGCGACTGATCCGCCGGTTGATCGTTGGCGGTTTGTAAAGCGAGAAATCAACGCCCGTGCTATTCCGAAGCAGGAGCAGGATCTTTTTGAGTGGATCTCCCTTCGCGTCCGTTTTACCCTTGCGCTGCTTCGGAGATTCGGGAAGGGTTTCTGCTAGATCGTCAGAGGTAATCTGCTTATCGGCTGCAATCGCGCGAACATATGGATGCCGAGCGATCCGCGCGAGCTCTTTGGCGATTCCTTCCGGCGAGAGAACAAAATCAATGCAGCCGGCGGCGACCGCGCTGCGCGGCATACTGTCGTACTTCGCTGATTCGTCCTGAGCGAAAGTGATTCCACCCTCGGCCTTAATTACCTCACATCCCATTGTGCCATCTGACGCTGTGCCTGACAGAATCACGCTGATCGCGCCTTCACGCTGGTCTTCGGCCAGTGACTGGAGGAAATGATCGATAGGCCGGTGCTGGCGGTCGGTCCTCTTTCTGGACTGGAGCTTCAGGATCCTTTCCGCGATCGTGAGACTAGTGTTTGGCGGAATTATATAGACCTGATTCGGCTGCACGCACGTGTTGTTTACGACTTCGCGCACCAGCATCGTCGTCGCTCTCGAGAGGATTTTGGTGAGAGCACTTTCATGCACAGGATCAAGATGCTGGACCAGAACAAAGCCCATGCCGGTATCAATCGGCAGGTGTTTCAGCAGGCGCGTGAATGCCTCAAGGCCTCCGGCCGAGGCGCCAATTCCGACGATCGGAAACGGGGACTCGGGCGACAGAGCTGATCCATTCTCTTCGTTGACTTTCGGGCTGAGATTCGGAACTCTAGATTTGTTGGGGGGGGGATTTCTTCGAGGATCTCTCTGGAAATTTACTCGATGCGTCGCTCGCGCGTTTGCGGTCGTTCGTCATTACTAGACGCTGCTCCCTGGCGAGGCCGCCGGCTCTTGTTTCCTGGGCCAAATCAGACTTTGCGATTTGAAACGGGAGACATTTTATACAACAGAAGACATGAAGTTCAAGACTCGTTTCCTATCCTATGCCGTCTCCTATCTGTCCCTTAAGTGTCTGTGCGGTTTTTTCTGGCCAGATATTGGTCATATGGAAAAAATGGGCTAAGAAACGTGCGGGCGTAAGTTATTGGCGGTGCGTAACTAGAGACCTCTCTTCGCAACCAATGAGCCGGACGTGACCTCCGCATTCCCGGCGGAGTGCCTGGCTCGCGTTGACAGGACTGCGAAAATCCTTCGCACGCTCTTCGGCGGGAAAAATGTCCACAAATTGGCCGTCTGGAAAAATAGATCGATGAGCGCGTGACTCTAAATATTTTGACAATCGGTGAGTTCTCGTGGTGGACTCGTGCTTTTGCACCGGTGGTCTGACTCTTTGTCGCTCCCTCGAAGAGCTTCAGGGCTTGTCGGTGACTCCATACGCTAACCAGTCCGACAAACAATATCCTTGATCGCGGGTCGGCTGTGAACTTTGAAGATCACCTCATGGGCGATACGAATGAGGAGCGATGTGAAAGGCCGAGCCCTCCGCATTACACACAAAATACCTAAACCATTACAAATCACTAAGTTGCAGATCAGTCGTGCGTCCATCTTTTGCTATTCGTTCCCTTTCTCTACCGTTTCTTACCATCCCGTGCTGCTGTTTCTGGCCACATATTGGCCACTTGGGAAAATCAATGCACTCAGAGTCACGATTGTAAATGTTGGGATTGTGAAGTTTGTTGGTGGAGCAGCGGGGATTCGAACCCCGGGCCTCCGCATTGCGAATCGGACTCCCGGCAAACCGCTAAGTATTTGCCTTTTCTAAAGTTGCAGCCACCAAGAGATTTTAAGGGTTTTCCGGTTTCCTCCCATTCCTTACCGCTGCATATACGTCGCGTGCAGTTATTTTTGTCCACGTATTGGCCACTTGGAACGAAGCGAATACCCTAACGGTTTTTGAGATGCCAAACTGTCATCTCAAAGAGGAACATCGAACATTTTGCTCAACTGGAAATGGACTACCACGCTTTAGCCAATGATCATACTATCTCTTTGATTCCGCGTGGGGCTCCTCCGCCCAGAAGATCCACTCCGCGCCATTAGAATGCTTCTCGCGCGGAGTGAGTATTCCACCTTTCTCAAGCATCGCACGTGCGCTTCGTTGCATGTTGGCATATAAGCACTGTGTGATATCCGAAAACTCCCAACCCTGGTCAGCGAGTCCCGTTCTACTGAAAGCACGCTCCATGGTTGAGCGCTTTTTTTCAAAAAGCTTGACTACCTGTTCAGCCATCTCCTCACAGAGCGTCCTGAACTCGGCACATTCCTCAGCCCTAAACACCGGAAAGTTTGGCTCGTAATATCGCTCGGCCGGATATTTCTTCTCCCACTCTACCGATTCACGCAGAAGCTCACTCTTCATCATGTCGTTGATGTGCGTATGAACACTTGGCGGTGACAGATCAAGTTTGTCGGCCAACTGCGAAATGGTCTTCGGCTCGCGGGCCACCAGATTCAAAATCTCCTCCTTGGTGCCGTCCGGAAGTAATTTCTTTTTTGTAATTTCGGCCCAGGGGTCGCTGTAACCACCGCCTCCAGCCGACACACACTCGCACGGAAAACGTAAGCCTTGATAACCGTCAGGTACAGTCATGTTGTAGGTATCCTTAAGCCGACCTCAGTTTGAAGGGGGCCACTTTCTGGGGGTCAACGTCGAGTTCTAAAGGGGGGGTGATCCGTCAAGAGCTTCACAGTCACGTTAACTCAAAGCCGGGACTACTGCCTCCAGGTTTACTTTTCTGTGGCGGTTTCGTCCCGACCTTTTCATCATAGCAGGCCGCTCGCGATTCGCCGAAAGCCAACTTATCGCAATTAACAACTGTGACGAACCAATTCACGTTTACAATTTCAGTTTTAGGGTGTACCCTAATAGGCGTTCCCCTACAAAGGCTGCCCCTCATGAACCCTTCTTCTTAGAGGTTGGGCGACGTGAGCAATTTACTAACGCGAGACTCGCACCCAGCTCCCTCCAATTTCGTAAAAGGAAGACTTCGTCAATTCGGATAGGAGACATAAAGATGCGTAAGGAAATGAATCCAAAAAGCGAACCCTCTCAGTACAGTTTCTTTGCGAGAGGCCGGACCGCCAGCCTACTCAACTTTGTAATACTGCTCGCGCTAACCGCCGCCGGCCTGGTTTATTTCTCTGCACACAGTAGCGCACAGAAGGATCAGGGATTCGACCGCCAGATTAGCGCGAATTCACAACGGATGTTCGAAGAAGGGAAGCAGATCTTTCGTTTCGACACGTTCGGCGATGAGACATTCTGGACTGACAAGCTCAAACTTCATCAAGCGATTCAGGGCTCTAAACTGGGCGGTGTCGGGACTGGTGTTAGTCCGAAGACCGCGCTGTCAGTAGGCTTAAAGGTCGACATGGACGCGCTCCCGGCAGACCTTGTGGAAAAGATCAAGAAAGGCGAAGTTAATCTAGACGATCCTGCTACAACGCTGGCCCTAATCAAGCTCGATGCTGTCCTGGGGGTGAAAGGAACATTCACTCAGAATGGCAGGTTGAAGAGTGTGGGCCTGACCTGCGCCGTCTGCCACTCAACCGTTGACGATGCGTTCGCGCCCGGCATTGGACATCGGCTAGATGGTTGGCCCAACCGCGACCTTAACACTGGCGCAATCATCTCACTTGCACCAGATCTGAGCGCATTCACTAGTCTGCTGGAGGTAAATGAGGCGACCGTCAAGAAGGTGCTCGCTAGTTGGGGACCGGGAAAATTCGACGCGGAGTTGAACCTCGACGGCAAAGCTTTTCGGCCTGACGGTAAATCCGCGGCTACGTTAATCCCTCCAGCCTTCGGTATGGCCGGGATTAATCTGCACACCTGGACAGGCGGTTGGGGCACAGTCACCTATTGGAACGCCTTCGTCGGCAACCTTGAACTACAAGGGCAGGGAAATTTTTACGACCCGCGTCTTAACGATCCCAAGAAGTATCCGGTCGCGGCCCGCGCCGGTTTCGGCAACAAGCGAAGTGAGACGGACATGGTTAGTTCGAAGCTTGCTGCCCTTCAGTTCTATCAATTGGCGATTCCACCGCCGACGGCTCCGGAAGGCAGCTTTGATAGGCAGGCGGCGATGCGTGGTGAAGCCATATTCAAAGGGAAGGCTAACTGCGCGGTGTGTCATGTGCCGCCGCTCTTTACCGAGTCGGGTTGGAACACCCACAAGCCTTCGGAGATTGGTATTGACGACTTTCAATCCAGTCGTTCGCCCGATAACAGTTATCGGACTGCGCCGTTACGCGGGCTCTTCGCACATATGAAGGGCGGCTTCTACCACGACGGGCGCTTTGCGACTTTGCTGGACGTCGTTAACCACTACAACAGCTTCAAGAAATTAAGTCTTAGCGAGAAGGAAAAGAGAGAGCTGGTTGAATATCTCAAATCACTTTAGGTAGATTGAGATTTTCTCATTGTGTTCGGGCTGCTGAGCAGCCAACACCTTACAGTGACGAAGGAGATCAAAATGGCAGAGGTTACTGTGCGCGCCACACCCAATGGCCCGTTAATTGTTCAGGGAACCATTGAGCTTCTTGACACGGAAGGAGAGAAGTATTCGCTCGACAAAGAGAGCCTGGCGCTTTGCCGCTGCGGCCAGTCAGCCAACAAACCGTTTTGTGACGGTACCCATAGCAAGATCGGCTTCAAAGCTACTGAGAAGGTGGCTGACCGGAAAACATGACGCCGCGTGGGGTCTATGCCTGCGCTTTCTTGTAAACAGTGATGGCGTTTAGTCCGTTTTGGATTGCTTAGATGAACCTTGCGCAATCTACACTCCCAGAATTACAACTAGCGCGCAGTTCAATTAGGCACCAAAGAACATTCGACGATTTAGCTCCATCTTCATTCCGCGACGGAAATACTCCCCTCCTTGGATGGCAAAAATATGTGGTGCAACTCAGATTGATTTGATTTCCGTGCTTGGGGTACTATTGAAGCAATCCGAAAAGTACCACGACCGGGATCACGCTGCGTGGAGTCTCTTCGCTATCGCCACGGAGATTTCTAAAGTGTCCGAGGAAACCAACAAAGTAGCTCGGCATAAGACAGCACCAGAGGATTTACAGGCTTCCGAAATCCGCTACCGGCGGCTCACACCTGATTTGTTTTGAAGTAAGGAGAAGAAGAATCGGTGTCAGGGAATCACATGACACGCGAATTTTCCTTCTGCCGGTGGGTCACAAACTGATAATATGCGGCTGCTCGAGCCCCCAAGATCTCAAGTCACGCCCCAGGAATTAGGTAGTGGCGAGTCTGCGTCTCCCTCTGGACGCTTCTCCGCCCATAACCTCCGAATACGCCGGAGGGTTGAAGGGGATCCGCTGGCAGGTTTTGAGGTCGTCTAAAGACAGATAATGGATACGCCGTCTTCATTGATGCGAGAATTGTCCCGGCGCTTGCTGGCAGCGAGCCAGAGCGCTGCGGACAGCAATGTCCATGATGTCGCAGTCGTAAGCGAGAAGCTGCGGGTTCCGCTGACAAGATTTGCCGGTGCCGAAGGCTTCACCTCGCTCTTACGGCGGGCATTGGTGCTGGCGACTGCGGAAGTGCCCTCGTTGCAAAGCATCCAGGTCAGCTCGGATGGTCGCCTCGAAGGATTTGAACAGGTCCCCGATGATACCGGCGCGGCTCCGGGAGGGGGCGAAGCGGCGGTTGCAATCACCACGCATCTGCTGGGGCTGCTGGGCACCTTCATCGGCGAACCCCTCACTTTAAAACTGGTTCGCGAGGCGTGGCCTGAAACCTCGCTGGACCAGCAAATCTAGAAGACGAGGTTAACTGATGAGCACTAAGGGGAATGATAACGGACAAGCTCACGGTAATGATCGTGTGCCCATTCGACAACTACCCACCGGGGTGCCGGGCCTCGATGAAATCCTCGGCGGCGGTTTACCTGAGTATTCTTTTAACATCATTGCTGGTGCACCCGGATGCGGCAAGACTACGCTGGCGCACCAGATCATGTTCGCCAACGCCACCCCTGAGCGGCCCGCGCTGTACTTCACCGTGCTGGGCGAGCCGGCCATCAAGATGCTGCGCTACCAGCAGCAGTTCGCGTTTTTCGATCATGCCACGATGGAAAAGTCGATCCGTTTCATCAATCTCAGCCACATCGTCCTTGAGCAAGATCTCGGCGCAGTGCTCGACGCCATCATGAAGGAGATCGAAGCGTCAAATGCGAGTATCGTTGTGGTTGACTCGTTTCGCACCGTGGTACGCAAAGCGCTGGCCAGCACAACCGAAATGGAAATTCAGGGATTCGTCCAGCGCCTGGCGTTAAACCTAACGAGTTGGCAAGCCACTACGTTTCTGATCGGCGAGTATGTTGAGGGCGAGCTGCGCGACAACCCGGTGTTCACCGTGGCCGATGGACTGTTCTGGCTCTACCAGACCGTTGAGCGCAACTCGATCGTCCGCAAGATGCAGGTCATGAAACTTAGGGGCCAGGAATCCGTGCCCGGCCTGCACACCTTCCGCATTACCAACGGCGGCATGCAAACCTTCCCGCGCACGTTTGGTCTCGTCGGAGAATCAGGCCAGGCCAAGGGCAAGCGGCGGCTTTCCACCGGTGTCAGCGAACTGGATGCGCTAATGGGCGGCGGCATCCCCGAAGGCGACAGCCTGCTCCTGGCCGGACCATCTGGATCAGGTAAGTCAACACTTGGCACACAGTTTATCGCTGAAGGCTTGCGCCACGGCGAGCCGGGGATCGTGGCCGTCTTTGAGGAAATACCTTCCGAGTATGTCCAACGGGCCGCCATGTTCGGATTCGACTTTGACACGCCGCTAAAGGAGGGCTTGCTCAAGATCATCTATCTCCGCCCGCTGGATCTCTCCGTCGATGAGACGGTTCACGAAATCGTCAATAGCGTTAAAGAGATCGGCTGTAAGCGACTGGTCATCGATTCCCTCGTCGGCTTCGAGATGGCACTAGCCCCCGGCTTCCGCTCAGACTTCCGAGAGTCGCTCTATCGCATGATCGCAGCCCTCACGCGATTGGGCGTGACTATCGTCACTACCGTCGAGGTCGCTGAGGAGTTCACCTCGATGAACCTGAGTAACTTCACCGTCTCATTCCTGGCTGACGACATCCTGCGCTTGCGCTATGTCTCCATCAACGGCCAACTACGCAAGATGATGCTGATCGTAAAGATGCGTCGTAGCCAGCACAGCATCGACATGGTGGGATACCAGATTACCTCCGAGGGCCTGGTCATGGGCGTGCCCCTGCGCGGTTATCGGGGCCTGACCACCGGCATCCCCGGCCCATGGTCAATCCAAGCGGATGATGTTCCGCCACCACAGTCGGACGCTGACCAGAAGGACCATGAATAACACCGACGTTTCCAGCAAGATCGAGGGCCAGCTGCGCGAGATGAATCAGGCGCTGCTGCTCTCATCGCTCAAGCAGCATGAACTGGCGGAGCAGGCCCAGCAGGCGGAGGCCGTAGTGCGCGAGAGCGAGGAACGCTACCGAGCCCTTTTTGAATCGGCGCCGATGGCCGTTTTCGTCTGCGACCCCAATGCTGTAATTCAGCGTTACAACGCTCAGGCCGTGGAACTCTGGGGGCGCGAGCCAGTCTGTGGTGTCGAGCAACACTGCGGCTCAATGAAGCTTTGGCTTCCCGATGGTTCGTTGTTGCCGCACCCGGAAAGTCCAATTGTAGAAGTGTTGCGCACCGGTGTTGCCGTGCACAACGTGGAAGTCTTCATCGAACGGCCCGACGGCACCCGTCTCCCTGTGCTGGTAAACTTCGCGGCGCTGAAGGACGCGCAGGGAAAGATCACCGGCGCGGTCACTTCGTTCATCGACATTTCTGAACGCAGCCGGCTGGAACGGGAAACGCACGAGCAAGCGGAAGCGTTGGCAGAACTTCACCAGCGCAAGGACGAATTCCTGGCGATGCTTTCCCACGAGTTACGCAATCCCTTGTCTGCTATCTTCAACGCTCTGCATGTCCTTCGTGTTCAGGGCAATGAGAATCCAATCCAGCAGCGAGCGATGACTACGATGGAGCGCCAAGTTGGGCAACTGGCTCATTTGGTTGACGATCTATTGGAAGTCTCCCGCGTCATCACTGGAAGGATTCAGCTTCAACTAGAACGCCTGGACTTGCGGGGCATCGCGGAACATGCAATAGCATCGGTGCGCCCTCTGATTGAGCGACGCAAGCATGAACTTTCGGTATCGCTACCGGCTGAACCTGTCTGGGTAAAGGGCGACCCCACCCGACTGGAACAAGTCATGGTGAATCTGCTCAACAATGCCGCCAAATATACAGACGAAGGCGGGCAGCTCTGGCTGACTGTGCAACTAGCAGACGATGAAGTTGAAGTTGTACTGCGGGTGCGGGACACCGGCGTCGGCATCGCTCCGGAACTGCTCCCCCACATCTTCGATCTCTTCACGCAGGCTGATCGCACACTTGATCGCGCGCAAGGCGGCCTGGGCATCGGCTTGAGCCTCGTGGAAAAACTTGTGGAATTGCACGGCGGAAAAGCCGCAGCTCACAGTGCAGGCTTGGGGCAAGGAAGCGAATTCATCGTGCGTCTGCCGGCACTATCACCGGCAGGAGAGCCAATCGCCCGAATTGAAACAAGGCAGCGCACTGCGCACACATCGCGTGTGCTGGTGGTTGATGACAACCTGGATGCGGCTGACATGCTGGTCATGATGCTGCAAATGTTCGGGCACGAGGTTAAAGCGGCTTACTCAGGCCAATCCGCTTTGGCAACAGCATTTGAGTATGAACCCGACGTCGTATTGCTGGATATAGGCTTGCCGGATATGAACGGTTATGAGGTGGCGCGGCAGCTTCGTCAGCATGCACAAACAATGGGTATGAGGTTGATTGCCCTAACCGGCTACGGGCAGGATTCAGACCGTCAACAGGCTGAGGAAGCGGGCTTCGATCATCACTTAGTCAAGCCCGTGCCTCCGCAGAAACTTCAGGAGCTACTCGCAACACTGGCGAAGCAGCCACGCTCCAAAACATGAGATTTGTCAGTGTGGTGCTTTCGATTCCCGCCTTAGCTTGCAATGCCCACCCTCAAGCGGCATCTCAACCATTCATAATCTTCCGATATGCCACATTCAAATCGGACAGCCGGTCTGCGGAGGCAGGATCACTCCGAGCAAGCAAAGTGATAACCTCATCGCGACCGGCAAACAACGGCCATGTTCATTCCTTATCGCCTGTCTTTTCAAAGGAAAGCCGCTTTTTATTTTCCCGCCAAACCTTTGCCATGCGCTCCAGGGAAGGCTCATACCTCTCGAAATCCTGTTGCACTAGATTCGCTGTCGATTGGGTCACAAGAAAGGCGGGCTTCTGTTCAGAGTCATCATTGGGTTCGGACATCTCGAACAGCTCACTAGTGTCGTCATCAATGATGACCGACGCACCGCACCACGTTAGATTCTCAGAACCTGGCCCCTTGCCCTCATCTTGAGCTGAGCCGCTGTCCGAACAGTGTGGCGCGACCACGGCTGACGGGGCGATGCCCGCCCGGTTTGCGACGTCTACAGCCTCCCGGACGAGCCTGCGTGCATTGTTTAATACTTCTTTCTTACTCATTCACTGCCTTGGCCCTTCAGGATCAAGTGTCAGACTCGTCCTTATCAACCATCAACCACCCGTTTGCCGTTTGGCAATCTGAGAGAGCGCAATGCATCTTGCCCAGTCCACAACGTTAGCTTCGTGATGTCTTCTTTCAGCATCGTCCGCACTTCGGAGAGTTGCACGGTCTTACCTTTGTGAGGAATAGTCGCCTTGCATCGGCTAGAGATCATCACGCGAATTTTCTCTGATTTTGCCATTTGAGTAATACCAACGGTGATCGAATTTGCCTTATTAATACCACTTGGGGTGCGAGTAACTCCTACTCTGGTTCGATAGCGTCTGGAAGACCCAACGCCGTCGCACTTGCGCGAGCGCGAAGAAGCAGGACGCGTAGCTCTTCGAGCGGCACCGTACGCATAGCGCTCCACTGACGATACGCCTTCGGTTGATGCTCGGACAGTTTCTCGAAAGCCGCGAGGAGGTTTGGATCGCGCAACCGACGAATCAAACGATCAGTAAATGCCTGTGTCAATGTCACGTGTGTCGGACTTTCGCGATTGAAAGGAATCCAAGGCTGGGACGGTGCGAAGCCATAACCCGGTTGGAAATCGAGGTCACGTGCTTGGTGAGCAAGGGCCCAAGCCGAAAGTTGCATGAAGACGACGCTCTTGAGATGCCGAGGTGACACCCCCAAAACCTCAGCCGTAGCATCAATTACTGCCACGTACAGGTCGACACGTCCGGACGGGTCGTAGCTACCGAGTAGACCATGAGTCACTAAGTCGCTTCGCTCTTTTTTAGCCCGCAACCAACTTCGTAGGTGCCTACTATCTTCCAGGGATTCCTGCACTTTGCTCCCAACCTTCTCGTTGGCTTCGCGCCAAGTTCCGCGGAAGAACGGATCCTCGCGCACTACTTCCTCCCAAACGAGAATTGGGGGCGGCTCCGACGAGATTACGACCTTGCGAGCCCAATCCCTTTGGCTTCGATACAACATGTGATCCATGAATTCGTCGTCGTCGTCCTCACTCGACCCTTTTGTGCGGCGGACACTCGCTGCGAATGCGCGCGCTTCATCGATAGAGTTCTGAAACGGATCGTATTGGAGGCCCATGAGCCGCTGCGCTAAGAGTCCGTAGCCTGCAAGTGGCGGAGTTTCGCCGGGATAGTGCCTTGCCTCCATCGACTGGATCGCCGCTTCGACGGGGAGTCGCCAGAACAGCGGTGCGTAAAGCTCCGCCGCCATTTGTTCGTCCATATCTTGCAGAAAGTCGAAGTCGTCTCGCATCCGACGGCGTCTCCGCGAATCACCAAAGACTCGGGGCGAAGCACGGCGAAGGATCTCCTCTGCGCACTTCAAGTCTTCCGTCGCCGCCAGACCATCCAGAATGCGACGGGCCCGCTCAGGTCCTGATCGACGGGATCGATGTCGCCGCCCCTTCGGGCCTCCCCCTGATGGCAGGGAATCCAGCCACCTATTAATAAGCCATGGGACTGCTTCAACTTGTCCTCGCCTGAGAGCTTCTAACATAGAATCGACAGACTGGTCGCCCACGTCGGAAAGAAGCTCGAACTCCCCCGGTCGAGGCAAGTCCCAGCTGCGATCGGCCTTGTGAAGTTCACTTCCCTTAGCCGAGCGAGTGTAGATCGCCCTTCCTACGTAGTTTGTCGAATCTTTGAGAAGGAGGAGAACACACTTCACTTTCGTGCTCTTCCCCCAGAATTCGACTGCCTCCTCGTCGGAACCCTTGGCAACAAATTCCACCACCATGAGTGGCGAGCCTGAATCGTCACGGCAGACTAGGTCCGCATAGCGGCTCCCCTTTTTTCCAGAACTCTCTGCCTCGTAGACGACTCCCTCCTGAATTGCGGAATCGCTCCACGGTGAGAGGCTGTTCTCATACTCGCGGTGTCCATCAGTTTTGGTGAGTTCTTTCTTAATGTCGTTAACTTCTTCGAGTCTCTCGAGCACACGTCGAGCTGGCTCGGCGCGCGTGGGGAAGAGACTCTGAAAGAGCTCCAGGTATGCTTTGTATAGGGGAGAAAAGGCGCTTGCTTTCTGCTCGCCTCCAACGACGCGTTCCGTTGCCATTGTGTCGTCGTGAGGCAACGCGAAGAGTGCTTGTTTCACCTCGCTCTTACGTTGGGGTTGAGTCGGTTTGGATGCTACTTTGCGGTTCGCCTTACGCCCTTGTGCAAGTTCTAGCAGTCGGTTCACCCCGTTCGCGAATCGCTCGTCACTTGGCGGCTGGGACGCGCGCGATAGAACTGGCACGACCCGAATCGACTTCTTTCTTTTGAGACGTGGTGCGGTCCTAAGGGCCTCCGCCACAGTCACGGTTCCATCGAGTGATTCCTGATTCGCCGCGAACATGCAGACGACGGTGTCGGCGAGGATTGTCGTAGCCAGTCCACCGAGCTCGGTAATTCCGGTACGCGCGTCGATCAGCAAGTAGTCTGGCTTCAACTCGTCGGCGATCCGCGCTTTCAGATCAAGTAGAGCCATGAAGCCCTTTCCGCTAAGATCGCTAAGATGGAGTTTCTCACCAAGCTCCTTAAGCGCACTCCAGTATTTTGCATGTGGTGCTGGACCGGCTGGCATCAACGTTAACCAACCGTCTTCACCAGGGGGAACTGCAAGTGAAACCATATGCTTCTCAAGAGGTGGTGGAGACACGGAGCCCTCGGCTGTCGCTACTAAATACGGAACTGCTCCGCCCGTGCTTGCAGGCTTGCCGCCAATAAGCTGCTCAGCGCCAAGTTTGTAATGTAGGCCTGGCGCTTCTAAATCAAAGTCGAGTGCAACTACACCTTTCCCGAGGGTTGCGAGAAACCGAGCCGCATTTGCAAGCAGCAACGATCTGCCAACACCACCCTTGTATGAATAAAAGGCAATAGTTTCCATGAATTCCTAAGCGGCTAATCCGAATGCGCCAGCGTTATGAAAGTAGCGCGCGATCTCACGCGCCTCACCAACACGAAGCTGTTTGGACGCGAATCGAAAACGATTTTCCATCTCTTTCGCGTCTTGAGTCAGAATTTCTTTTAGAGCGTCCTTCAGAGCTTTAGTTGCTCCTTTCTCACTGGTGTAGGAATCATAGAGTTGTTGCGCACGTGCATAGTCGCCGGCCTTGAGAGCTGCGCGCACTGCTCCTCTTCGGGCAATGCGACCTTGTCCCTGCGATGTAGGATGACTCTTTGCCAACTCCTCTTCGACGGAGGAGACCTCTGACCACGCCTGCGAGGCAGATCCTATTCCCAGCGATTCCAATTGCTGAGCACGCCAGATGGCGCTAGTGACGAGCGCGTTTAGACCTTCGTTTGACAC
Organism: Pyrinomonadales bacterium; assembly: GCA_038237475.1. Classification (GTDB taxonomy): domain Bacteria; phylum Acidobacteriota; class Blastocatellia; order Pyrinomonadales; family Pyrinomonadaceae; genus JAOAPY01. Next base: position 297,758 of record JBBRYS010000001.1, on the reverse strand, counting down.
GTCTTCCTCGCTTCCTCGATTCTATGGCAGCAATTGGCAACTCAAAGCCAACGACCCCTGCCCATCTTTGATCAACGTCTGTACTCTTCGCCACTTGGGAAAGCTTTTCAGTCAATCTAGAGGTGATACTTCCTCGGTCGACTCCGCTTACCTCTAGAGCAGCAGTTTCGTTACGCGCCCCGCCCTTGCGTTCCAAGAGCCAATCCGCGAACTCTTCCCGCTGCATCCTCCGGACAACACGCCATTCGTGGTGTTTATGCATCACTACAAGTGCAACCGCTTCCGCGCCGTCTTCAGTAATTCGATTGCTATCGTGCTGAGCTATCGTAGTCAAATCAGCTAGTTTCCAAGACAGCGATCCTTTGCTGGAAACGCGCTCAATTTGCAGTGAGAGCTCAACCCCGCTTGAATGCCCATTTCTTTGTGAAGCCAGCGTTGCGCGTACAAGCATGATTACCGCCACATCGCCGGGTAACTCCGGGTGCATCTCACGCAATTTTCTTAGATCTATGTTCATTCAAGAGGATAGAAGACCTGATTATTAAGACGCGATTACGAAGAGACATAGTCGCGACGAAACGACTGTGAGTCAAGGCCATTAACCGCTGGAGGATTTACCCGATCATGACCCGCGTATGAGACTTTTCTGGCGCTCGTTCCTTTGCGGAAATTCGTACTTCAACGCTATGACCCAGACGATTTAGTACGGCGAACAGACGGTCGGCTGAAAAGCCAGAAAGGTGGCCGCGCAGGAGACGTGATACCTTCGGCTGGTCCAAAGCCGTACGCTCAGCAGTTTGAGCTTGAGTCCAACCCTTCCGTTCGATTAGTTGGGCGATCTTCGTTGCTAACTTGGCTTTCAAAAGACGTTCTTCCGCATCTTGAAAGCCGAGATCCGCAAAGACATTACCACTGCTCGTCTCAATCTTCTCGTTGTTCGACTTCGATTTTCTAGCCTTCGTTCTCTTGACCTTTCCTTTCATTTGTAATGTCCTCTCGGCGACTGCCGTATCTTGTAATCTTCCTCTGCCGCTCTTAACCTTTTCTTGACGAGGTCAATATCCGGTTTTGGTGTGGCGATGCCCTTCTTCGATTTCTTCTGGAAGGCATGTAGCACGTACACGCACTCTGAAAACTTCACGGTGTAGACGGCGCGGTAGGTATCGGTCTGATGGTCGTCGATTATTTCGAGAACGCCTGCACCGCCAAATCCGCGCAGCGGCTTCGCGGAAGGGGCCTTCTGACCTACCTGGGCTTGATACAGCGCGTAGCCCATAACGTCCCTAACTTCTGCCGGAAACAACTTAAGATCCCTCCGCGACGAACCGATCCAGACTAAACTCTTAATCCATGACAATTCGTCCACGGTTGGGATTATGCCTCATCTGGCATATTCCGTTCAATCATAGAAGAGACTGTGGTCAAAATGTGTGTGGCTGAAGCCGGCGAGCTTCCTTCCATGTTGCGAGGCGATGAAACCAACGCTGTTAGAGTCTGCGAAGTTATTAGTAACGATAAATATTCTGAAAGTCACCGTCTTGCAGATCAGCCAAATCCTCACGGCGAACATTTTTGATTTGGTCAAGGGATAACTCGCGCTCGCCCCACACGGCCCAAACTAAACGCCGATCCTGTTTCTTCAGAATGGTGCGCAAAACACTCTCGCGGACGAAGAAGAATCGCTCGCTGTTATTCCAATCTTGAGGTTGGAACGTAACTCCGTAGGTTGCTCTACCTCCTTCGACACTTTGGAGATCGTGTGTCTGCGGCAGATTGACAAGATTTGCAGCTTGGGCCAACTGCTTTGCCAAGGTAATTCCGCGAACAGGAATATCATCAACATCATGAGGCTCGAATTCAAGATCATAAACAGGAATGAGCGGACGAAAGCGTTTAGTCTCTCGTCGCATTTCCTCAACCTCAACCATTCTATTTCTGTGGACCATTCGCTTCAGTTCCTCTTCAGTGAACGCGGTCTCATCATTTCTCAAGGGCAGCCCGTGAACTTGTCCCGCCAGTAAAGTGATGTCAATCTCCTTACCATCAAGAAAAAATACAGGTTGTTTGCGTCGAACCTTCACTGTACTTTCCTTGATAACGAAGGTCATATCCTCTGAATACGTTCTTGGAAAAACATCACACCACGGAACTTCACCAGCCAACACACGATGAGTTTCTGGTTTTTCAGGAAGCCACCGTCCGGAAAGCGATTGGTTGGTTAAGCATGCAACGAACTTCGTTGTGTCCTTGTTCCTAACGATAAACGATCTGACAAACGCAAAAAGCCGCCTACCACGAGATTCATCCTGACGGCTGACATATCCATCTAACATCACCCAGGGTCCGGGCTCACTAAGAATGATCGACTGGCGCAAAAGGCCTGACAAATCTGGAGTCGGACCTTTTTTTAGCCAATCACGGGGCGAAAGCTTTCGCGGTCCTAGTAAATTCCAATTTACTAATTGGAGCTGTGGAGTCGGGGACGGGAAACTTGGATCAATATCCATGTCGAATGGTCTATTGTTATCACCCCGCGTCAGCAACCCGTTATCCCTAAGGTAGCCTTCGATTTCGTGATAGGCGATCCACGAATATTTCTTTCCGTAGCGATCGACTTTGTCGTGCTCTTCACCCCTGCCGTAGTAACGTCGATCCGCCTCGATCGATCGATCTACCTGACTGAACTTTTCAGCCGTCCATCCTAGGTCTTGTATTCGCCACAAGACTTTCGCTCGAATGTTTTTGTAGCCTTCGTGCTTGAAATCGTAGTTCCCGCGACCCTGAGCAAGCCAACCTAACGTATAGTTCTCGAAATCCATCTGGAAGGGAGAGTCTGCTCCAAAGGACCTCTCTTCATCCGTCTTGAGTTCTTGCCAAGATATGCGTCCGCCACCTGCATACGGCGGTCGTGTCAAATCAAGTTCTGGTCTGGAAAACACACGTCGTTTCTGGAGTGAGCCCATTTCTACAATCCGTCTTGCATATTCGCGGGTAAGGGTATGTGTCGTACGTTCGGGAGCGTTCGATCCAAACATTAATTCGAAGATATTCCGCGCATGAATCGGCAGAACCTCTCTACGATCCTCCGATTGACGTTCAGTATGAATCGCCATAGCGACACCGTATGCTGCCGCTAACATCCGTTCGAACACATACGGATCATTGATGTCGGCGGTTCCCTCAGCTTGTGCGAATAGCGAAGGTGGGTCGCCACGACCAAACCAGTAAAGCGCTCTCGTTGCACGGTCGCGCAGGTTGTGGCTAGTCGTAGTCAGCAGCCACATCACCCAAATGGCTCTAAGTCGATCTTGGTCCGTTCTTGGGCCGCGCCGCATTTGCCAACGCTCCTCTAACCTTTGGACGTCTTTTTGAGCTGTCCCACGGTTCTTGCGGATCCATTCAGTCCAAGTGAGATCGCGTTCACTCATAGTCATCGAGCGTAATGCTGCGTCCAGGAATGCGGCGTTTAATGGATGATTGACTGCGCCTCGAGTTTGATATAACCGAGGAAGTAATTTACCTAAGTCTGAATCCGGTTTCTGAAAGAACTTCTTAAGCTCGCCTATGGTTGCGGCGTCAAGGTATTCACCCTCGAGATTCGCAGCCATGCGAAGCGCGACTCCTCGCATCGGCTCATCAAGGGTTTGCCATAATTGCTGACGATACAAGCGACGTGGAACTAAGCCCGCGAGTGATCTGAATATGTCGAGCGCTAATGGATGGCAGTCCATAGTGGCGCCGTCTAATCGTTTTAGCGTTTCTGGGTCTTTCACCCACGCCTCAAGTCCGTCGCGACCAAGTTTTGTGAGTATCGCATTAGCGATCAAATAGCCGCCCAGCGCATCGTAGACGGGAATAATGCTTTGTGTGCCTGGCGTATGTCCTGGAATTCGCAGTATTACGCCTTCCTGCTCCAGCATGTGAACAATGCTTTCGTTCCAAGGACGATGCTCGTCGTTGATATCCTTTCTTAGTTGGAGTTCACTTAATTCCCGTTGGTTTGTTTCCCAAAACTTCGTACCGATTATGTCTAATCCTAAACGGATATCCTGGTCGTAATAACGATGAGTCCGAGGTGCCAACTCGCTTATTCGTTTGGTGGCAAGTTCGATATACCGCTCAAACAAGCCAGTGAGCGAACCTGGCATAGCTTCAATACCGACTACACGTGTTCTTTCGGTATTCGTAACCTCACAGAAGATTCGGAGAGTCAAAGGATGGCTCAACAACTCTAAGGGCAAGTCTGCATCGCCGGGATCGATTCGAAAGTACCCAAAGTACTTTCCTATTGCTGGAATCGTATCTTTACCGAAATTCGCAATCTCAATCTGCTGCACGTCATCAGGCAATGCTTGTTTTGCGAAATCCAGCCGTCCTGGAGGTTCCGTTGCATGCGGCAGATGCCAAGGTTCATCAACTGGTCGCCGAGCTCCTGTGCGAAGCGTAACGACCACTAAGACGTTCGCGAATCGGTTGAGAAGGACGTTAAGAGATGAAAGTGCTGCCTTCCATTCCCTCGGGTCTTCTGCTTCGTTTAGGCCGTCAATCACAAGCGGCAATCGTCGACTAGCACGCTGTGCTGCCGCATCAACAGCCGCAAGCAAGGCTTCCATTGTGGGTACAGGTAGTCCATGAATCGATACACCCTTAGCTAAATCATCTAGAGTCCGGCCAGAATGTAATTCGCGGCCGAACAGCAAAACTCCGGCCGGTCGGTCTTGCAGCTGTGCCGTTAGTGCAGCAGAAAGTTGAGTCTTGCCACCGCCAGCGTCGGCGACGACAGCAACTAGGTGAGTGCTTAGGAAACCATCTATTTCGTTGAGCAAATACAGGGCGCGCCTCATGTCTGACAGGGCGTTCGTAGCTTGTAGGGCACAGAGCAGCCGAAGGCTTCGCAATTGACGCGGAGCCGCTGAAATATCCCTAACCGCTTTCCTTCGATCCGTGAGTTGCTGTCGCAAGATTTGAAGGTCGCCATTCGAAAGGAAGGCATAAGCCTGCCTCAGAATCAGCGACATTGACCGGACGGCGGAAATAAATGAGGGCGTAAGGAGATTGCCTATAAACGCTCGCGGCTCGCTTTCAATTACTTGTACAGCCTCATCAAGACGATTCGCGACTGTCGATAACTCATCCCACGAAGTTGCTTCACCAAGCATTCGACGCAGAGTCCGTTCCGCGTCAACTGTTTGATGGGCTTGCGGCAACCAGCGCCTTCGTATTGGAGCGATAGATATGTGATGCAGTTCGGCGAGCAAGTTAGGCGTGAGAGCCAGCTCTCCAAAATAGGTGCGGCGTAGTATTTCTGCGTCGCCGCTGAGAAGAGTTTCTATGCTATCTGATGTCCATAGATGTAGACGTACTTTGGTTGTCAACCCGTAGAACCATTTCTGATCGGCTTTTGTTAGCGTGTGGCGTGTCCAGAGAACCCAGTCCGTGAGATCGGGTAAGACCTTTAAAGTTTTTGTGAGCGCTGCTGCTATCTTATTTCGGCGCGTCGTACCGATCGCTCGGCCACTCGGCAGGTCATACCATCGACACTGCCAACCAAACCACTGGCCGTTAGAACCGAGAACACAATCGGACTCCAACTTGAGATGAAATTCCACACCTGGTTGTTGGGCAAGCGCGGCAAACTTGCCGAACCGTGCGAAATGCAGCCAAACCAATGACCGGCATAGAGTCTCGAAATTATACTGTTGGCCGCCCGGGAGTTTTTCGAATTCCGACCAATTAACCATACATTGATTTGAAGAGCGTCAGCGTCCCAAGCCAGTATTGGGATGTAGATGTGCGGAATAAACCTCAACTCGCGCGCCTTCATCTATCAGGATTTTCAGAAAGCCCGAAACATCATACTCATCAGTGGTGATTACGATCTTATCGCCCTTCTGCTCGCTGCTTATGTCATATCTGAATTGAGCTAGTTCCGCGGGTCGTAAACTGGCAGTGTGCAGCGAAGACAAGAGCGCTAATGCAGCATCCGAATATCGATCGCTATCTTCGTGATCATCATCACTATCCATCATGAACTCCGTAATCTTATCTATAATCTCTTTTGCTCGTTTTGCCGAAGGCACGTCTTTAAATGTGCCAATCATCACCAAGTTCGCAGAATGTTCAGACCCGTAGCTGTTCCAGATTTTCATGATGTGGGTGCCACCGTTGAATAATTCAATTTATGCAAAGCGGCGACTATGCCGTCCGAACCGATAACGACGCCATCGACGTCATAGGAACTGCGTTTGATGACGCCATTGGCGGTAATATGAGCGTAGGCGTGAACGCCAGTCTCTTTTTGAAAAGGATTACACGTTGGTAGCCCCTCAGATCCAAGTTCACTGACCGCAAGCCGCAAATCGCCGGAGTAGCCAGTAACCCACTGTCGCAAACTGCGGGCGGAAACGCCGTCGATTCCGGGTCGCCCGTTAGCCGGTCGCTCCGGCAACAACAAGAATTCCGATGCTCCTTCTGTCGAAGCCAGACTGATAGCGGCACCGAGCTCGGGTAGAGTGTCGGAGTTGATGACATAGTTAATTCCAAAGGGCACAATTTCCTTGAGCGCGCGTAATCTGTTCTGAAGGTGAGTGAATGATCGACCGCGCAATCGTTCATACGTTGAGCCAATTCCGTCCATACTAACGCGTACGAAATGGACGTTCCCGCAAAGCCTTGCTAACAACTCATCATCAAGGTGGTGCCCGTGAGTTGTGAATGTCACAGCTAGATTTGTGCGACGGGTTGCATACGCACACAAGTCCGCGAATTCGGAAACGAGCGTTGGTTCACCCCCTCCAAAACCTACGCCAATCGTTCCATTGGTATCCAGTTCAAGCAGCCATTTCCTGACGTGCGAAAGTTCAAGCACTGATGGAAACTTTGGAGCAAAGCAGTATGCGCAACGCAGATCGCACGCATTCGTAAGCGCGATGGATACCTGTCGCGGAGCTACAGCCCATGTCTCTTCGCGGGGAATTACTTCATCGATCAGTATGTTTAGGCCCGTGCCGCGTTCAAAAAGATGTATGCCGGACGGTCCTAGGCGTATCTTCATGTTCATAGTTACAAGTGTCGATGGAACGTAAGCCTTGTTCGAAATACCAAAGCGTCTAAGTATAGATGAAAGACAGATAATTCATCATTAAGATGGTGAAGAGTCGGCGTATTCTGTTGAAGAGTTTGCAGGTGCGAAATTCTTGGCACGCTATGGTCACGTGACTCGATGAAAATCACTGTCAAAGCATGTCAACGCATGCAACTCGAAGCGCTCTGTAACGGCGGCAAGTTGTAATGAATGTTAAGGTTGTATGCTTCGATGTCACTCGGTGCGCCAAAACATGGGGCGCTTTCATAACCCCAAGGTCGGGAAACGGGAAACTATTCGATCTGGCGGAACAAATGTCTCAGTACTTACTCGAACCGATCGTTCAAGTGCTTGAGGGGAAATCCTAACTCAGTCTACGTGAGATACGGAGGCTTACGTTGAGAAACTATTTCGCGCTCAGTGTCATTCAGTCATCGATCAAAGACTCCACACTCACGCCCACCAGTCGCGCATACGCCAGCAAGGTAGGCAAAGGCGGCTCTCGCTCGCCTCTTTCATAGCCTGAAATACTAGCCCGATTGTCTACTCCAAGATGTGAGGCGATCTCGCTCTGAGATAAACCCAGATCGTTTCGGAGCTGCGTTAGTTTCTCCGCTGTAGCTTGTGGCGATTTTTGAACTTCACGAAACCCTACATCTCATCCGCTTAAAGCGTCCAGCGTGCAGAAGGAGATTCCAAACTCTCTCGGTCCCTACTCTCGCGCTACGACGGTATCGTAAAGACCGTAGTGGGTCAGCCCAACGTGACTCTCGATCCCTGTATAGCGGAGCGAGGCATCTTCATATCGTCGGAATGCGAATACGGCCTGATTCATCTGCTCGGTGTTGAACACCCGGAGCCGAACGAGCAGGTGGAAATCCTTTACCGTCAGACCAGTGACAGTCTCGAACAAGGCTGGCTCGATCTTGGTGATCACGTCTTGCAGCGTGTTCTCTCGGAAATCGGTCAGATACATGAATGCCGGGATACGTGTTGCGAACTTGATGAGTTTCTCCTGCACGAGTTTTCGCTTGGACTTAAACTCCCGCTCCTCGTCAGTGAGTTGCTTCTTCTCTTTCGCCGACAAGTCCTTGTCCTTCGCCTTATTCTTGAGTTCTTTAACCTTCTCGCTCTTGTTAATGATGGTTTCGATGATGTTGTCGCCAAGCGAACGCCAGCCCTCGATGCGCTCCACGGCAGCCATCGCCTCGGGGTTGTCGAGAACGCGGCGCAGGGTATCGTTGTCCACGTTTACCAATAGCGCACTCTCCCACTTGCGCGCGAGCAGCGTGGCCGAGGTTCCAGCCATCGCGATGTCGAGGATGCCCCCCGCATCAATCTGCGTCATGTTCGCGCCGTCGTAGGCCAGCACGGGCAGGAACGAGACGAGATCCCTGACCGCATTCTCCGGGTTCGGCTCATTGGGCGAGAGCCCGATCCCGTATTCGGAAAGCTGTCGCAGTGCGCGTGTGGGAGCGAAGTCGAAAACGAAACAGATCGGCTTCAGGATTTCCTCCTCGTTGGGGTCGTCGCCGTTCGGGTTCTTGATGGACCACGGTGACTGAACGCGAAACGCCGCCTGAAAGTAGGTCTCCGGCGACTTCAGGTTGCGCAGCATCAGTATCGACGACCACTGCGGCACGGTGACGCCAGTGGTCAGCTTGCCGCACGAGAGCGTGATCGTCTTGGTGTCGAAGCCGCTGCCGATGGCCCGGCGCACAGGTGGCAGCGCGGCCAGCCCGATGCCTGCCGATACACCAGCCGCGACGACAACCTTATAGCCGCGCCAGAACGTGTTGTGCTTCTCGGTCAACAAACTCGCCATCGCGTGAGAGGCAGAAACATTTGGTAAGAACCAGAAGGAGTGCTGGAGGTAGGGCAGCAGGCGATCATCCGAATACGGAAAGGGCGGTCGTGTTCCAGTCTTGAGATTTGCAACCGCTTGCGGTGCGTATGAGCCCCGAATAATCTCCAGCCACTTTTGCACATCGCTCTTGTGCTTGAACTGTGCGCTCTTGCCCGTGCCAGTGGCGGCGAAGAATTCGTTGAGATCAAATTCATCGAACTCTCCGGCGCTCGCGATGGCCACCAGTTCCTCCGGCATCTGGTAGGTGAGCAGCCGCATCTGCGGCAGCCCGCCGTAGGGGTTCCACTTGCCCGCGTGTTTGGCGGCGAATTCTTCCTTGGCGCGCTGCTCATCGGTGTAGCTCCAGTTGAAGATCGCCTCCTCAATGAACTCGCCCGTGGCCAGAGCCCTGAACGGCGTGCCGGAGAGGTAGAGGTAGGCCTTGGTGGTGATAGGCAGGAACTCGGTTTCCTTCGCCGAGAGTTCGCTAAGATCCTCGTTCACATGTTCCAGGCCAGAGGCGTATTCGAGCTTGGCCTCCTTCTTGGCAACCGCTTCTTCTTCGCCTTCAAATAATTCCTTGGCCGTCTCGCGCCATGCACCGAAGTGGTATTCGTCGAAGACAACCAAATCCCATTTCACGTTGTGGAGCCAGGTGTTTCTCGGCTTGATATTCCCCGCCTCGTCACGACCTAGCAAGTCCTGGAAGGAACCGAAATAGACTACAGGCTTCTTGGCGTTGATCTTGGTCGGGTCGCTGTCGGAATTCCGGGAGAGGTATTGCCAACTGTCGAAGTCCACATGGGATTCGAGGTCCGTCTGCCACGCATCTTCCACGGCGGGCTTGAAGGTGACCACGAGCACGCGCTTGGCCCCGAGTTTCCTGGCGAGCTGATAGGTGGTGAAGGTCTTGCCGAAGCGCATCTTCGCGTTCCAGAGGAAGCGTGGGACGGATTTCCTTTTCTCCGCCCAGATCGAGTTGAAGTAATCGAAAGTCTTTTCGACAGCGTCGGCCTGTTCCCGCCGCAACGCGAAGGTCTCGTGATGCGTGCCGGTGAAGCGCTGGCCACTGCGCAGCTCCGCAAGGACCGTTTTCAGATCCTTGAGAGTACAGCGAACCCACTCCAGTTCGACCTTCTCGAAGCCTTTCTTGACGAGCGACGCGCGCACCTCGTGGTCGGTGAAGATGGTGCCGTCGTCGCGTTCGGCCGACTCGTCGAGTTGGATGGTGTAGTTCTTGATCGCCGCGGTTTTCAGTTGTTCGGCGATGCGCTGTTTCACCGCGCGCGTGCTTTGTCCTATCTTGAGAAGTCCCTTATGCGCCTTATCCTTAATCGAGTACGCATAGATGCGCGGCCGAGCTTTCGGCTTGGGCACGAGGATTTCCTCGATGTTTTTACTCATCCGAGGCATCTCCGCTGAGGTCCATCGGGCGAACAACCTTCTCGATGAACGCGATCTCACTAGCCGAGATGCCATATTTCGCGTAGAGATCCTCGTCCGACCACCGCCTCGTCCACTTTTGGGTTGGCACGAAGCAGTAGACCTTGCGTGTCACGTGTTGGGAAGGCTTGTGCAGGAGAATCAGGAGACGAGTCAGTCGACAGGAGAGGTAGGACAAGACGCTTTCAGCCCGATTCTTCGAATCGAACGGGCCGATGCACAGATAGGTCTCGGATGAAATGGTTCCCGGCTCACCTACGAATGGTGTGCTGATGATCCTGTGCGGGTAGGTGTCTTTGTTGCCAGTGCCCGGTGCGGCGTAGCCAACGAACAGTTTCCACTTGTCGATGAGGTCAGCGCCGGTCGATATTGAGCTTCTGGCGAGGTATCCCGTACCGCCATTCTGATAAACCATTACGTCACCGGCGCGCTTGGCCGTCTTGCCCTTAAACGTCGTCTCTAACCCGAACGGCTTTCTTGAACTAACCAATCGGTCGAAACGCTTGCTTTCGGGTAGCGAAAGCGAGGTGGTTTCCCCGCTCTCGACAGCAACGACCTTCTTGAGGATCGAAAGCCCTTCGTTGAAGCGGATGAACACGTCCACGCCATCTTCAAGCAGCGGGCGACTTGCTGTCGAGACGGGCCAGTCTTTGAAATGAGTGGTGACTCGGCATGGCCCAGGATTTTCCCGCTCCCAGAGGAAGTAGCAAACGCCGCCCTTGAGACCCACGCCTGGAAAGACGTCCGACGCGCTGAGATAGTCGTCAATTGAGCGCAGGCGATCGTCGGCGAGCATCGCCTCCCGGAACTCATCCAGCCCCTTGCCACCGGCGAACCAACGGGCAGGAATGACCATCGACAGGTAGCGTGGCTCCAGTGCCTTTGCTTGCTCTACGAAGCGGTGATAAATGGGCGCTGCGCTCGTTCCAAACCCATCATCGCTTAGTTGATACGGCGGGTTGCCAATGATTACGTCGAACTGCATGTCTCCTCCAAACAACTCGGCCACGCGAGTCTTGATTTCGTCGGTATGGATGAATACATAAGCGTGGGTTTCAAGGTCTTCGCCCCGATCCATTGCACTCTTGCTGGCGCCGCAGTAACTGCAGTTGCCGCCCACCCACGCATGCTCCGTGCGCTTGAACCAGATATTCCCGTCATCGCTCGCGAAGCCTTTCGCGATGGAGTGCTTGCCGGTGGCGTGTTTCGAGCAATACACGCTACGGCGCGCGAGCAGGCTGGTGATTCGCGTGATGCCGATGCCAAACACCTGCTTGGTGAGGATGTGATCCACGCGCTTCTCCAGTTTTGGAATCTTCTTTTCCAGCCCCTTCGTGAGGCGGCTGGTGATCTCGCGCAGGAACACACCGGATTTCGTGCATGGGTCCAGGAACTTCACCGTCTTGTCTGCCCAGATGTTCGCGCCGCCGTTATTCGCGGCCCAAGCGTCGGCCAGCGTGTCCAGCATTCTGTTCGCGAACTCAGGCGGAGTGAACACTTCGTCGTTCGAGAGGTTGGCGATGCAAGTCAGCACATCCGGGTTGCGCCCGCGCAGCGCAAAGCTTGCCTGCATGTTCATGCGGCCTCCTTTGGGACGTTGCCGAACGCAGCGGTGGCCAGCTCACTTACCCTCGTCGGCGGGAAAGTCCTCGCTGGCTTGAAAATCTCGTGCTTGCCGAGACGGGCGAAGAGCGAGCCCTCTGCGCTGAAGGTAGACGACTTGGTAAGGGTGTCGAGGAGAAAATCGCGCCGCTGGAACTTGCCCTTGCCCAGGTAGCCCCACTCGGCAAAGGTGATCAGCTGGCCGTCGTGAGTGCGCATCGTCTGCGCGTCGCCGTGCACGAGGTTCTGCGACAGCACGTAGAACGCGGCGCGATACAGGTCATTCGACTGATCCAGATTCAGATACTCGGCGAAGATCTCCAGCACATTCGCACGGCACTCAGCGATGTTGTCCGCCAACAGCTCGATACCGTAGATGCACATTAGCCCGAGTAGCGCATAATGCCGCCGCTCGAAGTCGGACTTGCCGTATTTGAGTTCCACTGCGGCGAGCTTGCGCCGCAGGATCTGGACGAGGAAGTGTCCGCTCCCGCACGCGGGCTCCAGGAAACGCGAGTCAATGCGTTCGGTCTCGTCCTTCACGAGGTTGAGCATTGCGTCGACCATCCACGCGGGGGTGAAGACCTCCCCATGGTCGGCGACTCGTTGTTTGGACTTCACCAGGCTCATAAGCCAATGCTTCTCAATCAGTGAACAGAAGCCAGTTCGTCGATGTGGTCGATGATCTCTTGTTCAGAAACAATCTGGTTCAGGAGCCGACCAATGAGAATGAAGCCGCATTGTGCCCTAGTCCGACGTTGAAGGCCAATTCGCCTTGACTAATTCGAGTCAACGCCTCCTCTGCGCTTTCATCTTAGACGACCCCATCCACACACTACGCTCGTTCCAAGTGGCTCCACTGCGTTACGCCAGGTGGTTTTGGGAGTGACTGCGAGGGGTGAACTTCCCTCAAAAAAGCCACCCAAAAGGAGCACGCGACAAATGGAAAATCACGTCAACCAATCACCCGCCATTCCGAAATGGTCCGCCCTACTTATCGAAGCCGTCACTAACCCAGGTCTAATAATGAAGGCGTATAGCGCGTTCCATTCTTATTCGATCGGCAACCAACTCTTGGCCCTTGTGCAATGCCAGATACGCGGATTACAGCCCGGTCCAATTAACACTTTCCCGAAGTGGCAAGACTTGGGCCGATTTGTGAAACGTGGCGAACGGGCGTTGACTTTGTGCATGCCAATTACTTGCAAGCGCCGCGCGGAAGATTCAGACGACGAACACACATACACCAGCTTTGTTTATAAGGGCCGCTGGTTTGTTCTCAGCCAGACCGACGGGCAAGAACTTGAACCAATTACGATTCCAGAGTGGGACGCAGAGAGAGCGCTTTCCGCGTTGAGTATTGAGCGCGTTCCATTCGATCACACGGACGGTAATATTCAAGGCTTTGCCCGCAAGCGCCAGATAGCAATCAACCCGCTTGCTCAACTGCCGCACAAGACGCTTTTTCATGAGATGGCCCATTCGATTCTACACACGTCAGAGGGCGATTTTGCGGACACTGAAACCACGCCGCGCAGTCTGTGCGAAGTAGAGGCCGAAGCCGTGGCGCTTCTTTGTTGCGAATCGTTGAGCCTTGAAGGAGCCGATTACTGTCGCGGTTATATTCAAAATTGGATCAGCCGTGGCAGTGGTTCCAATGCCGAAGCAATACCCGAAAAGAGCGCCCAAAAAATCTTCCGCGCTGCCGATCAAATCATTCGTGCCGGACGTTCGGAAAACCATCCGGTCACCGTATAACCAACCCCTGAGAACGAACTGCGCCAGCCGAGGCAATAGCACTCGGCTGGCGCTTTTTTTTGGCCGGCAAGCAACTGCGTCTAGTGGCGCAGCTGCGTCGAACATTTCGGCTATAATCCTACCCCAAACCGGACAATTTTTTTCCGTGAACTCTCACTGACATTGACTCCAAGTCCGGAAAGTTTGACGATGCTATTTTGGCTCTGTTCTGATTCCCAATTACGAGTCAAAAACTTCCCAGTTGTTGCGATACTCTGCGAGGTATTTCGGATGAATCCCCGGCATCTTTTCATAGCCAGCAACCACGTTCCAAATTTGGCAGGATCGGATCGAAGATCACAGCCCGGCACGATGTAATAATCGGGCGGAACGTGGGGCTTGTTTAGCACAACAAAGACGTAATAACAGGCATCCTGGACGCGCTCCAAATCGATAAGAAAATAGTTCGGACTTCGGCGCTTTTACTTGGATTGTAAAGCTCGTGCCTTTATCGTTAATGGCGAACAGATCTATTGATTTACATTCCCAGCGTTAGAGAAGTTTGCAAGCCTCGTTTAAGAAGTTCAGCAGAAAAAAAACTCGCCGGGCCAGCCCCGACTTTAACCGTCTGGTCGTAGCTTCGATACGCACTTTATCGGGTCCTGTTTATTAAGGGCATCCTTCTGATCCATCAAGTCTTTCCGTTCGTGATCTTACCGTACTTCACGATCAAGTAATCGCCACCACCGCGCACCGCCCTCACATCCTACAGTGTTAGACCAAGTGTTTCTTCCCCCAATGCTCAGATGCCGCACGGCTCACATAAGACCCTCCTAGTCACACGTTCCCTACAATCCTGCGACTTCAATTGAGAGAAAAAATAAAGAAGGTGCTGCGCACCTGAATGAATGAGACACGACACCCCCGATCCGGGGCTGTCGCGTGCACGTTGTTAACGCTGTGCGTTTTCAATTGTGAACGTCAATTGCTAGAGGCATTTACGGCTTAGGATTCTTAGGAAAATAACTTTTTGAATCGCGCGAGGAAAAACACTTCATGAAGGAACTTAAAAGAACGAAATTTGTCGGCTTTCGAGTAACTGCCGACGAATACACCAAGATCGAGAATGCAGCTTTTGCCTCAGGTGATGATCCAAATGACTGGTGCCGGGCTGTCGTTATCGGTTGTTCACATTACATGTTGACGCTCAACGAACGATTGATCTACACGGAGATCGCAGCTTTTCGCCATCTGCTTACGCATGGATTCAAACTGTTGCTCAATGGCAACACCACGACGGCAACAGCCTGGATCGAGCTTACTGAGGAAGTCGATCAAAGATTGCAGGAGATCTTTACCGACTTGTTGTCACGGCGCAGACCAGGGTAGAGAGAACTTTCTGATGAGGGGTTTTTCCCTCACTACGAAGTCATCACCCTGTGGTAAAAACCATCACCGCTAGTAAAAGGCTGCACTTGCGAACAGTTAGAGCAAATCCACGTTCGCAAACACGAACAGCTAACTGGCACCTGCAACCATATTCTCGTCTCACGCACCATCAAGGTGAGTCGCTGCCAAAAAAGTTGCCACTGCTAGGTGTCAGGTTTTCCCTTAGCTGCATTGTCAGTCTGAAGCCCGCCCGCACAACTCTGCGCTTAGCTTCGAGTCCGCCGCTTACGCTTCGGCCCTGTGGGTGTGCGGTCAGGCACCCTGCCGACTGTAGTTGTCGCTAGGGGTGAAAAAACCTAATTGTCGCGGGTTACGCGTCCTCCGCAGGCCGCAAGAATTCTGGTGCCCGGAAAATTACTGTTAGAACCGAAAGAATCCTTTACACCCGCAAATTTTCTTTACACTTTAGACCATCACTCACTGGTCCAACCATACCCGACCAAGCTGACGACTATTGAATTTCTTAGACATTTGCGAGGTTCCGAACGCGAGTACATAAGCCAAACTGTGGCATGAGACTTGTACTGTTAGACCATCAGAGATCGCGGCTTACAGTCAGCCGCAAGATGCTTTTTGAATGAATCGATCATCAGTGGCCCAACCTTGGGCCGCTCGATTCAGCGGAAGTCGGAGCTTCAATCTCATAAGAACTGACTCCGATGCAGCATACGCGAGAGCTCTAGTTTTTGCCCCTCTGATTCCTATCCTCGCGTCACAAAAAACGAATACGAAAGATGAATCAGCAGTATGGAGAAGCGTGTCTTGAAAAAAGCAGAAAATCCGACCCAGATTTACCACCGAAACGATCACGAGTGCGAGGCAAAAAATGGAACCAGAATCTAACCCGGTAGCGACGCCGACGAGAGCTCGCGAACACGTTAGGAGTTTGAATCTATGTTGACGATGAGCAGAGCAGTTTCCGCAGGGCAAGCGTTGAACTATTACAAGCAGGAGTTCACCAATCCCAAAGACAATTACTACCGTGAGGCAGGCGAAGTTAAGGGCCGTTGGAGTGGCAACCTGGCCGAGGAATGGACCCTTGAAGGCGAAGTGTCCAGCGAGCAGTACGAGCGATTAGTTGCCGGTCAAGATCCCCACACTGGGGAGCAACTTATTAAGTCAGTTTCAGCCCGCGAAATTGTGGACGAGTCCGGTAAGAAAACGATCACCAGCGAGCACCGCGCCGGTTGGGACGCGACCATCAGCGCGCCTAAATCCGTTTCCTTAGCCGCGCTTGTCGGCGACGACGCGCGTGTCAGAGACGCCCACCGCGAGAGCGTCAATGAGGCCGTGAAAGAGTTGGAAAAATATCTGCAAGCGCGTGGCGGCGGCGACAAGCCAGCCATCACAACGGGCAAGATGATAGCAGCCCAATTTGAGCACACATCATCACGCCCTGATCGCGAAAATGGCTATGCCGCGCCGCAGCTTCACACGCACGTTGTGATCTTCAATATGACCCAAACCGAGGACGGCAAAGTGCGCTCTGTGCAGCCGCTTGAGTTGTACCGCAGCCAGCAATATGCGACCGCGATTTACCGCGCCAATTTAGCCGACAAGCTGCAAGAACTTGGTTACGAAATTCGAGTTGATCCACGCACCGGCGCACCGGAGATCAAAGGCTTCACAGAAGAATACTTGCAGGCCAGTAGCCCACGCCGGAAAGAAGTCCTGACCGAAAAAGGAAAGATGAAAGAGCGCATGGAGAGCGAAGGGAAAACGGTTTCAGATAATGCGAGATTGCAGCAAGCCGCCGCCCGTATTAATCGCCGAAGCAAAAATTTCGACCCTGACTTAATGCGAACACGCGCCCTCGAAATGGACGTAAGGCACGGCTATCAAGCTCAACGTTTTGTAGCTGAAGCGCAAGAACGATTGCCGCCCCGCTTGTCACAAAACGAGATTGAAAAACGCGCTCACGAAGCAGTGACTTTTGCACGCGATAAGGTCATGGAAACCGAAGCCGTGGCCGACATGCGCGATGTATGGATACACGCGCTGCGCCGCAATCTCGGATTTACAGAATACGCCGCCGTTGCCGCCGAATTGCACCGCCGACAAGAGAGTGGCGAATTCATAAAGATCACGCGTCAGGAACGTCAACCCGAGACTACTACAGAGCGCATGTTGGCGATGGAAAAAGAGAATATTCAGACCATGCTCGACGGTAAAGAAATCTGTCCGGCGATGATCGAAGCAGAGCGCGTCAAGGAGGTTGTGACCGCCATAGCCGAGCGCCAGCAGCGCAGCCTAAACTCGAATCAGCAATCGGCGATTGAACAAATTCTTTCGAGCAGAGATCAGATTATTGGCTTGCAAGGTGGCGCGGGAACCGGCAAGACAACTGCGCTTTCCGTACTACGCGACGCAGCCGAAAAAGAAGGCTATCAGGTGCGCGGTTTTGCACCCTCCGCACGTGCCGCGCAGCAGCTTGCGGAAAGCGATATTCAGACCGAAACCATCCAGATGTTTTTGCGCCGGCGCAAGCAGCCTGCCACTGCCAGCCGCCTTTTCGTTTTGGATGAAAGCTCGCTCGCCAGCACCAAACACATAAACAAATTATTCGCCCGCCTCGAACCCGAAGATAAGGTGCTTTTGGTCGGCGACGTGGGGCAGCATCAGGCCGTCGAAGCAGGAAGTCCTTTTGAGCAACTCCAAAAGCACGGCATGTCCACTGCGGCACTGCGTGAGAACGTCAGACAGCGCGATAAAGAGCTAAAGCAAAACGTCGAGGACTTAGCAGCCCGAAACACGCCCGAAGCAGTGGCCGCACTGGCCAGCCGAGGCAAGGTGATCGAGATCGCGGACGAGCGCGAACGCTTCGAAGCGATAGCCCAGGACTACGCCAAGAATTCCATCGGCACGCTAGTCATTTCGCCCGCCAATCGCGAACGTTCCGAACTCAATTCGCTTATCCATAGAGAGCTACAGCGCGAAGGAATCGTAAGCCGTGACGATCAGCAAATGACGATCTATGTCGCTCGTCCCGACATGACCGGCCCGGAGCGCACTTTCGCCAATTCCTATCGGCCCAACGAAGACATAATCCGCTACAACAGCGCCAGCGAAAAGCTTCATGTCACGGCAGGTGACTACGCAAGAGTAATAGACACCGACCATGAGACGAACAAAATTACCGTCCGCTTTTTTGATGGCCGCGAGCTCACCTATAACCCGACGCGGCTTTCCGGTGTGAGCGTTTACTACGAAGCAGAGCGCGACTTCGCCGAAGGCGATCGCCTTCAAATCCGCGCTCCGTTTAGAGAGAAACGGATCGCTAATGGCGCACTCGGTACGATCACCAAAATCGAACCCGACCGAATACGCTTAGCGATGGATAGCGGGCGCGCGATTAGCGTGGATCTTCGAAAGTTTCGCCACCTTGATTACGGCTACGCCGTTACCAGCCATTCCGCTCAGGGGCTAACTTGTGATCGCGTTTTGGTCAACGCTGACACGCACGAATCCGTGCGCCTACTCAATGACCGCATGGCCTACGTTGCCATTTCGAGAGCCAGGTACGACGCCCTGATCTATACCGATTCTACGCAGAACTTATCCGAAGCTCTCAAGCGTGGAATAGACAAAACAACGGCGCGTGAAGCGGTACAAGAAGGCGAACACGAGCTTAAAAAATATCGCGACAACTTGACTAAAGATCATCCCGCCGCACATCAACAATTATCTACCGAGCAGAGCTTCGACCAATACCACACCCACATTGAGCCGATACAACCAGCCGAGGATAAGTCTCCAATCACAATCGCTCAGTTACAACACGGGGAAAGGCCTCCAATCAGAACCGTTCGAGTGCAAATCCGCGATAAGTCTCCAATCAAAATCGTTCAGTTAGAACTCAGGGAAAGGCCTCCAATCAGAACCGTTTGGGTGCAACCCGGGGATAGCTCTCCAATCAGAACCGTTCGGGTGCAACCCGGGGATAGGTGTCCAATCCAATACGATGAGCTACCACGCGATAAGTCTCCAATCCAATTCATTGAGGTAGGACGCGATCGGTCTCAAGCCCCACACGTTGAGGTACCACGTGATCAGTCTCGAATCCAATCCGTTGAAGTACCGCTCGCAGATAAATCTCAAATCCAACAAGTTGACCTACCAGCCGCACGCACTATTCCAACGGAGAAGGTGAACACACAAGACGCACAGACTCCAAGCGAAAAAGTGGACCAACGAGGCGTGCGTACGATTCCACTGGAGAAGGCAAACACACATACGACTCCAAGCGAAAGGGTAGACACACAAGCTGCGCCTTCGAAAGAAATTGAAAACCTAGATCTCGGCGAATTACTGCATTAGAAGAATTCTTTACCCGATGAGGTTTTAGCAATGACTACACACTACGATTCAGCTACAGCAGCCAAACGGCCACAGCTTCTTAAAGTGTCCGATGTTGCTCAGCTACTGAATGTCAAACCACGAACCATTTACGAAATGGTTGCGCAGGATCGCATCCCGTATCGCAAGCCGCCTGGCTCAAACATTCTTCGCTTTGATCTCGAAGAAATCGTGGCGTGGACGCGGCGAAAATAACTAATGACTTGAAGGATCGATGCTGCTACCATCCCGCGCGTTCTCTTGGTGGCTGCAACCCTCAGGGAGAACACCAATGTCTGTTTACAAACGTGGAAAAGGCACGCACTGGCATTACTACTTCCGAGTGCGTGGCGTCCGTTACCGAGGATCACTTCCCGAGGCGCGGACGAAGCAGCAAGCAGAACAAGCGGAAAGTAAAATCAAGCAGGAGATCTTTGAGAAGCGGTTCGAGGTGGAACAAAAGGGAACCGATCTTCTCTCTGATTTTCTCGATGATGTTTATCTGTCCTGGTCTAAGGTCAACAAAAAATCGTGGCGCGACGATGTATATATGGTTCCGATGTTGAAAGCGTATTTCGAGGGAAAAGCGTTGCGAGAGATTTCAGTTCAGCTAGTCGAAAGGTTCAAAACTGACCGCATGAATACGCCAACCAAGAAGGGAACAGCACGACAACCGGCAACGGTCAATCGTGAGTTGAACCTGCTTAGTTCGGCTTTTTCACTTGCTGTCCTGTATGACAAAGCTGAATTCAATCCTTGCCGCAAAGTGGATCTTTTCCCGCTCGATAATCTTCGGTATCGGTACTTGCTACCCGAAGAAGAACCACGTCTCTTGGCAGAACTCAGAGGGCCTCGCGCTCACTTGAAGCCTGCCGTGATTGTTGCACTCGGAACAGGGATGCGTCTTGGCGAACAGTTGAGAATGAAGCGCAGTCAAGTCGATTTCCTTCGCAAGATCGTCACGGCGCGAAAGACCAAGAACGGCAGACCGCGAGATATTCCCATGAACGACGAAGTCAGAGAAACACTGGCTGAGTTATGCAAGGACAAGCGGTCTGATGATTATGTTTTTGTTAGTCCTAAAGACTCGGACAAACGTCAGCGGGAAGTGAAAAAGGGATTTCACACTGGCTGCCGACTCGCCGAGATTGAGGGACTAATATGGAAGGATCTCAGAGCGACGTTCGGCACTCGCTTAGCCGAGACCGGATGCGATGCGTTCACGATTGCTCAACTGTTGGGCCACTCCGATGTTCGCGTGACTATGCGTTACGTGAGATCGGTTGAAGAAACAAAACGCGTGGCCGTTGAGGCAATCAAACTGAGTTCCCGAAAAAGTGTCCACAAATTGGCCACAAATGAAATACGGCCGCCAGTGCGGGCAGCCGTAAATGATTGAAAACAAATGGTGGAGCAGAGGAGGGTCGAACTCCTGGCCTCCGCATTGCGAACGCGGCGCTCTGCCAACTGAGCTACTGCCCCACGCGGGGAAGAATACAGGGTCGGGTTTCGAGTTTCAAGTTTGACCAAGGGCCAAGGGCAAAGGGCGAAGGGCAGAGAGCAAAGGGCGAAGGGCTTATTATTCGGTTGGGGACAGCGCGAGCGCGGCGGCCGCGCGGGTGAGGGTTTCGTCGAGTTTGTCGATTCGCTTGCCGCCTCCCTGGGCCAGTTCGCTTTTCCCGCCGCCGCGACCCTCGAGCAGCGCGCAGGCGTCTCGCATCAGAGCATTCATGTCACCGGGCGCGTCGCTCGAGCGAGCAAAGATCAACCGCGCTGCATCCCCATCAGCAGCACCCAAAATCGCTACCACTTTTTGCCGCAAACTCAGCGCGTGCGCCAGGTGTTTCAGCGACTCAGCATCGCGATCGGAAAAGCTCTTTACGATTAGCCGCACTCCCGCGGCTGACGGTTCGCAGCCCGCGAACAATTCTTCAGCTTCAACTCGCGAGGTAATCTCTTCAAGCGCGCGTACGCGGTGATGCAGATGCTTGTTATCTTCAATCAAGCGGGCAGCTAATGCAGGCGTGTCATCCCGCGCTGTACTAAACAGCGCAGCAATATTGCGCGCGGTCGCGTTCGCGCGCCGGTAGTCTTCCAGCGCGCGCCGGCCGGCGACCCACTCGAGGCGCGTCAGACCCTTGGCCCGCTCCCACGAACGCACCGCGATCAATCCTACCTCTCCCGTGTGAGCCGCATGTGTGCCTCCGCAGGGAGTGAGATCAAATCCTTCGATCTCAATCAATCGCAGCGTCCCGGTGCGTCCGGGATCCTTGCGCAGCGTTAGTTGAGCAGCCTCAGCTGCAGTGACATCTTTGGTGGTCAGTGGTCGATCTTCCCAAATAATATTGTTCGCAAGTTCGACTGCGCGCTCGATGCGCTCCGCGGTGGCATTGATCAAATCCACGTCGATTTCACAAACCTGGTCCATCACGCGAAAGCTGCGAGTTGGGGCGTCGAACAGAGTCACGAGCGCCTGAGATATAATGTGTTGGGCGGTATGTTGCTGAATATGATCAAGGCGCCGCGGCCAATCCACCTGACCTTTGACTCTGGAACCCACCTTTGGCGCTGGGCCCTTGATGACATGAAGAATCGTGTCGCCTTCGTCGGTGCATTCTACCACTCGCGCGCTATCGAGGGAGCCGGTATCACTCGGTTGACCGCCCCCGGTTGGATAGAACGCCGTGCGATCGAGCGTGACTGCGGTCCAGCCACTGACACGCTCGGTGACGTCAACCACCTCTGCATCAAATGCGATTAGGTGCGAGTCGTTGTAATAGAGACGTTCAGTTGCGGCTGGCATGATTCGATTAATAATCGAAGAGGGGAAAGCATGCAAGGGAGACGAGGGGCGATGGGCGTCCGTCCCAATGTCTTTTGCATACATTGAGAGGGGAAGTGGCATGGAGCAAGGAGGTGACGAAAGCACGCTGGAACGTGCGGTCCCAGGAGGTCCCAGGGGTCAAGGGACGAATACCTCGATGGTGGACGGGGCGATTTCAAAACTCATGGGCAGGTTTCCGATTAACTCGCCATCAACCTGCACGGCGGTGGTGCCGCGAGCTCGGGCCTGTCTGGCGCGCAGAAATTGAATGTCCTGCTTATTGGGCGGAATGCCTCCACGCATCACGTGAGATAAGAGTCGCAGATAACGCAGCCGGCTGCGTGATGAGATGATACAAATTTCGAATTCCGGTCGATCGATTCGTGCTCGCGGTGTCACTGTCAATTCGCCGCCATATCCCGCTGCTTTGCCGATCACTGCAAAGGTCGCTTCGTAGCTCTGGCCCTCGACTTCGATTTCAAATGGGACGGGCTGCCAGTCTGCCAACTCGCTCAAGCCCGAATACCAGAAGGCAGCTTTGCCAATCCTCTTCTTCAAGCCCGGATGCACGCGACTGACTACTGCCGCATCAAGTCCGATACCGGCCATCAATAAAAAGTAGCGCTTCGTAGCTCCGGTTTCATCTCGAGCACAACCCGCATGGATTTTGCGCGTTACGCCGGCTGCGATGACTTCTGCCGCCTGGCGAATATTTAATGGGAGCTTCAGTTCGCGCGCTAAAACATTCCCGGTGCCGGTCGGCAGAATTCCCAATCGCAGATTGGCGCCTATCAATCCCTGTAGCGCTTCGTTGATTGTTCCATCGCCACCAGCAACGATGACTTCATTGAAACCACTTGCAGCAGCACCTGCGGCAAGCCGAGTCGCATCGCCCGGGCTCCCGGTCGAGATTTGGTCGACCTCGATAGCCTGACTTCGCAGCAAGTCGCAGAGAGGTTGGAGTTGCGGCGCCCGGCGGGCCCCGTACCTGCCGGTCCGGGGATTTGAGATCAACAGTGCTCTGCGAATAGACATGACACGTTTGCTGAGCGCAAATTCGATACCGTCATTGGATCATCAGAACACAGATGTTTGGAGAGCCATGCCCACCGGAGCGAGCGGATTTCTCAGTCTGGTGTCGGAGAAATCTTTCTGAAGCAGAACTCAGAGTATCTCAGCGAGTTCACAGCGACTCGCAGTTATTCCAGCCTATAGTTGGGCGCTTCCTTGGTGATGATAACGTCGTGTACGTGCGACTCGCGCAGACCTGCCGCGGAGATGCGAATGAAGCGAGTCTTTTCCTGAAACTCCTTAATTGTGTGACAACCTGTGTAGCCCATACCGGAACGTAAGCCACCGACGAGTTGCGTGACCATGTCGGCGAGGGTTCCTTTATAAGGAACGCGGCCCTCGATTCCTTCCGGCACCAGCTTCGATTCGATCTCGGTGGTTTCCTGTGAATAGCGGTCTTTTGAGCCTTCGCGCATTGCCCCGATTGAACCCATGCCGCGATAAGTCTTGAAAGAGCGGCCCTGGAAGAGAATTACTTCGCCGGGTGCTTCTTCGGTGCCTGCGAACAGGGAACCGATCATTACGACATCGGCACCTGCCGCGATGGCCTTGGCTACATCGCCGGAGAATTTTACGCCACCATCGGAAATCACCGGCACGCCGGAACCATTGGCCGCCTCAACACAGGATTGAATGGCTGTGATTTGCGGCACGCCCGCGCCGGTGACTACACGCGTGGTGCAGATGGAACCCGGTCCGATGCCCACTTTAATGGCATCCACGCCGGCGTCGATCAATTCGCGGGCTCCATCAGCGGTAGCGACGTTGCCGGCGATTAGATCAGTGTCAGGATAACGACTCTTGATGTCACGCACAGCATCGAGTACTCGCGATGAATGTCCGTGGGCAGTGTCTATCACCAGGCAGTCGACGCGCGCAGCCACCAGTCCGGCAGCGCGCTCGCGATAATCTCCGGTGGCGCCAATAGCGGCAGCAACTCGCAAACGACCGAGGTCATCCTTGGCTGCGCTCGGATACTTGATCGCCTTTTGAATATCCTTAACTGTGATCAATCCCTTGATCCGCTTGTCACTGTCGACGACCAGAAGTTTTTCGATGCGATGCTTCTGCAGAACTATCTTTGCCTGTTCCAGAGTTGTACCGACTGGAACGGTGACTAGTGGCTGCGGAGTCATGACCTCGGAGACGGGGATATCGAAGCGCGTTTCGAATCGCAAATCTCGATTCGTGATGATTCCAACCAGATGACCGTCTTCATCAACGACGGGAACCCCGCTGATGTGATAGCGCTCCATTACATGCAGGGCTTCGCGTACGGGACGTTCCGGAAGAATGGTGACCGGATCCACAATCATCCCGGACTCTGAACGTTTTACTTTGTCGACTTCTTCAGCTTGCCGCTCGATGGTCATGTTGCGGTGAATTACGCCGATCGCGCCTTGTTGTGCCAGGGCAATCGCCAGCGCTGCTTCCGTGACCGTATCCATCGCTGCTGAACAGAGGGGGATTTGTAAACGAATATTGCGGGTTAATTGAGTAGAAGTGTCGGTCTCCAGGGGCAGGACATCTGAACGTGCCGGAACCAGCAGGACATCGTCGAATGTCAGGCCTTCAGGAATGGGTTGAGTGATCATGTCTGCTTAGTTACTCCTAAAAACCGGGGAATGGAAACATCACTATAAAA
This sequence comes from Pyrinomonadales bacterium, assembly GCA_038237475.1. Classification (GTDB taxonomy): domain Bacteria; phylum Acidobacteriota; class Blastocatellia; order Pyrinomonadales; family Pyrinomonadaceae; genus JAOAPY01. The sequence goes on along the minus strand of JBBRYS010000001.1, from coordinate 272,722 downwards.
CAGAACTGCCCGCCGATGAAGCGGGCAGTATCACTCGTGGTGGAATAATGAGGACAAGCTCAGTAATTGCCTGTTGAAAAGTGCGGAACCTGGTGTTTAGAGTACCGCCTTCCAGGCGGGTTTCTGGGCTGGGGAAAACCCCGACTGAAGTGGGACTCTGATCGCCTGTTAACAACAGGACACATCACAACGCGCAGCGCGAACTCCAAATTCGTTTTTCACAGTTAAGTTTATTAGTCCATCCGAAGCGGCTGAGACGCGTCTTTGATACCAGTGGACCGCCGCGAGTGCTCCGAGGGTAAGGATTGCCAGAATAATAATCGCCAGAATCACGGTCAGCACCGGCGAACGTGTGGCCGAAGCTTCGTCATACACCTTGGAATAGTGGGGCGTTAGTTCAAGGTCATCAACCGGTTGGCCCTGCTCGCGCATGAACTGGGCGTATCCTTCAGCAGCTTGATGTTCGTCGAAGTGTACGCAGCGAGCATAAGCTTTGACAAAGCTGCGATTGAAGATGCCGCCCGGCAGTCGCTTATAGTCATTTGTTTCGATAGCTTCCAGATAACGCATGGAGATGCGCGTTTGGTTTGAGATGTCACGCAGGGGGATGCCTTGCTCCTCGCGTGCGAGTCGCAGTTGTTCACCAATCGTAGTTGCCATTACCAATCCGCGTTAGCCTTGACGCCTGGTCGGGTATCGGTGCTTCGTTATGCGATGACAGACATTAGGAAAAGAAACTTCAAGAACCCAGATCGCTTCCTGAATTGAATCCCGCTTACTGGAAGCCCTGCTTTTCGCCGAATCTTACTTGCCCTCCAAAACGTTGTCAAACTTTTGGGACTCAAAACTTTGAGTGTCTCTTGATTCTTCAAGCACGCGGTGATACGTTGGCGTACCAAAGATCCAAACAGTCCCTTTAATTTCTAAAATAGGAGACCGAGAATGTCGCAGACGTTAGAAGCATTAGGTATGGTTGAAACCAAGGGCTTCGTGGGCGCGGTGGAAGCCGCCGACGCGATGGTGAAAGCCGCAAATGTTCAGCTATTGGGCAAAGAATACATCGGCGCCGGCTACGTGACGATCTTCGTTCGTGGCGATGTAGGCGCGGTCAAGGCAGCAACGGATGCAGGTGCAGCGGCTGCTCGTCGAGTGGGTGAACTCATCAGCGTGCACGTTATTCCACGGCCGCATATTGAAGTCGAGCGTGTCTTGCCAGTCAACGGGCGCACCGGTCTTAGTCCGGACGAACGCAGTCTGCAGGGCGGTGGCGCACGTGGCCAAATCGGGCAAGGCGAACAAGGACGTACTTTGCCGGCCGGCGCACGCGATGCGGCGAAAGATCGGGCTCGGTAAGTTAATTATTTGATTCTTCTTTGATCCAAGTGCCGGGTATATGGGGATGTTGCGAGCGACCTCCCAGCAGTACAAAGGACCAGGATCACGGTGAGATTGTCAACGGCAGGAGCTAGATCATGTCCGTAGATAAAGATCTTGTTTCAGTGCAGCAGGCGCGGGATCTGGTGGAGGCCGCGCACCGCGCGCAGGCGGAGCTGGCGCGTTTCGACCAGGCAAAAGTAGATCGCATCTGCGAAGCGATGTCCAAGGCAGCGCTCCGCGAAGCGGCGCGCCTGGGTGCGATGGCGGTTGAAGAGACCGGCTATGGCGTGCCTGCCGACAAACAGGAAAAGAACCGCTTTGCAGCCGAAGACGTGTGGAACTATTTCAGGGGCCTGCGCACTGTTGGAGTAGTTTCAGAAACCAAAGACGTCGTCGAGATCGCGAGTCCAAGAGGCGTAGTTGCGGGAATTATTCCCTCGACTAATCCCACCTCGACGGCCATCTTCAAAACACTCATTGCGATCAAATCGCGAAATGCCATCGTACTGTCGCCGCATCCATCCGCTGCTCGCTGTATCAACGAAACAGTTCGCGTCATGCGTGAGGTTGCCATCAAGGAAGGCCTGCCCGCAGATGCAATTGCCTGTATGACCACGGCCACCATCGAGGGCACCGAAGCCCTGATGAAGCACAAGCAGACAGCGGTTATCCTGGCCACCGGCGGCATTGGCCTGGTGCGGGCGGCATATTCGTCAGGCAAACCAGCTTTTGGCGTTGGTCCAGGCAACGTACCTGTCTTCATCGAAAGAAGTGCGGATGTTCCCAAGGCAGTGCAGGACATCCTGACGGGGAAATGTTTTGATAATGGAACCATCTGTGCCTCTGAACAGGCAGTAGTGGTTGATGCGCCTCTTGAGCAGGCAGTGCGCGAACAATTCAAACTGCAGGGGGCTCATTTTGTTTCCGCTGCAGAAGCGGACAAGTTGGGTAAGATTGTGGCCACGCCGCAACGCTCGCTGAATCCGGCAATTGTGGGCCGCTCGGTCGAGGTGATCACCAAAATGGCAGGCATCACAGCTCCACCGGGCACTCGTTGTCTGATGGCTGATGTTGCGGGAGTAGGCCGCGATTTTCCCTTGTCAATGGAAAAGCTGTCACCCATTTTGGCTTTCTATGTAGTGGATGGACTTGAGCGCGGGGCGGAGCGGTGTTTTGAAATCCTGCGCTATGGTGGCATGGGCCACACGGCGGGCATTCACACTCGTTCACGCGAAGCCGCAGTTAAGTTTGGCAGCGAGATGCCGGCGTCGCGAGTGACGGTCAACACGCCCACTACTCATGGAGCTATCGGATTTTCCACCGCGTTACCGCCGTCAATGACTCTCGGATGCGGCTCATGGGGTGGCAATGTCACTTCCGATAATGTCTCACCGCTTCATTTAATGGACATCAAGCGCGTCGCATTCGAAACTCGTCCGGTGAAGAGCGCTCGTCCGGCAGTAACGGGTGCCAGCGTTAGTACCTCCAAGGCTCCTCCCGTCTCAACCCACTCGCCAGCGCCGGTAGTCGCGGCTGGTGGAAAGATTGGTCGCGATGAAATTGCCGCGATCGTGGATCGCTTCCTGGCTGGCCGCCGTGATGAGACTCCGGCTGCAACGGCAAACGAAGTGGAAGCGGGCAGCATGTATACCGGGTCGTCTGACACGCCGAGAAAAACTGGAGGCGCAAGTAGTGTTCAAGCTGATTCGGTCAACGGTTCGACCAGCAAGGGGACGTCAACCAAGCCGCAACAGCCTGCGGCGCCTTCCCCAAATGGCCGAAAGGCGATCGATTTTGTCAGCGAAGACGATGTCCGGCGCGCTATCCAAAAAGGCGAGAAGATTTACGTGAACGACCGGACAATCATCACCCCGGCAGCGCGTGATATGGGTGATCCGGCGGAAGTTTTTGCCAAGATTTAAGCTTTGGGAAGATGTGCTTCTGTGGTTTTGAGTCTTAAGCTTTCTGCGCTTTGTACTTTCGTGCTTTGTACTTTGATTTGGGCGTTTGGGCTTAGGTACTTTTTGAAAGATCTGATTCAACAAAAAAAAGTACAAGGTACAAAGTACAGATTTCAGATTTTCAACGCTCCACTCTAACTTATGTTCCTCGGTAAAGTCGTCGGCACAGTTTGGTCCACCAAGAAGTCACCTGATCTCGAAGGTGTCCGATTTCTCATTGTTCACCCGCTTGAGCTGGACAAGGAACCCAACAAGAGCATCATTGTGGTAGCTGATCGTCTCGGTGCCGGGGCCGGTGAGACCGTCATGTGTGCTTTCGGCAAAGCTGCCCGGACTGCCATCGGCAATCAGGAGATGGCCATCGAGGCAGCCGTGATTGGTATTGTCGATCGAGTAGATCTGGCCGAGACAGTATCGGATGAGTTGCGCGAGTTGGCTCGAGATAATGGAAGGGCCTAACCCTGCCGGAAATAATGAGCGGACGAATTTCATTAAATGGCGAATGAAGAGCTGATTTACAAGATCACGCGCGCCGTCTACGCGCGTTTGGGATTAGGGGCAGACGAACAAACGGTGGAACAGTTGGTGACGGAAGTCTATCGCGAGATTGAGCCGTACCTTCCTGGCAGCGGCAGCCCCTCACGAAATTCAAACACAACAGCCGCCCCGGACGGTCGCGGCGAGGGTTCGTCTGAGCGGATGGTCATATCCGTTTTTGGTCTGGACCATCCCGGAATTGTTGCCGGCGTGGCGCAAATTCTGGCGGGCGCCGATTGCAGCATTGCGGACATTAATCAAACCGTGGTCCAGGGAAAATTTGCGATGGTGATCATCGCCGATACCCAGCGAGCTCGGGAAAGCGCTTCGGAACTCAAAGAACGTCTGCGGCGGGAAGGTGAAAAGCTTGGCGTGCGCATCTATGCGCAACGCGAAGATCTATTTAACGCAATGCACCGGATCTAGGCCGGTGAATTCTGATTTTCCATTACCGGACGTCTGGTGTCATTCAAGCCGAAACCGTCCTTCGCCCTTTTCAATCGAATATGTCCCAGCCGGAAATTCATCATCGTTGTAAGCAGTGTGGAGCTGCTGCCAAGCCAGGCGAATTGTTTTGCGCCCAATGCGGGAACGCACTCAACGAGACGCCGCCAGAGGACGCAGCTGTTACCGGCGAAGTGCCGCCAGTGACTAGTGTCGAGCCGGAGCCAGAGGCGCCTGCATCGGTTACACAAGAAGTGCCGCAAGCTAAGGCAGTAGTGGTGGTCGCCCCGGAATCCCGCAAACGAGTTGGCCGGCGTGTGAACAAAGTGCGGCGTGCTTCAAATGTTGTTTTGGATGAAGCCAAGTTGGATCCAAGCCTTCGTTTTATTCTCGTGGTCGGTGTCTTGTTCCTGCTGTTTATCATACTGCTGCTGCTCAGCAAATGGATCACCTAGCGCTCGTTTGTATCAGAGTAACAACCTGAGAGCCCAGTTAATCTGAAGTCCGCAACCTGAAATCTCAAGTCGAACTATGGAATACAGCCAGGCCGAAATCTTACAGACCGTATCGATGACTGAGATGGAACATCTGGACGTTCGCACGGTCACGCTCGGTCTTAGCCTACTTGACTGTGCCAGCAACTCGATGAGTGAAACAGCGGAACGCGCGCGCGAGAAGATTGAGCGGGTCGCTGCCCGTCTGGTCCAGACGGTCGACCAGCTTGGGGATGAGATCGGTTTAAGAGTTGCCAATAAGCGCATCGCGGTTACACCAGTTTCGCTAATCACCGAAGGCAGTGTCGGAGATCCGGTTCAGGTCGCTCGCGCGATTGATGAAGCGGCCGCTACAGTGGGGATCGATTTCCTGGGAGGCTACTCCGCATTGGTTCCCAAGGGTGCGACCCGCAGCGAGGTGGAGTTCATTGACTCAATTCCCCAGGCGTTGGCTTCTACCCGCCGACTTTGCTCGTCGGTCAACGTAGCGACGACACGGGCGGGAATTAACATGGATGCGGTAAGACAAATCGGACGGGTCATAAAAGAGGCTGCTGAATTGACCCGTGACGAAGGCGGGCTGGCTTGTGCCAAGTTCGTTTGTTTTGCCAACGCAGTTGAGGACAATCCATTCATGGCCGGCGCCTTTCACGGTGTCGGCGAAGCCGAAGCAGTCATCAATGTAGGTGTCTCAGGCCCCGGTGTCGTAAACAATGCTGTGCGGCACGCTCCCAGGGATCTGCCCCTGCATGAACTCGCTGAAATAATTAAGAAGCTTTCGTTCAAACTGGCGCGCGCCGGCGAATTGATTGGCAGGGAAGCAGCGCACCGTCTGGGATTACCTTTCGGCATCATTGATCTATCGCTCGCGCCCACACCGGTACCCGGAGATTCAGTGGCGGAGATCCTCGAAGCGATGGGCTTTGAGCGGGCGGGGACTCATGGAACAACGGCGGCCCTCGCTTTGTTGACTGACGCGGTCAAGAAAGGCGGCGCCATGGCCAGTGGTTCTGTCGGCGGCATGAGCGGCGCATTTATTCCAGTTTCGGAAGATGCGGCGATGATCGAAGCCGCACGGGTTGGCGCGTTGTCTCTGGAAAAGTTGGAGGCCTGGACCAGCGTCTGCTCAGTTGGAATCGATATGGTAGCGGTGCCCGGTTCAACTTCCGAGGAGACTCTCTCCGCCATCATCGCGGACGAAATGGCGATTGGAGTCATGAACCACAAGACCACGGCGGTGCGCATCATTCCGGTTCCCGGTCGCGTAGTTGGCGAAATGGTGGAGTTTGGCGGTTTGCTGGGCAGCGCGCCAATCATGTCCGTCAATGCCTTTTCATCGACTGAGTTCATTCGCCGCGGCGGGCGGATTCCGGCGCCGATACATTCGCTCAGAAATTGAAGCTCGCTAAAGGCGAAATAGTTAGCGCAGGCAGACCGCACGCAGTATGATATGCCCGCTCCAATCAAGGGAAGCGATTGCAGCGTCAGGAGAGTAGCCATGGAAGAAGCACTGGGGATGGTTGAATGCCGTGGGCTGGTCGCGATGATCGAGGCAGCTGATGCCATGGTCAAGTCCGCGAACGTTCACCTGGTTGGCTGGGAAAAGATTGACGCCGGACTGGTAACGGCAATTGTGCGCGGCGACGTCGCGGCGGTTCGCAGCGCCGTTGACGCGGGAGCCGCGGCAGCCAAGCGCGTGGGCGAGGTCGTAGCTACGCATGTGATCCCTCGACTGCACGTCGAAGTCGATCTGGGAATTCCGGTCCTGCACACCGGCGAGACAACCAAAAAGAAAATCAGCGGCTCGGTGCCATCGAAGTAGCGGCCCTGAAACAGCGCAGCGCATGCGTAACTGCAAAGCCATAGGCTCTCGTAGTATTTCTGCTTGCGTCTTATTGTTGCTGCTCGCCTCACTCGCCAACGGTCAGCAGCCCTTCGTAACTGATGACGCGGAGACCACTCCGAAACACCATTTCCATTTCGAATTCAGCAACGAGTTCGACCTGCTGCAGCATTCTTCATTTCCAAATCGCAAACAGAATACGGCTGATTCTGAGCTTGATTACGGGCTGCTTGATCGCCTGGAAATCGGGATCGATTTCCCGCTGCTAACCATCTACAGCACTACCGGTACCCTGCGTCGACGAGTCTCCGGTCTGGGTGATACAAACCTCTCCGTTAAGTACAACTTCGTCAGAGAAAACGACAACTCGCGAATGCCGGCCCTGGCTGTCACTTTTAATGTCGAACTGCCTACCGGCGATACGACCCGGCAACTCGGTTCCGGTCTAGCGGATTATTACCTGAACGGCATTCTCCAAAGATCGCTTGATCGTACTACCAAATTGCGTCTGAACGGCGGCGTCCTCTTTTCCGGAAATGAAACAACCGGTGTGGTCGGGTTGAAGAGCAGGGGCACCGTTTTTACCGGCGGCGGTTCACTGGTCAGACAAGTTAAGCCCAGTCTTCAGCTTGGTGTGGAATTAACCGGCGCGGTGACCGGAAATTTTCAGCTTGGCAAGGGCCGGTTGCAGAGCCTGGTGGGCGGCAATTATCAGTTTAAGAAAAAGGCCTCATTTGATTTCGGAATAGTGGCCGGCAAACTCGCGGCGAGTCCAAGTCTGGGTGTGCAGCTCGGGATTTCAATCGATTTTTGAGCCAGCGTTTTTGAGCAAACGGCTTTGGTCTGTTAACGAACCGGAATTTCAAAGGGGATAACAAGCAATGGCAAAGCAAGGCAATGTTCTCAGTCAAGTGCTTGAACGTTTTTCGGTGAAGGTGACGGAGGCAACCGGCACTTCGGCTGCATTTATCATCGCTTTGTCGGTGGTCCTGATCTGGATAGTCACCGGTCCCATCTTTCACTTCTCGGACACGTGGCAGTTGGTCATCAACACCGGTACTACCATCGTTACCTTTCTCATGGTCTTCCTCATCCAGCGCAGTCAAAACAAGGATGCCCTGGCGATCCATCTGAAGCTGAACGAGATCGTGGCTGCGTTGGAAGGAGCCAGCAACCGTTTGATCGACGTCGAGGATTTAACAGAAGAAGAAATTGAGACGCTGCATAAGCATTTCTAAAAATTAGTAATGATGGCCAGGAAGGATTCGGAGCTAACCGCCAGTCACTCAATCGAGGAAGCCGAGAAACGCCACACCAGTAAGCAACCGGTTAAAAAGTATGCTAAAAAATGACTCGGCGGACCTGTAGCCCTGGTGTCCTCGCTTGTAGCGTACCGCTTACCGGCGGTCTACAAGGCTCAGAAAAACTCGAGCGCAGGCGGCACTCTGGTTCCTTGGTAACGCTCGGCGAGGCGGACGGGCCAGATCTCTTGTTTTCTGAAAAAAAGTGCTAATCTCCGTTAAAAATTAACGCATTAGTCAAGGAGGTATTTGATGTCTCGTGACCCTGCCAGTACTGATAAGCTGCGAGCTTTAATCTCAAAGCTGAAATCGTTGACTGCGGCTGCAGAACTTCATTGGGAGCGTCAGCTCGGATCGGCCCACCGTTATGCGCGGTGGAATAATAATCTCCTAATCCTGGGGCCGAGCGCGCCCCTCAGCGATCGTTCGACGCCCCGTTACCTATTCATGACACCCTTTGATTCGCCCTCATGTATTGAGATAAACACGAGCGACGAGGAGTTGGGCGAGGCCGTTTGGGAGTTGGTGGCAGCGGTCGAATCTTCGACCGTGGCTGAACCTCCGACGGATCCGTTTGCCGTCAATGAAGACTTCCTGAGCCGTTTACTAACCTGATCGTGCCAGGTTAAGAACTTAAACGTTTCTAAGAATTGAGAGGAAAAAAGTATGGCTGCTGAGATGAATCTAAGCGAAGAAGCCGCAAGTCTTTCTCGTGTGCCGCTTTTCAAACGATTGACGCCGGCCGAACTCGAAGTGCTGGCCGAAGAAGTAGATCAGGTTGACTACAAGGCCGGCGACGTGATCTTCAGCGAACGCGATCGAGGCGATGCGTTGTATGTGGTCGAGACCGGCACCGTACGCATCTGGGTGATGGATGAAGACGTGAAGGAGGTCACCCTGGCCGAGTTGAAGTCCGGCGAGTTCTTTGGCGAGTTGGCGGTGCTGGATCGCGGCGCCCGCTCAACCAGTGCGACCGCGATGACCGATACCCATCTGCATCGCCTGAGCAGCGATGACTTCCAGCAGTTTCTGATGGGCCATCCTGATGTCGCCATAGACGTCATCTGCGAGATTGGCACGCGTATGCGGCAGACTAATATGCTCGTGTCGCAACGTGTTTCTCGCAATATCAACCAGGAGATGGAGCAGACTTCGACGCTCGGCCAGCGCATCGCCGATAGGGTGGCTTCATTTGGCGGTTCCTGGACCTTCATCTTTCTGTATTGCGGGGCTCTGCTCATCTGGATGACCGTGAATAGTTTCGTGCTAGCTTATTACGGAAAGGGTGAAAACGGCGCGCAGTTCGATCCCTATCCCTACATTCTTTTAAATCTGATGCTATCCATGACCGCGGCCTTACAGGCACCGGTAATAATGATGTCTCAGAACCGGGCTGCTGAAAAAGATCGGCTGGCTGCGGAACAGGATTTCAAGGTCAATCTGAAAAGCGAACTGATGTTGGAAGATATGCTGCGTAAGAGCGTGGGGCGAGATCAGCAGATGGAACAATTGGTGAACAACGTCAAAGCCCTGGAACAATGGACCATGGAAAATGGGCGTAAGCAGACCTGAGAGACGCCTGCGTCTACAAAGGTCAAAGGGAACGCTCTTGCTCTTTCGCAGAGTTCGCGGTGTGAAACAGCGCCGGCTTTAAGGTGATTTGGCCGCCCCGGCGGGCGGGCGAGTGACGCCTGTGCGATTGGCTGGCGGCCGAACCGGTGCCGCACCCTCACGTCGAGAGACATAACCTGCCCGCGTCAGCGCAATGCGTTTATCGCGGTTGGGTCCTTCATCGACTGTGACACGCACGGCACGATAGGAGCCGTCGTGCGCCTTGTTCGTCGGGTTGTAAGACAGTACATACTGCGTGCGGAGGTCGCGCACAATGGCAGTCGCTATCTCGGGCATTTCAGAGATGGACTTTGGAAAGAAAGCGCGCCCGCCAGTTTCTGTGGCCATCCTACTGAGCAGGTTCATCGCTTTGTCCCTGGTACTCTTCTTAATAAATCCAGAGTCCTTGTCGAGTTCATTAACAAACCCAATCAAATAGATCTGCACGTCCTCTTCACGCAGGCGTTGAAATAACTGTGCCTCGGTATAGAAACTGTGGCGGTCCTCGCCGTCTGTGATCACAATCAGGGCACGCCGCCTCCGATCACTGTCGTCGCCCTTGCGGTATTCCGCGACATGCTCAGCCGCGAGGTAAACGCCGTCGATCACCGCGGTTTGACCACCTTCGAGATAAAGATTGTCTACGGCCTCAAAGAGATCATCTTTGCTCGCCGTGAACTCCTTCTCGATGTTTATTTTGTCACTGCTGACAAACCGTTCGATGAATGTCTCGTCACCGCGCTTATTGCTGTTGATAATCGTCTTGGCCGCATCAATCACACTTTGCAATTGATTGCGCAGCGAAAGGGAAGTATCGACAGCCAGGCCATAGCTGATCGGCACCTCTTCTTTAGTGAAGGATTCAATGGGCTGCAACACGCCGTCTTCAAAAACGTGAAAGTCAGACTTCTGCACGTTGTCGATTGGTTTGTTATTTCGATCGATGACGCGCACGCTCAAGCTCACCAGTTGAGTGTCGATAGTGATGGTGCTGTCCGGATCGATCTCAGTGGGAGGCGTAGGTGTTGGCTTGGGTCTGAGTTTTGGTGGCGGCGGCGCGTCGCCAAGTTTCGGACGCCCATCGCCTGTGGTTGCCGGCACCGGAGTCGGCGTTGCGGTAGCTGCACGCACTGGTAGCGGACTCGCGGACTTTACAGGCGTCGGGGATGGTGTTGGCCTCTGCGGCGGGACTGGTGTTGTTTGCGCCGTTCGTCGAGGTCGTCCGTCCTGTGTCCTTGCGGCGCTGTATTGAGTAGTAACCAGCAGCCCACCGAGCATTAAGAGCAGGGCGGTGACAAACGCCGGACGGCGGGCTAAGCGTAGATTACTTTTATTCAAATTCATTCCCGAATAGTTTTCCAAAAGTGAAAACGAGTAGTAGATGCGGTGGTTTAGCCGCCGGTTTGTTCGCCGCCGCGAATTTAGCTCCCTGGGACGGAAATAGTTTAGATCGATGGCCCTGAGAATGCGAAACGCCGCGCTACCCTGAACTGAACAGGGAGGAAAGCGTGGCGCTGACCCTGGTTCTTTGCTTCTCGCCGGCTGGGGCAAACAGCGTCGCGAAAAACGGCGTACACTGCGCACACCACAGGGATGCTTGATGCGAGCGATTCGTTGCTGGGACCGCGAGCTACTTTGGGGCCACCAGCGAGTAGTAGCCATCTTTGCTCCGCACAAACAAACGGGGCAGGCCTCGCGGTGGTGTGACCTTAACCTTAATGCGGTGCCACTTGCCGTCATTTACAAAGTTAGGTGGCGTGTATCCAATCGAATACTGATGCCGCAACTCGAGGGCGATCTGCTCGAAAATGTCATCCATCTCCGCGGCCGTGCGCGGAAAGAAAGCTTTGCCACCTGAAACATTTGCCAGTTCGTCAAGAATGCCCTGACCCTCCATGCCCAAGCCACTGCCGGCATCGCTGCCGCTGAGGATGCCGATTCCATATAGCACGACGTCGGATTCTTTCAAGAGCCGGCGCACTTCGCTGAACGTATAGCGAGAGTCATTGTCCTGGCCATCGCTTATCAAAAGTAGCGCGCGCTTGGGATGCGCACCGCGCTGTACTTTTTCTACTCCGAGGTAGCAGGCGTCGTAGAGCGCAGTGTTGTTGCGGGTCTGCACAAAGGTGAGCTTATCAAGCACGGCGTTACCGTCACGCGTCTTGTCCAGCAGTAACTGCGCGCGCGAGTTAAAGGCAATCAAAAAGTACTCGTCGGAGTTATGGCTGGTTTGGATGAATCGCGAAAGAGCTTCGCGTGCGCGCTTGAGCTTGTCGCCGCTCATTGAGCCGGAAACATCAAAAATCACTCCCACCGAAACCGGCGCATCGTCATCGCTGAAGAACGAGATGTTCTGCGGCTGTTTATCGTCGAGCACGGTGAAAGCATTTTGTTTTAGACCTGAGACGTACCGGCCGTAGGTGTCGGTTACCGTAACGGTAAAGGTAACAAGATCGGTATTGCTGATGATGGGGCCGGCTTTATCTGCTTTCACGGGCTCGGCGGTCGGGCTGGGAGTTGCCTGATCGTTACCCACGGGCTTTTCCTGGGCCTTGCTATCAATGGAACAGAGAAGCGCGATCAAGCCGAGGGTCAGACAGAGGAGAAGAGCTGGTGTTGGTGCGTGCCGATGATGCGAACTCATGTAACCTGCGGCTCCTTTTGGGAAGCTCCGAAATGACGGTTAAGGGGCTCAGAACTCTTATTCCAATCCAGACGTCTTGGACCTGTCAGAGATTGCAAAGATTCTTCACCGGAACCGGCGAGCGAGGGAGACGGCCGCGTGCTTGTTCCTGATTGTTCTTTCGACGCGTTTCATAGTAGATCAGCGCGTGGCCGCGTGCAAGAAGTAAGTGTGCCGCTGGGCCCACAGAATGCTCCCTAACCATCGGATTGAGATGCGAATTTCCGGATGCGCGCTGCGTGGATAATCTCGGGCTCGATTGATCTGGATCACAATCAAGCGGGTCCGCGAGTCACGAGTGCAACTTTCATCTCGACCCGGCGTGTAGGGACGCGGGGATTCAGCAGTCTTCGCCAGAGGTTGCGTGCTATACTTTTTTCCCGGTCTGCATCCAGAACCGGTTCCTGGAAGGTATCTTTCATAAAAATGGCTGAGTTTATTTGTCGTTTAGGCACGCCCGCCGGAGAAGTGATTACGCGTACGGTTGAGGCGCCAGGAGTTATTGAGGCGCGCGCCCATCTTGAGCGTGAAGGGTTCCGGGTCTTCAATGTCACCCCGCCGAAGACTTCCGGCGTAGCCGCAATGACTCGTTTTGGGCGGCCGGGCGCCAGCCCGCGTGTCAAGGCGAATGACTTTCTCCTCTTCAATCAACAACTGGCGGCTCTGGTTCGCGCTGGCATTCCAATCCTGCAGGCCATCTCGATGCTGCGAAAGCGAGCAGCGTCAGCTCGACTGCGCACGGTGCTCGGCGATGTCGAGGACCAGATTCGGGGCGGCATGGCTTTGTCTGAAGCCTTTGCCAGTCAGGGGCCGATCTTTCCGCGAATTTATACGGCCTCGATTTTGGCGGGCGAGCGTTCGGGCGCACTTGATGATGTTTTGAGTCGCTATGTCACGTACATGCGACGTAACGTTGCTCTGCGCAGAAAGATTCGCGGAGCGCTGGCTTACCCTGTATTTCTGCTGTTTGCTTCGTTCTTGATGGTCACGTTTTTGACCATCTATGTAGTCCCGCGAATGTCCGAACTATTTTCAGGGTTTGGTAATGAGCTTCCGCTTCCCACCAAAATTGTGGTGGGGCTGTCGAGTTGGCTCGCCGGAAATGTCTTCTGGTTTGGTCCACTTGTTATTGGCGGCTCAGTCCTGTTTGTCATATGGGCGCGCACCGCCGCCGGCAAGCAGGCGCTCGATGCTTTTATTCTGAAAGTTCCGCTGGCCGGAAATCTTGTCGTGCAGCTTTCAGTGGCCCAGGCGACCCGCTCCTTAGCTACTTTGCTGGCCGGGGGCATCACCATCGTCGAATCATGGGAAATCGCCGCCGAGTCAATTACGAATAGGGAACTCCGGCGTCGCAGTTCCGCGATACTGCCAATGATTCGCGAGGGTCGTTCGTTTTCCGAAGGCCTCGAGTCGGCCGGCTGGATTCCCCCTCTGGCCCTGGACATGATCGGGATCGGCGAAAGGTCCGGTAGCTTGCGCGAGATGCTGGATGAAGTCGCAGTCTTTTACGATGCTGAATCAGAAGTGCGCCTCGAGCAGTTGACGACTACTCTTGAGCCTGCGATCCTTGTCGTCATGGGCGGGGTCGTCGTGACCATCCTGCTGGCTATTTATTTGCCTATTATCGGTTCAATTTCGAACGGCGGGATCGGGGGTAGCCACTAGGGCCGAACCCGGATTCGGATTCTGAAAAAAGATGAAAGAGTTAGTCGAAGAACCTGGTGAAATCCTGTCCGTAGGCGAGTTGGCTGCGGTTCAAGTGGCCGCCGACCACGAACCGCCGGAGGTGCACGCAGCCAGGGAATTGGCTCGCCGTTACCGCCTGCCTTATATCGATCTGCTGCCACACGAAGGCGAATCACCGATCGACTACAACTTGTTTACCGAAGTGCCGGTCGATCTAATGGTGCGTTACCAGTTCGTTCCGCTGCGCCGGGATGGGCGGGGACTGCACATCGCGATGGCCGACCCGACCGACCTGGAACGATTGGACGAGCTGGCCGGCGCTTTGAAAGGGCGCGTCGTGCCCTACGTAGCCACTGCCGGCGCTGTCGATGTTGTGTTGCGGCGTGGTGATACTACGCAGCGCGTGCTGCAGGAAGCTGCCTCGAGCTTTCGCATTTCACTGGTTCGAGAGACCGAACAGGGCGAGGAAGTGCTGGATCTGGATCGGCTGGCCACCGATTCTGATATGTCCCCGATCATCAAGCTGGTGGACACCATCATTTATAACGCCATGGAATCGCGAGCCTCTGATATCCACATCGAAACGCGCGATACTGAGGTGCAGGTCAAGTACCGCATCGATGGCGCGCTCTATGCCAAGGTCGACCCGATCGATCTCGCTTACCACCAAACGCTGATATCCCGCATCAAGGTTATGTCAGAGCTCGATATCGCTGAGCGCCGTGTGCCTCAGGACGGCAGATTCAGAGTTCGTTACAAAGGGCGCAACGTGGACTTCCGCGTCTCGATTATGCCCACCATCCACGGCGAAGACGCTGTGATTCGTATTCTTGATAAGGAGCAGATCAGCGAAGAATTCAAGAACTTAAATCTGGATGTGGTGGGCTTTGCCGAAGAGGATATGCGCAAGTTTCGGCGCTACATTGCCGAACCCTACGGCATGGTGCTGGTAACTGGGCCGACCGGATCCGGAAAGACGACCACGCTTTACGCTGCGCTGAACGAAATCAGAAACGAAGAAGACAAGATAATTACGATTGAGGATCCGGTTGAGTACCAGCTGCACGGCATTACGCAAATACCAGTAAATGAGAAGAAAGGCTTAACATTTGCCCGTGGTCTTCGTTCTATCCTTCGTCATGACCCTGACAAGATCATGGTCGGTGAAATCCGCGATACGGAAACTGCACAGATTGCTATTCAGTCGGCCCTAACCGGGCACCTGGTGTTCACTACTGTGCACGCCAATAACGTGATTGACGTGATTGGCCGCTTCCTTAACATGGGAGTCGAGCCTTATAATTTTGTCTCGTCTTTGAACTGTGTCCTGGCCCAAAGACTGGTTCGTCTTTTATGTAGTGTCTGCAAGCGTCCCTACCACCCGGCTGAGGAAGAGTTGCGGGAGTCAGGACTGAAGCCGGAACAGTATAGCGGCGAAACATTTTACTCGAGCATCGGTTGCGATACTTGTAATCACACGGGTTATCGGGGCCGCACAGCCATTCATGAGTTGCTCGATTTGTCCGATAACATTCGCGAGATGATCGTTGAGCGCCGGCCCGGCTCGGAAGTTAGAAGGGCCGCTGAAGCCGAGGGCCTCAGGGGCCTCCGCGAATCGGCTTTGAAGAAAGTATTTGCGGGGCTCTCGACCCTGCATGAAATTAATCGCGTGACCTTTGTTGAGGAAATAACCGTCAATGCTGGGAAAAATCCGGCATAATGGTTCTGTCCTGGCGCGGCCGGATTCCCCGGAACCAGCGCTAACAGGAAGCGTGTAACTTGAACTGGCCGGAATTCCGGCTCCAGCGATGGCCGTTGCCGCTGCCAAACTTAACCTCCTTTGGGAGACTGCTGATGAGATCCACAATCAAGATGCGTACTCTGCTTTCGCTGCTATTGACCTGCTGCCTGCTGCTCATGCCCTTGACCGTCATGGCAAAAAAGGGTGACTCGCACTTCAAAAAAGGCTTGAAGTACGAGACTGCCCAACAGTGGGAAAAGGCGGCGCAGGAATTCACGATGGCCGTGGCTGCGGATCCCGCCAACACCGAATACCAGTTGCATTTTCGCCGGGCGAGCTTTAATGCCTCGCAGGCCTACATGCAGCAGGGTCGAGCGATGGCCGAACAACAGGACTATGTTGGTGCATACAACTCTTTCCGGCAGGCTTACGGATATGATCCGGTGAATACTCTCGCGGTGTCGGAGATGGAGCGCATGCTGCGTCTGCAGGCTGTGAAAGATGGAACCGCGGTGCCGCAACCCAAAGAGGGTGATGAAAACGGTGGCGCCACCCCCGCTCGCGGACAAATGTCAGGAGAGAGTACGGTGCCAGATGGTCAGCACGCCGAGCAGTTCCGCGTTATCAGTTACAGCGGCGACCTCAAGACCTTTATTCGCAAACTGGCGGATGAGCTCAACTTTAATGTGGTTTTTGATCGCCAATCATTTGCGCAACCTCGGCAGATTGATTTGAATTTGAAGGATGTCACGACCGGCCAGGCGCTCGATTACATTTTCCTGCAGGAAGGCTTGTTCTTTCAGAAGCTTAGTCGCCGCACAATCCTGATCGCCGATCAGACCAGACGAGCCCAGTACCAGCAACTCGTATTGCGCACCTTCTTTCTTTCGAACACGGATCCACTAAAAGCGCGCGAGATTGTGGGCCAGGCCATTCCTCCCTCAGTCGGCCGTCCGCAAACGATTGTCGTGCCGGATAAAGACACGAACACTCTGACTGTCAGGGACACGGCTGAAAACGTGCGATTGATCGGCGACCTCTTGGCGAGTATCGACAAAGAGCGACCCGAAGTAGTGATGGATGTGAACATCTATGAGGTGTCGCGGAACGACTTGATGCAATTTGGCAATCAACTGGGAGACAGCACCAGTCTTGTCTCGTTGGGGGGTGTCAGGCAAACGGCTACAACCTTTGGAGGCCTGGCGCGGGTGCTCGCCGGAACTGGCGCGACTGCGGCCAGCGTGCCCTCGTCTTTTGGCGCCGCCCTACTAATGCCGTCGTCGACACTGCAGATATTCCAGAGCAAGAATAACGCTCGCCTCGTAGCTTCGACTCAGGTGCACGCCTTTAATAATGAAGAATCAACGGCGCGTATTGGTCAAAGAGTGCCGGTGCAAACAGCGCAGGCTTACCCCTTTGGAGTGCAGACAGGCACCGGGACCGGGACGGGAACAGGCGGCTTTCCGACTGGCGGATTTCCCGTCATCAATTATGAGCCAACGGGCTTGACGTTAAAGTTCACGCCTCTTGTCTATCCCAACTTTGACGTTCAGGTGAAGATGTCCATTGAGTCAAAGGACGTAGCGGGCGCCAATACTCTGACTCCGACGTTTACCGAGCGAACCATTACCGGCACGGCTCGCGTCCAGAATAATCGCACCATGATGTTGGCAAGTGTGTCTCAGGACATTCAATCCAACGGCCGGCAGGGTCTTCCGGTCCTGGGTGGGTTGCCAATAATAGGACGCTTGTTCGCTTCGCCGACACGAGACAGTCGTCAGGTCGATATCGTCATTGCGGTCACACCGCGAGTCCTGCGCGCCCCCGCCGTGACACCGAGAGATGAGGAGATGCGACCTAGCGGAACTCTTTCGAATCCGACCACGGGTTCACTCGAAGCGATGATTCGCGATGCAGATCGCGAGGACGCAATCGCCGCCGCTCTTAAGACGCCCCGCGTAGAGAGGACGGCGCAGATTGAACCCTCGCCACTGGCGGGATCGAGTAATCGCACCTCTAATAATATTGGCGAGATGCAAACTAAATCGGTGGCCGTGCTCCAGCCGAGTGCTCCCCTGGAGGTGCACAGGACACAGGTCGACATCGACGATTCCTTTGTGCCGGCTCCGAAGTCGATGATTTCCAATCAAGCGGCTGCTGAGGTAGCGGCTGTCAACACCGGAGTCAACAGTAATGCGATTCTCACGAGTCTGCCGCGCGCTATCGATGCTTCGCTGGATAAGCCTCGAGTGGCACAACTCAGGGTCGCAGGTCTTGATGAACCTTTGAAAGTCGGCGAGAAGCGGCGGGTCGCTATCGACTTGAATTCCGATGTATCTCTCGGTCTCGTTGCCCTGACGCTGAGGTTCGATCCTCGTGTGATCAAGGTGAATGGTGTATCCGGCGGTACGATGTTCGGTAACAGCGCGTTTCCCGGCGTCAGCCAGTCGATCGACAACAGTGGCGTATGCATGATTTCTGTCTCAGCCCTGAGTGGACTGGTCCAGCTGAAAGGCGCAGGAGCTATGTTGTTCCTCGACATTGAAGGCGTGGGCGCCGGAGATGGTTCAATCCAATTTGATAAGCAAAAAACGACCTTGATGGCAGCGGACTCGCGCGACGTCACGTCGAATCTGTCCTCGGGGATGATTCTGGTAAAGCAGTAAATGAATCCAGAGAGCGAACAGTACGCGGCGCCTGAACAACGCGGTGACACGACGAAGGTAGTGCGCTCAAGTGGTCACCGCGTTGTTGCGTCCGCTCGCCGCCGGGCCGGCAATCGCGGATTCACGCTCATCGAGCTGGTGATTTCCATCACCGTCCTGACCATCCTGACGCTCGGAGTTGTTCCGCTCGTGAAGATGGCAGTCAGGCGGCAGAGGGAACAACAACTGCGAGAAACTCTGCGGACCATTCGCGGCGCCATCGATCAATTCCATCGCGAAGCTTTGATCTATAACTGTAATCAGCAAAACGTTGGACAGGTACAGCCTGGACAGCAACAACAACAGCAGCAGCAACTACCGGCCGATCCGCGCATCAAGGTGGCGATCACCGATTGCACGATATTCGGCGTCGATAATCCGGACCGTTACCCACCTGACCTGGAAACACTCGTGAGTGGCGTCAATGTTATTCCCATTTCAGCTTCAGGTGGGCGCGGACAGGTTGGCGTGAACGCCACTCAGGTTGGTCAACTGGCGACCAAGAAAAAAATTTATCTGCGCGACCTGCCGATCGATCCCATGACAGGAAAATCTGATTGGGATTTGCGATCCTGCTACGATGCGGCAGATTCGGGTTCATGGGGCGGAGAAAACGTCTTTGACGTGCGCTCAAAATCAACCGGTACGGCATTGAATGGAGAGAAGTACAGTGACTGGTAAGGCGATTGCAGACCTCAGATTGCGGAAGGCGGATCGCGAAGCCAACCACTCTAGTTTTCATCTCGCGCTTCATCGTGTAACCACGAAGGGCTTTACGCTGCTGGAGTTGATGATCGTGATCACGATCATCATCATCCTCGCCGCGATTGTATTGCCGCAATATCAGAAGACAATTACGGCTGCGCGCGAGGCGGTCTTGAGAGACGATCTGCACAAGATACGTTCGCTGTTGGATCAATACGCTGCTGACAAAGGCAAGCTGCCGCAATCAATCGATGATCTGGTCAGCTCAGGCTACATGCGTGAGAAGCCTGTGGATCCATTTACAGATCAGGCCGACTGGACGATCACCACGGGTGAGGACCCTGCTTCCAATAGCGGCGAGTCGGGGGTTACCGATGTTCACAGTGCCTCGCCTGAAGTTGGCTCGGATGGCCGGCCCTATAGCGAATGGTGATCGGTGGTCCGGGTGCTTTCGAAAGATTCTCTGACTGACGCGGAAGAAAGTAACGAGCAAAGACCCAGGATCGACGACCAACCTTGCCCAAATTACTCTCAAAATTAGTCAAACCATGGTATCCAGCGACCGCGCTCGGCCTTGAAAAGGGCGTGGCGTCGATGGTGCAACTGGAAGGTGGACGCAAAGGCGTTTTCCGCCTGCGCCGTGCTGCCAGCATCACCATCGCGGATTCTTTGATCACTCCGGGATTTGACGATTCTAATATTGCCGACCTCCAGCAACTGGCTGAAGTTCTGAATGAGTTAGGCACCAGCGCCGGGTTGCTGCGCCAGCGCAAGTGGTCTGTGGCTTTGCCGGAAGCTACGATGCGCACGCTCATTCTCACCATGGAGAATCAGAGCAGTTCCAAGAGCGAGACCGATGAAGTCCTTAAATGGAAAATGGAGCGCGGGTTCGGCGCGCCGCTTAGCGAGTTATCGATCTCCAACGAAATGCTGCCACGTGATAGTCAGGGTCGCGTTCGTTATCTGGCAGTCGCCATCAAGCTGGCGGTGCTGTCTGAGTATGAGAGTGTTTTCGCTTCCCTGGGATGGCGCGCGGGCTTGGTGCTACCTCGGCACCTCGGCGAGGCGTGCTGGCTTACTGGGAACGGAAACAACGGTGATTCGCTGTTGCTGACGGCTCACGACGAGGGCTTCACTGCGGCGATCTTCCGCAACCGCGAACCGCTCATCGTGCGCACAGTGGTTTGTGAGCCGGAAGAACGCGAAGACGAGTTTTTCAGGCTGCTGCTGTTTTATCGGGACCGGCGCGCGTCAGAAGTTAATGGCGGCGGTCTTCCATTAACCCAACTACTCGCAGTCGGGACCGGCTTTGCTAAAGAGCGCGCCAGCGAGATTGTCAATGAAACTTTGGGTGCCCATGTCCAGGTGTTAGGGCCTGAGGATCTTGGCTTGCAGCTTCCGACAAGCGATCTGAACTTTGATTCCATTGCTGCACCGGCAGGGCTCGCAACACTTCATTGGAATTAGCGGAAGGCTCGCCTACTGAAACATTTGCGGATTTCGGTGCGTAAAACCTGAGCATCATGACTACAAGCGCATCCCCCGCTACTTTTGCTCCCTTTAACGCTTCGGTCGATCGAGACCTGGTCGCCAGCGCGGTCGAAGGTCACGAAGGCGGCTTTGAAGAATTGGTCAGGCGTTACCAGCGTCCCATTTCTGCTTACGTCTATCGGATGGTCGGCGATTACGATATAGCGCTCGACCTGACCCAGGAGATTTTTATTAAGGTCTACGGCTCGCTGGCTCGTTATCGCCCGGAATTTAAGTTTTCGACCTGGATTTACAAGATTGCCCACAACTGCGCGGTTGACCACCTGCGCCGCCACAAGAGTGGTCGCGAGCAGTCAATAGCTACCGGGGTTGAGGGTGACACCTATGAATTGCCACTGGAAAGCAGCCACTTAAGTCCCGAGCAGGAGAGCGAACGTAAAGAACGCCGGCTTGAGATTGAAAGCGTGGTGCGATCACTACCGAGTGCCTATCGCGAGCTGATCCTCCTGCGGCATTCGCAGGATTTGACCTATGAAGAAATTGTCGAAGTAACCGGCTTGCCCCTGGGAACAGTGAAGAACCGGCTGTTTCGTGCGCGCGACATGATGCGCGGTCAGTTTTTGCAGAGAGGGATCACCGGCCTTTAATCATGAATACGAACACCGTTCAGCCGGATTGCCCAAGCGAACAGATAGGTTGTTATCTGGACGGGGAACTGGATCAAGCTGCGTCTTTGCTGCTTGAGTCGCATCTTGAGCAATGCTCAAACTGCGCGGGTGAGTTAGCAGAACAACGCCGATTGCTGGGCGATCTGAATTCAGTTCTGACCACCCGATCGAATTTGCCCATGCCTGAAGACTTCGCCCGGATCGTGGCTACAAACGCTGAAGCTGATATGAGCGGGTTGCGAGAACGCGCTGAGCATGGACGAGCGTTGCAAATCTGCGCGCTGCTGGCGGTTGCCTCGCTGGCGCTTTTGGGTGTCGCAGCGCGAACTTACGTCTTTACCTTTTGTCTCAAGCTGGCGCGGCTCATTTCAGCGGTTCTCGATGTGACCTGGACGACAATTTATGACGCCGCCACGAGCTTGACGATCATTTCGCGTGTCTTAAGCAGGCGGTTTGTGCCTAACTCACAGTTGGAAGGCATTCTCCTGGTTGTGCTGGCGCTCGCGGTGCTTTTGTTGTCACGTTTGATTGCCAGCTATCACCGAACGCGTTTCATAGATTAGAAACAACCGTACCGATGCGGGCGGGCAGGCCGTTATTTTCAACATGCAGCAAGCAGTGATTACAACCGATCTTGATGCTCTCGATGCGAGCTTGCGATGCGCCGCTCGTATTCTCTGCTGGCTTGCGGCAGTAGTTGGCCTGCTCCTGCTAACCTTTATCTATGGGTATGCGCAGACTTCCGCTATTCCTCAAACCGATAGAAGCAAAGTCGAAGTCCTTGACGGCGTAATCGCCGGCAACGCCTATGGTGTTGGTAAATCAATCAGGATCACCGGGACCGTTCAGGAAGGCGCAATGGCACTTGGCGGAGATGTCATTGTTCAGGGAACAGTCAATGGCGATGTCGCGGCCATTGGCGGTTCGGTAATCCAGCTTGAAGGAGCGCGGATCGGCGGTGACATTATCGTCGTGGGTGGGACCTACCGCCATGCTGACAAGCTGCCTAACCGCACACCCGATAAGATGACATTGATGTATGCCGGTTATGAGCAGGAACTGCGCGATATGATGCGCAATCCCACCGGCATTCTGTCACCTGCATGGTCCACCACCTATGTTGGAATGCGTTTGCTGGCGGCACTGTTTTGGTTTGTCATCGCTATGCTATTAACGGCAGCGCTACCCGGGGCGGTCGGCCGAGGCGTGGCGCGCCTGCAGTTGACTAGTTTGCGAGTAGCGATGATTGGGTTCCTCGGGGCCATCGTGATTGGTATGGGCGAGGCCGGCTTGTTGCTTCTTCCCAGACCATTTAGCACGCTGCTGAGTTTGGTTACTGTTATGCTGCTGGTCGTGGCGGGGGTGTTCGGACGCGTGGTTATTGTTGCGGCCACGGGACGCTGGCTACAGCGCCGGTTGCTCGCACCCGGGCGCCATTCGGAAGCAGTGGCACTCCTCATTGGTACCCTTCTTTGGACTGCATTATCATCCTTACCGTATGTCTGGCCTTTCGTCCTGACTTTCACAGTGGTGCTGAGTGTGGGGTTGGCGCTTACCGGTGGGCGCGGCAATGGATGGAAAAGGGTTCCTGCGATTTAAACCTCGCGATCTATCCGGGAAATCGTACAAAACTCCGTTTCATTGCATCAAAGGGCCGGCCTGGCGGTTAGCGCCCTTTTTGTCAGTGTGATGATCCGGACGCGCAGAAACAGGAAGCAATGCGATCGCTGAAACAGAGAAACTAAACTGTAATTAATTGAGAACATCCGCTGAAGTGTGAGCGTACGAGACGATGCAATAGCGTTCTCGACCGTCTTACTTGTCATAAAACACAATCGCGTGGTGTTACAGAAAAAGAAGGAAAGAGAACTGATGAAATCCTTAGTCTTACTTATTTCTTTGCTGATACTGGCGCTGCTGAGTGGTCAACAAGCCAGCGCCCAAACCGGGGCTAACACAGCCCAAGCCGATTCCGGAATCACAGCCACAAGAGTGATTGGCGAAGTCAGGACAGTCGATGCCGCTGCGAAACAACTTACGATTAAGACGGACGCCGGATCAATAGTGGGAATCATGGTCGCTGATTCCACTACCTACTCCAGGTTACCCCCCGGGGAAACCACTTTGGCGAAAGCTATCAAGATTACCATTGCCGACCTTGGCGAAGGCGATCGTGTTTTGGCAATGGGCAAAGTTACCGATGACCATAAATCGGCCACTGCACGCACGGTCGTCGTGATGACCAAGGCTGACATCGCTAAGAAGCAGGAAGCAGAACGGTTGGAGTGGCGCCGGCGAGGCATCCTTGGCGTGGTTGCATCAGTCAAACCCGAGACTAAAGAGATCACGCTTTCGACTCGCAGTGCGACGGGCACCCAACCCGTGATTGTTCCCGTTTCGGAAAATCTCGACGTTCGTCGCTATGCCCCGGACTCGATCAAGTTCAGCGATGCCAAGCCAAGTGGTTTTGAGGAATTCAAGGTGGGAGATCAGGTGCGGGCGTTGGGCGACAAGAGCGCAGACGGGACTCACTTCATGCCGGAAAAAATTGTAGCCGGATCTTTTCATACGGTGGAAGGGACTGTGACTGCGGTCGACGCGGCCGCCGGTCAGATCCATGTAAATGATCTGCGGACCAAGCAGCCACTCACCGTTATCATCAAATCCGATTCTGTACTTCGCGTGTTCCCGGCCGAGATGGCGATGATGATGGGAGGGCCCAGTGCTGCAGGCGCGGGTGGCCCCGGTGCTGCAACGGGTAGCCTAGCCACTGGCCGGCCGCCAGAGGGTACCGGTGCGCGCGCGGGCGCAGGACAAGGCGGACCACGGGCAGGTGGACCTCCCAGTATTCAGGAAATACTGGATCGCTTGCCAACTATTTCCGCGGCCGACGTTAAGGTTGGCGATACGATCATTGTCTCCAGTACCAGAGGTTCGGATCCCACGCGTCTGACGGCGATCACTCTTATCAGTGGCGCAGACAGATTGCTCGCAATCATGGCTCCACGGCCGCAACCCGGTGCCACCCAGGCAGCTCCGAATCCGGCCGCGGGTTTAGGCTCCGGTGTAACTTTTGGCATTGGCCTGCCCTGATCTCGGAGATACCGATAGTCATCTGGGCCAGCCAAAAGAGGAAGTTTCCTGGCGTCAGCATTGGCGCACGTCGCAGAGTTACTCGACCTACTACTTGAGGCAAGGCTTATGATAACTACTCTCTTCCGCTGCCTTATCGGGCTGTCTATTCTCTCTCTAGCTGCACTAACCGCTTTTCCACAGCAGAACCGCGCCACCGCGCACGGTTTGGTGACTGATGAATTGGGGGCGGCCATAGTTGGCGCGTCAGTAACTCTTATTGACGTAAAAGGGCAGGCTAAAACAACTGTCACTAACAGCGAAGGTGTCTATCAATTCACCGGACTGGCGCCCGGTCGCTACACTCTGCGCTCGACTGCCAAAGGGTTCGCACCCTACATCGACACCGAAGTTGAACTGAAACCTGGAGAGAAACAAGCACTGGATTTTACGCTCAAGGTGACGATTGAGGAGCAGCAAGTCACGGTTGCAGGCGAGACTCCAGTGAGTACCGATCCCAGTGCCAATGCGAATCAAACCGTTCTTTCGGGAAAAGATCTCGACGCTTTGCCTGAAGATCCTGACGAGTTAGCGGCAGCTTTACAGGCACTGGCCGGGCCTTCGATGGGACCTAACGGAGGGCAGATTTTCATCGATGGATTTTCCGGCGGCAGCATGCCGTCAAAAAATTCCATTCGTGAGATTCGCATAAATCAAAACCCGTTCGCGGCTGAGAATGATCAACCCTCGGGCCGCATCGACGTCTTCACTAAACCTGGTACTGATAAATTGCGAGGCAGCGCATTTTTGAATTTCAATGATGAAAGCCTCAACTCGCGAAATCCATTTGCGACCTCATCGAGCAAGCGTACGCCATTTCAGGTGCGGCAGTTTGGCGGCAATCTCAGCGGTCCGCTGGTGGCACGGAAGGCGTCGTATTTTGTGGATTTTGAGCGCCGCGAGGTCAACGACAACGAATTAGTTAAGGCTACTATCCTGGACTCCAGCCTTCATCGAGTGGCAATTGGGACCGGCATCCTGACTCCCAGACGGTTCATTAATTTCAGTCCCCGGATTGATTACGCGCTGAACGCCAGCAACACACTCGTGATTCGGTATAGCTACAACCATTCCAATTTGCAGAATAACGGTGTCGCTAACTTTTCGCTGCCTGAACGAGGTTATACAGCCCTCTCAACCAGCCACAATCTGCAGGTCACTGAGACTGCAGTCCTCAACCCTACGACCATTAATGAGACCCGCTTTCAATTTACACGTTCGCGAAATGAGAGTCTGGGCGACAGTTCGAGAAGCACGTTGATTGTCAGTGGTGCTTTCATTGGTGGTGGCTCGCAGGTCGGTCATTTCGTCAACACGGACCAGCGTTGGGAACTTAATAACTTTACGGCAATTCAAAAGGGCCAGCACTCTTACAAGTTCGGCGGGCGCGCGCGCGGTTTGCAAATTGACAACAGCAATCCAGCAAACTTTGGCGGGCAGTATGTCTTCACTGGAGGCCTGGTTCCACAACTTGATGCGAATGGCGATCCCCTGACCGGTGCACAACCGGTGACTGTCGACAGCCTCGAGCGATATCGGCGGAATCGGCTTTTATTCCCGCGTACGCTGCTTCCCATGAACGATCCGCGCTACCTGTCATCGCTGGATCTGCGGGCGCGCGGCGGTGGCGCGGCGCAGTTCAGTATTAATGCAGGGAGTGCCGACGCCTCTGTGTCTCAGCTTGATTTCAGTGTCTATGCCCAGGATGATTGGCGGATTCAACCCAACCTTACTTTGAGTTATGGCTTGCGGTATGAGAACCAAACCAATATCCACAGCCCACTGAACCTGGCGCCGCGGGTTGCGCTGGCCTGGTCACCGGGAACGGTCAACAGTGCGCATCCTCCGCGGATGGTCATTCGCGCCGGCTTCGGTGTTTTCTACAATCGCTTTGGTGAGAATCAAACACTGTTGGCGCGGCGTTTTGATGGAGTTAACCAGCAGCAATTTCTCTTCAGGGAAAATCCCTTGTACGTTCCTGATCAGAACGGCAATCTCATCTTTGTGCCTCCTACATCCAGTACTCCCCTCGATGCCTATCCCGGTCTACCCGTATTAACGGGAAACGGCACCGGCCGCCAGATCACCTACCGCGTGGCGCCGGATCTGCAGGCGCCGACAGTGTATGGCGGAGGATTACAAATCGAGCGGCAACTGCCGTACAAATTTACGATGTTCGCCGGCATCTTTCTGCTGCGAATTCAGCATGTGATTCGCATCAGAGATGTGAATGCGCCGCTCCCGGGTAGCATCACGCAGGCTAATCCTAACGGCATGCGCCCGTCCGGCAACGTAGGTGACATTTATCAATTTGAATCAAGCGCTAAATATAATCAGAACCAGATCTACATTGGCTTCAATAACAGGTTCAGTCGAGCAGTTAGCTTTTTCGGCAACTACAACCTGGGCCACAGCAAGAGCGATTCTGACGGGCAGGGAAGCCGCGGCTTCCCGGCTAACAGCTACGACTTACGAGGCGAATACAGCCGCAACGCGTTCGATATTCGTCACCGGTTTTCCTTCGGCGGAACCTGGTCTTTGCCCTGGTGGGGATTGAGTTTGAATCCCTTTGTGCTGGCCTCAACGGGTGGGACTTTCAACATCATCACCGGGGCCGATACAAATGGCGACGGCCAGTTTTCAGAGCGCCCCTCATTTGCCCCGGCAGGCGTTGCCTGCGGCGTTACAAGGCCCGCCAATATTGTCTGCACACAATTCGGCAACTTCAATTTGCAACCTGCCTTCGGTGAAACATTGATCCCGCGCAACTATGGAAAATCGCCTGGTTACTTTAACGTCAATCTAACAGCCAGCAAGAGTTGGGCTTTCGGAACGATTCACTCGGGGAAGTCGGCGGCAACCCCATCTGCGAGCGGCACCGCGCCTCGACCCGCCAGCGCCGGGATTCCCGGAGTCGGATCCGGAGGTCTGGGTGGCGGAAGCAGCAAAGAAGCCAAACGTTACACGATGCAGTTTTCCATCAGTGCCCAAAATTTACTCAACCATACGAACCTCCAGCCACTGGAAGGCAATCTGTCCTCGCCTTCGTTTGGCAGATCACTGGGCTTGAATGGGTTTGGGGGATTCGGGGCGCCGGGGAGTTCCGGAGCTGGAAATCGTCGCATCACTGGTCGCATCCGGTTCAGTTTCTAATCAACTACACGAGAGGATTTCTATGCGTAATAAGTTACTGGCGGCTTTTTCATTGATGGTAGTCATCGGTGGCGTGGCGTTCAAGGCTGTTGGCCAGAGTGAAGCCGCGAAGGGGGATGGGACGGCCTCAAGCAAAGTCTCAACCGCTGCGCCGGTGATCATCACGGCGACAACTTCACCTGAAGACCTGGCTCGCGCGGCGCTGGCAGCGCAGGGTGGCGAGAAGTTTAAGCAAGTAAAAAGCCTTGTGTTGATTGGTTCGGTAGAACTCTACGCCCCGAATTCAACCCAGTCGCTATCAGGGAAGTTTGCGATTGTTACCTCGGGCGAGCGCGTGCGTATCGATGTCAATGCGCCGCTACTCAGCTTTCAACAAATTTATGACGGGCAAAACTCTTACACCTCGCTGCCGAATACTCCGCCGCTTCCCCCGCCGAGTACTTTCGGTCTGCCCGTCCTTATGAAATTTGACCAACCCGGTTTCAAAGTGTCGGCGATACCCGATCTTAAGAAGAGACGAGGTTTTAAGATTACTGATCCGGATGGCAACGTGACGGATTTTTATATCGATCCGACCACAGCGCGAGTAGTTAACTTCCTGACGCAGCGAAGTGGCTACACCTTTGCGGTTGAAAACACGAAGATGAAAGAAGTTGACGGCGTCCTCATCCCCTACAACTTTTCCTGGAGGCTGGAGATGAAACAAGGCGCGGCCTTCGCCGAGTATTCAGTAAAGGATGCCAAGCTTAATCAAGCCGTCGGTGACGATGTTTTTGCCATTCCTAACTAGCAGGAAAGACGGCAGATTCTTACGGGATTATTTTCGAACGCAAGAGGGTAATCGTTATCAAACTGTCTGGGGCTTTAAGAGGATCGCAAAAAACCGCGTGAGGCGCATGAGGAAGGGGGGCTCAGCTGCTTTTGAGATACCCCCGTATTCTTAAACGCTAAGAATTTCCTGTTCCTTGCTTGCAGTGAACTCGTCAATGCGCGCAATGTAGCTGTTGGTCAGCTTCTGCACTTCGTCGAGACCGTCACGCTCGTTGTCTTCTGAAATCAGCTTGTCCTTCAGCATCTTCTTGAGCCGGTCATTACTGTCGCGACGCACGTTGCGGACTGCTGTCCGGTGGTCCTCAGCAACCTCATGAACTTGCTTGGCGAGCTGTTTCCGGCGCTCTTCAGTCAAAGTTGGAACCGGAATGCGAACCAGCTTGCCGTCGTTGGAAGGGTTCAGTCCCAGGTCCGAGGCGCGAATGGCTTTTTCAATCACGGCCACCTGCGACTGGTCCCACGGTTGAACGGTCAGCAATTGCGGCTCGGGCGCGTGCACCGAGGCCATTTGATTCAAAGCCGTCGGCGTACCGTAGTAATCGACCATGATATTGTCCAGGAGACTGACTGCCGCCCGGCCGGTGCGAATGGTCGAGAGCTTGCGGCGAAAATCCTCGATGACGGTTTCCATCCGAGGTTTGGTTTCTTTAATAACGTCTTTCTCGCTCATAAAAAACTCCGGGTATTAGGCGTGAACACAAGCGGGTTGCTCGTGAGTCCAGCGCGTCCGATTGGTATCACGGTCGAGGGTCCGCGCTTTAGCTATTTTTCAAGGCAAACTTTTGTGCCGACGCCCTCGCTGCCTCTGACCACGCGGCCAATGTTGCCCGGCACACGCATGTTGAAAACTACAATCGGCAGATTGTTGTCCATGCACAAAGAAATAGCCGACGCGTCCATGACTTTTAACTGTCGCTCGAGCACTTCCTGGAACGTGATGCACTCATAACGAGTGGCGCTTGCATCCTTCATCGGATCCGCGGAATACACGCCCTCGACCTTTGTTCCCTTTAGAATCACATCGGCCTTGATCTCTAATGCTCGCAGAGCCGCAGCCGAGTCAGTAGTGAAATAAGGGTTGCCGGTGCCCGCGACAAAGATAACAATTCGTCCTTTTTCAAGATGACGAATCGCGCGACGACGAATAAAAGGCTCGGCCAGTTGCGGCAAGTCGATGGCCGTCACGACCCGAGTATGTACGTTCAGTTTTTCAAGCGCATCCTGCAGGACCACTCCGTTCATAACGGTGGCCAGCATCCCGATGTAATCGGCGGACGAGCGATCCATGTTCCCGGCGCTCTTCGAAACGCCGCGAAAGATGTTACCGCCGCCAACAACCACAGCTACTTCGACGCCGAGATCTCTGACCGCCTTCAATTCCTCGGCGACGGTGCGAGCCACGTCGACATCGATGCCATAATTCTGGGCACCCATTAAGGCTTCGCCGGAAATCTTTAAAAGGACGCGGCGGTAGGCCGCGCCCTCCCTGACCGGTTGACTTGGCTGTTCTATCATTTTGCGTCAGCCCAACATTGCCGCGACTTCGCTGCCGAAATCGTCACTTCGTTTATCCAGGCCTTCGCCCATCTTATAACGGCTGAATCTACGAATGGTGATCTTTTCTCCGGTCTTGGCGACCTTTTCAGTGACCAACTCGCCGACTGTGTGCGCCGGATCCTTTACAAAAGGCTGGTCGAGCAGGACAAATTCTTCATGGAACTTATTCATGCGACCTTCGACGATCTTATCGATCACCTGGTCGGGCTTGTTGGCGTTCTTGGGTTCATTTTTGGCCTGGGCGCGGGCGATCTCTCGCTCTTTTTCTAAATCTCCGGAGGGAACCTCTTCGCGCGACACATACCGCGGTTCAGCCGCTGCGATGTGCATGGCGATGTCCTTGACCAATTGCTGAAATTCAGGACTGCGGGCCACGAAGTCCGTCTCGCAGTTGAGTTCGACCAGCACGCCGACTTTGCCACCCATGTGAATGTACGATCCAACGGCGCCTTCAGCTGCGACCCGTCCTTCTTTCTTGCGCGCCGAGGCCAGGCCGCGTTCGCGCAGGATCTCAATGGCTCGCTCTTCGCTGCCGGCTGCTTCGACCAAAGCGTTCTTGCATTCCATCATGCCTGCCCCTGTCTTTTCTCTCAGGGACTTCACTGCACTTGCTGTTATATCTGCCATGTTGCCAAATCTCCCGTCCGAACTAATAGCTATTTATTTTTAAATACTGGCGGGCCTCGCGGCCCGTGCTTAAATGGTCCCAAACAAGGTCTCAACCTCTTGGGTAGCCACTCCGACAATCAAGTTGCCGGAGATTTATTCACTGAAAAGCGCAGCCCGGCGGAACTCCGCTGAAAGGCTGCGCTCGCCGATTTAGTGAAAAATCTTAGTTGCTTAGCTAGCTGCGACTACAGACTCAGCGCCCTGTTCCTGTCCCTGTTCCGGCGCGGCCGCGGGTTCAGTGGTAGCTTGTTGGGCTGCAGGCTCATTTGCCGCAACGGGCTGTGTCTCCGTGACAGAGGGGCTGTCGCCATTAAGCGCGGCTTCCGACGGTGCCACCTCGCCAATTGAGATGCCGGCCGGTTCTGCTTCGTCACCGGTCTGTTCAGCTGCGGTGGCGCCCTCAGTAGCGATTTGCTGACCTTCCAGAATGGCGTCCGAAATACGAGAAGTGAAAAGCCGCACGGCGCGCAGCGCGTCGTCGTTTCCGGGAATCACGTAATCGATGCCTTCGGGTGAACAATTGGTGTCGACGACGGCGACAATCGGTATCCCGAGACGGTTGGCTTCAGCTACAGCAATTTCTTCCTTGCGCACATCGATAATGAACACTGCATCCGGCAGACGGTTCATGTTCTTAATGCCCGAAAGATTCTTGTTGAGGCTATCACGTTCGCGATCAAGCTTGATGCGTTCCTTCTTGGTCAGCTTTTCATAGCGACCATCGGTTTGCATTGCTTCGAGGTCCTTGAGCCGTTTGATGGATTTTTGAACCGTCTGAAAGTTCGTCAACAATCCGCCTAGCCAGCGCTGATTTACGAAGTACATGCCGCAGCGCTCTGATTCTTCGCGAATTGCGTCCTGCGCCTGGCGCTTGGTGCCAACGAATAAAACTGTCTTGCCGCGATCCTCCGCAATGAGGTTGGATACGAAACTGATGGCGTCGCGGAACATCCGCTGCGTCTTTTGCAGGTCAATAATGTAAATGCCGTTACGCTCGCCGAAAATGTACTCTTTCATTTTCGGATTCCAGCGCCTGACTTGATGGCCGAAGTGGACTCCCGCCTCCAGCAATTCTTTCATCGTAACCGAAGCCAAACTAATTCTCCTTATAGTGAACTGGTTTAGTGTACTCGCCGCGACCCTCTGCTCCCGTCACTGGGGGAGCAACCAATTCGGGTCGCGGCAATGGAATGGATAATCTCGAGAACCGAAATTTCCTTTAGCGTTTTGAGAACTGGAAGCGCTTGCGTGCGCCCTTCTGTCCGTATTTCTTGCGTTCCTTGATGCGAGGATCTCTCGTCACCAGGCCAGCCTGTTTCAGCGCCGGTCGCAGATCGCCATTAAACTCAAGCAATGCTCGCGTAATGCCGTGACGAATTGCTCCCGCCTGTCCCGCCGGTCCACCCCCGCCGACATTGACTACGATATCGAACTTACCGGTCGTATCGGTCAACTGCAGCGGCTGGCGAATGATCATGCGCAGGGTTTCATTAGGGAAGTACTGGTCAAAACCCTTCTTATTGACGGTGACAGCACCGCCACCGGGTCGCAAATAAACGCGGGCGGTCGAGGTTTTACGCCGTCCGGTACCGTAATATTGAATCTCAGCCACTGCTTATCTTTCCTCTTTGACTTTCAAAAGTCTGGTTAGTCTGAGTTGGGAGTTTGTTCGTAGGGACGCGGACGCTGCGCGAGGTGGGGATGTTCGGCTTCCGCATAGACCTTTAGTTTTTTTACCATTGCCTTGCCGAGCTTATTCTTCGGGAGCATACCCTTGACCGCGAGTTCAATAATTCGCTCGGGATGCTTTTCAAACATCTCTTTGACTGAGACCTCACGAAGACCACCGGGGTACGACGTGTGACGCCGGTACACCTTCTGTTCGTTCTTTGAGCCTTTGAACACTGCTTTACGGGCATTGACCACAATGACGTGATCGCCCATATCCATGAATGGCGTCCAGCGAGGGTTCCGTTTACCACTAAGAATCGCAGCAACTTCACAGGCGAGATGACCGACCGTTTGACCGGCGGCGTCGACTACGAACCAGTTTCGATTTTCAGCGAGCTCCTTCCCACTGGGAAAGTATGTTGACATAGTGAATTATTCCTATTTTGAGCGTGCTAAACGCGAACGGCTAGAATACAAACCGACCTGAAAGTTGTCAAGTTGCGCCCCGTCGTAAGTCAAAGGGGCGGCGCCTTCTCCTGATGGACAACTACAAAAAAGAAGGCCCCTCGATCGAATCGAAGAGCCTCCTGCCTTCAGTAATCTCAACGCCCTACGGTTTTGGAGTCGGTGTCGCCGCAGGCTGAGCCTGATCGTTTCGCTTAAGCTTCGGCGCCCCCGAATCCTGCTTCTCCACGGGTTTTTGATCCGGGCTGGTCGGGGCGGTTGAGTCGTCCGGGGTCGACTGCCGGCGTTTCAGCGTCGGGCGTCCGCTGGTTCCGCTGTCTCCCTGAAGATCTCCAGCGCTTGAGGCCCGTGCATTCGAAAGCCGCAACAGGCGGCCTTTGACCCGCTGAAACTCGGAACTGCTGATTATATATTCGTCGTGTTCGGGAAACCGTGCCGCCAACGACAGGGCCGCTGCCCGGCGTTCAGGTGGCGCCGGATGCGAGGCAAAAGCTCGGGAAATCAGTCCTGGTTTCTTTTTGTTCTTCGCCTCAAGTTTCTCAAACATAGTAGCCATCGCGTTCGGGTCGTAGCCCGCCGCGTACATGTACTGCACGCCCAACTTGTCGGCCTCTTCCTCAGCGCTCCGGCTGAACTTCATAAACATGCCCATCAATCCGAGGCCGGCAGTGTTTTGATAAATCATTCCGGGAATGCCACCAATGAAGATCGAGGCACCCATCGCGAGATATTCAGCCAGGGTAGCCTTGGTCTGGTTCTCGACCGCATGGCGAGCGGCCACGTGCCCAATTTCATGCGCCATCACTCCAGCGAGTTCGGCTTCATTGTCAGCCGCCAGGATCAGGCCTTTATTAACGTAGAAAAAACCGCCAGGCAGAGCAAAGGCATTAACTTCGTCGGAATCTATGACTTTGATTGTAAAGGCTACTTTCGCATCCGAGTGCAGGACGATGTTTTGCCCGACGCGGTTTATGTACTCAGTGACGACCGGATCGTCGATGAATTTAGACTGACGATCCACTTCGGCAGCAAGTTCCCGTCCCAGCTTGATCTCTTTTTCAGTCGAACCACTCATCTTCGCAACCAGACCCTTATTCAGGTTGCGCTTCCCGATCTGGTCCGGATCTTCGTTAGTGGAAAGTGCCTTGGTAGATTTAGCGGGCGCCGCCGGCTCGGTTTTCTTGCTATCCGTGGCAGCACTGGTTTGCTTCTGACTTTTGGCTGGCTGGGCCGGCGCAGACGTTGGTGGTGTCTGCGTCTGTGAGAGAGTTGTTAACGAACCAGCTAGCAGAGCGGACGTAAGCGTCAACGCGGTTAGCAATCGGGCGAAGCTGCGATTCATACTTGAAACCTCCAAAATCCGAAGCGTGGCCCGAAAGAAGGAGGCACTTCCTTCGCTGAGCCGTGATTTGCCTGTCAACGCGCAGGACGAAAACATCCAAACGGGTGTGCTCTTGCGAAAGACTCGGGAGCGGTTTTCAGGCGCGCACGTATGATGCACTATTTTGAGTTGAGGGTTGCGCGGTCCCGGGCTGGCCCGTGGGACAAAATCAATCGCAGACCTCAGCCGCATTCGATTTCAATAACGGTCGGGGAGCGCTGGCCATTATAATGCAGCGCCTTTTGAAAACCTAAAAACGGACCACCTGCGCGAGCAGAGGCGAAGGGATTTCCACCTAATAAACCACTCATGACCAGAACGATATCAAAGACCAGGATGCGGCCCGGCGTTTCGATTGTCGGCGCCGGTCGACTGGGGACAGCGCTGGCATTCGTGCTTGGAAGCCGAGGCTACTCCATCGAAGCGCTGGTAGCGCGACGGCTCACCCGCGCCAAAAAAGCCTGGAGAACAACAGGAAAGGATGGTTTGGCTTTGTCCGCCTCGCAACTCGATCAGCTCCCCGCCAGCCGGATAATCCTGATAGCGGCTCCAGATGATGCAATCGAATCAGTAGCGGAACAACTGGCAAAATCCCAAAAGCATTTGGCGAAGGGACGCGCGGTTTTCCACACCAGCGGAGCTTTATCTTCAGAAGTTCTTCGTTCGTTGGCAGCAGTCGGATTTCAGACGGGCTCGCTGCATCCGCTGGTTTCAGTGAGTGGGCTGCCGGCAAACATCGATGATTTCTCAGGCGTTTATTTTTGCATTGAGGGAGATTCGCTTGCGCGTAAGGTGGCGAGGGCTCTGGTGCGCGATCTCGGCGGGAAAAGTTTTTCAATTGAGCCCGTTAACAAGGCTTTGTATCACGCCGCAGCCGTGATGGCTTCGGGCCACATGACGGCACTCATGAGTCTGGCCATCGAAATGATCGAGCGTGGTGGACTTTCCGAGGCGCGCGCACGAAAAATTCTCTTGCCCCTGGTTGAGAGCGCGGTAGAAAACCTCTCACTGATGAGCCCATCCAAAGCATTGACTGGTACCTTTGCTCGGGGCGATGTGGAAACGGTGCGGAGACACCTTGCCGCCATGAATGATCGGTCACTGAGTGAAGCGCTCGCGGCGTACGCATTGCTCGGCAGGCGATCCCTGGAGCTCACCAGGGGAACAAGACGAGAGCCTGAGACGAGGGCAATAATTTGCAAATTGCTGCAGGCGGCCGAAGATCGGAATCTGAAATAACGCTCGATTGGTCTGCCTCTGCGACTCGTCAGCAGCAATCCGCACAGTCCTGCAAATTTGAGCCGCCTTGCGCCGCGATAACAGCGGAGCTACATTCTTCAACAATAGTTCACAGTCAGGAGCGAAATGATTTCAGCTATTACTAATGGCTAGTACACCCAGCGCCAGTTACAGTTTGACCTTACGTGTCAAGCTTTCCAGCCGAGCAGGCACGCTCGGTGAATTGACCACGGCCATTGGCCGGGCCGGTGGCGATATAGGTGCGATCGACATTGCCTCTGCCGGTCGCGACTTT
Source organism: Pyrinomonadales bacterium (assembly GCA_038237475.1). GTDB lineage: Bacteria > Acidobacteriota > Blastocatellia > Pyrinomonadales > Pyrinomonadaceae > JAOAPY01. Next base: position 237,082 of record JBBRYS010000001.1, on the reverse strand, counting down.
GTCATTCGTGACATAACCGTCAACGCCGCCTCGAGCACGCACGGGGAAGAGATCATCCGCGCCGTGCGTGACATTGATGGTCTTGAAGTCGTCAATATTTCCGATCGCACTTTCCTGATGCACCTCGGTGGCAAGATTGAAGTAGTCTCCAAAATGCCACTGAAGACCCGGGACGATCTTTCGATGGCCTACACTCCGGGAGTGGCGCGCGTGTGCGAAGCGATTCGCGACGATCCGGAAAAGGCGTTCACCCTCACCATCAAAAAGAATATGGTCGCAATCGTCTCAGATGGCACAGCAGTGCTCGGCCTGGGCGACATTGGGCCGGCCGCCGCCATGCCGGTGATGGAAGGAAAGGCGATGCTGTTCAAGGAATTCGCTGGCGTCGACGCATTTCCGATTTGCCTGAACACAAAAGATCCTGAGGAGATTGTCCAGACAGTAAAGGCCATAGCGGTAGCTTTCGGCGGGATCAATCTCGAGGATATTTCCGCGCCGCGTTGTTTTCAGATTGAAGATCGTCTGAAAGAGGAGCTGAACATACCTGTCTTTCACGACGATCAGCACGGCACTGCCGTCGTGGTCCTGGCCGCGCTGATCAACGCCCTGAAAATCGTTGGCAAGAACATGCGCGACATCAAGGTTGTTGTGAACGGCGTCGGCGCAGCCGGAGTTGCCTGCTCAAAAATAATCATGGCCGCCGGTGTGACCAAGATAGTGGGTTGCGATCAGATGGGCGCCATCTATGAAGGTCGCGTGGAACACATGAATTGGGTCAAGGATTGGTATGCGCACAATTCAAATCCCGGGAAGGCACAGGGGACTGTTCACGATGTGATTAAAGGGGCGGATGTGTTTCTCGGACTGTCGGTACCGGGCGTTATCGGTGTGGAAGATCTAAAGCAGATGGCTCCCAGGCCCATCGTTTTTGCCATGGCTAATCCCACTCCCGAGATCATGCCGGAGGATGCAGAGCCGCACGTGGCTGTTATGGCTACCGGACGTTCCGACTATCCCAATCAGATCAACAACGTACTTTGCTTCCCGGGTATCTTTAAAGGCGCACTGGCTTGCCGGGCTTCAAAAATCAATGAGGAGATGAAGCTGGCCGCCGCGCACGCGATTGCCGAAATCATCACGGAGGATGAGCTCAGTCCTGAGTACATTGTGCCGTCAGTGTTTGATAAGCGCGTAGCCGAGGCGGTTGCGCGTGCTGTCGAGGAAGCCGCCTACCAAACCGGCGTCGCGCGACGCGAGCGCAGCGTTGTGAATCTTGAAGGTTTGCCTGGTATCTAGAAGCATGGATTAGGGCTTTTTCGGAGCCCTGGCTTTCGCCGGTGGTGTGGGCTCGCTCTTCAGGCAGTCTTCAATTAACGCCAGCGTAGTTAACGTGCGGAGCGACTTGTCCGCAAAAGTGCCGGCCAGATACATCGTTCCCTCGAGATCGTATTTTGCGATTTCGCGGAAACCATTTTGGGGATCAAAGCCCGGCGTTTTCATCATGGCGTAAGCCCCAAATCCCTTGCCCTCGATTCGCCTGCCTGCATCGTCCGACGAAAAGTCCGGCGCCTCAATATGATTAATCGTCTTCACCGCATCGCTGAGCACAGCCAGGGATCGCGTCGGCTCAACTTTTGTATAGAGATATGCGATCCCCAGGAGGGCCCGAGCTTTGACGATTGTATCCGGCGCCTTCCCCGCCACAGAGATGACGTCTTCCAGCAGTTCGCGAGCCTGCGTATCACCGGTGGTGCTCTTTAGCGATGCTTCGGCGATCTTGAGATATAGGTAAGCGCGTTGGTCCAATTCAATGACCTTGCTCGCGTAGCGCCTGGCCTCGTCCAGTTCGTTTTTCTCTGTATATTTTTGAGCTTGTTCGAAGTAGGCCCAGTTGAGCAGCTTATCGCGTAAATCCTGGTTGTCGATCTTTTCGATTGTCGCGACGATCTTTTCAAACGGCTGATCAGACGGCCGATTCGAATGGGCGCTTGAAATAATCGCCATCGCCAGCCTGCCATCGCGCAGCGATGGGTCTTTTTGTCTTTCGGCGGCCGCGACCAAATTATCAAATGAGTAAGCATCAGGATCCCGCTCTCGGCTGTCCCTGCGTGTTACATTTTCCTGGTCTGCCAGGTTAAGCAGCGCAAAGAGGCTGCCTTTAGCCTGGCGTAACGGGGCAATCAAGTCAGGCAGGTATTGTTCGACCTTAGTCTCCAAACCTGAGCAGGCCAGGTAGATTTGCTGATTGTCTGACAACCTCCCTCGGGTAGACAGTTGGCCCGCATTCTCGAGCGCGGATTGCGCTCGGCGCAAAAGCGCCTGCACGAATAACCGTTCAAGAATCTGACTCGGCAGAAAACCCTTGGGTACAAGATAGGCCGCCATCATGGGAGGCTGCCCAACATCAGAACCATTGCCGAAGGCGTAGACGGCCAGATAGAGAAATCGTTCCGTGCTCGCGCCGCTGTAGGCACGTAGTGCCTCCTGGTAAAGCGAATCAGCAGGGGGACGATTAGTCTCAGCCAACCTATACAAAAACATTGGCAGCATATAAGTGGGCGGATAACGAAGACTACTGCGAGCAAATTGAAGAGCGGCGTTTTGATCGGACGACAATAAGCTGAGGGCTAATCCGAGCAGCTTTTCTCCGGTGCGCGTCACCTGCTCTTCATCCTTCGAGGCGTTCTCCCCTGTCTCCGCTTCCTCGCGCAGCATTTGATCCATGAGCTTGCGCGCCCACCCCGGATCGCGCCTGGCAATGGATGTGATGACGGCGAAACGCTGGTCGGGCACTTCCCAAATGAGATGTCCATCGAGTAGAGGCTTATCGCCTTTCTCTTTGAAGTTCTTTTTCGCCAGCTCGAGGGCTTCGGTGAACGCCGATCGCGAGTTGTCCTCCCGGTAAGGCCAAATCATGTCTGCCACCTGCAGCAAAACGGTGATGCGCTTTACCTGGTCATCAAATGTCCGCGTGAAGTCAATCTGCTGATTGACGGTTTGCAGAGCGTTATAGCGGCTGCAAAGGCCAGTGCCCACAGGCTTTTTTTCCTGAGCGCAGACGAGGGCGGGGGCAGTAAATGCGAGCGCAAGAAATAGTATAACTCTCATGTGAGACCCACTTTCTTTTAGGAGCCGACGATTGCCTTAAGATCCTTTGCGATGAGCGGCACTACGTAGCGCGGGACGTCGATGGCCGCTTTGATGTGCCGGGAGTTGGTGAAGTGGCCCGCGACATACACGCCGGGTACATTTGTCTCGAAGGTTTCCGGGTTATAAACCGGCATCTGGGTGAGCTTACCTGAAGTAATCTCCACCCCCAGTCCCTGCAGCAACGTCAGATCAGCGTCGCTGCCAACCAGCACGAACACTACATCGTTGGAAATCGTTAGCGACTCGCCATCATCCGCCGTCAAAGTAATATCGCCTTCGGTGATCCTGTCGATGTGCTTGTAAAGAATTACTCGCAGGCGGCCTTCGTTGATTTCGTGTTCCAAAGGCTTGCGCACCCAGTGCTTCATCGCGCCGGCTTTGGGATCCCTGTTCTCCCAATCATCGCGCCAAATAGCCATCGTTGTGCGGGCGCCTTCCTCGGAAAGAAACAAGGCGGCTTCAGCGGCGCTGTTACCGCCGCCTACGACGAGGGCGTCTTTGCGGACGTAAGCATACGGCTCAACAAAACGGTGATGCACTTTTGCCAGTTCTTCACCGGGAATATTCAAGTGACGCGGATGGGCCATGGCGCCGATCGCAAACAACAATCGCGCCGCTCGATATTCAGCACAGTTGGTGCGCACTAGAAACCCGTCAGTCACACGTTGAGCTTCGACTACTTCTTCGCCCGTGTTGATCTTTAAATCGTGATCCAGGACAAAGTGCACGTAATGAGACAGAAGCTCTTCACGCGTCGGCTTTTCACGAACTGGCTTCAGGCCGGCCTCCAACATCTCCAGTTCGTTCGGCGTTGAAAAGAGAGTGCGTCCCACCGGATATTGGCGAATCGTGTCGGCGATCGTGCCTTTTTCAATCACCAAATAATTAAGCCCCTCGCGACTAGCGGCATAGGCGGCGGATATGCCCGCGGGACCGGCTCCAATGATGAGTAAGTCTAGTTGATTTGTCATGACCTGGATTTGGTATTGCCTGGGTGAGTAAAACAGAACTCCGTTTTGATTAGCGTCAATAAGTTACTTCACCGTGAGCCACGACAACGGATGGTCCACCCACTCGCACCTGCGCAACTGCGCCCGGCTTACCTGTGATCTCAAGATTGATGCGGCTGGGCCGATGGATAAAGTCACCCTGTTCGATGACAAAGTTGACTTTCTCATCTTCTGGCTCGCACGCAATCGCATCGTGATGGATTAGGTAGGCTCCGAGCGCACCTGCAGCGCTGCCGGTCGCCGGATCTTCAGGAATATTGTCCAAGGGAGCAAACAACCGAGCATGGGCTCGCGCCGCGCCAACTTCGATCGTTTCTCTGGTAAAAGCGTAACAAGCCATTGCGCCGGCCTGAGTGTACAGTTCCGATAACAGGGAGGCGTTGATCCGGCAGCGTTGCAGATCAGCGAGAGATCGAACCGGCACCGCGAGAGCCGACAAGCCGGTGGAGATAGTTTGGATGGGCAATTCTTCGTCCAGGTCTTCGCGGTTGAGTCCGAGAGCGCGGGCTATCTCGGCCTGGAAGGTCGCGTCGTCGATTTCCTTAATCACCTGGAAGGTTCCCTGGGTCATCACTACCTGGACGGGTTCGCCGTCCCTGAATTCAATCTCGACTGGTAACACGCCGATGCCAACTTCATGGTAAATCTGAGTCCAGCCGCTGCCTTCTGAGGGGATCGGAACTACTCCCTCTCTTGCAAGCGCATTCCAGGTTCCTACGATCGGATGACCGGCAAAAGGAAGCTCGCGAGTCGGCGTGAAAATTCGCAGCCGCCGCAAATTCTTTTCGTCACGAGGGGGGAAAACAAAGACCGTTTCCGAGAGATTCATCTCGCGGGCAATCTTTAACATCTCCTCGTCGGTAATTCCCTCACTCTCAGGAAAGACTGCGAGCGGATTGCCGGCAAACGCCTTTTCAGTAAAGACGTCCAGTTGGGTGAATCGGTATTTGGCCATGCTCTTCGCCACCTTGGTTACTCACGATTGTCCGAGGGTTGAGGCTGAATCATCAGGGCAGATGAGATCCTTCGTCAAGGCCGGTCAGCCTCAAGTGATTCTCAAAAATCTTTATGAAATGTTTTACTGCGTCTGTACATAATGGATGAAAGGACAAAGTTCCTCGCCCCGATGAACGCGTTCATCGTCGGAACCGGTTCCGCGTCACCCTGGGCTGTAGGACGTCATAACAAATCAGGCCGCACGGCTCTGTATGGGCCGGCAGTTTTACTCACAAACCAAATAACAATTTCCTTGACAGCAATCTTGCTGCGGGATATAAGGCGCTTGTTCTCGACTCCTTAATTTCAGTCGTGCCGTCACGTGCTGCTGCTCAAAACGGCTTGCCAAATCTCAAAAACGACGCGAAGCCGTTCCAGGTTCGGAAAGACGGCTGAAAGTTCAACTCAATTCGCTAAGTAAAGCTCACGGACACGCCTGATGGTTACGACTCGTACCGCAATTTGAGAAGCGCCGCAGACAGCATCTGATTGAGTTTCACTCGCAGGTTGCGCAGCAAGCCGTTAGGGGCTGGGACGACGGTGTCTCCACTTTCTTAAAGGGTTATGAAGGAGCCCCCATGAAAAAAGTAGACAAGTTTCTGTATCAGCTAAACGCGAACGAAACAGTCACCATTAAAATTACGCCCAGCATTAACCTCGGCAAGTTGTATGCGGCAGTGCTTGATTCAACTCCTCTCGAACAACCAGCCGATGGCCAGTATTCCTTTCCCGTCACCAAGCCCGTAAACGGAATTCACTTCTTCGCGATTGAGTTTGGGTTTCTCGGAGCGCCTGACGGAGCAAAGTACACCATGCACATCAACGGCAGCAGCTCGACCAACTCCGGTCCATTTACCGCCACTGTCGTCAATGGTGATCCATTGCTGGATAAACAATTCAAGTTTCAGGTAGTCAAGGAGCCTGTCTGAAGCAATTAATTTTCCGTGCATCATTTACGGAGGACGCGATGAAGTCATTAAGTAGAAGCATGTTGGCAATCTTCATGATTGCGCTTCTGTTGCCCGGTTCGCTGTTAGCTCAGTCGGGGAAATCATCCGCAAGTGTTGACGACCTGCGAGAGAAGATTAAGAAACTGGAGGCGATGGATATTTCCAGCATGGCCCCATCCACGCTCGAAATTTATAAGCGCACCTTACTGCGCCAGTACGAGCGATCGCTGGTTCCTTACGATCAACAAATAGCGGCCCTGGAAAAAATCCAGGCATTGGCGGATGCCGGAGATACTACCGCCGCAACGGCGCGAAACGACTTAGAGAAAGAGAGGGCGCAAGTAGCTGCCAAGATCAGCATACTGCGGCTGAACCTCGGTTTGGATGATATGGCGCCAAACAGAGCAGGCGCTGGGGCGGAAGCTGCAGAAGCGTCGCCACCCGCAACTTCAAGCGGCGCACTGGTCAGTGTGCCGGCCACGTCCTCAGCAGTCCCTGTGGTCACGGCGTCTCCAACTCCGGCGGTTACTTGCGACGCTAAAGGTTTCCCGCCGTTAATGACGGATGAAGTCAACAGGCTGGCTAGAAGCATTCTTATAAATGACGGATCTTTGCAGGAAAAGGCGCAGGAGATTAGCGGTCAAAATTACAAGCTGGTCTTTTACGCGATTGCCAGTGCTTTGAAAGTTCAGGTCAACGTGCCGTTGACGGCTGATGCTGCCAACCCCCAAACAAAGACTATTTCAATTGATGAGCTGGAGCCATACCGTTACCTTGGTGAAACTGCCCGCACGGATAAGCAGCTGGGCGCGTCGTCCTCTGGGGCGTCCGTGAGCGCTGTCGATAAACCTGGCTTTGCCTGGCTGCTGGGATTTGGTCTTGATAATGGCCTGGTTGAAAAGAATGTCAGGGACAATGTTCTGACCCTCAGTACTTCTCCGGCCGCGCTGTTCATGCTTAACAGGAACAATAACAATGCCAACGCCTATCAGCAGGCGGGGTTCCTTAATCAAATCGGCATTTCCTCCAGCTTCAACATTTCGAATTCTGGTTCGCCGCTCACCAGTACTACTCGCAGTCAACTGCGCGAATACTCAATTAAGTATCGCTTTGCCGGCGATCACAGTGCTCGTTCGAAGGGGTTGGAAGCAATGTGGCGTGACGTCGCCGGCGATATTCAGACGCGGCTGGTGTCATTGAACAACGCGGCTAGCTTCATAAGTACGGAACCTATTCTCGGCCCATTGGCCACGCGCACAAACACCGAATTGCAATCAGCAGCCGTTTCTCTGATAGCCGGCGACTCATTCAAAAAGAACCTCAATGCCGACGGCACCTTTACCGACAAAGCTGTCTGCCAGTTGTCTGATGTCATACTCACCTATCTGGCGACAAACGTCACAAGCCAGAAGGATAAATTGAGCGCAGAGACTGTCACTCAGTTTAAGAACATCCTTGTGCCTAACCTGGTGGCCGCCCAGGTTAATCTCAAGATCGTCAGGGAGGCATTTAACAAACGCCTGGATGAATTCTTCAAGGGGCCTGAAGGAACCATCGCTTACATCAATCACCGCGAACCTGTGTTTGGCAATTACTCTGAATTCAAACTTCTGTTCCAACGCAATACGCCCATGCTGCGTCCGTTGCCATTGAAAACTATCACGGCGAACGCCGGCTTCTCGTTCTACCATCGCCCCAATTTAATGCTGAAACAGGAACGCATGCGCGCGATGAATGCAGCCCTGTCTTTCGAAGGGAATGCCAGCAGTCCTTTCACGGAGACGGCAGACCTCGGCCGGATCACTTATTCATTTGTAGGCAGCTATTCACGGATGTTTGAGAACAGCCGGATGAAAGGCCGCAAAGCTGACCTGGCCTCGGTCCAGTTCCAAATGGGAATCCCGCTGTTCAAGGGGTTGGCCTTTCCATTCTCGCTCACCTACTCCAACGCCACCGAGACGGATAGAAGGAAGGGATGGCGCGCGAATTTTGGCATCAGGATGGATACCGACAAGCTGCTGGAATTGGTTCGAGCCACCTCAGCTCGTTGATCACACGCTCTAATCAACCACTCTGTGAAGTGGGCTTCATGGGATTTTGCCAGGCAGTTAGTGGCTTGAAGTCCGAGAGGGGTAGTGGGTACCCCACTACCCGGCGAGGCGGACAGTTGACAATAGCCCAGCCGTTTTCTGCTGGGATCGCGGTCGGCGTACATTCTAGTCCGTGAAGCGGACGACTGGTTCAGCCGTCCGTCTCACGGACTACGATTTGGCCGTGTGCGTGATCCCAGCGATGAATCGCTGGGCTATTATCGCTAGTCCGTTGCACGGACTTGAATCGACTCTGAATCGGATAAAGGTTAATTCAGTCCGTTTTATCTGTGTTCATCTGTGGCTGATTATTCTGACCCGCGGGCTCAGCGTAATCCGCGGCTAATTCTGATGCCGGCAAATGCCCGCCTGAAGGCAGTACTCTCAGCGCCTGTAGCAGCGGATCGCAGGCAATCGACGATAACGCTCTCACGACATATGGATTACTTAAGCCGGCGGTGGATTGCGGCGTGACGGCGCGGGTGGCTATAATGCCCGCCCTTGAAGCAACTACCTACAAGCATTTCAGCTCGGGATCTACGCGGGATTTTTCTTCCGATTCCGACTCCTTTTGATTCCCAGGAGAATTTTGAGGCGGCAGCGCTGGCCTCGAACATTGAACGCTGGAATAAAACCGGCATTCGCGGCTACGCCTTGCTCGGTTCAACCGGAGAGCGTGTACATCTTGATGAGCGCGAGTACCTGCAGGTCATCGAAACCGCACGCAAAGCGGTGTCCGATGGGTCAGAGGGATTAGCTTTTATAGTTGGAGCTGGTCAGCAAAGCACGCGCGGGACACTTGAAGAAATTCAGCGAGCGGCAAACGCGGGTGCGCAAGCAGCGCTCGTGATCACGCCGTTCTTTTATCGTTCCGCGATGACTCAATCACTACTCGGCGAGTACTACACGGCCGTTGCTGAAGCCGCGTCAGTTCCGATCATTCTCTACAGCATGCCTGCGCTGACTGGAATACGAATCGAAGCCGAAACAATTGCCAGTCTCAGTGGTCACCCCAACATCATCGGCGTCAAAGACAGCGCAGCCGACATGGATAACTTTGCCCGGACCGTGCAACTGGTGCGAGGAGATTCGGCGTCTCCGCGCGATGACTTCGCGGTGCTTACCGGCAACGGTACCGTGCTGCATGAGGCGCTGAAGCTTGGCGCCGACGGCGGTATCCTCGCTGTGGGTTGTGTGGCTCCTCAACTTTGTCTGCAGATTTTTCAGGCTGCTGCATTAGGTGATTTGGAAACTTCGGCGAAGCTGCAAAAGGGACTAACGCCGTTGGCGCAAGCCGTCACCACTAAATATGGAATTGGCGGGTTGAAAGCCGCCCTGGACTTGCTCGGCTATCATGGTGGTCCGGTGCGTGCCCCGCTGCGTGTGCCAGACCAGGCGGCACGCCAAAAGATTGAGGATCTGCTGGCGACTGACAACTGACCGCTGCCACTGCTGGTAGAACCAGCCACACCTGCGTAAAATGATTCCCCTGGAGCGATCAATAATTTGAGTACCGTCGAAACTGCCTGTTACAGCACGCCCGAAGAGGCTGGGTTGCGTGTCGAATCGCTTTCGTTTGAGCGCATTCCGCACCAGACGAAACTGTATCTCGAATACCTGCGCGACCCACTGACGCTACGCCAGTTCTATCCTTCCGCGGTCCGTTTTCATCACGAATTGCCCTCGCGTGCCGTGGAAGTGTTGGCCGCGCAACAGACGGATCGCGAGGCCCTGTGTGACGCGATACGGGAAATGAATGCCGCCTGGGGAGCAGGTGAGGCAACGCTAGCGAACATCGAACGTCTGCGCGCCTCTGATTGCCTGGCCGTCGTTTCGGGACAACAAGCCGGTCTCTTTACCGGGCCGCTCTATACGATTTATAAAGCGCTCAGCGCCGTTAAGTTGGCGGGATGTCTGACGCAGCGAAACAACAAAGCCGTCCCGGTCTTTTGGATGGCAACCGAAGATCACGATTTTGTTGAAGTTGCCAAAGTCGAGTTCATCAATCGTGACTGTCAACTAGGAAGCGTCGACGTCTCAACCAGCCTGCATCAGGAAGGGCAGCCGGTGGGCCAGGTTGTGCTTGATGATTCGATCAGCGTCGTCATCGATCAACTAATCGACAACCTGCCGAATTCAGAATTTATTCCTGACCTGAAAAAACTTTTGCATGAGACCTGGCAGCCGGGCCGCGGTTACGGCGAGGCCTTTGCGCGACTGATGACGGCACTGCTGGGCGATCATGGTTTGATCTTTCTTGACCCGCTCGATGCTCGGTTAAAGAAATTGGCGGCGCCTCTTTATGCCGAGGCCGCGCGCCACGCGCCGGAGATTGCCGCAGCCATTGAGGCGCGCAGTCGCGAATTGGAAGCAGCGGGCTATCACGCGCAGGTGGTGGCTACAGCAAGTTCTTTCCCGCTCTTTCTGCACGAACCCGACGGTAGCCGCCACGCGCTCACCAGATCAGAGAATGGCAAGTACGGCACGCGGGTGAATGCTGATGAATACACGGCCGACGAACTGGCCTCGCTGGCTCTGTCAGAGCCTCAGAGATTTAGTCCCAATGTGACGCTTCGTTCGGTAGTCCAGGATTATCTGTTACCGACGATCGCCTATCTCGGTGGCGCGGCCGAGATTGCATACTTTGCTCAGACTTCCGAGGTCTATCGAATACTGCAGCGACCTGTTACTCCGATACTCCCGCGCTCCAGCCTGACCATGATCGAACGTCATACAGGCCGGGTACTCGAGCGTTATGCACTTGGTATGGCTGATTTATTTACCGGGCTGGATAACGTTACCAGACACGTGGTCGAAGAATACCTGGGGGCAGAGACGGCTCAGACTTTTACGCAATCGGAAGAGACGGTAAATGCTGAGCTCGACAAGTTAAGAGAGCAGCTGAGTTCTATCGATCCGACTCTGGCGGACGCCTTGGAGACGGGCCGGCGCAAGATCAATTATCAACTGGAAGGCTTGCGCACGCGCTTTCATCGGGCCCAGATGTCTCGTGACGATGCCGCTCACCGGCAACTGAAAAGGGCATTTGATCAGCTCTATCCGGAGAAGGATTTACAAGAGCGTCACATCAACATCACCTCTTTGCTGGCACGCCATGGTCGTTACGTCATTGATTGGATCTTTAATGCAATCAATCTGGAATCCACTGAACATCAAATCGTAAAATTATAAATTAGTCAGTCGTCAGTGGTTAGTTGTCAGTTTGCTGATGTTCCACGAACAGTTTGTGCGGGTGGTACTCCCCCGACGACTGACAACTAACAACTGAACGACTACTGACAACTGACCAAATTTAATGTCTAAAATTCGCGTTCTGCCCGATTTAATCGTCAACCAGATCGCCGCTGGTGAGGTGGTCGAACGACCGGCATCCGTGGCCAAGGAATTGGTTGAAAACGCGATTGACGCCGGGGCTAAGCGCTTGTCGGTCGAGGTCGAAGCCGGAGGGCGACGCCTGCTTAAAGTTTCTGACGATGGCGAAGGCATGAATCGCGATGATGCAATTCTCGCCTTTGAACGCCACGCCACTTCAAAAATAACTCGCGCTGAAGATCTTGCGGCTATTGGCACCCTCGGCTTCCGCGGCGAAGCCCTCGCCTCGATTGCTTCGGTGGCGCGCATTGAACTCATCAGCAACACGAATGAAGCCGCGGCCGGTACCCGGGTTGTTATGGAAGGTGGACGCATGCGCGATGTGAAGGACGCTGCGCACCCGCGCGGCACGACCATTGTCATGCGCGATCTCTTTTTCAATGTACCGGCGCGGCGCAAGTTTTTGCGATCTGAAGCCACGGAAAGCTTTCACTTAACCAACCTGGTTACGCACTATGCTCTTGCTCATCCGGAGATAGCTTTCAACCTGACCAACAACGGCCGCGAGATTCTGCACGCTCCACTTGCCAAGGATTTACGCGAGCGGGCCTACCAGATTTTTGGGGCAGAGTTTCTTGAGAATCTGCTGCTGGTCGACGGTGGACATCCGCAAGTCGTGCGCGTGCGAGGCTATGTTTCGGCGCCGCGCGATCGGCGCACTTCGCGCGACGCGCAGTATCTGTTTGTGAACGGACGCTTTGTTCGGGATCGCTTGATCAGCCGCGCGCTCTCAGAAGGTTACCGTGCGATTTTGCCGTACGGGGTCTATCCGGCGGCACTGCTGTTTTTGGAAACGCCTCTTGAAGAAGTCGATGTCAATGTGCACCCGGCTAAAACTGAAGTGCGCTTTCGCCGCAATGCAGCAGTCGCAGATGCAGTGCGCGAAGCAGTGCGCGGGGCCCTCGCGAGCGGTGGTTTCGTGCGAGCCGAAGAGTCGACTGTAACGACTCCCACTGGAGGCGCTGGCTTCGATTCCGTCACGAGCACACCGCCTGATGTCACAATTCCATCCACGCTCTCGAGTGGCGCAGAGAGACAACCTCAAATCGCTGGAGGGGAGAGACGCGGCTTTCAAACCGTTGCCCCCGCCGGCGCGGCCCAAACAGAGCGGGTTCCGGCGTCTGCAGACCGAACGCAGCGGGAGACGCGTGATGGCGATGCGATTGAGGTTCCCTTTCCTGAATGGACCAGTCCGCATGTCGACTTCAATTGGGAAGCCACCGCCAATCCATCCAGTCAACAACCGATCACCGTGGCTGACGTTGCATCTGTTTATGCTTCGGAATCTTCGTCTAATGCAGTGGAACCTGCGCTGCCACCGCTCGCCTCTGCGGACAAATTTGTGCGTGAGGTGCCCGTAGAATCGCTTAGTCCCGGCATAAGGCCGTTGGGGCAGCTCGACGAGAGTTTTATCATCGCCACGGATGGTGAGGGTCTGCTACTCATCGACCAGCACGTAGCGCACGAGCGGGTCTTGTTTGATAAGTATCGTGCGCTCGAAGCGAGCCGGCTGGCTGAATCGCAGCGGCTGCTGTTACCCGAGACCTTCGATCTTACGCCCGCGCAGGCGGCAGTCTTCGATTCTGTAGCAGTCGAACTTGAGAACTATGGATTCGATCTGATGAGATTGTCCGGACGTACCGTGGCCATCAAAGCTACGCCGGCGGATTTACCGGCCAGCGAAGCGCGCAACATGCTCACCGAAGTGCTTGACACAGTCGAGGCGGAGCGCAAGGGTGGCGCTCGCGAGACTGTGCGCGATGACATTGCCGCCTCGCTGGCCTGTCATGCGGCCATCAAAGTGAACATGTCGCTGACGCCCGAGAAAATGCGCTGGTTGATTGAGCGATTGCTGCGCACCTCATCGCCCACGACCTGCCCGCATGGCCGCCCGGTCATCCTGCGGCTGACCACGAAAGACATTCTTAAGGGCTTCCACCGGATTTAGAGCAACCTACTTTTCGCTCTTGTTATAAATCGGATAAGCGGGCCGTTTGTATTTCGGAGCCGGATTCTTTTTCAGCTCCTCAAGCACGAGTTCAACGGCGCGCTCCAATTGCGGGTCGCGTCCCGCACGCCAGGCCGCGGGCTCAAATTCAATCTCAACATCAGGCGCCACGCCGTGATTTTCGACTTCCCACTGTCCTTCGAGGCCATAGATAGCCGCGTCAGGCGCAGTGACTGTGCCGCCATCCATCAGCTGCGGCATTTGAAACGATGCGATCAATCCACCCCAGGTGCGCTTGCCGACAAGTGGGCCAATCTTCATCTTGCGGAAATACCAGGGCAGAGCATCACCACCTGACCCGGCCAGTTCATTAATGATCATTGCCTTGGGGCCATAGATGGCTCCCAGCGGCGTTGGTATGTCTCGCCCGTCGCGGAAATTAATGAAGTTAAGCAGCGGCCGTGAAAGCGATTCAACGATGTAGTCGGCCAGTGAGCCGCCGCTATTAAAGCGCTCGTCGATGACCGCGCCTTCCTTCTGGGTCTGCGCAAAGAAGTAGCGGTTGAAACTCTCATAGCCCGCGCCCGAAGTGTTCGGCACGTAAACATAAGCGAGGCGGCCCGCCGTCAGCTGGTCCACCTTGCGCCGATTGCCTTCAATCCAATCAAGAGAACGCAAACCCTGCTCGTTGGCCACCGGCACGACAGTCACCTCGCGCGCACCTTTGCCCTCTGGGTCAGCTCCGATCTTGATCAATACCTGCCTGCCGGATTTACCTTCAAAGAAGCTGTAGACATTATCGGTCGCACGCACTTCGCGACCTCCGACAGCCAGCAGGTACTCGCCCGCTTTCACATTGACGCCCGGTTGCGTCAAGGGCGCGCGTAGATTCGGATTCCAGCTCTCGCCGTTGAAGATCTTAACGAAACGGTAGCGTCCATTCGCAATTTCGTAATCTGCACCTAACAGCCCACCCGGCACCGCGTTTGGACGCGGAGCGTCACCGCCGTTAATGAACATATGTCCCACCGTGATGTTGTTAAGCATCTCGCGGAAGAGATAGGTCAAATCCGCGCGATGCGCGACGGAATCAAGATACGGTTCATACCGGCGCTTCATAGCGGCAATATCAAGCCCATGCAGGTTCGGGTCGTAAAAGAAATCCCTTTCACCGCGCCACACCTCATTGAACATCTGGCGCCACTCGGCTTTGGGGTCGACGTAGACTTCCATGTCAGATGTTTTGAGGACGCCTTCACCGGGTTTTGGCGGCTGGCTTGTGGAGGCTATGGTCCAATTTGGTCCCTGGCGGAAAAGCATCTTTTCGCCATTTGCCGAAACTTCGAAAGCACTGACGCCTTCGAGAACTTTGTCAAATTTACGCTTCTCAACGTCGAACTTGTGGACCACAAAACCCGGCGCAGCAGGCCCGGCGGGGCCGGCGGGCAAAGACTCATTCACATAAAATGAGTTAGCCTTGCCCGCAGTCAGGCCGATGTAATTGCGCGACGGAATAGGCAGGGCAACGATGCGCTGCTCAATTCCTTCAAGATCAATCCGCACGGGTTCAGGGGCTTTTTTGGCAGGAGGCTTGGCAGGCCCACCGGCTGCAGGGGCGGCCTCTGGTTTTTCTCCTTCGGCCTTGTCAGCGGCAGGCTTATCCGCTTTGGCTTCATCCTTTTTATCTTCCTGCACTTTCTCTTCGTCGCTTTCCGGTTGTAAAGGCGAGGGCTGATCGCTCCGCAGCACGAGAGCATAAACACTGCGCGATGATTGAAAGGGGAAGTTGGACATCTCGGCGAAGCTGAAGGCGGGTCCGAGATTCGTACTGGCAGTGAAATAGAGATACTTCCCACCTTTATCGAAATCGGGATAGCGAGCATCGCTCATGCCATCTGTCAGTTGGTTGGTGCGGGCGGCATCGAGCGAATAGGCAAACACTGCACGCAAATGGTTGTCGAGTTGTTTCGTGTAAGCAATCCACTTGCTGTCCGGCGCCCAGACGGGCTCCATCACATCGCTGCGGATTCCGTCAGGGTTCTTATCGACTTTGACCGGCGTTCCTTTGTCGATATCGACATACCAAAGATTAAGGCGCTTGTCGGTGTAGCCGATCTTTTTGCTGTCCGGCGACCAGGTTGGCGCATAGTAAAAAGTTGGAGTTCCGAGATTAATTTTTTTCACGTCGCCCATGCCGTTCTGGGCGCGCAGGTGCAGCGCGTACTCGCCTGATTCGTCAGAGAAATAGGCAATCCATTTGCCGTCGGGTGACCAGGAAGGATCGCGTTCCATGACAGCTACTGTGTTAGTCAGATTGCGTACATCTCCCTTTTCGGCAGGTACGCTGAGAATTTCACCGCGCGCTTCAAAGATGGCTCGCGCGCCCGACGGAGAGAGGTGTGCGTTCGCGATTCGCGTTCCCACTTTTTCATATCGTGGCCGCAGGGTGGCAACGTCACCGGCAACTCGGACCGGAACTCTGCTGGTCCGTCCGGTTTTCAAATCGTAAAGATTGATCGAGCCAAATTGCGTGTAGACGATCGCGTCCGGGCCGGCGCTGGCCGACTTGATATCGAGCCCCTCATTTTTCACTGCTTCGGAAACTCGCCTGGCTTTGGTGTCATAAGCGAAAAGAGAGACGGGGCCATTTCGATCGGAAAGAAAATAGACGTTGTCACCGACCCACATGGGATAGGTGTCGTTGGAATTCTCGCGCGGGAGTTTCTCGATGCTCGAGTCAGCCAGATTTGCCAGCCAGATCGGAGAGGTCTGTCCACCGTGATAGTGTTTCCAATCGGGCTGCCACTGTGAGAGTGGCTGATAAGCCAGGCGCGCCCCATCCGGGGAAAGCGATCCGCGAACCGCCATGGGCAGCGGTAGTTCGCTCGGGAAGCCGTCATCCATGCCCACCGTGAACAAGCGAGCAAAGTTCGAATAACTTTTCCGTGTCGAGGAAAAGAGAACCTTCCTGCCATCCGGTGTCCAGCCGACTGCCTGGTCTGCACCCGGGTGATAGGTTAAGCGTTTGGGAACGCCGCCCCTGGCCGCAATCACGTAGACATCTGTATTGCCGTCATACTCGCCTGTGAAAGCGATCCATTGCCCGTCGGGAGAAAAGCGCGGATCGCTTTCGATGCCGGTGCCGGTAGTCAAGCGACTCGCATCACCGCCTGCGCGGTCCACCGACCACAAGTCGCCGGCATAGGAAAAAACGATTTGAGTGCGGCTGACAGTCGGATTTTGCAGCAGCAATGGCCGTTCGGCGCCACCCTGTGCGAAGACTATCGCGCTTACTGAAAGAAGGAGCGTCAGGACAAGAGTTGTTAGTTTCATTTGCGGGTTCCTATCTCTGGGAGCAGTTATGCGGCATAGGTCGTCGCGGTGAAATTTCCGTAGGTGAACGCTAAGGCAACGACATTGATAATCAACGGGCTGACAATTTCTGAGTTGATCGTCCAACGTTAAAGGCAAAACAGGGAAAGGTCTATTACGAACAAGTCTGCCGCGTTGTTTCGCTATGCCTGGTTTTTGAGCTTTTCCCGTTTGCGCGTCATTGGGAATGCCGAGTGGCTAGAGGCTGCCCAGCGTGTCCAGCACCAAAGCTAAATCGGAAAAGTCAGGGATGAATGCATCGGGCTTGCACGCGAGCAGGTCTTCCTTGCTGGAACGGCGTCCCGTCCCAACTGCCAGGACCCGCGCGCCAAAGTGACGAGCGCAGTCGATGTCGTTGGGTGTATCGCCGATGACTATGAACTGGTCCGGAGCAAGCTCAAGTTGCAGATGGTTCCTAATGCGATCGGCAGCGAGCGCGGGCAGATCGCGACGGTCGTGGGACTCATCGCCAAAAGCGCCGGGCAAAGTAAAAAATTTTGAAAGTCCGACCAGTTTCATCTTCAAGTGCGCGGCTGGTTCGATGTTACCGGTCAGCAGCGCTGATTGATAACGTTGGCGAATGGCGATCGCCTCAAGGCCTCACGCACTCCCGGCAGTAGATAAAATTGTGGTCTGCCGCCGGTGAAGCTGCGCATGGCTGTCATGTAGCTCTCGCGAACCTCGTGCACGCGCGCGCGAATATGCTCGTGCGTGAAGCCTTCGTCACGCAGTGCTTCGCCGACGATCTGCAGATCCGTCATCCCGGACACTTTCATCTCCGGCAGACGACCCGCGGTCCCGAAGACATTCTCAAGCATGGGAATGGTGTAGTCCTTGAACGAGTCCTGGCGGACCGAACGAATCAAGGTGCCGTCAATGTCCCAAAGGAGGATGCGGAGTGAAGAGGGTGCCGCGTCAAATGATGGAGGTCTGTTCGCCGGGGCTATGGCGTTCTCCGCCTGATCCACTGTAGGCATTGATAACGTTGAGTCCTGAACCGCGCTGTTATCCATGACCCTTATTCTATGACGACGAGAACGTCGCCGGCGTTCACCGTGGCTCCGGGCGCGACATTGATAGAAGTGACCACACCGGCTTTGGGGGCCTTCATTTCATTCTGCATCTTCATAGCTTCGACTACCACGAGGCTGGCGCCAGCCCCAACCTGAGTCCCGACCTCAACCATCACGCGCACTAATTTGCCTGGCATCGAAGCGACAACTTCGGCGGCGCCGTGGTGATGCGCGCCGGAGCCGCTCGACCTGCGGAGACGTCTGGGATCGGCAATTCTGATTTCATAACGGCGCCCAGCTACGTGTACTACAAATTGTTCCGGATGTTGCCGCTCATTTTCCACGCGGCAGTAATGGACTTCAGAACCGTTAAGCAGCAGGTACTCGCCGTTGGCGGCCAGGTTGCTCACGAGGTTGTAAGAGCGGCCAGCAACAGTGGCACGGACCTCCTGGCCTTCTTGGCGCACGACCACTTCATAATCCTGACCGTCGAGTTCGGCTGTAAGTTTCAATCCGCCTCCGGTCGCCGTGCGCGTGCTGTTTGGTCCAGCGTGCTGCGCGAGTCTAATCGAGCGAGCCTGCCGCTCAGACGCCAGCGGTTGGCGGCTTCGGGCGTTGCGGCGGTTTCAAAGGAGTCGTTTTTCCTGCGCGCAGAATAGTGGAGCGCTGCAACGATTAACGCGATGTCCGCCTTAGTGGTTTCGTCGGGAGAGATTTGGTTGGTTAAGTCAGGCGCGAGTTGATGCCCCTCACGTTCCCAGAAGCGGGAAATGAAGGCGGTGTCGAGTTGGCCCGCAATAAATTCTTCATCTCTTACAATGCGGCGAAAGAAGGGAAGCGTCGTCTGAATGCCGTCGATCTGATACTCGTCGAGCGCCCGTCTCAGCCGATCAATGGCTTCGGAGCGATCGCGACCCCAGGCGGCGAGCTTCGAGATCATCGGGTCATAGTGAATCGAAACCTCAGACCCGGATCTGACACCAGCGTCGTCGCGAATTCCCGGGCCAGCCGGCGATTGCAGCAAAGTAATTGTGCCCGGGCTCGGAAAGAAATTATTATCCGGGTCCTCGGCATAGACGCGACACTCAATGGCATGTCCGGACCAGCTGACGTCTGCCTGGGTGAAGGAGAGCGGCGCACCACTGGCCACCATAATTTGCTCGCGCACAAGATCGATGCCGGTGACCAGTTCGGTGACCGGATGCTCGACCTGCAGGCGTGTGTTCATCTCCAGAAAGTAGAATTCACGCGTGGCATCAGCCACCAGGAATTCCACTGTGCCGGCACCGACATAACCTACTGCCCGGGCGAGCTTGACGGCAGCCTCACCCATGCGAGTGCGCAGACTCGGATCGTCGATCGGCGAAGGGCATTCTTCGATGACCTTTTGATGACGGCGCTGAATGGAACACTCACGCTCGCCCAGGTGTACGACGTTACCGTGAGTATCCGCAAAGATCTGGATCTCGATGTGGCGCGGACGCTCCACCGCCTTTTCCAGATACAACTCCGAATTTCCAAAAGCTGCCCCGGCTTCAGATTGGGCTGTCTCAAAAGCTGATTTCAATTCGGCAGCAGAATTGACCAGACGCATGCCCTTTCCGCCGCCGCCGGCTGACGCCTTCAGCATCACCGGATAGCCGAAGCGGGTGGCAACTTCCCGGACCTCAGCGAAAGACCTGAGCGGTTCAACGGTACCTGGAACGATCGGGACCCCGGCCGTTACTGCCGCGCGACGAGCGCTGGTCTTTGATCCCATCGACTGCATGACGTCGGGCGTAGGCCCGATAAATGTCAGCTGGGCTGCGGAGACCGCGAGCGCAAATTCTGCGTTCTCAGCCAGGAAACCATAGCCAGGATGAATAGCCTGGGCCCCGGTTTTAAGGGCCGCTGAGACGACGGCGTCAATGTTGAGATAACTTTCGCTGGAGGAGGCAGGGCCAATACAAATTGCTTCGTCAGCCAGACGCACGTGCAAAGCATCAGCGTCCGCTTCCGAAAAAACTGCCACCGGAGAAATACACATATCGCGACAGGCGCGTGTGACGCGGACTGCAATCTCTCCTCGATTGGCAATTAATATTTTGGTGAACATCCTGGGAAAATGGCTTTGTGCTTTGAACTTTGTGCTTTGTCTTCTGCAGAAAAACGATCTTTGGTTCGTCCAATTCACGCCGGGGCAGGAATCAAAGCACCAAGGACAAAGATCAAAGAACAAATACAAAGACTAAAAGAGTCTTATACAACAATTGAATTGGGGGGCTGGCGCGGATCGTAGCGAATAGTTATTCGGGCGCCGGGAATGTAGCGGGCCCTGAGGCGTTGCTGTTCCGGATTGAGTGACTGGGAGGATTCGTAGTCAACGCCCGAAATGTTATAGCTGTAAAAGACCTGGGTGATGTTGCCAGCGCCGTCTTCCTGCACATCTACAACTCGGCCTTCGACGATGCGTCCCTTGAGCAGCAGACGCGCGATCCGCGATGGCTCGTCATCCTTCCTGCGTCGGAAGCGATCCCAGAAACCCATTTAAATCTGCTTATCGTTTGCCGGCACGTGTCGGCGTTCTGACCGGGAGGGCGTCCTTCACTTCGGAAGCTTTCAAAACGATGCCGTCACGAATAATCAGGTCGTCGGCAGTGTTCATCAACTTGTCTTCCCCAGCCAGGCGCAGTTCATAATTTGTAAACGAGAGCCCCCCTGCGGGCGCCTCTACGGTGCTGATAGATGCATTCTTTAATGCGCCGCCTGGGAGTGCCCGACCGTTACCCTTAGGCAGAACCGCAATGTCTGCCCGCGGTTGGTATCCGGCTGGATCGACGTCGACGAGGGCAGCTGCGATAGAGCCATCATGATCAGGCAATTCCGAAAGGTCCTTAACCAGATCGGTCGCGATGGTTCCGTGGAGGTTGCGGTACTCAAGTTGCGCGCGGATCAAGGTGTAGGCGCGAGCGTTGACTCCAGCTTCGATCCTCATTCTCCTTTGCCGCAGGCGCGCAGGAACGGTCACTCCGATCAAAGTTACCATCACCACGCTGACTAATGCCGAAGCCAGCAGCGAGCGCCGCGCAATCCCGAGACCGACAAAGCGAGCCGGATCCTGAGTCATCGAATTATGAATGCGCCGGCCGCCCAATAAGACCAGAGCGGTAACCGGAATAACCACCCATTTCAATTGCCAGGCGGCGGTCTCTCCGGCGGCAATCCAATCCGAGAAACCCAGCGAGAGCGGGGCGTTCTTGAAGAGCGAAGCCACGGTTTCAGCCAGGAATCCAACCACCATCACGATTCCAGCGACGGTCAAGAGTAATGAACGGCCATAAGCAGGAAGTTCCCGCTCCGGTTTTGGAAGCGGTTCGCCGACTGAGCGAGCACCGCATCCCTCGCAGCCATTACGCAGGTCGCCTTCGAACCTGAAGCCACAGCAAGGACAGATTGTCACGTATGTTTACCTCTAACTCTGGGAGACTACGGTCACATCCCAAGTGGAATTGATAGCGAATTGCTAACCCGTTTTGTGGGCCAGTCTTCTCTCGGCGCGTATTTCAGCCGAGCCTTCAGATTTCGTGTAGGTCGCTTCGACGGATCCGTCCGGCGGCGTTGTTTCCAGTTTATTCAGCTCTCGCCAGGTGTGATACATGCGATGCGCAAAGGTCCAATAGGAACCTACCGCCAGGACCCACAAAACTGCGGGCATTCGATTGGCGAAAAAATTAGTCGAACCCGGGTGGGTAGAAAGGGCACCAATGATAAAAAGAACCACGCGTTCGGGCCGCTTCAAAAATCCGACATCACATTTGGGGATTAGGCTTTCCGCGCGTGCGCTGGCGTAGCTTACCATAACTGACCCCATTAGTCCTGCTCCCGCAAGAAAAACGTTCAGGGTCGAGTGAAACTGAGTATCCCGGGCATAAAAGACCATCAGACCCACGAAAACAACCATGTCTGAGAGTCGATCAAGTGACGAATCCAAAAACCCACCGAATCGTGTGACCCTGCCTGATAAACGGGCCACCTGACCGTCCAGCATGTCGAACAGGTTGGCCACCACCAGTGCTATCCCGGCCCAGAAAAAATAGCCAAGGCCGAATAGCAAGCCGCAGCCAACATTTAAAGCGACGCCGATAACAGTCAGGATGTTGGGGTTGATGTGACCATAGGCCAGCCACCGCACCATCGCGTCGATGATCCGTTGAGCGTTCCGTCCGATGAATCTCGCCCCAAACATTCGCTTTTCCTCTCAGCGCATTATGCCCAAATGTTGAGGTAACGCAAGCTGTTAGTTTGCGTTACCTCGGATAAGTTTGAGTGTGATGCCAGGCAGCGTATCCCCCGTCTGCCTTTTGCCTTTTTCGTTCAAGAATAACCCTAATTCAACAATAATAGAGCTTTGCCATCGCTAGGTCGCAAGGGGGGTCTTGGGCTGCTCATCGTGCAAAGTAGTCAGGCGCCTGATTTCAAAATTACGCGCGCCCGCCGGGGTGCGCACTACAACTTCATCACCTTCTTCTTTGCCCATCAAGCTCTTACCGATAGGGGAAGTAGTCGAGATGAACCCCTCGGTGGGATTGCTCTCTTCTGAAGTCACCAGCCTGTAGGTGACTTCTTCCTTCTTTTCAGCGTCGTAGAGAACCAGAGTCGAACCGTACGCCGCTTTGCCTTCCGGAATGCGAGAAAGATCGATTGAGCTTACCTCGCTGAGTCTTTGCCGCAATTCCCGGATGCGCGCCTTGACCATGTTCTGGCGATCCAGGGCGGCATGGTATTCAGAGTTTTCCCGCAAGTCTCCAAATTCCAACGCCCGCTTAATTTCCTTGGGCAGGTGGATGCGCAGTTCGCTTTCCAGTTCATCCAGGTCCGCAGTTAACCGTTTTCTTATATCCTCAGACAATTCTGTATTCCTCTTGCTTTCTTTCAGTCGTTATTCAGCGCTTGCATTGAATCGCTGTTAAAGGGTCAATCGGTTCATCCGCTCGGTGACATTTGGCTTCGGCCGGGGAACCGAATGAAATACCAGTGTCCCTGGCCGTGTGGACCAATTGTCCGTCAGGTGGAACGATCTTCGTATTCGCGATTGCGAGGGAAATCGGCACAGTGACCACGTCGGCTGCTTGCAAGGCAACCATTACGCCACGCTCTCCTCTGGCAAAAGCCCGGACTGCGCAAGCCCCGAAGTTAGTTGCCAGGACGCGGTCGAAGGCGTTGGGCCTGCCGCCTCTTTGCAGATGACCAAGCACCACACAGCGAGTCTCTTTGCCGGTCAAAGCCTCCAGCTTCAGCCTGCAATATATACCGATTCCGCCCAGGCGCGCCGCCCGATCTGTTCCGCCATCGTCCTGATAGATCTGCTCGTGACCGACTTCGATGGCCCCTTCTGCAACCACGATGATGCTGAAGTTCGAACCCGCCTCTTCGCGAGCCCTGACCTTGTCTGCCACAGACTCCATCGAAAACCCAATCTCCGGAATCAGGATCACATCAGCTCCACCGGCGATTCCGGAATGCAGCGCAATCCAACCGGTATGACGTCCCATGACCTCGAGAATCATCACCCGGTCATGTGACTCAGCCGTTGTATGCAGGCGATCGAGGGCCTCGGTGGCGATGTCCAAGGCGGTAGCGAAACCAAACGTTAGTTCCGTACACGCGAGATCGTTATCGATCGTCTTGGGAACACCAAGGACGGGTAAGCCGAGACGATCGAACTGGGCCGCGAGCCCGAGCGTGCCTTCGCCACCGACAACCACCAGGCCTTCTATGCCGAGTTTCTCCAGATTGGCAATCGCCTCTTTGTAAACGGCGTCGAGCGAGGACTTGTCAGCGCCCTCAGGAGTCGAAAACTTTCCCCGGTTCCGAGTGCCGAGGATCGTGCCACCGCGTGGCAACAGCCCGCGCACATCTGCAAAAGTCAGATCGCGCGTCCGCGTTTCCCCCAGCAGACCCTCAAAGCCGTCTTCGATCCCTATTACCTGCATGCCGTGTTCGCACACAGCGGTTTTCACCACGGCACGAATAACAGCATTAAGACCCGGGGCATCACCGCCCCCGGTTACGATTCCAATTCTCTTGTACATGGCTGCCTTTTACTCTCGCCAAGCTTACGCTATGGAGCGTCAAAAATAAAAGGCTTTCGTCCGGCTTGTGAGTGGCGAGCGGGTTCGCGGCTCGGGAAGCAGTTCGTCGATAACAACGAGGAGCCCAACCATGTCGGGCTCTAAACTACAAACTACGAGTTCGTTCAGCGGAAACGACAAGCTTGAAGAGGTCGAACTCCAAACCGAGTAAATGCCAGAGGGCGCGGTTTGTTGACCTGTTTGCAGAGGCTCGCGTAGCATGGCTGAATACTTTTTCCGGAAGTTCATTTTGGAAATTAAACAGAAGGCGGCGCGCATTGGAAATCGACGATCGAGCGAAAGAGATAGTGCAGGAGATCGGCACGGCGATTAATGAATCGGTCGAGAATTCTTCTAAAGTTGCCGAGGCCATTGATCGCCTCAGAGAAGCCGGCTACGACATGGAACTCACCCTGCGTCTGGAGATCGGCCTCCGCCCCAATTCGAGCGAGGAGAAGACCGGCGAAGATGGAGCCGCGCTCAGCCTCACCGATGAAGATCTACAGATACTCCAGCGCATGAAGATCCGGATCGACCCGGACTGAGCTTTTTGGTGGGAAAAAACCCGACTAAAAAAATCCACTAATAAAAACCCGACTAAAGTCGGTACTCTGAACGCCTGTTACGGCTCGCTTTGCGTATTTTCGGTGCTATGTTATCTTGTCTGGCTTTCAAACCTTCCGGTTTTTCGCTAACAGGCTGATAGAGGAGTATTAACAAGAGTATGGCTACGCCTAATGGAACGAACGCCGCCGGCCAGGTCGGCCGGGTGGTCCAGATAATTGGACCAGTTGTTGACGTTGAATTCGATAACTACCTGCCGCCAATTTATGAAGCCCTGAATATTGTTTCAGAAGGATTCGACGTTCCTGCCCCGATCAATGTGATCGCCGAAGTGCAGCAGCACCTGGGTGAAGGTCGCGTGCGCGCGGTTTCGATGTTGCCCACTGACGGCATGGTGCGAGGCATGAAAGCCATCGACACCGGCGGACCGATCACAGTGCCGGTCGGCGAGGGAACTCTCGGGCGCATCCTTAACGTTATCGGACAGCCGGTCGACAACCTCGGCGAGGTTCAGCACACTCAGCGCTACCCCATCCACCGGCACGCGCCGGCTTTTGACGAACAATCAACTGAGTTGGAAATGTTCGAGACGGGTATCAAGGTCATTGACCTGATTCAACCGTTTGTGCGCGGCGGCAAGATTGGTTTGTTCGGCGGCGCGGGCGTGGGCAAAACGGTTATCGTGATGGAGTTGATTAACAACATCGCGAAGGCCCGCTCAGGCTTCTCGGTGTTCGCCGGCGTCGGCGAACGTACGCGCGAAGGAAACGACCTGCTGCGCGAAATGGTCGAGTCGGAAGTGATCCAATTTGGCGAGACTTTCAACAAGCATCTGAAAGAGACCGGTGAATTCGATCTGACTAAAGTCGATATGAAGACTATCGGCCAGTCGAAGGTCGCCCTGATTTACGGGCAGATGACTGAGCCCCCGGGAGCTCGGCTACGAGTTGCTCTTTCGGGTCTCACCGTGGCGGAATATTTCCGCGACCAGGGATTGGATGTGCTGCTCTTTATCGACAATATTTTCCGGTTCACACAGGCGGGTTCGGAAGTGTCGGCATTGCTCGGTCGTATGCCTTCAGCGGTGGGCTATCAGCCCAACCTCGCTACCGAGATGGGAGAGATGCAGGAACGCATCACCTCAACTAAAACTGGATCGATCACTTCGATTCAGGCGGTCTACGTGCCGGCGGACGATTATACGGATCCGGCGCCGGCCACCACGTTTGCTCACCTCGACGCAGTGACTGCGCTTTCGCGACAGATTGTGGAGTTGGGAATCTATCCGGCGGTCGATCCGCTTCAGTCGTCATCGCGCATTCTGGATCCACGCATCATCGGCGAGGAACACTATCGCACTGCGCAGGAAGTGAAGCGAATTCTGCAGCGCTACAAGGACCTGCAGGACATCATCGCGATTCTTGGTATTGACGAATTGTCGGACGACGACAAGTTAAGCGTCTCCCGTGCGCGAAAAATTCAGCGCTTCTTTTCACAGCCCTTTCACGTGGCCGAACAGTTCACCGGCCGCGCCGGCAAGTACGTCAAGCTCGAAGACACGATCAAGGGCTTCAACGAGATTGTCGAAGGCAAGCATGACGATCTGCCGGAACAGGCCTTCTACATGGTCGGCACGATCGAAGAAGCGATCGAGCGCGGCAAACAGATTGCAGCGGAGTAACCAAAGCCGCAGCCAGGCCGGGACCATCACAAGAACTGAAGTCTGCGCTACTAACTTATGCCTGAACAATTGCAACTCGAAGTCGTCACACCTGAACGCCGTGTGCTCGCGGAAGCTGTTGATATGGTCACCGTGCCCGGGTACGGTGGCGAGTTGGGCATACTGCCCGGCCATACGCCGTTGATTTCGCGTTTACAGACCGGCGTGCTGGCCTACGTCAAAGAGGGTCAGACGCAACAGCTACACGTGTCGGGCGGCTTCGTTGAAGTCAATGACGGAAGAGTCTCAGTGTTGGCGGATATAGCCGAGCGGCCTGAAGAAATTGATGCGGCGCGAGCCCGGCTGGCCCGCGATCGCGTCGAAAAGAGCTTGAGTGGGTGGACGGGTCTGGAAGAAGATTTTGAAAAAGCGCGCATCAAGCTCGAGCGCTCGATAGTCCGCCTGCAACTCGCTGCCGGCGCTCCGCGCCATTGAGCTAATCTGTGACCTCGCTCACCGCACTGCTTTCGCTTACGCGCGGATGGCAGCCAGCATTTCCACCACTGCCTTTTCCAACCCTACAAAAACAGCGCGCGCCACAATATTGTGTCCGATATTGAATTCGGTGATCTCGCCAATCTCTGCGACATGTCCCACGTTCCGATAGGTCAGTCCATGACCGGCTGCCACATGCAATCCATACTGTGAGGCCAGTCTGGCTGCCTCTCTTAGTCGTCTGAGCTCATGCTTGGCCCTGAGCGAACCTTCACCGTGCACGCCGGTTGCCCCCAACGTGGCGAGTGCGTAAGCCGAGGTGCAGAGTTCCACCTGCTGAGCATTGACTTCATGGGCCGATTCGATCTGGTTCACTTCCGGATCGATGAAAAGACTGGTGAGAATTCCGCCTTCGCGCAGGCGATTGACAGTAGCTCGCACGATTGAGAGGTTGGCTTTCACATCCAGGCCGCCCTCGGTGGTGATCTCATTGGGATTTTCAGCGACCAGAGTAACCGCATTGGGCTGCGTTTCAAGCGCGACCTTCAACATTTCTTCGGTGGCGGCCATTTCCAGATTGAGATAGGTGCTGACACTGTCGCGCAGCAGACGCACATCTTTGTCCTGGATGTGGCGCCGGTCACCGCGCAAGTGCACGGTGATACCGTCAGCGCCGGCCAACTCGCAGACCATCGCGGCGGCTACAACGCTCGGTTCAGGTGCGCGCCGCGCCTGGCGAACGGTGGCGACGTGATCAATGTTTACGTTTAGTCGGGCAGTCATGAATTTGATGCTATGGTTTACTTGATAGGCTCGTCAACCCGGACTATCGCGTCGGGCTTTTTAACGAGTTGAGCCCGGCACGCCACTTACATGCAACGCCTGCATCTGTTCGACCAGCGACATGGTGCGCGCGGCGCTGATGGCTTCAGTGTAGATGCCCTGCTCGACTTGCCGGCGAATGACCCTCACTTCACCCACCATCCGCAGACTGTCGCGCGCATAATTGCCAGAGGCATCAAGCGCCCCAACCTTGTGATCCCAACGCACCGGAATTTCCTTTAGTCTTAAACCTGCCAATTGCGCTACGTAAAGCAACTCCACGTCGAAGCCAAATCGGTCAATCGTCATCGCCTCAATAATTGGACGGCAGGCGCTCATGCGAAAAGCCTTGAATCCACACTGTGTATCCCAGAAAGGCAGACCGGTTGCGAGCCGGACGATCAGATTAAAAACACGTCCGCCCTGCTCGCGCCGCCACGGCTGGTGCTCGCCGATCAGCCGGCGATCCAGGGCCCGGGAACCAAAAGTGACGTCGTAGTCCCCCTGCTCGATGGGATCGATCAGTTTGGGTGCTTCCGTGATCGGCGATGAAACGTCGGCATCTGAAAAGATTGCCACCGGCGCCTGGCTGGCCAGCAGACCACAGCGGACCGCATAACCCTTACCGCGATTTGGTTTGTAAGTTAGTACTCGCGCCTGGACGCTGCCAGGGTTTTCGATCGCCCGCTCTGCCAGGGCAGCGGTCTCATCGGAAGATCCGTCGTCAACCACGATCAGCTCGGCATGCGGGAATGTCTTGTTAAGGTAGTCGAGAATGATAGCCAGGCTTTGCACCAGTCGCGCCACTTCATTGTATGCGGGCACAATAATCGAGAGCGCGGGCATCATCAACGCACTATAGCATATGAAGCAGCCGCGACACCTTTCGGGTAAGCTCGTCTGCTTATGTTATATTTCACTCCGAATGGCGGGCGCATAAGGTCGGATTTGCATCGAACACACGCAGCGGCTGGCGAGCTTTGGCTTCCAAGAAATGACTAGAAACTTCCTTATCGTCGCGGGCTCGATTGTTTTGTTGGCTACCCTGGCCGGTGGCGCCTCTAAACATGTGCGGCGCGCAAAATCTTCTTCCGGAGTACCTCTCTATACGGTCGCAGATGATATCGAGGACGACTACAACGAAGCCATCGACACGGTATCGGCGAACTATGCAGGTGATATCGATTACGAGAAGGCCACGCAGGCCGCCATTCAGGGGATGCTCGCCACGCTCGATCCGCATTCGTCTTATTTCACCTATAACGAGTTTCGCAAGCTGAAGGAAGACCAGGATTCACGTTTCTACGGCATCGGCGTCACCATCAATCAGCATCGCGATGGGGTCTATATTCAGTCGACTGTGCCTGATACTCCGGCTTCCCGCGCCGGTTTACGCTACGGCGATCGGATTGTAGAGGTGGATGGCAAGGACGCCCGGAACTGGGACAGCCAGCAGGTTTCCAAGAATGTGCGAGGAGCCCGGGGCGAGGCAGTTAACATCAAAGTCGAGCGGGCCGGCTCCGAGTCGCCGCTCTATTTTACGATTGTCCGCGACGCAGTCGCTCTGCCTACGATTCGCAATGCCTACATGGTTCGTCCGGGCACGGGCTATATCGGCTTGACGGGTGGCTTTCAACGCACCAGTGACGATGAGTTGCGCGAAAGCCTGGTGAAGTTGAAAAGCGAGGGCATGAGACAACTGGTGCTGGACCTGCGCGGTAATCCCGGCGGCTTACTGGAACAGGCCATCGACGTATCGAGTGAGTTTCTCCCACGCGGTCAGGTAATAGTCTCGGTCAAAGGCAGAACTGAATACAGCGAACCGATCGTCTACAAGTCAAAGGGCTCCGATCCCGAAGACGTACCCCTCGTGGTTTTAATCAATCGCAATACGGCTTCGGCATCTGAGATCGTAGCGGGCGCAATTCAGGATCAGGGACGGGGCTTAATTGTCGGCGAGACCAGTTTCGGCAAGGGCTTGGTCCAGCGTATTTTTCCGCTGCCGGGTAACAATGGCTTGACGCTTACGACCGCCCGCTACTACACGCCCTACGGCCGCTCGCTGCAAAGGGATTATTCAAACGGATCTTTTTACGACTATTACGTCCGGCATGATGCCGACCCCGACCCAGTTCCCTCGGGTTCCCCAAAGAATAATCAAACGGCACTTTCACAGGCTTCGCCACCTCCGCATCTGCCCGCTGGCCCCGCCGTCAAAACCGCAAACGGGCGCGTTTTTTATGGGGGTGGCGGCATAACCCCGGACATTGAAAGTCGTCTACCCCCCGGAAGCATGGTCCGCAATCGCATCATTGACGAGGCGTTTTACTTTGCACGCGTATTAACTGCGGGGACAATTCCCGGCCTGGAGTCATACAAAGTCGATAAGGTTCAATACGGGCGCAGTCCCAGGGCGACGGACTATCCAGTCACAGATCAGGTGCTGGAGGCTTTCCGTAACTTCGTGAAAACGGATGCGAACGCTGGACTGACTCTGCCTCAGATCGAAGCTGAGCTTGATTTCGTCAAGTTGCGTCTGCGGGAACAGTTGATTACCGCCGCTTTTGGGGCCGACGATGGCGCGCGAGTTTTACTGGATAACGACCCGCAGGTAGTGCGTGCCATCGAGGCTGTGCCTGATGCCAGACGCCTGGCCGAAAGTGTTCGCAACTCTGCCTCGCAGGGTTGAAAACTGCCGGACGATTTCTACTGACAGGCTTTTTGTGATTGCCGCTAGCCTAAAGTGAGCCGACCTCTCTAATCTACGACGCGAGCAATCACGCACTTCAGATAGTAGGTCTCTGGCATTCCGAACAGCACCGGGTGATCGGTCGCTTGAATTCTTTTTTCCACCAACTGCAATTTGCGTCGCGCATCGTTGGCTGCGGCCGCGATAATTTCCAGAAACAACTCTTCAGACATGTGATAAGAACACGTGCAGGTAATTAAAACGCCGCCCGGGTTCAGCAATTTAATCGCGCGCAGGTTGATTTCGTTGTAGCCGCGTGCCGCCGCCTTGATGCTCGAGCGATTCTTCGCGAATGCCGGCGGATCCAAAACAATGGTATCGAAGCGCTCACCATTGCTCTCGAGTTCGCGCAGCAAGTCAAAGACATTTGCCTCGCGGAACTCGACATTCGTGGCCTGATTCAGTTCTGCATTGCAGCGCGCTCCGGCCACGGCCTCCGCAGAGATGTCGATGCCAAGGACGCTCGCGCAGACCGGTGCGAGGTTGAGGGCGAACGCACCTGTAAACGTAAAGCAGTCGAGAGCCCGTCCGTGCGCGACAGCCCGGGCTGCCAGCCGATTCTCACGCTGATCCAAAAAAGAGCCGGTCTTTTGGCCTGAGAGCGGCGAGACTACGTAGCGCACACCGTGCTGATTAATTTCCAATTCCTCGGGGCAGTCGCCGGCGAGCAGCCCGGCACTCATTTCCAGTCCCTCGAGTTGACGCACACGCAGGTCGTTGCGTTCCACGATCGCTCGTGGGTTGAACTCCTCTTTCAAAATTTCGACCAGCATCGTTTTAACGGCTTCGGTTCCCTGCGAGAGGGTCTGTAACACCAGTACGTCATCATAGACATCGATGATTAGAGAAGAGAGAAGATCCCCCTCCGAATAAACCAGGCGATACGAATTGGTGTCGCGGGCGATGGTGGCGCGGCGCGCTGCGGCTGCGCGAATCTTTAAGCGCCACCATTCACGATCAATTGTCTCGTCCGCTTGAGTCAATAGACGCAGGGTGATCTCTGAGAGATCGCTGAAGAGGGCCTGGCCGATAAAGTTTCCGCGTGGATCACTGACGCTGACTACCGAGCCGCCCGCGCAGCCGCCGTTGTCGACAATGTCGCTGCGATAGATCCAGAGGTGTCCACGGCGCACGCGATCGGCGCCGCGTTTATTTACTATGACGCTGTTCATCGGACGTACTGTCGCATAAGCGTGCGGCATTTCGCTACCAGGCCCACTGGCAGCTTATAGTGGTCGTTTTATTGGTCTTCCTTCCTGACGGCTTGATTGCCGTAATGAGTGAGGAGCCTGGGCGCGAAATTGCGAGCTTAACATCGCTATGTTAGGCTTCGACACTTCAGCTCGAGAGTGGATTTCCACATAACGTAAAGACTCCCGATCATGGCATCCAAATCGATTAAGGAACAGCGCGCACGATTCGAAACCACTTCTGGAATCGAAATGCCGCCGGTGTATGACCCGGCCATTGCAGAACCGCTTGATTACGAGCGCGACCTGGGAGCGCCGGGCGAGTTTCCCTACACCCGCGGCATCTATCCAAATATGTATCGCGGCCGCCTTTGGACCATGCGGCAGTATGCTGGCTATGCAACGGCGGCGGAATCGAATGCGCGCTACAAGTATCTGTTGGCCCAGGGGACTTCAGGGCTGTCTGTGGCTTTCGATTTGCCCACTCAGATTGGGCTTGACTCAGATGATCCACTAGCAGTGGGTGAAGTGGGCAAGGTCGGTGTGGCTATCGATTCTCTCGATGACATGCAGCGATTGTTCGAGGGAATACCGCTCGACACTGTGTCGACTTCCATGACCATCAACGCGACGGCGTCGACCCTGCTTTGCCTCTACCTTGCAGTAGCAAAAAAACAGAGCATCCCGCTTCATAAACTGCAAGGGACGGTTCAGAACGACATTCTCAAAGAGTACATAGCTCGCGGGACCTACATCTATCCGCCGGCGCCTTCACTGCGACTGGTGACTGATCTGTTTGCCTTTTGCGCGCAGGAGGTCCCGAACTGGAACACGATCTCAATCAGTGGCTATCACATTCGCGAGGCGGGCTCCACCGCCGTACAGGAACTGGCCTTTACCCTCGCCGATGCCATCGCCTATGTAGAAGCAGCGACTAGCACGGGTTTGAAAGTGGATGACTTTGCGCCGCGCCTCTCATTCTTTTTTAATGCCCACAATAATTTGCTGGAAGAGATTGCGAAGTACCGCGCCGCGCGCCGCCTCTGGGCCAGGATCATGAGTGAGCGTTTCAACGCGCGCGATCCACGTTCTTTAGCGCTGAGATTTCACACTCAGACCGCCGGTTCTTCATTGACCGCGCAGCAGCCGGAAGTCAATGTTGTGCGCACCACAATCCAGGCGCTGGCTGCCGTACTCGGCGGCACGCAGTCGTTACATACGAATGCAATGGACGAAGCGCTGGGTCTCCCGACAGAGCAGGCTGCGCGTTTGGCACTGCGGACCCAGCAGGTGATAGCGCACGAATCGGGCGTGGCCGACACGGCGGATCCGCTTGCCGGTTCGTATGCCATTGAATCGCTGACTAATGAAGTCGAGAGCCGGGCCGCCGCCTACATCGAAAAAATCGATGCAATGGGTGGGATGCTGCGCGCGATTGAAACAGGCTACGTTCAGCGCGAGATACAGGAAGCCGCCTATCGCTATCAACGAGCCATCGAGACTCATGAGGCCGTGGTGGTTGGCGTAAATGACTTTCGTGCGGTTGAGGAGTCTCCGATTCAGACTTTGCGCGTCGATCCCGCAAGCGAGCAGGAACAGATCGAACGTCTCCGCGCGGTGCGCCGGCAGCGCGATGCGATTGCGGCTGATGCTGCGCTCGCCGGCCTGGAAGAAGCTGCGCGCGGCACCGAAAATCTCCTGCCGCGAATTCTTTCTTGTGTTGAGGCTTACGTAACAGTTGGTGAGATTGGTAATCGTCTGCGAGGCGTGTGGGGCGAATACCGCGAAAGTGCGACCGTTTGATTTGAAGAGATCGGCCGAATGGACTTCCAGTGTGGTTCGTTAGAACAGGCATCAGCCGTCATGGAGGGAAAATTATGAATCGCAGAACCTTCTCAAAAGCGATCGCGGCTTCGGCGATTGCGTTGGGTGTGGGCCGCCTCGGGTTCGCTAAGGCGACGCCGCCCTCGCAGGTCGCCATTACGATGGATGACTTTACCTGGACCAATGCAATTAAGCTCAGCGCCGGCGAGCGCAACCAGGAAATTCTCGGAGCCTTGCGTGCGCATTCGGTCAAGGCCGCATTGTTCGTAGTGGGCAGAAATGCAGACAGCGAGACCGGGCGCGAACTGCTCAAGCGGTGGGACGATGCGGGTCATTTGATCTGCAACCACACGTACTCTCATCGAAACTTCAACGATTCGCGTACCACCACCGCTGAGTTTGGTGACGACCTGTTGCGGGCCGAAGCTGTGCTGAAGGATTTTTCGCGCTTTCACAAGCTGTTTCGCTTTCCCATGCTGAAGGAAGGAGACACTGCCGCCAAGCGCGATGGCTTCAGGGCCTTCCTGAAAGAACATGGCTATCGCAATGGGCATGTCACTATCGATAGCTCTGATTGGATTGTCGATGAGCGATTGCGTTTGAAGTTGGCTAAGGATCCCCAGGCGGATTTGAAACCATATCGCGATTTCTATCTCAATCACATGTGGGCCCGCGCCCGCTACTACGACGATCTGGGACGCAAAGTGACTGGCCGCAGCGTCAAGCATACAGTCCTGACGCACTTCAATCTTTTGAATGGGCTCTTTCTCGGCGACCTGATGGAGATGTTCAAAAGCAAAGGCTGGCAGTTAATCGACGCCAAAGAAGCTTTCACGGATCCGGTTTTTGCGGCTCAGCCAAAAATTCTACCCGCCGGTGAAAGCATCATCTGGTCCATGGCGAAAGCGAGCGGCACAATCAAGAAGGAACTACGCTACCCGGCCGAAGACGGCGATTACGAAAAAGCTGAAATGGATAAGTTGAAGCTCTAATCTCACCAGGAACTGATGTCGCACCTGCTCGAAGTAAAAAACCTACGAACCGAATTTCCCACGCGGAGCGGCCTCGTGCGCGCGGTTAATGACGTGAGCTTTTACCTGGACCGCGGCGAGTTGCTCGGACTGGTGGGTGAGTCGGGGTGCGGAAAGTCGATTACAGCACTTTCGATCATGCGTTTGATCGCGCCTCCGGGCAGGATCGTCGCGGGCGAGATCACATTCGACGACCGGAACCTGCTCGCGTTGTCCGAGAGCGAGATGCGGGCCATCCGCGGCGACGACATCGCCATGATTTTCCAGGATCCCATGACCTCGTTGAATCCGGTCTTCACGGTGGGTGAGCAAATCGCCGAGGCCCTGCGCCTGCATCGCAAGCTCTCGCGCAAAGATGCACATGAAGCGGCGATTGCTGCTATGCAGGAAGTCTCGATTCCCGATCCCGGGCGTCGTGTTGACGACTACCCGCACCAGTTGTCTGGTGGCATGCGTCAACGCGTCATGATCGCCATGGCGCTGGCCTGCGATCCACGTCTCCTGATCGCCGACGAGCCGACAACTGCGCTCGACGTTACTATTCAGGCGCAGATACTCGAGTTGCTGGACGGGCTGCGCCGGACCCGCGAATTGGCAGTGCTATTGATCACCCATGACCTTGGGGTAGTGGCCGAGGTCGCCGATCGCGTCGCCGTGATGTACACCGGAAAAATTGTGGAAGAGTCTCCGGTGGAAGAGCTGTTCGCGCGTCCGAGGCATCCTTATACAGAGGGACTGCTGCGCTCAGTGCCCAAGCTGACAGCCACCGATGCCGCGCGCAAAGATCGCCTGGCAACCATCGAAGGCACAGTGCCAAGGCCGACCAACCTGCCGCCGGGTTGTCACTTTGCGCCGCGCTGTCCCTATCGACTGCCCCGTTGTACCGAAGGTGAGATTCCACTTTATGACCTGGGTAACGACGTCCACGTCCGTTGTGTTCTTTTCGATGGGAAGGCGCCTGGACCATCAGAGCTTACAAGGGAACGAGAACTATCCGCAGATTACGCCGATTACCCAGACTAATTGGAGAGTTAGAACACAGGACGCCACCAGAGCAGCCATAAACTAATTTGCGCAATCTGTGTAATCTGCGGATGTTCTCCTGGATGCGCCCGTAACATGACCACTAATAATCACGAACAACTTATTGAGGTCAAAGGCCTCGTCAAACACTTTCCGGTTGAGAACAGTGATGATGTGGTGCGCGCAGTCGATGGCGTGTCATTCGATATTTTTCGTGGTGAGACGCTCGGCCTGGTCGGCGAGTCAGGCTGCGGGAAATCGACAGTTGGCCGCTGCCTCCTGCGGTTGCTTGAGCCGACGCGCGGCGAAATTGTCTTTGCAGGGCGCGATGTGGTGGCCATGGGCAGAAGCGAATTACGCGAGCTCCGTCGCGAAATGCAGATTGTGTTTCAGGATCCGTATGCCTCGCTAAACCCGCGGATGAAAGTCGGCGACATCATCGCTGAACCGCTGGTCATCCATAAGATCGGGAACAAAAGCGAACGGCGCGAACGAGTCGCGTCGCTGCTGGCGAAAGTGGGTCTCGATCCCGATTACAGCAATCGTTACAGTCACGAATTTTCCGGCGGACAGCGTCAGCGCATTGGCGTGGCGCGCACCCTCGCGCTGAATCCTAAATTGATTGTGGCCGATGAACCGGTTTCAGCGTTGGATGTTTCCGTGCAGGCGCAGGTCGTCAATCTGTTTCAGGATCTGCAACAGGAATTTGGTTTGACTTATCTTTTCATCTCGCACGGGCTCGCCGTGGTCGAGCACATCTCCACTCGGGTGGCGGTGATGTACCTGGGCCGAATCGTCGAAGTGGCGACGGCAGTCGATCTTTACCGGGAGCCCTTGCATCCTTACACGAAGGCATTACTTTCCGCCATACCGATCCCCGATCCGCAGCGCAAGCGCGAACGGATTGTTCTTCAGGGCGATGTGCCCACTCCGATCAACCCGCCCTCCGGTTGCCGTTTCCGCACGCGTTGCCCGATAGCTGTTGACGAATGCGCGATGATTGATCCAGAGTTACGCGAAGTTGCACCCGGACATACCGTCGCCTGTATTCGCGTACCCGGCTGGGCCGAAGCGGGAACTCCGAACACGAGCCGAGCTAAGAGCCTTTAGGCGCGAAGTGAAACCTCGCGAGACTGACCCGCGTAATAACCGCGCTGGAGAATGCTGCTACGACGGAATGGCTCGAACACGGAATAATGATTTTTTACGTACCGAATGTCTCGACAATGGACGGAGTGTAGTCTCCCCGTCCTCTTCTAAATGGAGGATGACAATATGAGCGATCCTAATAGTGAATT
The DNA here is from genome assembly GCA_038237475.1 of Pyrinomonadales bacterium. GTDB lineage: Bacteria > Acidobacteriota > Blastocatellia > Pyrinomonadales > Pyrinomonadaceae > JAOAPY01. Next base: position 200,394 of record JBBRYS010000001.1, on the reverse strand, counting down.
TCAGCCCCCACCGCCTCCGTCTACTGGCGAGCCGGCGGGCGCCGCGACGACCATGTCAACCAAAGATACAATCACGGGCATTTTCTTTGAACCCTCGGCGGTTTTTGAAAGTCTGCGTGTTCGGCCACGCTTTCTCGTCGCCACTATCATTTGCATTGTTTTCTTCATGGCCTTCCAACTCTCCTTCTTCCAGAAGGTCGGCTATGAGCGAGTCGTGCGCGAATCGATTGAGAATGGACCACGCGCCGATCAGATGACGCCGGAACAAAAAGACGCCGCTATCAGAATGCAGGGCAGCCCGATCGTGAAAGTGATTACCTTAGCGTCCACGCCGATCGTTTTCGCGATCATCTTTGTCATCGGCGCTGCTTTCTATTTGCTGGGCTCAATGTTGATGGCCAAGCAGATAAGCTTCAAACAGGCGCTCGCTGTTTGGGCCTACTCGTCGCTGCCACCAATCGTGCTGGCCATGGTCATCAATGTGATTTTGGTTTTCCTGAAGTCCCCGGACGACTATGACATCGTCAGTGCTTCCAGACGCGGGCTGGTACGCGCGAATTTGTCATTTCTGAGCGACGCCAGGGCGGCCCCAATTCTTTACACTCTGATGGGTGCTTTCGATTTATTTGCTTTCTATGGGTTATTCCTGGCGGCACTTGGTCTGCGTAAAGTGGGAAAGATGTCGTCCGGTTCGGCTTGGAGTGTAACTATTGGCATCTTTATTTTGGGTTTGGTAATCAAGGTCGCTCTGGCCGGGCTGTTTGGTCAGGGGATGTAAGCTCGCCAGGTTGAACCAAAGAAAGAAGCCACGCGTCCGGCGTGGCTTTTTCTTTTCGGGCACTCTTGCTCTCATTCGTAACGCAGCGATTCAATTGGGTCGAGACCCGCGGCTTTCCAGGCGGGCCAGAGGCCGAAAATAAGACCAATGCCAACGCTGGCGACGAACCCACCGAGCGGTGCCCAAAGCGGCACGTAGGAAGGAAGAATAAAGCGCAATAGCAGAGTCAACAACCAGCCGATTGACAGGCCCACCAGACCACCGAGACCGGTGAGTGTGCCGGCCTCGATCAGAAACTGCCACATGATGTCACTGCGGCGAGCACCGATAGCTTTGCGCACGCCAATCTCGCGAGTGCGCTCCGTGACCGAAACCAGCATGATGTTCATCACGCCGATGCCGCCCACCATTAAACCCACGGACGAGATGACTACCATCGCGATAGCGAGACCCGACGTGATTGAACGAAAGTTGTCGAGGATGCTTTCCGAAGTTTCCATCCCAAAATTGTCGGGGGCCGCGAATGGCACCTGGCGTCGCACGCGCAGCAGGTCCCGTACCTGATCCTTGCCCTCGTCCATTTGTCCGGCTTTGGCAACGGCGAGGATATAAATTCCGTCAGCGTTGGGCTTCAGTTTCCGCGCGACCGAGAAGGGAACGTAGATAACATTATTTTGATCGTCGCTGCCACCGCTTACCAGAAACTGCTCGCGCTTTTGCAGCAAGCCCACCACGCGAAATTCATCCGCTCCAATTTTCAAATCCTGACCCACAGGTGAACCAAAGGGAAAGAAATCGTCAGCAATCTTTGAACCGATGACGGCCACGTTTTGACGGTTCTCGCTTTCGGACTCAGTGAAGAAGCGCCCCTCAGTAACCACCTGCGTGCCGGCGCGCTCGAACTCAGGGAGGGTACCCTGCAGGGCTACACCCGCTGAAGTCTTTCCCCCACCTGACACCAGCAGTTTTTGTCCGAAGAAGTTGTTGGTTATATCGAGGAAGGGAACCGATAACTCGACTGTTGGCAGAGCTGAGAGGGCTTGTGAGTCTTCGAAGGTCAGCTCTTTCCGCATGCGCTCCTCGCGGGACATGCGCCCGATGTGAATACCGGGGTTGTATTTGCTGATGTAGATCGAGCGCGTGCCAAAGGATTCGACTTCCTTTTTTACCGCGACATCGATGCCGCTGATAATCGACGCAATCAACATCACTGTGATGATGCCAATCACCACGCCGAAGACCGTCAGAAACGAACGGAGCTTATTGCCCACCAAAGTCGACAGTGCCATCCGCAGATTCTCGTAGATGTCGTTGCGTAGGATCATGATGTTGAAGAGGGCTTTGGACTTGACTCGGGCTCAATCCGCCCGCAGCGCTTCTATCGGATCAAGCCGCGCGGCTTTCCACGCCGGAAACAATCCCGAAAGAGTGCCTGCTCCGCCTGAGGCCACCAGCGCTCCCAGAATTGCAAACAAAGACAAATAGGTGGGGAAGAAAACTGCCGTTACTATCCGGCCGATGATCCAGGCCAAGATGATTCCGATTGCGCCGCCAATTGTCGCGAGTGTTACTGCCTCGACCAGAAACTGTTTCAGAATATCCATCTTGCGGGCACCCAGCGATTTGCGGATACCGATTTCTTTGGTCCGTTCAGTGACCGAGACCAGCATGATGTTCATGATCACGATAGCGCCGACAATCAGGGCGATACCCGGCACCAGCATGGCCACAATGAAGATGGAACCAAAAATTCGATCACGAAGACCAGTAATGGCATCCGGCGTCACGATGCCAAAGTTGTCTTTCTCGCTAAAGGCCAGCTTGCGCCGGGCTCGCATCAGGAAACGGGCCTCGTCGACTGCGTCCGCGAACTGATCGTCGCGCTTGGACGTGGCCACAAAATAGAGAGAACGCTGTCGCACCAGGCCGCCGAAATTGTTGGCATACGTCTTCAGTGGAATGACGATAAAGTTGTCCTGCGGAATGCCGAACACAGTGCCCTTGGCCACTTCAACCCCGACGACGCGGTAGGGCAAGCCTCGGATTGTTATCTCTCCACCAATCGGATTCCCCGCCGGAAAGATCTTGCCGGCCACATCAGCTCCGAGATAAGCGACCTTTGACGCGGCCTCATTTTCCGCCTGACTAAAAAAACGCCCCTCGGCGATGTCTCGATTATCAATATCGGCGGTATTGGATGTCGCTCCCGCTACGGAGACATCCTGAAGCACATTACTTTCGCGCTTTACTTCGGCATTCGTGCCTCGCGCTTTGGCACCCAGCCGGGCAATCAAGGTCGAACGCTGCAAAAGATAATCGTAATCGTCCAGGGTGAGGTCTTTGTTGCGCCGCTGGGCTGCAGCAATCGTGTCCGTATCTTTGAAATCTTCGAACGGATTGAAGCGTTGTACGGAGAATGACTTGGTGCCGATACCGGCAATCTTTTCGTCCACGTAAACGTTGAAGCCCTGAATCAGCGAGACCACTACGACAAAGGCCATCACGCCGATAATCATTCCGAGCAGCGTCAACGCTGAACGGAGTTTGTGCGCCCAAATAGCCGCCAGCGCGAGTCTAAGTGTTTCTACGAATTTCACAGTTGAGTTATTACGGTTTCATGGGCCATAGGGTTGCAACACTTCATCCGCCATTCACGGGTGAGTCCGGCAACGTTTTGGTACGCCGGACAATGTTAGGGCACTTTCCAGGCAAAGAAAAGTTAGGGTTGTTAAAGGTAGCGAAAATTCCATGTGATTCAGATAACTAACGCAGGCCTGGCCACCGTAAGACCAACTACTCCCAGCGAAGGGCTTCAATGGGATCCAGCCGTGCTGCTTTCCACGCGGGCCAGAGTCCAAACACGATTCCTACCGCCGCGGAGAGGCCAACGCCGACGACTATTGCCCACAACGGCACGTAGGCGGGCAAAGGCGAATACTTGTTGACGAGCAGGCTCGCAGCTTCGCCCGCGATCAGCCCGGTCAGACCGCCAATTCCGGTCAATACTACAGCCTCAATCAAAAATTGCGAGAGGATGTTGGTCTTGGTTGCGCCGACCGCTTTTCGTATGCCGATCTCTTTGGTGCGTTCAGTCACCGAAACAAGCATGATGTTCATGACGCCGATGCCGCCGATCATGAGCGCAACAAACGAGATGGCGGTCAGCACCAGAGCGGTAGCCCCGGTGAGCTGATTGTAAATATCCAATAGCGAGTCCTGCGACGAAATGCCGAAATTGTTCTTTTCGTTCGGAGCCACTCGCCGCCGGCGCCGCAGGATGTCCGTGATCTCATCAATGCTGGACTTAACATAAGCTCGTGACTGGGGCCTCACGATAATGAAGAAGACAGTCTGGGGGAAGGGAAGGTCCGGATAGTACTTATCAAAAGTGGTGATCGGCACAAAGATCGAGTTGTCCCGCGATTGTCCGAAGAAACTGCCGAGCGGCTCCATCACTCCGACAACGCGAAAGGGATTTCCGTTGATGCGCACTTCCTTGTCCAGAGGATCTTCGTAAGGGAAAAGCGCCTGCACCACATCCACTCCCAAAATGCAGACGTTCGAGCGATCCTGCATATCGATGTCGTTGATGAAACGACCGCGGGCGGCGTATTGCGTGTGCACAAACTCGTAATAAGGTGTGACGCCAAAAATGATTGGCGTGTCAGTCTGCTTGTCCTGATACCGAGCCGTCCCAGCGAGCAGGCGGTGAATCGGTGAAACGCCTGCGATTGAGGGTGCTTCACGCAACGCCTCGGCATCCTCCATCGTCAGGTCTTTGCGGTGAATTTCCTCTGGTCCGGGCGGCTTGCCAAAACTCGGTTCAAACTTGGCGACGAAGATAGTGTTGGAGCCGAGTGACTCGATCTGTTCCGCGAAGGCTTTGTTCAGCCCCTGGATAATGGCCACCATGAAAATGATGGTGAGAACGCCGACGCTGACGCCGAGAATGGTGAGACCGGAGCGCAATTTATTTGCGCGCACAGTGTCGAGCGCCATCAGGGCAGATTCTTTTATGTCTTCTATGCGCAGAATTAACTCTTATGCTTCGCCGGTTTGCGATGTTTGCTTCGGTACCTGGTACTCTCTTCTTTGTACCTGGTGCTTTGTACTTTGTTCTTAGTTGTACTTGGACTCTAAGATTGTTCCTTCGCGAATGCTGCTCGTGCGTTGAAGGGATTGTGCGAAAAGATCATTTACTGGTCGGTAGATGAGCAAGACACTCAAAGTTCCGAAGTTGAGATCCAAAATTTCCGAATCTCATTCAGATCGCAACGCCTCGATCGGATCAAGCTTTGCGGCTCGCCACGCCGGCCACATGCCGCTGATGATTCCCACCAGCGATGACACGCCCACCCCGCCCGCTGCCGACCACAAGTTAATCAGCAAAGGGAAACCAATCAAGGCCGAGATGCCATAGGCTAAGCCAAACCCTGTGAAGACCCCGATGAATCCTCCCAGCGCCGTTACTGCTACCGCCTCTATCAGAAATTGAGTGAGAATGTCTTTCCGTCTCGCACCCATCGCTTTGCGAATCCCAATCTCTCTGGTGCGCTCGGTCACAGACACCAGCATGATGTTCATGACCACGATGCCTCCCACCAATAATGAAATGGCAGCTACGCCGACGGTCACGTACTTGATATTAGAAGTCGCCTTGCCGTAGAGATCGAGAAAAACATCCTGGGTTTCCAGCGCGAAACCCGGATCCTCATCCTCATTGAAGACGCGGCCGCGCCGGTTGCGCATGATTGTGCGTACCTGATCCTCGGCCGCTTCCAACTCATCCGCTGTGGGTACCTGAATAAATACAACGATCGAATCGCGCGCGCCGTATGCCTTTTGATACGTTGTGTACGGAATATAAACCACGCTGTCCCGCGAGGCGCCGAAGATGGAGCCGAGCGGCTCGAGCACGCCGAGAATCTGGTGGGGGCGGCCTCCGATACTTATTTCCTCGCCAATAACGCGGTCCGCGCTGGCGCCACCAAAAAGGTTCGTCAACACATCCGATCCGACCACACAGATTGGCCGGCCGGAAGTCCCTTCAGCATCCGTCCAAATACGTCCCGCTTCGATGGTCACACCGTCGATATCAAACATGGTCTGCGGTGTGACGCCGCGGACGCGCACGTTTTCAAATTTCTGATCACCGTGTTTGGCCGTCTGAATCACATTGGCGGCGACGCCAACTCGCCAACACGAGGTGCACAGCCGGGCAATCGCCTCGGCATCTTCGTGAGTCACATCCTTGCGCTTATTGAATTTAACAAAGTCTTCGCGGGATCTGATTATTTGCGGCCGTTTTGAAATCGTGAAGACCGTTGAACCCTGCGAGGAAAAGGTAGTTGCGACTTTGTTGTCAAGCCCCTGAATAATTGTGACGACAGCGATCACCGCCGCGACTCCGACAACAATACCTATCAGGGTGAGGGCAGTACGCAACTTGTTCGCGCGCAGACTGGCAAGTGCGACGAAAGCCGCCTCCCAGAGTGCAGCAATCCGCACAAGTGAGCCCGATCGCGACTGCGCGGGATGACGCTCAGAGGGCGCCAATGCAGGGCCCGTTTCCCGAGCGGCGCGTCGATCCATCGGCGCCTCCCTTAGCGAATCACCTGATCTTTTTCTATCTGGCCGTCGCGGATTGAAATTATGCGATGAGCACGAGCTGCGATGTCCGGTTCGTGAGTGACCAATACCACAGTATTGCCTTCTTCGTGGAGCCTTTCGAACAGGTCCATGATCTCACCACTCGTGTGCGTATCTAACGCACCGGTGGGTTCGTCCGCCAACAGGATGGAAGGATGATTCACCAGTGCCCGGGCAATTGCCACACGCTGGCGCTGACCGCCTGAAAGTTCGTTGGGGCGGTGTGTGACGCGGTCGGCCAGGTCGACGGCCGCGAGCGCCTCCCTGGCCATCTGATGCCTTTTGGCGGAGCCGATGCCACCATAGATGAGCGGCAATTCGACGTTGTGAAGAGCGGTTGCGCGCGCCAACAGATTGAAGGTTTGAAAAACGAAACCCACCTCCTGATTGCGAATGCGGGCCAGTTCATCATCGTCCATCAGCGATACGTTCTTGCCATTGAGCCAGTATTCACCGTTCGAGGGCGTATCCAGGCAGCCAATCAAGTTCATCAAAGTGGACTTGCCGGAACCCGATGGCCCGGTGATCGCGATGTATTCGCCTTTGCGCACTTCGAACGAAACGCCATGGAGGGCGTGCACCTTTTCAGAGCCCATCTCGTAGGTCTTCCAAATATCGCGCATGGCGATGAGCGACGTGGTATCAGGTCCCCCGTGACCATTCGCTGCCCGAGCCTGGATTCCTTCCGCCGATAGAGACGCCAGTGTAACGTCGCTCATTAGCTACCCTCGTTGGCATTGCCGTTGGCGCCGGGCTTCTTCGTCTGGCGCTTGACTGTCAGCCCATCTTTAAGAGTCTTCAGCACACGGCTGGGGCCGCGCACCACCTCATCGCCGGCCTTAATGCCGCTCAATATTTCGATGTCAGCTTCGCCGGTTATGCCGGTGGTTACTTCCACGAACTTCACCTTGTTACCTGTCAGAGTGTAAACGCCCTTAATGCTCTTGGCCTTGTCACTTGAAACGGGAGTGGGAACGCTGCCGGCGATAGTAGCAGCCGGGGATGGAGACGCATTCGGCTGCCTTTCCACGATAGCTTCCAGCGGCACAGCAACGACGTTGTTCCTGGTTTTAGTGGTAATGGTTGCCGTCGAACTCATGCCGGGGCGTAAGCTGTTCTTGAGCTCGTCCGGCAGATCCTGCAACTCAATCGTCACTTTGAATTCTTTTGCTTCCTGGACGTTGACGCGGTTTGATAAACCGCCGGTGGTGTCCGACTTTGACACTGCCAGCGGATTCTTTTGCGTTACAACCGCTTTGATCTCCCTGTCGCCGAGCGCATCGACTTTGACCTTGGTTTGCTGGCCCACTTCGACGTTAGAGATTTCAGTTTCATCGACATTGACCTCGACATTGATGGTCGACATGTCGGCGATGGTCATCAACGATGTAGTTGAAAGACCGGCTACCGCAAATTCGCCAACTCGGGTCGGTATGTCGGCTACGACGCCGTTAAGAGGAGAGAGCTGCATGGCTTTGGAGCGCTGGCTGGACTGGCCGCGCAGTACAGCCTGTTGCTGGTTGGCGCGCATCTCACTCGACCTGATACTCGTCTTCGCCTCCTGCACGGCCAGGCGCTGTTGATTGGCGCGCTCCTGAGCTTCCTTGACTGCGATCTTGGTTGCTTCGAGATTGGCCCGCGCCGTGTCCAGTGCGATTTTAGCCTGAGCGAAACGATCGTGAGCACTATCATATTCCGAGCGCGAAGCGACACCGGACTCGATCAATTCGGTAACGCGCTTCAACTCACGCTGAGCCGCTGTTAGATCCACCTGCGCTCGATCGACTGCCGTTTGCTGGGCGATCACCTGCTGGCGCGCGGCGGCCACTGAGGCTTCGACTACCGCCAACCCCTGTTGGGCGGAATTCACTGCGTTGCGAGCGTTCTGTACATCGTTGATCGAAGCCTGGGTCGCGGCCCATTGAGCCTCCTGGCTTGATTGCAGTTGCGTTGGATCGATGCGAACCAGGGGGGTACCAACTTTTACCTGGTCGCCTGCGTTGACATAGATTTCCTGTATTCGGCCCTGGACCTCGCTGGTCAGCTTGATATAACGAACGGGACGAATCTCACCTGATGCGGTAACAGTCTGGCGCAGTTCAGGACGCGTTTCAATTTTAATAGTAGTTACTTCCGCCTCATCTTTGCGAGTGGCATAGACACTGACGATGACGATTGCCGCCAGCACAACAAAGGCCACTGCGGCAATGATAATCTTCTTTTTCTTCGTTAAAGCCATCTTGATTCCTTCGATTTACTTTGGGGATTCCGCGGTCAGGTCACGTAAGTTTGGCACATTAACACTGCGAGCCAAAACCTGAAATTGTCGAGAACCTCTTACGTGCCAAACACGCGAACGGTTTCAATTATGAACGATTAGCTCCGAAAAGCTGTTTCTCAATAACTCGATCACCAACCGCCCAATGCTAATATGAAGCCCGATAAGCGGCACTCTCGCAGTACGCGCTAGTCCGCAATCAACGCCAAATTTTATAGCGCTGGTTAAGGTTATTGGCGCCCCCACTGGATTCGCGCTAAAATCAAGCGTTTCCTGCGCCCGAGGTTGCAGGGAGGGTATATCAACAGAAACGGCTGGGTGGCGCCGGCGCTTACTATGATTACTTGCGAGCGATGTAAAACCGAGAATCTTGAAGGGTCGCAGTACTGCGACGAATGTGGGGCGCCCTTGAAGCCTAATCCGCGCTCAAACCCGACGAGTTTTGGTCAGCCGATTGAGGGTAACGGTCGTAAGGCAGGATTGGCCAGTCCGCAGCAACCGGAATTTGCTGCCAGTCAGCCGACTCCTGTTTATAAGATTTCAGCCGCTCTCGAACCTTTGACCAAGCCGCACTCATGGCTGGTGATTGAACGAGGACGATCAGCCGGGAAGAAATTTATGTTGAGCGGAGCCGAGTCTCAAATTGGGCGCTGGGATGCGGACGGTGGAGTTTTTCCTGACGTGGACCTGGACTCCGACGACCCGGAAGCAAAGGTCTCGCGACGTCACGCGCGAGTAGTGCTAAGGAACGGCGAATATTTTATAGAGGATCTGGGCTCAACCAACGGAACATTTTTGAACCGCGGGAAACGCCTCTTGCCGGGTCAGCCTCAGCCACTAAAGGAAAGTGATGAACTTATCGTAGGCAAGACTTTTCTGCGATTTCATATAGTTAAGTAGCCGGTGTCAGCAGTGATTCTTAAGCGCAACCTGCAGTCGGTCAACTTCTACCAATAACAGAGCATCGTTACCCCTTATGGAAAAGTGTCCGGAGTGTCAGGCCGACGTTATGGCTGATGTCCCCTTCTGCGGGCAATGCGGCGCGAGTGTTTCGCGCGCGCCGGCAGAGGGCAGCAGCGTAGCTGTGACGGACGAGGGCAGCGATGCCATCCTGCCTGAGAAGCCCGCTCCGGTTACACGTTTTGCCGAACCATTGCAGACGGTGGTCGGAGATTCGCTCCCGCATGTGACTGACGAATCACCCCCGGCCAAAGCGCCCGCAGAACGTAAGCGAACAACCGGCGGCCATCAACCGACAATCAAGCAACTCGATGGAGGCACCGTCCTTAACAGCCGCTATGAAATTGTGCGGCGCATCGGCGGCGGTGGGATGGGAGCTGTCTATCTGGCGAAGGATCGCAATCTTGGCGACGCGCCACGTGCAGTCAAGGAAATGGTCGAGACGCATCTCGATGCGACCCAGCACGAAAAAGCAATCGGAGATTTCAAGCGAGAGTCTTTGTTATTGACCTCCCTGGAACATCCATCAATCCCAACGATTTATGATTATTTTTACGACCGTGAGCTGAGCCGTTTCTACCTCGTGATGAAATACATCTCGGGTGGTGATTTGTCCTCGCGGCTGCGAAGCTCCCCCGGCGGCAAGCTGGACGAAAAAACCGTGGTCGATTGGGGCATGCAAGTTGCCGATGTGCTTGAGTACCTGCACTCGCGTCCCAAGCCGATCATCTATCGCGATCTGAAGCCGGCGAATCTGATGATAGACGGCAATTCCGGCCGGGTGATGTTGATTGATTTTGGAATCGCGCGCTGGGTAGCCAAGCAGGAGAAAGGTGTCACCGCTGTCGGCACCATGGGCTATGCGCCCCCCGAATTATTCAGCGGCAGAGTGGAGCCTCGGTCAGATGTCTACAGTCTGGGCGCTACGATGTTTCATTTGCTGACAGGCTCGGATCCCCAGGATAATCCGCTGCTGATCTTTGACTTTGGCAAGAACCCGCGGCCGCGGCAAATTGCTCCCGGTATCTCTTCGGAAGTTGAACGTATTCTGATGCGATCGGTCGAGTACAAGCCCGAAGATCGTTTCCGGTCGGCGGGAGAATTGCGCGACTTGCTGGCCGAGCATCTGGAAAAACTGATGAGCGGCAGAGTTAGCTATGGCCAACCGGTGGCCGAACTCGGTGGCGAAACCGTTCAGGTGCAAACCGTTTTTTGCGGTTTCTGTGGTGGACGCATCGCGATTGATGACGTCTTTTGCGCCCATTGTGGCGCGCGTCAGCCATTGGGTGCCGTGGGTGCAAGCGCTTCCTTGAAGGCTTCACGACTAACGGCCAAGCTCGTCGTGGCAGGAACAGCTGAGCTCGATTCTTCTTTCGTCTTACAGAAAGATAGCAATCTGGTTGGCCGTGCCGACCCTCATTCCAATATTTTCCCCGAAATAGATTTGTCGAAGTTCGACCGCGAGACTAAAGTATCACGACGCCATGCGCGCATCTGGTGCGAAGGTGATACTTTTCTCGTCGAAGATTTGGGATCGGTGAACGGCACTGTGATTAACGATTCGGTGCGCTTGGCGCCCCGTCAGCCGCGCGTACTCGATAGCGGCGACAGAATCCGGCTCGGAGAAACCACGCTTCATTTTCTGGTGGGGTAGTAGTGCAGCACCAAAGATCGGGTTAGAAAAGAACATCAGCTAAGGCGCCCGAGGATCGAATTTTTGCCGCGCCCGGGGATTATTCCGCTTATAAAACCGATTTTAGTACAAGGGCCAAATAACTCTTATCATTCCATGACCCAGATAGAAGCCACCGGCACGATACTCCCTCCGCGCGCCAAGCTCCGCCCACGAGTGCAGATCCACAAGGGTCGTGCTCCGTTTTCGCTCAGGTGCGGTGCGTTATTAATTGACTACATTGTGCTGGTGGCAATAGTTGCCGTCGCTACTTTGGTCGCGCGGCTGTTGGGATCGGCGGGCCGCTCAACCGGAAACTCAACCGAGACGATTGGCTGGCTGCTCGTCTTGTTCGTGGCGATTTTGAATTTTGGAATTTTGCCGGGACTGCTCGGCCAGACCATTGGGAAGTGGGCCACTGGTCTGCGTATTGAACGCACAGACGGACAAGGTCTCAGTATTGGACGTTCATTCCTGCGCCATTTTGTGGGTTACCCTCTCTCCCTGCTGACCCTGGGAGTAGGTTTTCTGGTAGCTGCCGTAAATGCTCGGGGCCGGGCGCTTGAAGACCTGGTGGCGGACACGGTTGTTGTTCGTGATGAGATTGTAGTGCTCGACCAGTAAGTCGATCGCTTGTGCGAAGCCGCTGGCCGGCAAGTTGAAATGAAGTTTGAAAGAAGATCAGAACCGCATGGCAGAGCTAATAGTTAAATACCCGGACCGCGCTCCCGATCATTTTTCCCTCGGGCGTCTACGTATCACCATTGGACGTTCCGCCCGGAACGATCTTTGTGTGCCCGACCCGTTTGCTTCACGGGTGCACGCGGAAGTACGGCGCGAAGGTGACGAATACTTTTTGCAGGATCTCGGCTCAGCCAATGGCACTCTCTACAACGGCAACTCCGTGCAGGGCAATATTTCTTTAGCTCCGGGCGGACGGATTCAGATAGGTGAGACTGAACTCCTATTTGATGACGGCACCTACAACTCGAGCATGGGTGCGACGATGATCACGGAAAACACCAATTCGTTGCCCGAGGCCACCATCGCCCTGCAGTCATCGGACCGCACTACATCGGGATTGTTGGAAGCAATCGAAGGTGCTCGCACCAAGCCGGAGTTGATCTCAGCCGAGCGTACGGAGAAGACCAGCAATCTGCTGGCCTTGATCAGCAAGGTAGGTGTGACACTCCTGTCCTCGGCCTCGCTGCTCGAGACGCTCGAGCAGGTAGTTTCACTCGTGTTTGAGTCAGTGCCGGCCGATCGCTGTCTCATCATGATGCGTGATGAAGGCAGCCCCGAATTGAAAGTGCCAGTGGCGAGGCTGCGAGATCGCGCCGGCCAGGTGGGTGAGATTCGGGTCAGCCGCAACGTCATTGAAGAAGTCGTAATGCGCGGGAGGTCTGTGCTGACTTCAGACGCGCAGCACGACCCGCGCTTTGCCAGCGGCACGATGGTCCTGCAGGGCGTGCGTTCGGTTCTGGCTGTGCCGCTCGGGGTTGAAAACCAGGTCTTCGGCATTATCTATGTGGACTCGCCCATTGCTGAGGGCCGCTTTACCGAAGACCACTTGAAAGTTCTTACTACACTTGCTTCGGTGGCAGCCATCCGGGTGCAGAACGCTCGCCTGCTGGAAGCGCGGTTGCAACAGGAACGGCTCGAACGGGAATTGCAGCTGGCGAGTGAGATTCAGCAGCGATTGCAGCCGACCGCGCCGCCTTCGGTGCCCGGCTACGAATTCCAGGGTATCAGTTTTCCCTGTTATGAAATCGGAGGTGACTACTATGATTTCATTAAACGCGAAGATGGCCGCTGGGTAATTGCTCTCGGTGATGTTTCAGGAAAGGGGACTGCTGCAGCGCTCCTCATGTCTTCACTGCACGCCGCAATACATGCTCAATCAGGTTCGCATGATACGCTCGTCGGTACCATTAGCGCGGTCAATCGATACCTGGCTGAGAATATTCCTTCTAATCGTTTCGTAACTTTATTTTGCGCTGAACTCGATCCGGAGTCGGGCGCACTTTCATTTCTTAACGCCGGTCACAACCCGCCATTGATTGTCCATTCGTCGGGTACGGTCGAGCAGTTGGCGGCCGGAGGGCTGCCGCTGGGGATCAAAGGGGACGCCGAATATCGCGAAGGCAGGACGCAGTTGCAGCCGGGCGATGTGCTGGTAATTTATTCGGATGGCGTCACTGAGGCCAGCAGCCCCTCAGGTGAAGAGTTTGGCCCGACGCGTCTTTATGAAGTGGTGCAGCGTAACGTAGAAGCGTCGGCTGCCGGCATTCGCGATCGCATTGAATCGGCACTCACAAAATTTGCGCAGGGAACTCGCGCCGCTGATGACATCACGCTGGTTATTGTCAAACGACTGGCCAAGACTTAATATCGCTGGCTTTGCCTCCGGCTTAACTCCTCATTCATATTTTCAGGTGACTCGTCCAGGACGACGAGGGGAGCCTTGTTTGTGTGGCCCCTCTCCGTCTGCCATCAATCGCCGGGTTTGCCGGAGAGCAGCGGTTCAGTATCCAGTGTCTTTGGTCCGTCACTGTTGCACATCGCGTATTTGGCCTGATACATCGACACACCCGCATACTCCCCTTTGGCGTTGAGGATGTAAAAGTTGATGCCAAAGTTGGGCTCGCCTCTGCTGTTCAGCAGACGCTTTTCAATCGTGTTTGCCTTGATGCGCCGCAACACTTCCATGCCCGCATCTTTAGGGTGAGCGCCGCGGCGCATTTCCTCGACAATCACGAAAGAACAGAGATTGTAAAGATTCGCCTCGCCGCGCCCGGTCGATCCCGCAGCGCCCACGTTGCCGTCGACATAAAGCCCTGCGCCCAGGATCGGTGAATCACCCAGACGCCCGGGAATTTTCCACGCCAGTCCACTGGTTGTAGTCACGCCGCAGATTTCCCCTTTCGAATTGATGCCGTCGCAGTTGATGGTGCCATGCAGGTTTTCTTCTCGCAGCAAACCTTCAGCTAGCATTTCCAACGCAGCCCGATGACCGGCTGCGGCGCGCTTTTGCGGATCGAGATAATGGCCAGGGTCAATACGGCGTTTCCACTCGAGCCATTGCTTGCGCGAATTGTCGGTATTCAGATCGTCTTCAATTTTAAATCCCATGCTGCGCGCAAAGTCCTGCGCTCCCTTGCCGACGATCAGATGGTGATCGGTATTGTCCATGACCGCCTGGGCCACGAGTGAAGGCGTGCGGATGCCCTCGATCGCTCCGACGGCCCCGGCTCTCTTCCTGGGGCCATGCATGCAGGAGGAGTCGAGTTGCACTACACCGTCAGCATTCGGTAATCCGCCGTAACCAACGCTGTCATCGAGCGGATCGAGTTCCACAATATTGACGCCGGCGATTACGGAATCGAGCACGTCTTCGCCTTTGGTGATCATCGTGAAAGCTTTGTGGACAGCCGTCATATTCCCGCCGTTCTTGAAACGATTGCCATTGGCGGAAGAGACGACCACTGGCTTAATGGCAGCTGGAATCAGCATCACCGGCGCTGCCTGCAGGCCCTTTGTTTTGGTGGCAGCGATGGTCAGACCGGCTGCAGCGCTGGTAATCATGAAGTCGCGACGTTTCATCTTTTTGCTCATCCTTGTTCCTAAAAGTGTTCTGTCTCGTACGACGAGTAAAGCCATTCTTTGGCGCCGGCACGGGCACAGCGCGTTCCTCAAACCAACGGCTACCCTGCACTACCAAGTTTCTCGGTCCTTCTTAACCCTCCGCCTCACGAGCGATGGCGGCCTCCCCGCCAATGCGGGAAGCCATGCGCGCAAGGAGAACCAGTACGACAACAGCAATTGCCGTCGCCAGGATTGCATAAACAAAGAGCGGTTTGACGCCCTCTTCGGGCCCGAGCCACTCTTTTAGCAGTGCTTTGATTGCCTCATTCCAGGCAAGAGCCGCCACTAATCCGAGCGAGGCCGAGGCGAGTGTAATCATGGTTTGAATCAATACCCGTGGACTTATCATTGTTAGTCTCCAAAAAGTGGTGGGTGCTTCAGAGCACCCTACCAGGAAGTGTGTTGGCTGGTAACCCAAGTCGCTTCTATGTCAGAATGCTTTGTAAGTCAACATATCTTTTCGAGAAAACAGAGTCGTGGGTGTACCAGGGCTCAATTCGGCTCAGAAACCGTTGAGATTGCAACTCGCCCGGATCGTGGCAACGAGGAAAGGAGACGACATGAAACGCTACCCTGCGTTGATCGTACTGACGATTGCCCTGATGTTCTCGGCCTGTCACCGGCAATCGGTGAACACCAATAGGATCGAAGCTCGAGTGAACAAAAACACTTCGCGCGATGAGAACCACTTGGTTGACTTGAACTCCGCTTCCAAAGCTGAACTGGCCGGTCTTCCCGGTATCGGAGACGCATATGCAGCCAGGATTATCGCCAACCGTCCGTTTCACGATAAAGGCGAGCTCGTTCGTAAGAAGATTATTCCTGAGTCGACCTATGAACATATGTCCGATAGGGTAATAGCCAAACAGAACTAATACGCCGGGTATTAACCCTGGAGCTTCCGCCAAGGTTATTGTGAACCGTCAGGATGCAGAAGGAGAAATAGAGCAGCAATGGAAGATTTTGAAAAGCTGGGCGCGTTTTATCTTGGCCGACCCTATGACCTGGCAAGCAAGCAGCCAAAAGAAGGGCTCGTCCTGTATGACTCTAAGGATCTCGTGACGCACGCGGTCTGTGTTGGTATGACCGGCAGCGGCAAGACCGGGCTTTGCATAGCTCTGCTCGAGGAAGCTGCCATCGATGGTGTGCCGGCGATCGTGATAGATCCCAAAGGCGACCTGGCAAATCTCCTCCTTACTTTTCCCGATCTCCGGCCCGAAGATTTTGAACCATGGGTAAACGAAGAGGACGCGACCAGGAAAAATCTCTCAAAGGCAGAGTACGCCGCCCAACAGGCTGGGCTTTGGAAAAAAGGCCTCGCAGAATGGGGGCAGGATGGTGCGCGCATCAGGAACCTGCGCGCCGCTGCTGAGTTTACGATCTATACGCCCGGGAGCAATGCCGGCCAGCCAGTCTCAATTTTGAAATCGTTTGGGGCGCCTCCGGCAGCCATTCAGGACGATGACGAGTTGATGAGCGAACGCGTGAATACTACCGTTACCTCTCTGCTGGGGTTGCTGGGTATTGAGGCAGATCCCCTCAGGAGCCGTGAACACATTCTGCTGTCTACGATCCTCAACAGCGCCTGGTCCGCCGGCAGGGATCTCGACATCGGCGCTTTGATACAGGAGATTCAATCCCCTCCGGTTACAAAAATTGGAGTCATGGATCTTGATTCGTTCTTCCCGGCAAAGGAACGCTTCGAACTGGCGATGTCGCTAAATAATCTCGTCGCGGCGCCGGGGTTCGCTGCGTGGATGGAAGGTGAACCGCTCGACATTCAGCAGATTTTGCACACGGCGAACGGCAAGCCGCGCATTGCGATTTTTTCGATTGCACACCTGAGCGATTCGGAACGAATGTTCTTCGTCTCATTGCTGCTCAATCAAACCCTGGGTTGGATGAGGACGCAATCCGGGACAACCAGTCTCCGGGCGATACTCTACATGGATGAGATTTTTGGGTACTTCCCTCCCGTCGCCAATCCGCCCTCAAAGCTGCCGCTACTTACCCTACTAAAGCAGGGGCGCGCGTTTGGTTTAGGAGTCGTGCTGGCGACTCAGAATCCGGTCGATCTTGATTACAAGGGGCTCTCGAATGCCGGTACCTGGTTTATCGGCCGCCTGCAAACCGACCGCGACAAGTCAAAGGTGCTTGAGGGGTTGGAAGGAGTAGCCGCCGGTTCAGGAAAGGGGTTTGATCGACAGGCAATGGAAGAAACCCTGGCGGGTTTGGGCAGTCGTATATTCCTGCTGAACAACGTGCATGAAGACGCTCCGGAAATCTTCGAGACACGCTGGGCGATGTCTTATCTGCGTGGTCCGCTGACTCGCTCTCAGATCAAGACGTTGATGAAACCAATCAAGGAATCTTCACCCCCTTTGAGTGCCGCATCTGCAGTTGCTCAGTCGTCACGAGAGACTACAATAGGCGCGTCGCCAGAAGCTGCCGGAGCGGGCCCCGCAGTGACAGCTAAGAGTCAGCGACCCGCAGTCTCACCGGACGTGACTCAGTATTTCATGCCACTTCGCAGCAGCGGCGCAGCGGGTACAAGGCTCGTTTACCAACCCATGCTGCTGGGATCGGCGCAGGTGCGGTTCACCGAAAAGACGATCGAAACCTCGCAGGATGTCACCGCGCTCGCTGCGATCACCGAGGGACCGGTTCCAGTTGAATGGGAAGGAACGCCGTTAATCGATCTTACGCTCTCGGATCTTGAGACGGACCCGCAGGGACAGGCGGCCTTTGCAGATTTACCGTCGGCAGCTACAAAAGCTAAGAGCTATACAAACTGGCAGAAGGACTTTGCCGCCTGGGTCTATCGCAATCAGAGACTTGAATTAAGGCGTAGTCCCAGCCTCGGTATTGCCTCGACCCCGGACGAATCAGAGCGGGACTTCCGCATCCGCTTGCAGCAATTGGCACGCGAGCGGCGCGATCAGGAAGTGGAAAGGCTGCGACAAAAATACGCTCCTAAAATCGCAGGTTTGGAAGAAAGGAAACGACGCGCGGAGCAGGCAGTCGCCCGAGAACAGGAGCAGGCCAAGAGCCAGAAATTTCAAACCGCAATCTCCTTCGGCGCGACTCTGCTGTCTTCCTTCATGGGTCGCAAAGCAGTCAGCATGTCGACACTGGGGCGCGCCACCACTGCCGTCAAGGGCGTCAGCCGGACAATGAAAGAATCGGCTGATGTTGGCCGCGCCGAGGAAACAGTAGAGGCCATGGCACTACAACTGGCTGATTTAAACGAACAATTCAAAGGGGAAACCGAAGCACTCGAAAGAGCGATGGATTCTCAGAACGAAGAACTTGAGATTGTTACTTTGAAGCTAACGAAAGCGAATATCGCCGTCAGGCTCGTGACGCTGGCCTGGGCCCCGCATTGGCATGACGAGCAGGGACGAACAACGCCGGCCTGGCAGTAGTCTTTACCCTGTTTGCTTTTAACCGAGGGTACAAACTACAGCGCTGAAGGTTGGCGCAAGGAGAACACAATGGAAGAACTTATTGGCAAGGTCACAGAAAAAACAGGTATCTCTCCGGAGCAGGCGAAGACCGCTATTGCTACGGTGCTGGGTTTCCTGAAGGACAAGTTGCCTGCGCCTATTGCCGGACAGATTGAGAATGTCATCGGTGGTGGCGGCAGCGCCAGCGCTGCAGGAGCAGGTGACGTAGCGTCAAAGCTGGGTGGATTGCTGAGCTGATCGACTCCCACTGATCTTAAGAATCGAGCCGGGCCTCGTTGAATCGATGCCCGGCTCGATCTCTTTCAAGTGTTCAGCAGGCGCTCCTTAATCTTCTCTGCGGTTTTTGGTCCGATGCCGTCGACGAGATCGAGCCCGCCGCCGGTGACGAAAGCCTTCAAGTCAGCAAGCGAAGAGATTTTGAATTTTTGATAGAGGGTCATGACCGTCTTTGGGCCAATGCCCGGTAGTTCCAGCAGATCAAGCAGCGTCTCCGGAGTTTCGGCGATCAGTCTCTCCCATGCATCGAAGGTGCCTTTATCCAGCAGTTCAATGATCTTGCCGGCGATGGCCTTACCGATTCCAGGAATAGCCTGCAGCCCGGCCATGCCTTCCTTTTCAGCTATCTCTTTGAGCGGCGAGGGCCAGACTTCAATTGCTTCCGCAGCGTTGCGGTAGGAACGGAGCCGAAAGGGATCGTCGCCGCGCAGTTCCATCAAGGCCGCGAGACGAAAAAAGCGTTGGGCGATCGAAGCATTGTCCATTTAAATAGAAGCGAGTACGGTCCTGCGGCAGCATTCTAGCGACACCGACTACGGGAACGCAAAGCAACATCTGACACAGGCGCTCAGAGCACCGCCTTTCAGTTCAGAAAAGACCCGGCTGAAGCCGGTACTCTGAGCGCCTGTTGTCTGCCTTGACAATAGAGTCATGGAACGATTACTAATCTCAGGCATCCAATTTACATGGCGGGGGCTCTAAAAACCTCTCCCGCAAATCCAGTTTGTCGAGGTAACAATGAAATTTAGAAAGTCTTTGTGCGCGTTGATTATCGCGCTTTTCAGTCTGCAAACTCTGAATTTTTCCGCGCGGGCCGACGAAGGGATGTGGACCTTCAACAATGTGCCGCGCGCCGAGATCAAGCGCAAATACGGCTTTGAAATTACCGACGCCTGGCTTAAGAAAGTGCAACTGGCTTCGGTGCGTTTTAATAACGGCGGCTCAGGCTCTTTTGTCTCACCCAATGGTTTGGTTCTGACCAATTACCACATTGTCGAAGACATAGTTAATGAGGTAAGCACGCCGCAAAAGGATCTTGCCAGGGAAGGTTTCGTGGCGCACAAATCGTCGGACGAGATCAAAGCTCCAAGTCTGGAGTTGAACGTGCTCGAAAGCGCCGAGGATGTCACTGCGCGTGTTAATAGCGCGGTTAAGCCGAACATGAGCGACGCGGAGGGGTTTAATGCGCGGCGCGCCGAGATTGCCTCCATTGAAGGCGAATCAAATAAGGCGACCGGGCTGCGCTCGGATGTGGTTACCCTTTATCAGGGCGGCCAGTACAATCTTTATCGCTATAAAAAGTACACAGATGTGCGCCTGGTATTTGTGCCGGAATTTCAGGCAGCCTTTTTCGGGGGCGATCCTGACAATTTTAATTTTCCCCGCTTTAACATCGATATGGCCCTGGTGCGCGTTTACGAGAATGATCAGCCCGTGCATCCGGAGAGCTACTTCAAGTGGTCCAAAGCTGGTTCGAAGGAAGGTGAGTTGGCCTTTGTTTCGGGCAATCCCGGAAACACTGCTCGTTTGGACACGGTGGCCCACTTGCAGGAACTGCGCGACACAAGCATTCCAATTATCCTGCGTCTGCTCGAACGGCGTGAGGCTATGCTGAAGACCTACATGGCGCTGGGTGATGAACAAACACGGCAAGCGCAGAACGAACTGAACAGCGTGCAAAATGCGCTGAAAGTTTATCGCGGCCAGCTGGCGGGCTTGAAAGATAAGACGCTGATGGATCGCAAGCTGAAAGAAGAAGCGGCGCTGCGCAAGTCCATCGCTGCCAAGCCTGAGCGACAGAAAATGTACGGGGACGCCTGGGACGCAATCGCCAAAGCGCATCAGGGACTGACTTCCTATATTCGTGAACGAAGGATTTTTGACCAAGGCAGCGGCTTTAATAGCACCTTATTTGGCTATGCCCGCACGCTCGTGCGCCTGGCGGCTGAAAGCAACAAACCAAACTCCGAGCGCTTGCCGGAGTTTACTGATGCGCGACGAGCGTCGCTGGAACTTGGTCTGTACTCGCCGGCCCCGAGTCACGACGACTTTGAAAAGTTGAAACTGGCCGATTCGCTCGGCTACATGATTGAGTTGCTGGGCGCCGACAATCCGCTGGTGAAACAGATCATGCACGGCAAGACGGCCGAGGCACGGGCCGCGGAATTAATCGAGGGCACGAAACTCAAGGACCCCGCCTACCGAAAAGAGTTGGCAGACGGAAAGTGGGCGGCCATCGAGGCTTCCAAGGATCCGATGATCGTGCTGGCGCGCACCATCGACGCAAAAGCTCGTGAGCTACGTCAGCGGTACGAAGCCGAGGTCACCGGCGTGGAGCGAGCCAACTATTCAAAGATCGCACGGGCGTTGTTCGAGACCGAAGGGACAAAACTTTATCCTGACGCTACTTTCACCCTCCGTTTGTCGTACGGGACGGTCAAGGGCTATATGGAGAACGGGAAGAAGATTGCCCCTTACACAACGTTGGGTGGTCTGTTCGCGCGTTCTGCCCAGTACAAAGCCGAGTTTCCTTACAACCTGCCGCAACGTTGGCTGGATAAGAAGTCTGCGCTTGATATGATGACCCCGTTCAATTTTGTCACTACCAATGACATCATTGGCGGCAACTCGGGTTCGCCAACGATCAACAAGAATGCCGAGCTGATCGGGTTAATCTTTGACGGAAACATTCAGTCGCTGGTTGGGGATTTCATGTACGACGAATCCGTCAATCGGGCCATCTCAGTTGATTCTCGCGGCATGCTCGAGGTGTTGCGCAAGGTCTTCAACGCCAACGAAGTAGCCGATGAACTGACTAAGCGTTAGGTCGAGCGCACTAACGTAAAACTAAAAGGGCGGACCGGGTTGGTCCGCCCTTTGTCACAACGGCTGGCCTTGTTCTGCTTACGCTTTTTCCAGGTTGGCGTATTTCTGCACCAGCTTCTTTTGACCATGTCCCGGGAAACTGACCGTCAGCTTGATCGAATCTCCTACGCCTTCACGCCGGAGGACGAGCCCGCGACCGTACTTTGAGTGACGCACATACGAGCCGGGGACAAAATCTGTCGACGACTCAGCCTTGGCGGCGGCAGCTCCGGCGGCGGCGCGTTGTGATGCCTTCACAATTACCGGCGGAGAACTGCCCCTGGTATTTCCCATTTGCTGCCCGCGCAATTTAAAAAACTCAGCTATCGAGTCCACGCTGTCGTAAGTCTTGCCGGTGTACTTCTTCTTCTCAACGCGCGGCTCGTCTGCGTAAGCGACGGTTGCTGACCCGCGTGCAAACGAAAGCCAGGATTTGCCCATGGTCAAATCTTCGATCATCTCCAGCGGCATCTCATTGAGAAACTGTGAAGGCTCCGAGGCCAGCTCTTCGCCGTAGACGCGCCGCTTCATGGCATGCGTCACGTACAGATACTTCTCGGCGCGCGTAATAGCCACGTAACAAAGCCGCCGCTCTTCTTCCAATTCGGCCGGATCGGTGGCTGAGCGTGAATGCGGAAACAAACCGTCTTCCAACCCCACGATAAAGACCAGCGGGAACTCCAGCCCTTTGGCCGAGTGCGCAGTCAACAGGGTCACCGGCACTTCACTCTTATATTGGTCCGTATCCGATGCCAGCGCCGAGTGGTCGATGAATTCGCGCAAACCCTCGATCCCCTGCTGATCGTAATCGACTGCGGCGTTGACCAACTCCTGAAGATTTTCAAGCCGCGCTTCGGCCTCATCCGTTTTTTCTGACTTCAAAGACAGTTCATAGCCAGTGTCAAGTATCGCCGCTTTGACCACATCGGAAACCGGTGAATCGGAAACAGTGGCATGTTCCTGAAGCGTCTGGCCCGTTTCAGGTCGGGCGAAGTCTTCGTCCATATTTCCCTGAGCGTCGCCTACGGCCGGGACATCGCCCTCATTAACCGGCGCGCCGGCAAGTTCAGCGAGACGAAGTATTATCTTCCGGAAGTTTTTCAGAGCTGCAATGGCGCGCGGACTGAATCCCTCCGGCTTTTCAATCACCCTGGCAATTGTTTCCCAATTGGAGCTGCCAAGCTCGCGCGCGCGTCGATCGATTTCTTCCAAAGTCTGTTTGCCGATACCACGCGGCGGACTATTGATCACCCGTTGCAGCGCGACGGAATCAGTCGGGTTCAAGGCGAGTTTCAAATAGGAGATGATGTCGCGCACTTCCATGCGCTCATAAAAAGAAAAACCACCGACGATGTTATAGGGCAAGCCGGCCCGCCGCATGGCTTCTTCAAAAACTCTCGACTGCGAGTTGGTGCGGTACAGGACCGCCGCGCGAATGTCATATTGGTCATCACGATGCTCGCGAATTTTCGAGGCCACGAAACGTGCTTCGGCCTCAGCATCGAGCGCCTGGTAGTAACGCACACGATCTCCGGCCGGATTCGAGGTCCAGAGATTTTTGCCTTTGCGTTCCGTGTTGTGCTTAACGACAGCGCCGGCGACATCCAGAATCGTCTGGGTCGAACGATAGTTCTGCTCGAGACGGATGGTCTTTGCCTTCGCAAAATGTTTCTCAAAATTCAGAATGTTGGTGATGTCGGCGCCGCGCCATTTGTAGATCGACTGGTCCTCATCGCCCACCACACAAATGTTCTGCTGTTGCTGCGTCAGGAAACTGACGAGAGCAAACTGCAGCGAGTTGGTGTCCTGGTATTCGTCCACCAGGATGTAGCGAAATTTTCGATTATACTTGTCACGCACCTCAGGCGCGTTGCGCAACAGACGCACAGTCTTGATCATCAGGTCGTCAAAATCGAGAGCGTTATTGGCACGCAGCCGTTCTTCATAGGTTTTGTACACGCGGGCGATAGCGGCGCGGCGCTCGTCCTCGTAAGCAGCGCGCGCAGCGAAGGCATCCACATCTTCGCCGCGATTTTTGGCTGAGCTAATCGCGCTTTGCACGGAGCGCGCGCCCATCTGCTTGTCGTCGTATCCGAGATCCTTCACTGCATTCTTGACCAGGCGCAGGGAATCATCCTGATCGTAAATCGTGAAAGTGCGGCTGTAGTTTTCTTTTAGCTGGTCGATGTCCTGTCGCAGAATCCGCACGCAGAGACTGTGAAAGGTCGAGACCCAGGGCAAGCCGGGAAGCTCATGGCCCTGCAGCAGGTGCTGCACGCGGGTGCGCATCTCCTGGGCCGACTTATTAGTGAATGTGACCGCGAGAATATTCCAGGGAGCGACGCCCTGTTCCAGAATCAAGTACGCGATGCGATAAGCGATTACGCGGGTCTTGCCGGAGCCGGCGCCCGCGAGGATCAGCAGCGGCCCTTCGGTATTAATGACAGCCTCGCGCTGCTGCTCGTTTAGTTGTGAAAGAAGAGTGTCCATTAATACGAATTGTCAGTAATTCTTTGTCAGTAAATGCGTTGTACTTGGAGCCTTGAGCTTTGTGCTTTGTCCTTTGTGCTTTGCTTTCTGTTGTTGGCTGAGTGGCTAACGATCCCAGTCGTTGCTGCGAAAGTACAAAGCCCAAAGGTCAAAGTACAAAGCACGATTTCAGGACTATTTTATCAGTGCCTGTATCGCCTTAAACTGGTCATGCTTTGCGTCGCGCATCAGCTCAAACAGCACCATCTCGACTGAAGATGGAATGGCGCCGCTCATCTGCATTTTTCTCGTCGCCGCTTTGCGGTCACTGACATCGCGCGAGGCGACACAATCAGTGAGCAAGTGAACCTGAAGGCCTCGTGCCAGCAAATCGTGAACTGTTTGGTTGACGCAAATATGCGCCTCGATGCCACAGACAATTACCTGCTTCGCGCTATTCTCTGCCAGCCGCGAAACAAAGTCCGTTGCCCCGCACGAGCTGAATGCTGTTTTCTCAATCACTGCGTGCGAGTCAGGCAGCGCTGACAGGATCTCCGGGGCCGTATGTCCCAGACCTTTTGGATATTGCTCAGTGACGATTACCGGCAACCCCAGCAGTTGCGCACCGGCGGTTATGACTGCGATGCGCGCGGCGATCTCCGCAAAGTGCGGAATCTTTGTGCGAAAAGCATCCTGCATGTCGATGACAGCCAGCACCGACTGCGTTAATTGAAGCGTATTCTGATGCATGTAAACCGGAAGAAGCATTTAACCACACGAATCAATCCTCGCAAAACAAGCGCTCAGAGTACCGCCTTTAGGCGGGTTTCTGTGTGGGGAGGAGCCCGCCCAAAGGCGGGTACTCTGAACGCCTTTAAGGCGGCTCTGAACACCTGATAACAAACGCGCCATCTGGTTTGCCCGCAGGAACCGGATAGATCCATCCTGGCCGCTCCTTTACCATCCCCTTCAGATTTCAGATACTGGAGGACCAAACCATGAGCGCCGCAGTCGCAGCACCAATGATTTACTCGTCAGAAAATGAAGAACAACTTTGGCAGGCAGTGGTGACCCGCGACAAGCTGCGTGACGGCGAATTTGTCTTCGCAGTCAGCTCGACGGGAATCTATTGCCGGCCCTCCTGCCCAGCGCGCCGGCCGCGGCGTGAGCGCGTCAGTTTCTTCAGCCAAGCCGCAGCTGCGGAGCAAGCCGGCTTCAGAGCTTGCCTGCGTTGTCATCCCCGGGCGGTCGCTGACGCCGCTAACGTCGATTTAGTGCGACGTGCCTGTGCTCTGCTGGAGCAGGGCGACGAGCGCGTCAAACTCGGTGAGCTCGCAAGCGTGCTCGGTATCAGCTCATTCCACCTGCAACGCACCTTCAAGAGAATTACCGGTGTAACGTCTGGACAATATGCGGCCCGGCAGCGCGCCGAAAAATTCAAAGAAGGCGTGCGCACTGGGCAATCAGTTACGGAGTCTATGTACGATGCGGGTTACGGATCCAGCAGCAGACTGTATGAGCGCGCGGCCGCTGAGTTGGGTATGACTCCCGCGACTTACAGCCGCAATGGAAACGGCGCGTCGATCGCGTATGCGATTTCTGAATGTGAGCTGGGTTATCTGCTGGTCGCGGCGACAGAGAAGGGAATCTGCGCAGTCCGGCTGGGCTCTTCAAAAACAGAGCTCGAAGCGGACCTGCGGGATGAGTTTTCGCAGGCGAGTATCGAGTTCGACGACGGGCGCTTACGTAAGTCGGTGGATCAAATTCTGGAACACCTCGCCGGCCGGCGTCCCCATCTGTCCCTACCGCTCGATGTGCAGGCAACCGCATTTCAGCGGCTGGTCTGGCAAGCCCTCCAGGAGATTCCCTATGGCCAGACGCGATCCTACTCCGAAGTTGCCGGCGCAATCGGACGCCCAACCGCTGTGCGCGCCGTAGCCCGAGCCTGCGCCACAAATCCCGTGGCCTTAATCGTACCCTGTCATCGAGTTATCGGCAGCAATAACAGCCTAAGCGGCTATCGCTGGGGCATAGACCGGAAGCAGCAACTCCTGCAGCAGGAAAACTCCAACGCTGATCCAGCTGTCGATAAATAGAATTTCTTCAGCCGGTCGCAAGGCCCAAAAAAGAAGAAAAAAGAAGAAGCGAAATTGTAGCCGCCTGTTATTCGACAGTTACACTCTTGGCCAGGTTACGGGGTTGGTCCACGTCGCAGCCACGGCGGACGGCGATGTGGTAGGCCAACAACTGCAGGGGAATGATTGAGAGTATCGGCGAAAGCAGATCGCTGGCCGCGGGGATCTCGATCACGTGATCCGACACTGCAGTAGACATCGTATCGCCCTCAGTGAGAATTGAAATCACAATTCCTTCCCGAGCTTTAACCTCAACAATGTTTGAATGCGTTTTCTCATAGCGCAACTCAGAGGCGTGATTGTCCTGCTCGCGGGTGTTGATAAAGAGCACCGGCAAACGCTCGTCGATAAGAGCGTTGGGTCCGTGTTTCATTTCCCCTGCCGGATAACCTTCAGCATGAATGTAAGAGATTTCTTTCAGCTTCAGTGCACCCTCAAGCGCAACGGGGAAGTTGATGCCGCGGCCGAGATAGAGAAAGTCGGTGGAACGAAAGAACTCTTTCGCCAATTCCTCAATCTCGTCGGACTCGTTCAACAAAGTCTCCAGCTTGAGCGGCAACTCAGCTAGTTGTTGAGCGTGCTGCCTGGCCTGCTCTTCGGATAAAGTTCCGCGCAGCTCACCCAGGTACAATCCCAGCAGGTAAAGCGCAATCATCTGCGAAGTGAACGCCTTGGTTGACGCTACGCCAATCTCGGGGCCGGCATGCGTCAGGATCGTTCCGTCTGCTTCGCGCACAATCATCGAGCCCTGAACGTTACAGATCGCCAGTCCCTTCGCACCCTGTTCCTTTGCTTCGCGCAGGGCAGCGATGGTGTCGGCGGTCTCGCCTGATTGCGAAATCACCAGCAACAACGTGTTCTCGTCCAGGACCGGATTGCGATAACGAAACTCGGATGCGTAATCGACTTCGACCGGGACGCGTGCCAGTTGCTCAATCATGTACTTGCCCGCTAAACCCGCATGCCAGGAGGTGCCACAGGCAGCGATCTTGATCGAGGTGAAGCGTTTGAAGTCGGCTTCGCTGATGTTCGGCATTTCATCCAGAAACACGCGTCCGGTATCAAGTGAAAGTCGACCCTGGACAGTGTCGCGAACGGCGCGCGGCTGCTCATAAATTTCCTTGAGCATGAAATGCTTGAAGCCGCCCTTCTCAGCCATGATCGGATCCCAGGTGATTCTTTGAATCGCGGGCTCGACGGAATTGCCGGCAAAGTCGCTGACGCTGACAGCATCGCGAGTCAGCACAGCCATTTCACCGTCACCCAAAAAGAAAATGTCGCGGGTGTGTTGCAGAATAGGAGGAATGTCCGAGGCTACGAAAAATTCTCTGTCGCCGAGACCAATAACTACTGGAGGTCCTTGGCGCAGGGCGATAATGGTATCCGGTTCGTCGGCATTGATAATGGCAAGCGCAAAAATTCCGCGCAGCTCACGGGCGGTCTCTCTGACTGCTTTTTCAAAGTTGTCGCCACGTCTCAGGTATTCCTCGATCAGGTGCGCGATGATTTCCGTATCAGTTTCCGTGACAAACTGATGGTCGGTCTGGCGCAGACGTTCTTTCAACTGCAGATAGTTTTCAATGATGCCGTTATGAACGACAACTACGCGTCCGGTGCAGTCGCGATGTGGGTGAGCGTTTTCCTCGGTCGGCCGGCCGTGCGTAGCCCAGCGCGTGTGTCCGATGCCGTAGGTGCCGTCGAGCGGCGTCAGCCGGATTACCTCTTCCAAATTCCGCAGCTTACCCTCAGCCCGGCGAATCTGTAGTTCGTGGGTTTCATTGACTACCGCGATACCCGCTGAATCGTAACCCCGATACTCAAGTTTGCGCAGCCCGTCTATTATCAACGGAACCACCTGCTTATTGCCTACATAACCAACAATTCCACACATAAAATCAAGGAATGAAGGACCAGGGATGGCGAGCGATCAATGATTAGCCCGGTTCTTCATCGCTCCTTTTTTGTAAACGTTTCTTTATCATTGCGGGTACGCCGGCGACCAGCGTATCAGGCGGGACGTCTTTGGTTACTACAGAACCGGCGGCGGTTACAGAGCCCTTCCCGATTTTGACAGGTGCCACCAGCATCGTATCCGAGCCGATCTTAACATTGTCTTCGATGATGGTCTGGTGTTTAGCGCGGCCGTCGTAATTGCAGGTGACAGTGCCGGCTCCGATGTTTGTCTTTTCACCTATCGTCGCATCTCCGAGGTAGGTAAGGTGCATAGCTTTTGAGCCACGGCCCAAACGCGACTTCTTGACTTCGACAAAATTGCCGACCGTCGACCCTTCAGCGAGTAAAGCGTTCATGCGAAGGTGCGCAAACGGACCGACCGAACATTTAGCCTCGATCTCGGAATCGACGATCAGACAATGGTCTTTGATTGTTACATCATTGCCGAGCCGTGAATTAGTGATGCGCGTGCCGGAGCGCAGGACACAGTTTTCCCCGATGACTGTATGCCCTTCGATCTGCACATCGGGATAGATGACGGTGTCGCGACCGATTTCCGCTTCGAGGCTGATATAGGCGCGTGACGGATCGATAAACGTCACCCCGCCATCAAGCATCAATCCTCGCACAGTGCTTCGGCGGACCAGATTTTCAAACTCGGCCAATTCCGCTCGCGTGTTGATCCCGGAAACTTCTCGTGCGTCCGTATGGAGAAAAACATCCACCTGCTCGCCGTCAGACAAAAGAATTTCAGCTACATCGGTAAGGTAGTACTCGCCCTGTTGGTTCTGCGGTTTTACTCGTTCGAGGGCTGCGAACAACTTGCGCGCGTCGAAACAGTATATGCCGGAATTGATCTCGCGAATCTGCTTCTCATCCGCGGTGGCGTCTTTCTGTTCCACAATTTTTAAGAAACGATCGTGAGAGTCGCGCACCATCCGGCCATAACCGGTGGGGTTCTCCAATCTCACACTTAGAATGGTGCAGGCGCCGCCCTTCTCATGGTGAGTTTCCAGCAGGAGTCGCAACGTCTCAGTTCGAATCAGCGGCACGTCTCCCGAAAGAATCATGACCGTTGCATCAGAATCTGAAAAAGCCGGGCGTGCCGACATCACGGCATCGCCGGTTCCCAGTTGGCGGGCCTGTTTGCTGAATGAAACCAGTGCCGGATCTACTGCCTCGAGCACGGCAGCCTCAACACGCTCAGCCTGGTGTCCCACAATTACATGAATCATGCGCGGCGCGAGAGTTAGGGCTGTGCGACAGACGTGCGCAATCAGCGGTCGACCGGCAAGTTGGTGCAGCACCTTTGCCTTGCCGGATTTCATGCGCGTGCCGAGTCCGGCCGCGAGTACCAGGATGTCGAGGGGGCGTTCTGAGTGTGGGTTCAAGCGAATCTCGTTTGGCATGGCTATGCGTTGACCAGCCGTCGTGACTTCGCTCGCTGCCAGCAGGTTACGACCACGCTGGCTAGCGTTTCAGAATCGTGCCTGACCTTCTCGCCTGAATGCAGGAGGTCGGCACGCACGATCTCTGTATCACCGTTGAGTTGATTTTCACTGAGGTCATCAGCGATTCCGATCTGTATGGCGCCTTCCGCTGCATACAGAGCAGCCTGTTCACTGGAAATTGGGCGATCGTTCACCACTACAAAGTCAAATCTAATTTCCGGAGCATACTGTTTGACGATCTCCAGATGCTGCAGGGCGGTGTAGCCGTCGGTCTCGCCAGGCTGTGTCATCAGGTTGCAAATAAAAATCTTGATGGCCTTCGCCGCGCCAATGGCTGTCGCGACCCGCGATACCAGCAGGTTTGGAAGAATACTTGTGTAGAGCGACCCGGGCCCGACCGTGATGACATCGGCGGTTCGGATTGATGTGAGAGCTTCCGGCAGGGGTAAGCACTGTTCCGGCTCGAGACGCAATCGCCGGATTCTTGAGTGGGAAGCGGTGATCAGTGTTTCACCCCGAACTGATGAACCGTCTTCCAGTTCGGCAACCAATCGAACGTCGTTGATTGTGGCTGGATAAATATGACCTTTGCTCGCCAGGACTTCGGACGAGAGCCGCACTGCCTCGACAAAATCGCCGGTCACCTCCGTCAACGCTGCGAGGAAGAGATTGCCGAAGCTATGGCCGCCCAGTTCACCATTGCCACGAAATCGATGCCGAAATAGACGGGAGATAAGGGTTGAGTCTTCGGAAAGCGCGATCATGCAATTGCGAATATCGCCCGGCGGCAACATTTGCAACTCTTCACGCAAGCGGCCGGAACTGCCACCGTCGTCTGAAACAGTCACTATCGCCGATAAATCTTTAAACCAGGTCTCATCGTTGGCCTGCATTCCAACCCTGCGTTTCAGACCCGCTAGCAAAGTTGAAAGACCTGTGCCACCACCAATAGCGACCAGATTAAGACCATCATGGTTATCGACTGTTTGCAATGTAACGCTTCTCCCGGAACGCGGTCGTCAATGATACCTAAAAGTGCAGTTGTTTTAAAACAGAAAGTCAGATTTGGCGGAGTAGGCGTAGGGGTTACAGGCGCGAGGCGAATACTAGCTTGTCAAAATCCGGATCATTGCGCAAAGGATGAAGGTCATGATCATTTTGCGCACGAACCCGCAAGCTAGGTTGGAGATCCAGCGCTCGTTGAAGGGATTGCAGTGCCAGGTCGATAGCTCCGAGCCGTGCGCGGGTAGCTGCCAGACCATAATGAATGTGTGCCGCTTCGGGTTCTCGTTTGATGGCGCGTTCGAACATCTCCTGCGCCGCCACGTACTCTCCGCGGTTTAACTCGATTACTCCGCGATCATAGAGTGAGTCAGCATCCCTGGGCAGCATACTGTCAGTGCGCAAACGGGACTCCGAGATGGCGAGGTAGGTTCTGGCACGCGCAGCAACCTCCGAAACTTGAGAATATCTTTCAACCAGAATTCGAAACTGGTTTAAAGCTTCCTGAAAGCGTCCTCGCGTGAACTCCCTGTGTGCGCGGTCAAAGGACTGAAGCGCAGCGGTTTCATCAACCGTGGGCTGTCTTGGAGGAGGCAATGGCGCGACCGTAGGCTTGCGGGCTCGGACTGCTCGCGCAGGAGTATGAGTCTTTTTGACTCTCGCAGGCGTGACCACCGCTCGCTTCTTTTGACTTACGGCTGCGGACTTAGCGGGAATAGTTTTTTTAGTGGTTTTAGGTTTTGCCGCAACGACCTTGCGCGTCTTCGTGACTTGTTTCTTTGCAGGTTTAGTCTTAGCGGCGGATTTTGCGCCCAGCTTCAAGGCTTTCCGGGCTGGAGCCTTGGCCCCGGAGTTTCGCTTGGCAAGCGATTTTGGGCGCGCGGACTTAGGCTTGAGGGGCTTACTCTTGGCCGCAACTTTAGGCGCCGAGCGCCTGGAAGCTGATCGCCTCATTCCTTTTGTTACGGGACTGCTCATCTGAACCCCTTAGAGGGTAGGAAAATTTGCCCTGAGTCCTTACCAAAAATCCGCGCGAAGCTTAGCACACGTTTATAGCTAAATCAACGCAATAAAGGGGCTTGGAGACGTCGAACTTGGACCATCCACTTAAAACTTGTCACTTTGAGATAAACAAAGAAAAACACTTGATGGTCATTGTTGGCTATGCTAGAGTGACTTGCGGCTCGGGCTTTTAGAAATCAGACGAGCCACTATTCGACATTGAGTGGGGATTTCCACGACCGCAACAGGATTCGGGTCCGAGGAAATCAATTCTAAGTCAACTCAATCCGCACGCCCTTCCGCTCGCACCCAAACCAAGAGAACCGTATCGATGCCAGACACTCCGATCCTTTTACGTGAAGAGCGGTTTCACCAAATCAAAGCCGTCCTGGCCAGACTTCGCATGGATTCTTATGCACGCGTGGTCTTCCTGGTGGACAAAGATGGACAGCAGATAGCTGTCCAGGGTGAAGTGGGAGATCTTGACACAACCAGCCTGGCCTCGCTGGTCGCAGGGAACGTTGCCGCGACCGATGGCATGGCCCAGTTGATCGGCGAAAAAGAGTTTCCCACTTTGTCGCATGAAGGAGAGAAGGAGAGTATCCACATCTCCGTCATTGGGAGGCTATTGCTGGTCGTGGTTTTCGACGAGAAGTCCAGTCTCGGGCTGGTGAAACTGCGCAGCAGGCAAATCGCGCGACAACTACAATTGCTCTTCGAAGAAATTCTCCGCGATGGTTGCGAAGACCTGGAATCACCCTTTGCGGGGATCACCGAAGAAGATATCGATAGTCTTTTTAGCTAAATTCACGCTCCTATGACTTTCATCAATTACGCATCACGCGAAATAAATTGCAAGATCGTTTACTACGGTCCGGGACTTTGCGGCAAGACTACCAATTTGCAGCACATTTTTGACGCTACTGCCCCACAGTCTCGAGGAAAACTGATTAGTCTCGCCACCGAGACGGACCGTACCCTGTTCTTCGACTTCATGCCACTCGAGTTGGGCACCGTGAGAGGCTTTAAGACGCGCTTTCATCTGTACACAGTACCGGGACAAGTTTTTTATGATGCGTCGCGCAAATTGATCCTGAAGGGAGTAGACGGTGTTGTTTTTGTAGCAGATTCACAGGAAGAGCGTATGGACGCCAATGTCGAATCGCTTGCGAACCTGGAAGAAAATTTGCGGAGTCAGGGTTACGACCTGATGAAACTACCTTACGTGCTGCAGCTCAACAAGCGAGATTTACCAAATGTGATTCCGGTCGAGGAGTTGAGGGAAGAGCTTTACCGGAAAGGTGAGCCAGTTGTGGAGGCCGTGGCGTCCGTCGGGACCGGTGTCTTCGATACGCTCAAAGCGGTTGCCAAACAAGTGCTTACCGAGTTGCGCAAAGGATAATCACGCACCAGCGCGAGAAGTTAATCCAGGGCCTTTACCATCAACAATCCGTCGCCGCCATTTGAGTAATATTTCGGTAGGCGCTGTGTGACTGTATATCCCAGGCTAAGGTAGAGTTGTTGCGCTGAAACATTGAGCGATCTGACTTCCAGCCGTACGATCCGGATATTTCTCCGCCTAAAACCTTCTTCCACTTTTACCATTAGCCGTTTGGCCAAATGCCGGCGCCGGTGATCGGGTGCTACCCCGACGGTGGTGATGTGCCCGGTATGATCTGGTTCCATCAGGCCTATAACAAAGCCAACCATGATTCCGCTTTGCGTTACCACTCTGTAGGACACCGATTCCGGAGCTGTGAGTAGATATTCGAAAGTGTCGCGGCTGTATGCTTCGCCATCGACGAAGCAGCGCTGATCCAAACGCCAACACTCGTCGAGCTGGGAAATGCTCAGGGGCCGGACGTCGTATCTCAGATCCGCATTGATCGATACGACGTTCTCGTGCTTGGCCGGATAGTCAGCAGGCGGCACCTCAGACGACTGCGACAGCCAACGAGAGCGAATTTTCTTCAGAACAGCCATGGGTAATGCGTTAGCAAACAAATAAATAATTGGGCGTGGCCAAAGTCTAACATTATCGTTGCCGGAAAAACTACATAATGAGCATACAGTCACCATAACTATAAAAGCGATAGGCAGAGCTGACAGCGTGACGGTAAGTATCGAGTACCAGCTCGCGGCCGGCAAACGCGCATACCAGAAGTAATAGTGATGACTGCGGTAAATGAAAGTTTGTGATCAGCGCGTTTGTGATGCGAAAGTTGTAACCAGGAGTTATCGTTAATGCAGCCATGCCATCACCCGCTGCGACTTCACCCTTATCGTTGGCAGCAGACTCGAGCGCTCGTGTCGTGGTCGTTCCCACTGCGACAATGCGTTGTCCCGCGGCGCGGGCTTCGTTAATCACTGCTGCCGTATTCGGATTGATGGAAAACATCTCGGGCGCCACGCGGTGGTGTTCAATCTCATCAACTCGCACGGGTTCGAAAGTTCCATAACCAACATGCAGGGTGATTTCGACAATTTTTTGGCCGCGTTCCTGGAGGCGTTTTAGCAAACCTTCCGTGAAATGAAGTCCGGCAGTGGGAGCTGCCACAGCGCCACTACTCTGGGCATATACAGTCTGGTAGCGCTCGCTATCCTGTGTGGTAGATCCGTCAGGGCGCTTGATGTAGGGCGGTAACGGAATCTTTCCATAACGCTCCAGCGTCTCTTCGAGCGTCCCGTCTCCGTCGAAGCGCAGGGCGCGTAGCCCCCCTTCCATGCTGGCGACAATTTCCGCCCGCAGTTTTCCGCCAGCGAAATCTATTCGACTACCGGCAGTCAGCCGATGGCCCGGTCGCACGAGGGCCTCCCACAAACGCGGTTCGAGCCGGCGCACAAGCAGGACTTCGACTTTGCCGCCGGTGGGATTGCGTCGGCCGATCAGCCGTGCCGGAAAGACTCGTGTATTGTTCAAAACCAGAACGTCATGAGGATCGAGATACTGCTCGATAGCCGAAAAATTCGAGTCAATCCAACCCTTCCCTTTGCGATTCACGACCAGCATGCGCGAGGCATCCCGCTGCCCGAGTGGCTCCTGCGCGATCAATTCAGGAGGCAGGTCGTAATTGAAATCCGAGAGATGCATTCCAGAAGAGTGCTTAGAGAATTGTGGGTATGACGACAGGGTCGTGCGGATGTTCGCGATGAAAGACGGCGGTGAGCTGGGCGCCAAAGAGAAGAATCAGACTTGAAAAGTAGCTCCATGTCAGGACGGCGACGACTGCTCCAACCGGTCCATAAATCTCGTCGTAATGAAAGTAGTTAAGGCTCCAGGCGAAAACATATTTTGCAGCTTCCCAAAGCAGGCCGCCAATGACCGCACCGGGGAGTGTGTCGCGTAACGTGACCTCCGCTTTTGGCATGAATCGA
This sequence comes from Pyrinomonadales bacterium, assembly GCA_038237475.1. Lineage (GTDB taxonomy): Bacteria > Acidobacteriota > Blastocatellia > Pyrinomonadales > Pyrinomonadaceae > JAOAPY01. The sequence continues at coordinate 165,417 of JBBRYS010000001.1, read as the reverse complement.
TAAACAATCACGAACAAAGTGATGGTTACGAGGATGCTGACGATGGCGACGATGAGCTGCAGGAGGGCGCTACCCAGCACCGGCAGCAACGCATAGCGTTCGAGTTGCCGCGGCGAAAGCCGAGCGGCGATCTCCTGCAGTGCGACCAGGATCGAAGTCATCATCACTGAGAGTGACAACAACACACCGACGATGCCAATCATTCCGATGGTCAGCGCTCGGCCATGCCAGAAAGCCCGCGAGGTCGTTCGCCAAATCCGGTTCAACGAGCGTTCGATTACTGAAAACACCCATGAGCCGGCCCACAACACGATCACCACACAGGTAATAATCACCCCCGGGCTCAGCGATGAAAGTGAACGCACCGTCTCGCTGAGAAATTTTGCCGACGCCGGATAGACTTCCACAATGCGAGTCAGCATCTCGTTTCCGGCCGTGGTGCGATTGCTCAGAGCCAGCATCAGCAGCAGAGCCGGAAACAACGCCATCAGTCCGAAATAACTCATTGCCGCGGCGGAGGTGAAGAGATCGTTTTCGTGAAACTCGTGGAGAGAGTGGCTGACGATGGTAGACCAGGGCGAGCGATTGCGCACACCGAAAGAATGACGTGTAAATGAAGAAAACCTTTTCATTAAAGCATCGGAGGATTTGGCGCCTGGCGGCTATTCATCCCTGATCGAAAAGACCAGGCTTATACGCGCCATGAAATTTGAGACCGAAGTGCTCATAGGCCAGCCGGGTTGCCATGCGTCCACGAGGAGTGCGATCCAGGAATCCGATCTGGATCAGGTATGGCTCAATAATTTCTTCGATTGAATCTTTTTCTTCATGAATTGAAGCTGAGATAGTCCCCAGGCCGACCGGGCCACCTTCAAATTTTTCTATGATCGTCAACAGAAGTTTACGATCCATCTCGTCCAGGCCGAACGTGTCGACTTCCATGCGATTCAGAGCATCGTTGGCGACCTGCTGCGTGATGCGGCCGTCATAATCCACTTCTGCATAGTCACGTACGCGACGGAGCAGACGATTGACAATACGCGGTGTTCCGCGCGAGCGCCGCGCAATTTCGCGAGCGCCGTCAGCTTCAATTTCGATGTTGATGATCTCCGCCGAGCGCTTGCAGATCACTTCGAGGTCCTCGTGCGGGTAAAAGTCCAAATGGAAGACTATTCCAAAACGGCCGCGCAGCGGCGCCGTCAGCAGGCCTGCGCGGGTAGTGGCCCCAATCAAAGTGAACTTTGGCAATTCCAGTTTAATTGAACGCGCGGCTGCTCCCTGTCCGATCAGTAGATCCAGTTCATAGTCTTCCATTGCCGGATACAGTTTCTCTTCCAGTGCGGGCATCAGGCGATGAATTTCGTCAATGAAGAGCACGTCGCCTTCCTGCAGATTGGTGAGCAAGGCAGCGATGTCGCCGGCTTTTTCAATCGCGGGCCCGGCCGTCGACCGCAACTCAGCCCCCATTTCGTTGGCGATGATGTGAGCGAGCGTGGTCTTGCCCAATCCCGGTGGTCCGGTCAACAGCACGTGATCGAGAGCCTCGCGCCGGCGCAGCGCCGCTTTCATGTAAACGCGCAGATTCTCTTTGACCTGGGGTTGCCCAATGTATTCCGGCAAGCGGCTGGGACGCAACGACAACTCAAATTGCCGATCCTCATTGTTGACTGCAGGATCCTGAGTTCTGATGGGAGTTGGTTCGGTTGACATGGATTGGGGATCCTAAGACTTAATCGCCTCAGAAGCAACGTTACCAAGTCCGGTAAATGCAATTGGTCGATTTCAAAAGAGCCCGAGCGATAATTGGGCAGAGTGTAGTTGTCACCGAGGACTGCCTGAACTCTGTCCGGCAGCGTCTACTTCGCCAGACGACGCAGGGCCCGGCGTAGAATTGTCTCCACTGAAAGCTCACCACCCTCGTCCATCGCGGCAGAGATCGCTTTCTCAGCTGCTGACCTTTGATAACCAAGGTTCACCAGGGCTGAGAGCGAGTCGGAGCGCACAAAGTCTTCACTGGGCGCCACCGCCTTACCAAACTCTGCGCCCGGTTCAGTTGGGACTTCCGGCAACGCCAGCGTGGTGATCTTGTCGCGTAACTCTATCACCAGCCGCTCTGCTGTCTTGCGACCGACGCCGGGGATCAGCGTCAGCCGCGCCAGGTTGTTATCGCGAATCGAGGCAATCATTTCGTCTGCGCTCATCCCCGACAACAGCGTAATACCGAGCTTGGGACCAATACCGCTGACAGAAATTAATCGCATGAACAGCTCGCGCTCACGGCTGGTCTTAAAGCCATAGAGTTGGAGCGAATCCTCACGGACATGAGTATAAATGCGCAGCTGTACTTTTGCATTCAGCTCTTCCAATTCATAAAAGGTTGAGAGCGGAATCGTGACTTCATAGCCGACGCCACCGACGTCAAGAATCACGGAATTTGCCTGCCTGGACAGGAGCGTGCCTGATAGGTGTGCAATCATTTTTGTCTGGAGAAGCCGAGCCGGAAAATGCAGTGCGCATTATCGCGTAAGGATTTTTTGATCGCAAATGAAAGCGCGAATAAAGGGAAATCACGACCGGGGAGAAACATTAAGTAGGCCTGACGCCGCCATCAACTTTCCGCGGGCGCCTGCTTCGGACTATACTTACCCTGCCGAGGCCCCGCAGAATGAAATCAGAAAAAATTTCCGAACTGACTACTAACCGTTTGAGCATTTATCTGCGCTGTCTGAATACGCTCGCGGAAGCCGGCATCAGGACTGTCTCGTCCCAGGAACTCGCGGAACAGTTCAACCTGAATTCTGCCCAAATCAGAAAAGATCTGGGGTACTTCGGCGAATTCGGTGTGCGTGGCGTTGGTTACTTCGTCGCTGAGCTGAGCGAACATATCACCAAAATCCTGGGACTCGATAAACCTCATCGCGTCGGTATCATGGGCGCCGGTCGATTGGGTACAGCGCTGGCGAATTACAGGGGCTTCAGCAAATCAAATTTCACGGTAGCCGCCCTATTTGATAACGATCGGGAAAAAATAGGACTTAAGTTTGGGCCTGACGAGATCGTCGTGCATGATGTGCGGAAGTTTGAACGACTGGTGCTGGAAGAAAGGATCGATGTCGGGGTGATCGCAGTACCGGCTCGCGCTGCGCAGCGGGTGCTGAACCAAATGATGGCCGCGGGATTGAAGGCGGTGTTGAATTTCGCGCCCGTGCCGTTGTCCGTGAGACTGGGTGTCAAGGTCAAGACGGTTGACTTGACCACCTCACTGGAATCGCTCTCATATTTCCTGGCACTGCCGCAGACAGGAGCGGTGACCAACGGAGGACGGCCTAATAAGGCGGAAGATTCTGTCGAGGCCAAGGATCGAGCCACCAAAATGGGATCCTCGAAGGAGTCTCACAGCTAACCCATGGACGAACAAACAGCCAGGCGCGAGATCTGCAAGGTCGGTCAGCTTTTGTACGACCGCAGCTACGTCGTCTCTTCAGATGGCAATGTGAGCGTGCGGCTGGATGATGGGCGGGTGGTAGCGACTCCGACCATGACCTGCAAGGGTCGAATGACGGAAGACTCGCTCGCTATTACTGACATCGAGGGAAAACCCCTGAGCGATCGCCGGGCCTCGAGCGAGCTCGCGATGCATCTGCTGATCTATCGTGAGCGGCCCGATGTTAAGGCTGTTTGCCATGCCCATCCGCCACATGGGACCGCTTTCGCGGTTGCCGGACTGGCAATCGATCAACCGATACTCAGTGAAGTTATTTTGACGCTTGGCTGCGTGCCGCTCGCCGGTTATGGCACGCCCTCGACTGACGAACTCAGCAATGCAATGCAGCCTTTGATCAGGCATCACAATGCGCTGCTGATGGCCAATCATGGCGCGGTCGCTTACGGTTCGGATCTTTGGCAGGCGTTCGACCGCCTGGAGACTTTGGAACACACGGCCAAGATCGCCATCCTGTCGCGCGCGTTGGGGGGCTCAAAAAATCTACCGGCCGACGCCATTGAAAAGTTGATCAATGTGCGCGAGGCCGCCGGGTACCTGGGCGAGAGCGCGCGTTGCCAGGCTTGCGGTTATCTGCACGAGACGCGTTTGACCTGCCCCACTGGAGATCGCCCGGTGCGAGCTGGCAAGACTGACTGTCCGTCCAATGGGGCGGGAAGGATTTCGCTTACGCGGGAAGAATTGGTCGAACTCTTAAGCCAGGCTGTGAATAACCGATAACAGGGCTCAGTGCGTCATTGGTTGCGCGCGGATTTACTATTCGTGATTTACCCTTTACCATCCACTGGTCATCAATTGGATTCTAAACTTTCGATTTAGACAGGAGCATTTGAATGTCTCAAGAAGCGCTCGGAATGGTTGAAACAAAAGGACTCGTAGCGATGATCGAAGCGGCTGACGCGATGGTCAAAGCGGCGAACGTCACCCTCGTTGGCTATGAAAAAATAGGCGCCGGTTTTGTAACGGCCATTGTGCGCGGCGATGTTGCGGCGGTGAAAGCCGCGACCGACGCCGGAGCTGCCGCCGCCCGGCGTGTGGGTGAGTTGGTCAGCGTGCATGTCATCCCCCGCCCGCATGGCAGTGTTGATGAGACGCTTCCCATCGGCCTGCGCTCGTAATCATGATCATCGCGCGCATCCTGGGTACGGTAGTCTCCAGCCAAAAGGACGAACGATTGCTTGGTAAGAAGCTGTTGATCGTTCGTCCAGTGAATGTAGATGGCACGGATACTACCGGCTATGTCGTTGCTGTGGACACAGTCGGCGCGGGCTTTCACGAGCGCGTGCTGGTAGTCGCTGGATCAAGCGCCCGCCTGGCGCAGGGTTTGAAGGATGTGCCCGTAGATGCAGCGATTGTGGGAGTGATTGACACTGTTGACGTACATCAATGAGGGCCGAACTGCTCTCGTGAAAAGGGCACGTCCCTAATCGAGCCATGCAACTTGCTCGCGTAATCGGCACGGTGGTCGCAACCATCAAAAACGAATCGCTGTCCGGACGGAAGTTGTTGGTCGTGCAGACGCTCAACAAGGATCTGGAACCGCAGGGAAAGCCCCTGGTGGCGGTCGATTCAGTCGGGGCGGGTGTTGGCGAGTTGGTTTTCTGGTGCCGGGGAAAGGAAGCTAGCTTTCCTTTCAAACGCGATGACACGCCGACAGATTGCACGATCGTTGGCATCGTCGATTCCGAAGCTCACGTCACGCAGGGCACACGAGCTTCCCAAAGATAATTTGCGCAAAGCATGATTCTTGCGAAAGTCTTAGGCAACATCGTTGCCAGTCAGAAAAATGAGCGTTACGAAAGCGCGCGGGTAATGCTCTGTGAGCAAATCTCTCCCGAAGGCGAGGCCATGGGCACGACCTTGCTAGCCCTGGATTCAGTTGATTCCGGAGAAGGCGACACGGTGCTGATCGTGCAGGAGGGTTGGGGCGCTTCTACCGCGGCCACCGGCAAGCCCGGCGCTGCAATCGATTCTGCCATTGTAGGAGTTGTCGATCGCATCGACCTGTTTGGCTAAAACGGATCTCAGATGATCGCTCGCGGCGAGGTCGCTGTAGTGAGCAACGCGAAATGGAACGCGGGCAAAGTAAAATGAACGCTGAATTGGATCAAGCCCGAGCATTGGCCGAGCGGATTGCTCGAAAGGTATCGACAAGGGGTTCTGCCTCCTCCAGCGCAAACGGCGCTTTGGAGGCAGAGATCGCCGCGGTTCGAGCCAACATCAACGAGTTGCAGAACAAACTTTCCGAGTTGCAGTCGCGGGTGCGACAGTCAACTGCGACTGCGGCAAACCAGGTGCCGTCACGACCTTTCCCCGCCTTTGTGCCGCCCACACATTCACCCTGGCTGGCCGGAGTTAACGCTGTCGCCTCGCATCCCACTGAGGAGCGGTTTGGAATTGAGGAGGCCGTGGTTAATGAGCTGGTGGATTATTTTCAAAGCGAGAAGAGTTGCTCGCTTGATCCAAGTGGCAAGCCTTGTGATCACTGCGCCATGTGCAGCTCAAGAGGCTTCTGACAGACTCTGTTAGCAAATGATTAAGGTCGCCATTCATGTTGAATGGCGACCTTTTTTCTAGCCCTCAATCCCGACGAGTCGAGATTTCAAGCGCTTATTTGGCTGGAGTTGGGCGCACCTCATTGGCGTTGATGCGCGGCACTTGCTTCGCGGCCTCATCGGCCTTGAAAAAGGGCTCTTCCTTAAATCCAAACAACTTCGCTGAGATCACCGTCGGGAACTTTGCCCGTGTCGTGTTGTATTCCTGCACTGCGTCGTTGTAATCCTTGCGCGAAACAGCAATCCGGTTTTCAGTTCCAGCCAGTTCGTCCTGAAACTTTTGAAAACTTTCAGACGAGCGCAACTGCGGATAGTTTTCAGTCAGCGACAACAGCCTGCCAAGTGTCGCGCCGAAGCTGTTGTTAGCTTCGATGATGGCCTGCTTTTGTTCGGGAGTCTTGTCGCCGTTTTCGCCCTGGGGAGAAGCGCCCGTAGCGCTCAGCAAACGCGAGCGGGCCGCGGCAATGTCACCGAATACCTGTTGCTCCTGAAACCCTGCGGCCTTGGCGGCTTCAAAAAGATTTGGTATCAAATCCGCGCGTCGCTGTAGCTGGACTTCGACATTGGCCCATTTCCCTTTGACGTTTTGTTGTTGCGTGGTCAAGGTGTTGTAGCCACAGCCGCTGGCTGAAATTGAAATCAGAATAACCAGTGAAAATAATATTGCTCTTCGATTAGCCATGTTTTGCTCTCCTAAATGTCTATCGGGGCAAGCAGTCTGCCAGCAGTTCCAGGGGCCTGGGGGTTAGGTTCGATTATCCATCTCATCCACCACTTCGATCACACGCTCAACCTGATCCAAGTAGGCAGCGAAGATCTCGTTAGCTTCCTTTTCCGTCGCCGGCAATTCACCGGACGAGCGGAACTCAAATATTCTTTCAAAAGGCGTCTGGTCCAGATGTAATAATTGCGCTGTGGCCCGGACACAGTCGGGTTTGCTTACCGGACCTGCGGCGCCGTGCAGAAGCAGGACGGCGCGAAACAACGCGGCAAAGCTCGCCAGACTGTCGCTCATCAAGTCGCACAATTTTTCTACCGAAACTGATGCGGGAATATAGAGGCGACGCAGCTGGATAAGTTTACTGCGCAGTTCATATTCAGCCTGATGCCGCAGGTTCACATCCGACAGTCTGAAGGATGCGAAAGGATCTTCTCCATACAAGACTATGCGCGCGTTCTCCATCTGGTGAAACTCAATCGGAAATACGTCGGCGGCGTCCGAGAGTTCCTCGACGGTGAAATAAACGGGGAGTGGATGTCCCAAACGCTGCCACTCTCTCATCGGCGCCTGGGCCATGCGCAGATCATCAGGCGTAATCCGGCGCAGCGAGATGAGCAGGTTATAATCCGAACGCAGCTCAATATGATCGCCGGCGGCAGCTGAACCATAAAGCACCACTGAGGCCAGATTCTCACCATGGGTTACGCGCAAATCGCCGATCAGGTGATTCAACGCTTCTTGAACAATTGTTTTGGACATTGATTTGATTCCGATTCTAGCAAACTTCACCCGGATTGCAGGCTACCAACTGCCGCCTGAGCCGCCGCCCCCAAAACTCCCACCGCCACCAAAGCCACCAAAGCCGCCTCCACCGCCCCCGCTTCCGCCAAAGCCGCCGCCACTCCAGCCACTGCTTGAACTACCACCTTTGCTAAGCGAACTCAACGCCGAGCCGATTAGCAAGCCGGTCAGCATGCCACCACCGCCGCCACGTCCGCCTCCGCCGCGCTTGATGGCGGAGAGGATCAGGATGACGATGAAAACCATGAAAAGCGTCATACAGCAGGACACTGATCCCCCGATACCAGAAGCGGATCGCGCCCTTCGATTTGTTCCGTAAGCTAAACTCTTGTCTATGCCCTCGATGCTGAAACCGCGTTTGCTCGCCAGCGTGGCAACGTATGCCTGGACCGTGTCATAAATGCCCTGACTGTAGTTGCCCCGTTTGAATTGCGGCACGAGGCGTTCGCGTTGAATTTGACCGGATAGGCCGTCGGGTAAATCTCCCTCAAGATGATCGCTGGTCTGCGTGAAGTACTTGCGATCGTTAATCGCAACCAGCAACAGGAGCCCGGCTTTGTCGCCTCCCTTGGCGCCAATACCCCAGTCACGCGCTACAGCCAGTGAGTAATCAAAAATATCTTCTCCGTCAGTCGACGGAACGGTTACTACTGCGATCTCGATGTCGACGCGTTCCTTGAGATTAGTGAGGATTGTTTCCAGCTTAGCTTTGGAAGCGGCATCGATCACATTGGCATAGTCATTCACGTAACCGGTCGGCGGCCCCAGGGGCGACTTCGCGGTTTGCGCGGTGGCCACCGTCAAGCCCACCAGCAGGACAAACGTCAGCAGGAATGAAAGCTTAAGAAGTCTAGTCGTGGTCATGCTTGATTGAATTTCGCAGGGCACGCTTCACCCCTCTATCAGCCGGTGCAGCAGGTAAAACAACGCCACCCCGGCAAAGACGACAATGGAAACCATCGGGTTTCGTTCCTCTTTTTGATTCACTTCAGGAATCAAATCGCTCGCAGCAACATACAGTGTCACGCCTGCAGAAAAAGGCAAAGCGTACGCAACAACCGAGCTTACCCTTTCCTGTAGCAGTGCTATAGCGATTACTCCAGCGATGGTAGCTGCGCCAATGGCGAGCGTGGCCCACAAGGCCTTGCTGGTTGATCGTCCCGACGCGAGCATGATTGATGCCACCGTAAATCCTTCCGGCATCTTATGCAGCAGGATGGCGATAAAGACCAGCAACCCGACCCGAAAATTCACCAAAAACGCAGCCGCGATCGAGACTCCATCAAAGAAGGTATGAATCCATAAGCCCCCGACCGCTGTGTAAGCTGCCGATGGACGCATAAAAGATTCGGGATGCGTTTCCGCGCCGAAGTGAAAGTGCGGCGCGATCGTGTGTTCAAAGAGTTGGATGAGGAGATAGCCACCCAACAGCAGCGTCATCGATCCGCCGACAGCTTTGGCAGCGCTTACTCCCTTGTAGGTTTCTGTCCAGATGCCTACCGTTTCCGGCAGCATCTCAATGAAGATCGCGGCGAGCATAAAGCCTGCGCCGAGAGCGACGAGGTACTTGAGGAATCGCTCCCCAAAGCGGTGGGCTCCGGATTTTATGAGCAGCAGGCCACCGACGAAATTCGCGAGGGCGGCGAGCGTGCCGAACAAAAGTAGTCCGCTGAATCCTCCGAAGATCGCTTCCATCAGTTCCTGGTAATCCGCCCCTTATTAATAACGACGATTGGCGCGTCACTATACAACATGGCCACACGCTTGGCTATCACGCCTCAAGAAGTTGAAGGCAGACAATAGGCGAACGGAACTAGTTTCGGTAAACAGCTGCGGACCTCAGAAAAGCCAGAGTTTTCTTGGTTTTTTACTTGACAGGCAAAAACCGGGGGCGTACTATCCGGGCTGCGGGTGGTCAAAAGTGGTCGGAAGTGGTCCAACCTTGTAGCAAGCAACCGATCAATGAGCGCTTTTCCAAATTTGGCCCCCCGCTATTTTCTTCTCAAAAGGTACTTATGCTGCGGGGCAATTACACGGCTCGTATCGATCCGAAAGGCCGGTTGAAAGTGCCGACCCCGTTTCGTCGCTTAATCGACGAGAAGTACGGGACTGAATTCTACGTTACAAGCATTACCGGTGACAACGTTCAGTTGTACCCGCTCCCGGAATGGGAGTCGATCGAAAAACGCCTCTCGCTGTTGCCTTCGCGGGATCCGACACGCGTCAAGTTCCTTGATAGAACCAACTACTACGGGCAGCAACAGACAATGGACGCGCAGGGTCGAGTGTTAATTCAACCTTTGCTGCGTCGCAGTTCCGAAGTTCTGGGCGATGTAGTTGTACTTGGATACCTGTCGTACCTGGAAGTTTGGGAACTGGAAAAATTCCAGCAACGCCTGGCCGCCAATCCCTACACCGAAGAGGATGAAGCCGCCATCGCTCGCCTGGGAATCTGAGGCAGTGATGATTAGTTGTTCTTTGCACGAGATCACGGGGCGGTGGTGACGGTCGCGTCCTTGGGGGGCAGGGACGTGCCCCATCGCCCCGTGTTACCAAGAGAGACTTTGGGGTTTCTCGAGGTCACACGTGGTGGTCTCTTCGTCGATGGCACTCTCGGTCTCGGGGGACACAGCGAAGCGATCCTGGAAGCTGCGGACGACACTCGCGTGATTGGTATCGATCTTGATTCGGAGTCGCGGCGTTTGGCTACTGATCGACTGGCCCGCTTCGGTGATCGCTTCCGCGCGGTTCATGCGAATTTTCGCGAAATCGCACGTGTGCTTGATGAAGCTGAAGAGTCTGGGCCCAATGGGGTATTGGTTGACCTCGGTGTTTCGTCGCTGCAGTTGGATTCGCCGTTGCGAGGTTTCAGTTTTCGCTTCGACGCACCGCTTGATATGAGACTCGACGCAGAGGGCGAGACCGAGACGGCCGCCGACTTGCTGGCGCAACTCCCGGAGGAAGAAATAGCACGGGTCATCTTCCAGTACGGAGAAGAACGCCGCTCACGCCGCATTGCCCGGCGCATCGTGGAAAGAAGGGAAGCAGGACAGCCGGTGACGACCACGAAAGACCTCGCTGACCTGGTCGCGAAAGCAGTCGGCTATGACAAGTCGCAACGGATTCATCCGGCTACGCGGACCTTTCAGGCTTTGCGGATTGCGGTGAACCAGGAACTCGAAGGATTAGATAGTTTCGTTGAAACGGCAGTTGATCTTTTAAAACCCGATGGCCGTTTCGTGGCGATTAGTTTTCATTCGCTTGAGGACAGAATCATCAAGCGGGAGCTGCGGCGCTTGTCGGGACATTGTGAATGCCCTGTGCGTCTGCCGGTTTGTTCGTGTGGCGCACGACGCGCGGTTGAAATATTGACCCGCCGGCCAGTGACCGCTGACGAAGCTGAGACAGCCGAGAATCCGCGAGCGCGTAGTGCCAAACTAAGGGCTTGCCGCAAACTCGATTCAGAAAGTCAATCCTATTCTTCAGAGGTTGAGCCATGAAAAGACTTCCGCCAAATCAAATGCACCCCAGAATCTATCGCGAGCGCGATGGCAGCGCGCTCTCCCGGCTGGCGCTCCTGTTGTTTTGCGGTGTGGCCTTGACCCTGGGCTTTCTACTGGCTGCAAAGCAGCACTTTGCCGCAATTAATTACGGATATAAGAGTCAGGACCTGCGACGCGAACACCAGCACTTGCTGGCGGAGCAACGCCAGCTCATGTTGCTGAAGGAAGAGGCTACCTCCCCGGTGCGGCTCGAGCCGGCCGCGCGAGGCCTTGGATTACAACCGGTACAGCCGGGACAGATTGCGATCAGGAATCAAGCTAAGCGGAGCGAATCGCATCCCGCGGTGGTCCAGGCCGCCGCATCGCGTTCGCGCTAACCCCCTTGCTGAACCGACTTTCTGTTTTCCGTTTAGAGTGGAAGGTGTCGCCGCACGGCGTAATAAACTCCAGCTCTAAATTTCCTGCTAACTACGTTTCCGCTCAGGTTGGAATACGAATGAACCGGACCATGAGTACAACTGAATTTATCTAAGCTACGGAGATACGCAATGTTAGCGCGTCCTCAAGTTCAAGCTAAAATTCGCCCCGATGCATCTCTTCGCCGCGCGCTGTTTGTCGCGGCTTTCATCGTTTTGTGGATGCTGGCAATCGGAGCGCGCCTGGTTTATCTCCAGGTATCCATGCATGACTGGCTCACTGAACGCGCTCACCGCCAGCAGCAGGGCGCAGTTGAAACCGGCTTTGAACGCGGCCAGGTCACGGATCGCGAAGGGCGACAGATGGCGCGCAGCATTGAGACGGAATCGATTTTTGTGGCGCCGGATGAAGTCAAAGATATCGTCATGGCGAGTGAGCTGCTGGGCAGGACATTGGGAATGGACCGGGCAGAGCTCGCCAAACAAATCACCGGTGCAAGGAATGATAAGCGCCAGTTTCTCTGGATCGCTCGCCGTGTTCTTCCGGAGCAGGCGACGAAGATTGCTGATTGCCATATTGATGGGGTGCACTCGCAGAAGGAAGCCAAGCGTTTTTATCCCAACGGGTCGCTGGCTGCGCACGTGCTCGGCTTTGTCGGCCTCGACAACGACGGGCTGGGCGGCATCGAACAGTTTTACAACCAGAAGATCAGCGGGGAACCGGGAAAGCTTTTTATCGAGAGAGATTCTCGCGGGCGCGCCTATCAGAGTTATGAAATTCCATCCAAGCCCGGTCAGAACGTTGTGCTCACCCTGGATCAGATGATCCAGTTTCGGGCCGAGCAGGCCCTGGCTGCAGCAGTCGAGAGATCACACGCTAAGTCGGGCACGGCCATCGTGTTGGATCCGCGCAGCGGAGAGATTCTGGCGCTAGCCAATGCGCCTTCGTTCGATCCCAACAAGCCGGGAGCTGCGAAAACTGAACTGCGAAGCAATCAGGCGCTCGAATCTGTTTATGAACCGGGTTCAACTTTTAAGATCGTGGCCTATTCGGCGGCGATTGAAAAAGGACTGGCCAAACCGGAAGACAAGATCGACTGCCAGATGGGATCGATCACTGTTGCCAAGCGTGTCATTCATGATCATCACCCGTTTGGCGTGCTAACCCTGACCGAAGCCCTGGCCAAGTCGAGCAACGTCGGAGCTATTAAGTTAGGGCTGAAGGTTGGAGACAGCTCCATGTATGACTTCATTAAGTCATACGGATTCGGCTCGCGCACCGGAGTTGAATTGCCCAATGAATCAGCCGGCATTTTGAAATCTCTCAAGCGATGGCAGCCTTCGTCGATTGGCTCAATCGCCATGGGCCAGGAAATTGGGGTCACGCCGCTGCAGGTGGCGGCAGCGTTTGCGACGATTGCCAATGGCGGTGTTCGCATCGCTCCACATCTGGTTCGCGAGATTCGTTCCGCGAACGGCGCCATGGTTTATCGCCCGAAGCCAGAACAGCACCGCGTGATAAGTGCTGAGACCGCGAACGCGCTCAAGGGAATGCTGGAAGGTGTGACGCTTAACGGCACCGCAAAAAAAGCGCAGCTTGATGGCTATACAGCAGCAGGCAAAACGGGAACGGCGCAGAAGATTGATCCACGCACTCACGGATACTCGGCTACCAAGTTCGTTGCTTCGTTTGTCGGATTCGCTCCCGTCTCAAACCCGGCGGTCGTGATTATCGTAGTTATCGATGAGCCATCGGGTTCTTATCACGGCGGCGAGGTGGCCGCTCCCGTCTTTCGCGAAATCGCCGAGCAGATTCTGCCCGACATGAATGTTGCTCCTGACACTGAGCTCAAGCCAACGCAACAGCTGATCGCTCAGGTGCAGGAGACACCCGCTATGGCCACGAAGCGTGAGGCAGCGAGCGCCACGCGACGCACCAGTTTGCCTGAGGTGGTGCGTGGCGATCGTGACGGCGAAATTGTTTATGCGGCCGCTACCCGGAACGCGATGGTAATGCCTGACCTCCGTGGGCGCAGCGTGCGCGACGTAGCTCGAACCTGTGCCCAGCTCGGTCTGCAGATCGAAGCCAGGGGCGACGGACGCATGTCGCGTCAGACGCCGGCGCCGGGAGCCGAGGTATCGAACGGGCAGCTGGTCTATCTGGATTTCGAGAGGAATTAAGTCGCAGGGTTAAATCACCTGGTATTTGTCAGGCAGTGGACACTCTGAACATAAGGAACGGAGAAAGGCCAATATGATCCCCCCTCGCCCCCTTAAAAGAGTCAGCTTCGGAAACGGTGTCGGTTTGCGCGTCAGTGCATGTCGCAAGAGGCTACGCTACAGTCGAACAGGTCAACGGCCGCCGGTAGCCGGTAAGCCGGGTGCGCCGCCGGTGGGTTTTGATAGTCGCTCGACACCGGACCGAAATACTCCTGGGGCAATATTGGCTGCAACTATTTCGAGGAAAGAGGCCGAAGGCACGTGAATGTAAGACAGGCTGCGAGTTTGATGGGCGCCACGGTTGATAACCTGAGCGCTGAGTTGTTTGACAAGGAAATATCAAGTTATTCCATCGACTCGCGGTCCATCGGTGAAAACCAGCTATTCTTTGCGCTTTCGCAGCAGGATTATGTGCGTGCGGGATTTAATGGCACTTTCGCTGATGGTCATGAATTCGTCGCGGCTGCGCTGGCGAGCGGCGCGCTGGCTGCAGTCGTACGCGCCGATCACTTGAACCGCGATGACCTGCTCCCGTTCCAGGAACGCTTGCTGGTGGTGGAAGATGCCATCCTTGCGTTACAGACGCTGGCGCACCGCATTTACGAATCATGGGCCCGTCCGGTGGTTGGGATAACCGGCAGCGCAGGTAAGACCACAGCGAAGGAATTAACCGCCCACTTACTTCAGAGGAGTGGACATCGCGTCCTGAAGAGCGAGCGAAACTATAACAACGGTCTCGGACTGCCTCTGACGGTGTTGCGGCTGGTGAGCGAAGGGAATTCGCCCGACGATTTCGATGTCGCTGTGCTGGAAATGGGAATGTCGTCGCCGACACATGAAATTCGAAGACTGGTCCAGATAACTCCTCCCGACGTCGGAGTGGAGTTATTGGTCGCTCCGGTCCATCTGGAACACCTCGGTACGATTGAAAATATTGCCGCTGCGAAAGCTGAGTTGATCGAAGGGCTCAAGCCTTGGGGGACCGCGATTCTCAATGCCGATGATGAATTGGTGATGGGAATGCGAGACCGGCACGCAGGCAAAATAATTACTTTCGGGATCGAGCATCAGGCCGATGTCAGCGCCAGCGAGATTGATACGGGCCGGTTGGGAACGATTTGTTTCCGTCTGCGTACTCCGCTCGGCGAAGCGCCGGCGGAACTCCCGATGAGTGGGCGACACAATCTGATGAACGCCCTGGCAGCGGCTGCCGTCGCTACCACTTTTGAAATTTCCCCAGCGGCAATTGCTGCGGCGTTGCGCACGGCAACGCCGCCCCGTATGCGCGGTGAGATTTTTGCTTTTGCCGCAGGCGTTACGGTTATCGATGATTCGTATAACTCGAATCCTCGCTCTTTGATCAGCATGGTGCGCACGCTCGCCGAAGTGGGTGGGCAAGAACAGCGACGCATAGTGATTGCCGGCGAGATGCTGGAGTTGGGAACCGATGAGAGTGAACTGCACCGGCAAGCGGGTCGCGAGATCGCAGCGGCGGGTATCGATGTTTTATGGGGAGTTCGAGGTCTGGCGCAGGAAATCATCGCCGGCGCGCGCGAGAGTGGATTGCAGGAAACAAGATTCTTTGAATCGTCATCAGCCGCCGCCGAAGCCATCATTGCTGAGATCCGGACTGGTGATTTGGTTCTGATTAAAGGCTCGCGTGGAGTCGCGACGGACAAGATTGTAAAGGCACTGCAGGCGCATTTTGAAATGTGCAAGGAATAGCAAGGCAGATTCAGACGTGGGCTGCGAGGTCGTTGAAAACACCTTAGATGATTTATTACCTGCTCTACGAACTGCTCTTCAATCACTTCAAGGATAAGGAGTGGTTTCTCGTCAAGGCCCTCAACGTCTTTCAATACGTCACGTTTCGCACCGCGTACGCGTCGATTACGGGCCTGCTGATTCCTTTGATCTTTGGCAGCAACTTGATCGAGAGATTGCGCGGCTGGAATATCGGCCAGCAGATTCGCGAAGAAGGCCCGCAGGGTCACCAGGTCAAACGGGGCACGCCGACGATGGGTGGTGTCCTGGTCGTCGGGTCGGTGGTGATTTCAACCCTGATGTGGGCACGTCTCTCGAGTCTTTATGTCTGGACTGTCCTGATTGCGACGGTGCTGTTTGCGGCGATTGGTTTTGCAGATGACTACGCCAAGATGGCCAAAAAGCGCAGTCTGGGTTTGACCGGCAAGCAGAAGCTGGCAGGTCAATTTGCCATAGCCGTGGGTGTGTGGCTGGTTCTTTACATTTCGACGAAATATTTTGCCACGCACTACTCATGGAATTTGGCCATCCCGTTTTTGAAGGCCACGGCCGAACCAAATGGGATCAGCTTCATCGGTCCGATTTTATATTTTTTCCTGATCGCGATCGTGCTGATGGGCTGGTCCAACGCGGTAAATCTGACGGACGGCCTTGATGGTCTCGCGATCAGCGTGACCTTTATCGCTATGACCGCGATGACTGCGTTTACTTATCTGAGCAGTGACGCGCGTTGGGCTCGCTATTTGGATTTGACACACCGGCCTGAAGCGGCCGAGTTGACTGTATTTTGCGGCGCGATGGCCGGAGCCAGTTTGGGTTTTCTCTGGTTCAATGCGCCGCCCGCCGAAGTCTTCATGGGTGACGTCGGCAGCCTGGCCATCGGTGGCGCTATCGGCACCGTGGGTATTTTGACGAAGCAGGAATTGATGCTGGTGATGGTGGGCGGCGTGTTTGTCATGGAAGCGCTTTCAGTGATGTTGCAGGTCAGCTTTTTCAAGATGACCAAACGCTCTTCGGGAACTGGACGCAGGCTCTTTCGCATGACACCACTGCATCATCATTTTGAAATGGGTGGCTGGAAGGAACCGAAGATCGTTTTTCGTTTTTTGATTTTGGCAATCTTGTTTGCGCTGCTAAGCCTGTCGACCTTGAAGCTGAGATGAGGTGTGTAAGCAAAACAGCGGCGGGGCGAATTTAATGGTTACGCAGAACTCCCAGGCGGGAACGCCCGGTTCACGATCAGAAGTTGCGGGCAAAAAGGTTCTGGTAATCGGGGCAGCACGCAGCGGCATCGCCAGCGCATCTTTTCTGGTCCGGCAAGGAGCAACGGTTGCTCTCAACGATGCCAAGCCGCTTGAAAAATGGAGTGAAGAGGCTCTGGCGCTGAAGCATGAAGGCGTCGGCCTGCTGGCAGGTGAGGTTCCCGGGTGGCTGCTCGATCAAATTGAATTGCTGGTAGTCAGCCCCGGCGTTCCGACCAAAAGTATTCCGGTGCGCTACGCCGATCGGGCCGGGGCGGAAGTCATCGGGGAAGTTGAACTGGCCGCGCGTTATTTGAAGGGACGGATCGTCGCCATCACCGGATCGAACGGCAAGACAACTACCACGTCGTTGATTGGCGAGCTATTGAGCGAAGCCGGATTGCGAGTCCAGGTGGGCGGCAACATTGGTAAGCCACTGATTAGTCTGGTTGCAAATTCAAGTGATGATGGTTGGACAGTGGTTGAAGTCTCCAGCTTTCAGTTGGAGACGATCAAGGATTTTCATCCGCAGATCGCGGTAGCGTTGAACGTAACACCGAATCACATGGACCGTTACGAGAGCTTCATGGACTATGCAGCAGCGAAGCATCGGATGTTTATGAACCAGACGCAATCTGACGTTGCCGTTCTGAATGCCGATGACGAGATTGTCTCGTCGTGGGCGAGCGGGCTGCGCGCAAAGGCGAGCTGGTTCAGCGTCAAGCGGGAACTCGCTGAAGGATTTTTTCTGAAGGGGCCCGAGATTGTTTGGCGCAGTAATGGCGTCGAGCGAACCATTACCCGGCGAGCCGAGATGGAGTTGCGAGGACTACACAACGTCGAGAACGTGCTGGCAGCGTTAGCAGCGGGCGTCGCTTGTGGTGCTGATCTGAATTCAATGCGCAGGACGGTGGGCAATTTTCGCCCGGTCGAGCATCGCCTCGAGTTTGTGGCCGACGTCAGGGGCGTGAAGTTCTACAACGATTCAAAAGCCACGAGCGTTGACGCCACGCTCAAGGCGCTCGAGGCGTTTCAGGACGATCCGGGAAAGGTGGTGCTGATTCTCGGCGGGCGTGGCAAGAAAGCTCCATACGCACCACTCAGTTCACTGGTCGGCGAAAAGGTGCGCAGGATGATTCTGATTGGCGAGGACGCTGAGACGATTGCGCAGGAACTGGGGACGTTCGCGCCCCATCAGCGCGCTGCAGACATGCGTGAAGCAGTGCAATCTGCCGCGCGCGCAGCGGAGAGTGGAGATACGGTTCTGCTGGCCCCAGCGTGTGCCAGCTTTGATATGTTCGATAGTTATGAACATCGAGGCGCGGTGTTCAAGAGTGAAGTGGGATTGCTGCTTTCAGATTGCTGATTCGGCAAGCTGAAATCAGCTGGTGGTAAGCGAAACATGGCGCGAAAACTTTATCCGGACAAATGGTTATTCCTGGCAACTGTGGGCCTCGCCCTGTTCGGTCTGGTGATGGTTTACAGCGCTTCGGCGATAACCGCGCAGAAAGAGAACGGGTCCCAGTTCTACTACGTTGCCAAGCAGGGTATGTGGACGGGCATTGGCCTGGTGGTGATGTTCATCGCCATGCGGTTGGATTACACCTGGTTGCGAAACCGCCGCGTCGTCTATGGACTGTTGATTGTCACAGTCATGATGTTGCTCGTGGTGTTTGGATTTTCGCCCATCAACGGAGCACGCCGCTGGATCAAGATAGGCAAGTTTTCGATTCAGCCGTCTGAAATTTCCAAACTCGCACTGACTATTTTCCTGGCTCACTTCCTCGAGCAACGCGCGGGCGAGGAAGGCTCGTTGTTGAAGACGTTTTTGCCCTGCGCCTTCGTTACCGGGGCTCTGGCTGTGTTGGTGGTGGCGGAACCGGATCTCGGTACGGCGATGATGCTGGCGGTAATTTTCCTGGTGGTGATTTATACGGCAGGCGCGCGGATTTTGCATTTGGCCATGGCGGCTGCGCCGGCGCTGGTTGGCCTGGCCGGCTTGTTGCTCTTTGTACCATGGCGCATCCGGCGTATGACGGCCTTTCTCGACCCGTGGGCTGACCCGCAGGGCAGCAGCTACCAGGTGGTCCAGTCCTTAATCGCGGTCGGTTCGGGTGGCGCGCATGGGCTTGGCTTTGCACAGGGAAAGCAGAAACTTTTCTTTCTGCCTTTCGCTCACTCCGACTTTATTTTCGCAGTTGTGGGTGAAGAGTTGGGATTGGCGGGAGCGCTCGGCGTCGTGCTGCTGTTTGGGTTGTTCCTGTGGCGCGGAGTTCGCACCGCGCTGCGCGCGCCGGATCGCTTTGGCATGCTGCTGTCGCTGGGACTGGTGACCGGCATAGTGGCCCAGGCGATGTTCAATATCAGTGTAGTGCTGGCGCTAGTGCCGACAAAGGGAATTCCGCTGCCGTTCATTTCCTACGGAGGCTCGTCGATGGTACCGACGCTCGCGGCGGTTGGCATATTGCTGAACATTTCGCAGTACTCTTCCAGCCCGGGTGGCGCAGGTAACCTGGATCGGTTGCGAGCGTTGGTTGCCGGGGCAAAACGGCAAAAACAGCAACGCGGACAGTTGGCGAGCGATATTCGCGGCGCACGCTTTTGATGCCGCCAATGCGCGCGTTAATCGCAGCCGGCGGTACCGGTGGACACATTTATCCGGCCATCGCGGTCGCGAACGAGATCAAGCGCCGCGACGTTGCTTCCCAGGTGCGATTTGTCGGCACGGCACGCGGTCTCGAAACACGGCTGGTGCCTGAAGCAGGTTTTGAACTTTCGCTCATTGAATCGGCAGGCTTGGTAAACATGAGTATCGGGGCACGCCTGCGTGGCCTTTCTCTCCTGCCAAAGAGTTTCCTGGCTGCGCGGCGTCTGATTACTAGATTCAGACCGGATGTGGTGGTTGGTGCAGGAGGCTACGTGACCGGTCCGGTGTTGCTGACTGCAGCCCTGATGCGTTTGCCGACTCTGGTGATCGAGCCGAACGCGATCCCCGGCTTTACGAATCGTAGACTGGCGCGATTTGTGAAAGGAGCCGCCGTGTCCTTCGACGTGACGCTGCCTTACTTTCCTGGCAAGGCGGTGGTGACCGGAAATCCGGTGCGGCCTGACTTCTTTGAAATACCAGCGAAGCAGCGAGACCCAACCCGACTTTCGCTTCTGTTGTTTGGTGGCTCGCAGGGTTCGCGAGCGCTTAATGACGCGATGATTGCAGCGTTGCCTCTGCTGCTAGAGCGACGCGGGTCCTTGCAGATCACGCACCAGACGGGGCCGAGCGACTTCGCTAGGGTGCGTCAAGCTTATGAAGAGTCAGGTTGGCTGGAGAGCTCGGATGTCCGCGAGTACATAAACGATATGGTGGCAGCGTTCACAAATGCGGATCTGATCATTGCCCGGGCAGGCGCGACCACCAGCGCTGAGTTAGCCGCAGCCGGTCGCGCAGCAATTATGGTCCCGTTGCCGGGCCAGCTCGAGCAGCAGCGTAATGCCGAAGTGCTGCAGTCGGCCGGTGGCGCGCGCATGATTTTGCAGGCGGCCCTCAGCGGCCCACGATTGGCAGAAGAGATTGAGGCTTTAGTCGCCAGCCCCGAGCGTTTGACGGACATGGAACGAGCGGTGCGGACGCTGGCCCGGCCGGGAGCGGCCGCCGCGACTGTCGACTTGATTGAAAAATTGATTGGCTAGGAAGTTTGGGGATTTTGAACCTTTGAATTCATGAGCTTTGTACTTTGAGCTTTTGAATTATGAGCCTTGTGCTTTGGCTTTTTGCCGGCAGTAACGGCTGCTCCGGACGTCGAAGTTGGCGCGATTAAATCGAAGCACAAAGCACAAAGCACAAAGTACAAAGATCATTTTTAGGAATTTATGTTTCGTCGCATTCAACACATCCATTTCGTCGGCATCGGTGGTATCGGAATGTCCGGTATCGCAGAGGTCCTGATCAACCTTGGCTTCCGCGTTTCCGGTTCCGACCTTAGGCATTCGCCCGTTACTGATCGTTTGCAGCAGATGGGGATCGAATTTACCGAGGGTCATGCCGCAGGCAACGTGGGCAACGCTCATGTAGTGGTGCGTTCAACTGCTGTGCGCGAGGACAATCCCGAATTGGTCGAAGCGCAGCGGCGCTCGATTCCGGTTATTCCGCGCGCCGAGATGCTGGCTGAGTTGATGCGGCTGAAACCCCATACGGTGGCGGTGGCCGGCTCGCATGGCAAGACCACGACGACCTCGATGGTCGCTACCGTGCTTGGTCATGCCGACCTCGATCCCACCATCGTTGTAGGAGGCGTGGTCGGCGCCTTCGGGTCGAACGCACATCTTGGCACCAGCGATCTGATGGTGGTTGAAGCAGACGAGAGCGATCGCTCCTTTTTGATGCTGACCGCGACCATTGCCGTCGTCACGAATATCGATCGCGAGCACATGGATTATTACCACGACATGGAAGATGTGCGCGCCTGCTTCAAAAACTTTGTCAATAAGGTGCCCTTCTATGGGACTTCGGTGCTCTGCCTCGACGATCCCAACGTGCAGGCCATCATCCCGCAGATCGAAAGGCGCAGAATTACCTACGGCTTGAGTGCGCAGGCTGATGTCTCGGCTCACAACGTGAAGCACGACCAGGAATTTGGTTCGAGCTTCACGGTCTGGCGAGGCAATGAAGTGACAGGTGACATCACCCTGCACGTTCCCGGTATGCACAACGTCTATAACTCGCTCGCTGCGATCGCAGTGGGCCTCGAGTTGGAAGTGCCATTTGCGAAAATCGCGGAAGCCCTGGGGATGTTCACCGGGGCGCAGCGGCGCTTTCAGGTCAAGGGCGAAGTCGATGGCGTGCTGATAGTTGACGATTACGGCCATCATCCAACAGAAGTGCGGGCCACACTCGCGGCTGCGAAAATCGGCTCCGGCGGCCGTCGCACGCTGGTCTTGTTTCAGCCGCACCGTTATTCACGGACCAGCGATCTGATGGGCGAGTTTGCGCGGTCCTTTAATAACGCTGACACACTCCTGGTCAGTGATATCTATGCAGCTAGTGAAGAGCCCCTCGAAGGCGTAAGTGGAGAGGCACTGACCGAGGCCATTACACGATTAGGCCATAAGGACGCGCATTTTATTGGCAGCATCGAGAATGCCGCACAAATTATTCGGGACCGCATCCAGCCAGGAGACATGGTCATTACGCTGGGTGCAGGCAGCGTCAACAAGGTTGGCGATCAGATCCTGGAACTGCTCCGTCAGACTGGCAAGAGTGAGTGACGAAATGAAGAGTTAGAGGTTGGAAGAAAGAAACAAAGACCCTGACCAACCAGCAATGTTATTAGTGATGGAAACCACCGAGCAGAAATTTAAGGAACGCGATGCAGCAGTCGAGCGGATCGCCGCCGGTCTCGGAGTGCGTGCCGAACGCGGCCGCCGGTTTGCAGACTTGACCAGTCTTCGCGTCGGCGGCGCAGTTGATTGGGTGATTTCACCTGAAACCGAAGAACAGGCGGCGGCGATGGTCTACCAAATGGATCAGGCAGCGATTGCGTGGCGGCCTCTGGGTTCCGGTAGCAACGTGCTGGCCGACGATGCTGAGCATCATTACGTCATTCTTAGTCTGAAAGATCTAAAAGGTGAGCCGCACTTCGATGGCGATCTGGTTTCGATCAGTGCCGGGTATTCGTTACCTCGTCTCTGCATTGACGCAGCTCGCCAGGGACTGTCGGGAATTGAAGGTCTGGGTGGGATTCCGGGAACGGTCGGCGGTGCTTTGTGGATGAACGCGGGAGCTTACGGGCACGAGATTGGGACCGTCACTGAAACGGTGCGCACTGCCCGCGAAGGCAAAGTGGTTGAAGTACCCGGCAGCACGGTGCAGTGGAACTATCGCCACACATCTTTTCGCGAGGGTGAGTTGTTGCTCGGCGCAACGCTGCGACTAAAGCCCGACGATCCCGAAAAAATTCGCCAGCGAATGGATGAGGCAAAGGGGCGCCGCCTTGCTTCTCAGCCGCATGGATCGAGGTCGGCTGGATGTTTTTTCAAGAATCCACCTGCCGGAAAAGTCGGCACTGGAAAAATCATTGACGACTTAGGCATGAAAGGAACACGCCGGGGCAGCGCCCTGGTTTCTCCGATACATGCGAACTTCATTGTGACGGAAGGCGATAACGCGAGCGCTGCGGATGCGATTGCCCTGGCCGAGGAAATCAGAGAGCGAGTCAAGCGCGAGCAGGGAATCGATCTCGAGTACGAGGTGGAATTGTGGCGGGCGACCAGGCCTGAGCCAATCGCAAGTAACGACCCTGACGAAACGAAGGAGCAGCAATCGTGAGAGAACAGGCAATCCACCAAAAAGTCGGCGGTCGAGCCGGACTGGCGAGCCGCCGCTCTGGAGCGATAGCTCAGAAACCAGCACGGCGCGGTAGTCGCGGTGATTCCGCGAAAAATTTTGGAGAGCGGATTCGGTTGCTGGCCGGTTATTTCCCGCTCTTCATGAAAGTCGTGCTGGCTATCGCCGTGGGAGTGGTGGTTTTTGCAGGCTACCGCGCGGCTGCCTCAGCCACATTCTTTCAGGTGCGACACGTGGAAGTAAAAGGAGCGGCGCGCGCTTCCTCTGAACAGGTGCAACAAGTGGTCCGGCGCGAGCTCGCCAAAAGTGGTGTCTGGCGTGCTGACCTGACTGCGGTGAGTGCGCAGTTGGAACGATTGCCGTGGGTGCGCACTGCCGTCGTAACGCGCTTGCTTCCCGATGGCATACGCGTGCGCCTCGACGAGCGTGTGCAGCGGGCTGTGGTGCGCACTGCCGCCGGGCGTTTGGTCTGGGTCGATGATGACGCAGTAGCCCTGGGAGAGACATCGCCCGCGGATCAAATGCCTGCTTTCTTCATGCGCGGCTGGAGTGAAGAAAACTCAGAAGAAGCCCGCGAAGATAATCGTGAGCGGGTGCAAAAGTATCTTGAACTCACACGTGATTGGGACGCGGTTGCCGTATCCGAGCGCGTCAGCGAGGTCAACCTGCTCGACCTGCACGATATTCGCGTGCAGTTGGCTGGTGATGATTCCGAAATTGAAGTGCGTCTGGGATCCAAAGACGCCGGTCCCCGTTTACAAAAGGCCCTGAGAGTTTTGGATGCACAACGGGGAACACCGCGCGGCGGCTTCATAAGTTACGTTGATCTAACGCAGAGCAGGCGCGCCGTGGTTGGGTTTACTTCCGGCAGGCAAATCAGCGATGCGCAGCCGGGCGACGACGGAGACGTACCAGAACCTGCGGCGAAACCCGAAACCCGGACCGCAAAACCAGCTGCAAAAGAGACTGCAAAACCAGCTCGGGCAACTAATCGCCCGCGCACCGACTAGAGGATGTCAACCAGGTTGACTGAGGAGCAAAATTAGAATGGCTAAGCGCTCACAACACACGGTCGGGCTCGACATCGGCACGAGCAGGGTGACGTGTATCGCGGGCGAGCCTGGTGAAGGCGGCACGCTGGAAATCGTAGGCATTGGGGAAGCTGAAGCTCGAGGCCTGCGAAAAGGCGTGATCGTAAATCCCGACGCGGCAGTTGATGCCATTAAAAAAGCTGTCGAAGAAACCGAGCGCATGAGCGGAATTGAAGCGGAGGAAGTCACCATCAATCTCGCCGGATCGCACATTGTTGGTTTCAACGGTCAGGCTATCGTGGCCGTCTCCGGACGCGATCGCGAAATTACTCATGAGGATGTGCGGCGCGCCATTGATTCTGCCTGTGCCATTCAACTGCCGGCCGGACGCGAGATTGTAGATCGCCTGCCGCAGGAGTTCATCGTCGACGACCAGGACGGCATCAATGATCCGGTCGGAATGATCGGAGCCCGCCTGGCAGTAAAAGTTCACATCGTTACCAGTCCGGTAACCGCGCGCCAGAATGCCATCAACGCAGTGAATCGAGCCGGCTTGGTAGTCGCTGACATGGTGCTCGAGCAGTTGGCGGCGGCCGAGGCGTCATTGACCGACGACGATAAGGAATTTGGCGCCGCCCTCGTGGATATCGGCGCCGAAACGACGGGGCTAATAATTTACCAGCGCGGCGCGGTCCAGCATACGGCTGTATTTCCGCTGGGCGGCTCGCATTTTACCAATGACATCGCATTTGGTCTTCGCACTCCGATTCCGGAAGCGGAAAAAATGAAGCGCACCGTCGGCTGCGCCTGCAGCACCGCCATCAACGATATGGAGCGTGCTGAACTGGTCGACGTGCCGTCAGTGGGAGGGCGAGCCCCGCGACAGCTTTCGCGCCAGATCCTCTGCGACATTCTGCAACCGCGCGCAGAGGAGGTGTTGATGCATCTGGCAGATGAAATCAAAGATGCCGGTTGGGAGCGTCAACTTTCCAGTGGCGTAGTGCTCACCGGTGGCGGGGCGCTCCTGCACGGTATGACTGAAATTGCAGAACAGGTTTTTGACGCGCCGGTGCGTCTCGGCTTTCCGGAACGGGATCGCTTTGGTGGTCTGGTTGAAGATGTACAAACTCCCGCCTGGGCAGCCGCAGCGGGTTTGGCGCTCGTCGCCCACCGTGCGCAGACCATTGAAGCGCGTTCCGGTTTGAATCGCCGCACCTCGACCGGCAAACTTACGCATTTTGTTTCGAGATTTCGGAATCGTTTCAGTAGTATTTTATGACAAGTTGTTGTATGCTGTCGCGCCGGTTGCACAAGATATAGTCCGCTATATATCGAGGCCTATGGCGCGAGTGGCACAACATAGAAGAAAGGGTCCTTGGGAACCATCTCGATTTGGGAGAAAGGGAATGACTATGACACCAGAAGCTCGTGAACCAGGCAAAGGCATTAACATGTTCATCGATGATGAGCCACCGATTACCGGCGCGCGTATCAAAGTGATCGGTATTGGTGGTGGTGGCGGCAATGCCGTCAACCGCATGATGGAGGCCGGAATCGAAGGCATTGAATTCCTCGTTGCCAACACCGACCTGCAGGCTTTGAAGCGTTCACACGCTCCCATCAAGATTCAATTGGGCAGCCGGCTGACGAAAGGGTTGGGCGCAGGTGCCGACCCGGGGATGGGTCGAAACGCGGCGCTTGAGGATACCGACAAAATCATCGAAGTCCTCGAAGGTGCTGACATGGTTTTCGTGACCACGGGTCTGGGTGGCGGCACCGGAACCGGTGCAGCTCCCATCGTGGCTTCCCTGGCGACTGAACTAAACGCCCTGACCGTGGCCGTCGTCACCAAACCGTTTCTCTTTGAAGGCCGCCGCCGGATGCAGCAGGCGGAACAGGGGCTGAGAGAATTACAGGAATGCGTCGACACGGTAATCACGATTCCCAATGAGCGTTTGCTGCACACAGTTGATCGCGGCAGTTCGCTGGCCGATTCATTCAAAGTCGCCGACGATGTCCTGCGACAGGCAGTCCAGGGAATTAGTGATTTGATAACTGTACCCGGTCTTATCAATCTGGATTTTGCCGATGTCAAGACGATCATGTCCGGAATGGGCATGGCCTTGATGGGTGCCGGACGCGCCAGTGGAGAAAATCGAGCGGTTGAGGCCACGCAGCAGGCAATCTCATCGCCGCTGCTTGAGGAGGCCACGATCCAGGGTGCACGCGGGGTGCTGATTAATATCACCGGCGGACCGGATCTTACTCTTTATGAGGTAAACACGGCCTCGACGATTATTCGGGAGGCTGCTGACGAAGACGCCAATATTATTTTTGGTGCGGTAATTGATGAGCAGATGCATGGCGAGATGCGCATCACTGTGATTGCGACCGGATTTGGGCGTGAGGGTGCCGCTGTCGCTGCAGCCAACTCGAGTATCGTCATGCCGGCTACGCCGCCAAGATACATTCAACGTCCCGCCGACGATTCACGCTCCCCCATGATGAATCATCGGAGCGAGGATCTTGACGTGCCGACCTTCATCCGCAAAAAGGCCGACTAGGGAATCGGCGGCTGGTAATCCAATCGATCACTGCCGCCCCGCCTGCGAGAGATCCGGTTACTTTTCATCGTAATAACAGACTGAAGAGCGTGTTCGCATCAGCTTTGGAGTTTACTTTTTCTCCTTTGCTTTTTCCTCTTTGGTTGTGTAGCATGTCGCCTAATCCCTTGCAGGGTTTTCCATGTCGGGTAAAAGTTAGACGTCTCTCCTCGGATGGCCGCAGCCTGCGAGAGTCTTGTCTGCTGATCAGCGTCACGTTCGCCCCGCTCCTAAACGAATTTTATTGGCGTGTTCAGCTGCAATTTCAAACATTAATCAGTCTTCTTTTGGAGGAATACGAAAGTGAATCGCAAGCTTATTAGAACGACGCTCGCCGAAGTAAAAGGAAAGGTGCGAGAAGTACGTGAAACGCCGCCACCGAGAGAACGGGGAGAACGGGCAAACGGGCATCAGCAGCGTGGTGGCTCAGAAGGTGGAGGTCATCGCGAGCAGCGCGAGCACCGTGAGCATCGTGCGCCGCAACCGTCCTCAGCCGCAGTACAGGTGCGCAAGCGAGTGGCCCCGCCCCTCGAAACCAGCGCGGAGATTTTTTATTACAAGAAGCAGATCGACGCCCATACTCCCATGGTGCTGGTGCTGCTGGATGGCGAGGAAATTGAAGGGACGATCGAATGGTACGATCGCGGCGCTCTCAAGGTTAACCGGTTGGATGCTCCTAATCTGCTGGTTTTGAAGCGCAACATCAAATATATGTACAAGGCTGACGAGCGCGTTGAGAAAGTTCAAAACGCGACGCAGGCCACCTAATCCAGGCGGCCCTGAGCGGTGGTTGTAAATCCCTCGCCCCGCGGTTCCGGAATGACACAGTCTGGTAATAGCTCATCTCACAGCGGGCAACGCTCTCTAGTGCGCATCGGTATAACGATGGGCGATCCGGCCGGAATTGGTCCTGAGGTGGTCCTGAAAGCTGTTGCCGAACCTGAGGTTCAGGCGATCTGCCTTCCGGTTATTATCGGCGATGCGCAGGTGCTGGCTCATACGGCTCGCACCATGAACCTCCAGTGCGGCTATGAGATAGTGCGGCGCGGTGAGACGCTGCCGCAGCACCTCACCGAGCCAGTCATCTTACACCTCGATAACGTTGATGGATTCATCGAACCCGGCATCGAATCGGGCGCAGCCGGCAAGGCGGCGGCCGGTTATATCGAGGCGGCCGTGGAGTTATGTGCTGCCGGCAGTGTGGACGCCATTAGCACCGCGCCAATAAATAAACGAGCGTTGTTTCTGGGGGGCTATAGTTTTCCCGGGCACACTGAATTTCTGGCGCAGCTCACCAGCACGGAAGAATATGCCATGGCTTTCGTCGCGGGAAATCTTCGCATCGTGCTTTTGTCCACACACGTGCCTTTGTCACAGGCGATACGCCTCATCGAGCGAGATCGGATTGTGCGCACAATCAAGCTGGCGCATCGCGAATTCCAACGTTGGGGAATTGAAAATCCACGCCTCGCCCTGGCGGCACTCAATCCGCATGGCGCCGAAGGCGGCCTGTTTGGAGTTGAGGAAGCTTCGGAGATGATTCCTGCCATCGAGTCCTGTCATGGCATTGACGGGTTGAATATAAAGGGACCGATCTCGGCAGACACGGTTTTTCTGCGGGCCTCGCGGGGTGAGTTTGACGGGGTGATTGCCTGTTATCACGATCAAGCTATGATTCCCATCAAGTGCCTGTCCTTTGGCGAAGCTGTAAACGTGACTCTGGGCCTGCCGTTTATTCGCACCTCCGTGGATCATGGCACCGCATTTGATATTGCGGGCAAGGGACTGGCCGAACATTCAAGCATGGTGGCCGCAATCAAACTGGCAGCAGCGTTATCGGCACGCGCGGGCGAAAGCAGCCGTGCAGTAGAAGTGTAAATATTATGACGACAAATGAAAAATCTGATAATGAGGCGGGCTTCAAGCGGATCCTTGTAGCCGATGATGACCCTGCAATTCTGCGTCTGGTGCAAACTATTCTGGAAAAAGATAACTACCGGGTGGTAACCGCACGCGATGGACGAGAAGCCTTCAAGATCCTCCAGCGCGATACTGACTTCATTGCGGCCGTGCTCGACGTGGTGATGCCGCAAATTTCGGGTCCTGAGCTGGTGCGCCATATGAAGACAGAGAAAAGACTGATGCGGATACCGGTGATGATGATGACTGCGGAGCAGGATCCGAAATTATCATCCGACAGCTTCGCCGCCGGAGCGGTTGTTTTCCTGCCTAAGCCTTTCACCACCGCACAACTCCAGACTATGCTGCAAATGCTCATCGGCAAAAACGGAGAATAATTGGGTTGCGTAGGGTGCCCGGCAGCACGGCCGGAGCGAATGGATTTCCAGGTCAGTCAATTACCTGAAGCATGTATTCATCAGTTTACAAAATTCTTGCGCATTGCCTGCCAATCATTGGCTTGCTTTTCCTCATCAGCTCACCGGCATCAGCCAAAGGCGAGCTAAGCAGGAAGCAAGCTCAAAAGCTAATCGCACGGACTACCGGCCTTGATCTGGAGACCAGTGCGGTACGCGTGACCAGCTTGCGCTCTGTTGACGCTACGGCCGTGGAAGCAGCGGCAGAAATTGCTACGGCTTTTCGTTTTGAGCAGATTCAGTCAGGCCCGTGGCGCGTAGCCGAGGTTCGTACCGGCCAGGATCAGTGGCAGAGCATTGAGTTGCTGGTCCAGGCCATGAAGACGAACAGCGAGGTTGGCAATTGCGATGCTGACGAGTTGCAGAGAAACGGTATGGATCCCAGCAACCGTCGAACGCGATGTTTGCTTGGCGCGTTGCTGGGTGTGCAGTTACCCTCCGACGAGGTGCGGATAGTGTCGATCTCGCCGTCTCTCGTGCCTTTTGGTTCCAAATCTTCTGCCCTGGTTGAAGCATTGATCACAGTTGAGTTTCGGTTTACCAAACCTGCTGGAGGAGCATGGCGAGTGGCAGGAGTGCGAACCGGAAAACGGACCTGGATTGATGCCGAAACTCTGCTCACCGCGGTAAACGATGAAAAAAGCAGGCGCGCGCGTGCCGAACTCGATCAGATTGCTCAGGCTCTTGATGATTTTCGCGCCCAGCGTGGCTCATATTTGGAAACTAAAAGCCTGCGGGTCTTGATAGATTTTCTGAGCCCTCGGTATCTTGTGAGCGTCATTCGGGTCGATCCCTGGCTGCGGCCCTACTTTTATGAAGGCACTCGCGACCAATTCACCCTGCGTTCCTCAGGTCCTGACGGCAAGGAGAATACCGGGGATGATATTGTGTTGAGGAAACCCGGACCTTCTGCCGCTCTTCCAGGGCATTTCTGAATAACTTCTTGACGCCCGCCTTTCGCGGGTGTTAGTTTTCAATGGTGGCCCGAGGCTTTATGGGGGCCGAATTCAAACTACCTTGCCCTGCGCCATCCGTGTTCACTTAATTAGCCCCGTCAGTGGCGCTTTTCTCAACTAAGGGTTTTGCATTGCCAGTGGGACGCCAACTTCTTCTCGCCGACGACTCAATCACAATCCAGAAGATAGTTGCTCTGACGTTTGCAGAGGAAGGCATCCAGGTCATCGCCGTCAGCGATGGCGCCGAAGCACTGGAGAAACTGAAGGAAACTGCGCCGGACATTGTGCTGGCAGACGTTTTCATGCCCCGCCTGAACGGGTATCAGGTCTGCGAGCACATCAAACAATCCGAGCACCTGAAGCACATTCCCGTCGTGCTGATGGTCGGCTCGTTTGAACCCTTTGACGAAGTGGAGGCGCGCAGAGTTGGCGCGGATGATATTTTGAGCAAGCCTTTTCAGTCTATTCGCACATTGATGGACAAAGTCGGCGCCCTGCTGGGACGCGAAGCGGCGAGCGCAGAGACCGCAGAGCCCGGCCCGGATGAAGCTCCTGAGACCCTGGAAGTCTCGACAGCGGTTGATGACACCACCGCTACTGGGATCGCGTCCGAGTCAGAAGCCGAAGCTGAGTCCAACATCGCGGACTTTCAGGAGGCTGGCACGCAGGAACTGCCTCCGCCGGAAGTAGTGCAGCCGGCAGAAGAGCCGATGACTGTGCAGGAGTTGGAAATAACGACAGCTGATACGCAACGGCTGTCTACTGAGATCAGAGATCGAATGGAGACTTTAGGGCCAGAAGAAGTCGCGGTAGCGGAACCTGTTGCGGAAGCGAAAATGATGCCGAATCAAAGTACTGAAATTAACCGGGAGAGCCTGGATGATTTTGACGATGCGTTACTCGATCTGGAGCGTTTTGAGGCGAGCGCATTTGATCCTGATGACGATGTGATTCTCGACATCGATTTTGATGCTCCGCCTGACGTCCCGGCGCACGCGCACTCGTCAAGTCAAACTCAGGGTGGCGTTGCCGTCGAAAGCCGAGTGGAAGCTTCTGCTTTCACTCCAGCCTATACACGGGTATTCAAAGATGCTCCTCCCGTCGAAACAGCAGTGGAAGAGTCGCGAATCGAGAGTGTTCCGGAAGTTGCTCCGGCTGCTGCCTCAGAAGAGATTAGCCCGGCACAAACGGTCGCGGCCAAGCTTCCGTCTGCGGAACCCCTTCCCAGTCACGGAGTTCAAACGGGAACGCTCATTACACTGGAGCAGCTCGCACCCGAAGTTGTCGCTGCGATTGCCCAGCGGGTTGTCGCACAATTATCGCAAAAGGCGATTGAGGAGATTGCCTGGGAAGTAGTACCTCAACTCTCGGAACTCATGATCAAACGCCGGCTTGAGGAGCAGGAAGCGCAGAAAAAGTAACGAACATCTCAGTCATTAGAACGTCGAGCACGCCGGTTGCAATAGCCGCGTGCTCGATTTTTTGTGTGCGTCGCATTGGAGCAGGACCTTTCCAGTTGGGTTCCCTGGAGATTAGCTGGCCGGGTCTGCAAGCGGCCAGATGGCAATCCGGCTGCTTTGCTTTACAATGAATCTCGTTTGCATCGCATCATCTCGCTTGCATCCCAACGACACCGGACAGCAGCGCGCTGCAACCGCAGCACTGCCTAATGACGGGGATCAGTGTGTTGATTGGCGCACACTAACGACTGACTATTGACTGATAACCGATCGCATCACAATGGATATTCCGAAAACATACGACCCCAAACAAGCTGAAGAGCATCACTACGCGCGCTGGGAAAAACAGGGTTTCTTTGCCCCTGAAGTCAACCAGGACCAGGATGCGCCGGCTTTCTCCATCGCCATTCCGCCGCCCAATGTGACCGGCTCACTTCACATGGGTCACGCCTTGCAGCACACCATGATGGATGTTCTAGCGAGATACAAAAGGATGTGCGGCCAGCGGACGCTCTGGCTTCCCGGCATGGACCACGCAGGGATTTCGACCCAGCTGATGGTCACGCGCGAACTAAAGAAAGAAGGTTTGACTCGCCACGACCTGGGACGAGAAAAATTCGTCGAGCGAGTCTGGAAATGGAAAGCCGAATCCGGCGGCCAGATCACAAAGCAAATGCGTCGCGAGGGAGCCTCGGTCGACTGGTCGCGCGAAAAGTTTACGATGGATGAAGATTTGTCGCGCGCCGTGCGCGAAGCCTTTGTGCGTTTATATGACGACGGGCTCATCTATCGTGGCAATCGGATCGTCAACTGGTGTCCAAACGATCAAACCGTCCTTTCCGATCTCGAAGTGTTGAAGGAACCGCAGGTGGGCAAGCTTTACTATCTGAAATATCCGGTTAAGCACAGCGATCGGTTCGTGACGGTGGCCACCACACGTCCGGAGACGATGCTCGGCGACACGGCGGTGGCAGTCAACCCTCTGGATGAACGTTATCTTGACCTGGTAGGCGAGACTTTGCTCCTGCCGCTGACGGATCGCGAGATTCCGGTTATCGCAGATGAGTATGTCGAGCAGGAGTTCGGAACGGGCGCGGTCAAGATTACACCCGCGCACGATCCCAACGACTATGAGATGGGTGTTCGTCACAACCTGGCTCAGATTGTTGTGATCGATCAGTACGCGAAGATGACACCGGAAGCCGGCGCGGATTTTGCCGGCCTCGATCGCTATAAGGCGCGCGAGAAGATTATCGAGAAGTTTACCGAATTAGATCTGATCGAGAAGGTAGTGGATTACGAGTTCTCGATCTCGAAGTGCGAGCGCTGCAAAACCGTGCTCGAACCCCTGATTTCGACGCAATGGTTCTGCCGCATGGACCAACTGCGCGATCTGGCCCTCGAGCACATGGCGCGCGAAGAAAAGCCGCGTTTCTTTCCTGAAGTTCCTTACCGGAAGGTCTATACCGATTGGCTCGAGAATTTGCGTGATTGGACTATCTCCCGGCAACTTTGGTGGGGGCACCAAATACCTGCCTGGCACACTCCGGCTGGAGATGTGGTTGTCGCGCGCACCCACGAAGAAGCCCGTCTGAAAGCCGGCGACGTTGAGTTGACGCAGGATCCGGATGTGCTCGATACCTGGTTTTCATCTGCGCTCTGGCCGTTTTCCACGCTCGGTTGGCCCGAGAAGACTGCTGACCTCGAGACCTTCTACCCAACCTCCGTGCTGGTGACTGCTCGCGATATTATTTTTCTCTGGGTCTCGCGAATGGTCATGATGGGATTAAAATTTGAGGGCAAGCGCCCATTCGCCGACGTGTTCGTGACCGGTACGATTCTCGACAAACACGGGCAGAGGATGTCGAAGACCAAAGGGAATGGTGTAGATCCGCTGGAAGTATTCGACAAGTTTGGAGTGGACGCCACCCGTTTAACGCTGGCATCGGTGGGCACGACCGACACGCGCTGGAACGAAAAGCAGGTTGAGTCTTATCGGAACTTTGCCAATAAGATCTGGAACGCCACGCGCTTCTGCCTCTTGAATTCAGACGGCGCCAAGGTAGATCCCGGCTTATTGGCCGGCGATCTTCAATCCCTGCCGTTGCATGATCGTTGGATCATTTCGCGTTTGCATAAGACCGCGCGCGATGTCCGAGCGGCACTGGCTGAGTATCAGTTCCACGAAGCGGTGCAGACTCTCTATCACTTTTTCTGGGACGACTTCTGCGATTGGTACATTGAGTTGTCGAAAGCGGCAATCACCTCAGAAGAGGCAAGCGCGGAAAGGACAACCTCGCGCAGTCGTCTGCTGAGCGTGCTTGAACAGGCGCTACGTTTACTGCATCCATTCATGCCGTACATCACAGAGGAGTTGTGGCAGCAACTGCCTGGAGTGAATGGTGAGCTGCTGCATCCGGCTTACAAAACTGCGCCCGCGACCATCATGCTGACCGGGTATCCCGAGGGCCTAACGGACTTGATCGACGAGCAGGCCGAAGAGGAAATGCAGATGGTCATCGATCTCATCTCGCGGGTGCGAAATATCCGATCAGAGATGAATATAAAACCGGGCGAGCGGGTAACCCTAATAATTGGAGCCGGCGATCAAAGACTGCGGTCGGTCTTTTCTGCCAGCTCCGAACAGATCGCGAGGCTCGCCCGCGCGGCTGATGTCTCAATCGCGGCCGAGTTGATTGCTCCCAAAGCTTCGGCTCGCGCGGTTCTTGGCGGCGGCGCAGAACTCGCCGTGCCGCTTGAAGGATTGATCG
This sequence comes from Pyrinomonadales bacterium, assembly GCA_038237475.1. Classification (GTDB taxonomy): domain Bacteria; phylum Acidobacteriota; class Blastocatellia; order Pyrinomonadales; family Pyrinomonadaceae; genus JAOAPY01. The sequence goes on along the minus strand of JBBRYS010000001.1, from coordinate 131,161 downwards.
ACTTTGAGCAGGAAAGACAGCGATTAGGCAAGGAACTCGGCAAGCTCGAGAGCGAGGCTGAGTCACTGCGCAAGCAGCTTGCGAACCCGCAATTTATCGAGCGCGCACCGGTTGAAAAGGTCGAAGCGCTGCGTCAGCGTCTCGAGGATATTTCGCAGCGAAGTTCGCAATTACAACAAACGCTCAAAAACCTTGGGTGAAGTATTCTAAGTGAGCGAGCTCTGGAGAAACTATGAACTGGGTTGATGAAGGTGCGCTCTATTCCTCCATCGGGGGTTTTCTAAGAGAAGACCTGGGACGTGGCGATATCACTTCCCAGGCCATCATCGAACGCAATACCCGAGCGCGCGGACGGTTTGTTGCCGGGGAAAAGATGATCGTCGCCGGTCTTGAAGCTGCCGAAGAAGTCTTCATGACCCTCGACTCTGAACAGCAACTGGAAGCCTTTGCCGCCGACGGTGAAGAGATTGAAGGGGGCAAAGTTATTGCGCGCACGACGGGCTTTGCCGATGTGCTGCTCGCCGGTGAAAGAGTCGCGCTCAATTTACTACAGCGGTTGTCCGGCATCGCGACCCTGACGCACCAGTACGTGAAAGCCATTGAGGGCACGAACGCCCACATTGTCGATAGCCGCAAGACAACCCCCGGGCTTCGCATGCTGGAGAAGTACGCGGTATTACTTGGCGGCGGATCCAATCATCGATTTGGTCTCGATGATGGCGTAATTATAAAAGCGAATCACATTGCCGTCTCTGGCGGCGTCGCCGAAGCGGTCAGGAAAGCCAAGAGCCGGTTGGGCCAGTTGCATAAGGTCGAAGTCCAGGTCGCGAATGAGAACGAGTTGAAGGACGCGTTAGAACAGAAAGCCGATGTCCTGCTGTTGACCGATCTTCCTGTGGATGAAGTGGCTCGCCTGATTATCATAGCGCGCGAAGTTGCCCCCGCAGTGACGATTGAGGTATCGGGCAACATCTCATTAGAGAGCGTGCGCAGTTATGCCGAAGCCGGGGCCAATCTCATTGGTATCGGCGCCCTGACAAATTCAGCACGCGCGATGAATTTGAGTTTTCAGATGAAATTGGCCGGTTGATGCAAACCATCAGGAACTTGAGTGTTTCTGCTCCGTGTAAGCCACCGGTCGGTTTGCTGCATCTGAGTTCCAGGGTTACATTTTGGCGTAGGATATTGGCTTAAAGGGAGTTTAGTAATGCGGATTTTTTCAGTGCGACAGGCAATAGTTGTCTTTGCCGTTCTGCTGGTGATTGGTATTGGCTTCGTCGACGCAGGCGCGCAACGAAGACGCAAACGCCCGCGCCGGCCAACCACCGTGACACCTGCGCCGTCGCCCACTCCCACTTCGGAGATGACAACGAATCCAGGCGATCCGCATATTATCAGCACGGCCGATCAGGTCAACTCAACGACTCCGCGCGCCACACGCGCCAAACCTGCGCCTACTCCAGTTCCCGAGTCTGATCAGGAACAATTGCGACGCACCATCAGTGATCTATCGGGCCAACTCAACCAGCTCACGAACAAACTGAATCGAATGGAAGAGCAGCAGCGTTCGCTGGTAGATCTCGAACGGCTGAGTCGAGCCGAGCAACGCTCCGAGACATTTCGCGCGCAGTTGCGCGATGTTCTAGCCAAAGAAGTCGAGCTCCAGGCGCAGTTGGACCAGGTTGATTTTGCCCTGCAACCGGAACAGATTGAACGATCTGTAGCCACCTTCGGTACGACGCACCCGGAAACCGCGCGCGAGCAACGAAAGCGGGGTCTCGAAAGTCAGAAAGCCAGGCTGCAGGCCCAATATACACAGCTTGAGCAGAGTCGCATGCGCCTCGAGACGGCGGTCACAACTGCCGATGCCGAGATTGAGAAGCTACAGAAGCAAATGGAAATGAATAGTCAGCCAACTGTAGCAGTACCCGCAGAGGCTCCTACGCCTGCAGAAGATCGACCGCCCCAAAGCAGATAACATGGGCACCGTAACGCAAAGGGATTTGTACAAGCTGATCGGCGACGCCAACCACCGAGGCGAGCGTGTAGTATTAGCGACGGTCGCTCATACACGCGGCTCGACTCCGCAACGGCGCGGAGCCAGGATGCTGTTCTTCGAAAACGGGGAGGCAGCGGGAACGGTGGGCGGCGGTTGTATCGAAGCTGAGGTCTGGGCCGAAGCACGCGCTGCGCATCGCTCCGGTGGTTCAGCTTTGCATCATTTCTCGCTGACAGCCGAAGAAGCAAGCGAAGAAGGAATGGTCTGTGGCGGCACGATGGACATCTTCATCGACGTCTGGGCGCCCTGATGATCTTGTCTGAACGCCCGGTTCAGTTTTGAAGCAGATTGTGCCCAACCTGGTCTCATCATCAACTAATAAATATGCCAGACAATCATGGCTCAATGTCCGCGACAATTACCTCTGCTATCACGCAGGTGCTTGAACAGGGTGATCTGGCTGTGCTGGCGACTTTGATTCAGGCGGCAGCCGGCGTTGGCGCAAAGCTGCTCGTCATCACCCCTCAGGTGACAGCGGGAACTCTGGGAAGTCAGGCGCTCGATGAGGCGGTACGCAGGTTTTCGGAAGAGTTTCTCAGGTCAGGCCGGGAAGCAGTGACGCTAAGTGTACCCGAGTTCGCACCGCAGATTTCTGCGCATAGCGAAACAAAGATTTTGTTTGAGCGCATCGAGCCGGAACCGCGCCTGGTCGTTTGCGGTGCAGGCCATGTTGGTTCGGCCCTGGCCCGGCTGGCCGCTTTGATCGGATATCACGTAACGTTGATAGACGACCGCGAAGTTTTCCTCACTCGCGCACTGATTCCTGACGAAAGGATCGAGCTCGTGCTCGCGACGAATTGGAGCGACGCTGTGAGGAAAGAAGTTGGCAGTGGTCACGGTGTTTCCATTGCCGTGGTAACCCGCGGCCATAATGAAGACGAGGAATGTATGCGTGCCTGTGTGACTACCGGCGCCACATATCTCGGCTTGATTGGCAGCAAGCGGCGCACAAATATCGTGCTGGATCGTCTACGTCAGGCGGGCGCCACAGAAGACCAACTGCAGCGAGTCCACGCCCCAATCGGTTTGGATATCGGCGCTGTGACTCCTGAAGAAGTCGCCCTCGCAATCATGGCTGAAATGGTGGCGGAGCGACGCGGCGGCGCAGGCGGATCGCTTTCCGCCTGGCGGAGAGAGTCACCTGGAGTTAGCCGCAGACGCTAATGAGAAGGTTGTTCAGCTTGCGGTGCGCACGCAAACGAGTAGTTTGACTTACAAACATGACGTGCGATGATAAAAAGCAAGCGTGAGAGTTGAAAAGGCCCAGTTAGTTCTTCCCACCACAGTTACCCGGCGGCGAACGCAGATGTTTCGCGCGCTGAGTCACCGCAATTACCGCCTCTTCTGGGGTGGTGCATTCCTGTCGAACATCGGAACCTGGATGCAGGCAGTGGCTCAGGGGTATTTGGTTTATGACCTGACACACTCTGCGTTCTGGCTCGGGCTGGATAGCTTCGTCGCCCTTTCTCCGGGCCTGGTTTTGACCTTACTCGGCGGGGTCTTCGCGGATCTGATTGATCGACGCCGTCTCATCCTCTACACCCAGGCAGTGGCGGGACTGACAGCGCTTGGCCTCGCGGTGTGTATCAGCACCAACATTATTCATCACGCTGACAATGTGTGGGACAGCCGTGTCTGGCTGATACTCGGGTTCTCGTTTGTCACCGGTTGCTGCATGTCGCTCGCTGGTCCTTCGTATCAGGCGCTGACTTTTGATTTAGTGGGCCGCGAAGACGTCGCCAACGCCGTGGCGCTTAACTCTACTCAGTTTCAGTTATCGAGAGTCGTGGGCCCGGCATTTGCCGGTATCGGCTTCCGTGTGTTTGGCCTGGCAGGATGTTTTTACGCCAACGGATTGTCCTTCATCGCGGTGGTGGTGGCACTCTCAATGGTTCGTTTCAATGGTCACGGACAACCCGCCAAAGGTGGCGTCCACTCCGTGCGCGACAAGCGTGCGTTGTGGAATGACTTGCTGGAAGGCTTCCGCTACGTGCGAAATCGTCCGCGAGTTGCTGCACTACTTTCGATTTCAGCGGTCAACAGTTTTTGTGGCGCTCCCTACCTGACCTTTGTGCCGATATTTGCACGCGACACTTTTCACCTTGGCGATACGGGCTATGCCTTGATGATGAGTACTGCGGGTGCGGGTGCTTTTGCCGGCGCCCTGGTTCTGGCGTACCTCGGAGATTTCAAGCGCAAGGGCTGGACGGTGCTCGGGGGTGCTTTGGGGTTTGGAGTCAGCCTGATCGCGTTCAGCTTCGCACAGCATCTCATCGTCTCGCTCGTCTTCCTGTTCGCGGTCGGATTCTCAATCGTGTCGTCAGTCGGAGTCGTGAATACGCTCCTGCAGCAATTGGTAACCGATGAAATGCGCGGCCGGGTTATGAGTATGTTCATACTGTCATTTATTGGGACAATGCCGTTTGGCAACTTGATTGCCGGTGTGGCATCGCACCGTTTCGGTGCTCCCCGGACGCTCGCCTTTGGGGGGCTCCTGATCGTTCTTTACACCTTAATCGTGGCAATCAGGAACGAACGGCTGCGAGAGCTTCACTAATGGCGGCCAGGAAATTCACTGAATAAGTCCGAATGCTCGCAAGAAGAACCAGGCGTAGGCGTTCTAAGAGTTGAAAGCGGGATGAATCGCCCGCCAATTTCTGGCCTGCTTCAAGGAGTCGATGAGAGATGAGCATAAGAACCCCGGCTTTAAGTTTTGCTTTGTTGTTATTAACCACCCTGGCTGTGCATGGTCAGGGGATGATTGTACCGGGGCCCTGCAATCGCTGCCCGGTGCCGCCGCGACCGATAGTTTTGCCGCGCGCCCTACCTATCAAGTCCATAACGATCGACACGAAAATTGCCGCTCAGGTGGCAACTACCCATCTTCAACAAGTCTTTCGCAATGACACTGATGCGGTCCTGGAAGGAACCTATCTTTTTCCAATACCGGAATCAGCTTCCATCAGTGAGTTTGCGATTTGGGACGGCGATCGTCGCCTGGTAGGCGAGGTGCGCTCGCGTGAAGAGGCGCGGCGAATTTATGACGAGATTGTCCGGCGCCAGCGCGATCCTGGGTTACTGGAATACGCCGGCAAGGATCTGTTCCAGGCCAGCATCTTTCCTATCCCACCACACTCAGATAAAAAACTCGAGTTGACTTATACGCAGGTCCTGCAGGCTGACTCCGGAACCGTCGCCTATCGCTACCCGCTTGGGGTGGGACGGCATTTGGCTAAGATCGGATTGATTTCAGGCAAGGTTGAATTGGAGAGCAAAGATCCGCTGCGCAACATTTACTCGCCCAGCCATGCCATTGAAGTAAAACGGAGCACTGATCGCCGTTCAATGATTTCCTTTGAGACATCCGGCGACAAAGAACCGCAGGACTTCCAACTGTTTTATGCCATCAGCCAGGAAGACTTTGGCGTTTCGCTCTTGACCCATCGTGAGCCCGGCAAGGATGGCTATTTCCTGTTGATGATCTCTCCAAAGGATGACTGGTCCGAACAGGAATACACCGCCAAGGACATTGTCTTCGTACTGGACACGTCGGGCTCGATGGCCGAAGAAGGGAAGATGGAGAAGGCCCGCCAGGCGTTGTTGTATGGGATTCGGATCCTGCGGCCCCAGGACCGTTTCAATGTAGTTGCTTTCGCGGGTGAAGAGCATTTGTTGGAATCAGGCTTGCTGGCCGCTGATGATTCGGGACGGCAACGTGGCGAGACATTTGTGAAATCCCTGAGACCGGCCGGCGGCACGAACATCAACCAGGCTTTGCTGGCTTCCTTCGATCAGTTCAAGGCCGGCGATCGTCCGAAGCTGGTTGTCTTTATGACAGATGGTTTGCCCACTGTGGGTGAAACCAACATCGCTCGCATTGTTGACAACGCAGCCAAAGCACGGCAACCAGGCATGCGTCTGTTTACCTTCGGCGTTGGTTATGACGTCAACACTGCGCTGCTGGACAAGTTGGCCGCAGACAACGGCGGGGTCGCTGATTACGTCGAGCCGAAGGAAGATTTGGAAATCAAAGTCTCAAACTTCTTTGCGAAAATCAATTATCCGGTGCTGACGAATTTGACGCTGCAGGTACCTGAGGTCCAAACGGATCTGATTTACCCGCGCAACCTGCCGGATTTATTCCGCGGGTCACAGTTAACTCTGATCGGCCGGTATCGAAATACTGCAACTTTGGATAGAGTGCGGTTGCTATTGTCAGGGATGAGCAACGGCCGGACTCGAACCGTTGTTTACGATAAGTTGCGCTATCCTCTGCGCGAGGAAGCGAACGACTTTTTGCCCCGCTTATGGGCTACACGCAGAGTTGGCTGGCTCATGGAGCAGGTGCGCACAAACGGCGAGCAGAAAGAGTTGCGCGATGAGATAGTTGATCTTGGAACTCGCTATGGCATCGTGACTCCGTACACTTCTTACCTGGCCATCGAATCACCGGTCCGAGATGTAACTTCCGGTAATGCCGGCACGGGGCAAGGCCGGGCCACACAGGGACTTTTCTCCAATGCGCCCAAGGCTGCGGATGCGCGGGCCGTCACCGGTGCAGTTGCGGTGCAACAGAGTAAGCGGGCGCGCGAACAGCAGGAAGCGTCGCGTATCGAACGAAGCGATTCCTCAGCGTTGGTTAGGACAACCGGCGGCAAGACTTTCTACCTGCGCGACAACGTCTGGACTGATTCGGAATTCCAAACCGATGGCGCGCTTCCGGAGACTAAATTAACCTTTGGCAGCAACGAATACTTTGAGCTGCTGAATCGCAAGCCGGTGCTAGCGCAGTACTTTGCGTTGGGTGAGCAGGTGGTCGTAGTTCTCGACGGACGGGTCTATAGCGTTACGCTCGCGAAACCATAAGGTGATTACGCACGACGGCGGAAAGGGCCACACAGCCGAATTGCGGTGTGTGGCTCCTTGTCTAAAGTGGCGCTAGTAGGGTACAAGTTTAATCGTCCACTGCAAGCTTGTCCCCTGGCTGTAACAACTGGATCGAGACCCGCTTTCCCCAACGGTCAATAAATTTAACGCCGGCGTCTGCCTCGAACGTAGATCGCAGCCTTAACCCAAAATGAGGGTGCCAAGGAAAAATTTTATGAAGCTACGGAACTGCGACGGAATCGGATTGATGATCACGATAGTTGCATTTTTATTCTGTGGCCTCGCCTCTGTGCGAGCACAGTCGGGCTGGGTGGCAACGCAAGTTGGTCCGGCGGGGAAAGATCTCAACACGGTTTATTTTCTCGACAGCAAGCGAGGTTGGGTTGGCGGCGATAGCGGTTTTGTGAGCCGGACCGACGATGCTGGACGCACCTGGTCCAGACAAACCGTTGATACCCACGAGGACGTGAACGACATTTACTTTCGCAGTAAAGAGGACGGATTTTTACTGGCAGGCAATGTTATTTTCAGGACCAGCGACAGCGGCAATCGCTGGCGCGAAGCGCGGCGGTTTTTACCGGGGGAGATCCAGGGCGCCGATGCCGAACTCTATAGCGTGCGCTTTTCCAGTAAAAAAAAGGGCTGGGTAGTGGGCTCGATCAGCAAGAACGAGTTCGTGGTGGACAGTATCCTTGCGTTCACCGATGACGGCGGAGACACGTGGCAAAGGCAAAGAGCCCCCAGTCGCGCCGAGTTGATTCATCTGGATTTCGTCGATGATAAGCACGGCTGGATTGTTGGCGCCGAAGGGGCGATTCTCTATACCTTTGATGGTGGCCGGAGCTGGAACCGGCAGAGTTCCGGCACCAAAGCGACGCTCTATCATATCGAGTTTCGTAACGACCGGGATGGCTGGGCGATAGGTGAACGAGGCACTGTGCTCAAAACCAATGATGCTGGAGAGTCGTGGCAACCGGTCGAAAGCAAGGTGCAATCCACACTATTGAGTGTTCAGTTTGTTAATGACGACGATGGCTGGATCGTTGGGCGGGGCGGAGTTGTGCTTCGTTCCGGTGATCGTGGCCGAACCTGGCTTATGCAGGAAAGTTCTACTAAAAAGAATCTTTACGCACTTCACTTCCAAAAGAAGACAGGCTGGGCGGTGGGAGGAGATGGAGTGGTTTTGCGTTACGAGCGATAACGGCCAAGCAACTTCTGAGCGAACTCGCGACATCTGAGGGTCGAGGTTATTCGGAATTGCCGCGAATCAAGCGGCAGTCATAACACTCGGTTCCTCCTGTCAATTGCCCGGCACGCTTCTGGTGCCGGGCGTTTTTTACTCTGCGCGACTGCCGCTGAAAGGTAATTCAGGGAGATTCTTGAGGGTGATGGTCCCTTCCATACGCGTCCCCTCAAGACTGCCACTGATGTTCGCATCAATGGCATTGCCTTCCATCGCGAAGGCCAGGGTCGCCTGGAATTGCTGACCATCGAGACTGACGTTTGCCAGATCTCCCTGTCCCATCGCAGATTCAACTTTGCCACTGAAGCCGGCGTCCGTCTTTTCGAGAGTGAGGGTAGCGGGAATGTCCTGGCCGAAAGGCGTTTGAATTTCCAGAGCCCAGATGCCGGTCAGGTTTGCAGCCAAAGGCGCGGCCGCTGCCGCAACCGCCGCCGTCTGCTCCTTTCTTTTTCCGCTCGTACTATAAAGTTCTATGTTCGTGCAATACGGTTGGAGCTGTTCAATCACTTGCGCGCCGTCTCCGACGATAACGATTGCAGCTTCGTCCGGGCGGATATATTTCTGCGCTACCGCTTGAATTTCTTCCCGGGTTACCGCCTGAATCTGTGCTCGATACAGTTCCAGATAGTCATCGGGCAGGCCCAGCATTTTTATCTGTACCAATTGATCGATCATGCCTTCCTGTGTTTCCAACCTGATGGGAAAGACGCCTGTCAGATATGATTTGGCATCCGAAATTTCTTTCTCAGTAACTGGTTCGTTCCCAATCCGCTCCAATTCATAGAAGAACTCTCTGAGCGAGTCGCCCGTCACGGGAGTGCGCACTTCAGCAGTCGCGCGCAGAGTTCCGGCAGTCCGCCTGGTGTCCAGATTCGAATAGGCTCCGTAGGTATAACCCTTTTCTTCACGCAAATTCATAAATAGCCGTGAGGAAGCAGTTGCACCAAGTACCGTGTGCATCAGCAGCAGTGGAAAATAATCCTGGCTGGTGCGATATACGCCTCTGTTTGAGATGACGATGTTTGACTGAGCTGAGCCGGGCCGATCGATGACATAGGCGGTACGCGTATTTCTCAGGGGCGGTTGAGGGAAGCGATCCGCGATCGGATCACGCTGCGACCAATCACTGAAAAGCTTGCTCACTCCTTGCTCGACTGCGGCCCGCTCAACATCGCCCACGATCAGGAAGACCGCATTATTCGGTATAAACACTGACCGATGAAATTCGACCAGGCGCTCGCGCTTGATGGCATCGATCGATTCCGGGGTTGGAGAAATTCGCGCATACGGGTGATCGCCAAACATCACCCGCGAAACCATTTCATTAGCGAGAAAAGACGGTTGAGCCCGCTGTTGCTTCAAGCTCTCTTTGGTGTTTTGCCTGGTGAGCTCGACTTCATTTTCAGGGAAAGAAGGCCGCAGGGTGACGTCGGCCATCAACTCTAAAATCTTGTTACCAAACACCGACAAGGCCGAAGCCGAAAGCGTCGTGAAATCCGAGCCCGCGCCGGCGTGCAAAGTAGCACCCATGCGCTCGACCTCTTCGGCGATCTGTAGGCTGGTTCTTGAGGCGGTCCCTTCAGTCAGAAGGCCTGCCATCAGGTCCGTAAGCCCCGCCAATTCGGCCGGGTCGTGTGCATCGCCGGTGCGAAAAGCAAGGCGATAACTTACCAGTGGCAGGCGTTTGTCCTCGACTATTACCAGCGTCAGCCCGTTGGGCAAGACCGTCTGGTAAGGAGTCGGGATTCTGATTTCACTGGAAGGAAGTGGTGCCGGCGCATGGCGGCGAAATTCGTCCTGTTGATTCATAGTTTACGGATGTACTGGCCCTGATCCAGGTTCAACGGTTGCAGTTGGGTCCGATAGTGGGACAGCTTCCGGCGTGCCGTCGCTGGAGTCACCGAGAGGAGTCTCAACCTTACTGGCTGAGGGAGGCTCGGGAGTTGGCCCAGCAGGCACTTGCGGCGCAGGTGCTGCGGGTTGCCTGGCCGCTCCATTTGTTTGCGAGGCTGCGGCTGCCGCACCGGTCTCACTCTCAGCCTCCGTGGCCGGAATTACATCCAGCATGACGCGGTTGGCGACGTCGAGGTAATTTGTGCAAACGGCTTTGATTTGCTCGGCGGTTACCTGCAGATAGAAATCCAACTCGTGATCGAAGAGGTGTGGATCGCCATCATAAAGGGTGTACTCCGCTATGCGCTGGGCGCGGTAGAGGGTTGATTGCCGGCCGCGAACGGAATCGTTGGAGAGCGTGTTGCGGAGCTTCTCCATCTCATCGTCGCTTGGTCCATCGGTGGCCAGCCGCTTTATCTCATTGAATATCTGCTCCCGAATTGTCGGAATATCTTCTCCCGGTTTCGGCAACGCGAAAATATAGAGGGCGGACGGGCCACGGCGATCATCGACTTCACCCTGAATAGAAACCACGGACTCATCGCCCTTTACCAGTTTCTGATAGAGGCGTGAGCTTTCACCGGCGAAGAGCAGGTCACCCGCCAGCGCCAACGCGTAGTGATCCGGCGTTCGTCGGGGCGGAATCTTCCAGCCCAGGATGAATGCGGGAGCCGGCGCTAGTTTGTCGAGATAGGAGTCCTGAGACTTGTGGACCTCGGGTGGCTCGCTGACATCGACTGGTGGCGGAACAGGTTGACGCGGAATACTCCCGAAGTAAGTCTCGACCAGTTGCTTGGCCTGGTTGGAATCAAAATCTCCGACAATCGTGAGCACGGCATTATTGGGAGCGTAGTAGACGCGAAAGAACCCGCGGATGTCGTCGATGGTCGCAGCATCGAGATCTTCCATCGAGCCGATAGTGGAATGAGCGTTCGCAGGGTTCTTGAAAATTAATTCATTGATCAGAAGAAACGCGTTGATGTAGGGCTGATTGTCATAGCGCAAACGCTTTTCTTCCTGCACCGCCTGGCGTTGGTTGTCGAGATTTTCCTGCGTCACCTTCAGTGAACGCATGCGATCACTTTCCAGCCATAGCGCGAGGGGAAGCTGATTGGCGGGCAAAGTCTCGAAGTAATTCGTCCGCTCTGTCGAAGTGGTGCCGTTCATCGTTCCGCCGGCGTTGAAAATGTACTGGAAGTGGGCCGCCTTTGGAACGTTCTCTGAGCCCTGAAACATCATGTGTTCGAACAGGTGTGCAAAGCCGGTGCGGCCTTCTTTTTCATTGCGCGAGCCGACATCGTAATAGACGACGACTGAGACGACCGGTACCGCCGGATCTCTGCTCAGCACAACCCGCAAGCCATTTGCGAGAGTAAATTGTTCTATGGGTGTTTCCGGGAGTTGAAAATTTTCTGGCACGTTTGTTGGCTCTCGTTATTCGCTATGGCTCAAAGGGCAATTATCGCCATGAGCGAGGTTTGGGATTTAGGCGCTGTGGAAGGCTCAAACTAATGACCAACTGGGTGCCCGTTTAGCTCGGCGTTTCGTTGATTAATCCTCGCAGTTCAGCTTTGAGCCGCTCGATCTCGGCGAGCTTTTGTTCAACTCGCTCAAATAGCGCGGATTGGGTTTTGATACCTTCGTCGATGAGGAAGCCAGCGGCTTCGGCGCGACTATGGAAAACTCCCGCCTGTACTAGTTGTTCGAGTTTGTCCTGCGCTTCGGGAGACACTTTAACGGCCACGACGTACTCATCCTTGGCCGACATCGCTCGCTCGATCGTTCGGCTGATGTCCCGGCCAATGGCACTCAATGATTCCGGAATTCGCGAGGCGAGATCGCGAACTGAAGACTTGGTACGTTCAGAATGCTCTTCTGAACCGTCGTCGTGAAGAATCAGGTCGTCTACCGTTTCTACCGGCTCAGATTCCGGGCGTTGATAAGGACTACTCATATCCAACTCCTTGAGATTAAAGAAAACGCTTGCGCACTTAATGATTTGAATTACCCGAAAGTCATTCTACGGATGGCTTCAAACCTTCGTCAAGCCAGCCCATCCGGCCAGCGTCCTGATCGAGCGCAAACTTAGTTTGCGTTAGTTGAATGACGTGGAACGCCTCGCTCCTGCGGCTTGGAAAACGTCAAATCTGCAGCCCTAATATAGCTGCTGCGATTGCCGCATCGACAACGCAGCACCGCAACCTTGCTCCCTTCGCTTGCGTCCGTGTACTATTATTTCACCGTCAGGCCGGTCGATATTTCGACAGGCTTTTGATCAGTCAGGACCTTTCAAGATCAGCTCCGGGGTTTACCTTGTTAAAACAGAAATATTCGAGATTGATATCACAACTGGTGGCAGGGCTATTCGCCCTGTCGCTTGTTTCTTCAACTGCAGTTTTGGCCCAGCAGAAAACTCAGGGGAGTTCTGCTGCCGGGACGACGGCTACGACTAAGCCTGCAACAGTAACTGCTGCGGTGGCGCGCCGTAATGTCAGGGGGCGGACCATCGCTTCGATTGAAGAAGACTTTCAGGAGGCGTTGAAGCTGGTCGAAGAACACTACGTCGGGGGCGCCAAACTCGATTACAACGCAGCGTTCAAGTCTTCAATTACTGGAATGCTGCGATCTCTCGATCCGCATTCAAATTATTTTGATAAGGATGAGTTTGAGGAACTGAGAACCGACCAGCGCTCAGAGTATTTCGGCATTGGCGCTTCGATTCTAAATTACCTGTTGGGAGCGAACAACGACACCTACATCACAGCAACTTTCGAAGATTCTCCGGCCGCTCGCGCAGGGCTTCGCTATGGTGACCGGATTCTTGCCGTCGATGGCGTGGACATGACCGGCAAACCGTCGATTGAAGTTCGTGACAAAATTCGCGGACCGCGTGGTTCTCAGGTGAAAGTCACAATCGAGCGAGCCCTCGATGGACGAGTTGAAGTCGTTCCCATAACTCGTCAGGTTGTCCCGCAACCATCGATCCCCGACGCTTACATGGTTAGCCCGGGCGTTGGTTATGTCGATATGACGCGTGGCTTCAATTACACCACCACCGAAGAATTACAAGGAGCGATCAAAGACCTCCACAACAAGGGCATGACCTCCCTGGTCCTGGATCTGCGTAACAATCCGGGCGGATTTTTGGACCAGGCGATTCAGGTGGCCGAAACGTTTTTGCCGAGCGGAGAATTAATTCTGACCCAGAAGGGTCGCACCAGCATGCGGGATAACATGCGCATCTCACGCAATGCAACGCCTGATCTGACTCCGCTGGTTATTTTGATTAACGAATACACAGCCTCTGCCTCAGAGATCGTCGCCGGCGCAATGCAGGATCACGATCGTGCTGTGATCGTCGGCAAGACCAGCTTCGGTAAAGGCCTGGTGCAGTCCATCATTCAACTGGATCAGGGGGCAGGCTTGACACTCACTTCGGCCAAGTATTACACGCCCTCAGGACGTCTGATTCAGCGAGACTATTCCAACGGCGGCTTTTACGATTATTACACTCATGGTGGCTCGAATCGCCTTGATCAAAAAGAGATGACGAAGCCTACAGGTCCTGAAAAGCACACGGATACCGGCCGGGCAGTTTACGGAGGCGGCGGCATAGAGCCTGACGATCCCGTTGAACCGCGGACCATTTCACTCTTCCAGCGCCGGTTGCTCAACCCGATGTTCGGCTTTGTGCGCGAAGTGGTAAATCAGCGCATCGGCGGCCTTAGTGCGTACGACGTACGACGAGCAATCGATTTTCACCACAACCTTGAACCCAACGACTTCCAGATTTCAGATGCGGCTTTCAATGCCTTCAAAGACTTCGTAACAAAGCAGCCGGCGCTGAAAATAAGTGCAGCCCAGCTTGATGCCAATCGGAAATTCATCACGACTCAATTGCGGTTCAATCTGGTGACGGCCGCTTACGGACGAGTGATGGCCGATCGCGTATTCGTAGCCAGCGACGATCCGCAGGTGGTCAAAGCATTGGGCGACGTGACGCGCGCGCGCGATTTGGCGAAAACTGCCAGCCAACGCCGTCCGCAGTAATACCAGTTATGTAGCGACTCTTACGCCTAAAACTACCATCCCGTTTCTGTGTCACCGGTAAAACAAGGTCTTGCGACTAAAACCAGCGTGTGCTATGGTTGGGCTGACAATTGGCACTGAGAGTGGAGGAAATTATGACTCGCTCGAAAACTTTGGTTAATACGGAAGAGTTGGGAAGGGCAATTCGCCGCCGTCGTGAGGAACTGAGTTTGAGTTTGCGCGACGTGGCGGACAAGACCGGAGTGTCGGCTTCCACCCTATCCCGGATCGAAAACGGCACCGGCAAGCCCGATGCCGATAATATTGCACGCCTGACTTCCTGGCTCGACATGCCGATGGAGCGCATCCTCGGCGGCCGCCACCCGGACGCGAGCGATGCCTCAGCCGTGATTTACTATCCACACGAGTCGACGCCGGAAATCGTCGAGGCTCATTTACGCGCCGATCAAAATCTCACTGCCGAAACAGCCGCTGCGCTCTCAGAGTTATTTCGCGTTGCCTATACTCAATTCAGCCGTCAGGAAAAGCCACCTCGCAAACGTAGCTGAACATCGCAGGCAATAAGTTCGCAAACTAACTCGGGCGCTATTAAGGAATTAGCACGGTCACTAAGCGGCCCGAACTTTTTTCTGCGGCTCCTGCCCGAGTCCCCTCATCAATTCAGCAAAGCCCGGTAGATCGAGTGATTGAGGACCATCGGAAAGTGCGCGTGTTCTCCGGATTCTACTGAGCAGGGACCTGCAATCACCACCAACTTGCCGGCGCCGATTCTTACTCCGCCCACATCGACAACGGTGCGCTGCGGCTTCAATTGCAGGCTTACCAACTTAAAGGGATGAGTGATTTGAATCACGTCCTGAACCCCCGGGGCAGCGCGCAGGGCTTCGATTTCGGAGCGCCGCCCACTGCTGCCGACAGCGCCAATAACGGGGCGCTCAGTTCCCTGAATGACATGGGCTTGAAAGCCGCACTCTCGAATCCGGTCGGTCACGTGTTCGATTTCTTCTGGGGTCGCGGTTGTCAACATATTAACGAGCATAAGTTGAAATCCTTGTTGAGTCTTTGTTAAGCGCTGGCGTGTAGGCCAGGCCAGGCAGTTAAGTGATCAGTTGGGTGGCAGAGCAATACGAAGCTTGTATAGTTTTCGGAATTGTCTTCCAGATTTTCAGCAATGATGAAGCCTTCATAAATTTCCGCTGCACGCCTCGAGGCCAAGGCTGCACGCGTGCGATCGCCGCTGCTGATCACGCGAGCTACGCTGGCCGCGGTATCGTCGGCAGCGACACTCCTCAGTTGCGGGTGTTCGGCAAAGAAGCGCCGGCATTGGGCGAGCGCTGCCGGGTGGGATTCGACCGTTTTGAGTTCCTCAACCGCGGCCCCCTCACAGCCAATCAAGTGCTGCTGGATCCGAATTGAGATCTCACCGCAGTTGGTGAGCGGTGTATCGCGCAGCAACGCGACTACTGGTTCAATGGGCCCGATCAGCGTGTTCTCAATTGGCGCCAGGGCAAAGTCTGCGAGTCCTTCGAGGACGCTGCTGAACAGGGAAGCAAAGGTCGGACGCGCGATCAATTCGATCTCGGGTCCCAGCAGTTTAAGAGCTGCCTCTTCGCTGAAGGCGCCCCTTTCACCCTGGAACGCAATTCGCGGTTTTGGTAGCGGGCCAGTCACGACAAACCCTTGAGCGTGCTGGTTGTGGCTTCGCCGGCGCCTGTCTCGAGCCGGCGCGATTCCAGAATTATGCGCCGGAAGACCCGTCCCACAGCCCGTTCATCCAGCGGACCACTGTTGGCTTGTTGCAGACTCAGGAGGACCGACCGCTCGCGCTCCGGATCGCAACATGGCAAGCCAGCCACACTTTTCAAAGCGCCAACTTTCATGGCCAGACGAGCGCGCCGGTTCAGGAGTTGCAGTAACGTACGGTCGATTTCGTCAATCTCTGTGCGCCAGTATTGAATATTCATAACTATGGTCCCTTCTAATGAAAAAAAACCAGCCGCGACAGATTCCCTTTTAGGAGTCGCGGCTGGCTCTTTTGAAAGCTTTTGGTGCTTGTTTGCTTAGGTCTTCAGCACTTCACGCCCACATTTCGCCGGCCCGCTCTTCCCGTTAAAGAAGAAGCGGTAGGTAAAGGCGAAGCTAAAAAACGTGCGCGTGACTGTTGTCATTATCGATTGCTCATTCTCGCTGCAAGCTGAAGCGAGTGGTCAATATAGTAAGCACCCAGAAAATCTGTCAAGCAAAAAATGCCCTTGGGACCGCACGCATCCTGCGTGCTGACGTCCGTGGCAGGGCATCCCTACGATGTTGCGGACTCCTTTGGTGGATTGAGCACGCAGGATGCGTGCGGTCCCAGGGGCGAAACTAAGGCTGCGGATTTGTCGTAATAGGTCCGAACCCGATCCATTGGCTCGCTCGTGTCAATCATTCATTTTTCACTCGCAGGAATAATGCGTTTCCGAACCCTGCTCCTGATTGCGCTTCGTGCCGTAAGAGGCTGTCCCAGGTGGGCCATTTCATCACGCGCAGGGGCCAACTGGTCACAATTTACGGCGGTGCGATTCCCTTATGGTAGTACTGTTCGTGACGCCAAAGCTCATGGGATTCGTCTGTGCCCGATCATCTGGAGGATTAAGAAAATGCCAATCGTTCGTTGCTACCGAGCCCTCCCAGCGGCAGCTTTGTTATTCCTTCTCTCACTTCTTTTCCAGACGGCTTTTGGGCAGGGCGGAGGGATCACAAAGCTTGGGATCAAATCCAACGTGTTGGGTGAGGACCGAACCATCCTCGTCCGAACACCTGTTGGCTACGACGCCAATAAGGTGAAGTATCCCGTCCTGTATATGACTGACGGCGATACCCACATGGCACACACAGCGAGCACGATTGATTTTCTGGTGCGCAACGGGCGCATGTCAGACCTAATCGTCGTCGGCATCACCAACACTGACCGCACGCGCGATCTGACACCCAATAAGGGTAGAGGCGATAACGCCGAGCAGTTTCCCACCGCCGGAGGGGCAGATAAGTTCCTGAAATTTATCGAGACTGAGCTGATTCCGGAAATTGAAAAGAACTATCGCGTGCAGCCTTATCGCATCCTGGCCGGCCATTCCTTTGGCGGACTGTTTGCGGTTAATGCGATGATCACTCGACCCGACTTGTTCAATTCTTACATCGCCATCAGTCCCTCGCTGCAATGGAGTGATGACGCCACGCTGAAGCAGGCGGAATCCTTTCTAAAAGAGCGCAAGGAATTCAAGGCAACTCTTTTCACTGCTTTGGGTGACGAACCAGGAGGAATCGGAGATGCCTTCGTGCTCTTCAAGCAGGCCTTATCCAAATCCAATCTCAAGGGATTCGAATGGGAAGCGCAACAGTTTCCCGATGAAGATCACGGATCAGTCGTCTTGCGCAGTCAGTACCTCGGCTTGCGCAAAGTTTTTGAAGGTTGGCAGATGCCACGGACCGCGAGCGGCTCGGTAGCAGGCGGGCTTAGGGGCGCTGAGGAGCATTATCAAAAACTGAGCCAGAAATTTGGCTATGAGATTCTGGTGCCTGAAGCACTCATCAATCAAATCGGTTACGAATACCTGGGAAGCGGGCAAGCGGATCAGGCGATCGCAGTGTTCAAGAGCAACGTGGAACGCTACCCCAACTCTGCGAATGTCTACGACAGTCTGGGCGAAGCGTACGAAAGAGGCGGACACATCGAACTAGCGGCTCCGCTCTACGAGAAGGCCCAGGCCCTGGGCAAGCAATTCAACGATCCCAATGCGGCTTTGTTTGCGCAAAATTTTGCGCGCGCGAAAGAGAAACTCGTACAGGCAGAAGCCGCAAAGAGGAATAAAGATTAGGAAAACGGTAGCCTTTGACTCGGAAGACGCGATTTAGAGCCTTAAAATGGTTCTTATCCGTGTCTTCCGCGTGTATCCGCGGCTAAAATTTCTTTCTACCTTCCCTGGCCCTGGTGTTCGATCATCCACTGCGGGTAGAGCGCAGAGGGCCTTGTAGTAGCGGACAGCGTTTCCAGTTCGGTGGCGCTCAAGTGCAGACCAGTCGCTTTGAGATTGTCTTCCAACTGAGTCATCTTATTGGCCCCGATAATCACCGACGTAACGCCAGGCTGGGCCAACAACCATGCGAGCGCCACCGAGGCCACGGATGTGCCGTGCTCCTGAGCGACGGCGTCGAGCGCTTCGACGGCATCGAAGCCACGCGCCTCATCGATCGGTGGAAATTGAAAGCCACTGCGCCGCGCGCCTTCGGGCGTTGGCTTGTCGCGCCGGTACTTGCCCGACAAAAATCCTCCCGACAAGGGCGACCACGGGAGAATCCCGACACCCTCTTCACGGCACAACGGCAACAATTCATGTTCAAGATCGCGACCGACCAGCGAATAGTAAGCCTGTAGCGATACAAATCCGGACCAGTCGTGTGCCCTGGCCAGCATCAAGGCTTTCATCAGTTGCCGCGCGGCCCAGTTTGAACAGCCCAGATAGCGCACCTTGCCCTGGCGCACCAAATCATCGAGCGCGCGCAGCGACTCCTCGATCGGCGTGAGCGCATCCCAGCCATGCACCTGATAGAGATCGATGTAGTCGGTGCCGAGACGGCGCAGGCTGCCTTCAACTGAAGCAAAAATGTGTTTGCGAGAAAGGCCGACATTGTTCAGGTCGCTGGTGCCGCTGCCTGCGCCTTCGCTCATCGCGCTGCGAACCTTAGTCGCGATAACAATTTTGTCTCGGGCTGCGCCAACGTCCTTGAGCGCCGTTCCCAGCACTTCTTCGGATCCTCCGTAGGAGTAGACATCGGCTGTATCGAAGAAATTTACGCCAGCCTCAAGCGCTCGCGCCACCATCTTGTTGGCGCCCGGCTGATCGACGACGGCGATATTGTAAAAGTCTTCTCCGAAGGTCATTGTGCCAAGGCAGAGCTCGGAAACTTTGACGCCGGTGCGACCCAATACTTTGTATTTCATGTTTTGCTCCCGTGGAATAACTGATGGGAGATGCTAACCCGCAAAGATGAAGAGAGCAAAAGCGGAAGCAAAGCGGATGCTCAACTGGGAGCGCACCTGTTCCTAAGCTTGCCTTTCCAAAGCGAGGCGATCCCAACCGGCTAGATTCGCACCAGCTTCGTAGGTGGTCTGCAGGAAGTCCATCAGGGCCTGTTCGGGCGAGTCCGCCGTGCGCACATCGTCATAAGGCAGGAAAAATTCTTTCATCTCGGCGGTGTAAAATGCCGCCTTCGGCAGGACCCGGGCCTCAGCCAAGCCGGCGGGTTCCGGAGTCGTGTAGGAATAGAACGCGGCTGGCATATCTTTGTTGCCGGGCCAAAAGCCGTGACTGATCACTTCGTGCGAGTATGCTTCCCGCGTGATTAAATCTGCGCCCGGACGTTCCGGCGCTGGTCTTCCGGAAAAACGCGTCACCGCCAAATCAAAACTGCCCCAGAAGAAATGCACTGGACTGCATTTGCCGATGAAGCGGCTGCGAAACTCCCTCAGCACGTTGGTCATCTCAATCAAGGCTCGCCAAAAACGCTGAGCGTATTCAGCGTCGTAAGAGGCATGCTGGATATCGTCTTCAAAACGGATTGGATTAGGCACCTCCACCGGCGTGGTCCAGATCTCGATCTCAATCCCCAGCTTTCGTAATGCGGCCATGACTTCGGCATAGAATTCTGCGACTGATTGAGGACGCAACGGTAATTCCAGCGAAGCGCCATCGCTGCTCGTGATTAAGAGTTGGTGATCGCTGAAGTCAAATTCGATTTCGAAAATGCGATCCTGAAAGGGGATGGCGCTGGTTGTCAGCCCGCGAGCAGAGATGTAGAGCGGCACGTTCCACCAGTGATTGATTAAGGGTGTTTGGGCCAGGCGAATCTTGCCCACGACCTGGGTCCACATGTGAAGTGTGGCCAGCGTGTCCTGCCATTCCGCAAACTTGAGTTCCGGCCAGGTGTTTTTGGTCATATCAGGTCCTCTTTTTCCGCTTCATAGTCAGGCTCTGCGCTAAGGCTGGCTCCGGTTCTCATCGCAAATCGAATTAACCAGATTCGCAAATGGAGCCCGTAAGGATTTAAGGGATCAGCAATAACTTACCAGTTGTCCTGCGGCCTTCGAGATCTTGATGTGCCTGTTCGGCTTCAGCCAGCGGATAGGCTTTATGAATTTGAATTTTTAGTGTGCCATCGACGATCATTCCCAGCACGTCCTGTGCCCGCTGCTCCAGTTCGGTCCGCGTAGCGATGTAGTGAGCCAGACTGGGTCTCGTTACAAACAAGGATCCATTCTGCGTCAGCTGCAGCAGGTCGAATGGAGGCACCGCACCGCTTGCACCTCCGAACAGCACCATGTAGCCGCGCGGCCGCAGCAGCTTCAAACCTTTGTCAAAAGTAGCCTTGCCGATGCCGTCGTAGACCACGTCCACACCTTTGCCGCCAGTGAGTCTTCGCGTTTCGGTTTCGAAATCAGCTTCCGTGTAAACAATGCACTCGTCGGCGCCGGCACTCAACGCCAGTTGTGCTTTTTCCTCTGTCCCGGCGGTTGCGATAACACGCGCTCCCAATTGTTTTGCCATCTGCACCAGCAGTTGCCCGACACCGCCGGCTGCTGCATGAATCAATGCTGTCTCGCCTTTTTGCAGCGGGTAGGTGCTGTGCGAAAGATAATGTGCGGTCATGCCTTGCAGCATGGCCGCGGCTGCTTGTTGGAAATCGAGCTCGGCAGGAATTTTGACGAGCTTGTCGGCGGGCACCGCAGTCTGTTCGGCGTAGCTTCCCATCACGCTCGCATAGGCTACGCGATCGCCGGGCCGCAAAGTGGTAACCTCAGATCCGACCGCGGTGATCACGCCTGAGGCCTCTTGCCCAATGACGAACGGCAACGCAGCGGGATAGCGCCCCTCGCGAAAGTACACGTCGATGAAATTTACTCCGGCCGCTTTGATCTCGATTAAGGCTTCATTTGGTTTTGGCGTGGGCGCGGGCAGTTCGACCAGCGCTAGCACCTCAGGTCCGCCGAGCCGGGAAACTTGAATGGCTTTCATGGATGTATCGTAAATCGTAAACTATCAATCGCAAAGTTGTAGGCAATTAAATCCATGAAAACATGATGAGCCAATTCACACTACCTCCCGGCGAAAAATGGCGTCACTTTGAACTGCGCGCCCTGGGCCTGCGCGATTTTGCGGGGGTGAGAGCGGACGCGGCGCTGAATCCTTTTGCGCTCGCAAAATTCGCCAGACTGCTGGTGATTGATTTCAAACAGATCGAGGGGTTGAGTGCCGCATCTCGCGAACACTTGTTAGGACCTGCCGCAGCAGAGTGGTCCGGGGGCGCCTGCTCGCGCGCGCTGCCGGATGGCCGGAAGATCATCATCCTGAATCCCAAACACGGGCGTCAACGCCAGCACTCGACTTTGATGGAAGAGATCTGCCACGTCTTCCTGGGCCATACACCCAACCGGCTGGCTGTCGCGGCTACAGCAGGTGGCGAAAAAGCGGCAGCCCGCGATTATCACAAGGAGGATGAAGAAGCAGCCTACGCAACGGGTGCAGCTGCGCTGGTGCCTTTTGCATCGCTCCGCCGGTTTGTGTTGAAAGGGAAGTCGAGCGCTGAAATCGCGAGGCACTTTCTCGTCAGTCGTCAACTGGTTGACTACCGCTTGAAAGTGACCCGGCTCTGGAGTCTCTATAAGGATGGCCACCCAACGGAAGCAGGAGTGCTAAGGACAGCAAAGCGCGCTTCAGAAAAGAAGTAGAACTCAGGTGCTGAAGTCTCTGCGGCGCAGACTGGTTTCAATCTTTCACGTCCGCACCTATAATGCCAATGGGTTTCGATAACTATGACTGAGCAAAGCAGCACCGCAGCAACCTCGTCACTCGGCTTGAGCACCGTGGACAAGCTCCGCATGCTGCTGGACATCACCAATAAAATCAGTCGCTCGCTGGATCTGCAGGTCATTCTGAATCAGGTCATGGACACGCTTGATTCCCTGATTCCGTATGATGCGGCGGGGATTTTTGTCGTCGATTGCGGCGACCGCGACCATAGATTTGAAACGGATGAGCCCTGTGTTTTTCAGGCCGAAGCGGTGCGCGGATACGACATCAGCGAATTAACTGAACTTCACCTGAAACTCGGCGAGGGAATCATCGGACACGTTGCTCTGACGCGCGAGCCAGTGATTACTCCTGATGTGCGGGACGAGCCGCGTTATATCAATGCGCGCGAATGCACCCGGTCCGAAATGGTGGCGCCGATAATCTCGAACGAGGAGGTCATCGGGGTCTTTGATCTGGAAAGCGACGAGCTTAATGCTTATTCGGAAGATGATCTCGAAGTACTGATGCTGCTGGCCTCGCAGGTGGCGATCATAATTGAGAAGGTCATGCTTCACGAGCAGTTGATTGAAAAGAAGCGTCTCGAAGGCCAGCTCGAAGTGGCGCGCCAGGTGCAACTGGAACTGCTGCCGGCAAACGACCCTCAACTACCCGGCTTTGACATCAGTGCCTATAACTTTCCCACTGAGGAAGTTTCGGGCGACTACTATGATTGGGTGCGGATTCACGACGATCAGATTGCGATCGTCATCGCCGACGTAGCGGGCAAGGGAGTACCGGCTGCCTTGCTGATGGCTTTCCTGCGCGCCAGTTTGCGAGCTGCGACACACATCGGCTACGCGCCGCAAATCTCCATGGCGAAGGTGAACTACCTGCTTTGGGAGTCGATTGAACGCAATCAGTTTGTGACTGCCTTTTACGGAATTCTTGATGCGACTAATCGTACGCTGGCGTACTCAAATGCCGGACACAATCCGCCGCTATTGTTGAGTGCCGATGGCAGCGCGCGTTTTCTTGATCAGGGTTCGGTGCCGCTGGGTATGTTCCGGGACACTCGCTACTATGAATATTATTTGACTCTTGAGCCTGGCCAGTTATTGGTGCTCTATACAGACGGAGTAACCGAGGCCATGAATTCGCATGAAGAAGAGTTTGGCCGAGACCGTCTGGTAAATTCAGTTGTGGCTGCCAGGAAGCTCAGTTCGCGGGCAATGATCGATGCCATCCAGCATGATATCTGGGAATGGACCGACGGCGCGGGCGTCAATGATGACGCGACGTTTTTTGTGATTAAGGCTTTGGATGCTGAAGAGACAGCTAACTCTTAGAGAACAGTAACGCCACTAGTGGGCAGTTAATGAGTTATGGGCGTGATCCCCGCCGGGAGCTAGTGGAGAGCGATAATCCCCGAAATGAAAGACTGCTTCTGGTTCAGAAAAAGCGTAAACATCAAAGCCATAGGCGTCGAGATAAGCAGCCATGTCGTCAGGTGCCATGAGATAAATAGAAGGCTCGTATCCTGCTTCCGCGCGAATTTCGAGCAGACGCTCAATCACTTCAAGCGGAGCAAAGCAGCGAATTGGGTCTCTGTAAGTGGCCATGTGTTTTTACGCCCCCTTTTTATCACTTCGCGGAAGCTCTGAGAGCACCCTCCCCGAACAGCAGCTATGATGTACGCGTGACATGTTGCGTTTGTTAGCGCGAAACATTTATTTTTGATTTCAGCTCGGTTCACAAAACGTTTGACGCCTGAGCTTGAGGAAAAGTTCCAGAGACAATTATGAGCACAAACGAGCAGCAGGCAGGTCCCACGGTTGAAAGCACGGCAGCGACGCCAGCACCTCTGAACTTTATGATGGTGTTGCGTCAAATGCTGCGGGCTTCTGATAACGTCAGTGATCTGCTCTTTTCACCGGGACGTCCGCCGCAGGTTGAACTGTCGGGGCAACTGCGACCGGTTAGCATTCCCGGACTGGAAAAACTCCTGCCGGGACACACGGCGGCCATCGCTAAGTTGATCCTGGGAAATCAACAGATGGCGATCGAGAGTCTGGAAAAATCCGGCTCAGCAGATCTTTCGTTCAGCTTTCCCGGCGAATCCCGCTTTCGCGTCAATATCTTCAAACAGCGTGGAACTTTTGCGATTGTGATGCGGGTGATTCCTCAGCGTCCGCCGCAGTTCAGTGACTTTGATCTTCCGGAACAGCTGATGAGCATCGCGGAACTGAAAACCGGGATCGTCCTGGTCACTGGGCCGACCGGAAGTGGCAAAAGCACTACGCTGGCGGCCATCATCGATCTCATTAACGAAACCAAGTACTACCACATCGTTACCATTGAAGATCCGATCGAATTTCTCCATCCGCACAAGAAATCCACCATCCACCAGCGTGAGCTGCATTCGGACACTCCCAATTTTGCCGTAGCCTTGAGGGCGGCGCTGCGACAGGCGCCTAAAGTCATCCTCGTCGGTGAAATGCGCGATCGAGAGACGATTGAAGTAGCGATGGAAGCGGCCGAGACGGGGCATCTGGTGCTTTCCACCCTGCACACGATCGATGCAGCCAAGACAGTCGATCGCATCATCGGTGTCTTTCCCAAGAATGAAGAACGCGTGATTCGCATGCGCCTTTCTCAATCGTTCCGGTACATTATTTCGCAGCGTCTGATTCCCCGAGCGGCAGGCAATGGCCGGATAGCCGCGATCGAAATTTTGAAATCCACCTTGCGCACCAAGGATTACATCGAAAAGGGCGAGACGGAGGGTAAGTCTCTAATCGATGCAATGGAGCAGGGAGATTTAGATGGCATGCAGACATTTGACGGGGTCATCGAGAAGTTGATTCGGAGTGGTGAGGTCACGATCGAAGGGGCGTTGCCATATTCATCGAATCAAAATAACCTGTTGCTGCGGATTGGCGATTTGGGTGGCAAAGGCGCAGCTCCGGTCGAGCCCAAACCAAAAGCGAAGGAAGAGGGCTCTATGCTCGACATGATCGAGCGTTGAAATCTTGGAAGGGCAATATGCAATTATTCGGCGCCCTGGAAGCATCTCTCCCGACGCTCAGGCAAACGACGCCCGTATGCCCATCGCTGCGCCGTGACCACTGCTTCAATTACCTGAGAAGTTCGGCCTTTTTGATCATTGCCCTGGTACTGATCTCTTTCCCGCAAACACCATCGGCGCGTTCCGCACCCGCTGCAGAAATTCGGGTTGAGTTACCCGCAAATGGGCAACTGCGTGTGGAAAACCAGTTCGGGAACATCAGCATTTTAGTTGGCAGTCAAAAGGACATTCTCGTCTCGGCCACTTGGGAGCCCACTAACGGCAGCGAGCTGCCCAACAGCGGGGCGGAAAGCTCACCGGTTGTCATCGAGACAAGACGCGGCTTGCTTTCCATCTCCGTCGTTCGACCACCGGGCGCTCAGCAAATACATCTGAATTTGACCCTGCCGGCGAATGCGAAGGCTGAGATTGTGACCGGGCAGGGAACTATCTTAGGCCGCGGCTTACCTTCCTCGCTGTCCCTGACCACTGGGAGCGGCGCCATTCAACTTAATCTCGAAGGAACACTGGACGCAGACATCATCGCGAGGTCGACACTTGGACTCGTGCGTTCACAAATCGGACCGCCCGGCGCGACCGACTCACATGACTATCGCTCGCGCTTTGGCGCCGGAACGACTGTGCTGAGGGCCAACAGTCAGAGCGGGGACATCTTCCTCAACTCACGAACTGGTACCAGCCTGCCGGCCCTGGCGGGCAGGAACGAACCTGAACTGCGACCAGGCGAGCCAGCGCTGCCGGCAGCCGGCACTCCGGCAAATCAGGCTGCAATTGAAGAAGTTGACGAGGGCGATGTAGTGCGAGTTGATTCGCAACTGGTCACCTTGAATCTAAGCGTGGTTGATCGCTCGACCAGTCGGGGACTAGTGGGCCTGACTGAGCGCGACTTCAGGCTTTATGAGAATGACATTGAACAAAAGCTGGTCCACTTTGATTCCTCAAGCGCGCCTTTCGATTTGGTATTAGTAATTGACCTGTCGGGATCTACCCGCGATGTGGTTCGTCTTATTCGCGCCGCTGCGCGCCGGTTTGTCGATGCTGCTCGTCCTTCGGACCGGATTGCGATTATTACGTTTGCGGGCCAACCGATCGTGGTGTCGCCGCTGACTTTGGATCGGCAACTCCTGCGGCAAAGGGTCAATGCGATTGACACTGCTGCTGGGGATACGAAACTCTACGATGCGGGCAATTTTGCGATGGCTGAGATCGCGCGCGAGACTAAAAATTCCCGGCGTGCGGCGATCTTGATGATGAGCGACGGCCTGGATGGCAGCATTGAAGGCGTGCAGGGAGAAGGTTCGAGAATACCTTACGCGGAATTTCTGAACGCTATCCGGGAATTTGACGGCGTCTTGTACACGCTTTGGTTAAATACATATTACGAAGCATTAAATCCGCAGGACACACAACCGGAAGCATTCGATCAGGGCGAAGATCGCATGAAAGAAATGGCTGACACCGGCGGCGGCTTGTATTACGAAGTAGAAAGCCTGGAAGATCTTGCCGGCGCTTATGAGCGTGTGGTCGCAGATCTGGGAACAGTTTACAGTCTCGCCTACCGGCCTTTGAATAAAAATAGAGATGGCAAATGGCGCGCCATCCGCGTCAACGTCAGCCGGACTAACGCCGTCGCGCGTGGCAAACATGGCTACTATGCGAACTGACCGCACCAGACCTATGAGATCCAGAGGGCTCCGCAGCTTTGCAGCTGGAATTTTCTCCGGCCTGATATTGCCGATCGCAGCGCTGTTAATTCCAGCGCTGCCCGCTCCAGCCCAGTGTGTTGATACTAGTGATACTCTCCGGATCGATTCTGACTTAGTAAACCTACAGGTCAGTGTGCTCAGTCACAACCCTCTCCAGCATCCGACCAATTTGCAGCAGCGGGATTTCAGAGTGCTGGACGATGGCTCGCCTCAGGAGATTACTTTCTTTGAAACTACGGATGCGCCGTTCGATTTAGTGCTGCTGCTCGATCTCTCCGGGTCGACGGCAGACAAATTAAAACTCATTCGCAAGTCGTCAAAGCGTTTTGTCCAGGCCGCACGCCCGCTGGATCGAATCTCGATTGTGACCTTTAGCGATGAGATCGAAGTAGTTTCGTCGCTAACTTCGGATCACAAGCAACTGCTGAGCGCCATTGACCAGATAGAAAAACCACGGGGCGGCACCAGTTTCTGGGATGCCCTGCGCTTTGTGTACGAATCAGTGATCCATCCCGCTCAGTCAGCGCGGCGGACGGCCCTGGTCGTCATGACTGATGGAGTTGATAATGCGCTGCCGGACGTCGACGGGGATGGCTCTCAAACTACGTTTGCAGAGTTGACCAACATCGCAGCCCACTCCGATGCTCTTATCTTTCCGGTATATCTCGATACAGAGCCGGAGGAAATCAAACGCCATCAAACAGCGGCCGGCGCCTACAAAATAGCCCGCGAGCAGTTGGCACAACTGGCCGCCATCAGCGGCACTGAGGTTCGTCAAGCGAGACGTGTGTCAGACCTGGATAATGTTTATGAACAGATCATCAGCGCTCTGGGAACGGTATATAGTCTTGGCTACCATCCACTGGACAACAAGCGGGATGGGAAGTGGCACCGTATCAGTGTCGGTTTGGTTGATCGTCCTGACCTGACCGCTCGCACTCGTAGCGGGTATTACTCACCTTCGCTGGCATCTACCACACAAAAGTAAAAGTAGGCGATTCGCTCGAACACCCATGATCGGATTGCATTAGGGCCATTTCCAGTAACGAGTAATAAGCTTGTAAATACAAATGAGAGGTCTATAATGGCTGCAAACCAAGCGGCCATCCGAAGCGTCAAGGAGAGATTTCGATGAAGCATAGTTTCACTTCAGTCACTCTCGCCATTGCTACATTTGCTCTCATTCTTTCGGCTTGTCTTGTCCTGAACGCCCAAAACCGGGAAAAATTTGTGATTTCGGCCAGAGCCGGCGGCATCAACGCCGTGACTGGCCGCGCTGAGATCAAAGCCTTTCGCGGAGGCGACTGGTCGCTGCTGAACGTCACAGACGACTTAAAGGCTGGTGATGTCGTGAAGACCGCCTCAGACGGCCGGGTCGAAATGTTGCTGAATCCCGGCTCCTATCTTCGCATCGGCGAGAATTCAGAATTCGAGCTCACGGATAACTCACTTGAAAATCTAGAAGTGCGATTAGTAAGAGGAACGGCCATCATCGAGGCGGCCGGCGCCGACGAAACCGAGCTGGCTATCAATATCACCACGCCGCACGCGAAGATGATCATAGTTAGACGTGGCCTCTATCGCGTGAATGTCATACCCGGTGACACTACGGAACTGTTCGTGAAAAAAGGGCGCGTGATGCTTGCCAACACGCACACCAAAGTCAAGGAAGGTAATAAAGTCGTTTTCAGCAGCACCGCAGTCTCGATGGCCCGCTTAACAAAAACGGATAAGCAGAAGGACGAGCTGGATACCTGGAGCAAAGAGCGAGCTGGGATGGTCGCGCTGGCGAATAATAAACTCGCCCCCAGCACTTTGAAAGCTTTTGTTTCCGGCCTGGATGAGTATTGGTGGGCTAGTTTCTCGGCGCGCAGCACCGGAATTTGGTTATTCAATCCTACCTACAGTTGCTACACGTTTATGCCATTTAGCAGCGGCTGGGGCTCGCCTTATGGAGCGGTCTACGCGCGATCGTTTCAATGCGGATGCTCCTGGGACCGTCTCTATCACTATGATATTGCCCGGCAGCAAATTTTTTCCCAGGGCCCCAGTGTAGGAGTCGCGCCCGGATCGAGTAGTGGAGGTTCAGGCCCAGCTCCAGGCATCGGCCCCAGTCCAACCAACGGGGGATCAGGCCCAGGCGTTGGCCCAGCTCCAGCGGCTGATAGTGGTCGTAACACTTCCATTAGTCCCGACGGCGTCCACAACCGGCAATATCAAAGAATTCCTTAAGCCGGTCATTGCTTCAGTAGTTGATTCAGCTCTCCCTCCACCAGCGTTTTGATCTCGGGCCGCTTTAATCCAGCCAGCACCAGTTGTGTAAGCGCGGTGGAAAGCTGCGCGCGCAAATGCTCATTTGATTTTTCTGTCAGCACGCGTGAAGTCACGATGGCTCCCGAACCATGCTTGATTCGGATTAACCCCTCCTGCTGCAATTTTCGATAAGCAAACGCTATCGTGTTCAGGTTCACTCCCAGATCGGCTGCCACCTGCCGCACCGGGGGCAGCGAGGTCCCCTCTAACAATTCCCCCCGTGCAATTAAAGACTTAATCTCGTCTACGACCTGCCGATAGAAGGGCCGCCGATCCGTTTCATCGATTGTAATGTACATTTCAGGATCTCCGAGGCGAAAATTGTACGCTGCCCGCAGACACTATACGCTTTTCTCATTTCCGCGGTAAATGGTTTAATTGGTGTAGCGGGGATTACGGTTTTGGGGCGACCTTATTGGCGACTATCAGAGCTGAAGTGCTGACAGCGGCTACGCCGGCTCCTGGAAAAACCGTGTCGCCAACCAGGAAAAGTTTGGGAATCGGCGAGTTGCTGCTGAATGAATGTGAACCAAAGAAGGCTAGCGCCTGGCCCAGACCCCCGACCATGCCCAGCTTCCGGCGTGTATTTTCATACCAGGTTCGGGGCGTTGCGGTCTCGATCACTTCAACGGAATCGTCCAGCTCGGGCAGGGCAATGCGAAGTCGCGACCAAACCTTTTCAAGCATTGCCTGGTCCTGCTGCTCGTGCTCGCTCTCGTCCTGATGATATGTGAACCACTCGTCGACGTCGGTAGAGCATTGCACCGTCGCCGCACGCATGCCTGCCGGGCCGCGCGGATCAGCTCGCGAAGCCAGACTGAAGGTTAAGTGTCGCGCTTCGACGTTATCGGTCGCACCATCAGCGAGCGCGATGATGCGATTCACTGTGAATCGTTCCGCGACCGGTTCAGGTATGCCGAGAAAGGCCTGATACGAGCCCCGGCCCCCGACACTCTTGAGCTGCATTCTCAACTCGAGCGGTGTGTGATCCGGTCCGGCCAGTTTTCCGTAGGTATCCCACACTGTCAGATTGCTGACCACCGCGCGCGTTGCATGAATAGTCTCGCCACTCAAGAGCTGTACGCCAACTGCAGCTCCGTTTGAGTCGTAGGCGAGACGCAGCGCCGGAGAATTCAGGCGAATGGTCCCGCCGCTTTTTCTCAGCGAGTCAGCGAGCGAAAGAGTAAGGGCAGCGCCGCCCCCAGGTATTTCAAACCAGCCACGGCGCCGCAGCGCAAACACGATGCAGGCGTAAAGATAAGCGCAATCTTCAGCCGAGCACTGCCCAAGTGTCTGGAGCTGTGCATTGATAAAACGTCTGCAGCGCAACGAAACATCACCCAGGTGCTGCGCCGTGTTATCCCCAGCCAAACTTTTTATTTGGGCTGCCGCTCGTAGATTGGGAAAGGTGGCCCGTACCAGATTACTTAAACTTCCACTGCGCAGATCCGGCACGCGCTGGATGGAGTCGAGGAGTTTGGATCCCAGCTCCTCAGCCTTCTCGTAGAAGGCAAGAACGCGCCGGGCACACTCCGGAAATGCTGTTTGCAGATTTGTCGAAAATTGATTCCAGTCAGAGACAATTGCGATTTCGTAATCGCCAGGCGCTCGCACGGTGTATGCAGCAGGGAGAGGTCTGACTGCCGGAGGGGCCAGCTGCAGCTCGGAAAAAATTTTCTCGTGGATATCGCCCGGGCCCCAAAGGGCGAAAAGCCCAGCCCCATTTTCAAAGCTGTAGCCAAACTTTTCAAAGGGAACCAGACAGCCGCCGAGCTCCGGTTGTCTTTCCACTAAACAGACATTCAGTCCGCGAGCCGCCAGCAGAGCAGCGGTTGTCAGGCCACCGATTCCGCCACCAACGACGACTACTTCGTACGACATGTTTTAAATAAATGGATGCAGAGCCCGCAGTAACGGCAGAAACATTAGCGCCGCACGGTCCGGTGGAACTACGGGAATCTGTCCCTGCCAGATGATGATGACAGACTGGATGCTGTTGAAAACGAGGTGCACGATGTAACAGGGCAGCAGTCTACCCGACACGGCGCGAATTAGCGTCAGACTCAGACTGAGCAACGAAATCGCGGCGATGACTCCATAGTTAGTTTGATACTGGGGCACATGAAGGCCCGCAAAAAGCAGTGTCACCAGCAACACTGCACCGATTTTCCCAATCAAATTCTGCCGAGTTTTTAATCCCTCGGTTGCGCCGGTTAGCAGCGAGGAGACCCGAGCCAGCAGTCGCTGCAAGGCAGAGTACAAGATGCCGCGGAAAACTAATTCTTCAACCAGCGGCGCCGTTAAAGTAGCGAGTGCCGCAATCGTGTAACGTGTGGCTGCCGAGCTGTTGATGACCTGCTCCAAAGGCGTGAGCTTATCGCCTCCGAGAAAGTGAGCCACTGCGCTGCTCGTCACAAACAACGCTGCACCGAGGCCAAGACTGGACCAGAGGCCAAAATATTTTCCCCAGTCCCAGCCGAGCGTTTTCCAAAATGGTCGGCGGCCAATTCTGGTGACTACCAACCATATCACCAGCAGAGTTAGTAAGTGCGCGGGCGCAGTTGAGAGAACCTGTAAAAAAACTGCGGTGGGATCCTTCAAGGCGAATTCCGAGAGCACGCGCGCGTAGTCCGGTGTACCTGGTGTAATCCCGCGTTTAACTGCATACGGCAGCAGGAACACAACCGAGGCCATGGCCAACAGGAAAAAACTTACCACGAACACAAGCAGCGCCATCGGCACTCCCCAGGGAGGATCGTCGGGATCGATGGTCGCTGATAATGGAAGCTGCTGCTCTAACGGTGAGTTCAATTCGTGCGCATTAGTTAGCGCGAATTCTTCTGGTGTTTGCACTGTAAGGTCAGTGTAGGGGAGTCACTGCGAGACGGTCAACTTTGGTCAATGCGGACACATGGCCATAAGAGTTTTCCTCAAACTAAACGGCCGGATATGACGTCCAGGGAGAACTGCTCGACATGATGGGCCGCCAGCATGAGACCGATTATTGTCTTCGCATCTTCAATTTCGCCATCGCTGATCATCTCGAGCGCTCGCGCGAAGGGAAGCCGCACGACTTCGATCAGCTCATCGTCCTCGAGTCTTTGGGCAGTTTCCCGAAGTTCAGTGGCGAGAAATACCCACATCTTTTCTTCCAGAAAACCGGGAGAAACAAAGAACTCGCTTAGTTTGACCAGCTTGTCCGCCACCAGACCCAGCTCTTCTTCAAGTTCGCGCGCAGCGCCTTCCTCAGGTCGTTCCCGGTTGTCAAGCGTACCGGCCGGAGCCTCGAGCAGGTAACGGACAGCAGGATGGCGATACTGCCGCACCAGCGCCACCGTGCCATCGGCGAATACAGGCACGATGACTGCACTGCCGGGATGATGGACCACATCGCGGTCATAGGTGGTGTCGCCCTCGCAGACTTTGTCGACCGTCACACTGAAGACTCGGCCCCGAAAAACTTCCCTGCTGTCCAGGATTCGCGGCGCTGTAGTATTAGTCTCAGACATGATTTGAAATTAAGGCGGCCTTCAGTTTTTAGCAAACGCACTTCGCGCTGCCACCTTATTTGAAGAGTGCTTCCTTGATCTCTCCGATTAGGTAAAGCGATCCGGTCACGCAAACAAGTCCGTGGGGCGGCGTCCGGGCCAGCGCCGTCAGCATCGCTTTTTTTGCAGACGGTTCAACTATGACTTCCAGTTCGTTAATTTCCCCCGCCAGTTTATGCAGCAACACCTCATCGGCTGCGCGTGGGTTTTCGGGGCTCGTGAGAATCAGTTGCTGAGCGCGCGGAAACAGGAGTTCGGCCATCGCTTCCAAATTCTTTTCGCGCATGGCGCCGAACACGATGGTCAAGGGTTGCGCTACGAATTCATCAAGATATTGCCTCAGCGCCAGGATGCCAGCCGGGTTGTGAGCGCCGTCAAACAATACCGATGGGGCGCCTGCGATGAACTCGAGCCGCCCTGGATGAGTCGCTCGCTGTACGCCCTCGATAATTGCTGCGCGGTCGATGGCAAAACCGCGCCCGCGCAATGCTTCTGCCAGCAGGATAGCCAGTGAAATGTTTGTGAGCTGGTGCCGTCCGCGCAATCCAGGTTGGACGTTTTCGTAAGTAGCGCCGGCGGTCTTAAATGTGACCACGAGCTTCCCGTTCTGTTTGGCTTCTACGACGTCGACTTCGCAGCCATCGATCAGCGGAGTCACCCCCACACTTTTACAACGCTTCAGGATTACTTCAAGCGCGGCCGGAGCCTGGGGCGCAATGATCGCTTTGGTGCCCGGCCTGATAATGGCAGCTTTCTCTGCTGCAATTTCAGCGAGCGTGTCGCCCAGATATTCCTGATGGTCAAGGTCAATGGGTGTGATGCCGACCGTCTCCGCCTGGGCCACCGAAGTCGAATCGAGCCGCCCACCGAGGCCGGTTTCCAAAATCGCGAGCTCAATTCCTGCCTGCTTGAAAGCCAGCAACGCGGCAGATGTTACGTGTTCAAAAAAGGTTGGTAGCGCCGGCAGTTCATTATTAGTAACCAATTGCACGCCAACGGTGCGCACTGCAGTAACAGCTTCGGCGAAAGCAGCTTCCAAAATATCCCGTCCACAAATTTTAATTCTTTCAGTGATGCTTACCAGATGTGGCGAGGTGTACAGCCCGGTGGTGATACCCGCGGCGCGGCAAATAGAATCGAGTACAACCGCAGTCGAGCCCTTGCCGTTCGTTCCGGCAATTTGCACTGCAGCATAAGTTGTTTGAGGTTCTCCGAGTGCGTTCAGAAGCAGTTCAGTGGTCCTGAGTCCCAGCTTCAAGGTGAGCGTTTCGTGGCCCAGGCTAAGAAGATAACGAAGGGCTTCGTCAAACTGCATGGGAAGAAGTTAATCCTGGGTCTTTAAATCTTTGGTCGAGGTCGATTGGGTTTTCTTGAAAGTGTCTGCGACAGCAGCTCAAAACAAGGGCTCGGGACTCAATCGTTACTTTGCCGCTCGTTTCATCCGTTCGCTAGCGAGCTCGGCGTGAATTTCAGGATTCATCATGAAGTTCAGAGTCTTGTGAATGAAATCCCGCAGCTCGCGCCGGTCCACGATTGCGTCCAGCATCCCGTGCTCCAGCAGGAACTCTGAGCGCTGAAAGTCCTTTGGTAGTTTTTGCCGGATGGTTTGTTCGATCACCCGCGGGCCGGCAAAGCCTATCAGTGCTTTGGGCTCAGCGATGATGATGTCACCCAGCATGGCGAAGCTGGCCGTGACGCCGCCGGTAGTGGGATCCGTAAGCACAGAGATGAAGGGGAGACGCTTCTCTTCAAGTTGGGCCAGGGCTGAGGCGATCTTGGCCATCTGCATCAGAGACAGCGTGCCTTCCTGCATGCGCGCGCCACCTGAGGCTGCGAAGATAATCACCGCCGCGTCCTCTTCGATGGCATGCTCGATCAGGCGCGTTACTTTTTCGCCGACCGCTGAACCCATCGAGCCGCCGATGAATGACATGTCCATCGCGCCGGCAAACACCACATGTTCGCCGACCTTACCGCGGGCGTTGATAATGGCTTCCGGCAGCCCTGAGGCTTCTTTAGCCTGTTTTAAGCGGTTGGGGTAGGGTTTGGTATCGACAAAGGACAGCGGGTCGATGGAGATGACGTCAGCGTCGATTTCTTCAAACTTGCCCTCGTCGTAGAGCATCGCCAGCCGTTCGCGGGCGCCGATGCGAAAATGGTAGCCGCAGTGTCGACAGACCTGCAGGGCCTCTTCCAACTCGCGCTGGAACAGATGTTCTTCGCAGCCATCGCATTTGACGAAGACGTTCTCAGTCTTGACGACGCGATCTTCGAGCGGAACTGATTCGATCCGCTTATTTTTCTTGCTAAACCAGGGCATTTTGCGTGTCTCAATAGAATCGGCAGGCGCTAACGATAGCATATAAGCGAGTGAGTATGAAGCAAGCTCTCACCCGGTTGCTGCTGTCGTTTGCAAGTCTCACAGACGTCGCCCGAGAAACCTTGTGGAGTCTGTGTCCGCCCTCCACAAATCGCGCCGGTACGCATTTAAGAAAAGAATGCTTAGAGAAGCGGTCTGCAAGTAGTCTATTATTGGTGGGATGCCGGAAGGCAGTTCTGGCTGTGAACGCTCCGGACTCATGCGGTGGAGTGTAAACCAGCTGAATCCGCGTTTGCGGACGACTGAAACTAGCCCACCGATTCATCGGTGGGATGCAAGGCGCGATGAGGAATGAGTCCGTCAAACGGACGGCTGAAATGATTAGTGGAGTTCACGATTACATTCAGCTTGGTGGCGATCGCCGGATGCATTCCTGCGAAATATCAGAATGCTTCTCACGAAACCATTGAGTTGTTCACAGACGGTACCATGAAAACAGGTTTTCAGAAATCTATGAAAGCGCGACCGCAACGCTTCATAGCTCAATTGCGAGAAATGAGTCTGAGGGTAGTATTCGCGCTATGCTGAGCGGGGCAGGGCTGGCGTTGAAGTGGCAACAAATCAGCTTCGAATACAACAGCTCACCTGATGGCGATCCGATAAGAGTAATTGCTGAAACGACTTTGTGGCATCCAGCAAATTAACAATGACGCTGTCAACTTTTGAAGTTTCACAGATGGACAAGAGGTTTCTCCGACGACGACCTCTCTACCGTTTTCTGGCTGCTGGATCGATTGCCCTGGCGGTAACCACCTGTTGCGTGCAACAGATTTGGCGCCGCGACGGCGATCCTTATGTGTTCCTCCATGCAGCGCGTTTGTTGCTGCAGCGTCAAGACATCTACATGACTGCCAGCCAACACGGCAATTTCTATTATTACCCACCCTTCTTCGCCTTGCTGAACATCCCCTTAACGTTCTTACCAGAGGGCGCGGTTATCGTTCTCTGGTCGGTTGCCTCGGTCGCGCTACTGGGCTGGAGTATGGCCGCATTTTACAGTGGAATGACGGTCCAGCCATTCTTCTCACTGCCTGCCAAAACTCGTTGGGTTGTGTGTTTCTTCGCAACAATTTTGACCGCACGCTTTACCATTTCGCACCTACGGTTCGGGCAGTCAAATATCTTTGTCCTGGCATTAGCAGTGCTCGGCCTGACGTGCCTCAGTAGAAAACAGAATTTACTCGCCGGAATTGCGATCGCGTTGTCAATGGTTGTGAAACTGACGACGTTACCTTTTGGCTTCTGGTTTCTCGCGAAGCGTAGGGGGAGAGTTCTGGCTGGTTTAGTGTTGGGGGCGGTAATCGGTGTCATGACTCCGGCGTTGATTGTTGGTTTCGATAAGGATGAAGGCTATCACCGTGAGTGGGTTCAAAAGGTTGCGCTCGTTCATTTGCCTGGCACAGGAAGTTGGGCCGGATCGGGTAACATATCTCTTCGGGCGCAGGTAGATCGATTTTTCTTGACGGTACCAGCATTTGCATACAAGGGCAGGCTATACAGTGTAACTGTTGTCGAACTGCCTGTTACAGTTGTTCGGCTGATCGGACAGTTCGCGATGCTTTGCATCATTGCGGCGATTGGCTGGTATGCCTTGCGGTTCAGGGACGCTCCAGACCTTGTTTCTCAGTGGGGTGGTTTTGCCTTTGTATTCAGCTTGATACCGAACTTCTCGACGGTTGCAGAAATTCCTCATCTCGTCCTCCTGGTCCCCGCATACATGTATGTTTGTCACCTTTGGTATTCTGAGATTGTTACTGACCGTTTGTTTCGAATTTTAATTTTGCTTTCATTTGCTTTCACCAGTCTTACGACAAGAGGTGTGTGGGGCCAATTTATCGCTTCAATATTCACGTCGCTCGGATTCGTTAGCATGGGGATACTGTTACTGTCGGTTGCAATACATAGGGCAGCGTCTTGCATAGAGAAAGACCGTCTCTCTAAAGAGAGAGCAAACAAAGTCCAACAGACTTGGACTGATAGCGGTTCAGAATTCGATGCCGCGTTGGGCGCGGATGCCGGCGGTGAAGGGATGTTTGACTTCGGTCATCTCGGTGACCAGGTCGGCGGCGGCGATCAACTCTGCCGGAGCATCGCGGCCGGTAAGAATGATATGCAGCGCCGGTTGCGCGGCGCGGACAGCCTGTAATTCCGTAATCACGTCCGCGACCGGCAACATGTTGTAGCTCAACACGTAGACCAGTTCGTCGAATACCATCATGTCATAGTCGCCGCTGCGCAGCTTCTCAAGACAAAGCTCCCAGGTTCGATTCGCGGTTTGGCGATCCTGTTCCGGGTTCTTTGTGTCCCAGGTAAAGCCGTCACCCATGGTGTGGACTTCGATACCCAACTTCTCTGCAGCCACGTGCTCGCCATAGCGATCGTTGCGTGACTTCATGAATTGAATCATGCAGCAGCGCAGCCCCTGGCCGGCTGCTCGCATCATCAACCCGAGGGCGCAGGTAGTCTTACCTTTGCCGTTGCCGGTATTGACCATCAACAGACCACGAGTGTTCTCCTGGTAGTCCTGGCGGCGCCATTTGTATTGCTTTTCTTTCATGTTAGTCAGTGGTCAGTTGTTAGTGGTTAGTAGTCAGTTGCAATTTCTGCACTAATCGCCTGGTGACGACTAAAATTGAAACTTTGAGTGAAGCTGAACAGAATCCTGACAACTGACACTGACTACTTTAGTGAATCTTCAGTAATATCCTGCGCACCATTGGCGCGATCGACGGCATCTCGCAGCAGGTTGACGATGCGCTTCTCGGCGTCTTCCCAGGAACCGGTCAGCGTGCAGCCGGCTGCGTTTCGATGTCCGCCGCCGCCAAACATCTCAGCCACACGAGCCACATTGACGTCGCCCTTGGACCGCAGGCTGGTGCGATAAACTTCCGGCGCTGACTCTTTCAAAAGCGCCACCGCTTCTACTTCAGCCACGGTCAGGGGATAGTTCACAAAGCCATCGGTATCTTCCTCGGAAGCGGCCGATCGCTTTTGCATGTCGAGTGTTTGTCGCATGCTGGCCACGCGCCCCGAGTCGTCACGCCGGGCGGTTGAAAGAACGTCACCCAGCAATTGAATGCGGCTCCAGGGATAGCTGGCAAAAACGGACTCGGCAGTCTTGGCCGGCTTCACTCCGGTGCGCACCAGTTCGGACGCCACCTTGAAAGTTCGCTCCGTCGTGTTTGAATAATGAAAAGAGCCGGTATCTGTGATCAGGGCCGTGTAGACACATTCGGCAATTTCTTTGGTGACGCGCACGCCAGTGGCTTTGCAGAGGTTGTAGATCATCTCGCCCACAGCCGAGGCAGTGGAATCGATCCAGTTGATAGCGCCGAACAGCGCGGTGGTCGAATGATGATCGATATTTACTACGTACTGCTTGTCCAGGTTTCCCAGTCCGGGACGCGAGATGTCTGAACATTCAATCACAAACACAGCGTCGTAATGGCGATCAACCGCAGGAGTGACACGCACCGTTGGCGAACCGGGAAGTTGCTGGTAGGCGTGCGGAACCGGATCGCGCATGATGACCTCAACGTCTTTGTCCAGGGCCTGCAGCAACCAGTAGAGACCCAGGCTCGATCCGAGACTGTCGCCGTCGGGGCGAATGTGTGAGGTGATGGCGAAGCTGCGCTTCGATTCAATTAATTCAACGACTTGACTAAGCATTTAAAACAACGATGAAGGGTTAGGAAGTAACCGGTCGGGCCGCGGCTAAATCTTTATCCTTCTCCTTCATCTTTCATCCTTTCACTGTCTTTCCATTCGTCTTCAATCTTTGCCAGCAATTTGTCCACACGCTCGCCTTCCTCTTCGACTCGATCGCGCACAAAGTGGATTTCGGGAGTGCGATGCAGGTTGAGCGACAGACCCACTTGTTTCCGGACGTAGGGAGTTGCATGGACCAGGGCGGCGAGTGCTGCTTTGTATTCTTCTTCCGTGCCGGCGACGGTGAAAAAAACTTTCATGCTCTTCAGATTGTCGGCCATCTTCACATCCGTGACGGTGACCGGTATCAAGCGTGGATCCTCCAGCTCGTAACCGACAATCTGAATGATCTCCTCGCGCAGGAGATCCGCAACTCTTTCCGTCCGCCGCATGTGTACTAAGGATGAAGGCAGGCTGAAGGACGCAGATCGATCCGTCGCAGCCTTCCGCCCTCACCCTGATCCTTTCTAAAGCTCCGTGGCCGCGACCTTCTCGACGATGTAAGCCTCGATTTGATCGCCCACTTTCATATCGTTGTAGTTCTCGAGACCGATACCGCACTCGTAACCGTCACGGACTTCTGAAACGTCTTCCTTAAATCTTCGGAGGGAAGCGATATTGCCCTCCCACGTGACCACACTATCCCGAATCAGCCGCGCCTTGGCAGTTCGCCTGATGATGCCATTGATCACCATGGAACCAGCTACAGCTCCCACACGCGGGACGCGGAATACTTCGCGTACGTCGGCCTTGCCGAGAATCTTCTCTCGCTCGATTTTATCGAGCATGCCGATCATGGCGGCCCGGATCTCTTCTTCTACCTTGTAAATAATTGAGTGCAGTCGAATGTCAACGCTTTCCTGCTTGGCTAAATCGCCGGTGCGCGATTCAGGCCGCACATTAAAGCCGATAATCACGACCGCTGTTGATGCGGTGCCTGCCTGAGTTGCAGACGCCAGCAGGACATCGGATTCAGTAATGGCACCCACGCCGGAGCGGATCACTTTGACCTTGACCGCATCAGTGGAAAGTTTTTGCAGCGTTGATTTCAGAACTTCGACCGAGCCCTGGACGTCGGCCTTGATCACTACCAGCAGTTCCTTCACTTCGCTCTGGCCCAGCGCTTCGATACCACGCTTGGTGGTTTGCAGTAACGTGCTCTGGCGATTGACCATCTGCCGGTGATGAGAAATCTGCTGCGCGCGCCCGATGTCGGCAACTACCTGGAAGGTATCGCCGGCGAGTGGAACGCCCTGCAAGCCCAGTATTTCCACGGGGGTGGCCGGCAGCGCCTCAGTTACCGGAGCGCCGCGGTCGTCGAACATGGCGCGGACCTTGCCGAAAATCTGGCCCACGATGAACGGATCGCCAACTCTCAGCGTGCCTTGTTGCACGAGCGCGGTAGCTACAGGGCCGCGGCCGCGATCGAGTTTTGCTTCAAGCACGACGCCCGAAGCCAGCCGAGTCGGACTTGCTTTCAAGTCCAGGATGTCAGAGGTGAGCAGGATCGTTTCCAGCAGCGTCTCGAGGTTCTCGCGCTTCTTGGCCGATACCGCGACCATCTCAGTTTCGCCACCCCAGTCGACGGCGTTCAATCCCTGGCGCGCCAGTTCCTGCTTAACTCGTTCCGGGTTCGCATCAGGTTTGTCAATTTTATTAATCGCCACCACAATGGGGACATTGGCGGCGCGCGAGTGCTCGATCGCCTCGATGGTTTGCGGCATGACGCCGTCGTCTGCGGCAACCACCAGGACAACTACGTCCGTAGCCTTCGCGCCGCGGGCGCGCATCAGTGTAAATGCCTCGTGACCGGGCGTATCGAGGAATACCACTCGACGGGTTTCTCCGGCATGATCCGGGCTGGGCACCTGCACGCTGTAGGCGCCGATGTGCTGGGTGATCCCGCCGGCTTCACCGCCGGCCACATCGGTGGCGCGAATCGCGTCGAGCAACGAAGTCTTTCCGTGATCGACGTGGCCCATGACTGTTACAACCGGGGCTCGCGGCAATTCCACGTCATCGGAATCGGAAGCTACCAGTTCCTCAAACTCTTCTTCGGCGACCATCTCTTCGAAATTGACGAAGGTCAATTCATAGCCAAAGCGTTTGGCCAAATCGATGGCGACATCATCGTTCAGAGGTTGATTGATAGTGGCGAAGACGCCGCGCTGCAGCAGCAGGGTGACGATGTCCTTCGGTTTGATTCCCAGTTTTTCCGCGAACTCTTTGACTGTGGATCCTTCGATGACGCGCACGGTTTTTAGCTCGCCCTCGACGCCGGCTTCCATACGGCCGGCAATTCGATCTTCCAGCGACAGCGCTTTCGGTGGCGCAATGAAATCACCCTTTTCGAAGCGACCGCCTCTTTCGTTGCCCTTGCGACCGCCACGCGTGACCGCGCGACGCGAACGACGCCTGCCACTATCGGGTGGTGGAATGTAAGTCGTTTGGGGTGTGGCAGTTTCGCCGGGAGTGCCGCGATATTCAGTGCGGCCCTGGGCTGTGCGCTCGCGGCGACGTTCGTCGCGTTCGCGTGGTGTAGGCGCAACCGTGGGAGCAGGAGTTGGCGCCGGAACGCGTTCGCCGTGTTTGATACCGGCGTCCAGCGCTGCTGCCGTGGGACGCATGACGCGCACCTGTCGTGACGGCACAAAGGGCGCGGGAGCGGCTTCGGGCTGTCGCGCAGTGGCGGCTGCGGCCGGTTCAGCGGTGTGATTTGTTTCCGGAGCTGCCGCGGCGATCGGTTCCGCTTCTTCCTCTTCGATCTCGACCGGAGGCTCAACCTCAGGTTGTTCGGCTCGAGTCGCAGGTCTCAGCTTCTTGACCAAACGTGCAGCGCTGGCTGGTTTGGCTGCAGGTGCAGGAGCCTCAGCCTCCCGGGGCGCAGCTTCTTCAGCTACTTCTTCGGGAGCTGCCGCTGCGAGAATCTCTGCCGGCGCCTCTGGCTCTGCCACCTCGGCGGGTGCTTCTTCTTCATGAACCAGCGCGGCTCGCTTGACCACCTTAATGGTCCGCTTGGCCACTGCTTCCTTCTTGGGGAAGTACTTGATGCGGATTTTCTCCGCCAGTTCCTTGGAGACGGAGTTCGAAGGCACGCTGACATCGACACCCTCACGGCGAATTTCTTCTATCAACCGTTTGGTGTCGAGCTTGAGTTCCTTAGCGAGATCGTAAATGCGAACTTTGGAAGCGGTCATGCACTCCTTCTGGGGACGATTTTGGCGTCCTGACTCCTGCGAAAAGTGGTTAAGAGAATCTCGCTCTCAACCGCGTTTCCGAGTGCAATCAGAAGTGCAGCCCGAAATGGGAGGTTGAGGGCGAGCGGCGATACGTGCTGGGTAACCCAGCACGCCCGCTCGAACTAATTTGCCGCGTCAGGGGAAGCATCTTGCTTCTCGTCTTGGTCACTGCTCCCGCCCTGTGCGGCGTCTACAACACCTTCGGGAGCTGATTCAGCTTCAGAAGCCAAAGCTTCCGTCGCATCGTTGGGTTCACTGGTTACGCCAGCCGTGACGTCGAGTCCCGGCCTAATCGTGTCTGGACTCAGGTCTTTACCGGCGCCTTCCAGTTTCAATTCGCCCTCTGACAGCGCCTCAATCTCGGTCAGCGTCACTGGTTCCGCAGCCTGCTGGGCCAGTACTTCATGATCGTTAGAGAACGGTTCACCGTTGGCGACTGCCTCATCGTAACCGGCCGCCGTCATTGAGTCGTTCGGTTCCACCGCGCCGGCTTCGACGGACTCATCTGCCTCAACCGAAATGGCGTGAATATGTTCCGCCTGTTCGCCCACGACTTCTTCACCGGTGACCGCTAATTCCTCGGCCTGCTGGCTCTTTTCGCGAATGGCAATCACGGCCTTCGCCTGTGACAGAATTACTTCCGCCTCATCCAAACTGAGATCCAGAATCTCAACCAGATCGTCGACCGAGGTGTTGGCGAGAGTATCGATGTCGTTGATGTTGTGCTCAGCCAGGGCATCGGCCTGCTGCGCAGTCACGCCTTCGATAGCTGAAAGCGGCACGGCCTCGCCCGAGGCGATCAGGGCGCCCATCTGTTCAGTTACTTCGCGTTTGATCTCTTCTTCACTGCGAATATCAATGTTCCAGCCAACCAACTTGGTGGCCAGACGCACGTTTTGACCGCGCTTGCCAATCGCGAGCGAGAGTTGATCCTCGTTGACGATGACTTCCATCTGGCGGTTTTCAATATCCGTGATCCGAACCTGATTGACTTTGGCGGGCGAAAGCGCATTGGCCGCAAAGACTGATGGTTCATCTGACCATTCGATAATGTCGATCTTCTCACCCCGCAGTTCGCGGATGATGGCCTGGACGCGCGAGCCTTTCATACCCACGCAGGCGCCGACTGGATCCACGTCACGCTCATTTGAGGTCACGGCGATCTTGGCGCGCTCACCCGGTTCGCGCACGCATGACTTGATCACGACTGTGCCGTCATAAATCTCGGGCACCTCCATCTCGAACAGACGGAGCAGCAACTCAGGAGAAGTACGGGACACTTCTATCTGTGGTCCCTTGGATTCTTTGGAAACGTTATGGATAACGACGCGGATGCGTTCGCCCTGGTTCCACTGCTCGCCGCGCGACTGTTGTGAGCGAGGCAGGATGGCTTCCAGATTGCCGAGATCGACAATGATATTGCCTCGTTCGAAGCGCTTTACATAGCCATTGACGAGGTCACCGGTCTTATCGATGTACTGCTCGTAAACATTGCTGCGGACCGCATCGCGAACTTTTTGAAAGAGGATTTGCTTGGCTGTTTGCGCGGCAATGCGTCCCAGTTCTTCCATCGGCAGAGGGAGCAGCA
Organism: Pyrinomonadales bacterium; assembly: GCA_038237475.1. Classification (GTDB taxonomy): domain Bacteria; phylum Acidobacteriota; class Blastocatellia; order Pyrinomonadales; family Pyrinomonadaceae; genus JAOAPY01. Next base: position 87,633 of record JBBRYS010000001.1, on the reverse strand, counting down.
GAGCGTCACCAACTTCGACTTCATCACCGGCCATCTCCCGGGCTTCCTCGATTGAAAGCTCAGTAGCCTCATTAGTCACTTCTTCAACGACGACCTTGGAAGACGAAAGCTCGATGCCTGTGTCGGGGTTCCAGTCGACCTGAATGTCCTCGCCGGACTTGAACTGTTTTTTGGCAGCGGCGCGCACGGCCTCTTTCATCGCTTCGATGACGAGGTCGCGCTCAATACCCTGTTCCTGGCAAAGGGCTTCAATGTTCTGTGCAATGGATGAACTCATTTGGATATCCGTTTGATGGCTCGGCGCTGCATTGTGCGCGTCGTCTTGAGCCTATTCAGTTGTAAAGCAAGCTATCGGCCTGCGTGTCCGTCCCGGGAGAACCAGGTGCGGAAAAGAAGATGCGTTGTCAAACAAGTGCAGGTTAGGGGCCTGCGTTACTTTCCGCGCAACTCTGCGTCGTAGTCGTACTCGAGATTGGCCTTGGCCAAAGATTCCAGTGGAATACTCAAGCGGCCACTGGTTCGATCCTCAAACAGCAGGTGCTCGCCTTCAACTCCCAGCAGGCGCCCGCGAAAATTGCGTTGCCCATTAACGGGGCCGTTGGTGCGCAGTTTTGCCAGATTCCCCACAAAGCGCTCGAAATCAGCGCGCTTATAAAGGCCTCGTTCCAGGCCGGGGGATGAAACTTCAAGCGTGTACGACGAATGAATGAAATCTTCGACGTCCAGCAATGTCCCCAAATGCAGGCTGACGGACGCACAGTTTTCGTGGGTCACACCGCCCGGTTTATCAATGAAAACCCGAACAATCGGGTTGTTGTCGGGGCCCGCTACTTCGCAGTGAACTAACTCGAGCCCGTTGTCGATGGCTACTTTCTCGGCGAAAGTCCGCACGCGCTCCTGAATCGCCTTCGAACCCATTAGCTCCCTCGCTTGCTATCACTCGGAATGAGGTCGTCGGGGAGACCTGCAAAACGACTGTCGCCCAAAAGAAAAAGTGGGCGCGAACCCACCGGACAGTACCTCCGTGCTTCGAGCAAGCGGAGAATTATACGGAAAGGAATATCGGGACGCAACCAGCGAGAACCCTGTGGCTTGCCCGCGACGCGCCCTGATCGCAAAAGTTCGCAGTGCAATTGCCCACCGATTTACCTTGTGTAGAGAACTTCTAGTTAGCGTTTCGGTTGTTTCGGTGAAGGAGAAGGCATGGCTGGCGCAACCAACGGCATGTCCGGCTGGATCGTCTCCTGGTAGATGTATTTTCTGTCCTGGAGCTTCAGCACGACGGCGGATTTTATGGCGTTGCGTTCGTGGTTGATGGTAATGATGCCCGTGACGCCGGGAAAAGTTTTTGTTTGCGCGAGGGCCTCACGCAGTTTCGGTCCATCGGTGGTCCCGGCTCGCTGGATCGCGTCAGCCAGCACCCGCATGGCATCGTAAGCAAGAGCAGCGTGTGCGTCGGGAATGAGGTTTCCGTGGCGCAGTTTATATTCACGTACGAAACCCTGGATTGCCGGGGAAGGATCTTCGGCGGAATAGTGATTAGAGATATAGGATCCATTCAAAGCGTCGCCGCCGAGGTCCCAAAGCTCGGGGGCATCCCAACCGTCGCCACCGAGCAGTGGTTGATTGATGTCCATCTGCCTGGCCTGTTTCGCGATGAGTGCCACATTGCCATAGTAGCCGGGAATGTAGATCACATCAGGCGAGCCCAGGCGAATCGCATTCAATTGTCCGCGATAATCTCCGTCGCTGATCGTGTAAAGCTGCTTGCCTGAAATCTGCCCGCCCAGGCGAATGAAACTTAATTCAAAGAAGTCGCTGAGTCCACGGCTGTAAGGTGAATTGAAGTCGAGTAAAATGGCCGCCTTCTTCGCCTTGAGCGTGTTGAAGGCGAACTTGGCCATCACTTCGCCCTGAAATGTATCGATGAAGCAGGCGCGAAAGATGTAGTCGCCGATTATAGTGACTGCCGGATCTGTCGCCGAGGGAGCGAGCAGAGGAATCTGCGCCACCTGAGCTTTGGGGGCGCCGGCCCGGCTATTACCGGAGATGCCTCCGGCGATTACCGCCACGACCTTATCCTGATCGATTAGCTTGCTGGCGCGAGTGGCTGCCCTTTCCGCGTTGCCCTGATCGTCCTCGATCACCAGATCGATGCGCCGGCCATTAATGCCCCCGGCCTGATTAATATCTTCGGCGGCCATCAGCACGCCGTTTTTTGCGGACTCGCCAAAGTTGAAAGTGGGACCGGAGAGATCGCCGTAGTAGCCAATCTTGATCAAGCTATGATCGGTGGTTCCATTGCCCGGTGGCGGGCCGGCACATCCGGAAAGCAGGGCGAGGATGATCGTTAGGATGAGGCCCGCTTGCGAAATGCGCGTCGTTGATTGGTTCAGGAGGCTGATGACTTTCCGGCTTGGCACAGGACAAAATGTAGAACCAGATTCAGTTACGCTTCCGGGAGGAACCACAAACTTGAAACGGGAGGTCCATCTAATCACTCACCCAGATATGCTTCCTTGATTCTGGGATCGTCAGCGAGTTGCTTCGAAGGTCCTTCCATCACGATCCTGCCTGTCTCCAAAACGTAGGCACGATCAGAATGGCCCAGGGCCGCGTGGGCGTTTTGCTCAACCAAAAGAATGGTTGTTCCCTTGCTGCGAATTTCGTCGATTGCCTCGAAGATTGTATGTACCACCAGTGGCGCCAGACCGAGCGAAGGTTCATCCAGCAGTAGTAATCGCGGACGCGACATTAACGCGCGACCCATGGCAAGCATCTGTTGTTCACCACCCGAGAGCGTGCCAGCCTTCTGTGCTTCGCGCTCTTTCAGTCGTGGGAACATGTGGAAAGCGCGTTCCATGTCAGAGGCAATCTCACGCTTGTTTTTATTGAGATAGGCGCCCATGTTCAGGTTCTCGCGCACGGTCAGGTTAGCGAAAACTCCGCGCCCTTCGGGTGACATGGAAATACCGCGCGCTACGAGCTTATGAGTGGGACTGCCGCTGATGTCATCGCCTTCGAAGATTACGCGGCCGGCTCGCGGCCCAAGTAGTCCGGTAATGGTGCGGAGGGTTGTCGTTTTACCGGCGCCGTTCGCGCCGATCAAGGTCACCACTTCGCCTTGTTCGACACGCATCGAGATATCGCAAAGCGCCTCGATAGCGCCGTAATTTACGGAAACATTTTCTAAGATAAGCATTGTAAATTCGGTCTTTAACTTTTGTTCTTGTTTCTCAACCTAATTGAGAACTAAGTCCAAAGACCCCAAACCTAATCCCCGAGATATGCCTCGATGACCTTCGGATTATTCTTTATCTCTTCTGGCCGGCCCAGGGCGATTGATTTCCCGTAATCAACTACCTGAATCCGATCGCACACACCCATGACAACTTTCATATTGTGCTCGACGAGCAGGATCGTCAGACCGAAGCGATCTCTGATCTGCTTGATTAAGCCCATCAGGTCTTCCTGTTCCGAAGGATTCATGCCGGCCGCCGGTTCATCGAGCAGCAGCAGTTGAGGCCGGGTGGCCAGTGCGCGCACAATCTCGAGCCTTCTTTGGTTGCCATACGGCAAGCTGGTGCCGCCCTCGTCCTGGAAGCGTGCCAGGTCGAATATTTCCAGCAGTTCCATCGCAAACTTTCGATGCTCGCGCTCGTCCCGTTCGAAACGCGGCAACCGCAGAACCGCATCAGTCAGAGTTTGGCGTGCATGGCGGTGACAAGCGGTCATCACATTTTCCAGCACGGTCATGCTGGGAAAGAGCCGGATGTTTTGAAAAGTGCGCGAGACACCGCGACGCGCAATCTCGTAAGACTTCAATCCATCGATCCGATGATCCTCGAAATAGATCTCGCCTGTAGTAGGCCGGTACACTCCCGTCAACAAATTGAAAATAGTTGTCTTGCCCGCGCCATTAGGGCCGATCAGCCCGTAGATCTCACCCTGCCGCACGCTCATGTCCAGTTCATTGACGGCAATCAAACCGCCGAACTGGATGGTGCACTTCAGCATTCGCAGCGGACAATCACTATCTAAAACTTTCTGCTGCGAGCGCGCGGTGCGCATGGCTTCCGTAATCACTGACTCTGCCGCGGTGGCTCTGACCGCGTCCTGTTCGGGAGTGCTGCTCATCTGCTCTCAGCCTCCTTGTCCGAATCCGCTGCGGCGGACGATTTCTGTTCGGCGATGGGAACGCCTTTACTGGTCCCCACGGCTTCATCGCCTTCCGGACGGCGCTGAGCACGCCTCAGCCACGAGAGTCCAAACTCGCGAGTTCCGAGTATGCCTTGCGGGCGAGTGAGCATGATGATAATTAGCAATGCGGAGTAGACAACGAGGCGATACTTCGAAAAATCCCCGGGAAGCTGGCGCAACAGCTCCGGCAACAGCGTAATGACGATCGCCCCAAAAACTGCGCCCGTCAGCGAGCCCATGCCGCCGAGCACGATCATGATGATGATTTCAAAAGAGCGAATGAACTGAAAATCATTGGTGCTCAAAAACTGCGTATAGTGGCCGAAGAGCACTCCGGCCATGCCGGCCAGCGCTGAGCTTATGACAAACGACAGTACCTTGTAGCGCGTCGTGTTGATGCCCATGGCCTCGGCTGCCAGTTCATCTTCGCGAATCGAAATCAGCGCTCGCCCCACGTCTGAATGCACGATGTTATAGACGACCACGATCGTAATGATCGCGAATCCGCCCACCCACAAAAAGTTTGTGTAACCGGGTACTGTTAATCCGGTGGCGCCACCAACTTTGTCGATATTCAATATGACGATGCGGATGATCTCGGCAAAGCCGAGCGTGACAATCGCCAGATAGTCTCCGCGCAGTCGCAGCGAGGGGATACCCACCAGCAAGCCCGCCAGAGCAGCGACTAAGCCGCCCACCAATATGGCCAGCAGGAAAATTGACGCGTGTGCGACACCTGCGCCCACCAGCCCGGCCACTGATTGCTCCCAGGGGCGCGCGTAAAAAACGGTCAGATACGCAGACGAGTACGCACCCACCGCCATAAAGCCCGCGTGGCCGATCGAGAACTGACCGGTAAAGCCGGTTATCAGATTGAGCGAGACGGCCAGGCTGATGTTGATGCCGGCCAGCACAATGACTCGCGCATAGTAGGGTGGTACGCCGAAGCCGAATAATCCGGCTTCACTCATATACTCGTTCATCCCCACGAGTACGAGAACTATTAGTCCCGCAGCAAGCAGGCGTTTGACTAGAGTGGGCATTCTTTTTCGATTTTCAGATCTCTGGACGCAGGCGATTTCAATCTGCGATTACGCCGCAGTCAATCACAAAAAACTTCTCTTAAACTTTTTCCTGGACAGTTGACCCGAGTAAGCCTGTCGGCCGGAACAGCAGTACGAGAATCAGAATCGCAAAAGCTACCGCGTCACGAAAGGTTGTCGGTACGCCGACGTTTTGACCGTAACCGACGACAAAAGTTTCCGCCAGGCCAATCAGCAGGCCGCCGAGTACGGCTCCGGGAACATTCCCAATGCCACCCAGCACGGCAGCTACAAATGCTTTCAAGCCCGTGATGATGCCCATTAAGGGATCAATCTGAGGGTTGTACTGTGCCGTCAACACGCCGCCAGCGGCCGCCAGTGCCGACCCGAGGGCAAAAGTCACCGAAATGATCACATCAGTATTGATGCCCATTAGTTTGGCGGAATTCAGGTTCCAGGAGACCGCGCGCATTGCCGTCCCGATCTTTGTCTTAAAGATGATCCACTGTAGCAGCACCATCAGGAAGACGGAGACGGCGAAGATTAAAATTTGTGACTTGGAAATAGCCGCGTTGCCAAAGAGCGCGTAGCTTTGTTCGCGTAACAGTTGTGGGAAGGCGCGGGGAGCTGCTCCCAACCGGGCCACAAACAAATTTTCCAGCAGCAACGAGACCCCGATGGTCGTGATCAGGGTCGTCATGCGCGAATACTTTCTGATGGGTCGATAAGCGAAGCGTTCGATGGCCATACCCACGATAGCAGAGATGACCATCGAACCGATCAGCACCACTATCAGCCCCAGCAGCGTAGGCCCAGTGGCAAAGCCCAACCCAAAGGCCAGGAAGTAGCCGACGAAAGCCCCGACCATATAAATATCGCCGTGAGCAAAGTTAATCAGGCGCAGGATGCCGTAAACCATCGTATAGCCGAGCGCGATTAAGGCATAGATCGCGCCGATGGTCAGGCCGTTGATAAGCTGCTGAACGAAGGTATCCATGATTTTGCTTGCCGAGTGTTACTGGCCCGAGGTTGGATCCGGCTTGATAGTCTCCTGATAGACATATTTGCCGTCCTGCAGCTTCAGTACTACGGCTGGCTTAATGGCGTTGCGCTCGCTATTGATCGAGATGATTCCCGTCACCCCGACATAGTCTTTCGTAGCGGCGATAGCGTCACGTAACTTCGGACCCTCCGAGGTGCCCGCCCGTTTGAGAGAGTCAGCCAGCACCTTCATCGCGTCGTAACCAAGCGCCGCCAGGGCATCGGGAACGATGTTGTAACGAGCTTTGAAATCGACCACGAATTTTTGAATCGCCGGAGAGGGATCTTCAATCGAATAGTGATTTGAGATATAGGAACCGTTAAGCGAGTCGCCGCCCAATTCCCACAGCTGGGGAGCGTCCCAGCCATCGCCACCGAGCAGCGGTGATTTGATGTCGAGTTGCTTGGCCTGCTTGGCAATCACGCCGACTTCACCATAGTAGCCGGGAACATAAATCACATCCGGATTCAATGAGCGAATCGAAGTGAGCTGTCCTTTGTAATCGCGATCGCCCTGGGTGTAGGACTGTTTCGCAAGAACCTTGCCGCCGAGTTTGATGAAGCTCTTTTCAAAAAATTCCGTCAGCCCTCGGCTATAGGGGGAATTGAAATCGAGCATGATGGCCGCGGTCTTAGCCTTGAGAGTGTTCGCGGCGAACTTCGCCATTACTTCGCCCTGGAACGGGTCGATGAAGCAAACGCGAAAAATATAGTCACCTACCTGAGTTACCGCCGGGTTAGTCGATGACGGTGAAATCATCGGTACATGGGCGCTTTGCGCCTTGGGAGCAGCTGCCAGCGTATTTCCGGAAGCCACTTCGCCAATCAGCGCTACGACGCGATCCTGATCGATCAATTTGGTGACAACCGTTGCCGCTTTTTCCGGCCGGCCTTCGTCATCTTCGGACAGCATGGTGATTTGGCGGCCATTAATGCCTCCCGCCTTGTTGATTTCGTCGACAGCCATCTCAGCGCCCCGTTTGGTCGTGACGCCGAAGTTTGAGGTGCGGCCAGTCAGGTCGCCGTAGTAGCCCACCATTATTGGGCCAGTTGAGCCTCCCGCTCCAGGTCCGCCTTTGCGCTCGCAGGCGAGGGCGAAAATGATGGTTGCGATCAACAGAAGTGAAATCAGAATGCGTTTCATATAGTCCTCACAGGCGATGAAGGTCTCGAAGAACGGTTGTTAGGAACTTGGAAGCTGAACAGATCTGCACTCAGCTTCTTCAGGAGTAATGAACCCTTTATTGATGCTGCTCAGAAATCGAAGTGAATAATAGCTTTGACGCTGCTCTTTTCGCAACTTCCGTTTGTGTAGGATCATCCGCAAGTCGCAAAGGAAAGGGAGAATCAGAAAGGAGAAAGATCTATACAGCCTTCGTGTGGAGTGGTGGGAAGGGCTGAATTGTCGAAAAAGTCTTATGGAAGGATGGGACGACACAGAGTCGCTAAGACAGATAAAGACCGAAACTCCTTTGTTGCCCAGAGCTGCTCACCGGACATATACTCATCGCTCTGTGTTTACTCAATCCTGCATTGGAGTTTCTCCGGGAAAAAAACTGTGAAAAGGAGTTCTTATGGCTTTGTTGAGTTATGCCCGCACTCTTCAACTGGGTTTATTTCTGCTTGCCTTGACGGTTATCGGCGCGTCCATCACGACACCTGCGCGCGCACAAACAACGACCGTGAAAACTAAGATGAACAATCCAATCACCTATCCGGCGGCACGAAAGAGCGATCAGGTTGACGATTACCACGGCGTCAAAGTTTCCGATCCCTATCGCTGGCTCGAAGACCTGGATTCCGCGGAAACACAGGCGTGGGTCGAGGCGGAAAATAAACTGACCTTCGACTTCCTTAATAACATTCCAGCGCGCGCGAAAATCCGCGAGCGCCTGACGAAGCTCTGGAACTTCGAACGCTTCGGAGCGCCGTTCAAGGAAGGCGGGCAATACTTTTATGCTCGCAATACCGGGTTGCAGAACCAGAGCGTCTACTACAGCGTGACCTCGCTGCATGATGAGCCAAAACTGTTGCTGGATCCCAACACGCTTTCCACGGACGGTACTGTGGCACTCTCGGGTTTCGTCCCCAGCGCCGACGGGAAATTGCTGGCTTACAGTCTTTCCGCTTCGGGCTCTGACTGGCAGGAATGGAAAGTGCGCGACGTCGCAACAGGTAAAGACCTAACCGACGATCTCAAGTGGGTCAAGTTTTCAGGCGCGGCGTGGTCGGCAGATAACAAGGGCTTCTACTACAGCCGTTACGACCAACCGAAAGATGACGCGCTAAAGGGGACGAATTACTTTCAGAAGATCTATTACCATCGACTGGGTACCCCGCAGTCAGCGGACCCGCTCGTGTATGAACGTCCGGATCAAAAGGAATGGCTACTGGGCGCCTCGACCACCAACGATGGCCATTATTTGATTGTTGGCGTTAATGAAGGCACGGACGTTAAGACGCGTGTTTACTACAAAGACCTGCTGGTTAAAGACTCACCGATCGTGAAGCTGCTTGACGATTTTGACGCGGCTTACAACTTCATAGATAACGACGGACCTGTCTTCTGGTTTCAGACTGACGTTAATGCGTCACGGGGCAAGATCATCGCTATTGATACTCGTCATCCTGAGCGCCCTAACTGGAAAGTGATTGTTCCCGAAGCGAGCGAGACGCTGCAAGCGGTTAGCCTTATCAACAACATGTTCGTCGCGAACTACCTGAAAGACGCTCACACGCAGGTGAAGATTTTTGATAAGACAGGAAAGTTCGTTCGCGAAGTTGGCTTCCCAACCTTGGGCACCGCATCCGGCTTCTACGGTAAGGTGAAGGACACAGAAACGTTTTATTCCTTCACCAGTTTCACTATGCCGACGACGGTTTACCGCTACGACATGGTGACGGGCAAGAGCACCGTGTTTCGCGAGCCGAAAGTAGATTTCAACCCTGCTGACTATGAGACCAAACAGGTTTTCTACAACAGCAAAGACGGCACTCGCGTGCCGATGTTTTTGACTTACAAGAAGGGCTTGAAACTCGACGGAAAGAATCCAACTTATCTGTACGGCTATGGCGGCTTCGATGTCTCGCTGACACCGTCGTTCTCGGTAGGTGATCTCGTCTGGATGGAGATGGGTGGCATCTATGCGCAACCCAGTTTGCGTGGCGGCGGTGAATACGGCGAAGAATGGCACCAGGCCGGGATGAAGGCCAAAAAACAAAACGTGTTTGACGACTTCATCGCTGCGGCAGAATGGCTGATTGCCAACAAGTACACCTCGACTTCAAAGCTCGCGATTGGCGGCGACAGCAACGGCGGACTATTGATAGGCGCCATGCTTACGCAGCGGCCTGATTTGTTTGGCGCGGCTTTACCGGGCGTCGGGGTGATGGACATGTTGCGTTTTCAAAAGTTCACTATCGGCTGGGCCTGGGTTTCGGACTATGGCTCAGCTGACAACGCTGAAGATTTCAAAATCCAGTACGCCTATTCTCCGCTGCACAACGTTAAGCCCAGAGCATATCCAGCGACTATGATCACGACGGCCGATCATGACGATCGTGTCTGGCCCGGCCACAGCTTTAAGTTTGCCGCCACGCTGCAGGCGGCCCAGACCGGGCCGGAGCCTGTGCTTATTCGCATCGAGACCAAGGCTGGTCATGGCGCCGGCAAGCCGACTACCAAAATCATCGAAGAGCTCGCCGATGCCTGGGGCTTTCTGGTGCGAGCGTTACAGATGTAGCGCACTTCCATTAGAGGTGGCATATGAAAATCATTTCGGTCAACGTGGGCAGACCGCGGCTGGTGATGTCGAATGAACAGCCGGTATCTACCGCGATCTTCAAGTCGCCGGTCGAGGGGCGGGTTATGCTGCGCAAGCTAAACCTTGACGGCGACAGGCAGGCCGACTTGACTGTCCATGGTGGGCCAGACAAAGCAGTTTATGCTTATCCGGCTGAGCACTATCCTTTTTGGCACTCAGAGCTTCCCGGGATGGAGCTGCCCTGGGGCGTGTTTGGTGAGAATTTCAGTACCGATGGTTTGGATGAGGCCAGCATTAATATAGGTGACGGGTTCCGCATCGGTGCGGCTGAGTTAACTGTGACTCAGCCTCGCATGCCGTGTTACAAACTCGGCATCAGGTTTGGCCGCTCCGACATCCTCAAGAGGTTTCTAAAAAGCGGCCGGACCGGTTTCTATTTCTCAGTGCAGAGTGAGGGCGAGGTCGGCGCCGGGGGTGAGATCGAATTGATTCGACGCGACCCGCACAACGTCACGGTGAGCGACGTGGTTCACCTGTACGCGAGTCATGCACCTGATCCCGACCTGCTACAGCGCGCGCTTGCGCTGCCGGCTCTGCCTGAAAGTTGGCGCGAGCATTTTCGGCAGCGTCTGGCTAAGTCTAAAAAATAACTCGGCCCGCGACGTCGCCTTTTTAGTCAGACCATGGCGCCGGTTTGCGCACCCACCGATGTCCGCGCAACTGTTCCAGCAAGTCAGCCGGCAAGGGACCTGCATCGCTGGCTGCTATGTTGGCCCGCACGTGCGATAGTTTTCGCATACCGGGAATAATCGTACTTACATCCGGATGGCTCAGAATGAAGCGCAGGGCCAACTCCGCCAAAGTGATCTCTGGTTCCCCACCGAGTGATTTATTCCAATCGCGCAGTAACTCCTGCAATGCCGCCACGCGTTCCAGGCTGGGAATCAGGTTCTCGGGAACGAAATAATGATTGCGCCAGTCTCCTTCGGGCCACTTGCTGTCTTTGGTTAGAGTCCCCGTCAAAGTTCCTTCATCGAATGGCACCCGCGCGATGACCGCCACCTTGTTTTCACGACAAGCTGGAAACAGGTCATCCTCCGGATTCTGATCGAAGATGTTGTAGATCACCTGGACAGAATCGATGAGTCCGCTTTGCACGGCTTTAATGCCATTCCACGGCTCCCAACGGTTGATGCTGATACCGACCGCGCTCACCAGGCCCTGGCTGACAAGCGATTCCAGGGTCATGGCCCAGAGATCGTCTTCCACCCACGAATCATCCCAGGTATGAAACTGAATTAGATCAAAACTCTCCAGTCCCGCATTAGCCAGACTACGGTGCACATACTCTTCGATATGTTCCGGAGGATAACAATCGTCGATGGTAAATTCCGGACTGGCCGGCCACGCCTTATTCTTTGGCGGGAGCTTGGTCGCCGTATACAGCTTGAGTTCTGAATTGGCACGCACCTGTCGGCCCAGCAAGGCCTCGCTGCGTCCTTCGCCATAGGCGTAGGCTGTGTCAAAGAAATTACAGCCGAGGTCGATTGCTGCTTGCAGAGAATGCAGCGACTCCTCGTCCTCTGAGTTGGACCAACTGCCCATGCCCCACATGCCATAACCGATTTCTCCGACTTCCCATCCGGCGCGACCGAACAAGCGCTTATTCATAGATTCACCTGGCTGAACTAATTTGATTTGAGCCCGACGAGATTATGGTAAAGGCGTCCTGGAGACAAGCAGGGCCTGTAACGCCATTCCCTTAGCGAAACCGCGCAGTCATTCTGCCTGTCAGTTTGAATCGGTCAGGCAGCAAGCTGACCGGTCATAGTCAATCTGACGATGAGCCCGACACCGAAGTGCCGGCTTAGCCCTTTATTTACCGTAGGTTCGCGCTCACAACTTTCTGGCACGCGTCTCGCAAAGGAGGTGGCGAGGCAAGCTGGGCGGAAACGCCGCTTAAGTTTGAAATTGAAGACAGAGAGAAAACAAGAAAGTTTCCAACGGGGTCCTGAGACCATGGATATTTACAAGGCAGGTTACTGACGAAATGCGACTAATGAAACAATCCCCAACAATCATGTGGCTGACAAGCATTGCCCTCGTGGGTTCAGTGCTTTCAAGTCCCCTCCACAGTCTTGCCGGCTCGGTGCCGCAACGACAGGCAAAGCACGAAGCGGCGCAGATGGCGGTCCATCCCGCGCTGTCGAGTTTTGCGGTGGACTTGACCGGACTGGCACGTCAGGGAAGGCTCGAAGCAAATACCGGCCACACAGTGGAACTCAATCGGGTCGTTAAGATCCTTTCTGAGAACGCTTGGCGCAATCCGCTGCTCATCGGCGACGCGGGTGAAGGCAATGCCGCGGAAGTTGCGGGCATCGCTCGCGGTCTGGCGCAGAGAATCGCGGACGGCAAAGTGCCGGTGAGCCTCGAAGGCAAGCAGGTATTTAGTCTCAAGCTCGACAAACTAGCGGCGGGCGCCAAAGACAGCGATGAATTCATCGCGCGTCTGCAATTGGTGTTGAGTGAAGCTGCTGCCGCGAACGGCCAGATACTTCTTTTTGTGGATCAATTACATCAGTTTGCCGGCAACTACGCTCGCCAGCAGGCCTCTTTGGCTATTCGCCAGGCGCTTGAAAGTCATCAGTTCCAAATGATCGGCGCGGCAACCAGTGAAGCTTATGCAAGCTATATCGCAGCCGACGCCTCTGTCGCGAAGTTATTTCAGACCGTTCCCATGGGCGAACAAGCTAACAACGGCGCTGTTAAGACGCAGAGCGCCGAAACAAGAGAAGAGCGCGGCTTTGTTGGCGAAGTAATCTCAAGCGACTTGCGCGAGGTAATGAAGGCAGCGAAATCTAAAGACGATCGGGTAGATGTCATTCTGCAGACTCCGGACGTTCGCAATGCGCAGTTGGCTAACTTGCTGAAGCAAAACACTGTGATGGTGGGCGACTATATGCCGGAACTGAACTCGATGAAGGTTCGGGTGCCGGTCAAGGCCATCGAAAAATTGGCAAAGAGCGGTTTGGCAGATTTCATGTCATCCAATGTGAAATTGCAAAGCCTCGGCCACGTGTCGGCAACGACGGGAACAGACCTTATACGAACTCAGACAAATGCTTCGCTGCTGGGTGTTCCTACGAGTACTACAACTTTCGACGGTACGAACATCGGTATCGCGATCATTGATTCTGGCGTTGACAGGGGTCACGCAGCTTTCGGCAGCCGAGTCAAGTTTAACTTGGACTTCACTACTGAAAATCAGCCGGACATTGATCCCTATGGCCACGGCACCCACGTTGCTGCCGCCGCCGCCGGCATCAGCACAAAGTCAGGCAACGCTTACCAGGGGATTGCGCCCAATGCCAACCTGATCGTCCTGCGTGTGCTCAATTGGCAGGGCTCCGGCAGTTCCGCAGTTTTACTTAAAGCGCTGAATTGGTTCCTTGCTCCAGCAGATCCGACGAAACCCGTCAGTTCCACCAATCCCTTGAATAAGGACAAATACAGCATTCGTGTCGTCAACATGAGTCTGGGTACTCCGGCCATCAACTCCTACAGGAACGACCCACTATGTCGCGCCGCTCGCGCACTGGTAGACGCCGGTATGGTCGTTGTCGCAGCCGCCGGAAACAATGGCAAAGATGCCAATGGAACTAAGCTATATGGTCAAATTCACTCACCAGGTAACGAACCTTCGGTTATTACAGTTGGCGCAGTGAATACTTTTGGAACTGACGTCCGCAGTGACGATGGCATCGCGAGCTACAGCTCACGTGGACCAACGCGCAGCAATTATGTCGCTGCCAATGGGGTTCGCCGCTTTGACAATATCATCAAGCCCGAGATAGTAGCTCCCGGTAACCGACTGATTTTTGCCGAATCTGACTCTGGTGGCAGCACCCTGTTGTTGGGAATTGATTTGACAGCGTCGAACTACAACTTGCTTGTCACCCAACATCCTGAACTGGACTCCGGCCTGACAGACAATAACAACAAACGCCTGATGTACCTCAGCGGCACTTCCATGGCCACACCACTCGTGGCGGGCGCGGCAGCGCTGCTGCTCCAGGCTAATCCAAAGCTGACGCCTAACATGGTCAAGGCTTTGCTCATGTACACGGCGCAGCCGCTGAGAGGCTTTAACATGCTTGAGCAGGGCGCCGGTGAGTTGAACGTTGAAGGGGCCATGCGCGTCGCCAAGCTGGTACGCACGGACCTGACTAATTCAACTGCTACAGGTGCGAACTTCCTGACCACCACTACTGTCCCGAATCAGCAGACCACCATCGCCGGCCAGACATTTACCTGGTCACGAGGGTTGATGACAAAGTACGGCTACCTGACCGGTACTAATCTGATCATGAAGTATCAGCCGATCTATGGCACCGGCATCGTAATGGGCGACGCTGATGTGGCCGGTGACGGCATCATGGTTAGCGACGGCATCATGGTGGGCGACGGCATCGTCATGGGCGACGGCATCATGGTCAGCGATGGCATCGTCATGGGTGATGGCGTGATGTTCCTGCCCGGCGGTCAACTGGCTGGCGACGGCATCATGGTCAGCGACGGCATCATGGTCGGTGACGGCATCGTCATGGGCGACGGCATCATGGTCGGTGACGGCATTGTCATGGGTGATGCTGCTCTTCAGGCAATGTCCTCCAGAGCCCTAATCGGCGGGGACGCATCTCCCTGCATGCATTGATAAACGGCCCCGACACGCGAGGGAGTCCACTGGACTCCCTCGTCATCTCCACACCATTCAACTGAACTCCCATAACACACATGTCATCCGCATTCGCTATTGCCGAGACAAAGAGTAGCCATCCAGAGCTCACCGTGAACCAGGCTTCGCTGCGTTCCCTGAGGGTGAACGCCCTTTCCGGTGGCAATCAGGATGAAGTACTTGCTTTCCTGAAACAAAGGCCAATCCACACCGTGTTCATGTCGGGTCTGATTCGAGACAACGGGCTGGTACATGCAGCCAATCGCGGAACGTTTTATGGATCTCGCGACCGCTGGGATCGATTGACCGGGGTGGCCCTGATTGGTCCCAAGACGGTTATTGAGGCCCGCGATCAAGTTGCTCTCGATGTCTTCGCTGGTCTCATTCCCAACAATCTAACTGCCCATTTGGTGCGTGGCGAGCAGACACAAATGGAATTCATTCTGGAAAAATATGATGCGGCGGGTCGGAAACCGCGCCAGGTGAGCAGCGAGTTTCTACTAGAGCAGAAAGCAGTCACGCGTGGTGTCGCTGGCGAATCTCAATTGCGGTTGGCCTGTCGGGAGGATCTGGAAGCGGTTGTCCTTATCAATGCTGCGTTGGGTTTTGAAGAAAGCGGAGTCAACCCGCTGCAGCAGGATTGTCCAGGCATGTTAGTACGCACCGCGCGACGAGTGGATCAGGGCAGGGTCTGGGTGCTGGTCGAAAAGGGAAGCATGATTTTCAAGGCTGACATTATTTCGGAAACCCCCGAGACCCTTTTCATCGAAGGTGTTTACGTCCAGCCTGAAGCACGACGCCAGGGTTATGGACTGCGCTGTATGACTCAACTCGCCCGCAATTTGCTCGGACGCGTGCATTCGATTTGCCTCGTCGTCAACATTGAGAATGAGCGCGCGCGTGCCTTCTATCAAAAAGCCGGTTACGTGATTCAGAGCTGTTACAACACGGCTTATTTTTCCGCTGTCTAAGGAACATATCGTGGAAGCCTCGACCCAACTTAACGAAAAACAACGGGTAGCCAAGACATATCAATGGTTAATCATTGGTCTTGGCTCAATGGTGTTTTTGGCAGCGATTACCGGTCTGGCAACGCTCAAGCTCGATTTTCGCTTCCTCCTTATTTCGGCCATGACACTCCTCATCAGTTGGCGAGTGGCAGTGAAGATCCCGCGCTTTAACGTCAGCGTTACGATCACCGACACCTTTATTTTCCTGGCGCTCCTGCTTTATGGCGGTGAAGCTGCAATCCTCCTCGCGGTGGCTGATGGCTTAATTACTGGTGCGCGCGCCGGCAGGAAGTTGCGCACAATTCTGTTTAGCGCTGCGGTCATGGCTGGTTCGACTTCCATTTCAGTCCTCGCCCTGACGCTGGTGGCCGGAAACCCAAAGCTGGTAGTGCACCAAAACTTTTCGACCATGGCGGCCGGAATCTGCACGATGGCCCTTGCCCAATACTTCACCAATACAAGCATGGTGGCGCTTGGCATGTCTTTCAAACATGCGCAGCCGTTCTGGCAAATCTGGACCCGAAACTGTCTCTGGGCATCAGTGACTTACTTTGCCGGCGCTCTGGCCGCCGGTTTTATCGCCACGCGGATTGAAACGACAGGCCTCTACGTAGTGCTGGTCGCGCTGCCAATGGTCTTTATTCTTTATTTCACTTATCAGAAGTATCTCGAGGACATTAGGCGCACGGCGGCGCAGGCTGAAAATGCAGAACGGGAACGGGCCGAGGCGGAACGGGCTCGAGCCGACGCTGAAGCTCAACGAGCTGAGCAGGCAGAGCGTCACGTCGAAGAACTCAATCACTACATCTCAGAGCTGGAACGCACAAGTTGCGCGCTGCAGGAAAGCAAGGACCATTTTCGCCATGCGGCCTTCCACGACTCGCTGACTGATTTGCCAAATCGCAGTTTATTCTCAGACTATTTGAAGCTTGCCATCGAGCGCAGCAAACGACAGAGCGATTATCTCTTCGCTGTCCTGTTTCTGGATCTGGATCGTTTCAAGTACATCAATGACAGCCTGGGCCACGGCTGTGGCGATCAGTTGATCGTCGAACTCGCCCGACGTTTGCAGAGATCCCTGAGACAGGTTGATACGGTTTCGCGTTTCGGTGGTGACGAATTTGCCATCCTGCTCGACGGTATTGCGGATCCTACCGACGCGATTCGCGTCGCTGAAAAAATTCAACAGGAACTGCTCAGACCTTTCGAACTCGGCGGTCACGAAGCCTATACATCAGCCAGCATCGGCATTGCCTTGAGCTCGGCCGGTTACGACCAGCCTGACTACATTCTGCGCGATGCCGATACGGCGATGTATCGCGCCAAGGATGCGGGCAAGGCTTGCTATGAATTGTTTGACCTGGAGATGCATTCACGCGCAGTGATTCGCATGCGGCTCGAAAATGATTTGCGGCGGGCCATGGAACGTGATGAATTCTGTCTCCACTACCAGCCAATTGTCAGCATCGAAACCGGCGGCTTGTCGGGCTTTGAAGCGTTAGTTCGCTGGCAACATCCGGAAAGGGGACTGGTGCCTCCCTCTGAATTCATCCCCGTCGCTGAAGAGACAGGCATGATTGTGCCGCTGGGATCCTGGATCCTCGAGCACGCTTGCCGGCAAATGCAGATCTGGCACGCGGAGCATACCGCAAATCGCGCCCTGACCATGAACGTGAATCTCTCTTCC
Organism: Pyrinomonadales bacterium; assembly: GCA_038237475.1. Taxonomy (GTDB): domain Bacteria; phylum Acidobacteriota; class Blastocatellia; order Pyrinomonadales; family Pyrinomonadaceae; genus JAOAPY01. Next base: position 70,153 of record JBBRYS010000001.1, on the reverse strand, counting down.
AAACAATTGATTCAGTCGGGTTTAGTGATGGACGTTAAGGGGATATTGGAAAAAACCGGCCTGCCGGCGCGCAACCTCAAACTGGAGATCACGGAAAGCGTGGTGATGGAAAATGCTGAGATGGCCACTACCATGTTGCGACAACTCGCCGATCTGAATGTCCATTTGTGTATCGACGATTTCGGGACCGGCTATTCCTCACTCAGCTATCTGCATCGCTTTCCCGTCGACACTCTGAAGATCGATCGCTCATTCGTGAACCGGATCGAGGAGAAAGACGAGAATGTCGAAATTGTCAGGACCATTGCCACCCTCGCGCGCAACCTCGGAATGGAAGTAGTAGCCGAGGGAGTCGAATCCGAGGATCAGCTGGCTTGTCTCAAAGCTCTCCAGTGCGAATACGCGCAAGGCTACCTTTTTTCTCGACCGCTGACGGCTGAGGCCGCGGCAGAATTCATCTATGCGGATCGCGATCGGCGCCAGGAAGTAACAGAGAGCGAGGACTCGAAAGAAGTTCCCCTGATGGAAATGGTTGCATAATCCCTGCGCCCCCCTAATCCCGCGTCCAATTGCACCAAACGCACGCGCTCGAGATGGAAATCCTTGTGGGTGAACCTGGCCTCGTGTAGCATGACGCTGCAATTAGTACCCTGACTTTCATCGAGCAAAACATCTCATGTGCACAGATAGAAGAGACTTTCTGCGCTTGTCACTAGGCGTAGCCGGTATGTCCGTTTTTGGCAGCGAACTATTTCCTGTCAATGCTGAACCGCTGCCGCAAAAAGAAATGCCACGCGCCATCAGCAAGCTGCAGAGGATGACGGATGATGTTGTACCGATCTCGGTCGACGAACGTCTGGCCCGCATCGCCAAAGCCCAGCGATTAATGGCCGAACAAAAGATTGGAGCCATCTATCTCGAACCCGGAACCAGCATGTTCTATTTTACCGGCATGCGCTGGGGCAACAGTGAGCGCATGTTTGCGGTGGTGATTCCTGCCCACGGGGAGATCGCCTGGGTTTGTCCTAAATTCGAAGAAGAGCGGGCGCGCGAATTGATCAAGTTCGGCACGGACATTCGCACCTGGGAAGAAGACGAAAGCCCATATCGTCGCGTCGTCGAAATTTTCCGCGACCGCGGCTTGCGCACCGGTCGCATTGGTATCGAGGAACGCGTGCGGTTCTTTCTCTTTGATGGCATTCGCAAGGAAGGCCCCGGCTATCAATTTGTCAGCGCCACGCCAATTACCGCGGGCTGTCGCATGATTAAGTCGCCGGCGGAGTTGGCTCTTCTGCAGAAGGCCAATGACCTGACGATCATTGCTTACCGTGCCACTCATGACAGTATGCGAGCCGGCATGACGCAGGACGAGTTTGCCGGTAACTGCTCGGCAGCTTTTCGTGCGCTCGGGGTCCAGGGCGGAGTCTTCGTGAGCTTCGGCAAATACACCTCGTTTCCCCACGGCAGCAGCACACCTCAGAAACTGCAGGAGGGCGATGTGGTGCTGATGGACGGAGGCTGCAAAGTCGAAGGTTATGAATCGGACATCACGCGCACGTTCGTTTTCGGCAAACCCACTCAGCGTCAGCGCGATATCTGGAACCTCGAACGCCGCTCGCAGGATGCAGGCTTCGCCGCCGCCAAAGTTGGCGCCGCCTGTGAAACGGTGGATGCCGCCGCGCGGAAGGTGATTACCGACGCGGGGTTTGGCCCGGATTACAAAGTGCCGGGCTTGCCGCATCGCACAGGGCACGGCATCGGTCTGGATGGACACGAATGGACCAACTTTGTGCGCGGCAACAAGACCCCGATCCAGCCGGGCATGTGCTTTAGCGACGAGCCCACGATTGTGATCTATGGCGAGTTCGGTATTCGTCTCGAAGATTGCCTCTATATCACTGACAGCGGCCCGAGATTTTTCACCGCCCAGAGCAAGTCTATTGACCAGCCTTTCGGCTGAAGAGACTTCAGGTGATTCAGAGTCGGGGTCTAACACTTTCGCTCGCGCATGCTCTCGATCTAAAACCTGGAAGGAACAGCAAATGACAACACTCGTACGCAGCCTGGTACTGTGCATCCTTGTCTGCCTAACCGCTTGTCCTCTGCTCGCGCAGCAGGTGCGTGGCGTGACACCCGAAGACTACTACTCGTTTGAGTTCGCAAACGATCCCAACCTGTCACCCGACGGCAAACTGGTCGCGTACGTAATGACGAAAATTGATCGCGCGCAGAACCGGCGCCAGAGCTCGATCTGGATCGTGTCCGTGGACGGCCAGCGCGCGCCGTGGCAATTTACGACCAGCCCGCAGTCAACCACCGCGCCGCGTTGGAGTCCCGACGGAAAGTGGCTGGCGTTTCTTTCTTCGAGACCTGCTGCTGACGCCGCGCCGGCGACGGGACCGGCTGCAAGCGGGGAACAAATGCGCAACCAGGTCTACCTGCTTTCGATGAGTGGCGGCGAGGCGCGCCGGTTGACGAATCTTAAGCAGGGCGTTAGCTCCTTTCGCTGGTCTCCCGATGGCACCCGCCTGGTTGTCATCAGCCGCATCGGGCCCTCGGATAGTAGGGTCATGGAAAACAAAGACCGCAGCGATGTACGCCACTACAAGAATTCATCGTACAAGTTCAACGACAGTGGCTGGTTCGACGATCGCCGCACACACTTCTGGGTAGTCGAGGTCGCCTCTGGCTCTGCGAAGCAGATCACCGAAGGGAACGACTGGAACGACAGCGATCCCCAATGGTCTCCTGACGGCCAGCGCATCGCTTTTGTTTCCAATCGCAGCGGGAAAGAGTATGACGAAAATCGCAACACAGACGTTTGGGTGATCGCAGCCGACGGCGGTGAGTTGACCAGGATCTCGGATCATGCCGAAGCCGACAATAGCCCGCGCTGGTCGCCGGATGGAAAACAAATAGCCTTTGCAGGCGTGTTGCATGAGCGTGACCACCCAAAGATCTTTCTTGCGCCAGCCGGCGGCGGTGCGCCCTCGGTGATGATCGCGAGGGACCTCGATTTGATTCCTACTGGATTGGAATGGGCCGGGGACGGCCGTTCAATCGTTTTTGAGGCGGGCATCAAAGGTGAGTCGCAGGTTTTCCGAATCGACATGCAAAGCCAAAGTATCGTTCCCGTAACCAAAGGAGCGCGTGCGGTGCACACCCCCGACTTTAACTGGAACACGCACGCGATTGTTTACACAGCCAATGATTTCAAGCATCCGGACGATGTTTACATTGCCGATCTCAATGGCGCCAATGAACGCAAGTTGACGAATCTTAACCATTCACTTTGGAAACAACTGGAACTCGCAGATGTCGAGCGGTTTACTTATAAGAGCGCTGACGATTGGAATGTTGACGGATTTTTAGTGAAGCCAATCGGCTGGCAGGAAGGACGGAAGTATCCGCTTGTACTCAGCATTCACGGCGGACCGGCTGGGCAGTATGGCGTTGATTGGTATCACGAGTTCCAGGTTTACGCCGCCAAAGGCTATGCAGTGTTGTTTACTAATCCGCGCGGCTCGACGGGTTACGGCCAGAAGTTCGAACGAGGCATCGCGGGCGAATGGGGTGGCAAGGACTATCTGGATGTAATGAATGGTGTGGATGCGGCGTTGAAAAGATACCCCTGGCTTGATGCTGAACGTATGGGCGTGACTGGTGGTAGCTATGGAGGTTATTTAACTAACTGGATCGTTAGCCATACCAATCGATTTAAGGCCGCCGTGACATTGCGAAGCGTCGTCAACTTTATTTCAGACGAAGGCACACGCGACGGCCCTTATGGTCACTCGGCGGATTTTGGCGGCGACTTGTTCGAGAGGTTTGATTCATTTTGGGATCGCTCCCCTTTGAAGTATGCGAAGAACGTGAAGACGCCGACCTTGGTACTGCATTCGGATAACGATTTTCGAGTGCCGCTGGAGCAGGGAGAGCAGTGGTTTCGTGCGCTCAAACATTTCGGCGTCACCACTGAGATTGTGATGTTTCCGCGCGAGAACCATAATCTTACCCGTACAGGCGAACCCAAACACCTGGTCGAGAGTTTGAACTGGCAGCTCTATTGGTTTGATAGGTATTTGAATGGGAACGTGGACGCCATTCCGCCCGATCAGAAGTAAACTGTTGCTTTCGCTCGCATGAGGATTTTCTATTCGCCGGACATTGCAGGAGAGAACGATGACTGAACGCAGAGTTAGTTTTTATCGGTGGGAAGATATGCCGAAGGAACAGGTGACGGAAATGCTCGAGCGCCGTCTGATCACAGGCGACCGCATGATGTTGGCTCATGTTTATCTCAAGAAAGGCGCGATCGTCCCGCAACATTCACATGAGAACGAACAGATCACTTACATTCTCGAAGGTGGTTTGCGTTTCTGGCTGGGCGCCGATGGCGCAGAGGTGATCGATGTACTTGCTGGTGAGGTGCTTCACATTCCTTCTTTTGTGTTGCACAAGGCGGAAGCTCTTGAAGACACGCTCGACGTTGATATTTTTAGCCCGCCACGCCAGGACTGGCTCGATAAGACCGACGACTACTTGCGGAGATAACCTGCTTGCGACTGACTCTCTGACCCGTTTTTCTGTTCGCGTTTTAAGTTTCGACTCTTACTCAGTATGGATCTTGGATTAACAGGAAAAGTCGCCCTCGTGGCCGCGGCCAGCCGTGGTTTGGGCCGGGCCGTAGCAGAGGAACTGGCGGCTGAGGGCTGCTCACTCGTGCTCTGCGCCCGTCACCAGGAAACACTGCACGCTGCTCGCGATCAAATTGCCTTGCAGTCCGGTGCGGCCGTTGTCGCTGTCGTCGCCGACTTGACCGTGTCCGGAGACATCGCGCGAGTGGTTGCCAAAGGTCGCGAGCATTTCGGAAGAATCGATATCCTGGTGACTAATGCGGGTGGACCACCAGCCGGCAAATTCGAAAGTCTCAGTCGTGAACAATGGGAAGGTGCCACGCAGCTGACTCTGTTCAGCGCCATCGAGTTGACGCGACTGGTGTTGCCGGACATGAAGGAGCGTCAGTGGGGCCGCATCCTGAACATCACCTCCATCGCGGTGAAGCAGCCGGTCGACAATCTCATGTTATCGAATAGTCTGCGAGCGGGTCTGACTGGATTTGCCCGGACGCTTGCGAATGAAGTTGCTGCGGACGGCATCACCGTCAACAACATCCTGCCCGGCTATACCCGCACTGAGCGAGTTGAAGAACTGGCGGAGATGATGTCGAAAAGCGAAGGCATTAGCTCGGAAGAATTCATCGCCCGATGGGAACGAGAGATTCCCATGCGGCGGCTCGGAGAACCGCGCGAGTTCGCTGCCCTCGCGGCTTTTCTGGTTTCAGAACGCGCCGGCTACGTCACCGGAACTTCGGTGCAAATCGACGGCGGCTGGATTCGTTCGCTGCTCTGAAATACTCACTTGATGCCTTCGATCTTGCGCACAATGGAGTTGAGCACATCAACGTGAATCCGGAGATCGCGATCGTTGCTGTGGTAGGCGATCGGATGCAGGGAATGCCGGGTATTGCCGGGCGGACGTTTAGTGTGCTGGGGCAACGCGGTATTAACATCATCGCTATTGCCCAGGGCTCGTCTGAATACAACGTTTCGTTTGTCGTCCGCGCCGCCGCGATGCGCGAAGCAGTGCAGGCGCTGCACAGCGAATTTGAACTGCAGCGCCCCGCCGAGCGAATCGATTAATGATCACCAGAGGCGTTCAGAGTACCGCCTTTAGGCGGGTTTTTATCAATGTCGCCGCCGCTTTCGAATCCGGAAAAAAGCCCGCCTGAAGGGGGTACTCTGAACGCCTCCGTTTGACAGGCGGGAACGCGCTCGGCTATAAGACCTATTCGTTAGCGAAACAAAAGAAATGATTTTCAGCAGCACACACCATCACCACTCACTCCTTCATGCCGGCCATCATGGCGGTGTGGCAGCGTTTGGTCGTTTGTGAGCTGAGAGAAGTTTAAATAGAGCTTACAAAAATTCAAAGACCCGCTGCTGACTCTAATGTCCGGCAGCGGGTTTTTCTTTTTCCAGCAAGTGGTGCATAGATTATGTCTGAGCCATTGTCCAGAATCCCCGGCGGCATGCGGTACTACTTTGGCGCCGAAGCCAGATTGCGGCGCCGCATAGAAGCGACCGCCATGACTATCTTTGATGGTTGGTCCTATGAAGAGATCACCACCCCTACGGTGGACTACTATTCGCTCTTTGAACGTGGGATGGGCCATTTTGAAGCCCAACGGGCCTTTCGCTTCACCGATCTTGATGGGCGCATGCTGGCGCTCAGGCCGGATGTAACCTCGGCTGCCGCACGGGCGGCGGCGACGTTGCTCGCGGAGCGCGCTCGGCCGTTGCGGCTCTGCTATGCAGTTCCGGTTTTTCGCCAACAGCAACAGTCGCATGCCGAGTGGAGAAGGGAATCAACCCAGATGGGATGCGAGCTGATCGGCGCGAATACCAAGTCAGCAGATCTGGAAGTGCTCCTGATGGCGGTTGAGTTGCTGCGGTCACTCAGTCCTGAGGGTGGATACGCCATCACCTTGAACGATGTCGGCATCTTTAATGGCGTTGCTGCCGGCCTCTCGCTGAATGCCGCGCGGCGCGAGGAAATGCGTCAATTGATCGAAGTGCGAAACGCAGCCGACCTCGAAGATTTCCTTACCCCGTTCACTTCTGCAGATGAGCGCCACGCCTTTTCACAACTAATCCAATTATCAGGCAAGCGTGAAACGCTTACGGCTGCGCGTCGAGTTATTTCCAACGAGGCTTCACTGGCGGCGCTGGCTCGTCTGGAGGCGCTTTGGGACGTAATTGAAGCTCTGGAGCTCACTGACTGTTTCGAAATTGATCTCGGGGACGTGTCACGACTTGATTACTACACCGCTCTGACTTTTAAGATTTATATCAACGGCGCTGGAGTGCGGGTTGGGAGCGGTGGCCGTTACGACGATCTCACTGCCAACTTTGGCAAGGCTGAACCGGCAGTCGGTTTTGTTGTCGATCTGGATGAGTTAACGGAGGTGCTGCGTGGCCGCAGTAAAAATGATATTGGCCCTCCGGCAACCGATAATCAGCCGAACGTGTTGCCCGGCGCTGGTCCGGCGGCGTTGTTTCGTAACGTCCTGGCAAGACGGTCTGCCGGTGAACGCGTCATGCTCGACCTAATTTCAAACGGGTGAGGTGAAAAGTTGGTGAAACTGACGATTGCGGTTGCCAAGGGAAGGATACAAGGCGAAGCCATGGCCTTGCTTGCGCGTGCCGGCGCTGAAGTCTCACCGGTAGCGTTAGCCTCGCGACGCCTGGCCCTGGAAGATGAATCAGGGCGCTATCGTTTCATCTTTGTGAAGCCTACTGATGTTCCAGTTTATGTAGAACACGGCATTGCCGACTGCGGTGTAGTGGGACGTGATGTCCTGCTTGAGTCGAACACGGACCTGTTGCAGCCGCTCTCGCTCGAGATGGCGCGTTGCCGGATCGTCGTCGCGACGCTTAAAGGCGTGTCACTCAGCGATCTCGGCATGCTCAGAGTAGCGACGAAGTATCCGCGCCTTGCGGCTGCGCATTTTGGCTCCCAGGGCCGCCCGGTGGAGATCATCGAGCTATCCGGCTCGGTAGAGCTCGCGCCGGTTCTGGGTCTGGCGGACTGCATCGTCGATCTGGTGGAGACTGGCGCCACCCTGCGCGAGAACGGGCTTGAGGAAGTAGCGGTCATTGGCGAGTCTACCGCTCGCCTGGTGGTGAATCGTGCCAGTTATCAACTAAAGGCAGAGGCGCTGGGTAAGCTGATCGCATTGCTCGACGCTGCGAGAAGTGTAAAGGGTGAATGTTGTGATTGATGTAATTCGCAGTTCTGAAAAGGACCGTCTCGCTCTTAAGCTGTTGACGATTCGCGGGCGCAACGTGGCGCTCGATGACCAGTTGATGGGCGAGGTGGCGGCCATCGTGCGAGAGGTGCGCGAGCGCGGAGACGCAGCTCTCGTTGATTTCGCCGCACGATTCGATGGCCATCCAATGCAGGCCACCGAGCTGCGGGTGAGCGAACAGAGCCTGCGAGAAGCAGCTGCCAAGGCGGAGCCTCTGGTCATCGCAGCCTTGCGGGAAGCTATTAAACGAGTACGCGCATTTCATGAACATGAACGGCAATCGTCGTGGGAAGTCCTGGTGGAAAATGGAGTCCGGCTCGGCCAAAGAATTGGACCAATTGAATGCGCCGGTCTTTATGTGCCCGGCGGGACCGCCGCTTATCCATCATCTGTGGTGATGAACATTGTGCCCGCGCAAATTGCCGGAGTTGACCGGATCGTTGTGGCCACGCCGCCACGAACGCTGCAGGAGAATCCGGCAGTGGCTGCGGCGCTGGTTGAACTTGGAGTGACGGAAGTCTATGCCGTCGGTGGCGCGCAGGCGGTGGCGGCGCTGGCGTTTGGCACTGCAACTATCCCGCGCGTCGATAAGATCACTGGCCCGGGAAGTAAGTATGTTGCCGCTGCGAAGAAACAGGTCTTCGGTCTCGTCGGTATTGATTCGGTAGCGGGGCCCACCGAAGTAGTGATCATCGCCGATGATTCAGCGCGGGCTTCGTTTGTGGCCAGCGACATGCTGGCGCAAGCCGAACATGGCGAAGATGCTTCCTCGGTTCTGCTAACCACCAGTGAGCGTCTGGCTGCAGCAGTCACCGTTGAACTTGAGAAACAGTCGACTGAGCTGCCGCGCCTGAATTTAATCAGGAAGTCACTGGGATCCTTTGGTGCCATAATTGTCGTGAATGATATGGATGAAGCCTGCGGCCTGGCCAATGAACTGGCGCCCGAGCACCTGGAGATAATGGCCCGGGAAGAAGATGCTGTCGCACAAAAAGTGCGCCATGCCGGCGCGATCTTTTTCGGAGAGCAGACCCCGGAAGCGGTCGGGGACTATCTGGCCGGACCCAATCACGTGTTGCCAACAGGTGGCACGGCCCGGTTTTCATCAGCGCTGGGTGTTTCTGATTTTGTGAAGCGCACCAGCATGTTGAAATTCTCAGGCAGCGAACTGCGCCGGGTTGGACCATTGATCGAAGCCCTCGCAGCGGCCGAAGGTCTCGATGCACATGCGCGCTCAGTATCGATCAGGTTGGAGCAAGGCACTTAGAGTACCGACTTCAATTCAGGCTTTTCCTTTGGGAACGAATCCATGAACATCACAGACTCAATTAAAGATTCAGTGCGCGCGTTGCGGGCCTACACTCTGTCACCCGATCGAGCAAGTGTGAAGTTGAATCAGAACGAGAATCCGTGGGACGCGCCGCTTGCGATCAAACAGGAAACGCTGCAGCGTCTGCACGCGCGCGCCTGGTCGCGTTATCCTGATTTTTCAGCCTCCGCCTTACAGGAGCGGCTGGCAGCTTTCAGCGGCTGGAAAGCTGATGGTGTGCTCGCCGGCAATGGTTCGAATGAATTAATCCAGGCGTTGTTGATGGTGACAGTCTCAGCGGGAAAAAAAGTCCTGATTAACGAACCGACTTTTGCGCTATACCGGCAGATTACGACTGTGCTTGGTGGCGAGGTCATCAGCGTGCCGCTGGCGCCGTCGCTTTCCTTTGATGGAGCCGCGTTGCAAGCCGCGATAAGAGAAAAGGATCCGGATGTGGTCATCATTTGTTCTCCGAACAATCCGACGGGATGTGTTCTTGAAACGGCTTCCCTGGCCGGCATTATTAAAACAACGAGAGGACTTGTAGTGGTTGACGAAGCTTACTTCGAATTTTCCCAACAGACTGCCGTTCCACTTCTGGCGCAACATAAAAATCTCGTGGTCTTGCGCACATTTTCAAAAGCGATGGCCCTGGCTGGACTGCGAGTCGGCTACCTGCTTGCAGATCAAAGTCTGGTAGTCGAGATCGCCAAGGCCCTGCTGCCGTATAACCTGAACTTTGTTTCGCAGACCGCAGCCGAGGTGGCGATTGGAATGTATGAAACCGAGTTGGCGCCTCTCGTACAGACAATGATTGGAGAACGCGAACGGCTGTACCGCGAAATCGGCGAGATAAATGGACTGACGCCAGTGCCATCGCGGGCAAACTTCATGGTGGTGCACTCGACCATTGAGCCGAAGCAAGTATTCCGGGAGTTGCTGCAGCGCGACATACTGATTCGCGATGTGAGCGGCTATCCAATGCTGAAAGATTACTTTCGGATCAGCGTCGGTACACCCTCGGAAAATGACGCGTTGCTCAAAGCCCTGCGGCAGATTTTCGCAGACGAGAAGGGAACCTGAACTCAAACAACAGTTGGGGTCAAGGAAGCAGGAGAGATGCAAACAAATACAAAACAAACTTCGCGGACTGCGCAGGTGGAAAGGCGCACCAAAGAAACCTACGTGCGGGTCGCGCTCAACCTGGACGGCCAGGGCAAGTCGCAAATCAGCACTGGTTTGCCTTTTCTCGATCACATGCTCGATCTTTTTACGCGACATGGATTGTTTGACCTTGAGCTTTCCTGCCAGGGCGATTTGGAAATCGACGACCACCATTCCGTTGAGGATATTGCCCTTTCGCTGGGTCAGGCATTTCGCCAGGCGCTCGGTGACAAGGCCGGCATTGGCCGTTATGGCGCTTCCCTCGTGCCGATGGACGAAGCGCTCTGTCGGGTGGTGCTGGATCTCTCCGGGCGCTTCTATCTGATCTATGAGGTCAAAACCAAACGACAAATGATCGGGAACTTTTCGGTTGAACTGGCCGAGCATTTCTGGCGCTCGTTTGCAGAAAGCCTGCAATGCAATCTGCACATCGATCAGTTACGCGGCCGCAACACGCACCACATTCTGGAAGCGACCTTCAAAGGCACCGCGCGCGCTTTGCGGCAGGCGGTCGAGCGTGATCCGAGAATCCACGGAGTGTTGAGCACCAAAGGAAGCCTCTAACAACAATGGCTCGTATTGCAATCATTGATTATGGAGTGGGCAACCTGCGTTCGGTTGAGAAGGCTTTTGCCGCCACCGGTCATGAGGCCGTTATTAGTAGTGACGAGCAGGTACTGCGCGAGGCTGAGTCTCTTGTGTTGCCTGGCGTCGGCGCCTTTGCGGCCTGTATGAATGCCCTGTGCGCGCGTGGCTTTGATAAATTGGTCCACGAGCGTGTCGCAGAGGGAACGCCGCTGTTGGGCGTTTGCGTGGGCATGCAGATGCTCTTCGAAGGGTCAGAAGAGTTTGGCCACACTGCCGGGCTGGGACTTTTAGCGGGTCGGGTACGCCGTTTTGGGAGCGATTTGGTGGTGCCGCAAGTGGGTTGGAATCAGGTGGAACAGTTGAACTCCCATCCCTTGCTCGCCGGCATAGCAGACCAGGCGTTTTTCTATTTTGTGCATTCCTATTTCTGTGACGCTTTTGATCGATCAATCGTTATTGGCCAGACGGAGTACGGCGCTAAATATCCGTCTGCGGTGGCGCAGGGGAACATTTCAGGAGTGCAGTTTCATCCCGAAAAAAGCCAGGCAGCAGGTCTGCAGTTACTCGCGAATTTTTCTGCGGTCCGACAAACTTTGACGATCGGCTGAACTTAGCGGACATCCATGTTAGCCAAACGTGTCATTCCCTGTCTCGATGTCGACCGCGGTCGCGTGGTTAAGGGCATTCGCTTTGTCTCACTGGTTGATGCCGGCGATGCGGTGGAGCAAGCGCGCGGTTACGATCGTGAAGGCGCGGATGAGTTGACGTTTCTTGATATCACCGCTTCATCCGACAAGCGCGCCATTATTATCGATCTCGTGCGTCGGGTTGCCGATCAGGTCTTTATCCCGCTGACGGTGGGAGGCGGTCTCAATTCCGTTGCTGACATCACCGCAGTGCTGCGCGCCGGCGCCGATAAAGTCTCGCTGAACACTGCCGCCGTCGAACGCCCGGAGTTGATTACTGAATGTGCCGGTACCTTCGGCAGCCAGTGCGTCGTGGTAGCTATCGATGCACGCCGTCGCAATTCAGCAGAGGCAGCCGCTGGTTGGGACGTCTTCACCCATGGTGGAAGAGAGAAGGTGGCCTGGGAGGCGGTTGAGTGGGCCATCAGGGCTGAACGCCTGGGAGCAGGAGAGATATTGCTGACGAGCATGGACCAGGACGGGACCCGCGCCGGCTACGATTTGGAACTAACGCGGGCGGTGTCTTCCGCAGTTCGCATTCCCGTGATTGCCTCGGGAGGAGCTGGGCGTTTAGAACATTTCTATGAAGCTTTGACGGAGGGCGGTGCGAGTGCAGTCCTCGCTGCCTCGTTATTTCACTTCGGCGAAATGAAAATTTCCGGACTGAAGCAATATCTGCGGAGCAGAGGAGTAGTCGTCAGATGAAGATTGAAATCGACCAACTGCGCTTTGATGAACAAGGCCTGATTCCCGCAGTGATTCAGGATGCGCAGACAAACCGCATCCTGACGCTCGCATACATGAATCATGAGAGTCTGGCCCGCACTATCGAGACAGGGGAGACCTGGTTCTGGTCCCGCTCGCGCGCCTGCCTGTGGCACAAGGGCGAGACTTCCGGCAACACACAGCCCGTAGTCGATATCCAGATTGATTGTGATAGCGATGCGCTGGTAGTGCGGGTGGCGCCCAATGGACCAGCCTGTCACACTGGTGCAGTCTCGTGCTTTGACAGCGGAAGTGGAGCGGTGGGGACGGAACCTGGGGCAAAATCTTTGGGCTCGCTGCTCAGCGATCTTTATTCGCTGGTCGAGTCGCGCAAGCGCGAACTACCTGAAGGTTCCTACACGAGCTACTTGTTCAACTCAGGCCTGGACAAGATTCTGAAGAAGGTCGGTGAAGAAGCTGCGGAGACAATTATCGCAGCCAAGAATAATGATCGGGCAGCGCTGGCGAACGAATCGGCAGACCTTCTGTATCATCTGCTCGTGATGATTGTTGAGCAGGGTGTGACTCTGGAAGAAATAAGCACAGTGCTCGGCGAGCGCAGGAAGTAGCACGGCCGGCGCCACTAATTAGGAAGCTACAACGCATGACCACTGACACCAACGAGCTCAAACAATTACTGGACTTCGCTGTCGATATTTCGCGTGGCGCTGGGGCAATTACGAGCGATTATTTTAAAGGCGCTTTTGTAGCCGAGTTGAAAGCGGACAAATCTTTTGTGACGAACGCGGATCGCGAAGCCGAGCGTTATCTGCGCGCGCGCATTGCCGAAGCTTTTCCCGATGACTCGATCCTCGGTGAGGAAGCAGGTGAAGCGGCCGGAAGCTCCCGCCGTCGCTGGATACTCGATCCCATCGACGGAACCTACTCTTTCGTGCACGGTGTCCCGCTTTACGGCGTCCTGATTGGATTAGAGATATCTGATGAGCCTGTCCTGGGAGTCGTCAATCTTCCGGCTCTGAATGAGATCGTATATGCAGCGCAGGGACTGGGATGCTTCTGGAATGAAGAGCCGGCTCGCGTATCGGCAACCTCGTCCCTGGATCAGGCCTTGCTCCTGTCTACGGACTTTGGTGTTTGCGAGCAATATGGGTTTGGGCCGGCAGCGGCAGAGCTGCAAAACCGGGTCCATTCGCGGCGCACCTGGGGAGATGCCTACGGCCATGTGCTGGTAGCCACCGGGCGCGCCGACATCATGCTTGATGCGGTGATGAATGTGTGGGACTGCGCGCCCCTGCTCCCGATCCTGCAAGAGGCGGGTGGAACCTTTACCGATTGGCAAGGACAGGCCACGATCCACGGCGGCAACGCGATTGCTACCAACAGGCTCCTGTTTGAACAAGTCATGCAAATCGTGAACAATTTTACTCCGGCAGGCTAATTCCAGGACCGAAATGATAATCATCCCCGCCATCGATCTGCGTTCAGGCCGTTGCGTGCGCCTGACTCAGGGCCGCAAGCAGGACACCAAAGTCTATGACGAAGATCCGGTCGCTCTGGCTTTGCGGTATCAGGCAGAGGGTGCGACCTGGCTTCATCTGGTCGATCTGGACGGCGCCTTCTCTGATCCCAATTCGGACAATCGGCGAGTCGTGAGTGAGATCGTTTCGCAGGTAAAGATTCCGGTGCAATTTGGTGGCGGCCTGCGCAGTCTTGCTGATCTGCAGCAGGTGATTGAGCTTGGAGTTTCCAGGACAATTCTCGGGACGCTTGCCGTTGAGGCACCCGACATCGTAACGGCAGCGCTGCGTCTCTATGGTCCGAAAAAACTGGCGGTGGGCATTGACGCTCGCGATGGTCGCGTCATGACTCGCGGGTGGAACAGTGATGGCGGGCAATCTGCTTTGGAACTGGCCCAGGGTGTCGGCGGCCTGGGCATCGAACGGATCATCTACACGGACATTGCTCGGGACGGAATGCTTTCCGGAATCAACCTCGAGCAGACACGCCTGATTGCGCGCGAGTCTGGATTAAAGGTGACAGCGTCGGGTGGAGTTTCCTCGCTCGCCGACCTCGAGCAATTGAAGCCGGCGAACGAAGATGGGGTCGATAGCGTGATCGTGGGCAAAGCTCTCTATGAAGGACGCTTTACGCTGGCGGAAGCATTAGCCGGTCTTTAATATTTCAGCGTTGCTCCGACGCCTGCTGCAAGGTAGCGATATCAAACTTATCCATCTGCAGCATTGCCTGCATCACGCGTGTTCTCTTTTCCGGATCCTCATCTTTCAGCAGCCGCCCCAGCGCGGTGGGAACAACCTGCCATGACAATCCAAACTTGTCTTTGAGCCAGCCGCAGCGTGAGGTGGTTCCGCCTTCGGAAAGTTTTTCCCAGTAGTGATCGACTTCCTCCTGAGTTTCGCAATTTATGAGCAGCGAGATAGCTTCAGTAAACTTAAAGGTCGGGCCCCCGTTCAAGGCCATGAATTCCTGGTCTTCGATTTGGAAGACTGCAACCATGACCGCCCCTTTTGGACCCGGCCCGCCATCTCCATAGCGACTGATACTCACAGTTTTTGAGTTCTTAAAAATAGAAAGATAAAACTCAACGGCCTCTTCGGCATTGTTGTCGAACCAGAGGAACGGTGTAATTTTCTGCATGAGGTATCTCCTGCCCTGTCGAAATGACTCTCTTTTTGTCCGCTCTACGGGCAGCGGACAAACCAAAAGCGAGCGATGTCAGTCGCTCGCCTTTGTTTACTTAAAGTGGTGAGCCGAGCAGGACTCGAACCTGCGACCCACTGGTTAAAAGCCAGTTGCTCTACCGACTGAGCTATCGGCCCACATGAACTGAAGTCGGCACAAACGATCTGAAAGAGTACTCGCGCAAACGCACGGCTGGCGTGCTTTTTGGTCCTTGCGAGATGCGGTGCATTCTACCTAACTCGTTGCTCCGCGTCCACAGGCGCTTAGAGTACCGGCTTTAGACGGGATTTAATGTTGGGGGAAAAGTCTTTTGGGCTGGAGAAAACCCCGACTGAAGTCGCTACTCTGAACGCCTCATCACAGACTCGAAAAAAAAAAGGGCGAGGCCACTTCTGCAAGTGACCTCGCCTGGGGTTAGTGTTTCGAGCAAACTACGGACAGGGCGTTCCGGCAATCTCGTAAATTTCTATCGAACCAAGATCGGCAAATTGCGCCGCCTGGTCGCGATAGACCGTGCCTTCGATCCAGTAGATGTAGTTGCCGAAATCAAAGTCAATACCCGGCATCGCAGTGTTCGAAGTAAAGGCGTTGCCGAGTCCGAGTCCGTTGCTGTTAAAGGTGTAGAGGATGTCATTGCCGCCGTTCAGAACGTGCGTGCGATGAATCTCAAACTTAACCTGTGCATGCGTACCCGTGTTATCGCTGTTGCGGAAGCGCACATTCACCACCGACTGCGTGGCTGGACAGAAGGCCGAAACGCCCTGCACCGAGGTGATGTTATAGCGCACCGTAACAGTGCCGGTGATCATGTCCTTCAGTTGCACAGCAAAATCGTCGAAGCTCACCTTGCTGACACTGTCTTCGTCTGCTGTGGCCGTGGAACCCGCCGAGGTCCAATGCCGTGGCGCCGCTGGTGTCGGCGTTGGCGTTGGTGTCGGCGTCGGTGTCGGCGTTGGTGTCGGCGTTGGTGTCGGCGTCGGTGTCGGCGTCGGTGTCGGTGTCGGTGTCGGTGTCGGTGTCGGCGTTGGTGTCGGCGTTGGTGTCGGCGTCGGCGTCGGTGTGGGTGTTGGCCCAGCCGCGACGAAGTTTATCTTAACATCGTCGATTGCAACTCCGGCGAAGTTGATACTGGTGTCCGTATCAACGTGGAAAGTTAAGTTAATTGTACGACCACCTCCACTGGTAAAATTGTCGAGTTTCGCCTGGTAGATTCCCCAGCCGGCGGATTCACCGATATTGACGGTGGGACTGCCGACCCCGACAGTCATAGTCGCGCCCTTCCAGACCCAGACATCCTTCACTAAACCCGAACCGCCGACCTCGGTGACGGTCACGCGCAAGTGGTCGAACGTGGCGCTCTCCATCTGATAACGCATGGCCCACGTCAAAGTACCGGTGCCGCTCATGGCCGGCAGAAGAATATTCGGAGAAACCAGATCCTGATTGGAACTTACTTCATAAGTTCCGGTCAGGTCGGTCTTCCAGCAATTCACGCCGCTGTTGCAGCCGATGATGGAGGCAACAGGGTTGGTCGTGGTTGTTGCCGGCGTGTTGGGTGTTCCATACTGCCATTCGTCTGCCGCGCCAGCATGCGTGTAACCGCCCATTCCAGCCTCGAAGTCCTCAGCGTAGACCAGCGTTCCGGCGACCGCCGGTTGTTCGCAGATCTCCATACTCCAGGCGTTGAGCGTTCCACCACTGGCGTTAGTCAGATCGTCGCGGATGTCCAGCGTCCACACTCCCGATGGGTTTTCTCCATCGAACCAGTCGAGACGGTAGTTGAGTTCGGGTTTCAGAATTAGTGGCCGCACCACGGTAGAGACGAACGGAACTCCGGATGAATATTGATCCAGAGTCAGATTCATCAGTGTTTGGCCGCCAGTGGCCGCTGCGCCGATGTCGTTGAACAGCCCGTTGTCGTTAGCGGCGGGGGAACGCAAATTCACATCCATGTCCGCCATCAGAGCGTGATTTGCGTCAATTGAAACCTTGACGCTGGCAATCCGCGCCCCGGTTGCCGGAACAGTGATGGTCGAGGAAACCAGACCGGCGCTGGGGCCGATCGTCTTCGGCACGTCCGTGCTGGTATAGGTCGTACAGTTAATTCCGATATTAGTTTTCGGTATCCGTGTCACACTCAGATGGTAAGTCGCGGTCGGCCCTCCGACTGCCGCCGAGGCGGAATCAACAAAGGCGTAGTAGGTCCCGGCGTTCTTGACTGTCATAAACATCGCTTCCGAGAGCGGATTAGCGACACTTCCGACCGACGCGTCGTCTACCACCAGAATCTGATTGTCAGCGTCTCCGAACTGAGCTATACCGAGGCGGCCGTTCCACTGCACGTTGTCGCGTTCGGGGTCAAGATCCAGCCCGAGGTAAACGGTGTCGCCGGCACTTGCTGTAAAACTAAACCAATCCTGCTCGGTAATTACGGCAGGGTCCCTGGCGCCGCTGACCCAGCCGCTGGCCGGCAGGGGATTTGCGGTGGCTGGACCATCGTTACTCTCGACTTCAGGAGTGGGTGCTCCGCTTTGCACGCTGAAATAAAGTTCATAGGGCCGCAGCGTATTGGTGGTCGAAAAATGTTTGACCTGAAGATAGTATGTCCCCGTTCCAGCCGGCAGGACGGCGCCGGCAATGGTCGAAGCAAGACTGCCGAGGGCGCCGTCATCCTCGTCAAACTCAACCAGGGTCGTGCCGTCCGACCCAAATATCCGCAATTGGCTGTCGGTGCTGGCGCTACTTGAATAACTTGTCTGGACGGCCGCATAAACACGGTCACCCGCGTTGGCTGAGAATGAAAAATAATCAAGATCGCCATTGGGAAAGATGTCCCCCCGGATCTTACCCGCGCTTCCCGTCAGGGGGTTAGCGGTCGCAGACGTATCGTTTGGTTCGACTTCTTCACCTTGATCGGTCCCGGTTGACGCGAGGGGCAGCAGTTGAGTGCGCGACGCCTGGGCCTTCATAGCTCTTGCCTGAGCAGGCGACAGCTGAATCGTGGATACCTCCGAAGTCGATTCCACAACCACTCCCTTTTGCTCTGGTCCGTCGATCTTTACTTTACTTTGGGTGCCGGCCGCTCCACTCGCATTGGCGGGTCGATTGACCCTTGCCTTGGTGTTCTGCATGTGGGCCGTTCGCACTACTCCATTGCCGATAGCAAGGGCTACCAGTAACAAAAGCGAACTATAAAGGGCCGACGTGGCCACACGGTTACGGCGGGTTTTAGTTTTATTATTCATGCTTACCTTTTGCTCCTAAACAATTGTCTACGCGCCAATTCAGATTTGTATTTGGGTAGTTCTTCGCACTCAGCTGGTTGATAAGTCCGACGGCTTTTCACCGTTGATCAGGATGTAGAAATCAGAGAATCAATTTCTCGATGTAATTGAGAGATTGTAACGCCGCAAGATTACCCTTCAAGCCGCAAAATGACAAGGTTTCTTTGTTTGCGCAGTGCGCGTCCCAGGCGCTTCAGCCCCAATTTATGGTTGCTTCGACCGCGCGGTTCTCGGCCACTCGGGCTCAGGCTTTGCAGCGAAAGTCGCTGGTCTAATAACCGGTCGCGAGACCGGCTCATTTGATCAAATTTTTCCGAGGTCAGAAAACCTGGGAGCTGATAATCGCGGGAATGATATCCAAATAGGGATTAGATGACAATAAAATCATCAACGCTCAGATCGGCAGGCCAATCGACCCGAGAAAAGCCGCCATCTAACCCGCTTCTTAAGGCCTTAGTTGATTATTCCGCGAGCCAGCGCCCGAGAGAGGAGTCCTGCACTACGATGGTTTGCGTCCGCTCCGGCCCGGTCGACACCAGCCCAATTTCCACGCCTATCTGCGCGGAAAGAAATTCGACATAACGGCGAGCCTCAAGCGGTAGTTTCTCCATCTCAGTGGCACCCACGGTTGAGCTCTTCCAGCCTGGCAGCCTGGCATAAATCGGCTCAACCCGCCGCAGGTCCTGAGAAACTGACGGGAGGGATTCCAGTTCGATCCCATCGAGCCTGTAACCTACGCAGACCTTGATTTCGTCCAGGGCATCAAGCACGTCGAGCTTGGTCAGTGCCACAGAGGAAAACCCATTTATTTCCGCGGCATACCGCGTCGCGAAAGCATCGAACCAGCCGCACCGGCGAGGTCTGCCGGTAGAGGCCCCATACTCGCGTCCGCGTTCTCGAATCAACTGGCCGATTTCCAATTCGCCCTCAAGCATCTCGGTAGGGAAGGGACCTTCGCCGACTCGGGTCGTGTAGGTCCTGACTATGCCCAGCACTCCGGTGAGGCGACTAGGCGCCAGTCCCGTGCCGATGATCGCTCCTCCGGCGATGGTATTGGAGGAAGTTACGAAGGGGTAGGTCCCGTGATCGACATCGAGCAAAGTCGCTTGCGCTCCCTCGAGCAGAATAGATTTCCCCTGAGTCGCCGCGATATTAAGATAATGGGTTGTGTCAGCGACAAAAGGGCCCAGACGTTCAGTCAGTTGCGACATCTCCGCGAAGATCTCGTCAACACTGAGTTCTTTGCCACCGTACGCCATGATGATGCGATTAGCGTCTTCAAGATTTCGTCCAATGCGAGAGCGCAGTACATCGGGTACTAGCGCATCGGCAGTGCGTATGCCACGACGGCCGGCTTTGTCTTCATAGGCCGGCCCAATTCCGCGCAGGGTGGTGCCGACCTTCTCATTGCCGAGACGTTCTTCGCTGGTGTGGTCCAAAGCTCGGTGGTAGGGAAGAATCAGGTGGGCTCGCGAGCTTATCTTGACCCGTGCAGGTGAGACTTCGATACCCTGTTCGGTCAACCGTTCGGCCTCCAGAAAAAACGCCTTGGGATCGATTACCATTCCATTTCCCAGCACACAGATCTTGCCGGGATGGACAATGCCGGAGGGTAACAGGTGCAGAACGAAAGAACGGTCTCCCACCTGAACTGAATGCCCGGCATTATGTCCGCCCTGATATCGCACTACGATATCGAAGCGTTCGGCCAGCAGGTCGACGATCTTGCCCTTACCTTCGTCGCCCCACTGGGCCCCGATCACTACGATGGTTTTTGCCATTAGTAAATGCCTATGCTACGGCCGTGTTGATGTGCTTATCGATCATGCGCGAAATAGCATCGCGGGAGGTCGCTCCCACTACGCGGTCTTCTTCCTTGCCGGCGCGAAACAGGATCAAGGTGGGAATTCCTTTGATTCCATATTGCTGCGAGATTTTCGGGTTGTCATCGACATTTAGCTTTACAACTGAAGCGGTGCCGGAATATTTTTCCGCTACTGCTTCGACGGTAGGCGCCAGAGCGCGGCAGGGACCGCACCATTCGGCCCAAAAATCCACCAGCACCGGCCGGTCTGATTGCAACACGTCCTTTTCCCAGGATGCGTCATTTACTTCGTTCACCAGGTCACTCATAGTTTAGTCTCCTTATTTTCCAGACGAGCATCTCAGGCCTGACCGGCCTCAAAACTTGCGCAGATTAGTTGAATGAATTGCTAGAGCTCGAGCACGCGTTCGTAAAGATCAATATATTTTCGGGCTGCCGTGGGCCAGGAGTTATCTACGCTCATGCCGTTGCGCTGAATCGTCTCCCAGGCTTCAGGTCTGCCATAAAAGTAAAGGGCTTCGCGTATTTTTTCAAGCAGAGCTCCGGCCGTGTAATCCTGAAACTTGAAACCATTGCCACTGCCGCGTTCCTGATTGAAATTCTCAACCGTATCATCGAGTCCGCCAGTAGCACGCACAATCGGAATAGTGCCGTAGCGCATGCTGTACATTTGATTCAATCCACACGGCTCATACTGTGACGGCATCAGGAACATATCCGCGCCGGCTTCGATTTGATGGGCCAGCGGTTCACCGGCGTAACCCTTATAGATACCGACCCGGTGCGGCGCCGCATCATGCCAGCTTTGCAGAAAATCCTCATACTCAGCCGCGCCCGTTCCCAGCGCAATAAAGAAACAGCCGGTATCAAGAATATGTCTCGCCAACCGTTGGATCAGGTCGTATCCCTTCTGAGAGACCAGACGCGAGATGATAGCGATGATCGGTCGATTCAGTTCCTCCGGCAGACCAAACCGCCGCAGCAAATCTCGCTTACATTCCTGCTTGCCGGTCAGGTCCGCCTGAGAAAAATTTGCCGTGATGTAAGGATCTGTCTCGGGGTTCCAGAGGTCATAGTCAACGCCATTGGTGATACCCAGGAGGCGGTTGCGGCGCTGGCGCAGCAACCAGTCAAGCCCATAACCCTGTTCGGAGCTTTGAATCTCAAAGGCATAGCGATTACTGACGGTTGAGAGCGCGTCAGCCGATGATAAACCCGCTTTCAGCGCAGAAGCAGTGCCGTCAAGCATAAAATCATTCCGGTCGCGGTGATCGCCAAAGCCCAGCCACCAGAGATCGGCGGCCTCAAATCGTCCCTGATAAGCCAGGTTGTGAATTGAAAAGACAGTTTTCGTCTTTTCAAAAAAAGGATCGAAGCGCCGGCGGGCGCGCAATTCGATGGTGGGGAAACCTCCCGGCCAATCGTTGGTATGGACGATATCGGGTTGCCAGTCAAGGTGCCTCAACAGCGAAAGGGCCGCTCGGCCAAAGAAAGCAAAGCGCTCATGATCGTCGCGAAATCCATAAATCGCGGATCGGGAAAATACTCAGGAGCATCGATTAGGTAGGCGGGTGCGCCTGCGGCGTCGCTTTGAAACACTTTTGTCGCGCGAGTCTGGCCCCGCCACTCAACCGGCATCTGCAAAACCCGATCGCTGAGCAGACTCTGATCTACTTGCTGATACAGCGGCAGTAATACAACTGAGTCGACACCGTGCTGGCGCAGTGCCTTGGGCAAAGCGCCGGCGACGTCGGCCAGCCCGCCGGTTTTGGCGAAGGGAACAACTTCAGAGGAAAGAAAGGCGGTTCGCATCACTTCGCAGGATAAAGCTGGCAGGATGAAGGACTATGTTCGGTGCATGAGGGTGAATAACTCCAGGAGAAATACAGGGTCGCGTCGAAATTGGATACGATGCGCGACCACTCAGTTTTCCTCATCCCTTATCCTTTCCGCTTCATCACTGCCGGTTAGCTCTGCATCGAAGCGAGGAACTCGGCGTTGGACTTGGTCTTCTCCAGCCGCTCGAGTACGACTTCCATCTGCTCAACCGGCGAAAGCGGATTCAACACGCGGCGCATGACCCAGATGCGGGCCAGGTCTTCCTTGCTGATCAGCAGTTCTTCCTTTCGGGTTCCTGAGCGCTGCAGGTCGATGGCGGGGAAAAGACGCTTATCGCTTAACCGGCGGTCGAGATGGATTTCACTGTTGCCCGTGCCCTTGAACTCCTCAAAGATCACGTCGTCCATGCGCGACCCGGTGTCGATGAGCGCGGTGGCAATGATCGTCAGAGAGCCACCCTCTTCAATATTTCGCGCGGCGCCAAAGAATCGTTTGGGGCGCTGCAGCGCGTTGGAATCGATACCGCCCGAGAGAATCTTGCCGCTGGGTGGCACCACCGCATTGTGCGCGCGCGCCAGGCGAGTGATTGAGTCGAGCAGAATCACCACGTCGCGCTTGTGCTCGACCAGCCGCTTGGCTTTTTCAATCACCATGTCGGCCACCTGTACGTGGCGTGTGGGCGGTTCGTCAAAGGTGGATGAGATCACTTCGCCCTGCACCGACCGCTGCATGTCGGTAACTTCTTCAGGGCGCTCATCAATCAGCAGCACGATGAGCGTGGTTTCGGGATGATTGTGAGTGATCGAGTTCGCGATAGCCTGCAGCAGCATGGTTTTGCCGGTGCGCGGCGGCGAAACGATCAAACCGCGTTGCCCCTTGCCGAGCGGCGTCACCAGATCAATCACACGTGCCGACAAGTTGTCGGGCGTGGTTTCCATGCGCAGCTGCTCGTCGGGATACAGCGGGGTCAGGTTGTCGAAGAAGACCTTCTCGCGGGCCTGGTCGGGCGATTCAAAGTTAATGGCCTCAACCTTGATGAGTGCAAAATAGCGTTCGCCTTCCTTGGGTGGTCGTATCTGGCCGCTGACTGTGTCGCCGGTGCGCAGGTCAAACTTGCGAATCTGCGAAGGGGAAACATAGATATCGTCCGGACCCGGCAGATAGTTGTATTCCGGCGCGCGCAGGAAGCCAAAGCCGTCAGGCAATGTCTCGAGCACTCCCTCGGAAAAGATCAAGCCGCTCTTTTCAGTCTGCGCTGCCAGGACCTTGAAGATCAGTTCCTGTTTGCGCATACCGGTGGCGCCCGGAACGTCCATGCTTTTGGCAATCGACGTCAGCTTGGAGATGGACATTTCTTTCAGGTCGGCCAGATTGAGAAAACCATCCTCCCATTGCTCGGTGATTTCCTTGTTTTCTCTATCCGGAGCCTCGGCGGTTGCGACTAATGTACCGCCATCGTCTCCGTTTGCGTCATTGTTGTTTGCGTTTGACGCGCGTGAACGCGATGATTTTTGTGCCATAAATTCTCTCTACAAGTAGACATTATTGCCGCCGCAGTGTCCGGCGCTGCAATCGTCTGAAAATGGATGTGGATAGTCTGGAATGATTAATGTCCGCCTTTACCGCGCAGACAAAGCCGAACCTGCATGTCGCTCACTCGCGAGGCGATGTAGCTTTACTCATCAGCTAAGTAGCATCCAAAATTTAGCGGTGTGACTGCGACGCAACCTGTAGCGCGAGTTCCACCGCGTGGGGCATGTCAATGTCTAAGTCTTATCTATCAAAGGGGGTTTGGAAGAATAGTGGTCGCCGATCTCGATTGGATTTGTTTCGGATCCCGTACTCGGATTCTAATGCCAAAACCTATTTTCTAAAAGCGCTCAGGGCCGCTTCAATGCTCCGCCAGATATCCTCGCGCCCCTGACCAGTCTTCGCTGAGTAAGCTACCACTTTATCTTCATGGAACGTCCGCCGGGCACGATTCATGCTTTTGGCTAGTTCATTCCGGGACAGCTTGTCGGATTTCGTGGCAACAATTAAACGCGGCTTCGCGTGAAGCTCAAACCATTCATGAAGCTGCAAATCTAATTTTGTGGGTTCGTGGCGCGAATCTACGATGTGAATTGATAGCACAAGGGATGCCCGCTTGGCAAGGTACGTAGTCGCCATTTCTCCCCAGGTTGATTTTATGATCTTCGGGACGCGGGCGTAGCCATAACCCGGTAAATCGACAAAACGAAAGCGATTATCTATGAAGAAAAAGTTCAAAGACTGGGTTCGCCCGGGGGTCGAGGAAGTGCGTGCCAGCCCATGAGCGTGCAGCAGGGAATTGATAAGGCTCGATTTACCCACGTTCGATCGCCCCAGAAAAGCGACTTCAGGCACCGCGTCCTGAGGCCAGTGCTCCTCTTCGAAAGCACTCTTGATGAATTCGCTACTGACGGTTTTCATAACATTATGCGGAGACGGAGCACGCGATAATAGCGGCAATATTCTTCAGGACGAAATCAGCGGAGCGTCGCTGAACCAATCACCTGGGTCGCTACCATTCACGAACCGGAAGCGAAAGAGTGTGAATCAGCATAAGCTCGCAGGCCGGTTCAAAGAAAAAAGCGGCGATAGCAAAAAGCATCGCCGCTTTTGAAACTGCGCCGGAATTAATGATGGCGCATGTTATTTTCCGACTATGACGTGGCGGCCTGGGTTTTGGCCGCTCGTGCTTCACGCATGGCTGCAAACTGCTTCATGCGCTCGTTCATTTTTGCGATCTTCTCGTCGATCTCAGGAATGCGCTTGATTAATGTTTCCATGTTCTGGAGCATTTCGGGAGCGCCGAAAGCTTCTCGCAATTCAGGGATAAACTTCGCGATCTTGGCATAGACGAAAATCATCTCTCCGCCTGAGGCCAGAAAGAGCTCTTCGTCAATGGCGCCCTGATTTACCATCGAGGCAGCCATGTCCCAGTACGAAACAACCATGCGGTAATGACCGCTATGGTCTCCCATCATTACATCGAAGAAGTCGTTAACACTGGTGGGGTTGAAGGTAAAAAACCAGTTGCGCGCGTCGCGCATCACTGCTTCGCGACGGAGATCGTACAGTTTCAGAATAAGATTTGCGTCTTCATGTTTGCTCATTAGGGGTGTCTCCTTGTGGTAGAGCCCGGCAGTGCCACTCTTCAAACGGCCTGCTGCAGGGCTAACAGTAACGGGTGAACGTACGTGCCCACCCAAAGGGATGCCGTTCTGATAAGGTCCCCGTCTCGCTATCGCAGCGGACAGGTTCGCTTTCCATACAGGCAGAAATCAGAATTGTCGTCGCCGCTGAGCTAGCTTGTCGGAAGGCCCTGCGAAGGTTGCTCCGTCGACCAAAGTGGCGGCGTCTTCGCTTCGTCAGTCGAGGAATCGTCGGCGGGCACGACATCCTCGAGCGCGAGCGCCAGGACTTCGTCGATCGTTTCAACCAGATTGATGCACATTGAATTGCGCACTTCTTCAGGGACTTCCGGCAAATCCTTCTCGTTGTCTTTAGGCAGAATAATAGTATCGATGCCGAAGCGGTGTGCTGCCAGCAGCTTGTCCTTCACCCCACCAATCGGTAGTACGCGTCCGCGCAAAGTGATCTCACCCGTCATGGCGACGTTACGACGTACCGCGGCCCGTGTCAGTGCGGAAGCCATGGCCGTGGCCATTGTGATGCCCGCCGAAGGACCGTCTTTGGGAATGGCGCCCTCAGGCACATGAATATGCAGATCGCGCTTGCGAATAAAATCGAGGCTCATACCCAGGCGTTCAGAACGGGCTTTGATGCAAGTCAGCGCGGCTTGCGCAGACTCCTGCATCACATCACCCAGCTTGCCTGTGAGTCTGACTCCGCCGCGTCCTTTGGTCAGGGTGGCTTCGATTTGCAGCACCTCGCCGCCGACTTCCGTCCACGCCAGGCCGGTCGCCAAACCAATTTCGCTCGAAGCTCCCATGCCGAGGACACGGAACTTGATCGGTCCCAGCATTTCATTTACACGGGCAGGATCGACAATTTCCTTAAACCCTTCTGCCACGCTCTCGGAGACAAACTTTCGCGCAATCTTGCGGCAGCAGGAGCCAATCTCTCGCTCGAGACTGCGCACCCCGGCCTCGCGCGTATAGTGGCGAATGATTTCCAGCAGCCCTTCATCCGTGAAAGCGAGCTGTTCGGCCTTTAAGCCATTGCCGTCTGCCTGCTTGGGAACGAGGTGTCGCTTGGCAATTTCCAGCTTCTCACGTTCCGTGTAACCCGACAGTCGCAGGATCTCCAAACGATCCTGTAAAGCCGGCGGAATCGTGTGCAACACATTGGCGGTCGCCACGAAAAAGACTTTTGAAAGATCGTATTCGACGTCCAGGTAGTGATCCTGGAAGGTATGGTTTTGTTCCGGATCGAGGACTTCGAGCAGAGCGGAGCTTGGATCGCCACGAAAATCAGCGCCGAGCTTATCCACTTCATCCAGCAGGATGATGGGATTAACTGTGCCGACTTTCTTCATCATCTGGATGATCTGACCCGGCAGCGCGCCGATGTAGGTGCGACGATGCCCGCGGATTTCAGCCTCATCGCGCACACCGCCAAGGCTTAGACGGACGAATTTGCGACCGGTAGCACGAGCGATCGATTTGCCGAGACTGGTTTTACCGACACCTGGAGGTCCGACAAAGCAGAGAATCGAACCTTTTGGATTCTTCACCAACTGGCGGACAGCAAGATATTCAAGGATGCGCTCTTTGATCTTTTCCAGACCGAAGTGATCATCATTGAGTACAGCTTCTGCTTTGGTTAGATCCTTTATCTCCTTGGACTTCTGCTTCCAGGGTACGTTGACCAGCCAGTCGATATAGGTGCGGGAAACTGTGCCTTCGGCGGACATCGGAGGCATAGCCTCAAGCCGGTGCAATTCCTGCATCGCCTTGTCTTTGGCTTCCTCAGTCATGCCGGCTTCTTCGATTTTTTTCTTCAGCTCTTCAAGTTCGGCCTTTTCATCTTTACGGCCAAGTTCCTTGTGAATCGCCTTGATCTGCTCGTTGAGGTAATACTCTTTCTGAGCGCGCTCCATCTGCCGCTTGACGCGCGTTTGAATGGTGCGATCCAGTTGCCGTTTTTCCAGTTCGAGTTCCAGCAGTTCGATCAGGCGTTGCAGACGAGCCTGGGCGGAGAACAACTCGAGCAAACCCTGCTTGTCTTCCACCGAAAGACGCAGTTGCGAAGCGAGCGCATCGGCCAGGTGGGACGGATCGTGATTGCGCATCGCGGTCTGGAGCGCATCAGTTTGCATGTCCGGCGCGAGCCGCAGATGTTGCTCGACGAGCTGGCCAATCTTCTGCACCAGGGCATCGAGACGGGCGCCTTCCTCGTTTACAATCGGAGCGCGCCGCACGAGCGCCATAAAAGCGCCTTCCGCATTCTCGATGCGTACCATGGTGGCGCGTTCGCGACCTTCGACTACTACTTTAATCTGACCGTTGTCCTGCTTCTGAGACTGCAGGATGCGGCCGAGCGTGCCAACCGTGTAGATCTGTTCAGGAGTTGGCTCATCGACGGTGGCGTCATGCTGAGTCGCAAGAAAAATCGTGCGATCAGCTGCCAGCGCCTGTTCCAATGCGCGCACAGAACCCGCCCGCCCGATTTTGAAAGCAACTTTTGTAAAAGGGAAAATCACGACATCGCGAATTGGCACCATCGGGTACCAGGCGACATCAGAAGGAGTGCGGTCTGTGTATTCTTCCATGTTTTAATTACGTTTAGAGATCCGAACTTCTGGCAACAAAGGCGAGCCGCTTGATGGCGTCTCGCCCTGGATTAAGAACCGCGCTAATTGTAAAGCATTTCCCGGCGGCGCGCTAGTTTGACCTGCGGCACCTTTTGATGAAAGCCGACGGGATGATTCATAATATTTTGAAGACTAAGTGTGTTCCTAACCTCCTCAATCTTTCTTAAAGTCTTTCAGCCGCTGCGCTGCTAAATACTCCAAGCGTCGTGCTTGCGTGAGAAGCGTATTCCGTAATCCGCGTGAAACCTTCCGTTCACTTATAACTCGTGCCAAACTGGCAATGGTGTTCGCTCGGCGAGCAATTCTAATGTCGGCGTGCTTTCGAAGCGGATAAATTTCCTCCGGTATTATGCGTCGTCGATAGTCCGCGGGTAAGTCAATAAGTTCGGTGTTGCCCGGTGGCTTTTCGTTCAGGATTGCATGCAGAGTAGATTCCTCGATGACTCTTTGGAATACGGTATACTCAACCATATTCAGATAGCGGCCTCGCTCTTGCTCGTTTAAGTGACCAATCTCCAGCGGCCACACTCGAATCTCCGCAACCTCAAAGGGATCCAGCACGTTCATTGCTACGGCATCCGTCCTTTGGTTTGTTAAGTGCCTTGAAATGCGCGCACCCAGACCTTCATACGTTTGACCGACGTAAATCGGTTCACCATCGTAATCATAAAATACATACACACCGAATTTCGAACTCCCGATTGTTTTACCATATTTATCTTTGCTTCGAAAAAATGAGCGAATCTCATTTCGAATAGCGGCGACATCCGGAGGCACCTCACCCGCATGAAGTGTATGCGAAGGCTCCTTACGCGCGAGCCTTCGCGGTGAGACCGATTGTGGTCTGCGAGTCTTTGGTGGTTGGGCCATATTCCAGCTTCCATACAGGGTTGAGATAATGTTTTGCGATCCATTGAATTACAGGCACACATACTGCGTCACCAAATCCAAAAAGAGCTTGGTTGAGGGGCACCTCAATCTTAAACTCATCAGCCCCCATAAGTCGGGCACACTCACGTGCTGTGAGGAGGCGTACTTGGAAGGAACCTCTACCGGCCTTGAATAATATCTGCCTACCACTTCCGCCTCGAGGCGTTCTAAGGCAACCTGCTATTCCATCCGTTCGAAGCTCAGCCATTGATCGTTTATTCCGAACTCTCCTGAATACAGTGCCGAAGGATGAGGCGGAACCGACAATCATCTTGTTAGCAATTGCTCGGTGTTTTTCACTCATCTGATTAAGCAAGTATGCGGCTCGTTCTTGATTCCACCAGGCCGAGGCGTCTGGCGGTACGTCATCTAGAACGTCCTCCAACCGAGAGGCGAGCAATGGTGGGAGAGGAAGGGACCGGATGCTCCATTTAATAGTAGGATGACATAAAATGAACTGCGTCAAGGCCTTTGGTCTCAAGGGAGTCTCTTCTAGAAGGACACTGCTTCCAATTTTTTCCCATCTCCTGATCCTCCTACAGAGTATAAAGAGACGCTGACGACTTTGAGGAACGAAGTTCGCGGCATCCAATATGAATGGGTCGACTGCATAACCCAAATCGTTTATTACTAGCATCGCATTTTCGAAGTCTTTCCCGTCATTGGAACTAAGAAAGCCCGGGACATTCTCAATTAAAAGAAGCTGAGGACGTCGCTGCTCAGGCATTGTATCCAACAGCCTAACAAATCCCCAAAAAGCTGACGAGTTCTTACCTTTGAGGCCTTCTCTCGAGCCAGCGAGAGATAGGTCATTGCAAGGAAAAGAGGCAGTAGCTAAAGCGACTGTTGGAATCTCGTGATGCGAGAGCCCGTTAATATCGCCCAGTACAAAGTGGCGGCCGGAATCAGGAAAATTCGCACGATAGATCTCCTCCTTACGGGTATCAAAATCGTTCGCAAAGATAGTTCGCCAACCTTCTGACTGGAGGCCGAGTCGCATGAGGCCAATTCCTGCAAAGAACTCAGCGCAAGTCTTGCGCGAGTTATTGTGATTCGACTGCGTTAACATTTCTTTCTGACCAATCTTCCTTAAAGCAGGAGCTTATTTATACGGGCTAGCAGCCTTGCCTCCGAACAAAGCTGATGTTCCCAGATTCGCAAGACCCTCCATCCCTTTTTTCTTAGATGCACATTTACAAATCGATCGCGTTGGATGTTCCGCCCAATCTTTCGTTCCCAATACTCTCGGTTACTTTCTGGCATTCGAAGATGCTTTGCACATCCGTGCCAAAAACACCCATCGACAAAAACAACAACACGCTCCTTAGGGAAGGTGAAATCAGGCCGTCCAATCAGGGGCAAGTGTCTACGCCATCCAGTAATGTTGTGTCGTCGGAAGATCTCTATTAATTTTGTTTCCGTTAGTTTGTTGTTCGTAGATCGAACTGCTGCCATTATCTCCGAACGTTTCGCGATTGGAAACATATCGGCCATGGGTGGGTTATATTGACGAGCAAAAACAAGAATCAGGCGGCGGCGCCGTCGATACCTGCGAGGCCCTCGCCGGGGATGGCGCGACGGCGCTCGACCATCTCGCTGGTGATGACAAATTCCTTGACGCGTTTCTGCGAAGGGAGAATGTACATCGCGTCCAGCAACAGCTCTTCCAGGATCATCATCAGCCCGCGAGCTCCTACTTTCCGCTCGACTGCCTGACGCGCAATCGCCTTCAGAGCGTCTTCAGTAAATTTCAGCTTCACATTATCAAAGTCGAATTTCTTCTGGTACTGCTTGACGAGTGCATTTTTCGGCTCGCTCAGGATCTTGATCAGAGCGCCTTCGTCGAGCTCATGCAGCACGCACCCGACCGGCAAGCGGCCGACGAACTCCGGAATCAACCCATAGCGGATCAAATCTTCAGGTTGTACCTGCGCCAGAATTTCAGAGTGACGCGCCGGGCCTGACTTGATCTCAGCATGGAAACCGAGCGACTTGTTCCGCAGTCGCCGTTCGATGACTTTCTCAAGTCCGACAAAAGCGCCGCCGCAGATAAACAAAATGTTCTGGGTATCGACCGGGAAGAATTCCTGATGCGGATGCTTGCGACCGCCCTGAGGTGGCACGTTCGCGACTGTCCCTTCCAGGATTTTCAACAAGGCCTGCTGCACACCCTCACCCGACACGTCGCGTGTGATCGAAGGGTTCTCGTCCTTGCGGCAGATCTTATCGACCTCGTCGATGTAGATGATGCCCTGCTGCGCGCGCTCAACATCGCCATTGGCGGCCTGCAGCAGTTTGAGAATGATGTTTTCGACATCCTCTCCGACATACCCGGCCTCGGTGAGAGTGGTGGCATCTACGATGGTGAAGGGTACGCTCAGCAGGCGCGCGAGCGTCTGCGCGAGCAGCGTCTTACCGGTCCCGGTAGGACCAATCAGCAGGATGTTCGCTTTTTGGATTTCGACATCGGAACGACGGCGCGTGATTTCTATTCTCTTGTAATGCTGATAGACGGCGACTGCCAGGCGCTTCTTGGTTTCTTCCTGGCCGATCACATACTCATCCAGAAAGTTTTTGATCTCACCCGGCTTGGGTAAAGGTGGGCGGCTGGCTACGGATTCGGCCTGCTGATCGTCCGAAATGATCTCATTGCAGATATCAATGCATTCATTGCAGATGTATACCGTGGGACCGGCAATTAGCTTTTTTACTTCGTTCTGCGACTTGCCACAAAACGAACAGCGCAAGGTGTCGTCAGCTCTTCGTACCATATCTGTAGGAGGGCTCCTTCAGAAACCTTAATGACTAGAACTTATTTGAGGCCGAATGCCGAAGAGGTCGGGAGCTCCGGCGTTGTCAGTTTTTGATAGTAGTGTTGCACACACTCGCTACAAATGAATGCGCTCTGTCCGGCCAGCCGGGGAACTCCCGCGGTTGTCGGTGGCGTACCGGCCATCATGGCCGAAACCTCACCCTTTGACTTACCACAAAAGGAGCAACAGAAACCCCGAGCTTTCATCTTTGCAATCATCGTCGTAATACCACAATCGGTTTGCCGTACGGCTGCCGCTATTCGCGGTGCGCGATAACCTCGTCAATTAAACCATATTCCTTGGCCTGCATGGCAGACATAATCTTATCGCGCTCGACATCACGCTCGACCGTGTCGTATGACTGGCCAGTGTGCTTGGCGATGATTTGCGAAGTCAATTCACGCATGCGCAGGATTTCTTCAGCCTGAATGCGAATATCGGTTGCCTGGCCTTCCGAACCGCCGCGCGGTTGATGAATCAGTATGCGCGAGTTAGGCAAGGCAAAGCGTTTGCCCTTGGCGCCGGCGGCGAGCAGTAAAGCCCCCATCGACGCGCACTGGCCCACACAAATTGTAGTGACATCAGGGCGAATGAATTGCATGGTGTCGTAAATCGCCATGCCGGCGGTAATCGAACCCCCCGGCGAATTGATATAGATGTTGATGTCCTTCTCAGGATCTTCGGCTTCAAGAAACAGAAGTTGCGCGACAATCAGGTTGGCGATCTGATCGTCGATGGGCGTGCCCAGAAAAATAATGTTGTCCTTCAGCAGTCGGGAATAAATATCGAACGCCCGCTCGCCACGCGAGGTTTGTTCGACAACCATCGGAACTAATGCCATGTTTGGATCCTCTCAAACTCGGTCAAGATCGAAATTTCCATTTTCGATTGACGTTTCATTTGTCAACCTATGGGTAATAAAATTTTAAGTTGATAAGTGACAAATGAGAAATTGAAATCTATTTTGCTTCTTCAATCTCAGCTGTAGGTTCGGAGTCCTCGTCGAACACGATCTCCGGTTCCTGCCACTCTTCATCGGTGACACTCGCGTTTTCAACCAGCAGATCCAAAGCCTTGCGATTACGCAATCTGCTCGCGATGCTACGGTCGCCTCCTTCCTTTGTCAAGGCAGCTCGAATCTGCTCTTTTGTCTGTCGGGAAGCAGTCGCGATGCCCTCGATCTCGGCTTCGATCTCGGCTTCGCTAACGTCCAGATTCTCTTCTTCAGCGATGCGTTCGAGCAGCATCGAGCCGCGCACATCCTCCTCGGCCTGCCCCCGCAGTTCCGACCGCGCGCCTTCCCAATTGAGCTGAGACTGCCGCGGATCTATTCCTCGTTCGACCATGTCACGAACGACCGCCTCGAGCCGGTTATTGGTCTGGTGTTCGATTAGCGTTTCTGGTATTTCAAACTGATGTTCAGCAGAAAGCTGTCTCATCAGGTCGCCGCGTAATCGGTGATCCGCTTCGCTGCTCGCGCGAGCTTCGAGATCCTCGCGAATCTTTGCGCGCAAAGTCTCCAGGGAATCGAACTCTTCATTGAGGCTCGCCGCCCACTCATCGTCAAGCTCCGGTAATTCCTTCCGGCGCACTGCACTAACACTGGCCGTGTAGGCCAGGCGCTTGCCGGCGAGGCCCTTTGAAGAAAAGTTTTCGGGGTAATCGACCTGGAATTGTTTCTCTTCCTCGGGTTTGGCGCCGAGCAGGTTGTCGGTGAACTCCTGCTGCACATTCTCTCCACCAAGCTCTACTTCAACGTCTGCGACGTTGATGTCTTCGGCGTCCGGAGTGTCGATAAACTTTCCATTGAAATTGACGGTGACGCTGTCGCCCAGCTCAGCTCCGCGATCTTCAACCGGGATCAGTGACGCGGAATTTTCTCGCAAGCCTGCGATGATGCGTTCCACCTCCGTTTCGGCCACTGGCCGAGTTCGACGTGTGATGGCCAGGCCCTTATACTGGCCCAGTTCGACACGTGGCAGAACTTCAACGCTGACATGTAGTGAAATTGGTTCGGCGCCAAACTTCTGCAGTGCATCGTCATTATCCAAATGGACATCGGGCTCGCCAATCGTATCCAGCTCAAAGTTCCCAATTGCTTCATTGACAGCCTGGGGAACCAATTCCTGCAGCACTTCGCCTCGGATTTCGCCTTTGAAGCGAGTGCGTATCACGGAAACTGGCGCGTGTCCTTTTCGAAAGCCGGGCACGCTCGCCTGTTTGGCGTACTTATCACTGACCCGATCGTAAGCAGCTTTGACGGCTTCAGTTTCAATCTGGATCTTAATTTCTTTGCGGGTTGGAGACAGGTCTATTAATTCAGTCTTCATAATTATGGTAGTCAGTCGTTAGTTGTCAGCAGTTTGGTGGCCAGTTGCTAGTCGTCATTATCAGAGGTAGTCGTTTCGTCAGAGGGAATTATTCCCGCCGTCCGCGCAGCAGACACCATGACAATAGCCCAGCAGTTTACTGCTGGGATCAGGTGCACAATATTTGTAGTCCGTGAAACGGACGACTGAATCTCCGTTCGAAATAAAATGACATCTGTTCAGTCGTCCGCTGCGCGGACTTAATTTCAACTCTGTGCGCAACCCAGCGATAAATCGCTGGGCTGTTATCATCCGTCCGCTGCGCGGACGGGGGGAATAATTCCCTCTAACAAAACTGGCCACTGACAACTAACAACTGACTCTTTTGGTGCGAAAGGGGGGACTCGAACCCCCACACCTTTCGGTACCAGATCCTAAGTCTGGCGCGTCTGCCAATTCCGCCACTTTCGCAATTCGCACCTGGTTGTGGGACGGCAAAACAGGATAGCACGCTGTAAGGAAGTTCGTCACAAGGGGGTGTCACTTCACCTTGTAGGTGGTTTTGGACTTGCCAAGAAAGTCCTTGCCGGTTTCCTTCAGTACCACTCCGGCGTGTTCAAGTTCGAAGTAGGCGCGTTGGATCTCGCCCCGGTCGACCGAGAGCTTTTGCGCCAGCGAGGCTGGCGAGACGAGGTTCTCGCCGGACTTAAGCTGACCGGTGCTAATCTGACTTTCAATTTGCTGACGCACCTGGGCGTAAATAGGACCATGGGAGGGGTCTTTCAGTTCAATATTCATAATAGTTTTCAGTGCTCACAGCGGAGCAGTAATCCCTTGTCGATTCCAGCCCGTCTCAATTTCCGCGTTCGCGTGACAGGCTACACGGGCAGTTGAGACACCGACAATTAATTGTTCACACTCTTCTCAGAGTGTTCGCGTAACTTTGGACAAAGATCGTGGTGAATCCGGATTGAGACCCTTGGCCTCAGCCAGCAGCGCCGCGAACAATTGACCGGGAATAATGTACGGAATTGGCGCGAGAAATTCATCAAGCGCGCGCGGCATGATCACGGCCCGCGAGCAACTTTCCGCTACTTCAAGATCTCCCGTGATGGCCAACGTGTCCGCATGTAATTCCTTTAGTCTTCTGATCAGCTCCTTAACGCCGGCCAGCATAACGCCAGGCGGCGCAAAAACAATAACGGGGAAATGCCTCTCGACCATGGCTAAGGGGCCGTGCAAAAAGTCAGCCGCCGAAAACCTCTCGGCCACAACGTAACATGTCTCCATCAGTTTCAATGCCAATTCATAAGCGTTTGCGTAGGCCAACCCGCGTCCGACCACGACGCAGTTCTCCATAAAGACATAACGCTGCACCAGTTCGAGGATCGCCGGTCGCTGCTCGAGTGAGCGCGCAGCGAGCTCCGGAATCGCTTCATAACTGAATGACGGTTTCTGATCGGCGAGACTTGCCGCCAGCATGTAGAAGAGCATCATCTGACCCGTGTATGTTTTCGTCGCTGCTACTGAACGCTCGCGGCCGCCGTGCATCAATAGGGTTTCATCCACCAGGCCGCTCATCGACGAGGCGGCCTCGTTGGTGACGCCGACGGTGTACGCACCGGCCTTGCGTGACAGTTCGAGAACGCGGTTGATGTCTTCACCTTCACCGGACTGAGATACACCGATAACCAGGGCATTCTGGAGTTTTAGTTTTGCTCCATAGATTGTGTGTACCGACGGAGCTGAGAGTGAGACGGGAATCCCGGTTGTGATCTCGAGCAGGTACCGTCCGAACAGGGCTGCGTTGTCGGAACTGCCGCGCGCTACGAGCACTATTAGATCAATGCCACGCTCGCGCAGAAACTTTCCCAGGCGTTCAATCTTCACGCGCTCAGACGCAATTGTTTGCGCGAGCGCGGCGGGCTGCTCGGTAATCTCCTCAAGCATTAATGACAAGATGTTGCTCTCCCTGAAAGTTCACTGAGGTGTTTGCCGCCGTCCTTCTTAAATCTTTGGTAGAAAGGATCCGCCGGAACTACTTTCAACCAAGGTTGTAATCCTATCGGTTTTCGGGTAAATACTCGTCCGTTCTTTCCAATCGACACCCTAATATCCGACACGCCCTTGTGCTACTCGTCTGCAATGCGAAACATTCTACCCCGAACTGTCATTCTGCGGCTCTCAATTGTGTTCCTCTTTGGGTTTCTTACGGTGCCAGGATTGGCTCAGCAAGCACCGGCGCATCTTAAAATCCACCTCATTCCGCAACCCAGAGAAATGGTCGACTCCATCGATCAATTCAGGTTGCGCGTCGGCTCGACGATTGCTCTTGCCGATCAGAAATCCGAAGCGGACCGCTTTGCGGCGCAGGACTTCATAGACGATGTCAGCGCCACCGCCGGCATTTCGCTAAAGATCGGGAATGAGAGGAAAGCTTCGATTCTGGTAGGTACGATTGAGACAGCGGCTGTGCAGGCCGCCTTGAAACGCGTTGCCATGAATGTGCCGGTGGATCTCGACGCGGAAGGTTATCTGCTAAGCGTCAGCGCGTCTGAAGTCATCGTCGCTGGTAAGACTGCGGCAGGAGTGTTCTACGGGTTGCAGACTTTGAAGCAGTTGGTCCAGGGCCAGGCTAATTCGTCCTACATACAGGGCGCGAAGATCCTGGACTGGCCCACAATGCGCTGGCGCGGCGTCTCCGATGACATCAGCCGCGGTCCCGTCCCCACCGTGGATTACATCAAGCGCCAACTGCGGACCGAAGCTATGTTCAAGCTGAACATGCACTCCTTTTATATGGAGCACACCTTCAGCAGCACTGCCAGTCCCCTCGTAGGACCGGCTGGCGGCTCGCTAACTCCCGCCGAAATTCGCGAGTTGGTTGAGTATGCGCGCCACTATCACATCGAACTGGTGCCGGAGCAGCAGACGTTCGGTCATTTGCACAAGGCGCTGCGCCTTGAAAAATACAATGACCTGGCTGAAACGCCGTATGGGGACGTACTCTCTCCGCAACAGCCGGGAACATACAAGTTAATAGCGGAGTGGTATCGGGAGCTGAACGAACTCTTCCCGGGAAAATTTCTACACATTGGGGCGGACGAAACTTTTGAGTTGGGGGAAGGACAAAGTCGCGAGGCTGCACAAGCTCGTGGCGTTGGCGCCGTATACTTCGAGCATCTCAACCGCGTGCGCGATCTGCTCAAGCCTTACAATCGGCGGCTCATGTTCTGGGGCGATATCGCGCTCAATCATCCAGATCTCATCGGCAGTATTCCCAAAGACATGATCGTCATGAACTGGCAGTACGGCGCGCGCGACGACTACAACGCCGTCATCAAGCCGTTCAAAGATGCCGGTCTGGATCAGTTCGTCTGTCCTGGAGCGCAGAGCTGGAACCAGATATTTCCCAATCTTGATGCGGCGGTGCGAAACATTCCCAACTTTGTTCGCGATGGTCAGAAGGCGGGAGCGTTGGGCATGATGAATACGACCTGGGATGACGATGGCGAATCCCTCTTTGAGATGGCCTGGTACTCAATCGTCCTGGGCGGGGCAGCTGCTTGGCAGGCGACGCCGGTCGATATCGCACGGTTTGATAATGATTTTGATTGGGCCTTCTTTCGCAACGATGGCAACCAATTCACTGAGAGCATGCGAGCGTTGGGTCACGTCAACGCCCAACTGGGAGTGGGCTCCACCGATGATCCGTTTTGGCGCGATCCTTTCAACACGACTCTCATCAACCAGGCGCGCGCCAATGCAGACAAAATTCGCGAGTTGAGGCTCAGTGTTGAGAATGCACAGGAGTCTTTGCAGCTAAATCAAAAGAAGGCGCTTCGTAATCAGTCGATGGTGCCGGCAATGATTTTCGCTGCGCAGCGTTTGGACCACCTCGGCCGTCGCATGCAGATCGTCGTCAAATTCAGCGACCAGTATTGGGACGCTTATCTGAATCTGGGCAACCGAGACAAGGCGCGCAAGCTACGCTATTACTACGGCGCGATTTATAACAACCTGCGCGAAATGGCTGAGGAATTGGCGATTCTTAAAGATGGCTATCGCGCGCAGTGGCTGGCAGAGAACCGCCCCTACTGGCTGGAAAGCGTCCTGGCTCGCTACGACCAGTCGATGGCGATGTGGCTTGCCAAGAGTCGCGCGACCGACGAAGCTCTGCGACGATATGGAGCCACAACGACTCTGCCCGCCCCGGAAGAATTTGGTCTGGGTCCCAGGCCGGCGAAATAAACATCACGCCACAGATTACGCAGATTGCCGGCGCTCCACGGAAAAGGGACTATCAAAACATGAGCACTCTCACGCCCAATACGAGGCTTGTCTCTCTCGATGTGTTTCGCGGCCTGACGATTGCCGGCATGGTCCTCGTTAACAACCCTGGCTCGTGGGCTCACATCTACTGGCCATTGGAACACGCAGAATGGAATGGCTGGACGCCGACTGACCTGATCTTTCCCTTCTTTGTGTTCATCGTTGGCGTAGCCATCCCGCTGGCGTTGGGTCGTCGACTGGAAGCAGGAGGCAGCAATCGAGATCTGTACCTGAAAATTATCCGGCGCAGTCTGATTATTTTTGCGCTGGGAATTTTCCTCGCCGGGTTTCCATACTTTCCGTGGTCGCGTATTCGCATTCCCGGTGTGCTGCCGCGCCTGGCAGCTTGCTACCTGTTCGCCTCGCTAATCTATTTGAAGACAAGACCGCGCACGCAGGTGTTGATTATTTTGTGTTTGCTGGTTGGCTATTGCCTTTTAATGACTCACACAGCAGCACCGGGATTTGCTCCAGGCGATCTGAGCAAGGAAGGAAGTCTCGCTTCATTCGTCGATCGCACAGTCTTTGGTCCTCATATCTGGTCACAGGGCAAGGTCTACGATCCCGAAGGTATTCTGAGTACGATCCCTGCTATTTGCACCGCTTTGTTCGGTGTGCTGACCGGGCAATGGTTGCGGACCGACAAAGAGCCTTATGAAAAAGTTGCGGGTCTGTTTTTTGCAGGCATGTGCTGCATCATAATCGGCTGGGCCTGGAATCCCTTCTTCCCGATCAACAAAGCGCTTTGGACCAGTTCCTACGTCTTCTTCACCGCGGGCATGGCGCTGCAGTTGCTCGCATTCTGCTATTGGCTGATTGACATCAAGAGAGTGCGCTTCTGGACGAAACCCTTCGTCGTGTTCGGCGTTAACGCGATCGCCTTGTTTGTAGGCACCGGAGTGATGGCGAGACTGTTTGGGCTAATTAAAGTAACAGGCTCCGATGGCAATCCGATTTCAGTGCAGGGATGGATTTACCGGCACCTGTTTTTGTCCTGGGCTGAGCCGGTCAATGCGTCCCTGGCGTATGCGATCGTGTTTATACTCCTCTGGCTGGGACTGATGTGGATCCTGTATTCGCGCAAAATCATTATCAAAATTTGACCCGCAGAATTCTATTGGCGCAAGGCTTTTCCAAAACTCGGCGTCACAAATAATCGGCGCGCTCTGACAAATCGATTACCTTTGATAGCCGGGACCGCGGATTGCTTGCCCCGCTAAGGCGCCGGTATGTTGGCCCTTATCAACGGCGAGCTTGCCATTGATCACCACGTAGCTGATCCCTTCTGGATACTGGTTTGGCATCTCAAAGGTAGCGCGATCAATAACTGTCTGCGGATCGAAGAGGGTTATGTCAGCGTACATCCCTTCACGAATAAATCCGCGGTCCCGCAAGCTAACCTTAGTGGCCGAGAGCCCCGTCATTTTGTGCACTGCTTCTGCCAACGAAAACAAATGTTCCTCGCGGACGTAGTGGCCGAGAACGCGCGGATAGCTGCCCCACCCGCGCGGATGTGATTTTGAACCGGCCAGTGGTCCATCTGTGGCCCGCGCGCTGCTATCGGTACAGATCGAAACGTAAGGCGCTCGCAGGGCCGCGCGCAGATCGGCTTCACTCATCATGAAATAAATCGCTCCCGTCTGACCGTGATCGGCGAGTATGAGATCGAAGAGCGCGTCGAGTGGTTCCTTTTTCTGCTCCAAAGCGATCTCTGAAACTCGCTTCCCCTGCAGATTTTCAAGCTCACGATTAACAACTGAGCCAATCAGCACGCCACCGGCGCCGCCGCTACCGAGATAGATATTCTCCCAATCTTTCGAGTCCACTACGATTTCCTTTTTTAAGCGCTGGCGAATTTGTGGATTGCGCAGGCGCTCAAGCATTTTTACGGTGCCGCCCTCCTGGGCCCACGGCGGCAGACATGCATTCAGCGAAGTGCTGGCGGCGGTGTAAGGGTAAACGTCAGCGGTGATGTTGAGGCCACTGGCGCGCGCCTTCGCAATTTTACTGAGCACCTCTGGCATGCGTCCCCAGTTCTGCTTATAAGCTGTTTTCAAATGCCATATCTCCACCGGAATTTGAGCCCGCCGCGCGATTTCGAAAACCTCTTTTAAGGAATCGTCGAGGGCATTGGCTTCGCTGCGCTGATGAGTGGCATAGATGCCGTTGTACTGATGCGCGACCTTCGCCAGTTCGACAATTTCATCAGTGTTGGCGAACCGGGCGGGTACGTACTGGAGCGAGGTCGAAAGGCCGAGCGCGCCTTGATGCATGGCTTCGGCCACCAGCTTTTTCATTTGCTCAAGTTCAGCCGGGGTCGGAGGACGATTATCGAAACCGACGACATATTCCCGTACCTGCGTGGCGCCGACAAATGTGCCCAGGTTCAGTCCCAGACCCTGCTTATTGAGTCGCTGGAAATACCCCTCGAGCGTGCGCCAATCCACCGTGAGGTTATAGCGCTTGTTAAAGTCGGCGCTTTCCGCAATCAACCGTTCATTGGTGGGGGCAATCGACTCGCCCTCGCCCGTAATCTCCGTCGTTACACCCATCATCACTTTGCTCATCGCGCGCGGGTCTATCAAAAGATTTGTCTCTGATTGGCCCAGCATGTCGATGAAGCCCGGTGCTACTACCAACCCGCCGGCATCGATCACGCGGATGGCAGTGGCATTCTTCAGGTTGCCGATTTTGGCGATGCGTTCGCCCTTGACCGCGACGTCGGCCTTGACACCCGGCTTACCCGAGCCGTCAATCACGATTCCGTTGCGAATGATTAGATCGTAATCACTTTTGTTTTCGGCAGCCTTGCCGTTTGGAAAGGTCAGTAGCGCGGCGATGACAAAGAAAAAGAGTGCAAGCAAGAGGGGAACAGCTTGTTTCATGACGACCCCATCGGATATTAGGAATGGCTGGAGCGTGCGAATAATGACAGTTACCTCGCGGCGCGACAAGCACCTTCTTTTTGACTGAATCCGGTGCGGCTATCACGCAGGCAAAATTGAGGCCGGCTACAGCAGACCTGGTTAGAAATCGAAACATAGGGTTGGGGCCGCCGCTCACTTATCAGGTAATGTCGTGGATGCTATACTGCCCGCCACCCACCCACGCTCAGAATCAGGAGACGATGATGACAAGTACGATGCGTTGGACATCCACCGATTTGCTAACCATGCCGGATGACGGCAAGCGTTACGAGATAATCGATGGAGAACTATTCGTGTCGACTCAACCAAGCTGGCAGCACCAGTACACCTGCGCCCTACTGATCACGGAATTGGAAATTTGGAATCGGAAGGTCCAATCAGGACAGGTCAATTTTGCACCGGGAATAATATTCGCCGAGGATGACGATGTCGCGCCCGATCTGGTTTGGATCAGCAACGCCCGCCGTACCGTCGCCCTCGCAGATGACGGGAAGCTTCATGCAGCGTCTGAGCTTGTCGTGGAAGTACTTTCTCCCGGCCGCGCAAATGAACGGCGCGATCACGAGGCCAAATTAGATTTGTACAGCCGGCGTGGTGTTGAGGAATATTGGATTGTCGATTGGCGCCGCAGAAAAATCGATCTGTATCATCGCAGCGAGAACGCCTTGCACCTGTTGCGTACTCTACGTGAGACCGACGATCTGGAGTCGGTGCTCCTGCCGGGCTTCTCACTTCCTCTGAAAACTCTCTTCGAACAAACTTCCAGTCAAGGATAACGGGGTCCTGCCAATCTTGCCGATAACTCTAAAAGACATCGCAACCATTACCGAGGCAATAGCCTCCGGGCCTTTGTCCACTGAACTATTGGACGTTACGCATGACTCGCGGCAGGCGAAACCGGGCAGTCTGTTCGTCGCCATTCGCGGCGAGCTCTTCGATGCACACAAGTTTATCCCGCAGGTAATAGCCCAGGACGCTGCCGGCGTGCTTTCGGAACAGGCGGCGCCGCCCGGTTTCGAGGGTGCCTGGTTGCAGGTTGAAAATGTACGACGCGCAATGGCGCTCGCCGCCGCAGCAGTGCAGCACCACCCTTCGCGAGAGCTGCAACTTGTCGGCATTACCGGAACAAACGGCAAGACAACTACCGCTTACCTGGTTGCTTCGATTCCCGAGGCTGCAGGCGAACCAGTGGCCATGACGGGCACGGTCGAGTACAGAATCGGCAAAGAGAGACGCAAGGCCGATCGCACCACACCCGAAGCGACTGATATGCAGCGCCTGTTGCGCGAGGCAGTGGAGATTGGTTGCCGCACGGCCGTAATGGAGTGTTCCTCACAGGCGATGGACTTTCATCGTTGTGACGAGCTGGAGTACACAGTGGCCGTCTTCAGCAATCTCACGCGCGACCATCTCGATTATCACAAGACGATGGAGAATTACTGGTACGCCAAACAGCGCCTCTTCGATGGCCGTCTCGGATCAAGACCAAAAACTTCCGTCATCAACATGGACGATCCCTACGGAGTGGAATTGGCCGCCGGCCTGGAGCGAGAGGGGTTGCTCGTCATTCGTTATGCAGCAAAAGCTGACGCAGATATCACGGCTCGCGAAGCAGAATATTCGCTTGATGGCATGCGCTTCCGGCTGCACACACCGGCAGGCGAGCGCAATTTTCATTCGCCGCTGGTCGGACCACCTCACGTTTACAACACGCTCGCCGCCGTCGCGAGCGGATTGGCGCTCGGTTACAGTCTCGACGTGATTACGACGGCTCTGGCGACCTGCACGGGAGCGCCGGGACGATTTGAACGCGTGCCGCATCGCGGTGACTTCGCCGTCGTGGTTGACTATGCGCATAGCGACGATGCCTTGCTGAACGTTTTACGCACAGCTCGCGAGGTAACGCAGGGACGCATCATCACCATATTCGGTTGTGGCGGCGATCGAGACGGATCGAAAAGGGCTCCGATGGGCGAAGCTGCCGGCAGCTTGAGCGACGTGGTCATTCTCACCTCCGACAACCCTCGCACTGAAAATCCTGAACAGATACTCGCTGAGGCCGAAGCTGGGATTCGCAGGACCGGCAAGCCGTATGAAAAAATCGCCGATCGACGGGCCGCGATCGAACACGCGATTGCCCAGGCGGGTGCCGATGATCTGGTCCTGATAGCCGGCAAAGGTCATGAGGATTATCAGATTATTGGCCGCGAAGTCTTTCATTTCGACGACAAGGAAGTGGCACGCGAAGCCCTGGCGGCGCGTGGGCTGTAGTAAACAATGCCCAAGCAAAGATGGTTTCTGATCCTCGCTGTCCTGGCTATGTGGATCTTTGCGTTGGCAGAGCGACAGCGATCCCATCATAGTCACAGCCAGCAGTCAGTTGTTGCCAACCAACCCACAGAGACGCCTGAGAGTCAGACGGGAATTTATTCATCTCCGGTGTTGCTGGCCCGTCTGCAGAGTTCCGCGATTGCCGAAAGTAGTGGCATCGTCGCCTCACGCAATAACCCTGGACTTTATTGGACCCATAACGATTCCGGAGACGGACCATTCATCTACGCTTTTGATCGTGAAGGGATGAGTCGGGGGGTGTGGCGCATCACGGGCGCTTCAGCGCGCGACTGGGAAGACATCGCGGCTGGTCCGGGGCCGCTCTCGAATCGCGGCTACTTATACTTAGGCGACATTG
Source organism: Pyrinomonadales bacterium (assembly GCA_038237475.1). GTDB lineage: Bacteria > Acidobacteriota > Blastocatellia > Pyrinomonadales > Pyrinomonadaceae > JAOAPY01. The sequence continues at coordinate 26,362 of JBBRYS010000001.1, read as the reverse complement.
GTGACAATAGCCTGTCGCGTTCCACCATCGTCGTCTATCGCGTACCCGAACCATTGGTTGCCGGAGCTGAGACTTCGACTGCCAAAAACCCTGAAGCAACCGAGACCGCGGAAACGATCCAACTTAACTATCCCGATGGGCCGCACAATGCCGAGGCTCTGCTGGTCCACCCAACCAGCGGCGACTTGTATGTAGTTACGAAGGAACCTTTGGGCACCGCGGGCGTGTACAAGGCAAGTGCGCCACTCGACACGGTCAGAACCGTGAAGTTGACATTTATCGGAGGACTCAAGTCTCTGGGAATAATGGGTGGCGCCGTCACCGGTGGGGACATCTCGCCCGACGGACGCCGCGTAGCGCTAAGCGATTATATGCAGGGTTATGAAATCGAATTGGGCGATCGAGAGAAGGGGTCGTTTGACGCGATCTGGAAACAGCCAATCAGCGTCATCGCGCTGGGGCAAAGAAAGCAGGGCGAGGCCATTTGTTACAGCCTGGATGGCAAGGCGCTGCTCACAACCAGTGAAGGGAAACACTCGCCGTTAATCGAAGTAGTGCGCCGGTGAAATTCAGGGACCCCGGAAGCCGCCTGCGCAGTTTGCTTTTTTAAAGCCTCTCAGTCTTTCTTGAGAAATACCAATACACCGGCAGGCCCGCCGCGATGATCAGTAGTCCAATCAATGATTGGAGAGGCGCATTCTTGATCGTGAAGCCGATCAGGGTAATGGTTACCAGCACGAAGACTGCCGGCACTACAGGATAACCCCAGGTGCTATACGGGCGCGGAGTATCTGGTTCGCGCCGGCGAAATACAAACACCGCAGCCGCCGTCATACCGTAGAAAAGCCAGAAGGCGAAGATTGCAAAGTCCGTCAGCTGATCGAAGGTCCCTGAGAGAATCAGCACGGCGGCCCAGACTGCCTGGGCTATCAGCGAGATGAGCGGTATGGAACTCGCGGACACTCGCGCCAGACTTGAAAAGAAGAGACCATCGCGAGCCATGGCATAGGGAATTCGCGCCGTGCCGAGAATGGAAGTCTGTAAAGATCCCCATGATGAAAGCATCATGATCCCGGCGATCAAGCTGAGCGCGAGTGGGCCGACCACGCGCCTGGTTGCTTCGGCCGCCACTGAAGAGGCTGCGGACACATTGGCGACTTCGGTGGGCGTCATCACGAAGTAGTAGCTCACGTTGACGAGCACGTACAGCGTCATCACGATCAGCATGCTGCTGATCAGAGCGAGTGGTAGATTGCGTTCCGGGTGCTTTACCTCGCCGGCTACATACGAAACGTTGTTCCAGCCATCGTAGGCCCACAGTGCGCCGAGCATGGCCGCGAAAAATCCTGAGAAGCCGCCGCCCGTTACCTTCACGCCCTCACAAGCGCCACCGCTATTGGCGAGCGCGAAGTGAGACCAGGTGCCATCCTGATAGAAGAAGGCGCCCACGCCGACACCCAATACCAGCAACACCTTGACAATCGTTATCAGCGAAGCCACATGCCCACTCACACTCACTGCCGCACAGTTGATCAGAGTGGTAACAGCTAGTGTCAGAAGCGCCGCTAGCTGCAGTTTGCCGAACGGCAGTTGATGTCCCCAGATAGAAAAACTGAAATATACATCGCCCAGTGCGCCACGGGTCAGGTCGTTCAGGAAGATCGCAAAGCCCACCGAGAGCGCAGCAGCCGATGCGGTGCGTGAAATGAGAATCTGTGACCAGCCGTTGAGGAACCCCCAGACCTTCCCGTAGGCATCACGTGTGATGACGTATTCGGCGCCGGCATGAGGCCTCACCGTGGTCAGTTCCGCATAGGTCAGTGCGCCGGCGAGTGCCAGCAGGCCGGCGGCGATCCAGACACCAATGACACGCCCCGGCGTACCCACATTACAGGTCATCACCCGCGTCTTAAGAAAAATACCGGTGCCGATAATATTGCCGACGTTTATTGAGATTGCCGCGATTGGGCCGAGCCCGCGTACGAGATCTTTGTTCTTATTCATGCGATATTCAACTCTCCGTAGCCCCGTGAAAATCGGTCCGTTCGCCCGCGAAGCGGGCTGCAGAGTAAAGCCAGGGTGAAGCGCTGCGAAACCCTGGGTTCATATATCGCCTCACTCCACGTCATTTGTGACCAGGTCGTCGTAGGTGTCGCGGCGGCGAATCAGTTGGGCCTGGCCATCTTTGATCATCACTGCAGCGGGGAGCGGACGTCCGTTGTAATGAAACATCTGGGCCAGCGAATAAGCGCCACTGTTCAAGAGGGCGAGCACTTCACCCGGAACGACATTGGCCGGCAGCTTGCGGTAATCAGGTAATCGTCCTTCGCGTTCGATATCAAAATAGACATCACCGGAATCGCAAAGGGGACCCGCCACTTTGTAATCACAGTCGTAGCTTTCGCCTGCGCGCGACGCCGAAATCAGGTGGTAGTACCATTTGTAATTGTTCATCGACAGCATGATGTTATAGCCGGCATCGGTGAGCAGCCAGGCATCGTCGGTTTCAGGGCGTTGCTTGATGTTGCGCACGGTTGTCAGAACCAAACCGGCATCGGCAATCACGCTGCGGCCGGGCTCGAGCAGGATAGTCACGCGATCAAGCAGATGTTCAGCGGAAACCGCGCGCGCCGACTCACGCGCTACCCGCAAGGCTGCGGTCAGGACTGCAGCGGGCTCAAGATCCGCGCCGAGCATCTCACGCTCGTGTTCAGGCAACTGGTCTGCCTGGGTCCGGTCCCGCAGATAATTCACCGGTATGCCACCACCCAGATTGATGTGTTCCAGGACGTGGCCGGTATCGTCGTGAATCCTGACCAGGTGCTCCCACATGCTCTTGAAAGCTTCAGCGAACGGTTCCACGTCCGGCGTCTGTGAGCCGACGTGAATATGGATCCCACAAACGTAGATCAGATCCGGGTTCTGTAAGCCGCGACGGAAAGCATCCAGCACCTCTGAGGAAGAAATACCAAATTTGGAAGTGAGCAGCGCAGTCTGCAATCCCAGGTGCGAACGAGTGCCAATCTCAGGCACCAGCCGCAGGGCGACTCGCGCCGCGGGAACTTCAGTCCCCGCTGCCCTGAGCCGGCGTACCGACTGCTCTACCAATCCGATTTCATAAATTGAATCGACGTTGATGGCGTAAATACCGGCCCGCACAGCTTCATCAATCTCTGCATCGCTCTTACTGGTGCCGTTAAAGATAATTTGCTCGGGACGAAAGCCCACCCGCAACGCTTTAAAAAGTTCGCCGCCACTGTTTACTTCTATATCGATGCCGGATTCCAGCACAGTTTTCAAGACGCTCAGATTGGAATTGGCCTTCGAGGCGTAGCAGAACTTGATGGGGCGATCGACGGCGTGCGCCGCCCGCTGCAAACGCTCGATATTTGATTTAATGCGCGCTTCGGAGAAAACAAAGAGGGGAGATTCGAATTCGTTTATAAGGTCAATTGCGTCCGCACCGCTGATGTTGAGGTGTCCGTCCGTCACCTCCAGATACCCGGGAATAGACCACGCTGGACAGGAAACAGCTACTTGAGATGCCATGATAATAAAGGCTCCGGCTTTGGTTGTGGAATTTTCGGTAAAACGAATGTGAGCGAAGATAGACTGGGGAGCGGGTAGCGTCAAGCAGTTGTGGAACGATGCTGGTGCAGCTTGCGGCTGACACCACTTGGATTAGTGAACCGCTGGTTGGGGTCACTGCGCCGTATCGATCAGGGTCTAGCCTCTGACCCTGATCTCGACGGCTGTGACACAAGTAAGAGCCTTGTGAATCAGTTACTGGCGGCCACGAAGTTGTAGGTTATGATGCCCGACACCTTAACCGGTTCGCCCATCAGGGTGGTTGGACTGAACCTGGCTTGTCGCGCGGCGGCGACCGATGAAGCCTGTAACAAAGGATGGCCGGACACCGCGTGAGCGCTGACTACACTACCGGCTTCGTCAATCAGGACCTGGACCGTCACGGTGCCACTGACCTTCGCCTGGGCTGCAATCGGCGGATACTCGGGTTGCGGCAGATAGATGGCTTTGCCGTTGAGCACGCCACCTGAAATGGGTGCATGGCCGGTTCCTGCCTTTGCCGGCACGCTGCCCTCGGGTCTGCCGTCAGGTCTGACATCTGCTGACTTCACTTCTGCCGTCTTGACTTCATTCGGGCCCGGCAGGGCGTCAGGCTTGGCGCTCTCTTCACTGTCCTCGCCCTTGGTTGGTTTTCCCGCAGGAGCAGCAGCCGGGACGGCGGTGGCCGCGGCGTTTGGTTGCGACACAACTTTTTCCGGGAGAGTCAGTGAAGCAAGAAATTTCTCGCTCAGGGCCTCATCCTTCTTACTATTCAGAATCACAATCGCGTAGAAACGTCGGCCGAGATACATCTGGGCTGTGCCGGACATGTTACCGATAACGACTGAATATTCGCGGCCAGGATTTCCGTTGAGCCGCTTGTCGCCCACCAGCGTGAATTTCGCGACTGCATCTTTCCCCATTGTTTTGCGCGGAAACCAGCGCCGGAAGGCATCGTCGTAGGAGTTGAATCTTTGCAGCTCGGTATACATCTGCGGGTTCACCTTAATCCCGCGCAGCGACGCCACTGCAAACACCGGTCCTCGATCAGTGGCTGACAAATAGAGGTTAGTAATGAGGGTCATGCGATGGTAGGGCTCCTCGCTCTCCTCAGCCTTTGGATTTTTGGGCATGTCGACCGAAAACATTTCGCCTTCGGGGCTGAATCTTTGGAAGTCTACGGTTTGTGCACGTGAATCCAGCGCGGTTGCGGCAAGCGCCAGAGAACCGGCAATACTTAGTAAAAGTAATCTGGAAATTTTGAGCATGGGGTTGGTACTCCTTTCAGTTACACAAGCCATGAGCCTGCGGAAATGACGACGGCAAGCGGGAAACTCACGTCACAACGGTAGCAGGGAGACTATAACTTAGCTGAGACTGTCTGAACAGGATCGGCTCGGCTTTTTTGTATTTTGCAGTTGGTTTCAGCGCTTGCGTCGCAAACGTCGCCTGCAATGTCAGCGGCCAGCCCTGTCTCGTTCAATCAGCACACGTCGCAAAATTTTTCCAGAGGCCGATTTGGGAATCTTGTCGATGAATTCCACGAAACGGATCTTCTTGAATGACGCCACCTGGCCGGCGATGAACCCCATCACCTGTGCTTCGGTGACATCACCTTGGCGCACCACAAAGGCTTTCGGTAGTTCACCGGCCTCGTCATCAGGAACGGGGATGACGGCGGCATCGGCAATGGCCGGATGGGAAAGCAGCAGTGCTTCAAGTTCGGCGGGCGCGACCTGGAACCCCTTGTACTTGATCAACTCCTTGGCGCGGTCAACGATAAAGAAGTGACCATCGGGATCGGCGAAACCCACATCACCAGTATGCAGCCAGCCTTCGCTGTCAATCGTCTGTGCGGTAGCTTCGGGCCGATTCAGATAGCCCTTCATTACCTGTGGCCCGCGAATGCACAACTCGCCTTCTGCGTTTGGCCCCAAAGGCCGGCCGTCTTCCAAATTCACTATCATGCATTCGGTGCTGGGCGCACAAACACCTACTGCGCCAAATTTTACCTGGGCTGGGTCGGAGGGGGACGAATGCGTTACCGGGCTGGTTTCAGTCATGCCGTAGCCCTGCCGCACTTTGACCTTCAGGCGATCCATGCAGACTTTGGTAATCGCTTCACCGAGCGGCGCGGCGCCCGAAAAGACTGTGTGTAGTTTGGATAGATCGTAGTTGAACACCAGTGGATTGTTGCTGAGGGCGAGGACGATCGGGGGCACGATATGAGCCAGGGTCACACCGTGGTCCTGTATGGCTTGCAGAAACTGATCGAGCTCGAAGCGCGGCAAGGTTACAACGGTCGCACCCTTTTGCAGCCCCATACTCAGGATCACAACCAGCCCGTAGATATGAAATAAGGGCAGCACACAAATCAAGGTGTCGTCACTGCTGAAATAGTCGAGTCCCTCCATTTGGCAGAGATTTGCGACCAGGTTCCGGTGCGTGAGCATGACGCCCTTTGGCAATCCCGTCGTGCCGCTGGAGTAAGGGAGGACCACCAGATCTTCGGCAGGATTGATGATGACCTCAGGCACTGTGCCCTCGTTTTCTACCAGCGCAGCGTAAGGGGTGGCTCCCTCAGCTGCGCCGAACACGAATAGCTCTTCGATGTTTGCCTCAGCCGCAGCAGCTCGCGCCTTGTCCATGAAAGCCGGCACCGTTATCAGGAATCTTGCCCCGGCATCCTTTAATTGGTGCGCGACTTCGTGTTCGGTATAAAGAGGATTGACTGGAGAAACAACACCGCCGAGCACGGCCACGCCGAGAAAAACAATTGCATATTCCGGCAGGTTTGGACTGAGGATACCGAAAACGTCGCCCTTCTTGAAACCACGCGCCGCGAGACTGGCCGCCACCCGATTCACCGAGCGGACCAATTCAGCATAAGTTACGATTCGTCCACTGGCACCCTCGATGAGTGCGGGTTTATCGCCCAGTTCCCGAGCCTGTCGCAGGACGAAGGCAGGCAGCGAGACATCTGGGATCGTCACATCGGGGAAGGGGCCACGAAAGATCATATTAGGTATCCGGGTTAAGTGTCCGACAACCTCGGTTTCTCATCGCTGAGGTTTGAAGATAAGCACAGGCCAACTGAGACTTTCTGGTGGCCAGGTGCTCTGCACGAGCTAGCAGGATTGTTTTGTTTGCGCTCTCGCGAACGAATCGCGTTCTGACCAGGTTCATCGGCCCCTGCATAACGACAAATTGAAATTCACGGGACCAGGCGCGAGCCTTACCTTATCAGGAGTGACCTGAGCCGCGCAAAAAGTATATATTGCATAGCTCGTACGGCAGGCTGCCAGTCTGCAACCGGTATCCCTTCAATCAATCCAGTCAGGTGAGCAAACAGGCTGGCAGTCTGTTGCGCAGAATGTCTCATGACGAAAAATGAATCACGCCCGCTTACCGTGGTATGCCTGATCACCTTTTTCAAAGGAGCTGCGTTCATCCGCGAATGCAAGCGCCAGGGTTGTCGGGTCATCGTTGTAACCAAAGAGCGAATGCTGGAGGAAGACTGGCCCCGTGACTGCATCGATGAATTGTTCGCAGTACCCAACGATGCCACGAACGAGATCTTTATCGATCTCATGCGCCACATATCGCTCCAATCCAAAATTGATCGCGTTGTAGCGCTGGAAGAATTTGATATCGTCCTCGCGGCCCTGCTGCGCGAGCATCTTTGCCTGCCTGGTTTCAGCAGTTCAAACGCCAACATCTTTCGCGACAAATTGCCCATGAGTCACAAAGCGAAAGCGGCGGGGATCACAGTGCCGGATTTTGCAGCGCTGATAAATCGCGAGGAACTCGAGCAATTTATGGCCGAGGTACCGCCGCCGTGGATCATAAAACCGCGTTCGGACGCTTCCGCGATCGGTATGCGCAGGGTCGAGAGTCGGGCCGAGGTCTTCAACGTGATCGAGGAGATGAACGCTCGCGAGCGTCTGAATGAGCGGGCCTCTTACTACTTTCTGGCGCGATTTGTCCCCGGCGAAGTCTTCCATGTTGATTCAATTGTGCGGCGCGGCCGGGTCGTATTCGCTGCCGCCAATCGCTATGGCCGGCCACCAATGCAAGTTGCGCATGGCGGCGGCGCTTATATCTCGCACACGATCGCGCACGGCTCGACGGATCAGCGAAAATTATTCAGCACCAATCTCAAACTGATTAAAGGCCTGGGACTGCGCAATGGCGTCTCGCACGCCGAATTTATCAAGAGCGAGGCGGACGGCAAATTTTATTTTCTTGAAATTGCCTCGCGGGTCGGCGGCGCATACATCGCCGACGTTCTGGAGGCGGCTTCAGGCGTGAATCTCTGGCGTGAGTGGGCGCAATTGGAAATCGCGGGGGAGGAGGGCACACCGCCAAAGCGAGAGAAACCCCGGAAAGACTATGCGGGGATTGTCCTTTCGCTGGCGCGGCAGGAGTGGCCTGACACGGGCGCTTATGACGATCCCGAAATCGTTTATCGAGTGAAGAAGCAGCATCATGCAGGGCTGATTGTCAGCTCGCCGAAATTGGAACGAGTGACGGAATTATTGGAGCAGTACGCGCACCGCTTTGGCGAGGACTTCGTAGCGGTGGTGGCGCCCTTGCAGCGCGCCGAAGATGCGATGACCTAATCGCTTTTCGAGACTTGAGTTCGCCAACGTTGTAACTCACTGCAGCGGAGCTTGGGTGATTTCGCCCGAGCTTACGGGCGGCTGACCGGACATTTATTGAGACGTCGATGGGGCCCGAAACCGAGTTGGTAGGTTCCGACTAATAGATTGGTATCGGTAAAGCGCACTTCCAGAGTCATGGACTTGTCTTTCACCGAGCCTGAATATTCCGCAGGACGTGATTCGCCGGGGGCAGACGAGGATCCGGACTGACTGGCATAGGTACCCGATAGTTTAAATTTGTGGTTACAGTCGAGCGAAGGTTGCCCCTTGGCGGAACCGCTGGCGCAATCGAACTCGAAATCGAGCCCCTCCGGTGTGACTGTGAGATTCACGTGGTTGCCGTTCCATTTTCCCGCAGTGATTCGTTTTCCAGATCTGGTGACCGCGACCCCACCAGCCGCCAATGAAACTAAAACCGCGATGGTCGCCACCAGACTTTTAGAAGTTCTCAAAAATGCGTAACGCAAAAATAATCCCTCCCTCGTCATCGCGATTCTGCCAATCGTATTCCTTTAGTTCTAGTTCCACTTCACGATAACGAGCTTAACACGAAGTGGCTAGCCCACGTGGTGGACCGCCGTCTATATTTTGAGGATACTTGAAATGCCGGAGTGTATTGGAGAATTGCGCGCTCCGCTACGGCGTTATCGCACTTGCTTGACAGTAGTTTGCCGCACGCTTATCCTTAGCGCCACATCAGGTTAGACCACCAGCCACGCCCGGACGGGGGATGGTCGACACCCAACATTTCGCGAGCCCGGAAATCAATTCAACAAAAACAAATTGGAGGATACTAAATGCTTCGGTTGTCCACCGTACGTGTCAAGATCTATCTCGTGACGCTGTTAGTGATGGCGTTGAGTGCCGGCGTCTTTACCACACTGGCCCAGTCTCGAAAGAAGCGTTCCGCCCCACGGAGCGTCAAACAATCTAACTCCCCCCGGATCGGCGCACGGGAAGATCGCGCGTCGAAATCAAAGACTACTCAGTCGCCTAAATATTTGGAGTCAAGGATCGAAGACGTCGAAGGCCGTGAGAACTGGTTTTACTGGCAGCGCGCTTATCCTTTTGATTCAATTCCGCAAGACGCGCGTCGCAGCGCGTTCGATAGTGCTTCCAAAATCCGACGCAACGAGCTTCTGCCGGCGCAACTGCTGTCGCAGAGTTGGCAGCCGATCGGCCCGGTACCGACTGCCGGGGCATTCTTAAATCAGTGGGGTTTGACCGGAGGACGCATTAGCGCCATCGCAATCTCGCCCAATAATACGCAATTAATTCTCGTGGGAAGTCCGAAAGGCGGTATCTGGCGTTCGGTTGATGGCGCTACGAATTTTTCTCCGGTCTCGGATAACATCTCAGATATCTCCATCGGTTCGATAGCTATAGCACCCAGTAATTCGCAGATTGTTTATGCTGGCGCAGGCGAGGAAGGCAATCGCGGTTACTTTGGCGTAGGCGTTCTCAAATCGACCAACGGTGGACAGAGTTGGGCGCGTGTTAGCGACAATACACTTCCCACGTTCGGCTCTATTCGCCAGGTGGCGGTGGATCCTTCTAATCCTAATATCGTGTACGCCGTGCAGCACCGTGTGAAGGACATTTCCACCGATGCTGAAACGGAGGGCGGTTTTTATCGCTCGATCGATGGCGGCGTCACCTGGACAAAGACCTTCTCGGGTCTATTCCGCAACATGGCGATTCAGCCGGGTAACGCACAGACTCTGTTCCTCACGGCTACATCAGTCAGTCCCGCGAATGCAGGGACACCGGCCGGCATCTATCGTTCTACCAATGGCGGCCAAACCTGGAACCTCGTGTACACCGCACCGTTCCAGGCTACTTCCGACATTCGCGTCGCAGTAACAGCGGCGAACGCCCAGAAGGTCTATGCCTACCAGGGAGGCACGAACGGCGGTCCACGTCAGCTACGCGTCGAAGTCAGCAACGACGGCGGCACGACCTGGAGCAATGTTGGTGTGCGCGCTGATATTGATGGCGGCCAGTTCAATTACAACACTTACATCGTGGTCAGCCCAACGGATGCCAGTACGATCTATATCGGCTCGCGTGACATTTTTAAAAGCACGAATGGAGGAGTTTCCTTCACGAACATCGTGGGGAATTTCGAGGCCCCGACCTTCCAGGACTTTACCCCGGCCGCGGCGACGACACATCCGGACCAGCAGACTTTGGCATTTGCCCCGAATGATTCGAACACAGTCTACATCGGGAACGATGGCGGATTGTTCAAGTCAACCAACGGTGGAACCACGATTCAATCGCTGAACAACGCGCTTTCGATCATCGAGTTTAACGGTTACGCAGTCGACCCTACTGACCCAACCCGTTCCTACGGCGGCACTCAGGACAATGGAGCGCTGCGGCGTCAGGTCGGTTCAACTCAGTGGCTCGAGGTTGATGGCGGTGACGGCGGAAACTTCGTCGTGGATCCGCTGACGCCGAGCACGGTGTACTCGACTTACACCTATGGATCGATCACTCGCTTTACCGCCTTTGGCGCGACCCGTGACATCGAAATAGGCAACAACGGAATCTTTGGCGAGCCGGCAGACGGAGCTCGCATCCTCTTCTATCCCCCGTTCAACGGCAATAGAGTGAACTCGAGACTCTACTTCGGAAGCTGGAAACTTTTTATCTCAAATAATAACGGCACTACCTGGACAGCGCCGGGCGGCACTACCGACGTCACCAAAGGCGGCACGGACACGATTAGCGCCATTGGCGTAGCGCGGTCGAATACCAATACGATTTATGTCGGCTCGAGTGAAGGCAATGTTCAGGTAAGCACCAACGAAGGTGTCGCCTGGACAAACGTAACTGCGGGACTGCCTAATCGAAATATTTCGGACATTACTGTCAGCGCTACTGATCCGGCGACGGCGTATGTCACCGTCTCAGGCTTCGGCACCGGTCACATTTTCAAGACGACTAATACCGGTGCCGGCTGGACCGACATTAGCGGCAACCTGCCGAACATTCCCACTAACTGTCTGCTGGTGGATCCGCAGAATGCGAATACGCTTTACGCAGGCACTGACATCGGTGTCTTTGTCTCGACCGCTGGCGGCAACACCTGGGCGACCTTTAATAATGGTTTGCCTCCGGTGGTGGTTATGAAGTTGGTGGCGAGCAATAACGGGACCATCCAGGCGGGAACCTATGGGCGTGGCGCCTACCAGTTGGCTGTCAGTAATACAGCGCTCAAGCTGGACGCAGCAACCTACACCGCCAATTCGTCAGATTTGCAGGCGACGATTAATGTAATGCGCACGGGCGATACTGCAAACGCAGCTTCCGTTCGTTTGGTCACCAGTGACGGCACTGCCCGGCAGTCGCGGGATTATATCATCACTTCGCGCACTATCAATTTTGCCGCCGGTGAGACAACTAAGCCGATACGAATTCTGCTCGTCGACAATTTGTATCCTGGCTCTCGCACCGTCAATCTGGAACTCAACTCAGCTACCGGGGGATTGCTCGACACTCCCAGTAGTGCGATTTTAACAATCAACAATAATAGCCCGGCAAATCCGACCACCAACCCACTTGATAATGCTGATGCCAACTTCTTCGTCAGGCAGCATTACTATGACTTTCTCAGTCGCGTGCCTGATCCGGGTGGGTTCACCTACTGGACCGGACAGATAACCTCCTGCGGTATGGATCAGGCTTGTATCCGCAGCCGTAAGATCATCGTCAGCAACGCGTTCTTCTTCGAATTGGAGTATCAACAAACGGCAGCTTATGTCTTCCGCTTGTCACGAGCGGCGTACGGCAACACGCAACCGTTCCCCAATCCGGACGCAAGCAACCCTGCGGTGTCAGGCGCACAACAAACTGAAGCGCTGAAATTACCCAGCTATGCAGCCTTCTCTAAAGATCGCGCTACGCTGATCGGCAGTGCGAATCTGGCTCAGGATCAACAGGCGCTGGCAAACGATTTTGTCACCCGGTCCGAGTTCCTGACGAAATACCCCGCCAACCAAACGTTGAGTCAATTCGTTGACGCTATCGTTGCGAATATTCAAGCTGCGGACGGCGCCGATTTAAGCAGCCAGAAAACCGCGTTGCTGGCACTTGGAACGCGCGGCGCAATCATCTACCGCTTGGCTAATGACGATTTGGCGGGAGGGAACGGCGGTATTAACAACCGCGCGTTCGTCGACGCTGAATACAACCGTTCGTTCGTAGCTTCGCAGTACTTTGGCTACCTGCGACGCAATTCAGACATTGGCGGATTTTTATTCTGGCTGGGGAAGGTCGACAGCGCTCCGCTGCGATCGCTGACTCAACAGAGCGCCATGGTCTGTTCGTTTACAACTTCCACCGAATATCAAAGTCGATTCAGTTCGGTGGTAACTCATTCGAACGCCGAATGCCCGCAGTAATCGAAGACTGATCGCCCGGAAGATTTGGGCGTTGGATGACAAGAGCCAGATCAGGTAGTGCAGACAAGTGGCGTAAATGCTTACCTATTTGAATTGCCTGATCTGGCTTCTTTATGAGCCGAGGTTCGAAGTTATTGCGTCAGGTGGACCAGCAAATCGATTCGTTCCCGGGTCGCCCTGGCCATGGCGTTGACCTCCGAATCGCTGTAGTTGCCGGCGCGAAAAGCGTCTCTCAATTGTTCGTCGCTGAGCTTGCCCAGCCAGTTCGCAATCCAATGCGCATCGTCCAGCGTAATCCCTTCAAATAGCGACGGGTTCTTGCCGCTGTACTTAAACTCGATCACGTTGCCCTTGACGCCCTTGATGAACTCAGTCTTGACGAAGTCCGACGGATCGTTGCGGCTACGCGAAAAAATGCCTCCTGTCTTACCCAACGTGGCGCCGAGATCACTGATGATGTAAAGCAACTCTGATTGCCCGGTTGATTCGTTTTTTGTCCACAGGATTTGATTGTTTGAATCTTTCATGTCCCAGTTGTTGATTAACAACATCATGATCTTGAGACCCTGTAGTTCATGACTTCCTTTGAAAGGGTTATCGGCCCAACTCCACTCGTCCTCGCGCTTGATATTTTTCGGCCTGCCTTCCAGACGCACATTCTCAAAAGTGCCCTTGCCAGCAACGGTCAGTCGCGGCACGAGGTAAACCATCTCGGACTCGTAACCGACGGCCCAGACCAGGCGGTTGGATGAGGTCTCGCTTTGCGCTTCAGCGCCGACCTTGGCTATCCAGATATTGCCGGCGGCGTCGCGCACGCGAAACTTTTTGGAATGGCCGCCGGTTTCGTCCTTGATAAAGGTCACCTGCGTGACGTCCGGCTTCATCGCGTCTCCACCGGAGCCAGTCAGCAGGTTACGAGTCTCGAATGCCACCGGTTCGCGCCAGAGGACTGGCGTTCCCGTGCGCACTTTCTTTTCTTTTTTCTGCGCCGGGCTGAGCGATGGGCAGCCAAACAGAATGATGATCAGCAGAAGGAATAGTCGGGTTGATTTCATCTTGGACACGGTCGCGCCTCCCTTTTTATGCGGCGATTCGTAGCTTTACCGTAAAGCGTCAGAGCATAGCGTCTTATTATTTCAGAGGTCGCAGAGTCAAGAACCACGCGACGACTCAAAGCAATAGGTGAGCCACTATCGACCAGCCTCTACCTGATTCGAGTTGCCCAACCGGCCTTCCTCTTCCAATAAACCGTTCGCAGCTACGTAAAATTTCAGCTGAGAACTTACTGCGACTTTCGTGCGTAACATCCACATGCCCGCAACCTTCGCACGTTCCCTTTACCTGATTGTCCTTGTTTTATTGGCGCAGTTTACCGCTTTCGCCCAATCGCCTCAATTCGAATTGATCAAAGTGGCCGAAGGTGTTTATGCGGCCATTCGCAAAGAACTGCCGGGATTAACGGTGAACGCCAACAGCGTTTTCATCATTAACGATCAGGATGTGATCGTGGTGGATACGACGCTGACACCTGGCACCGCAAAGGAAGAGCTGTCGGCCTTGCGCAAGCTAACTGCAAAACCCGTGCGCTATGTCATCAATACTCACTGGCACGACGATCACATCATGGGCAACCAGGTCTACCGCGATGCTTTTCCCGGAGTCGAGTTTATCGCGCATGCACGAACACGTGAGTACCTGCCCGCTACCGGTTTAGCAAACCGCAAGCTGGCGATGGCGCCCGATGGCTATCCCGGCTTCATCGCCTTCCTGCGTGAGCTCCTGGCCAAAAACAAGAAGTCCAACGGCGAACCATTGAGCGAGGAAGAACGGGCGACTTATGCAAGCGATCTCAAGATTGCGGAACGCTACCTGGCTGAAAATCCTGGCGTGGAAATCGTTCTGCCAACGATCACGCTTGAAGAGCGTCTGACGATCTATCGTGGCCATCGCATCATCGATATTCGTTACCTGGGGCGAGGTCACACGAGTGGGGACATCGTCGTTCACCTTCCTAAAGAAGGAATTGTCATTACCGGAGACCTGGTTATCTGGCCGGTGCCTTATGTTGGTAATCCACAGTCGCATCCCGCGGACTGGAGTATGACGCTTGCTAAGGTGATGGCACTGCACGCTTCGACGATTATTCCTGGCCATGGACCGGTGCTGCATGACGACTCTTATCTGAAATTAATGGCGCGGCTTTTCGTTGTAATTAAAGAGCAGGTTGAAGCTGCCGTTCATGCTGGCGAGAGCCTCGATCAAACTCGGAAATCAATTAACCTGGAGGAGTTTCGCAAGGCCTTTGCTGGAGAGTCGCCAGTAAGGAAGGCTATTTTCAATAACTATGTGATCGGTCCAGCTGTGGCAGCCGCTTTCGCCGATGCAACTAGCCCGGCTGTTCCATGGCCGGATCATCACATGTAACCAGCAGCTTCAATACTCATGATTGTTGCGCAAGATTCGCGTACAATCGGCCCATTTTGAGATCGCCGACGCCGCCCAAAATTATTTTCAGGGTAATCCTGACCTGGAGGATAAGCCGATAGTTTGCCTTTCGGAACCTCCGATGAAAATCAGCGTCGTCATTCCTGTTCGCAATGAGGCCGAGTCCATCCAACCTTTACTCGATGCTTTGCTGGCACAATCGCTGCCGCCCGCTGAAATTCTGATTACGGATGGGGGCTCCATCGATGCCACTCCGGAATTGGTTGCGGAATACGCTCGACGGCATCCTTCCATTTGTCTCTTTCGTGAAGTCATGGCCTTGCCTGGCCGTGGGCGTAATGTCGCAGCGCGCAACGCTTCGCATGAGTGGCTGGCATTTATCGATGCCGGCGTCCTGCCGGCCGCGGACTGGTTAGCTCAACTTGCCCAGTGTGCGGCTGAGCATGACGATGCCGACATGATTTTTGGCAGCTGGGAACCCGTCACCGACACCTTCTTCACAGAGTGCGCGGCCATCGCTTACGCGTATGTTCCAAATCGTAACAACCTTGAAGAGGTAAAGCGCGGCAGGGCAATCTTTTCATCGTTGCTGCGCCGCTCAGCCTGGGAAGTCGTGGGAGGATTCCGTGAGAATCTGCGCTCGGCCGAGGATCATCTTTTCATCAGCGAACTCGAAAAGCATAATGTCAAGATTAGTTATGCTCCTCAAGCACTGGTGCGGTGGACGATGCAACCGACCATTGGCCTGACCTTCGCGCGCTTTGTGACTTATTCAAGAAACAATCTTGCGGCAGGCTTGTGGAGAGAGTGGCAGGCGGCAATTCTGCTGCGGTACCTTATCCTGCTGGTTATTTCTTTTGTGATCGCCTCGTTCACCGGCGGCTGGCTGTTGGTGGTGGCGTTGCTCGTGATTTCGTTATTGATGGGACGAGCGGTCGTAGCCCTCTGGCGAAATCGAAACAGGTATCCCGCAAATCCCGGCCGAAATCTCCGCCGGCTGTTCGTGCTGCTGCCGATCTTTCTGGTTCTGGACGCAGCTACTTTTCTCGGTGCCATGAATTGGCTCGTGAGGGATAAGTTGCGACTGATGCGGTAGCTCGCGATAACGATGCTGCGATCTGCGTTGGCTTAGTTTTGGTGACTTCCCCCTTAAAGAGGTTTCTGCGCCAGGTAGTAAGTCCAGGCTGAATCACGATCCTCGGTCACGAGTTTTCCATGCATGTCATAAGCTGCCACCGCGATAAAACCAGACGATTCCAACTGTTTGTTTTGTCCGGCGACACCAATATTGTAGGTGAGCAATGAAAAGCCGTGCGCGTTGTCGTTGATGATTGAATAGTCGTCTGCATGCACTTCATGTTTTCGCATCAGTAGATGCCTGGGCAGGAAGGCGAGCGTATAAACGCAATTCTTGAGCAAGTTGACACTGACCGGAACACCTGCCTGCCACGGCAGTTTATTGAAGTCACGGTAATCGCGGTTGTGGGTCGAGAACGCGAAATAACCTCCCGGCTGCAGAACGCGATGAATTTCACCAAGGATCTGCAAACGATCTTCATGGCAGACGTAATCAATGCCGTTCAGGGAAAATAAGACGAAGCTAAAATCGCCCGCGCTGAAGCGACCCAAATCGCGCGCGTCGCAGTTGAGAAGATTAGCGGCTGGATACTTTTTCTTCGCGGCTTCGATGCAGGCGGGAGTGTAGTCAATGCCGGTGTAGTCGCTGCTGATCTCAAGCAGGTATTTTGTGGTCCGCCCACCTCCGATGCCGATGTCCAGGAGCCGCTTATTTCTAATTTGCGGGAGCAGATCCCGGAGGATTACCGCTTCGCTCGGATGAAGGAACTCAAGCTCACTGTACCAGTTTACGACTCTCCCATTCGCATAGCTCCGCTTATTCAGATCAGCAATTTGCGCCTGCGTGGTACTCATAGGTTTCTAATGGTTAACGCTTGCTCCAGCCCTGCCGGGTTCAGTGAAGGTTATTCTCAACCGACTGTTTTAACCGGTGCATTCCGCTCCAATTGATCAAATGGCATTACCGAGAAGTCTCGTTCGCAACTGCAGAAATAACTTGCCTCTCCAGGTCAATGCCTGTTCGCAAATATAATTCCTGACCACGGTGCCGCCAAACTGTTCTTTAAATCTATTTATGCTGAGCCGCTCTATGTCATCTGTCCCGTGGTACCAGCCACCAAAGTCGTAGGTCGCCGAACCACGAGCCTTCAGGTGTAGCATGTCTTGCCAGTGGTGATAGCGATTAGCTCTGCCAATCAGTGCGCGAAATTTAGGAGTTAATCCGTCACGAAAGACGGATGCTGAGTACAGCAATGTCGCGCGGTTGTCGCTCCGATGATAGGCATGCCAAACGAGTTTGTGGCCCGTACCATCCGCTATGTGTGTTAGTTCGAGCAGTCCGGCGTCGGCAAGTAACGAGAGCCACGCCCGATCCAATTTGGGTTGTCGCTTTTGTTGCAGGAATTCATCCGCATAGTCCTGAAATTCGACCAGGCTTGCAAAGTCCTTTCCATCCCACCAGCCGTAGACGAGTGCGTCACGTTCCCGGGCGCGCGTGATTTCGTAGCGCGTCCCGCGCTTCAGTTGTGCAAACAGTTTCGTCGAATCCTGATTGAGATCTATTAAGACGGTGTGAAACTCGCGACAAAACATACCTGGGAGGGGCTGGGTTTGCTGAAATCTTCGTATCAAGTCAGCGCTTGCCGGCTTAACATTTTCTCCGTTCCAGCACTCCACAATCCGGATGAATTTTTTCCGGTAAGCGATCATATAAGGAACGCCGGCACGCTTAGTTTGGAACTTCGTAAACCTCGGACACCTGGGCAGATCGATCGGAAGTAGTCTCGACTGTAGCCGGCTGAGGAACGATCCCGCGGGATCTGAAAGAGGGGAACGATCTGAAAAGTTTCACGAGGGCCCACCCCAGCCCCGAGACTCGCACAGCAAAGGATGCCTCGTCATCAAAATCGCCAATCAGTGTGCGACCGAGCGTAAACAAGTCGTGATGCAATTCGTTAGGGCCACGATCGGTTGTTACCGCACAGGCGTATCCGACTTCCCGTGCAGTCGTGGCCAGCAGGGTTGAGTATTGACCTTTGGGATATGACAGCGTTGGGATGTCGACTTCCAGGTTGTTTATTAGATCGTTGAGAGAGTGCTGGAGTTCGTGCTTGCCTTCTGACTGAGTTAACGTCAGGAGCGCTGGATGTGAACACGTGTGGGACCCGAACTGAACGTCGTGTGTCTGCTGCAGCAGCTTGGCTTCTTCCCATGAGAGGTGGCAGCGATCATCGTCCGCTGTCCATTCCGTACCAGGTGCCTCAGATACTTCGCCAGCTCGATCGGTAATCAAAAAAACTGTAGCCGGCATTCGCCGCTGCGCCAGCATCGGAGCGGCAACGGTAAGAAAGTTTCGAAAGCCGTCATCAAACGTCAAGACAACGGAGTAGTGCGGGAGCGGATTGCCCTGCCGTTGGGCTCTTATAAAATCATGAAGTGTTACTACACGGTAGTGCTCTTGCAGAAAATCCAGGTGCCGGGCAAAGCGTTGCTCATTGATGTGTAATCCCTTGGAATCTTCAGCGCCGCGCTGTGGCCGCTTTGTCACACCGTGAAAGCAGAGAAAGATTGTTCGCTTGCGAAACCACCAGGCACTGATTCGGGTGGCACCTGCGGCATGCAGTAGGAAAAAAATAAGTTTCTTCATTACGAGCGCAGCTCGAAGCTCTCGAGACTCTGATCTCAAGCGCCAGGCAAAGAAAATTCAAGCTCAAAAGCGCTTAAGTGTTGGCAACCACTCAAGCACCGCATCTCGATACATAATGGGGGGAGCAGAGGATACTACAACGTTACCGACACAAACAAGACGTTTCACACAAATAGGCGTCGCATCTTGCCAGACGCGACGCCTATCCTTATCGAGTAACCATCCCTACCTCTTTGCCCGGTGATATGGATGGTCGCAATTGAGACGCGTCGACTCGCCAAAAGGTTGAAGAGAGTTGGGCAAAAAAACTGCCGACGTAGGCAAACCTACGCCGGCAGTCGTGTTTCGTGTGGAAACAATCGATCAAGGCATGCCAATCGAGCGAGGTGGTTTTGCACCTTGCGGGCAAACCCAAAGCTCGACCATAACGTCATCGCGAGTTGGGCCAACAATCACCGTGATGCGCTGTTTGTCTATGCCGCGAGAGTTAGCCAGGTAATCAACGACTCTGGTTGAGCGCTGCTGGACTTCGCCCGGCTTGCCGCTGCGTCCCGGATAAACCACAACGTAGGCGGTGGAATTCGGATCGTTCTGTAACTCGATGCCATAGTTGTCGAGTCGGGCCTTTTCGTCATTGCGAGTGATCTTTGAATACTCGTCGAACTTGCGGCACTTCGGCAGTTCGTTTGGAATCTGAACTGTGCAGCTGGCTGAGCAATTCAAATTGTAACCGGGCATGTTTAAAGTAGCCCGTACCGATTGACCGGCAAGACCGGTAGTGTCGACCGTAATGCAGTTTGTGCCTTCGCCTGAAATGATTGTGCCGGCAGAAACTTCCCACTGATAGACAGGTTTGACACCGGGCGATCCACCCGCTGTGTTGACGCAGAAGGTCAAAGGCTGGTTGATGTCGACCTTGTCGGGACAGGAGATCATGATGTTGGGACAAGCCGGCGGTGTGCACTTGACCAAAACCATAACCGATGAAAAGGCGAGGCATTCTTCCGTCAGACCGTTGTCGACTTCAAGAGATGCTCTGTAATAGCCGGGTTTGACGCCGGATAAATCCCATTCGGTAGTCGCGCCGTCGCCGTCAATGCGCCCGCCGTTGGCAGACCAGTGATATCGGGGGCTGGCGCCGCTGGGAAAGCTGGCACGCGCGTCCAGTTTCACCCGGGCCGGTTCGCCCTCACATGCCGTTACCACCGTGGGCGAGGCATTCAGCGAAATGGATGGCGCCCGATAGACATAATCAGCGTTGGCTTTTCTCTTGTCTTTCTTTGGCTTTTTCGCCAGTACTTCGGGGACAAGCAGCATCAATCCGATCAGGGCAATTGAAAGGACCAGAGCAATTGGACGGCAATGAGTTTTCGACATCGCGACTCCTGTACATTCTGAGTTGGTCTGCTGAAACCGCAGCGGCAAAATGCCGTCGCGCACCTTAAGAAGGAGCAGGTCTTAGTGGGGAAAAGGATAATCCGCCCGCATTTCCATAACTATTCCAATTAACGTTCGGCCGGCAGTCCTGTTTGACCATTAGAATCCTTCTCACCTTGTAGTGGTTTTACAACCGGTCACGCCGTCTGTGTAAGAGAGGCCCGACCTGCTACCGTTGGGGCAGGCCTGCAATTGAGTTTGACTCCCCGGAACATTTGCAGTAGATAGTCTTTGCTAACCCGACTTCTGAGTGCGCAATTTCCATCCCCCGTACTTTGCGAGAAAACTGATTGCAGTTTTACACAGACCGACGCCTGGTGAGGGAAGCAATTCGATGCGATCTATTTTAATCGTGATCATCGGCTGCCTGATATTGGGTGTAGCCTGCCACAGGAACCCCGTTTCGAAAGAGAATGCGCAAAACTCATCGTCATCCGACAAGAGTCTGGCTGGCGCTCCTGATCCGGCCCAGGCCCGTGTTTTCCTCGAGCAAGGTAAGGAGCTCTATAAGAAAGATCAGGACGCTCAGGCGGCTGAGGCTTTTCTGAAGGCGACCAAGTCGGATCCCGATTTCGCCGAAGCATATTTTCGCCTGGGACTGGCTCACGATGCATTAGGAGAGCAACAGGAAGCAGAAGACGCTTATAAGAAGGCGATTGAGCATTACAAGAAGTACCTGGTTGCGAATCCAAAGGACGCTGAGGCTCATTACAATATGGGTCAAAGCTACGCCGGCCTTCACATACACACAGAAGCAGTGCGGGAATATCGCCAAGCCACGCGTTTGAAAACTGACGACGCTGATATTTATTACGATCTGGGAACATCGCTCACCCGCCTGGCTCAATATAACGAAGCGGCGGCGGCCTTCCAAAAGTGTCTGGAGATCGATCCTGAAAATTATCGAGCTCAGGATGCGCTGACTGAGGCCCGCGAGGGAATGAACCGGATTAAGACGGCGAGAAAATATCAGTCAGACCAGGCAAAGAAAGAAGATGCGCAGAAGAAACAGGAAGAAGGTGGCGGAGGATCAGGCGCGACCCCTGTGAAGACCCCGTAAAAGCCGGGGCCAACTTGCGGCGTGAGCTGTCTGATGACACACTGCACCCGAATATGGCAACCGATAGACCACCACCATACTTTCCGCAGGGTACGCTTTCACCCCCCGATGAAGGCCGCTACCGGAAGTTCAAGCTGATAATGATTGGCTCCGGCTTTCTGGTCGTACTGCTGTTGGCGGCGCTCGTGTGGGGAGTGGTCTATTTGATAAAGTCGATCTTTTAGACAGTCCAGAGCCAGCCAGGAATTCCGCTCGCGGCTTCCGCCCCAGGTGCGCTTGACAGTTTAAGTCCCGACCATTATAGTCTGCCGTTTCGGACTAAGCGTCTGAAGTCAACTGTGCAACGTCCAGTAGGTTCTGTCGGTGTGGAGGCGTTGCCCGGCTGGTTTTTATGACAGTCGTTTGACATTTATTGTGGCGTAACGGCAACCGCCGCTGCCTGAATTCAGGTGGCTCCAGCGTTTGCTCGCGATACAAGGCTTTACGGCCCGTCGATGATGCGACGCCACAGAAAAGTTTCGGCTTAAGGGAAGCCACGATCCACACCGGATAAGAATTCAGAACGTCCCTAATTACAACTTAGTAGCAGGGCAGCCTCCTGCGCTGACTGCCGGACGAGCGGATTCCCCAAGGGTATTTCGCATGCTTTTAGAAAACGTTCCGGAAAGAGGCAGGTAGCGCCGTTTTGCGCTCTGTCGCAGGCCAATTGCAGGGAAGAGGAAAACGTGCCGACTATTAATCAGCTCATTCGTAAGGGACGCGAAAACGTTAAGTACAAAACCGCGAGCCCGGCGTTGCAGAGTTCGCCTCAAAAACGCGGTGTTTGCACTCGTGTTTATACACAAACTCCCAAGAAGCCAAATTCGGCGCTGCGCAAGGTAGCCCGTGTACGGCTGACTAACGGCATTGAAGTGACCACCTATATTCCAGGCGTGGGACACAATCTCCAGGAGCACTCGATCGTGCTCATTCGAGGCGGCCGTGTGAAGGATTTGCCGGGTGTGCGATACCACGTTATCCGCGGCACGCTCGATTCAGTGGGTGTATCCGACCGCAAGCAGGGCCGATCGAAATATGGGGCCAAGCGGCCCAAGGCAAGTTCGGGCAAGAAATAGTTGAGAGACGCCGGACGGTAATCCATAGACCCCGTCCGTTTCGTTAAATAGCCGATTGGTCTGTGGTCAAAAAGTAACCTATGCCAAGACGAAGAATTGCCCAAAGACGCGAAGTGCTGCCGGATCCAATCTACAACAGCGCCCTGGTGACGAAGTTCATTAACGGCGTGATGTGGGGTGGAAAGAAGTCAGTCGCCGAAGGAATTTTTTACGGCGCTATGCTGCAAATTGGTGAAAAGACCGGTGAAGAGCCGCTCAAAGTTTTCAAGCGTGCCATCGATAACACCAAGCCGACAGTTGAAGTTAAGTCGCGGCGCGTTGGCGGCTCAACCTATCAGGTGCCCATCGAGGTTCACCAGGAGCGTCGCGGCGCGTTGGCGATTCGCTGGATCGTCCTGTACGCACGCGGTCGTGGTGAAAAGACGATGATGGATCGGCTCGCCGGCGAGATTTTGGATGCGGCGAACAATCGAGGCAATTCCGTTAAGAAGAAGGAAGATACGCACCGCATGGCAGACGCCAACAAGGCGTTCGCCCATTACAAGTGGTAGCAAAGACGTTTCTGTTCACGGTTTCTAGTATGGCTAAGCACGATTTAAGCAAGTTTCGGAATATCGGCATCATGGCGCACATCGATGCCGGTAAGACGACGACTACTGAACGCGTCCTTTATTACACGGGCATCACGCACAAGATAGGCGAAGTGCATGAGGGCACGGCGATCATGGACTGGATGGAGCAGGAGCAGGAGCGCGGTATTACTATTACCAGCGCTGCGACCACCTGTTTCTGGGAACGAAACGGCGTCGACCACCGCATTAATATCATCGATACCCCTGGCCACGTTGATTTTACGATGGAAGTTGAGCGCTCGCTGCGAGTTCTCGATGGTGCCGTGGCGGTGTTTGACGGTGTGGCCGGGGTTGAGCCGCAATCGGAAACGGTCTGGCGTCAGGCTGATAAATACGGCGTACCGCGTATCTGCTTTATTAATAAACTGGATCGCGCCGGCGCCTCCTTTGATCGCTCCTTTGACTCCATCATTACTCGCCTCGGCGCCAATCCGGTCGCTATTCAGATTCCAATCGGTCTCGAAAGCGACTTCAAAGGCGTCATTGACCTAATATCGATGAAGGCCCTCGTCTGGAACGACGAAAGCAAAGGGTCCGAGTACGAGACAGTTGAGATTCCCGCAGACCTCTCGGAGGCCGCCGCCGTAGCGCGCGAAAAACTGATTGAGGCCGTTGCGTCGGTCGATGACGACCTGATGCATAAGTATGTTGAGGCCGAACCTATTAGCGAGGACGAAATTCGACAGGCCCTGCGCAAGGGAACGCTGGAATTAAAACTCGTGCCGGTGGTAACGGGCTCGGCTTTCAAGAACAAGGGTGTGCAGACTCTGCTGGACGCGGTCGTCGACTTCCTGCCGTCGCCGCTGGATGTACCTCCGGTTGAGGGTCTGAATCCGAGAAACGGAGAGACCGAAGCTCGTCCGCCAGATTCCTCGGCGCCATTCTCCGGTCTGGTGTTCAAGATCATGGCCGACAAGCATTTGGGCCAGTTGTCTTTTGTCCGTATTTACAGCGGCACGATTCGCGCAGGCTCTTATGCCTACAACCCGACCAAGGATTCCAAGGAACGCGTGGGCCGGCTGATGCGCATGCACGCCAACAAACGCGAAGATATCGACGAGGCAAGTGCCGGTGAAATCATCGCTATCGGCGGCATGAAGCAGGTCACAACGGGTGACACCGTGTGTGATGACAACAAGCCGATCATCCTCGAGCGCATGGAGTTCCCGGCGCCCGTGATTCGGGTCGCAGTTGAGCCCAAGACGCGTCAGGATCAGGACAAGCTCGGCCTCGCGTTGAATCGCCTGGCCCAGGAAGATCCCTCCTTCAATGTTTCAACTGACCAGGAAACCGGCCAGACGATTATCGCCGGCATGGGCGAGCTGCACCTTGAAATCATTGTGGATCGCATGAAGCGCGAATTTGGGGTCGAAGCTAATGTCGGCAAGCCGCAGGTAGCCTATCGAGAGACTATTACTCAGGCAGCTCCCGGCAAGGAAATTTATAAGAAGCAGACCGGTGGCCGAGGTCAGTTTGGCCACGTGGAACTGGAAATCGAGCCGGCGCCCGGCGAAGGTTTTGTGTTCGAGAACAAGATTACCGGCGGCGCGATTCCGAAAGAATATATCAAGCCTGTCGAGCAGGGAATTAAGGACGCGATGGCGCGTGGTTTCCTGGCGGGTTACGAGCTGGTGGACATCAAGGTGCGTCTGGTCTTCGGTAATTATCACGACGTCGACTCGGATGAGCGCTCATTCCATATCGCCGGTTCGCTGGCGTTCCAGGATGCAGTGCGGAAAGCCAAGCCGGTGCTGCTCGAGCCCATCATGCGCATTGAGGTAGTTACACCCGACGAGTACATGGGCGCGGTCAATGGTGACCTGATGCGCCGGCGTGGCCAGATCGAAAAGACTGAGCCGCGGCCCGGTGGAGCGCAGGTAATCACTTCGTTTGTACCGTTGTCCGAGATGTTTGGTTATACAACTGACCTGCGTTCGGCAACCCAGGGGCGCGCAACCTCGACTATGCATTTCGAACGCTATGAGGCGGCGCCGAAAAACGTTGCCGAAGAAGTAATCGCCAAAGTGCAGGGCGTGGCAAAGTAAAGGATGAAGACGGAAGAGCGAAGTTGAGTGGACTTCTTCGTTCATCATTTTGAGTTCATCGTTACAAGGAGCAAGAGATGGCAAAGGAAAAATTTGATCGGTCGAAGCCGCACGTAAACGTGGGGACAATCGGGCACGTAGACCACGGGAAGACGACGTTAACGGCAGCGATCACGAAGGTGCTGCAGAAGCACAATCCGAAGATCCAGGTGCGGTCGTTTGACTCGATTGACAATGCGCCGGAAGAGAAAGCACGAGGTATCACTATTGCGACGGCGCACGTGGAATACGAGACGAAGAACCGGCACTACGCGCACGTTGACTGTCCTGGGCACGCCGACTATGTGAAGAACATGATCACGGGCGCGGCGCAGATGGACGGAGCAATACTGGTAGTGGCGGCGACCGACGGCCCGATGCCGCAGACGCGCGAGCACATTCTGCTGGCGCGGCAGGTGGGAGTGCCGGCGATGGTGGTGTTCCTGAACAAGTGCGATGCGGTGGACGATGCCGAATTGCTGGAGTTGGTGGAGTTGGAAGTGCGCGAGTTGTTGACGGCGTACGAATTTCCCGGCGACACGATACCGGTGATCAAGGGTTCAGCGCTGAAGGCGATGGAAGGAGACGCGGAGGGAGAGAAGGGGATTGATGAGCTGATGGAAGCTGTCGACAGCTTCATACCCACGCCCGAGCGGGATATTGAGAAGCCTTTCCTGATGCCGGTGGAAGACATCTTCACGATTCAGGGTCGCGGCACAGTGGCGACCGGACGAGTGGAGCGCGGCAAGGTGAAGGTCAACGAGCAGGTAGAGATTGTGGGCATCCGCGACACGCGCACGACGGTGGTGACGGGCGTGGAGATGTTTAAGAAGCTGCTGGACGAAGGCACGGCAGGTGACAACGTCGGGTTGCTGTTGCGAGGTGTGGAGCGTAAGGACATTGAGCGTGGACAGGTCATTGCCAAGCCCGGTTCGATCACGCCGCACACGAAGTTTAAGGCTGAGTCGTACATCCTGACGAAGGAAGAAGGCGGACGACACACGCCGTTCTTCACGGGCTACCGGCCGCAGTTCTACTTCCGGACCACGGACGTGACGGGAGTGGCGACATTGCCGGAAGGCGTGGAGATGGTGATGCCAGGCGACAACGTAGCCATGGACATCGAATTGATCACGCCGATAGCGATGGAGAAGGGTTTACGGTTCGCGATTCGCGAAGGCGGCCGCACAGTGGGCGCCGGCACGATCACGGAGATTATTCAGTA